>NZ_BDAG01000042.1 GCF_002091715.1 Pseudomonas migulae NBRC 103157 | reverse complement strand
GTGCCTGAGTGCCGGATGAAATTCAACTAACCAGAGAATTCCTTGGACACACGCTCGATAAATTCACGGCCAACGTCGATGCGAGAGTCGAGACCGGCAATGTAGCGAGGGAAGCAGCCTTTATCGTCCTGCAGTACGACAAAACTCCCCAGACGTACGCCCCCCTGTAGGAGCCGGCTTGCTGGCGATGACGTCCGTTCAGACGATCATCTTGTCGACTGACCCACCGCGATCGCCAGCAAGCCGGTTCCTACAGATGATTTGTGTAGTGCCTGAGTACCGGATGGAAATGAACGTAACTGTGATGGCGGAATTTTGCTGTCGTCGCCGTTGCGGAAGGATGTCGTTCCTGCGCCCCGCTATGTATCACTGTGTATCTGTCTATCCTCTTGATACATGAGTTTTCACCCGACCTGCGATTCGACACAGCCCAGACACGTCACCGCGTTCAAATGCACCCAAGGTTTCAAGGGGATCAGCCAGAACCCCTGGCCAACGGCTTGCAACGGAGACATCACTATGAAGATGGCACTGCAGAACAAAAACGGTAAAACCCACCGCCGTCTGGTCGGCGCATCGGTCCTCGCGTTCGCCCTGTTTGGCGCGATCGGTGCAGCCAACGCCCAATCGACTACCGCTGCACAGCCAGCCGCAATCAAGGCCGATGCCACTTACACAACTCCGTCCCCGTTCGGTCCGCTGAAGCACGTCAAGGCCGGACTGCTGAACGTGGCGTACGCCGAAACCGGCCCGGCCGATGGGCCGGTGGTGATTCTCCTGCACGGCTGGCCGTACGACATTCACAGTTATGACGAGGTCGCACCGCTGCTGGCCGCGAAGGGCTATCGAGTGCTGATGCCGTATGCGCGTGGTTATGGCGATACGCATTTTCTGTCAGAGAAAACCGTGCGCAATGGTCAACCGGCAGCCCTGGCCAGCGATGTCATCGACTTCATGGATGCGCTGAAGATCAAACAAGCCGTGCTCGGTGGCTATGACTGGGGCGCGCGTTCAGCCGACATCGTCTCGGCGTTGTGGCCAGAACGGGTCAAGGCACTGGTCTCGGTCAGCGGCTATCTGATCGGCAACCAGGCGGCCGGCAAGAACCCGCTGCCACCCAAGGCTGAATTGCAGTGGTGGTATCAGTTCTACTTCGCCACCGACCGCGGTCGCGCCGGGTACGAGAAAAACACCCACGACTTCGCCAAGTTGATCTGGCAACTGGCTTCGCCGAAATGGGCGTTCGATGACGCCACGTTCGACCGCAGCGCCAAGGCGTTGGAAAACCCGGACCATGTCGAGATCACCGTGTTCAACTACCGCTGGCGTCTGGGCATGGTTAAGGGCGAGCCTCAATACGAAGCGCTGGAGCAGAAACTGGCCACGGCGCCGTCGATCAGCGTGCCGACCATCACGATGGAAGGCGATGCCAACGGCGCGCCGCACCCTAACCCCGAGGACTACGCCAAGCGCTTTACCGGCAAATACGAGTTCCGGTTGATCAACGGCGGCATCGGTCACAACTTGCCGCAGGAAGATCCGAAGGCGTTCGCCAAAGCGGTGATTGATGCGGATCATCTTTGAGGTTGATCTGACCTTTCTCCGCCAGGCATCTTCACAACGACGGCTCGTTTAACGAGCCGTTTCTTTTTGTGAAAATCACTCCAGCAACGAGACCAGACGCGGCTCAATTGAAGCCTCAAGCACCTCCAGCAACGCCAGCGTCACCGGCAGTTTGAAGCGCCTGCGCCCCGCACTGCCGGGATTGAGGTAAAGCCGTTCGCCACGCCATTCGATGAGTGGCTTGTGCGAATGACCGGTGACCACCAGCTTGATGGCCACATCGAGTACGACCGGGACATCGGCGATGTCATGCACCAGCAACGTCTCCAACCCGTTGAGATCGAAACGCAAACTGTCTGCGAGATGTTCGGCCCAAGGGGCGTCCAGGTCATTGTTCCCGCGTACCACATGCAGCGGGGCGATCAACGCCAATTGATCGAGAACATCAACGCTACCGATGTCGCCCGCGTGAATGATCCGCTCACATCCCTGCAAAGCAGCAACGGCTTCCGGGCGGAGCAAGCCATGGGTATCGGAGATCACGCCTACTTTCATGCAAGGCTCCAGACGATTGTCGAGACTCAAAACACCGTGCTCGCGCAGTCAGTTCTTCCAGCAGCCAGAGAAGCGTTCGCAGACGGCATAACGCCTGTCCAGATCCGCCATGCGCGCCAACTGACTGCTCATACTTTGTGCCCGAACCTGTTTACTGATCGAGAAGTAGTACTGAAGCATACGGCTGGTGACTGGTCACACAATGTATACCGCCACCCCCAGCGGATATGGCGTCGATGTTCAGCTGTACCACCTCTCGATCCGGATAGAGTTGGGACAACAGATCGAAAGCTTTGGCATCTGCCGTCTCGTCACCAAACTCCGGCGCTATGACCGCGCCGTTGATCACGAAGTAGTTGATGTAGCCCGCCGCAAAGTCCGGGTTGCTGCGATTGAATTGGCTTTTTCGCGGATTCAGCGGTGGCGACACGGTATGGACCTGCAGCTTTCGACCATCGGCATCCGTGGCATTTTTCAAAATATCCAGATGGGCACGGGTGACCTTGTAATCGTATGACTCGGGGTCGTTGTCGAGGTTGGCGATCACCACGCCGGGCTTGACGAAACGGGCGTAGAAATCGACATGGGCATCGGTGATGTCTTTGCCTTTGATGCCCGGCAGCCAGATGATCTTGCGCAGGCCGAGACGGTCCTTCAGTTCTTGCTCGACATCGGCCTTGCTCCAGTCAGGGTTGCGATTGCGGTTGATCCAGCTGCTCTCGGTCATGATCCCGGTGCCGTGACCATCCACTTCGATACCGCCGCCCTCGCCCACCAGTTCGCTGCGCAGATAGCGGGCATCCGCCGTGTCGGCGACCTGAGCCGCCAGGCGAGCATCGTTGTCATGCTGTTGTTTATCGCCCCAGCCGTTGAAATTGAAATCCACGGCACCGAGCCCGCCTTGCCCGTCGATGACGAAATTGGCGCCGGTATCGCGCATCCAGATATCGTCGAGCCCGGTGGTGACGTAGGCGATATTGGAAGTACCGCAATGTTGTTCCGCCAGACTCCGCTCTTGCGGACGGCAGAAAACAGTGACCGGCTCATAGCGGGCGATGCTCCGCGCGATCCGACCAAGCGCCGCTTGCACGTCAGCCGTGAAGTCTTCCCAGATGGCCTCTTGTGCACCAAAGGCAATGAAGGCCCGCTCGTGTCGGTCGCCCTCATCCGGCATGCGCCAACGGCCCTGCGTCGCCGCGTGCACTGGCAGGAACATCAGGCCCAACCCGGAGGACGCTGCCGCGCCCACACTCACCAGTACCGATACCTGTTTGATGAAATCGCGACGCGTCGACATGCAGTGATCCTTTGAAAATTGACTCATTTCGCCGTAGCCGTCTTGAACTTGGTCCAGGTGCGCATCCGCGCGCGCATTTCGGACTGGGGAATGTCCTTGCCCGGAATCAGCCGCGCATAAGTGGCTTCATCTAGATAAATGTCCGGGTTGTTGCGCATCGTCGCATCGACGCTCGGACGTGCCTTGGCATTGGAAGTCGGGTAGCCGGTGAAGTTACTGATGGCCGCCATGTTCTCCGCACGCATGACGAAGTTGATGAACGCGTAGGCGTATTCAGGATGTTTGGCGTCGACCGGTATGGCCATGGTGTCCATCCACACCGTGGTGCCTTCACGGGGAATGCGGTACTCGAATTTCGTGTGCTTGCCGGCACTGTCTGACGTCCTTTGCGCCTGGGTCATGTCGCCGCTGTAGCCGAGCGACACGCACAGGTTGCCATTCACCAGATCGGTCACCGGTTGCGACTGGAACTTGCGGATGTGTGGCCGCAGCTTCATCAGCAGCTCACTCGCCGCCGCGAGGTCTTCGGGTTTGGCGCTACGCGGTTCCCGGCCCAGATAATTGAGCACGACGGCAAGCACTTCATCCGGTGAGTCGATCATCGAGATACCGCAATCGGCAAATTTGCCGACCAGCTCCGGTTTGAACAACATATCGAGGCTGTTGACCGGTGCATTCGGCAATCGCTGTTTGATCTGCTCATCATTGTAGGTCAGGCCGATGGTGCCCCACGTGTAAGGCACGGTAGCCTGACTCGACGTTTCATACTGGCGGCGCAGCTTCTGCAAACCGGGTTCGATGTCATCCAGCGCCGTGAGTTTGGTGCGATCCAGTGGCATCAGGCTGCCGGCGCGCATCAAGCGTTCCGCCACCGTATCGCCGGGGAAGATCAAGTCATATCCGCTGCCGCCGGCGAGCATCTTGGCTTCCAGTGTTTCGCTGCCATCCATGACGTCGTAGATCACCTTGATACCGGTTTCAGCGGTGAATCGGCTCAGGGTGTCTTCGGCAAAATAATCGGCCCAGTTGTACAGCCTGAGGGTTTTCTCTTCGGCGTGCAGCGACGACGAGGCAAGTGCCAGGCCCAAGGCGCCGAGCAATAGCGTGTGCGGAATACGCATATCAGACTCCTTGAGTGTTCCAGTGTGCATGAAGGTGACGACCGTCCTGACTCAACAGCGCGCCGTACATGTCCGGGCGGCGGTCGCGGTAGATGCCCCAGCTCAGGCGTTCTTCGCGCATGGCGGCCAGGTCGAGGCTGTGCACCAGCACGCCGGTGCTGTCACGGTCGGCCTCGGCGAGCAATTTGCCCTTGTGGTTGCAGATGAAGGACGAGCCGTAGAAGCTCATTTGCAAGGTCGGGTCGGTGGTTGCCGTTTCTCGGCCGACGCGATTGGCTGCTACCACTGGCAGGATGTTCGCCGCCGCATGACCGCGCATGGTCATCTGCCAGTGATCGCGTGAATCCAGTGCTGAGCAGCCAGGTTCAGAGCCGATCGCGGTGGGAAACAGCAAGACTTCGGCGCCCATCAACGCCAGGCAGCGCGCGGTCTCGGGGAACCACTGATCCCAGCAAATCCCCACACCGATGCGCCCGAACGCGGTGTCCCAGACCCGGAAGCCGGTATCGCCGGGGCTGAAGTATTCCTTCTCCTGATAGCCGATGGCGTTGGGGATGTGGGTCTTGCGGTACACCCCCAGCAGGCGCCCGTCGGCATCCGCCACGCTCAAGGAATTGAAGTATGCATTGCCGGCCTTCTCGAACCAGCTCAGCGGCAGCACCACGCCCAACTCCTTGGCCAATGCGGCAAAGCGTTTGAGTACGCGGCTGTAGCGGTATTCTTCAGCCAGTGCCAGATGCTTATGGCTTTGCTCGATGCAGAAATACGGCGTGGCGAAGAGCTCCTGCAACAGGATGACCTGAGCGCCCTTCGCAGCCGCCTCACGAACCAGCTGCTCGGCAAGATCGAGGTTATGGGGCAAGTCCCAGGTGCAGGGCATTTGGGTGGTAGCGATCGTCATCAGGGTCATGGCATCACCCCTTCACTGGCCAGGCGGGCTGCTGCTGGGTGATGCAATGCACCCCGCCGCCGCCATGGGCCAGGTGATTGATCCGCACCGGCACCACTTCGCGCCCCGGGAATGCCTGGGCCAATACCTCGGCCGCTGCGTTATCGGCATCAATGCCATAGGCCGGCATGATGATTGCGCCGTTGGCAATGTAGAAATTGGTGTAGGAAGCGCAGAACACTTCGGCTTCGGTGTCCACCGCATCAGTGGCTTCATAGAGTTCGATCAGCTCGAACTTGCGTCCTTGGGCATCGCTGGCCAGTTCCAGCGCGCGGCGATTCTCGCGGGCCACTTCGGCATACACCGACTGCTTGTCATGGGTGGCATCCACCAGCAACACGCCGGGGCGTGCGAACGCGCAAACGCCATCGACATGGCCGTCCGTCATGTCGCCGGTCACATAGTCCGGATCACCCGGCAGCCAGATGGTTTTCTTCACGCCCAGCAGACGCGTGAAGATCTCCTCCATTTCAGCCTTGTTCATTCCGGGATTGCGGTTGGGATTGAGCAACACCGACTCGGTGGTGATCAGCGTGCCCTCGCCGTCCACATGAATTGCGCCGCCTTCGTTGCTCAACGGTGTGCCAAAGCACGGCAAGCCAAGGTGATTCAGCGCCCGCCGCGCCAGGCCTTCATCCAGATCGTGCGCCGACTTGCCGCCCCAGGCGTTGAAGCGCCAGCTCACCCCGGCCAGGCCTTGTTGCGGGTGGCAGACGAAGCTTGGGCCGGAGTCACGGCACCAACTGTCGTTCACCTCCAATTCGATCAGCTCGATGCCGGGTCCACACAGCGCCTGGGCACTCGCCATCGCCGACGGATCGACCACCATTTTCACCGGTTCGAAACGGGCGATGGCGTTGGCCACCCCGGCAAAATCGTTCTGCACTTGCGCCAGGGTAACGCGCCAACCCGACTCCCAGAGTGCCTGGTTGTGCGGCCAGACCATCCAGGTCGCGGCGTGTTTTACCCATTCTGCCGGCATCCACCAGCCATTGTTTTGATGTGCGTGCTGCTGCATGTTAAAAGCCCTTAGTTAAGTCATTGTGTTCAATGAAAACTGCCTTGGCGGTCTTGGCATGCATGCTACGGCCGTAAAAACAGGCGAACAAACGATGGATTTTGCAGAAAAGTGATTAGAGGAACTTATCAATATGCTCAAGCATTGGCCGCCGCTCAGCACCCTTCGCGGCTTCGAAGCAGCCGCTCGGCTGGGCAGTTTTCACAAGGCCGCCGACGAGTTGCACCTGACTCAGTCGGCCATCAGCCAGCAGATTCGAACCCTTGAGGCGTACCTTGAGCAGCCGCTGTTTTTCCGCAGTGGGCGCAGTGTCAGCCTGACCGATGCCGGTCACGATTTGCTCAGCACCACTCAGGCGCTATTGCAGCAACTGGCGGTCGGCATTCGCCGTCTGGGGCAATACCAGAAACCCAACCAACTGGTGCTCAACACCACGCCGACGTTTGCCCGCCATTGGTTGTTGCCACGCCTCGGAGATTTTCGTCGGCAACATCCGGAAGTCGATTTGTGGATTTTCAGCACCGACGAAGTCCCGGACATGACCACCCAGACCATCGACCTCGCGGTACGCGATGACATCAGCTCCCAGGCCGAATGCAGCTTCAAGGTCCTGCACGCAGACCGCCTCTATCCGGCCTGTCACCCGGATGTGTTGGCGGTGCCCATCGAACAGCGCACCACCCTTCACGGCGAGCGCGAAATGGACTGGAGTCATTGGGCCGTGGAGGCTGGTATCGACGTGGGGCAGAAGGATCAGGGGTTGAATTTTTCCGATCCTGGCTTGCTGCTGGATGCGGCGTGCGCGGGGCTGGGGATTGCGTTGGTCAGTCAGTTACTGAGTCGGCAGGCGCGCGCCGATGGACTGTTGCAACCGTTGGTAGAGGAAACCATTCGCGGGCCGAACTGGGCGTTGTTGACGCATCGGGACAGCGAGAACAATCCGTTGGCGCGGAGTTTTGTCGAGTGGTTGCTGGACAACCTGGCACCCGCCAGCGAGACGATGTAACGAACAGTTTTCCAAAAAGCGCCATCGTTGCAGGAGCCGGCTTGCTGGCGATCGCATCACCGCGGTGTTCCTGAAAAACCGAGGCTTACTCAATCGCCAGCAAGCCGGCTCCTACAGGTCGTGTATCACGCTCGCGAACTCAGCCTTTGGCCGCCATTGCGGTGACTTCCACACGCATGCCTTCAACCGCCAGCGAAGCCACGCCAACCGCAGCGCGAACCGGCCACGGTTTGGCGAAGAAACGCGTGTAAACCTCATTGAACGCGGCGCGGTCGGCCATGTCGGTGAGGTAGATGGTCAGGTGCATGACGCGGTCCATGGAACTGCCGGCGCGCTCCAGCGCAACCTTCAATGCCTGCAACGTGCACTCGCTCTGCAGGGTGATGTCACCCAGTTCCAGGCTGCCATCGGCGCGGGTAGGGATCTGCGTGGAGACCAGGATACCGTTGAAGCCGGCAACGTCGGAGGAGATGGAATCCGCGTCGGGATCGGGAGTAAAGGTGATGTCTTGGTTGGCCATGGGGTTCTCTTGTTTGAGGGAATAAAAAGTGTGGGCAGTTTACAGCGTCACATGGTGACTTGCGCCTTCTGACAGAGCATCGGGCCTGCGGCGGGTGAATTGCTGTTCGGTGACGACGCGACCCCACTGACTCCCTTGCTCCTCTTGCGTCAGCACAAATCCAGCCGATTCATAGAGTCGACGCGCGGCGTCAAGACCCTTGAACGTCGATAGCTCGATGGCCTCGAAGCCAAACCGATCGCAGAACTCGACCGCCTCGCGCAACAACTGGCGGCCAACCCCGCCACCACGACAACCATCGTCAAGGATGAACCAGCGCAGGTGGGCCTGGTTGTTGCCCAGATCCTGCCCATCGATGGCGATCGAGCCGACGATGCGATCATTCACTGTCGCCACCCAGAGGTTGTTGCATGGCTGATCCAGACGCCCCACGAACTCGGCAACGCCGCTGGCGACCATGCTCTCAAAAAACTGCCCGAATCCGGAGTGCCTGGCGTAGAAGGCGGCATGCATTTCCGTCACGCGCCCAACCACTCCAGGGCGGTAACCGGCGCTGATTTCGACCGAGGTGCGCGGCGTTTGGCCTTCGCCTGTACGACGCGCAGTCAAGGCATGGGCATACGCAGAAAGCCCCTGGGCGACCGCCTGTTGTTGCGAGGGATTCAAGTAGTCCAACGCCGTTTTGACTTGCGTTTGACTGTAGGCATGGATCGCAGCAACCGTGCGCCGGCCCTGCTTCGTCAGTTGCAGTCGCTTGATGCGACCATCGGTGCCGGCACTTTCCAACAACTCTCCGGCCTTGATGAGCCTGGCCACCATGCGGCTGACACTGGACTTGTCCAGGTCGAGCAACTGCACGAGCTGAGCGGCAGTCAGGGCCACTCGTGCCTCGATTTCCAACAGTGTGTGTACAGCGGAAGGTGAATAGTCGGTGGCCGCCAATGTGGCACGCATAAAGCCCAACTCACGAACCATTGTGCGCGAGGCAGAGCGGATTTCTTCAACCAGAGCGGGATGAGCAGTCACTTCAGGCCTCCCCTGAAAATAGTTGCACTATACAACCATATCCTGGCGCAGGGGTTCAACAGGCGCTGAGTCAAACGCTCTGCCTCAGTTATTTATACTCAAATGCCAGCTTAATAATATTTTACCGATACCAGGGTCATCCCTAGTCTTGAGCCCAAGAAATGGCAGGCCGCTCGCGACCTGACTCCAACGTCGAAGGGTATTGAGATGACCACTGAAAAAATAAAAACAGATACGCTGATTGTTGGCGCCGGTCAGGCTGGCGTGGCCATGAGTGAACACCTGAGCAAACTGGGCGTGCCGCACCTGGTGCTGGAACGTAACCGTATTGCCGAGCGCTGGCGCACCGGGCGTTGGGATTCGCTGGTGGCGAATGGTCCGGCGTGGCACGACCGCTTTCCGGGCCTTGATTTTGACGACCTCAGCCCCGACGCGTTTGCGCCCAAAGAACGTGTCGCCGATTACTTCGAAGCCTATGCGAAGAAGTTCAACGCGCCGATCCGCACCGGTGTGGAGGTGCTGAAGGTCGAACGCAACGTCGGTCGCGCGGGATTCACCATTGAAACCTCTGAAGGCGTGATCGAAGCCAACCGCGTGGTCGCCGCCACCGGGCCGTTCCAGCGTCCGGTCATCCCGCCGATTGCACCGCAAGATCAGCCGTTCCTGCAGATTCACTCCGCCGATTACCGCAACCCGCAGCAATTGCCGGAAGGTGCTGTTCTGGTCGTCGGTGCCGGCTCGTCGGGCGTGCAGATCGCCGATGAATTGCAGCGTGACGGCAAGCAGGTTTATCTCTCCGTCGGCGCCCACGACCGCCCTCCTCGCGCCTATCGCAACCGGGATTTCTGCTGGTGGCTGGGTGTGCTCGGCGAATGGGACCAGGCGGCGATGAAGCCGGGCCGGGAACACGTCACCATCGCGGTAAGTGGCGCGCATGGCGGCCGCACCGTGGACTTCCGTGGCCTCGCTCATCGCGGAATGACGCTGGTCGGCCTGACTCAATCATTCAATGGCGGTGTGGCGACGTTCCAACCGAACCTGGCCGAGAACCTGGCGCGTGGTGATGAGAATTATCTGGCGTTGCTCAACGCTGCCGACGCTTACATCGAACGCAATGGCCTCGATCTGCCGGAAGAACCTGAAGCGCGCATCACCTTCCCCGATCCGGCCTGCGTGACCCACCCGATTCTTGAACTCAACCTGGCCAAGGCCGGCGTGACCTCGATCATCTGGGCCACCGGGTTTGCCACGGATTACAGCTGGCTCAACGTTGACGCCTTCGACGACAAGGGCAAACCGCAACATCAACGCGGCGTGTCCAGTGAACCGGGTGTGTATTTCCTCGGGCTGCCCTGGCAGTCGCGTCGCGGGTCTTCGTTTATCTGGGGCGTTTGGCACGACGCCAAGTATGTGGCTGATCACATCGCCATTCAGCGTTCCTATCTCGACTACCACGATGCGGCGCAACGCGAGGCCGAAAAAGCCCCGGTCGCCCACAAAACAACGGTCAATGCCTAAGCCTTTTTCTGTCAGGAGCTTTAAATGTCCACGCCAACCCACACCCGTATTCGCATGTTCAACACCAAGGAAACCTACCCGAACCAGAGCCTGGACAACGACCTGTGCCAAGCCGTCCGCGCGGGCAACACGGTTTATGTTCGCGGCCAGGTCGGGACTGATTTCGAAGGCAATCTGGTGGGTCTCGGTGACCCGAGAGCCCAGGCCGAGCAGGCCATGCGCAACGTCAAGCAGTTGCTGGAAGAAGCTGGCAGCGACCTGAGCCACATCGTGAAAACCACGACTTACCTGATCGATCCGCGGTATCGCGAGCCGGTTTATCAGGAAGTGGGCAAGTGGTTGAAAGGCGTGTTTCCGATTTCGACCGGGTTGGTGGTGTCGGCGTTAGGGCAGCCGCAGTGGTTGATGGAGATTGATGTGATTGCGGTGATTCCCGAATAAACCGGTAGACCGCGTCGCGGCCATCGCAGGCAAGCCAGCTCCCACAGGTCAGTCGTCGTGTACACATTTTTGGGCCGCTGAAGATCCCTGCGGGAGCGGGCTTGCCCGCGAAGGCGTCAGATCTGACAACCACTTTGCCAAGGCAAACCAAGGAGCAAAAAACATGACCTTCTCCATCGCCGCCCGTTGCCCCGAAACCGGTCAGCTCGGCATTGCGATCAGTTCCTCCAGCATCGCCGTCGGCGCCCGCTGCCCCTGGCTGCTGCCGGGTGTCGGAGCCGTCTCCACACAGAACATCACCCTCCCGTCCCTAGGACCGGACGTCCTCGCCCTCCTGGAGCAAGGCCTCGCCCCAGCCGAAGCGCTGGACAAAGTGCTCACGCGCAACGGCTACAGCCAATACCGGCAGATCACTGCGATTGACCACCTCGGCCAGACCGCCCATTTCAGCGGCGCGCAAACCCTGGGCAACCACAACGCCGTGTCCGGCGAACAATGCGTCGCCGCCGGCAACATGCTTGCGGACCGCTCGGTGATTGAAGCCATGGTTGAAGCCTTCGAGCACGGCGAAGGGCAACTGGCCGACCGCTTGCTGGCCGCGATGAAAGCCGCCATCGCTGCCGGTGGCGAAGCCGGGCCGGTGCATTCGGCGGCGATGGTGGTGGTCGGCGAACTGACCTGGCCGATCATCAACCTGCGGGTCGACTGGGCGGACAAAGACCCCATCGGCCAGTTGGAAAAACTGTGGGACGCCTATCGCCCACAAGTCCAGGACTACATCGACCGCGCCCTCGCCCCGGACAAATCCCCCGGCTACGGTGTCGCCGGAGACGACCGATGAGCACCAGCCGCGATTTGCTGAAGACGCTGGTTGCATTCGACACCACAAGCCGCGAATCAAACCTGCACCTCATCGACTTTGTCCGCGACTACCTCGCGAGCTTTGACGTGCCGTGTGAGCGGGTCTACAACGAGCAACGCAGCAAGGCCAATCTGTTCGCCACCATAGGCCCGGCGCAGTTGCCGGGCATCGTGCTCTCGGGACATACCGATGTGGTGCCCGTCGACGGCCAGCCGTGGACCGTTGCACCGTTCGATCTCACTGAGCGCGATGGCAAGTTGTACGGTCGTGGAACGGCGGACATGAAGGGCTACATTGCCTGTGTGCTTGCCCTCGTTCCATCCTTGGTGAACGCCTCGTTGCGGCTGCCCGTGCATATCGCGCTCTCCTATGATGAAGAAGTCGGTTGCCTCGGCGTGCGTTCGTTGCTGGCGGAGCTGGAGCAACGGCCAGTCAAGCCGATGCTGTGCATCATCGGCGAGCCGACCGAGCTGAAACCGGTGCTCGGTCACAAAGGCAAACTGGCGATGCGCTGCGATATTCAGGGTCACGCGTGCCATTCGGCGTATGCGCCGCTTGGGGTCAATGCCATTGAATACGCCGCCGAACTGATCGGTGAGCTGGGACGGATCGGCGACAGGCTCAAAGCACCCGAGCATCAAGACGCGCGTTTTGATCCGCCTTTCAGCACCGTACAAACCGGCGTGATTGACGGCGGCAAGGCCTTGAACATCGTCCCTGCCGATTGCCGCTTCGACTTCGAGGTCCGTACCCTTCCATCCCACGATCCAGGCGACGTCGCCCAGGAACTGAAAACCTATGCCGAGCAGCAAGTGCTGCCGCGAATGCGTGCGGTGAGTGAACAGAGCGCGATTCGCTTCAGTGAACTCTCGGCATATCCCGGATTGGCGACGGATGCCCACAGCGAAGCGGCTGAGTTGATCGCCGCATTCTGCGGTTCCCGAGAGTTCGGCACAGTGGCCTTCGGCACCGAGGGCGGCCTTTTCGATGCCGCCGGAATTCCCACCGTCGTGTGCGGCCCCGGCAGTATGGATCAGGGCCACAAACCGGATGAATTCGTCAGCCTCGAACAACTGAATGGCTGTGACGCCATGCTGCAACGGATGCTGCTAACGATCAGCGAATAACAAAGATTTTGAACACCCCGAAAACCCTGCGGAAGCGGGCTTGCTCGCGAAGGCGGAGTGTCAGTCGACAATGATGTTGCCTGACACTCTGCCTTCGCGAGCAAGCCCGCTCCCACAGGGTTTTCGGCTGCCCGGCGACCTACATTTTTTAACGTCTATAACAACAATCTTTGTAATTTATCTATCCCCATCCACCGCACATCATCAACTCCAACAAGAAAAGCGTCGCCCCCGCGCGGCGCTCACCGAAGTACGTCCACGTACTCAAATTGCCTTGGAGTCCGTCATGGTTACCGCAGCAACAACCTCCGCCCCGCTCATCGAAAAACACACCATCGGCTATGTGCCGCCCGAAGATCGCCACGGCAAAACCCGTGACCTGTTCACCCTCTGGTTCGGCGGCAACATCGCCCCGCTGCCCATCGTCACCGGCGCCCTCGGCGTGCAGATGTTCCACCTGAATTTGGTGTGGGGCATCGTCGCCATCCTCGTCGGCCACCTGGTCGGCGGCGTGCTGATGGCGCTGCACTCGGCCCAAGGCCCGCAGATGGGCATTCCGCAGATGATCCAGAGCCGCGCCCAGTTCGGCTCCCTCGGCGCGCTGCTGGTGGTGCTGATCGCCGGCATCATGTACATCGGCTTCTTCGCCTCCAACATCGTCCTCGCCGGCAAATCCCTGCATGGCGTGGTCGACAGCGTGCCGGTGCCGGTGGGCATCGTCATCGGCGCCCTCGGTTCCGGCATCATCGGCATCATCGGCTATCGCTTCATCCATGTACTCAACCGCATCGGCACCTGGGTGCTCGGCGCCGGCATCGTGCTCGGCTTCGGCTACATCTTCACCCACGTGCAGACCGCCGACTTCCTCACCCGCGGCAGCTTCAACATCTCCGGCTGGCTCGCCACCGTCTCCCTCGCCGCGCTCTGGCAAATCGCCTTTGCGCCGTACGTCTCCGACTATTCGCGCTACCTGCCGGCCAACGTGCCCGTGGCCGCCACGTTCTGGACGACTTATCTGGGCACCGTGCTCGGTTCCAGCCTCTCGTTCATCTTCGGCGCCGTCGCCGTGCTCGCCACACCTGTCGGCATGGACACCATGGATGCCGTCAAACTCGCCACCGGCTCCATCGGCCCGCTGATGCTCGTGCTGTTCCTGCTCAGCGTCATCAGCCACAACGCCCTCAACCTCTACGGTGCCGTGCTGTCGCTGATCACCCTGGTACAAACGTTCGCCTACCGCTGGATTCCCACCGCGAAAAGCCGCGCCATCCTCTCGATCATCATTCTCGCCGCCTGCTGCTTCGCCGCCGTCGGTGCTTCCGCCAATTTCATCGGCCACTTCGTCGACATGGTGCTGGTGCTGCTCGTGGTGCTGGTGCCGTGGACCGCGATCAATCTGATCGACTTCTACGCCATTCACAAAGGTCAGTACGACATCAACTCGATCTTCAAGGTGGATGGCGGGATCTATGGCCGGTACAACCCCCAGGCGTTGCTGGCGTATGCGATCGGGATTGCGGTGCAGATTCCGTTCATGAACACGCCGCTGTATGTCGGGCCAATTTCGGAGCACATCAATGGGGCCGACTTGTCCTGGCTGGTGGGCCTGATCATCACCTCGCCGCTCTACTACTGGCTGGCCAACCGCGACACCGCATACAAACGCCGCCTCTCCACCGCAAAACTCGCCAACAGCCTCTAGCCCTCCACACTTCGATCGCAAAAAAACCGCATTGATTGCGGTTTTTTTATTGCTTGATCGTTTTCCGCAGTTCCAAGACTTTGACTATCGAACACCCTCAAAACGCCAACAAAACTGTTATTAAAAAATTGACATGTCTCAGCAACTTTACACCCCAAGTAAAATTTGATTTCGCTGATTAAAAAACTGTAAAGCTGGTGTTGCACTGCGCCAGTGCCCGCTCAAAAAATCGATATAGCCACTCGCCTGTTTTTGGTGCAAAAACACATACCCAGCTTATAGAATCAATCTCGATAAGTTTGTCATATAACTGTTTTTATTAACATTTTTTATTATTTTGTCTTTTGGCACTTTCCTTGTAAGCCCTACCACTTATATTGGCAGCTTGAACTGTTCGAAATTTCTGTTAAAAAAAATGACAGTGCCGGCGCAATGTTTGTCTACACTCTTGTTTCTGCAAGTTCTGCCCGAAAAACACGTTGAACCAAACTGCCGCTTAGTTAGCCAGATAGAGCAACTGTCGGCCTGTATGGCATGCCGATGGCCTTTCGAAATCAGGGTATACGGGGAACTCACCAATGCGTATCAGCATATTTGGTTTGGGGTATGTGGGCGCTGTATGCGCGGGCTGTCTGTGTGCTCGCGGTCATGACGTAATCGGGGTGGATATCTCGCAGGTAAAAATCGACCTGATCAATCAGGGCAAGTCGCCCATCGTTGAGCCAGGCCTGGAGACTCTGCTCGAGCAGGGGGTGCATGTTGGGCGGCTGCGGGGGACCGGTGATGTAAAGGCCGCCATGATGGACACGGATATGTCGTTCATCGCCGTCGCTACACCCTGCAAGAAGAACGGCGATCTGGATCTGGTGTACATAGAGTCAGTCTGTCGCGAAATCGGCGAAGCCCTGCACACCAAGGACAGCTGGCACACGGTGGTGGTGCGCAGCACCGTACTGCCGGGCACCGTGAAGAACGTGGTGATCCCGATTCTTGAAGACTGCTCCGGCAAGAAGGCCGGGGTCGACTTCGGCGTGGCGATCAACCCGGAGTTCCTGCGTGAAAGCACCGCGATCAAGGATTACAACTGTCCGCCCATGACGGTGATCGGTGAACTCGACCAACGCAGCGGTGACATGCTCGTCGCGCTCTATCAAGAGCTGGACGCCCCGCTCCTGCGCAGGAGCATCGAAGTGGCGGAGATGATCAAGTACACCTGCAACGTCTGGCACGCGACCAAAGTGACCTTCGCCAATGAGATCGGCAATATTGCGAAGGCCGCCGGCGTGGACGGTCGCGATGTGATGGACGTGGTCTGCCAGGACACCAAACTCAACCTCTCGCGTTATTACATGCGCCCCGGCTTCGCGTTCGGCGGTTCGTGCCTGCCCAAGGATGTGCGTGCACTGAACTATCGCGCCGGGCAACTGGATGTCGAGCACCCGCTGCTGGCCTCGATCATGCGCAGCAATGCGGCGCAGGTACAGCGAGCCTTCGACATTATCACCAGCTACGGCAAACGGCGTATCGCCCTGCTCGGCCTGAGCTTCAAGGCGGGCACCGATGACCTGCGCGAAAGCCCGCTGGTCGAGTTGGCCGAAATGCTGATCGGCAAGGGCTATGACCTGCATATCTTCGACCGCAACGTTGAATACGCGCGCATCTACGGGGCCAACAAGGACTACATCGAGTCGAAGATCCCGCACCTGGCTTCGCTGTTACGCGCCGACCTTACGAAAGTGATCGAGGAGGCGGATGTGATTGTGCTGGGTAACGGTGACGAGTCCTTCAAAGCCATCGCACTCGATGTGCCCGAAGGCAAGCAAGTGGTCGACCTGGTGGGTTTCATGCCGTACGCCAGTGACGATCGGCTCGAAGGCATCTGCTGGTAAGAGAAGCACCGAACTGCAACCCGAGCGATACGGGTCTATCGAACAGGGGCCACAGGTATGGATGATTCCAGGGATTACTTGCGCGAAGCTGCGGGGTGGCTGCTCTACGTCACCGCGTTGATGGGGCTTGCACTGTTGCTGCCGCGCTCAGTGTTCGATCCCCAATCCAGGGACTTTCTCCTGTTGCTGGGGGCGGTCGGTATCTGGCGCTATACGATGGGCGCGATCCATTACCTTCGCGGATTACTGTTCCTTTATCTGGTGTTCCCTTACTACCGGCGCAAAGTCACCCGGCTCGGCAGCAGTGCCGATCCGTCCCACGTGTTTTTGCTGGTCACCAGTTTTCGTATCGATGCGTTGACCACGTCGCAGGTTTACCGCTCGGTGATCGAAGAGGCCATCGGTTGTGGTTACCCGACCACGGTGGTCTGTTCCATCGTAGAGCTGGCCGATGAGCTGCTGATAAAGGCACTCTGGGACAGCTATACCCCACCGAGTCGGGTCAAGTTGAGCTTTGTGCGGATTCCCGGCACCGGCAAGCGCGATGGCCTGGCCCACGGTTTTCGGGCGATTTCCCGGCACGTGCCGGATGCCGATGCAGTGGTGGCGGTGGTCGATGGCGATACCGTGCTCTCCGCCGGACTGGTGCGTCAGACCGTCTGCTGGTTCAAGCTGTTTCCGAACGTCGGCGGGTTGACCACCAATGAGTTCTGCGAGGTACGCGGAAGCTACCTGATGAGCCAATGGCACAAGCTGCGGTTCGCCCAGCGGCACATCAATATGTGTTCGATGGCACTGGGCAAGCGCGTGCTGACCATGACCGGGCGGATGTCGGTGTTTCGCGCCCAGGTGGTGACCAACCCCGGCTTTATCCAGGACGTTGAGCGCGATTATCTGGAGCACTGGCGCCTGGGACGATTCCGCTTTTTGACCGGTGATGACAAGTCCAGTTGGTACAGCTTGATGCGGCTGGGCTACGACACCTTTTATGTACCCGATGCAGCGATCAACACCGTCGAGCATCCCCCGGAAAAAAACTTCTTCAAGGCCAGCCGCAAGCTGATGTTCCGCTGGTATGGCAACAACCTGCGCCAGAACTCGCGGGCCCTGCACCTGGGTGTGCGGCGGTTGGGCTGGTTCACCTCGCTGGTGCTGCTGGACCAACGCGTATCGATGTGGGCCAGCCTGCTCGGGCCTTCAGTGGCGATCATTGCCAGCCTCAAATACACCTTCGCCTACCTGATGATTTATGTGCTCTGGATCGGCGTGACGCGCTTGATCCTGAGTCTTCTGTTGCTGGCTTCGGGACACCCGGTCGGTCCGGCTTACCCACTGATTCTCTATTACAACCAGCTGGTCGGCGCCATGGTGAAAATCTATGTGTTCTTCCGTCTCGACCAGCAATCGTGGACGCGCCAGAAAACCAGACTCGACCGCGGCCTGGCCAGCTATCAGCGCTGGTTCAATACCTGGTCGTCGCGGGCCATGACGTTTTCGGCGGGCAGTGTGTTTTGCGCACTGCTGATGTGGATTGTGTAGCACAGGTGTCAGGGCAGTCGGCAGGCCGTGCCGGATCGGTATCCATCGATGGGAAGGAACGCGTTATGAACACAGCTTTTGTTGCTGCTGATGACAATGTCGTGCATGAGTCGGAGGTGCAGCGTCAGCATGCGCGGCTGACGCTACCGGCGAGGATCAAGTTCCACGGACCTGACCGGGAGGCGCTCGATTGCGAGCTGATCGACTTGTCGGCCGGCGGATTCAGCCTGAGTCAGCCGGGTACATCGCTGATCGTGGGCCGGCAACACAAAGGCAAACTGGTGTTCCAGGTCGATGCGCTCGGGTTTGCCATCGACGTGGAATTTGTCGTGCGCTCGATCAACGACGATGGGCAGCGGATAGGTTGCGAGTTTCACAACCTGCGCCCTCGTGCGATTTCCGCCTTGCGCTACGTGATCACCTCTTACCTCTCAGGCGGGGTGATCAGCCTGGGTGACATGCTTGCGACCCAGCAACGCGACAACTTCACCAAGCCGCGCAAGCACGAAAGCGGCAACGGAATGGGCATTTTCGCACGCTTGCGGGCGACCACGATAAGCCTGCTGATGTTCCTGGTGGGACTGGCTGCCTTTGGGTATGTGGTGCATCAGTTGTATGGCATTTACTACGTCACTCATGCCGAATCGGCGCGGGTCAATGTCCCGGGTCAGTTGATTGGCCTACCGCGCGACGGCAGCGTCAATTCGTTGGTCAAGGTCGGATCGGTGGTGGCCAAGGGGGCGCCGCTGGCGACCTTTTCCGCCTCGCTGCTGGATGTGATGAAAGGCAATTTGCCGCCCGGGCAGGCGACCCCGGAGAACCTTGAGCGCCTGTTCAGCCGAACCCTGCAAGGCTCGCTGACCAGCCCTTGCGATTGCCGGGTGGTGTCGCAGCTGGTGCCGGACGGCCAGGTCGTCGGCAAGGGCACCACGGTGTACGAATTGATGCCGATCGACGGTGTGGCAACCATCGAGGCGCGCTTCCCCTACAAGAACTTTGCCAAGATCCAGCCTGGCAAAGTGGTGAATTTCCAGCTGATCGGTGAAGAACTGCCTCGCACGGGCAAAATCACCGCGGTGGCGCTGGACAACGGCGGCCTGGCCTCCGACCTGCGGGTCACCATTGAGCCTGACAGCCCCTTGCAGACTGATCAGGCCGGGCGTCCGGTGGAGGTCAGTATCGAAGAGCTGCAGGGCAACGCTTTGGTGCAGAACGCCACGGCAGCCAATACCTGGGTGAAAAACGCCTGGATGAATAAAGTCATGGCGGCCGGAAAATGAACGGCGCATGGCGATCGGGGCTGCAGTTTTCAGCGCTGGCCGCTGCGCTGACGATAATCCACGGTTGCGGCACCCTGCCCGATCAAGGGTTGGCGCGCGAGGCCATGGAGCGCGGCGATTATGAAACGGCGCGCAAGAATTACGCGGCGCTGGCCGAGGACGGCTATGCCGATGCCCAGGCCGGGATGGGCGACTTGACCGCATCGGCGGGCGACCCGGCGAGCCTGAAAGAAGCAGAGGTCTTGTACCGGCAGGCCGCGCCGGAATCGGTCAAGGCGCAGTCGCGCCTGGGCCGTTTGTTGCTGCGTCAGAGCCCGGGCGATCCCCAGAAAGTGCAAGAAGCCCGGCAGTTGCTGGAAGGTGCGCTGGATAAAGGCGAATTCAGTGCGGTGGTGCCGCTGACGTTGTTGTACCTGGGCTACCCGCGAATGGCGCCCGTGGTGGATCCGCAGCAGAAAGTCGATAGCTGGCGTGCCCAGGGCATTGTCGAGGCGGACCTGGCGCAGATTCTGATTTACCGCAATCAAGGCACCTATAACGCGCACCTGCCGCAGATCGAACAGTTGTGCCGGGCTCGGCTGGCGGTACTCGATGCCTGTTATGTGGAGCTGGCCACCATCAACCGGATGCGTGCCCAGCCCAAGGCGCAGGCAGACCTGCTGGCGCAGTTGCGCCAAGGCTTTCGCGAGGGACGAGTCGCGCCCCTGCGAGTCGAATCAGTGGCGCGCGTACTGTCGTCGCCCGCCCTCGAAGGCCCGCCCGATCCGCAAAGCGCCCAGCGTCTGCTCGAGGAACTGGCACCGGTCTATCCGCCGGCCTGGACCAGCCTGGCACGGTTGATCGACGACTACCCCGCGCAAGGCGACGCGCCGCAATTGATCTCGGCCTTGCAGCGCGGGCGCGAAGCGGGCGATCCACGGGCGGAACTGCTGACCGGGCGGCTGTACTACCTCGGCAAATGGTTGCCACAGGATCCGCGCCTGGCGCAAGAGCATTTGCTCAAGGCGGCCGCAGCCGGTGAAGTCGGGGCGCATTACTACCTGGGCCAGTTGTACCGACGCGGTTATCTGGGCCAGGTCGAACCACAAAAAGCGCTGCTACATTTGTTGCTGGCAGCCCGCAATGGCTCGCCCAACGCCGATTTGGCCCTGGCCCACATGTTTTCCGACTCCCGTGGGGTCAAGGTCAATCGGATCAACGCTTATGTCTTTGCGCAACTCGCGCAACGCCAAGGCGCGGTCAATGCAGGGCCAGTACTGTCGGCCCTGCAGTCGGGTATGACCCCGGCGGAAAAGAAAATCGCGCAGCCCTTGCTTGAGGAAGAAGCCCAGGCTCGTCTGACGGGCGCGACTCTAGCCAGACTGCAAACTCCGGAAAATGGACAGGACTTACTATGAAGCAAGCATTATTGGCTGGTTGTGGTCTGGGAGTTTCGCTGTTGTGCAGCGCCGGTCTGGTGTTGGCAGCGGAAGTGGCGCCGAAGAATTTCGGCCTGGATGTGAAGATTACCGGTGAGTCGCAGGACGACCGGGACCTTGGCACGGCATCCGGTGGCACCCTCAACGATATAGGCATCGACTTGCGCCCCTGGGCCTTTGGCCAATGGGGCAACTGGAGTGCCTATACGATGGCGCAGGCGGTGGCGGCGACCGACACCATCGACACCGATACGGTGAACAACGGCGCCGACCAGAACAACACCCGTGAAGCGGATGACAGCTACCTCGCGCTTCGCGAGTTCTGGGTTGATTACTCGGGCATCACGGCCTATCCGGGCGAGCATCTGCGCCTGGGACGCCAGCGTCTGCGGGAGGACAGTGGCCAGTGGATGGACACCAACATCGAAGCGCTCAACTGGACTTTCGAAACCACGCTGCTGCGCACCCACATCGGCGCCGCCCAACGCTTTTCCGACTATCGCACCGATTTCGACGACCTGGCGCCCGAAGATGAAGATCGCTCCCATGTCTTCGCCGACATCTCTACGCAATGGACGCCCAATAACTGGGTGGGCCTGCGTGTCCATCACTCTGAGGACAGCGGCAGCCTGCCCGATCCTGGCGAGCAGGTCGATACACTCGACAAGACCAACACCGGCAGCCTGACCTGGGTCGGCCTCGAAGCGAACGGCGACGGCTACAACTATCGCTCGACGATGCCGGTCAATTACTGGGCCTCCGCGACCTGGCTGACCGGTGATCGCGAAAACCTCACCAGCGTGATCGACCCCGTCGGCGATCGAATCGCGACGGGCCACACCAGTGGCGACGTCAATGCCTGGGCCGCGGACCTGGGCCTGCGCTGGAACATCGATGAAAGCTGGCGCGTCGGTGCTGCCGCCGCCCGCGGCGACGGCGGTGGCAATGACCAGGAAAATCAGTACCAGCAAACCGGCCTGCAGAGCAACCGCTCCAACTTCACCGGCACGCGTTCACGCGTACACCGTTTCGGTGAAGCCTTTCGCGGTGAACTGAGCAACCTCCAGACGGCGACGCTGTTTGGCTCCTGGCAGATGCGCGAGGACTACGACGCCAGTCTCGTCTACCACCGCTTCTGGCGGGTCGACGACGAGCAGCAAACCGGCGACGACGGGATCGTCAATGCGGCGCTGGTGGACGGCGAGAAGGACCTGGGCCAGGAAGTCGATCTGGTCATGACCAAGTACTTCAAGCAAGGCCTGTTGCCCGCGAGCATGGTGGATTGGGTCGACGAACCTTCGGCGCTGATCCGCTTGCGCCTGGGCGTGTTCTTCCCGGGTGATGCCTACGCCAACGACACCGACTCGAGCATGCATCGGGCGTTCATTGATTTTGTCTGGAAAATCTAGGACCCGGTGATTGCCCACGGTGATGCCACCGTGGGCAACCGCACATTGATCACACCAGGCTGCATTTTTGATGAGTGAAACTTATGGACCGTGTCGTCAAGATAGGACTATTGCTCGCCGCAATGCTGTTGATGCAGACGGCAGGCGCCACGGCGGGTGACGTTCTGATACCGCGCTACTCCATCACCGAGGCTCCGGGAAAGCCGTTGCTGATCAAGGAACCGAAAATGCCCGACCTGTCCGGCTATACCGCCGAGGCAGTCGCCGCGAAGATTACCTACAAACCCGCCGGCCGCGCCTTGATCCAGCCGATGCTCAAGGAAAACGCACTCGACGAGTTCATCGGCGGACAGGATCGCTTCAAGGAATGGGTGGTGCGCCAGAAGCAAATGCCCGTGGCGATCTTCATCGACCGTGGCTACATGAGCCTGACGCAACTGGCCCGCAGCCTGCCGCAGACCGCCTTGCGCGAAACCGCGCCGGGGGTGTTTCTGGCGCGCCTGCCGATCGTCATTCGTCCCGGCGGGACTCTGCATATCGACAAATCGGTCAAGGAGTTGCGCTTGTCCCAGGACGGCGGTTCCTTCCTGGTCAATGACGGCAAACTCTTTATTACCGACACCAAGGTCAGCGCCTGGAGCGAGAAAGACAACAGCCCGGCCTGGTTCAAAAAAGACGACGTGTTTCGGCCGTTTCTCATCTCTTGGGGCGGCACCGAGACCTACATCGTCAACAGCACCATCACCAGCTTCGGCTACACCGAGAGCAAGAGCTATGGGGTGAGTATTTCCCAGTACAGCCCGAGCATGGCGCCGAAGATGAAGCGCAAAAAACCGACCGGCTGGCTGATCAATTCGCAGTTCGTCGACAACTATTTCGGCTTCTATTGCTACGAAGCCGACGACGTAGTGATTCTGCGCAACACCTATCGCGCAAACATCGTCTATGGCATCGACCCGCACGATCGTTCGCGTCGGCTGATCATTGCCCATAACGATGTCTTCGACACCCACAAGAAGCACGGCATCATCCTCTCGCGCGAGGTCAACGACAGCTGGATCATCTACAACCGCACCTACAACAATCAGCTGTCCGGCATTGTCCTGGACCGTTCCAGCTCAAATAACCTGCTGGCCTACAACGAGACCTACAAAAATCGCTCCGACGGCATCACCTTGTACGAGAGCGGCAATAACCTGATGTGGCGCAACCGCGCGGCAGACAATGACCGGCACGGGATCCGGGTGCGCAACAGCACCGGCGTGCGGCTGTATGAAAACGAGCTGATGGCCAATGCCCTGACCGGGATCTACGGTCACATCAAGGATTTGCGTGGCAGCGACCGCGATCTTAAAGAGGACCCCTACGAAGAAAAACTGTCGCTCACCGTGGTCGGCGGCAAGCTGATCGGTAACGGTTCCAGCCCCATCGCTGTGTTTTCACCCTCGCGCCTGGAACTCTATGACCTGACCTTTCTGGCGCCACAGAAACAGGACGGCCTGGCCTTCACCGGTTTGCTGGGAGAGGTTCAGGGTGACTTGATGGACATCCTCCTGCGCCGCCATGCCGCCGCGCTGATTTTGCCCGAGACACTGTGAGGAGCCTGCCGATGAACACCCTTCATGGATTTGCCGCTGTGTACCTGCTGTCCATGTCGATGGGGGCACAGGCGCTGCCGGAGTACACGGCCGAAGCCTGCTGCAAGCTGTGCCCGCAAGCGGCGCAGGCAACATTTTACGAGCAACCGGAGCTGAAAAATTATGCGACGCTGGTGGAGGCCAAAGACCAGTGGCTCTTCCGCACCCGTAGCGATTTGCGCACTGACTTCGGCCTCGATGACAACGGTTACAGAGCCCTCAAGCGCTTGCGCGACGGGCTCGCCCAACGCGGGGTCGAACTGGTGCTGGTGATGCCACCCAGTCGCGGCTTGTTGCACGCCGACCGCCTGACGCCGCTGGAACTGGCCACCTTCGATCAGGCCCGGGCACGGCAGAACTACGTGCAAACGCTGGACCGGGTGCGTGATTTGGGCATTCAGGTCGCCGACTTCAGCAACCTGCTGGGTGCGCCCCAGCCCGCCGGGCAGCCCTTCTACTTCAAGGGCGACCACAACTGGACACCCTTTGGCGCCGACCGCAGTGCCCAGTTGGTGGCGCAGACGCTCAAGGGCAGCGATGTGCTCAAGGCGTTGCCGCACCAGACCTTCACCAGCCAGCCGACCGGCCTGCTGGGACGCTCGGGTACGTTGCAAAAAGCCGCCGCGCAGATCTGCGGCAACGGCTATGCGGCGCAGTACGTCACCCGTTATCAAACCCGGGCCCAGGGCAACGCCAAAGGCCCCGCCAAGGTCGCCTTGATCGGCACCAGTGCCAGCGGCGAACTGTTCAACTTTGCCGGTTTCCTCGAACAATACCTGGAGACGCCGGTGCGCAATTTCAGCGTACCGGGCGGTGGCTACGATGATTCGATGATCGCCTACCTGCTCGGCGACGACTTCCAGAAAGACCCGCCAGCCGTGCTGGTTTGGGAAACCGATAATCTCGACAGCCTCGGCAAATCCAGCTTCTACCGGCAGGCGATGGCGGCGCTGAGCGATGGCTGCGAAAACCAGACGCCGCTGCTCAGAAGCCAGGCAAACCTGCACAGCGGACGCAACCAGGTGTTGTTCAACGGCGGTGGCGGCAATGTGTATCCGATCAAGGGCAATCGTTATCAGGTCGACCTCAGGTTCGCCGACCCGAGCGTGCGCATGATGAACGCGACCCTGACCTACATGAACGGTCGCCAGGAAAATATCAGTTTGAGCCGTTCCCCGACGGTCAATACCCAGGGCCGCTTCGCCTTCGAGCTGCGCGGCGACGGTGACTGGGACGATCAGACGTTTCTGTCCATGGACGTGCAGCCACCGCCGGGCATGAACACCACGTCGCTCTCGACCCGCTTGTGTGCCAAACCCGCCATCACGGCGGCACCGTCTCTGCGCACCGCGCAGTCGGAGGGACAATGATCCGTCAGGCGCACTGGGCCGCCATCAGCGTGGCCTTCATTCTGGCGGTGTCGAGCGTGCCGGTGACGGCCGCTCAACTTCGCCCGCCCCAGGGCTATTACGCGCCGGCCGTAGACAAAAAAGGCGACGCGCCGAGCTGCCCGACGACACCCAAACCCTATACCGGTGACCTGTTGATCCCCAGCAAGTACGAAGGCTCAGGCAAGGCGCGGGATCAGCTCAACGCCGAATCCAACAAACGCTACAAAGAAATGTCAGGCGATATCAACGAACTGGAAAAAGGCGTCAACAAACAAGTCGCCGCCTATTTGCGGCAAGGTCGCGCCGGTCATGTGGACTGCACATTGAGCTGGCTGGGCGACTGGGCCAAGGCGCAGGCGCTGCTGAGTACCACCTACACCCATACCGGCAAGTCGATGCGCAAATGGGCGCTGGGCAGTATTTCTTCGGCGTATTTGCGTCTCAAGTTTTCGCGCTCGCAACCATTGAAAGGCCGCGAGGCGCAGACCCGGCCGATCGAAGCCTGGATCGGCAAGGTTGCCGAACAGGTGGTGCGCGATTGGCGCGATCAGCCGCTGGACCGGCTCAACAACCACCAGTATTGGGCGGCATGGTCGGTCATGGCGGCCTCAGTGGTGGTCGATCGACGCGATCTGTTCGACTGGTCGGTTGCGCAGTTTCGCATCGGCGCTTCCCAGGTTGATGCGGACGGCTATCTGCCCAACGAATTGGGCCGCGAAACCCGCGCACTGGCTTACCACAACTACGCGATGGGGCCGCTGATGATGATCGCCTCCTTCGCCCAAGCCAACGGCGTCGACCTGCGCGAAGAAAACAATGGCGCCATGCGGCGTCTGGCCGCGCGGGTGGAAGAAGGCATCAAGGACCCAGGTTTGTTTGAACGCAAAACCGGCTACAAGCAGGCACTTGAGGACCTCAACGAGGACGGCAAGTTTGCCTGGCTGGAACCTTACTGCGCGCTGTACGACTGCTCGGCGCAAACCAACCGCTGGCGCCAGTCAGTCGAGCCGATGAAAAACTACCGCCTGGGCGGCGACATCACCCAGCTCTTTGCTGACCAGAAGGAATAACTGCATCAGCCGATGCGGCCATTCTGGATCGGGCTTGTGTTTTGAATAATGGAAGGCAGTCCTTCGCTGTGCGAAGCGCCTTTATGTCGATTGATGAAGGTGCGGGAGGTAAGAAAAATGATTCCAGTCATCCTGTCCGGCGGCAGTGGTTCGCGATTGTGGCCGCTGTCGCGCAAGTTGTACCCCAAACAATTCCTGAGCCTGGCCGGCGAAGGATCGCTGTTTCAACAAACCCTGCAGCGCCTGGCGTTCGATGGCATCGGCAAGCCGATCGTGGTCTGTAATCAGGAGCATCGCTTCCTCGTCAATGAGCAACTCGCCGCCATCGGCTGCACCCCGAAGGCGATCCTGCTCGAACCCTTCGGTCGCAACACCGCACCGGCGGTGGCGCTGGCGGCCCTGAAACTGATCGCCGATGGTCGCGACGAGCTCATGCTGGTACTGCCTGCCGACCATGTGATCAGCGACGTTCCCGCCTTGCGCGCCACACTGGCAAACGCGCAGGAGGAAGCGCTCAAAGGCAACCTCGTGCTGTTCGGCATTCCGGCAACGCGCCCGGAAACCGGCTTCGGCTACATCAAGGCCGACTGCAGTGATGCCGACGCCAGTGCTTTCAAGGTCGAAAAATTCATCGAGAAACCCGACGCACAAACCGCCGCCGAATTTGTCCGCTCCGGCGAGTACTTCTGGAACAGCGGCATGTTCCTGTTCCGTGCCAGCCGCTATCTCGAAGAGCTGCGCACGCACGAACCGGACATGTACGAGAACTGCGTGCTCGCCCTGGAGCGTAGCCCCAGCAGCGAAGGCGTGACCAGCATCGATCGGGCCACCTTCGAATGCTGCCCGGACAACTCCATCGACTACGCGGTAATGGAACGCACCCAGCGCGCCTGGGTCGTCCCGCTCAGCGCTGGCTGGAGCGATGTCGGTTGCTGGTCTTCGCTGTGGGATGTGCACGAAAAGGACACCAACGGCAACGTACTCAAGGGCGATGTCGTCAGCTACAACAGCCGCAGTTGCTACGTACATGGCAGTAGCAAGCTGGTGACCCTGCTCGGGGTGGAAAATCTGGTCGTGATAGAAACCGAGGATGCACTGATGGTCGCGCACCGCGACAACGTGCAAGACGTGAAAAAACTGGTGAATACGCTCGACGCCCAAAACCGCTCGGAAACCCAGAACAACTGTGCGGTGTATCGTCCTTGGGGCAGTTACCATTCGGTGGACAACGGCATCCGCCACCAGGTCAAACACATCACCGTGAAGCCTGGCGCGCAACTGTCCCTGCAAATGCATCACCACCGCGCCGAACACTGGATCGTGGTCTCAGGCACCGCCCAGGTGACCTGCAACGACAAGGTGTTCCTGCTCACTGAAAACCAGTCCACCTACCTCCCGATCGCATCGGTACATCGGCTGGCCAACCCCGGAAAAATCCCGTTGGAAGTTATCGAAGTGCAGACCGGCAGCTACCTGGGCGAGGACGATATCAAGCGTCTGGAAGATGTCTACGGCAGGAACCAGGAGGTAAAGAGCTGAGCCGGATCAGTAACCACACTGAGAATCACAAAGAGGTTATCAATTCAATAGTAACTTGTCGAATGCCTTTTGAGTGGTTACGCTAAACCTTATCAATCCAGGCTTTAGTGGACACCCTCATGAACAGCACTTCCCGTGGACCGGCCCTCTTCGTCGCCGACGCCGCCGCTCTCGATTTCCTGAACTCGATAGCAACGCCCGTCGATGAACCCGTCGACTGGATCGACGACGGCAACGGCTGGCTCGATTGGCTGAAACAATCGGGCTGGGTGGAAGACGAGATACTGCAACGGCTTCAGGCCCAAGCGATGCCGGGCGAGCTGGAAACAGTTGCGGCGCAGGCACGTTCATTGCGCGAGTGGTTTCGTGGCTTTGTCCTGAAATACAAAGGCAAACCGCTGGAGGCCGCGGCCCTGAAAGAGCTCGACGCCTTGAACCGCTTGCTCGAACGGGACGAGAAGTACACACAGATCAGGCTGCAGGACGGTAAAACACCGAAACTCGCCTGGGAACTGAAACGCCGCTGGCGCAGCCCGGATTCCCTGCTGCTGCCCCTGGGCGAAGTGCTCGCGCAGTTCGTCAGCGATGAAGATTTTACCAACGTCAAATGCTGTGAAGGACCGAGCTGCACCCTGATGTTCGTCGACCACACCCGTGGCAGAAAACGCCGCTGGTGCAGCATGGCCGTCTGCGGAAACAGGGCGAAAGCGGCGGCCCATCGCGAACGGCAAAAGAAAGCAATCGATGCATGAGGCCGAAAACAAGTAACCCCTTAAAATTGCTTTGACAGGTTACTTTTATCGTGCCAGATTCAGTCTCGCAAACCGGCTTGAACTCATCCAGGCGGTTACGAGGACAATAATCATGACGACCACCACTGCACCCATTCGCTACACATTCGCCGACGTCGACGGCGTCCGCGTCTTCTACCGTGAGGCAGGAGAACCAGGCAAGCCGACCCTCCTTCTGCTCCATGGCTTTCCCAGCTCATCCCACCAGTTCCGCCAGCTCATCCCGTTGCTCTCTGCGCACTTCCACATCATCGCCCCGGACCTGCCCGGGTTTGGATTCACCGAGGTGCCTGCGGAGCGCGAATACGCGTACAGCTTCGACGCACTGGCAGAAACGCTGGGCCATTTCGTCGAGACCCTCGGGCTGAAACGCTACGCGATGTACGTCTTCGATTACGGCGCACCGACCGGCCTGAGACTGGCGGTCAAACACCCCGAAAGAATGACCGCGCTGATCTCGCAAAACGGCAACGCCTACCTCGAAGGACTGGGCGATGCCTGGGCGCCGATCAGAGCTTACTGGGCAGAACCGTCGGCCGAGAACCGCCAGGTCATCGCCGATGCGATCCTGCACCTGGAAGGCACGCTCTGGCAGTACGAACACGGCGTCAGCACGCCGGAGCTCATCGCCCCCGAGTCCTACACCCTCGACGCGCTGCTATTGGAGCGGCCGGGCAACAAAGACATCCAGCTCGACCTGTTCCTGGACTACGCGAACAACCTCAAACGCTACCCGGACTTTCAGCGCTTCTTCCGTGAGACCCAACTGCCGACACTGGCCATCTGGGGCCAGAACGACCCCTTCTTCATCCCGCCTGGCGCAGAAGCGTTCAAACGCGACAACCCCAATGCCGTAGTCGAACTACTCGACACCGGACACTTCGCCCTCGAAACACACGTGGACTACATCGCGCAGCGCATCATCGAAGTGATTGGCAACGCCGCATAAAGGGATCACAGGCGGACGCAACAATGCGCCCGCCTAAACCACCCCACTGTGGGAGCGGGCTTGCTCGCGAAGGGGCCCGGACATTCAACATCACCCTCGACTGTCACACCTTTCGCGAACACACCCACCAAACACCCACAAATCTCAAAATTTAATGAACCCCACTTACCGCTCTCCACCTAACTGAATGACTATCAGGAGGTGACTCATGCAAATAGAAACGATCTGGATCGTACTCGCGGCAGTACTTTTGCTGGTTGAGTTGTGGGCGATAACCCGGGTACGCAAAGCCGAAGGCAAATCCAGCAACAAACTCGTATGGATGGTGGTCATCGTGTTTGTGCCGCTGTTCGGACTGATCGCGTGGGTATTGGCCGGCCCCAAACACACCGATCCGAATCCACATTCACCACAGACTCGCCAATGACGCCGGACAATCCGCGCTAACGATTTGGAAACCGCACGATTTGAAACGACAAAGCCCCGAGGATTCGGGGCTTTGTCGTTTCTGGCCACTCGACTTTCAAACCAGACATCCGAAAATCTCGTAGGAATTTACGCTTTGTGGCGAGGGGATTTATCCCCGTTGGGTCGCGAAGAGGCCCCAAAACCTGCACCCCATTTCCCAAGGCACTCCACACGGCCCAGAACACCGCGACAAGCCCTAAAACAGTGGCATTCAGCCTTGTCACAACAAACGCGAAAGCGTCCTACAGCCCGGTTGTGAGCACCAAAATAGCCGCCTATATTCGACCCGTCGCTGACACAGTTAGCGATGGGTTTCGCAGCCCAAAAACGAGATGTCCGATACCGTCGAATGAGAACTCTGGCAAACTTCGCCCGCGTTTCATTTCATGGCGGTTGTGCGTGGGAGACTTTCGAGTCTGCCGGGTGTCGGTCATCGCTCGGTCTGCGAACCCGCGTACAGCTGCCACCCAATTGTTTCGCAGCGAAAAGGTGGTGCCTCTATTTGCTTCCGCAGAGAGTTACTTATGACCATGAACAACCCGCCCCGCCGCTTCACCCCCATGTCCCAATTCGCCACCGACTACCCCGTCCTCCTCATCGACAGCGACGCCCCACTCCGCGAACTCCACAACTGCGTCAGCGAACGCCTCAACGCCGTCCTCAAGTATCTCAACCTCATGGCCTGCACCAGCCTGCCGGACTACGCCGAAAACGACATCAACACCGTCACCAACATCGCCCGGATCCTGGTCCAGGATGTAAGCGATGTGTTTCGGGTGATTGAGCAGCGGGGATTTGATACATCCAAGGGGCAGTGACTACGTTTTAGTCGTAGAAAACCCGCATTGATGCGGGTTTTCTAGCAATAACACTTGCTCAGATTTTTTGAAAACGGTCCAGACTTGTTTAAGCAGCGTCGTACACTTTTCTCAGTACTCAACCAATTGTAACCGCAGCCACTTCAAGCACACACCACCAGCCGGCCCTCTCTCAACTCTAACCGTCTATCACGCACCAGTTGTTCGATTCTTTCCTCCAGCAGCGCTGTTACTTTCGCTGTGGCGCGACCAAAGCCGAGTAGCCGAAGAGCTCCAGAGATCGCCTCGTCATGATTCATGGAAAAACCCGAGATGATGATTTCTATCACGGCCTGATCGAGCTCTTCAGGCGCGACCCACTCCAACTTACGCTCGGCGGACTCCCAATGCGCTCGGCTACGGATAACAACTGGCCGACTCTCGGCCAAGTGAAGAAATTCCCCTCGGCGTAAAAAGTGCCTCTGCTTAACGCCCATTCCGATGGCTTGCTCGACGGCGGCAGTAATTCTAGAACCTTGTCGCGTTACGCCGAAAGCGTCCATGAGCCGTCGGGTAACCTCCACAGAATGCACCGGTGATTCAACATCGACCACTGTCCGGATCAGTCGGAGCAAGTGTTCCGTCTGGTGTTGGTGCAGTTCCATCTGGGTGGTCATAGCGGTAAGCCGCGCCTTTTCATAAGGCCGGCTGGTCACCGGGTCGATTTCAGCAACGGTTTCATCGCGGAGAATTTCATGCAAAGGGTCGATCGCCGCTTCATTGACCGAGAAACTACGACGCTTGGCTATCCGTTCGCGGGCTGCCTCAATTGCCTCTACCGTACGAGTAATTTCTTGCTGCGGATTGCGAAACCAATCAGTGCTCCAGATGCGATGGAAGTTCCAACCCAACCCCTCAAGCACGCCTTGGCGTAGGCGGTCGCGGTCACGCGCAGAACGCGAACTGTGGTAGGCCGCACCATCGCACTCAACAGCCAGCACGTACCGGCCCGGGAACTCTGGGTCTCTCACGGCGAGGTCAATAAAATAGCCGGCAGTGCCGACTTGCGGTTCTACCTGATAGTTAAGATCGCGCAATGCGCGGACAACTTCATCTTCAAAGGGCGAGTCCGTAGCCTTGCCGGTTTCTTTGGCGACTTCAAGTTCGCCCGTTTCCGCGTACTTGAGGAAGTTTTTCAAGGCTCGTACGCCGTGTTTGGCGGTGGCATCGACGTCCAGTTCGTCACCTCGGAAGTTACAGAACACACGCATTGCCAATTTAGCCCGCGTGATCAAGACGTTAAGCCGACGATGCCCGCCATCCTTGTTGAGTGGACCAAATTCACGGGCGATACGACCGGATTCATTTCTGCCATAACCAATGCTGATGAAGATCACATCTCGCTCATCACCTTGAATGTTTTCAAGGTTTTTTACGAAGAATGATTCACTGCCCTGTCCGGTGAAAAATACTTCGGCCTGAGGTGTCTTACGCCGCAATAATTCAACTTCCACGCTGATCAAATCTCGCTGCGGGACACTAAATGCAGCCACCCCCAGGGAAAGTTCCGGCGTCTCCAGCGCATGTTTCATCACCGCATACGCGACTGCTTTGGCTTCATCCTTGTTGGTTCGTGTGCGACCACGATCATATAGTGCGTTTGGCAGATAATCGAAGCTCACACCCTTCGCGTGGAGATGCTGGCCAGCAGAAGGAAATACCACCAGCTTGCTGTCATAGAACTCAACGTTGGAGACGGCGATAAGTGATTCGTGCCGGCTGCGGTAGTGCCAACGCAAGTAACGCTCCTGGCTACCCGCAGCCTTGAACAGACTGAGGATGCTTTCGATGTCTGCGGTGGCGTCGTTCTCGTCATCAGGCGCGATGTCGCGGCTAAACAAATCGCTAGGCGGCATCTGCCGTGTGTCACCTACCACCACCACCTGCTTACCGCGCAATATCGCGCCGAATGCATCGACGGCCTTGACTTGAGACGCTTCGTCGAACACCACCACATCGAATGCCAGCTTGCCTGGAGGCAAAAAGTTGGCGATCGACATAGGGCTCATCATGAATACCGGCTTGATTTGCTGAATCGCCCGACCAGCCTTGTCGATCAGCTGGCGAATCGGGATATGCCGGCGCTTCTTGTTCAGCTCTGCACGCAGCGTTGCCATTTCACCGGGTTGGTTCACATTGGGCATGTGTTCCCATACTTGACGGGCCAAATAGGTTTGAGCATGGTTCAACGAGGCAGCATCAAGTGCCTTGAACCTGGCGATCTGATGTTCGTGTTTGATGCGGTCAAATTGCTGAAGCGCGGGCTTGTCGGCGTAGGCCTTTTGCACGAGCCCCGAATACCAGGAAAAGTCGAGAATAGCGGGTATCTGATCGGGCGTTCCACTGCACAGAGCGATGTTCAACAACTCGTCCAGTTGTGCCTGATGCATTTCGCCCGCCAGCACATTGAGACGAGCTATCTGGTAAAGCGAGCTCAGGCTGGTCTTCCACAGCTGTAAGCGCGCACCCAAGGCAGACAGATCCAGCTTGCGCAGCGCTTGAGCGTTGTCATCCTGCATGCCGATGACTTCCAAACCAGTCAGCAATGCCTGATCAAAGCCAGCGAGATGTGCCTCGATGTCACTGACCGTTTCCCCAAGCCCACTGGCATCCGTGTGCCCGGCGAGAAACGCAATGATGCCTTGTGGTACATGGCCATTACCGAGGTCTTCGTAAAGCTGGACTACCCAGCCACTGACACGCTCGAGTACCGCCCAGTCGGACTGTTGACGCTGCCATTGAGCACCGAAAAGCGCACTGCCTAAGCCCTCGTGCTGGTCATAAACCTTCTGGCTTTGTTGATAGCTCAGAACCGAATCAACCAGAGTAAGTTGGTCGGCATTGCTGCCCGGCAGCGCGCCCTGTGCAAGCCCTTGCAAACGAGCCTTTGAAGCGCGATAGCGTCCCGAAAACACCTTCCACCATTTGTCACCGTAAGCCAGCAGATTCTGCCGAACTTCCAACAGATCCTGCTCCCACGCGGCCTCGATCAACTGAGCACCATGGTTGACTCTGCACGTGCTCATGCGCTGGCCCGCATCAAGCAAGTCACGAATGGCGTCGCGGCGCAGCTGCCAATCGCCCGTGCTCAGCTCTACGCCTTGCAAACGGGGCGCTTCGGCCGCTCGCCTTGCGGCGCGGCAGATGACAGCAACGTCCGTGAGAGTGGCAGGCTGAGTCAGCATTAGTCGCATCGACAGAGCGTTGGCGGCGGCGTCCAGAGCAGCCAAATGCGCACTTGCTTGTTGCAACGCATCGTTCGCATCGTTCTGTTCAATAGGAGAGAAAAACGTTCGCTTGCTTCCCCAGAACGGATTTTGGTCCGGGCGGCCCATTTCCTTAAGATGAAGCGTTAATTCCTCGACCAGTTCGCGGCGTTTCAGCTGATCAGCCTGGGTCCATGATGCCATTGGCGCGAAAGCGATCGTAGGCAACACTCCGTAGCTGTGCTTGAGTTTAAGGTACCGCCCCAGCACCCCGACGAAATCCATGCCACTTACCCCCACAGGCGCACTCACCGCGGAGCAATAACGGTTCAAGCTGCCTTGCAATTCCGCCAGGTTGGCCAGATCATCCTCGCCCACCTTAGTCAGCGGCCGCCCTTGCTCAAGCGTGCGTCCAAGTTCTTTGAGCACCGACGTTTTGGTCGACTTGTGGCTGTGGAGCTCAAGCACTGCATCACCCAAGTGGCATTCATCGAGTCGACGCTTAACCACTTCAAGGGCGGCCATTTTTTCGGCAACAAACAACACAGTTTTTTTCTGGGCAATCAGTTCCGCGATGATATTAGTGATGGTTTGAGACTTACCGGTACCCGGCGGCCCCTGAATAACAAGATTGGCGCCCTCTCGTACTTCTAGAATCGCTTCAGTCTGGCTACTGTCTGCATCTTTAACGAATCGCACTTCCCCAGGTTGGAGAACCGAGTCGATGTTCACGTCTTCGGCATATGCAGGTCGCTGGTCACCGAAGCCAGACCCGAGAAGACGGTTCATTACCGGGTGAGCATCGGGCTGCAGGTCTTGAGGCCAGCTCTTCGGATCCAGATCTTTGAACATAAGAAACTTACCGAAGGAAAAAAACCCGAGAGCAGCCTCGTTTGTTGAAACCTTCCAGCGCGGTTGTTTGCATATTAAGTCTGAAACTTCGGCATAAAAGCTGTCGAGACTGCCCTCCGTAGCATCGAAGCGTTCCTCACTGAACTCACAGGCCGCAAGGTCGAGACCAAAATCAGTCTTGAGTTTCGCGATCAAAGACAGATTAGGCATCAACTCGTCGCCGGAGTATTTCAGCTTAAATGCGTCCTTTGCACCGCTTCGTTCAAGGGTCACTGGCAGCAACATCAAGGGAGCCTTGCGAAGGTTCTCTGAACTGTCCGCTTCGTACCAATGAAGGAAACCCAGTGCCAGAAACAGGGTGTTTACGCCTTGTTCTTCGATGAAAGCTCGCGCCTCACTGTGAATCCTCAACAACTGGAGGAACAGGCGCTCTTCATCCAAGGATGTCTGCAGGCGCGTGTCCGTATGTCGACGCGCTCGACCGGAATCGTCCAGTTCATCGTCGACAAAACCCGACTCGTCCACGCCGTTGAGTTCATGCAACAGCAATTCATCAGTCGCCACGTCCAGAGCGTCTTCGCCATCAGGCGTTGTGGTTTTATCCAACACCGCCAGCTTTTGGCGAGCCATTGGCGAAAAGCTCATGGCTCTATCTTGCCTGTAAAGCAGGTGGAACACCGACTCTGACAACTCATCCACCACTGCCAAGGTCTTGGCTGACGCGCGGAAGTTCAGCATGGTGTTGCGAAGGCCTATATCGAGCAGCTCCTTGCGGCTACCCTGCAGCTTTTGACTAATCCCTGAACTCATGAGAACTCTCTTGAAACGTGGTCGAGGCGGGAACGATGGGAAACAGATTTCCGTCGGTTCACTACAAATGCTGGATCATGAACGACGATCATAGCTGTCACAACGGACTAATGGTCCCAACACCACTATTTTTCTTTATGCCCCCAAATGCTGAAAGAAAAAATGCCCTCCTTTTACGTGAAGTAAGCGCTCCAATGCGCTGCACGAGCGAAACAATACCTGCTCCGATTTCCTGCAGCATCTACTGCTGACGCAGCTCCCGCGGTCCATGATGCCAAAATTGGCACGTTCATACCCGACACACGTTAGATGCCCACGCTATTGCTGATTGAAGGTAAAAAAACCGCTTGTAGGGTTCTTCCATCACAAATTTCTTTACTCGCCGTAAGACAACTCCGAACTCACTGGAATACTCAACCACACCAGACTATTCCCCGCAACGCACCTGTTATGTTCGAAATAGAGCGATCAGTTGACTATAGGGGCAGCACATATGGCTAATCACGGCTACATGACCATCACCGGCAACCGACAAGGTTTAATTTCGGCCGGTTGCTCCGGGGTGGATTCAATCGGAAACAAATGCCAGATCACTCATAAAGACGAAATCATGATTTTGGCCTATTCGCACAATATGATTACCGGCAATGACGGTGGAATTTCTGGTGGTCGCGGCAAGCATCTACCGATTGTAATTACCAAGAACATCGATAAATCTTCACCCTTACTGGCTAGCGCGCTCCATGAGCGCGAAACAATTGAGTGCACTATCCACTTCTACCGAACATCGGCCGCGGGAGGTCAGGACAAGTACTACACGATAAAACTCACTGGTGCAAAAATCGCTCATATCACACTTCAAGTTCCTCACGCCATCCATATGAACGATGCAGAACCACAAGAGTTGGTATCCATTCGATATCGGGATATTAGCTGGACGCACGTTCAGGCCGGGACGTGTGCCTATAGTGTTTGGGGGAGTGAGGATGAATGATGAGTATTGTGACCTTCATGACGTGACTAAAGCTGCGTCCGATCTAGTTGCGCTTGGCTGCTCTATCGGTGCCACGCAGTTGTACGATAGTTTTTTACAGCTTCAGTTTAGCGCGGTTGTTTCATCTTTTGCCAACGAGATTATTGATGCTGTAGATAAGGGCTTAATTAGTGCCCGACAGGGTTTACAGGATATCAGTAATGAGTACGCCGAGTTATCATCCAAAGCACTGTTTTACGCTCAGAATGGAGTCGGGGTCACAGCGGGAGTAATTCAAGTCCAAACTGGTGTTTCAATCATCGGGAATAAGAAAGTATTTAACGGCGTCACTGGCATCGCATACATTGGTCACGGAATGAACAATATTTATGAAGGTGTCGGAAATGTTTACAATGGCCCCGAGGCACCTGGTGTTGTAGGCCCGATTCGAAAAGGGTATCAATGGGTTGCTCAGGACGTTTATGCGGGCAACATGGCCTACTACTCTGTTGACTTGGGTCTATCAGCTAACGGCATGCTGAGATTTGTACGAAAAACTGGATCTACAGAATTTTTTTCTAGAGACCCTTTGAATTACGAGCGGGCATACAAACAAATGAGCCGCATATCTTTAGCCTTCGAAGTTTTGATTGATGCCATAACGATCAAATTCATGACTGACGAAAATACAGCAAAGCAGTAACGTGCCAACGCAACACTTTCCACAGACAAAATAACAACAATAGAAACATTCATATTCAAACATCCACAACAAAACCAAAACCAAAACCAAAACCAAAACCAAAACCAAAACCAAAACCAAAACCAAAACCAAAACCAAAACCAAAACTATCGTACACCAACACAAACCAAACACTGCACGCCCCTTGAATTCATCGGGCACGCAATGACTTTACCCGAATGACAAAACCTACAACCAAAATTAAAAAAACCAATATCGCTACAACCGAATAAAGTGTGCTTTCCAAGAAAAAAAAACGATCAACAAACATCATTATAAAAAATGAACCAAGCATAGAACCGGCAAAAATATCAAAATATATAGCAGCATTTGGTTTCTTTTTAGCACCTGAGGGAAGGCCAAGCACATCACTCTTTAGCTCTGGAACAACGTAGCGAATATTAAAAATCAGCAAACCAACAAATATCGCTCCAGCCACCACGAAAAATACCCAACCCTCTAGAACTACCAGTTTTTTTGTAAGCCACACAAAAAACGCAGCCTGAACTATACAGAGCGAAACAACCAACTGATACACGACAATAACAACGACGAGGTCTTTTATGCGCAAGAGAACCATCCCCTTAAATTGATAGCACTATAGCTGCCTGAAGCCTCGAACTCTGAACACAATCAAACACAAAAAGGCACCAAGAGAATCAACCTACAACCTCATACGGCTTTTCCTACACAGTGCAAAAAAAAGGTGACAGAACATTTAATAAAAGGAGATCTGTCCACCTTCTTAGCCTGGAGGCGCTTGGACTGCGCCAAAAGTAGACATTTCGGAGATTGCGAAGCAGTGGGTGGCGGTATGAGCGAAATGCGTGTTTTTGTTGGTCCTGGCTACAGAATCTACTTTGTACGCACCGGGATGACCGACTACACGATGCTTACTGGAAGCGATAAAACGGATCAAGCACGAGGCATCAAAAGAGCTAAACAGATCCTCGATGCCATGAAGGGTAAATGACATGAGCGAAACGACATTCAATCCCGAGGATATGCCTATCCTCAATCTCGACACTTCTGGCACAAGTCGTCACGAAGCTTCCCGCTTCCTCGACAGCCCGGAAATAATGGCGGCTTATATTGCTGAAAGTATGAAGGCAGGTGACACGGCGCTGGTTCATGCGCTGGGTGAGGTTGCAAAAGCTATTGGCGTAAATAAAGTCGCCCAGCAAGCTGGGGTCAACCGGGAAAGCCTTTATAAAGTGCTTAAAGGCGGAACGAAAACGCGCTTTGAGACAATCAGGAAGCTGATGACAGCGATAGGCCTGGAACTCACCGTACGCCCAGTGGCGACGCCAGCCGCAGCCCCAAGCAAGCCCAGACCTGCTCCAGGAAAATCCGCAGCCCGGCCTACTACTGGCAAACCGAAGTCCAAAGTTGCTACCAAACCTGTCCCAGCCTGAACCGGCTCGTTGTTGCCAGGTTTCGACAAAAAAGGGTGTCAGATCCATTTATTCAAATAGATCTGTCATCCTTTTTTTCCCGGAACTTTTCTACAGCATGATGTCGATATGATGGCCCGCCGATTCAAAAAATTCGGGATCAAGCAGCGTCAGGCTGTTACCTGACAAATCATGGAAGCCTGTGATGAGAGCAATTATTTTAATTTTGTTGATGTTCAGTGGGTATACCTACGCCAGCTGCGAAAACATCAAAGATGATGACCAGCGCAACTATTGCAGAGCCCAGGAAAGTGGCAGTGGTTGCGACAACATCAAAAACGACGACATGAGAAATGCTTGCAGAGGGGAAACAACCGGCAGCGGGTGCGACAACATTCATGATAATGATCAACGTAACTTGTGCAACGCAAAACAGAGCGGCAATGGCTGCGATAACATTAAAAATGACGATATGAGAAATGCTTGCAAAGGGGAAACAGGCGGTAGCGGGTGCGACAACATCCGCGATGATGACCAACGTAACTTGTGCAAAGCCAAACAGAATGGCCACGGGTGCGACAACATCAAAAACGACGATGTGCGTAATCAATGCAAAGCCGTTGCGCAATGATATAGCGGCCTCAATCCAGTTGGCCAAACTTCGTTGCAAGCCCTTGAACGAATGATAAAAATCCGATGCCTGAATAGGCATCGGATTTTTTATATTTGCGATTAACGCCTGATACTGATTGATCGGAGGTAATTGATAACGGGCGTCAATCCGACAGTGCGACTTTCTTTAGCAGCTCGTGAAGCCCATCAGGAACCAACGGCGCTTCGTCGGTGAAACTTGCCCACGGGAGCCACTTTGCAATAAAGGCTGCACCATTGCTTTCTTGTGCGCTCAAGTGCGGCAACGCATAAACGCTGGCATCCACAAACGTCGCATCGTACACCTGCACGATTTCGTGCCCTGGTGTGCCGTTATACGTAAATAGGCTTTCAAGCGTGCCGAGCAAGCGAACATCAGTAATGGGCAAACCGAGTTCTTCCCGTACTTCTCGCGTAACAGCCTGGGCACTGGTTTCGCCAAATTCGATTCCACCACCGATAGGACGGAAGAACGGCTTTTCAGTGATGGGGTCGCGAGCTTCGTTGACCAGTATCTTGCCATCGTGATGGAAGATGCAGAGTGCGAGGGGGCGGATGCGGGGTGTGGTCATGAGGTGAAGTCCATTTACTTGGCAGAGTGTGTACCGGTCACGATGCTAATCAATGTCTGCGGCCGGGTTTCCAGAAATAGTGAGAGAACACGGACACAGGACACGCGAAAACAATAAACAAAATTCCAACCGAGCCCCAATGCGGCAACTCTCTCAAAAACCCGACTTTATCAATGACCGGAAAACTGAGAACGGTCCCAATCGAAGCCCCGACGACAATCCCTACCCTCGACCCCCACACACTCGTGTACCGCTCCTCTTCGCCGAACTCAATCCGTTTCAACCTCGGCGCCAGGTAACACACGCCGAAAATGCAAAAGACCACGAAAGAGGCAAGTCCCACCGCGTTGAGATACGCGTCATCCACACCAAAAATTTGCTTCAGCCCCGCCATCAATATCACGGAGTAAAAACCTGAACTGGCAAAGACCATCAGCCATGCCCAGAGGTAGTAGCGACACGTTCGAGCATCCATACGCACACGATCCATTAGGGGTACAGCAATCAATCCCTGGTGAAATCAGAAGTTCGCCGGAGTGTTGGCGCTGATGATTTCCGCTTCATCCGCCCCGATATTGCGAAACTTGTGCGGCAGCGTTGTCGGGAAATAGTAGCCATCGCCGGCATTCAGCACACTAATCTGCCCATCGACCGTCAACTCAACCGTCCCCCGAGTAACCAACCCACACTCCTCGCCTTCAGAATGCACAATCGGCTCTTCCCCCGAACTCGCGCCCGGCGCGTATTGCTCGCGCAGCAAACGCATCTGCCGGCTCGGCACCGAAGCGCCAATCAACAGCAACCGCAACCCATGACGCCCTAGATCTGGCTGTTCATTGGCGCGGAACACGTATTGATGCTCGCGTGGCGGTTGGTCGAAGGTGAAGAAGTCCGCCAAAGACATGGGGATGCCTTCGAGCAGTTTTTTCAGGGAGCTGACGGAGGGACTGACGCGATTCTGTTCGATCAGGGAGATGGTGGCATTGGTGACGCCGCTACGCCGGGCCAGCTCGCGCTGGGAGAGTTTGTAGCTTTCGCGTACTAATTTGAGTCGTGAGCCCGTGTCCATGACAGCCTTATGCGAGGAAAACTTAAGGGTTATGGGGGTGGATGGCGGGCGACTTTTGGCCGCGAAAGTACCGCTTCCCTGTCCCGTAATTGTGAAAGGCGGGTATTAAATCACGTTTGTGGGTGTTGCTGTAGAAGCAGGCTTGCTGGCGATGGCGGTGTATCAGCCAAGGCAATTGTTGGCTGAACGGGCGCCATCGCCAGCAAGCCGGCTCCTACAGGTGGTGGTGTGTCAGGTGGCATTGATGGTGGTTGTTATGGCCTCTTCGCGAGCAAGCCCGCTCCCACAGTTTGGTTCGGGTTGGTCACAGGTTTTGTGTACACCCTAAATCTACTGTCGGAACTGAGCTTGCTGGCAATGGCGGTGTGTCAGCCAAGGCAATTGTTGGCTGAATGGGCGCCATCGCCAGCAAGCCGGCTCCTACAAGTGGTGGTGTGTCAGGTGGCATTGGTGGTGGTTGGCTTGACCCCTTCGCGAGCAAGCCCGCTCCCACAGTTAATCAATGTTTATCCCCCCCATTATCTACACCAGGGTTAGATGCCGAATCGGTCGCGCAGCGCGTAGTACGCGGCGCCCATGGCGGTGAGCGGGGCCTGGAAGGTGCGGCCGCCGAGCATGGGCATGTGCGGCAAGGATGCGAAAGCATCGAAACGTTCGGCGTCGCCGCGGATCATTTCCGAGATCAGTTTGCCGGCCAGGTGTGAGCAGGTGACGCCGTGGCCGCTGTAGCCTTGCATGTAGTAGGCGTTTTTCTCGATGCGACCGAATTGCGGCATGCGCGACATGGTCAGCAGGAAGTTGCCGGTCCAGCGGTAGTCGATCTTCACGTCCTTCAGTTGCGGGAAGGTCTTGAGAATTTTCGGCTTGATCAGTTGCTCGATGTCGTCCGGTTCACGGGCGCCGTAGACCACGCCACCGCCGTACAGCAGGCGGTTGTCGGCGGTGAGGCGGTAGTAGTCGAGCAAGTAGTTGCAGTCTTCGACGCAGTAGTTGTTTTTGATCAGGCTGCGCGCAACCTTCTCCGACAACGGTTCGGTGACGACGATTTGCGAGCCGCACGGCATGCTTTTGGCGGTCACACGATTGTCGAGGCCCTGCGGCAGGTAAGCGTTGCCGGCGATCAACAGGTATTTGGCGCGGACCAGGCCTTTGGCGGTGCGCACGGTAATCGGTTCGCCGTAGGTGATTTCCACCGCTGCCGATTGTTCGTAGATTTTGCCGCCCAGGCCGATGATGGCCGAGGCTTCGCCGAGGGCCAGGTTCAGCGGGTGGATATGGCCGCCCTGCATGTCGAGCAGGCCGCCAACGTAGTTGTCGCAACCGACTTCGCGCTTGATGTCGGCGGCGTCGAGCAGGGTCAGGTTTTTGTTGCCGTAGCGTTCCCAGCTGTTTTTCTGCTCGGCCAGGCCTTTGAGTTGTTTTTTGTTCAGTGCAGCGAAGATGCCGCCCGGCTTGTAGTCGCACTGAATGTCGTAGTGTTGTATGCGCTGACGGATGATGTCGGCGCCTTCGAAAATCATGCTGCCGAGGACTTCGGCGGTCTTGTCGCCGTAGCGTTCTTCGATGACATCGACGTCGCGGCTGTAGGAGTTGACCAGTTGGCCGCCGTTGCGACCGCTGGCACCGAAACCGACTTTGGCGGCTTCGAGCACGGTGACGCTGTAGCCGGCTTCGGCGAGGAACAGCGCCGAGGACAGACCGGTGTAGCCGGCGCCGATCACGCAGACGTCGCAGTCCACCGCTTGTTCCAGCACCGGGAAATCGCCGGTGAAGTTGCGGGTTGCGGCGTAGTAACTGTTTACATGAGTCTGTTTCATAGGTTTCTCCGATGGCCGCTGGCATGTGCCGGCGACCGCCGTTGTAGAAGTGTTAGAGCTTGATCCAGGTCGCTTTGAGTTCGGTGTATTTGTCGAACGCGTGCAGCGATTTGTCCCGACCGTTACCCGACTGCTTGTACCCGCCGAACGGCGCGGTCATGTCACCGCCGTCGTACTGGTTGACCCAGACGCTGCCGGCGCGCAAGCCGCGGGCGAAGGTGTGGGCCTTGCTCAGGTTGCTGGTCCAGACGCCGGCGGCCAGGCCGAAGATGCTGTCGTTGGCGATGGCCAGGGCTTCTTCAGCGGTGTCGAAGGTGATCAGCGAGAGCACCGGGCCGAAGATTTCTTCACGGGCGATGGTCATGGCGTTGGTCACGCCGTCGAAAATCGCCGGCTCCACGTACAGGCCGCCGGTGGCTTCGAGGGTGCGACTGCCGCCCGCGATCAGTTGCGCGCCCTGGTCTTTGCCGACCTGGATGTAGCGCAGCACGTTGTCCAGTTGACGCTGATCGACGACCGCACCGACGGTGGTTTGCGGATCGAGGGCGTGCCCCGGTTTCCAGGCTTGCAGCGCTTCCACCAGTAGCGGAATGAACTGCTCGCGAATCGAACGCTCCACCAGCAATCGCGAACCGGCGGTGCAGACTTCGCCTTGATTGAAGGCGATGCCGCTGGCCGCCGCTTGTGCTGCCGCGCGCAGATCCGGCGCATCGGCGAACACCACGTTCGGGCTCTTCCCCCCTGCTTCGAGCCAGACGCGTTTCATGTTGCTTTGGCCGGCGTAGATCATCAGCTGCTTGGCAATCGCGGTCGAGCCGGTGAAGGCCAGCACGTCGACGTCCATGTGCAACGCCAGCGCCTTGCCGACGGTGTGGCCGTAGCCCGGCAGGACGTTGAACACGCCTTTCGGGATGCCGGCGTCCAGTGCCAACTGCGCGATGCGGATCGCGGTCAGTGGCGACTTTTCCGAGGGCTTCAAGATGAACGAGTTGCCCGCTGCGAGCGCCGGGGCGAACTTCCAGCTGGCCATGATCAGCGGGAAATTCCACGGCACGATGGCGGCGACAACACCGGCAGGTTCGCGGGTGATGAGGCCGAGTTGGTCGTGCGGCGTGGCGGCGACTTCGTCGTAGATCTTGTCGATGGCTTCGGCGGTCCAGCGGATCGCGTTGGCGGTCGCCGGGATGTCGATGTTCATCGAGTCGTTGATCGGCTTGCCCATGTCGAGGGTTTCGAGCAGGGCGAGTTCTTCCTGGTTGGCCAGAATCAGGTCGGCGAAGCGGATCAGGATGCGCTTGCGCTCGGCCGGAGCGAGGTTGGCCCAGATGCCGGAGTCGAAGGTTCTACGCGCGACGGCGACGGCTTCGTTGGCGTCGGCTTCGTCGGTGCTGGCGACGTTGGCCAGGAATCGGCCGTCGACCGGGCTGACACATTCGAAGGTGTCACCGCTGAGGGCGGCGCGGTATTGGCCATCGATGAAGGCACGGCCTTCGATGGTTAGGGACTGGAAGCGTTGTTCCCAGTCGCTGCGAGTGTTTGTCATGGTTGTGACTCGACGCAGAGGAATGTTGGGTGGCCTTGGGCATTTGTGGTGGCTGAGCGGCCGCCATCGCCGGCGAGCCGGCTCCTACAGGGTTGTGTGACCGACAGCGATCAACTGTAGGAGCCGGCTTGCTGGCGATGGCGGTGGATCAATCAACATTGATCTCGCCTGATACACCGCTATCGCCAGCAAGCCGGCTCCTACAGAGTTTTGTGTCGTGCACGAGAGGTGTGGACGACGCAGATCTCGTCAAACGGTGTGCAGGTACCAGTTGTACTCAAGGTCCGAAATGGAGTTCTCGAACTCGGCCAGCTCGCTTTCCTTGCAGGCCACGAACACGTCGATGTACAGCGGGTCGATGTACTTGGCCATGACTTCGCTGTCGTCCAGCTCGCGCAGTGCATCGCGCAGGTTGTTCGGCAGGCTCTGCTCGTTTTGCTCGTAGCTGTTGCCTTCGACCGGAGCACCCGGTTCGATCTGGTTGGTCAGGCCGTGATGGATACCGGCCAGCACCGAAGCCATCAGCAAGTACGGGTTGGCATCCGCACCGGCAACGCGGTGTTCGATGCGCACTGAGTCCGCTGAACCGGTCGGCACACGTACCGCGACGGTACGGTTGTCGATGCCCCAGCTCGGCGAGTTCGGTACATAGAACTGAGCGCCGAAACGACGGTACGAGTTGACGTTCGGGCAGAGGAACGCCATCTGCGCCGGCAGGGTCTCGAGCACACCGCCGATCGCGTGTCGCAGCGCGGCGTTCTGCTCGGGATCCTCGCTGGCGAAGATGTTGTTGCCCTGCTTGTCGAGAATCGAAATGTGCACGTGCAGACCGTTGCCCGCCTGGCCCGGATACGGCTTGGCCATAAACGTGGTGTCCATCTCATGGTCGTAGGCGATGTTTTTCACCAGACGCTTGAGCAACACCGCGTAGTCGCAGGCCTTGATCGGGTCATTGACGTGATGCAGGTTCACTTCGAATTGCGCCGGGGCGCTTTCCTTGACGATGGCGTCGGCAGGAATACCCTGCTCTTTCGCGCCTTCGAGGATGTCTTGCAGGCAATCGACGTATTCGTCCAGGTCGTCGATCAAATACACCTGGGTCGACACAGGACGCTTGCCCGATACCGGCGAACGCGGCGACTGCGGACGACCGTTCACGTTGTCCTGGTCGATCAGGTAGAACTCCAGCTCGAACGCCGCGCAGATAGTCAGGCCGAGTTCGTCGAATTTGCGCACCACGTTGGCCAGCACTTCACGCGGGTCAGCGAAGAAAGGCTCGCCTTCCAGTTCGTGCATGGTCATCAGCAACTGAGCGGTTGGGCGCTTCTGCCACGGCTCGATGCTCAGGGTGCCAGGGATGGGGAAGCAGATCCGGTCGGAGTCGCCGATGTCCAGACCCAGGCCGGTGCTTTCCACCGTAGAGCCGTTGATGTCCAGGGCAAACAGAGACGCCGGGAGGTTGATGCCTTTTTCGTAAACCTTATGAAGACTGGTGCGCTCGATGCGCTTGCCGCGCACCACACCGTTCATATCCGCAATCAGAAGGTCGACGTACAAAACCTCAGGATATTTCTTAAGGAATGCGTTTGCTTCGTTGAGTTGAACGGCACGCAGAGGGACCGACATGATGCACCTATTAGCTGTTAATTATTATGTTCACTACCTTGTTGCGAGCCCAGTCAACCCGAACGGCAAAGTGAAGTCAATAGCGAACACTCAGCCTCTCATCCTTTATTTTCGGGGCTTTTTTGGACGCGAGAGTGCCAGATGAGCCTTGGACGCCGCGCAAAGACTAGCGATCGGACGTATGGCGTTTAGAATTTTTTACATGAGAGTTGTTAATTAAAATCAACAAGGCTAAGCTCCGGAAAAGCTCGTTCAAGTGTGAAACTTCGAGGTGATAAAAATGGCATTCAAGCCATTGATCGGTGTTACTGCGTGCATCAAACAGATTGGCCCGCACCCCTACCACATCAGCGGCGACAAGTACTTGCGTGCTGTCAGCGTCGCGGCTCTGGGGCTGCCTGTGGTCATTCCTTCCTTAGGCGAACTGACCGAAATCGAGGATGTGCTCGCGCACCTCGACGGTCTGTTGCTGACCGGCTCGCCGTCGAATGTGGAGCCTTTCCACTATCAAGGCCCGGCCAGCGCCCCCGGCACGGATCACGATCCGGCGCGAGACGCCACGACCCTTCCTTTATTGCGTGCGGCCATTGCGGCGGGCGTTCCTGTGCTCGGCATCTGCCGCGGCTTTCAGGAAATGAACGTGGCGTTCGGCGGCAGCCTGCACCAGAAGGTGCATGAACTGCCGGGCATGCTCGATCATCGCGAAGCGGACAGCCCCGAGCTGGCGGTGCAATACGCCCCGGCGCATGCGGTAACGGTGCGACCGGGTGGCGTGTTCGAAGCGCTGGAGCTGCCGGCCGAATTCATGGTCAATTCGATTCACAGCCAGGGCATCGATCGCCTGGCGCCCGGCCTGCGTGCCGAAGCGATTGCGCCAGACGGTCTGATCGAGGCGATCTCGGTGGACCATAGCCCGACCTTCGCCGTCGGCGTGCAATGGCACCCGGAATGGCAGGTGCTTTCGAATCCGCCCTATTTGAGAATTTTCCAGGCGTTCGGCGATGCCTGCCGGCGACGGGCCGCGCTGCGTAAAACCCGCTGACCCAAAACACCCATTTACTGCCCCCGCGAGTTTGGCGGGCGTGCCTTTGCGCGTCCGTGGCTCGCGACAACAACACACTGCAATAACAACAAGTACGACCCAGGCAGCCAGGACGGCGGCGCCGAATAAGCCCGAGCGGTATGGATGAAGCAATTGATCCAAACGCAAATCCCTGTGGGAGCGGGCTTGCTCGCGAAGACAGCGTGTCAGTCGACATCATTGTTGCCTGATACACCGCTTTCGCGGGCAAGCCCCCTCCCACAGGGGATCACTGCACCCCGGGCTTGCAATCCACTCTTAAGTCAGGCCGCGTTGGCCCGACGACTGAAACCTGTTGGGAGTTTCACATGGCAAACGCCTCCAGCATTTACAGGAAGGCTCTTGAAGGTCACCCGTCACCGAAAAAGGTGCTGGTGAAAGTCGACCGCGTCACCAAGAAATTCGACGAAACCACCGCAGTGGACGATGTTTCGCTTGAGATTCATCAAGGGGAAATCTTCGCCCTGCTCGGCGGTTCCGGTTCCGGCAAATCGACGCTGCTGCGCATGCTCGCCGGCTTCGAGCGCCCGACCGAAGGGCGGATTCTGCTCGATGGCGTGGACATCACCGACATGCCGCCCTACGAACGGCCGATCAACATGATGTTCCAGTCGTACGCCCTGTTCCCGCACATGACCGTGGCGCAGAACATTGCGTTCGGCCTCAAGCAGGACCGTTTGCCCGCCAGTGAAATCGACGCCCGCGTAGAAGAAATGCTGCGCCTGGTGCACATGACCCAATACGCCAAACGCAAACCCCATCAGTTGTCCGGCGGTCAGCGTCAACGTGTGGCCCTCGCCCGCTCCCTGGCCAAGCGTCCGAAGCTGTTGCTGCTCGACGAACCGATGGGCGCGCTGGATAAAAAGCTGCGTTCGCAAATGCAACTTGAACTGGTGGAAATCATCGAGCGCGTCGGCGTGACCTGCGTGATGGTGACCCACGATCAGGAAGAGGCCATGACCATGGCCCAGCGCATCGCGATCATGCACCTGGGCTGGATCGCCCAGATCGGCAGCCCGGTCGACATCTATGAAGCTCCCGTCAGCCGCATGGTTTGCGAATTCATCGGCAACGTGAACGCCTTCGAAGGCACGGTCGTGGAAGACCTTGAAGGTCACGCGATCATTCACAGCAAGGATCTGGAACAGAAGATCTACGTCGGTCACGGCGTCAGCACTTCGGTGCAGGACAAGTCGATCACCTACGCGATCCGTCCGGAGAAAATGCTGGTCAGCACCACCCAGCCCGAAAGCCGCTACAACTGGTCCCAGGGCAAGGTGCATGACATCGCCTACCTCGGCGGACACTCGGTGTTCTACGTCGAACTGCCTGGCGGCAAAGTCGTGCAGTCGTTCATGGCCAACGCCGAACGCCGTGGCGCGCGTCCGACTTGGGACGACAAGGTCTACGTGTGGTGGGAAGACGACAGCGGCGTGGTACTGCGCTCATGAAAACACTCAATCAGCAGTTCATGCGGCTGATGCCGAGTGGTCGAAAGCTCGTCATCGGGATTCCATTCCTGTGGCTGTGCCTGTTTTTCCTGTTGCCGTTCTTCCTGGTGATGAAGATCAGCTTCTCGGAAGCGGCGCTGGCCATTCCTCCTTACTCCGAGATCTATACCTTCGCCGAACAGAAATTCCAGCTGTTCCTGAATGTCGGCAACTACCTGCTGCTGACCGAGGATGAGCTGTACATCTCGGCCTACTTCGGCTCGTTGAAGGTCGCGTTTTTCAGCACGCTGATGTGCCTGGTGATCGGCTTCCCGATGGCCTACGCGATCACCAAAGCGAGCAAGGAAGCGCAAAACGTCTTGCTGCTGTTGATCATGATGCCGACCTGGACCGCGATCCTGATCCGCGTTTATGCGTGGATGGGCATCCTCAGCAACAACGGTTTGCTCAACGCGTTTTTGATGTGGACCGGGCTGACCGATCACCCGATCGAGATCCTCAACACCAACACAGCCGTGTACATCGGCGTGGTTTATGCCTACCTGCCGTTCATGGTGTTGCCGTTGTACGCCAACCTGGTCAAGCACGATCAAAGCTTGCTGGAAGCGGGTTCGGACCTGGGTTCGAGCAACTTCAACAACTTCTGGAAAATCACCGTGCCGCTGGCCAAGAACGGGATCATCGCCGGTTGCATGCTGGTGTTCATTCCGGTGGTCGGTGAGTTCGTGATTCCGGAACTGCTGGGCGGCCCGGAAACCCTGATGATTGGCCGTGTGCTGTGGCAAGAGTTCTTCAACAACCGCGACTGGCCGGTGGCATCTGCCCTGGCGGTGGTGATGCTGTTGATCCTGATTGTGCCGATTCTGCTGTTCAACCGCAGCCAGGCCAAAGAGATGGAGGCACGGGGATGAAACGCTTCGGATTTTCAAAGTTCATGCTGGTATTCGGCCTGTCGTTTATCTACTTGCCGATGCTGATTCTGGTGATCTACTCGTTCAACGCTTCCAAGCTGGTCACCGTTTGGGGTGGCTGGTCGTTCAAGTGGTACGCCGGGTTGCTCGATAACACGCAACTGATGGGCTCGGTGGTGCGCTCGCTGGAAATCGCCTGCTACACCGCGATTGCGGCGGTGGCGCTGGGGACACTCGCGGCGTTTGTGCTGACTCGCGTGACGCGTTTCAAGGGTCGTACGCTGTTTGGTGGTTTGGTGACCGCGCCGTTGGTGATGCCGGAAGTGATCACCGGGCTGTCGCTGTTGCTGCTGTTCGTGGCCATGGCGCAGCTGATCGGCTGGCCGATGGAGCGTGGCATCGTCACCATCTGGATTGCCCACACCACGTTCTGCGCGGCGTATGTGGCGGTGGTGGTGTCGGCGCGTTTGCGTGAGCTGGACCTGTCCATCGAAGAAGCGGCCATGGACCTCGGGGCGAAGCCGTTCAAGGTGTTTTTCCTGATCACCATTCCGATGATCGCGCCGTCGCTGGCGGCCGGCGGCATGATGTCGTTTGCCCTGTCGCTGGATGATCTGGTGTTGGCGAGCTTCGTGTCCGGCCCGGGTTCGACGACCCTGCCGATGGAAGTGTTCTCGGCGGTGCGTCTGGGGGTGAAGCCTGAGATCAACGCCGTGGCCAGCCTGATTCTGCTCGCCGTTTCGATCGTGACCTTCATGGTCTGGTACTTCAGCCGCCGCGCCGAAGCCACCCGTAAACGGGCGATCCAGGAAGCGATGGACCAGACCGCCAGCGAATCCTGGCAACAGCCGAAAAAGCAGGTGGTAGAAGCGACGGCGTAACACCGCCCCCGCACCTGTAGGAGCGAGCTTGCTCGCGATGGACTTCAACGATAACGCGGGCTGTCTGATTGAACGCGGCGTCCTCAGGTTTTTCGCGAGCAAGCTCGCTCCTACAAGGAACGTGCAAGCTTTCTTGCTGTGTGATTTTGAATAAAAAGAGAATGGAGTTGTACCGATGAAAATGTTTGGCAGGACTCTGCTGACACTGTCCTTAATGGGCGCAATGGCCACCGGCGCCCAGGCCAATGACAAGGTACTGCGCGTCTACAACTGGTCGGATTACATCGCCCCGGACACCGTCAAGAAGTTCGAAGACGAGACCGGCATCCGCGTGACCTACGATGTGTTCGACAGCAATGAAACCCTTGAAGCACGCCTGCTCGCGGGCAAATCCGGCTACGACATCGTCGTGCCGTCCAACAGCTTTTTGGCCAAGCAGATCAAGGCTGGCGTCTACCAGGAACTGGACAAGTCGAAGCTGTCGAACTGGAAAAACCTCAACCCGGTCCTGCTGAAAAACGCCTCTGCCAGCGATCCGGATAACGGTCACGCCTTCCCGTACATGTGGGGCTCGATCGGTATTGGTTTCAACCCGCAGAAGGTCAAGGAAGTGCTTGGCGCCAACGCCCCGACCCACTCCTGGGATTTGCTGTTCAAACCGGAAAACGCGGAAAAACTGAAAGCCTGCGGCATCAGTTTCCTCGATTCGCCGACCGAGATGCTGCCCGCGGCCCTGCACTATCTGGGCTACCCGGTGAACTCCCAGGACAAGGCGCAGATCGCCGAAGCGGAAGCGCTGTTCATGAAGATCCGGCCGTCGGTGGCGTACTTCCATTCGTCGAAGTACATCTCCGACCTGGCCAACGGCAACATCTGCGTGGCGGTCGGTTATTCCGGCGACGTGCTGCAAGCCAAGGCCCGCGCGCAGGAAGCGGGCGACAAGGTGAAGATCGACTACAGCATTCCGAAAGAAGGCGCCGGCAGTTTCTACGACATGGTCGCGATCCCGCGGGATGCGGCGAACGTCGAGAACGCCTACCTGTTCATGAACTTCCTGATGCGTGCGGACATCATTGCCGAGATCACCAACAACATCGGCTACAGCAACGCCAACGCAGCGGCGACGCCATTGGTGGATGAGGCGATCCGCAATGATCCGGGGTCGTATCCGCCTCTGGCCGTGATGGCGACGTTGTATGCGATTCCGGACATGCCGATCGGGGTTCAGCGGGTGATGACCCGTGGCTGGACGCGGGTGAAGCTCGGGAAATAGTCGCTGAATCCGAAATCGCCATCGCCGGCAAGCCAGCTCCTACAGGGTATGCGTCGCGCCGCAGATCATTGTAGGAGCCGGCTTGCTGGCGATGAGGCCATAACCTTCAACATAGATGCTGGCCACTTACCGTTTTCCGTTCACGCAGCGCCTTACCACCGCTGCACTCCTCTCTGACGAACGGCCTCACCTGGCTTCCTCGGTTAAGGTGAGTTTGGCGCCCTCCTCGGGCGCTTTTTTTATGCCGGAACCAGCGGCCATTCGGCCAGCGCCCGATAGCGGCCCTTGTGCGATTCGAACAAAGCAAATCGGTCTGCCCGCAGAAAAAACTCCGGCGGCGTCGCCGATTCAGGCACCGGCGCCCGATAGTCGCGCATCAACGTCAGGTGCGGCCGGAATTCCTTCGACGCCTCGTCAAAGCCGAACGGCAACATCGCCTGCTCCAGCGCATACACCAGCCGCAACAACTCCGGCGGCGCCTGCTCCGGCGCGAGGATCAGCACCCCCGCCCTGCGCCAGACATCCAGCCGATCCAGTGCCACCCGCAACGCCACACCCGGCACACGAACTTTCGCCACCGCCACGCAGATCTCGGCAATCTGCGCTACACCCACCGCGCCCAGAAACAGCAATGTCAGATGAAAGTTTTCCGCCGGCACCGGGCGCCCATTGCGCAATTGCAGCGCGCTGCGCCATTGGGCGATGGCCTTGCGTTGCTCGGGCGGGCAACCCAAAGCAAAAAACAGCCGTTTGACCGGCTCCGGGGTTTCGTCGCTCACGCCTGGCACCTCCTGACACGCACGTTATAGTTGAACCAACCGAATCGACGGGAGGGCCCCATGCGAGAGATCATCAGCAAAGAGCCATGGTGGGCCACGCCACCGCAACCGGGTCAGGATGAGTCAGAGCTGGAATGGGGCTGGCTGGTTCACTATAGCGAAGGTGAGCCGCGTTTCGAGTTCGTCAGGGAGCGACCGACGGACAGCGAGATCCGTAATCGAAAAAGTTGCAGGATCACCCCGGCGCCGGAGTGATCCTGCGGTTGAGGCTCACGCTTTCACGATCATTTCAAAACCACCGAACACCAGACGCTGCCCGTCGAACGGCATCGGATTGACGTCCGGCTGCATGCGCGGATCGTTCATGAGTTTTTCCATCCCGGCGTCGCGGGTCGCCTTGTCCGGCCAGACGATCCAGGAAAACACGACGGTTTCGTCTTCCTTGAGTTTCACCGCCATCGGAAACGAAGTCACCTTGCCGTCGGGCACGTCGTCCCCCCAGCATTCGGCGAGGCTCAGCGCGCCGCTTTCCTTGAAAATGGCCGCAGCGGTTTCGGCGTGTTTTTTGAATTTTTCGCGGTTGGCCGTAGGTACGGCTGCGAGGAAGCCATCAACGTAGGACATGGTCGTTCTCCTTGGGTTATGGGGCGATCTGCGGGTTAGTCGGTTCGGACGGACTCCAATCGACAGCGTCGCTGCCCGAACTGACCGACGGTATTTCGGCACTCCCCGCCAGATTGCCCTCAATCTGCCCTGCCATGTACAACGTGCCCGCCATCACACCGGTGGTTGGGTTCTGCACCATTTTTATCCAGGCCTTGTCGAACGTGTTGCCCAGACTGCTGCGAATCAGTGCCTCACTGTCCGGTCGGTCGTTGGCCTGGATCAGCGCGCGAATCCCCGCCACGCCCAGCGTAATCAAGCCTCCGGCGAGTTTGCCCACCGCTGCGGACACCGCGCTGGCGGCACCGCGCGGGGCCATTTCGGCTTCCATCCTTTTGCTGGCGCGCTTGGCCACGGGCGCCATGGCGGTGTCGGTCGAATCAACCCCCTTGCTACCGCCGGCCTTGTGAATCTTGTCGATCAGCGCTGCGTACGCCGGCAGGGTATTGAGCGGCTGGGTGTGCACGACCTGGTACAGCGAAGCGTCCCGTGCGGGCGGCGGCCCGAGGGCGATGGCCGGGATTTTCTGGATACGGCCATTGAGCTGGGCCATTGGAACGCCGTGGCGTTGGGAGATTTTTTGCAGTTCTTCCTGAAGAATATCCACGTAGAACGCCGTGGCCAGACCGAGGATCTGCTCGGGATCAATCTCTACCGCGGCCGGCGCCAGCACACGCTTCTGGTATTGCTCCAGCAGATAGGCTGCCAGGCGCTTGGACGAAGCTTCCTGCTCGCCTTGGGCACTGAGGGAGTACCAGCTGACCTTCATCGACAGCCATTCCTGGGTCCAGTAGCTACTGAACCAGGGGATGAAGTTTTCTTCGGTCAGTTGATAGACCCGGGTTCGCCAGTAAGCCATGGCGCCGCGCGAGTAGATTCTTGCCTGTTCGGTAGCGGACTGGGACGCGGCGACGATGTCCCGATCCACCTGCTGCCAGGTGATCGGGGAAATGATCACCGGCGGCGCTGGCGCCGGCGCACGCGCAGGCGTGACGCATCCCGCCAACACCAGCAGCACGGCGACGATCAGCGAACGCAGGTTCAAGATCGCATGTCCTACGGTCTTCCCCCGAACAGGATATCCGGGGGTTAAAGCACCCTGATTTGAGTATAGGCGGCAGTGGGTGCCTGCTCTGGGGTTGATGGTGTTCTCATGGGCCTCTTCGCGAGCAAGCCCGCTCCCACAGGGGACCAGCGTCGCTCACGAATCTTCGTTACACCACACAACACTGTGGGAGCGGGCTTGCTCGCGAAGAGGCCTGAATGAACACCACAAAACCCGACCATCAGTCACATCGATATTCACCATCGCCGTGAATGCCTTCCGCTCATGAACCGTCAGCGTAGGATCAACTTCAACCCGACACAAAACCCCGAACCGGAGGGGCAAATCATGTTGATCCATCTGCTGACCTGCCTGGCCCTGACAGCCTTCACGCTGACCGTTTTTTCGTGGTACGTCCTGACCGAGGAGCGCACATCATGATCCACACCGTCACCCTCGCCGTGAGCTTTCCGGTGTTCGGCAACAACTACTACTCGCAACAGGTCGTCTCGCGCAAAGTGCTGTCGCTGGTGTTCGACAAAAATTTCGAAGCGCTGCTGATGCCAGCCGCCGCCAACCACTTCAGCAACGAAGTGGTCGGGCTCAACGATCAGTTCCGCTTTTTGAATGATGTGCTGGCCGAACACCTGCTGGATGCCGAACTGGCTCAGCACTCGTCTCGGTCGTTCACTTTTTGAGGTCACCCGTCAACACCATTCAGTGACATACGCCGGCGCAACCCTACCGGCGTGCTCCGGCACCGGTGGCAGCGGTGCCGACTTGATCGGCAGCACACCCGCCCAGATCGGCAAATCCAGATCAGCGTCTGCGTCCTTCGGCCCGTCCGTGCGGATCTTGCAGGAAAACTCGTTCATCAAGACACGCAACACCGTGGTCGCGGCCATTTCCTGCGCGTAGCCGCGACGTTATTGCGCGCAGACCTCACGAACACACCCTCGTAGCCAGCGATGCACCGGATCGGCATCCAGCCGTGGATGCCACAGCATCGCTACAGTGAACTCCGGCAAGGAAAGCGGCAGCGCAAAGCTGTGCATGCCCGCCCGCAGGTTTTCGGTGTGGCGCTCAGGAACGGTAGCGATCAGGTCAGTGGCGCGGGCGAGCGCCAACGCAGTCGAGAAACCGGCAACGGTGGTCACGACTTGCCGTTCCAGTTGCAGCGTCGCCAGCGCTTCATCGACAGGCCCCTTGTCGAGCCCACGCCGCGAGACGCTGATATGGCCGCCTGCCGCAAAACGCTCCGGAGTGATCTCGCCCTGGTTCAGCGGGTGATCCGTTCGCACCACCCCGATAAAACGGTCGCGGAACAAACCCTGCGTACGCAGCTCAGGCCCGGCGGCACTCCCCACCACACCGGTTTCCAGATCAACGGTCCCGTCACGCAGCGACGTGCTGTCCTTGTCAGGTTTGTGCATGAAGCGCAGACGCACGCCGGGGGCTTGTTCGGCGAGGCGTGCAATGAGCGGCGCGCCGAAGTTCTCCACAAAACCTTCGCTGGTGCGCAATGTGAACGTGCGGACCACTTGCTTCAGGTCTGGCTGCTGCGCCGGACGCAACACTGCTTCGGCGTCCTGCACCAACTGGCTGACCCGCTCTCGCAGTTCCAGCGCCCGAGGCGTGGCGACAAGCCCGCGCCCGGCCCTGACCAGCAGCGGGTCGCCTGTGGTTTCTCGCAACCTTGCCAACGCCCGACTCATCGCTGAAGGGCTCAACCGCAAGCGTTTGGCCGCCCGCGCCACGCTGCCCTCGGCGAGCAGCACATCGAGGGTGACCAGCAGATTGAAATCGGGATTGGACATGGATCGCCCCGCGGCAAAGTGAGATGGCGTTGAACGCACGAGTACAGTGCAAACCGTGCGCCTTCCGCCATGTTAGGCGCCGGCGTAGATTTCCGATAGCTCCGCTTCGGGAGTGGCCAGATCAAGAGAGACAGAATGAAGCCGACTATTGCCCTCGTAGACAGCGCACCACAGACCCCTTCCGTACGCTGGGCGCTGATCAGCCTGTCGCTGTCGATGCTGCTGTCGTCGCTCGGCACCAGCATCGCCAACGTGGGGTTGCCGACGCTGGCGCAGGTGTTCAACGCGACGTTCCAGGAAGTGCAGTGGATCGTCATTGCTTATCTGCTGGCGATCACCACCCTGATCGTCAGCGTCGGTCGGCTCGGTGACCTGATCGGGCGTCGCCGGCTGCTGCTTGGCGGCATCGGTGTGTTCACCGTGGCCTCGGCGCTGTGCGCTTGTGCACCGACACTGGGGATGTTGATTGGCGCCCGGGCACTGCAAGGGCTCGGCGCGGCGATCATGATGGCGCTGACCATGGCCTTCGTTGGCGAGACGGTCGCGAAGAACAAAACCGGGAGTGCCATGGGTTTGCTCGGGACGATGTCGGCGATTGGCACCGCGATGGGACCGTCGCTCGGCGGTTTGCTGATTGCCGGATTCGGCTGGCGGGCGCTCTTCGTTGTCACCGTGCCCTTGGGCCTGATGACGTTACTGCTCGCGCATCTCTATCTGCCCGCCGACCGCCAGAAGCCAGCAACCGAGGGGGCCCGTTTCGATGCGTGGGGCACGCTGGTGTTGGCGCTGACGTTGGCGGCGTATGCGCTGGCCATGACCCTCGGTCGCGGCCATTTCGGGCTGTTCAATATGGGGTTGCTGCTGGCGTCGGGGGTCGGTGTCGGGCTCTTCGCGTTCATCGAGACACGAGTTGCCTCGCCGTTGATTCGACTGCCGATGTTTCGCAACCCGGTGCTGAGCGCCAGCCTGACGATGAGCACGCTGGTGGCGACAGTGATGATGGCGACGCTGGTGGTCGGGCCGTTTTATCTGGCCCACGGGCTTGGGTTGAAGGCGGTTGTGGTGGGAATAGTGCTCGCGGTCGGGCCGTGTGTCGCGGCGCTGACGGGTGTGCCCGCCGGCCGGATCGCCGACCGTTTCGGCGCACAACGGATGACGGTCGCCGGGCTGATCGCGATGGCCATCGGTTGCCTCACGTTGTCGGTGTTGCCGCTGACAGTCGGCATCGGCGGCTACGTTGCGCCGATGGTGGTCATCACACTCGGCTATGCCGTGTTTCAGACAGCCAACAACACCACAGTCATGTCGGATGTTGCGCCAGACCAGCGCGGTGTTGTCTCGGGCATGCTCAACCTGTCGCGCAATCTCGGGCTCATCACCGGAGCCTCCGCGTTGGGCGCCGTGTTCGCCTTCGCCTCGCAGGCGGTGGACGTCACCCTGGCGCAGCCCGAAGCGGTTGCCCACGGAATGCGGGTCACCTTCGCGGTCGCGCTGGGGCTGATCGTTGCTGCGCTGGGCGTCGTGCTAGCCGCCAAGCGTTGAAACCCTGTAGGAGCCGGCTTGCTGCGGGCGGCGTTCCGATGATGGTGTGTCAGTCGACATCGACTCAGCTGACACACCATCGCCAGCAAGCCGGCTCCTACAGGGGATTTGCGGTGCTTTTGACTTACTGTTTGATCACAACCAGCGGTTCGCCTTTCTTCACGATATACGTCGCCAGTTCGGAGCTGGTTTTTGTCCCGATGTTCTTCGCTATATGCGCGACGCCAGCCGGGATGTACAGCGAGTCACCGGCCTTCAGCGTGACCGGTGGCTGCCCTTCCAGTTGATATTCGAACGTGCCGTCGATGACATAAGCCACTTCCACACCGGGATGGGAGTGGTTGGGCGACGAGACACCCGGATCGATATCAACCCGCACCTGGATCACTTCGCGACCGTCGATGTCGAGATCCTTTTTCAGCAGATCGGTGCGATGAATCCCTGTCTGCCAGCTTTTTGCTGGGGCCTTCACTTCTTCGGCCTGAGACACGCCGGAGAACGCGGCGAGCGCGGCAGTGGTGACAACAGCGACACCGAGCATTTTGACGGTGTGACGAGCATTGATGCGGAACATGGCGTTTCTCCGGTTATACCGTTGTGGTGCCCTCATTAGGCCGCCGCCGTGTATCCCGTACGTGTCGCGGATGGCATGGATTTGTAAGCGAAGATAGCTGTGGGCGCGGCAGATACGCAGGGATACAAAAAGTCCCCCGCCCCACATTGCAGGCCCGACGCTGCTACTGGTTGCGTTACGGCGACTGTGTGTTGAGCACCACCGCCGCACGAATGAGCGCCTGCAGCGCCTTCTCGTCAATCGCTTCGCCCTCATGCACATCAATGGCCCGTCGGGTGTTGCCCTCAAGGCTGGCGTTGAACAGGCCTGCAGGGTCTTCCAGCGAAGCGCCTTTGGCGAAGGTCATTTTCACCACCGCTTTGTAGGTTTCGCCGGTGCAAATGATCCCGGCATGCGACCACACCGGCACGCCTCGCCACTTCCATTCCTCGACCACGCCGGGGTCTGCCTGTTTGATGATCGCCCGGACGCGCGCGAGCGTCTCGCCCCGCCAGTCACCCAACTCCTTGATTCGTGTGTCGATCAGCGCAGAGGCCGATTCGCCCGCGCTGCTTTCCTGCTTCATGGTGCTCGCTCCTGCGCAATAATCGTCGACTCAGTATTGTCGACTTGCGCAATCTCTCCAGCCGCGACGTGACCGGCTGGCCGCACGAGGTTGCGAGTGAGCCAATCGCGGCCTATGGTCCAAGCGATGCATTGTTGGCGACGGGCGCGCGAGGACGTGCCGCCGGTTGCCGTCCTTCAGTGCGAATACCCGCGAAGAGGTGACAACATGCCGAACGATTCCCGCCCTGCCGTGCTTGAACTGATTGGCAACACACCGCTAGTGCGCGTCAGCCGTTTTGATACCGGCCCGTGCACCCTGTTTCTCAAGCTCGAATCGCAGAACCCCGGCGGCTCGATCAAGGACCGCATCGGCCTGGCGATGATTGACGCCGCCGAGCGCGACGGTCGGCTCAAGCCCGGCGGCACCATCGTCGAAGCCACCGCCGGCAACACCGGGCTCGGCCTGGCGCTGGTCGGCCGCGCCAAGGGTTATCGGGTGGTGTTGGTGGTGCCGGACAAGATGTCCACCGAGAAAGTCCTCCACCTCAAGGCCATGGGCGCCGAAGTGCACATCACCCGCTCCGACGTCGGCAAGGGCCATCCCGATTATTACCAGGACGTTGCGGCGCGGCTGGCGCTGGACATTCCCGACGCATTCTTCGCGGACCAATTCAACAACCCGGCCAACCCGCTCGCCCATGAGTGCAGTACTGCGCCGGAGATCTGGGCGCAGACCCAGCATGACGTGGATGCCATCGTTGTCGGTGTCGGTTCGGCCGGCACGCTGACCGGGTTGACCCGTTTCTTCAAGCGCGTACAGCCGAACCTGACGATGGTACTGGCCGATCCGGTCGGTTCGGTGATGGCCGAATACAGCCGCAGCGGCACCATGATCACACCCGGTTCGTGGGCGGTGGAAGGCATCGGTGAAGACTTCATTCCGTCGATTGCCGACCTGTCCAGCGTGGGCCATGCCTACTCGATCAGCGACGAGGAAAGCTTCGATCACGCCCGCCAGCTGTTGCGCGCCGAAGGCATTCTCGGCGGCTCTTCGACCGGCACCTTGCTGGCGGCGGCGCTGCGTTATTGCCGCGAGCAAACCGAGCCGAAGCGCGTGGTCAGTTTCGTCTGCGACACCGGCACGCGCTACTTGTCGAAGGTCTACAACGACCAATGGATGAACGATCAAGGGTTGCTCGCACGCAAACCCTATGGCGATCTGCGCGACGTGATCGCACGCCGCTTCGAGGATGGCCGGGTGATCAGCGTCGGCCCGGACGACACTTTGCTCACGGCATTCCAGCGCATGCGCCTGGCGGATGTGTCCCAATTGCCGGTGCTGGTGGACGGAAAGAAACTGGTCGGCGTGATCGACGAATCCGACATTCTGCTGGGCATGCAGGAAGACCCTTCACACTTCCGCTTGACCGTGGCCAGCGCAATGACCGACAAAGTGGAAACACTGCCCGCCAGCGCCAGCATGGCCCAGCTGCAGACAGAACTCGATCGCGGGCTGGTGGCGATCATCGCCGACGCATCGGGCTTCCACGGCCTGATTACCCGCGTCGACCTGCTCAATCATTTGCGGAGATCCCTTGCATGAGTCAACACGATGAAAACGCCGCGCCGCGCGCCTTCGCCACTCGGGTGATCCACGCCGGGCAGACGCCGGACCCGACCACCGGCGCGTTGATGCCGCCGATTTATGCCAACTCCACCTACCTGCAACAGAGCCCCGGCGTGCACAAGGGCTTCGACTACGGCCGTTCGCATAACCCGACGCGCTTTGCCCTGGAACGTTGCGTCGCCGACCTTGAAAGCGGCACCCGGGCCTTCGCGTTCGCCTCCGGGCTGGCGGCGATCTCCACTGTGCTGGAACTGCTCGACGCTGGCTCGCACATTGTCTCCGGCAATGACCTGTATGGCGGCACCTTCCGGCTGTTCGACAAGGTGCGCAAACGCAGCGCCGGGCATCGCTTCAATTTCGTCGACCTGACTGACCTGACAGCCTTCGAAGCCTCCTTGCAGGACGACACGCGGATGGTCTGGGTCGAGACGCCGAGCAACCCGCTGCTGAGCCTCACGGACCTGGCCGCCGTCGCACGCATCTGCCGCGCACGCGGCATCATTTGCGTGGCCGACAACACCTTTGCCAGCCCGTGGATCCAGAGGCCGCTGGAGCTGGGTTTCGACATCGTGCTGCACTCGACCACCAAATACCTCAACGGCCACTCCGACGTGATCGGCGGTATCGCCGTGGTTGGCCAGAACCCTGAACTGGCGGAACGCCTGGGTTTTTTGCAGAACTCAGTGGGCGCGATCGCCGGACCGTTCGACGCCTTCCTGACCCTGCGCGGCGTGAAGACCCTGGCACTGCGCATGGAACGTCACTGCAGCAACGCGCTGGAACTGGCGCAATGGCTGGAACGTCAGCCGCAGGTAGCGCGCGTCTACTATCCGGGCCTGCCGTCACACCCCCAACATGAATTGGCGAAGCGGCAGATGCGCGGTTTCGGCGGGATGATTTCTGTCGATCTGAAAAGTGATCTGGCCGGCGCCACGCGCTTCCTCGAGAACGTGCGCATCTTCGCCCTGGCCGAGAGCCTGGGCGGCGTGGAAAGCCTGATCGAGCACCCGGCGATCATGACCCACGCCACTATCCCCGCCGACACCCGCGCACAACTGGGGATCGGTGACGGGTTGGTGCGATTGTCGGTGGGGGTTGAGGATGTCGAGGATTTGCGTGCGGACCTGGCTCAGGCGCTGGCGCGGATCTGAACAAACCGAAAGCTCGGTGGCCTGACGCCGAAACCTGTAGGAGCCGGCTTGCTGGCGATGGCGGTGGGGCAATCAGCATTGATGTTGGCTGACCCACCGCTATCGCCAGCAAGCCGGCTCCTACAGGGGAATGCATAGCTCGCCCCTGAGTGTTACTCGCCGGACTTGATGCTGGTCCAGACCCGCGTGCGAACCCGTTCAAGTTTTTGCGGTAGCGGTTGCACCACATAGAGCGTTTTCAACGCTTCGCTGGTCGGCGTCAGGTTCGGGTTGTCGGTGATCTCTTTGTTGATCAGCGCAATCGAATCCTTGTTGGCGTTGGGGTAGCCGAGGAAGTCACTGATCGGGGCGATGACTGTCGGGTCCAGCAAGGTGTTGAGAAACTCGTGGGCCTCTTCGACGTTCTTCGCGCTTTTTGGAATGGCGAAGGTGTCAAACCAGATCGGCGCGCCCTCCTTCGGCAAACGCCAATCGACCACCACCCCGTTGCCCGCCTCCTTGGCGCGATTGCCGAACTGATAGAAGCTGCCGGAATAGCCGATGGCGACGCAGATATCGCCGTTGGCGATGTCGGTCATGTACTTGGCGGAGTTGAAGTAGGTGACGTAAGGGCGAATCTTCAGCATCAACGCCTTGGCTTTTTCGTAGTCGTCCGGGTTCTGGCTGTTAGGGTCCAATCCCAGGTAGTGCAACGCCAGCGGCAGGATTTCCGAAGGCGAGTCGAGCATGGCCACGCCGCAGGATTTGAGCTTCGCCATGTTCTCCGGCTTGAACACCAGATCCCAACTGTCCACCGGCGCATTCTCGCCCAGCGCGGCCTTGACCTTGGCCGGGTTGAAGCCGATCAGCACGGTGCCGTACATGTAAGGCACACCGTACTGATTGCCGGGGTCGTTCTTGTCCAGCAACGCGAGCAGTGCCGGGTCCTGATGCTTCCAGTTCGGCAGTTTGGATTTGTCGAGTTTCTGGAACACACCCGCCTTGATCTGGGTTTCGATGAATTGGTTCGACGGCACCACCAGGTCATAGCCCGAGTTGCCGGTGAGCAACTTGGCTTCCAGCGACTCGTTGGTGTCAAAGGTATCCCAGGTCACTTTGATGCCGCTTTTCTCGGCGAAGTCCTTGGGCACGGACGGCAGGATGTAATCCGCCCAGTTGTACACCCGCAGTTCCCGCTGTTCGGCGTGCACGGCGCTGGCCAGCAGCGTCAGCCCACACACGGTGGCGCCCAGTATGCGTTTCATCGTGACCATGAATGAATTCCCCAAGTGTGTCGCTCGTTGGTTTTTATGTTCTGTACACGGCAGGACTTGAAAATTGCCAAGGGCAAGGAAAACAGGTTTCTCGTTGTGGTGTTGCGAGCGTGCTGGAACAGCAGCGCTGCTTCGATTCTTGCTGACGAACTGGACAGTTCATAGAGTGATGTCGGCCAAAAGGGGATCGAAATGGCCAATATCGGTGTCCCGCTTGATCTGGTCAGTAATTGCAGGGCGTTGGTTTCCCGCTTGGGGGGATATCCATTGTTTGGGTGATGGCGGGTATTGGTTCCGCCCTGACGGCGGGTTACTTGGAACAGTGCCAAGTAACCAAACGCTTTTGCCCCTTCGTTCGGTGTCTCGAGGGGGGCGACTACCGCCACAGCACCACGAGGCGGCCTGCGGGCCGACCTGTCATTTGAGGCGTTTGCGTTCCCCTGTAGGAGCTGGCTTGCTAGCGATGGACGTCCAGACACCGCGTTCATTCAGACCGCACGCGTAATCGTTAACGTCCATCGCTAGCAAGCT
>NZ_BDAG01000041.1 GCF_002091715.1 Pseudomonas migulae NBRC 103157 | reverse complement strand
TTGTAGGAGCCGGCTTGCTGGCGATGGCCGCACCTCGGTCTGAACCTTAGAAACAGGTTTCCATGGTCTCGATGACATTCAGCTGCTCATCCACCAGACACCCGGTCCGCCACTTGTCGAACGTCAGGCACGGGTGCGAAGTCCCGAACGAAATGATATCGCCCACCCGCAACTCAACACCCGGCGCCACCGTCATGAACGCATGCTGGTCCATCACCGCCGTCACCTTGCAGGCGCTGACATCGTCGCCCATCGCCGGCACCACACCCGCCTTGTAACGCAGCAGCGGCACCGGCAGACCGGCGTCATAAGCCACATCGCGCTTGCCCAGGGCGATCACTGCGAACCCCGGCTCCGGCAACGACTGAACGTGAGCCCAGACTTCCAGCGCCGGACGCAGCCCTTCGTGCAAATCGCTGCGGCGCTCGAGCACGCAGCATTGCGCGTCTTTATAGATGCCATGGTCGTGCGCCACGTAGCTGCCGGGGCGCAATACACTGAGGAAACGCCCGCCGGCATTCTGCGCTTCAAAGGATTCGGCGATCAGGTCATACCAGGCCGAACCGGACGCGGTGATGATCGGCTTGGCAATCGCGAACGCGCCGCTGTCCTGCAACTGCACCGCCAGACGCACCAACGACGCCGCAAATTCACGGATGCCGGTGACGGCATGATCACCATGGATCACGCCTTCGTAGCCTTCAATGCCCGTCAGCGCCAAAGCCGGTTGAGCATTGATGGCCTTGGCCAGCGCGAGCACTTCCTGTTCCGTGCGGCAACCGCAACGACCGCCGACCACACCGTACTCGATCATCACGTTCAGGCGCACACCGCGCGAAGCGAAGTAAGCGCCGAGGTCTGCGACGTTGTCCGGATGATCGACCATGCAGTGGAAGTCGAACGTCGGGTCCGCCAGCAAATCCGCGATCAGCGCCATGTTCGGCGTGCCGACCAGTTGGTTGGCCATCAGCACCCGGCGCACGCCGTGGGCATACGCCGCACGGGTTTGCGTGGCGCTGGCCAGGGTGATGCCCCAGGCGCCAGCGTCCAGCTGACGACGAAACAGTGCCGGGGTCATGCTGGTTTTGCCGTGCGGCGCGAGCTCGGCACCGCTGTTGCTGACGAACGTCTGCATCCAGCGAATGTTGTGCTCCAGCGCTTCGCGGTGCAGCACCAGCGCCGGCAGGCTGACGTCGCGTACCAGGTTGGCACCGGTCTGGGCAAAGCCCTTTTCCACGGCGGCAGTATTTTGGGCAGTAGACATGGTCGAACTCCTCACATTCGCGGCCGCAGGCAGCCGCTGTTATTCGTTGATACGCCGGGCGAGGCTGTTGGCGCTGTCGATCAGCACCCGGCGATAGTCGTTGTAATTGTTCTTGGCGTCGGCCCGTGGCGCGACGATGCACAGGGTCGCAATGGCGATGCCGTTCGGGTCTTTGACCGGGGCGGCAAAGCAATGGGTGAAGGTGTCGGCGACGCTATCGAAGGAGAAAAACCCATCGATGCCGGCCTGACGGATTTCACCGAGAAACTGCTCCAGCGGCAGGCGTTCGCCGTTGGGCAGGATGAAGTCATCGTGGTCGATCAGGTCGATGATTGCCTGGTCGCTCAGGTGCGCCAGCAGCAGGCGTCCAGAGGCGGTCCAGGGAATCGGTGCGTTCTCGCCGATGTCCGAGGAAATGCGGAAATGCCGCTCGCCCTCTCTCATCAGGGCCACGGTGTATTTACGCCCGTTGAGCAGGCACATCTGCGCGGTTTCGTGGGTCTGGCTGACGATCTCCTGCAAGGCATGATCGGCCTCGCGAGTGAGGTCGAAATGGCGCAAGTGCGCCTGGCCGAGGAAGTACAGCTGACGGCCGAGGTAGACATGTCCTTCCTTGCCCACAGGTTCGAGGATCCGCCGCTCCAGCAGCGAGGCCACCAGTTCGTATACCGTGGATTTGGGGCTGCCGATGCCGCTGGCGATTTCATTCGGACGCAGGGGCTGGCCGATCTCCTTGAGGAAATCGAGGATATCGAACGCCCGGTCCAGACCGCGAGCCCGGCGCTTGATGGTGTCTTCGGTCATTTCAGTGGTTCCCATACAAATTCGACCTGTAGGAGCTGCCGCAGGCTGCGATCTTTTGATCTTGCCCTTGCAGCATGTCCAAAAAACGACAAAAGATCGCAGCCTTCGGCAGCTCCTACAAGAGCCATCGATAATCAGGCCTTTTTCTTGTACGCGATGCAGTCGATCTCGACCTTGCAATCAACCATCATGTTCGCCTGCACGCAGGCCCGGGCCGGGGCGTGCTCGGGTTTGAAGTACTCGGAGAAGACCTTGTTGAAACTGGTGAAATCCCGCGGATCCTCCAGCCACACGCCAGCCCGCACCACGTCTTCCAGGCCATAACCGGCCTCTTCGAGAATCGCGATCAGGTTCTTCATGGTCTGGTGAGTCTGCTCGACGATGCCGCCAGCAATGATCTCGCCGTCCACCGCCGGCACCTGCCCGGAAACGTGCAGCCAGCCATCGGCTTCAACGGCGCGGGCGAAAGGGCGAGGCTGACCGCCAGCGGCGGTGCTGCCGGTGCCGTAACGAGTAATGCTCATGAGTGTTTCTCCTGATTTGAAAGTGAAGTGCTTTTAAAAAAAATCAGAACCGCGTGTTCTTGAGGAATTCCGCCAGACGCGGTGACTGCGGGCGTTCGAACAGCTCCTTGGGTGGCCCCTGCTCTTCGATCCGCCCCTGATTCATGAAAACGATCTTGTCCGAGACCTCGAAGGCGAAGCGCATTTCGTGGGTCACCAACAGCATGGTCATGCCATCCTCGGCCAGGCCCTTGATCACGCTCAGCACTTCGCCTACCAGTTCCGGGTCGAGGGCCGAGGTGACTTCGTCGAACAGCATCAGGCTCGGGTTCATCGCGATCGCCCGGGCAATCGCCACACGCTGTTGCTGACCGCCGGACAACTGACCCGGATAGTGATCGCGTCGCTCCAGCAGGCCGACCCGCTCCAGCCATTTTTCCGCCAGGGCCACGGCCTCGTCCTTGTGCAGCTTCTTGACCTTGAGCAGACCGAGGGTGACGTTCTGCAACGCGGTCAGGTGCGGGAACAGATTGAACTGCTGGAACGCCATGCCGGTCATCGCACGATGCCGGGCAATAACCTTTTCCGGGTGCCGCACGCGTTTGCCGTTGACCTCGTCATAGCCGATGGATTCGCCATCGAGCATGATCTGCCCGCCCTGGAACTCTTCGAGCATGTTCACGCAGCGCAGCAGCGTGGTCTTGCCTGAACCGCTGGAACCGATCAGCGTGACCACGTTGCCGCGCTGCATTGTCAGGTCAACGCCCTTGAGCACTTCGAGCTGGCCATACTTTTTGTGCAGCCCGCGGATGTCCAGCAGGGGCTGAGCGTTTTGAGCGTTCGAAACTTGAGGTTGAGTCATGGCAAGGCCACCCGCTTTTCAATGTGCCGGCCGAGTAATTCGATGGCGTAGTTGATGACGAAAAACAGAAATCCGGCGAACAGGTAAAACTCGAGGGTCATGAACGTCCGGGCGATGATCTGCTGGGTGCTGAGCAGCAACTCGGCCACACCGATCACCGACAACAGCGTCGAGGCCTTGACGATCTCGGTGGATGAGTTGACCCAGGTCGGCAGGATCTGCCGCAATGCCTGGGGCAACAGCACGTAGCCGAGGGACTGGAAAAACGTCAGGCCAATCGCCTTGCTCGCTTCCATCTGCCCGCTCGGCAACGCTTGCAGCGCACCGCGCACAATCTCGGCGACGTGGGAACCGCAAAACAGCGTCAGCCCCAGTGCACCGGCCTGGAACGCGCTGATCTGCCAGCCAAGCGCCGGCGCCATGTAGAAGCAGGCCAGCACCAGCACAAACACCGGCGTGCCGCGAATAATGTCCACGTAAAAACGGAACGGCGCGCGCATCCAGAACTTGCCGTAGGTCAGCACCAGACCGGCAACGATGCCGAGCATCGTGCCCAGCAAAATCGCCAGGGCCGACACCTGCACACTGGTCAGAAAGCCTTGCCACAACACTTCGCGGGCAACCCACAACTCATGCAACCAACTGGGTGATTCGTACATGGGGCCTCCTATCGGCGGATCGCCAGACGCTGCTCGAGGTAACGCAGCATCATGGCAATGAGGTAACAGGCCGCAACATAGAGCGCTGTGGTCACCAGCCAGGTTTCAATCACCCGGTAGCTCTCGACATTGATCTTGCGCGCGTAATAGGTCAGCTCCGGCACGGCAATCGCCGCCGCCAGCGAGGTGTCCTTGAACAGCGAAATGAAGTTGTTCGACAGCGCCGGCAACACATTGCGCAGCATCACCGGAACAGTGACGTAGGCCTTGACCTGCCACTCGCCCAGGCCGATCGCCAACCCGGCTTCGCGCTGCCCCTTGGGAATGCTCAGCAAGCCGCCACGGAACACTTCCGTCAGGTAAGCCCCGGCGTACAGCGACAGGGTGATGATGAACGACGGGATCTTGTCCAGACGAATGCCGAGACTCGGCAAGGCGAAGTAAATCAACAGAATCAACACCAGAATCGGCGTGTTACGGATCACCGTCACATACACCGAGGCCAGCACCCGCAACGCGCGATGCTTCGACAGCAAGGCAAACGCCATCAGCAGGCCGATCACGCAGCCGATGGCGATCGACACCAGCGCCAGCTCAAGGCCCAGACCGAGCCCCGCCAGCAAAGTGTCGAAATCGCGCCACACGGCGGCAAAGTTCAACTGATAGTTCATGGTCAGCAGTACCTTGAGCGGGGCGATTCATCACCGCCCCGCTCTCACGGGATCATTTGAATTCGACGGGGAAACCGATGGCTGGAGTCGGCAGATCGACACCGAACCACTGTTTGAAGGACGCCGCGTAAGTCGGGAACTCAACGCCGGTCATGGCTTCATGCAGGGTGGTGTTGACGAAGTTCAGCCAGTCCTGATCGCCGCGCTTGACGGCGCAGGCGTAGGTTTGCGGGCTCCAGGCGTAGGCCGGGCTGCGATAGCGGCCGGGGTTCTGCACCATCAGGTATTTCACCGACGACTGATCGGTGGCGGCGGCGTCGGCACGGCCGGAGTTCACGGCCTGGTACATCAGGTCCACGCTGTCGTACTGATCGACCTTGGCTTTGGGCAACGCCTGATGCACCAACTCTTCGGCGTATACGTTCTGCAGCACCGCCACGGCCACGCTGTCATTGGCGGCCTTCAGGTCTTCGATTTCCTTGTACTTGCTGTTCGCCGGCAACAGCAGGCCGACACCTTCGCGGTAGTACGGCAGCGTGAACGCCACTTGCTGGGCACGGCTGGCGGTCACGGTGATGAACTGGCAGCTCATGTCGACCTTGTCGGTCAGCAGGTTGGGAATCCGCGCATCGGACGACTGCACCACAAACTCGACCTTGCTCGGGTCGTTGAACAGCCCTTTGGCGACCATCCGCCCGATATCGATATCAAAACCCTGCAACTTGCCATCCGCTCCCTGGAAATGCCACGGCGCGTTGGTACTGCCCGTACCCACGATCAGTTTCCCGCGGGCCAACACGCTATCGAGCTTGCTGTCCGCCGCCTGGGCCACACCCACGGCAGCAGCCGAAGCCGCAAAGAGAGAAACACACGCTTTAAACAAGGAAGGTCGGCGATGCATGGCAAGCACTCCAGGATGATGTTTATTCCGCTATACCGGAACTAGGTATGTAACAACGGAATAGACAGCAGAAAGTGTGCCACAGGTTGTGGGGCGAATGCTGGAGAAATTGAAAAGTGTTTCGAATCAGAGGGATGCGTAAAAAACTGCGCGGAGGGGGTAACGGAGGGTGCTGATGGGAAAACGCTACCGTTGGCTACGGGGGCGGGTATCAGGTTCACAGTTGGTGCATGCGTGCTCCTGAACGCGGCAAGGATTTGAGACACGCGGGGTGTAGGAAATTGCCTTCGCGAGCAAGCCCGCTCTCACAGGGAAATGCATTCCTAATGTGGGAGCGGGCTTGCTCGCGAAGGGGCCATCAGCCACGCAGCAAATTACCCGTCGAGCCGCCTCAACCTGACCCGCGTCACCCGGCGCTCTTCAACCGCCACCACCGTCAAATGCCAGCCTTCCCACTCATGGCTGTCACCGATCATCGGCAATCGGTCCATCAAGCTCATCACCAAGCCGGCCAAGGTCTGGTAATCGTCGGTCGGTTCCGCCGCAAACCCGGTGCGCTGGCGCACCCGCATCAGATTCAATGCGCCGCCGACCAGGAAGCCGCCATTGTCCTCGACCACATCCGGGCCTTCGATTTCGCTGGCGTCGGGTAATTCGCCAGCAATCGACTCCAGAATGTCAGTCATGGTCAGCACCCCAACGAAGTCGCCGAATTCATTGACCACGAAAGCAATGTGCGTCGAGGCTTGCCGCATTTGCTCCAGGGCGTTGAGGATCGAATAACTGTCCAGCAAGTTGATAGCCTTGCGCGCCAGTTGTTCCAGGTCAGGTTCGTTGCCGGCCAGGTATTCTTTGAGCAGTTCCTTCTTATGCACGAAGCCCAGAGGCTCATCCACCGCACCGTCGCGGATCAGCGGCAAGCGCGAGCAGGAAGAATGCATCAGCCGTGTACGAATGGTTTCGGCATCGTCGGACAGGTCGATGTGATCGACATCAGCGCGCACGGTCATCAACGTGCGAATCGGCCGCTCGGCCAGTTGCAGCACGCCGCTGATCATCACCCGCTCACGTCGGTCGAACAGCACTTCAGTTGGCGCCTCACCGTTTTCCAGCAAGTCCGCAATGTCCTCGTCGACTTCTTCCGCCGCCAGTTTGCGCCCGCCGAGCAAACGCAGCACCGCGTGGGCCGTGCGTTCGCGCATCGGCCGCAGGCCTTGCATGGACTTCTTGCGTCGGGCCCGGGCGATCTGGTTGAAGACCTCGATCAGGATCGAGAAACCGATGGCGGCGTACAGGTAACCCTTCGGAATGTGGAAGCCCAGGCCTTCGGCGGTCAGCGCGAAGCCGATCATCATCAGGAAGCCCAGGCACAGCATGATTACCGTCGGGTGTGCATTGACGAAACGGGTCAACGGCTTGCTGGCGACGATCATCAGGCCAATGGAAATGATCACCGCGATCATCATGACTGCCAGTTCATCGACCATGCCCACGGCTGTGATCACCGCGTCGAGGGAGAACACTGCATCGAGTACGACGATCTGCGCAACGATCGGCCAGAACAGTGCGTAAGTCGTACCGGTAGAACGCTCGCCGACATGCCCTTCCAGTCGTTCGTGTAACTCCATGGTCGCTTTGAACAACAGGAACACACCACCAAACAACATGATCAGGTCGCGGCCGGAGAAACTATGGTCGAACACCTCGAACAGCGGCTGGGTCAGGGTCACCAGCCAGGAAATGCTCGCCAGCAGTCCCAGGCGCATCAGCAAAGCCAGGGACAAACCGATGAGGCGCGCACGGTCGCGCTGTTCGGGCGGCAGTTTGTCCGCAAGGATCGCGATAAACACCAGGTTGTCGATGCCGAGCACCAGCTCCAGCACGATCAGCGTCAACAGGCCCAGCCACGCAGTGGGGTCAACTATCCATTCCATAAAAACGTCTCGATCTGTTCAGTGAATTCAGAATGCCGGGCACGGCAAGTCGCGGCGCAGAGGCCGTGGGGCTGCAATGTCAAAGGTATTCAGAAGTCGGAAGACCGGATGCTTCGCGTGCATCAACACCGCGCGGTAGCACGGGAAGGAAGGGTAACTGGGGGGCTCCGAGAGGGTGTTCATGCAAATCCTGAAAGGAAAAAGGCCTTGGAGCGTACAGGTGCAAGGGACTTTTCCTACAGTCAGAAATCATTACAAAATCTGTAGAACATCCGGATTTACATTGTTTTTCCGCCGTCGTCGCCGGCAGCCGGTCTCGCTCCCGCATCGGATCGTCGGCGCTCACAAAATCCTGTGCGAGTGCTACGAAAGGTGCCGATGGAGAAGCGCTGTCGTTGGCTACGGGCGCGGGTATCAGGTTCACAATCGGTGCGTTTTTGCCGAGAAACGAAACATCATCCAAGGAAGCGACTTCCTTGCGAGCAGGTGCGATCCAATAGCCACTATCCACCGTGCATTCGTTACAATGATCGACATCAATCAAGCGTAAAACCGTATTGGACAACCCTCGATGCGGCTGTTTTGATTCATGTTCCAGTAACAGAAGTAGCGCTGCCGGCCTGGAGCCAGCGCCTTGTCGCATCCCTGGAGGGTCAATGTCTTTCAAGATCATGATGGTTTTCGGCACTCGCCCGGAGGCCATCAAGATGGCGCCGCTCGCCAGAGTGCTGCGTCAATGGCCCGGGGTCGAATTGAACATCTGCTCCACCGGTCAGCACCGGGAGATGCTCAAGCAAGTACTGGATTCCTTTGAACTGACGGTCGACGATGATCTGCAGGTCATGACTCAGGGTCAGACACTCAACGGCCTTTCCCAGCAACTGCTGGCTCATCTCGATCAGGCTTACGAGCGGGTGAAACCTGACATCGTGCTGGTCCACGGTGATACCACCACCAGTTTCATCGCCGCCCTCGCCGCTTTCAATCGGCAGTTGCCCATCGGCCACGTCGAGGCAGGCCTGCGTACCGGTAACCTGCGTGCGCCCTGGCCGGAAGAAGCCAACCGACGCCTGACCTGCGTCCTCGCCGACCTGCATTTCACCCCGACCACCAAGGGTGAAAACAACCTGCTGCGTGAGGGCGTGTCCAAAGCCACTGTTGAAGTCACCGGCAATACGGTGATCGATGCGCTGCTGTGGATGCGCACGCATCAACAGGAGATCAACTGGCATCCGGCCGCCGACTCGCCCCTGGCGGTGCTCGACGATAATCGACGCATGGTGTTGATCACCGGCCACCGCCGGGAGAATTTCGGCGACGGTTTCCGCAATATCTGCCTGGCCCTTGCCGACCTCGCGCTGCGCTACCCCGATGTGCAATTCGTCTACCCGGTGCACCTCAATCCGCAGGTGCAGAAAGCAGTGTATGGCGTGCTGTCGGACAAGCCGAACATTTACCTGGTGGCGCCACAGGACTACCAGCATTTCGTCTGGCTGATGGGCCGTGCGCATTTCATCCTCACCGACTCCGGTGGTGTCCAGGAAGAAGCCCCGGCCATCGGAAAGCCGGTGCTGGTGCTGCGCGATGTCACCGAGCGGCCTTCCGTGCTTGAAGGCGGGACCGTGTTGCTGGTGGGCACGGACACCGACCGCATCGTCAAGCAAAGCTGCCTGCTGCTGGATGACGAAGCTCACTTCGAACGCATGAGTCGTGTCCACAGCCCCTATGGCGACGGCCATGCCAGCGAACGCATCGCCACCCGACTGTGCCAGTGGTTGAGCGAGCGCTCGGCAGCGGTCAAAGCACGATGAGTTTCGATTTAGTCGATTTTTTTGCCTACGTCCTGTTCGGTCTCAAATACCTCGCGATCGTCCTCGCGTTGTTGATGTTCCTCCTCGGTCTCGATGACCTGTTCATCGATCTCGTGTACTGGGGACGCAAGCTGGTCCGGCGCTGGCGAATCTATGAAAAATTCAAGCGCGCGGACGAAGAGCGCCTGTACGCCATTGCCGAAAAACCGCTGGCAATCATGGTTCCGGCATGGAACGAAGTGGGTGTGGTGGGCGAGATGGCGCGTCTCGCGGCGTCGACCCTCGATTACGAGAACTATCAGATTTTCGTCGGTACATACCCCAACGATGCCGAGACGCAGGCCGACGTCGATGCGGTCTGCCAGCACTATCCCAACGTGCACAAAGTGGTCTGCGCCCGTCCCGGCCCGACCAGTAAGGCCGACTGTCTGAACAATGTCATCGACGCGATCCTGCGCTTTGAAAGCGAGGCGAAAATCCAGTTTGCCGGGTTCATTCTGCACGATGCCGAAGACGTGATTTCGCCAATGGAATTGCGCCTCTTCAACTATCTGCTGCCGGCCAAGGACCTGATCCAGATTCCGGTCTATCCCTATGCGCCGGAGTGGCGAGGCTTCACCGCCGGTCATTATGTCGACGAGTTCGCCGAGAACCACGGCAAGGACGTGATCGTCCGCGAAGCCTTGACCGGCCAAGTGCCCAGCGCCGGGGTCGGCACCTGCTTCAGCCGTAAAGCCATCAGCGCCCTGCTCGAAGACGGCGACGGCATTGCCTTCGACGTGCAGAGCCTGACCGAAGACTACGACATCGGTTTCCGCCTCAAGCAAAAAGGCATGAAGTGCATCTTTGCGCGCTACTCGGTGACCGACCCGAAACTGGCGCTCGAACAGCCATGGGCGTTCGGCATGGACCGTGTGTTTTCCCAGGTGATCTGCGTTCGCGAGCATTTCCCCCGGGATTTTCAGCAGGCCATCCGCCAGAAATCCCGCTGGATCGTCGGCATCGTTTTTCAAGGCACCAAGAACCTCGGCTGGAGCCCCAGGGGCCTGCTCAACTATTTCCTCTGGCGTGACCGTCGCGGCATGATCACTTACCTGCTGACTTTCCTGGTCAGCCTGCTGTGCCTCGTGCTGCTGGCGATGTGGCTGTTGACGGTAATTGCACCGACCGCCTGGCACTATCCGTCGATCCTGTCCACCAGTCCGGTACTCGCGGCGCTCTTGTGGCTCAACGGGTTGATGTTGATCAATCGGCTGTTTCAGCGTGGCTGGTTCGTCACCCGTTACTACGGACTGGTCGAAGGCCTGCTGTCGACACCGCGCACGATATGGAGCAACTTCATCAACTTCTTCGCCAACGTGCGGGCGCTGCGCCAGGTCATGGAAATGGGTGATTCGCGCCGCGTGGCGTGGGACAAGACAACCCACGAATTCCCGGCCCTGACCAAGACCCACCGCACGCCGCTAGGTCATCGTCTGGTGGAAAAAGGCCTGCTCACCGAAGAACAACTGGAAGCGGCGATCACCAGCCCGATACGCCGGCGTCTGGGCCACGAGCTGCTGCTTCGCGAACACATCAACAGCACGCAACTGGTAGAAACCCTTGCCGAACAACTGGGCCTTGAATGGGCACCGTTGAATCCGTTCAAACTCGACAAACGTCTGATCGACGCCGTGCCGCGCAAGATCGCCTCCCACTACGGCGTGCTGCCGGTGGCTGAGGACGGCAATACACTGGTGCTCGCCTCCGAAGGCCCGGTGAGCCAGGTCTCCCTAGGCGCCATCAGTCGTCAATTGAAACGCCCGGTGCGCTGCCGCCTCGCGCCTCAGGGCCGGGTCACGCTGGGCATCCGCTACTGGTGCGCCAGCCCCCGTCAGAATAAGGAAGTTCACCACATGCTCGAAGTGCTTGAGCGTCATCAGGACGATGAAGCCTTGCTCGAACGCGTCAGTCATCACCAAGTGCTGTTGGGCAACCTGCTGCAAGTGCGCGGCATGGTCCCGCCGAGCCTGTTCAATCAGGCGTTGATCGACTTCGATGCCGAGCACATGTCCCTGGGCGAACACCTGATCTCGCGCGGCATGATCACTCAGGACATTCTCGAACAGGCCCTGGCCGATCAGGCCAGCGAACAGCAGGCCGCCTACCGCATTGTCCGGGAGGTCGCATGAAGCCTGATCGTCATGCCCTTCTGATCGCCAGCCTGTTACTGAGCCTGAGTACCTTTTCCATACACGCTGAACCACTGACCGAGTTCGAACAGTTCCGCAGTTTCCCCTACATGGATCGCAGTTACCGCGAGGCGAAAAAAGGTAACTGGGCCGAAGTCGAGCGGCTGATGCGCCACCTGCTGACCAAAGTGCCGAACAACGATGAAGCCCGGGCAATGCTGGTGGAAGCGCTGGCCAGGCAGCGGCGTTACAAGGATGCGGTGCAAGCGCTGCCGGACAATCCGGATAACAACGACGCCCTGCTCAACCTGCGCCTGACCTGGATCGAACAGGATCCGCCGAGCAGCGAGCAGGTGGAACAATGGCTGACGACCAGCAACCTCAATCAGCGTGTACGCCTGTGGCAGGCCTACAGCCTTAGCCTGGCCAGGTTTGGTGGCGCAGGCCGGGCCCACGACTGGCTTGCGCAACTGGCGCCCAAGGGGGACGACAATATCCTGCGCGAGGCTCGCGCCAATTGGTCCGAACAATTGCGCGACTGGGACGGCACCATCGAGCAACTGGCGCCACTGGCCGCCAGCAAGCAACTGGACGCCGAGGGTTGGAAGCGACTGGCCAATGCCTATGTGCAACGTCTCGACGAACAGCCGTTGCAGCAATTGCTGCAACAGGCACCGACACCCGAAGCGGCGCGCACGGTGCGCCTTGCCATGGTCGACCGGGCGATCGCCATGGGTGACGTCAAGCAGGCCCAGCGCTGGATTCAAACGTTGCCGGCCAGCGATCTGGCTGATCCGGCGCAACGCCAGCGTCTGTGGGAACTGGCGCGACAGACCGGCGATGTGCCGACCGTGCAACGCTTGAGTGGCGAATTGCAGCGTCCGTGCCTGGAAACGGCCGAATGGCTGTCCGGTCGCGATCCGGAAGCCGCACGCACACAATTGCACAACTGCCCACCGAGCGACGAACCGCAAACCTGGCTGATCCTGGCCCAGCGCCTGCAAGCCACCGAGCTGCTGCAAAGCACGCGGCTGCCGGAACCCTGGGATAGCCGCCGACAGGCCCAACTGCTGGATATCTGGCAAGACCAGGGCCAGAGCGACAAAGTGCTCGCCTGGCTCGCCGACCAACCACAGACCGCTGACGTGGTGAAGCGTCGAGCCGAACTGGTTCAGGCGTTGGGGCGCAACACCGAAGCGGCAACGCTTTGGGAGCGGCATTACCAGCAGACCGGCAACCTCGGTTCACTCAATCAGGCAACGTATCTGGCGCTCAACGCCGGCCAGCGCGAACACGCGCAACAGTTGCTTGAAAGCGCCTACGATCGTCACGGCGGCAAGTTGCCCGTGGCCATGCTGCAACGGCTGGCGGGGCTCTATGCTTCATCGACGACTACCCCGGCGCAACAGCAACGCATGGTGTCGCTGCTCAAGCGCGTCGACCCCGCGACTCGCGGCCAACTGTTGGCGCAACTGGCGGAAAAGGGTCAGTGCAAAGTGGTGCAACAAGCCATCGGCGACCACCCGCAGGTCGCAGGCGACTATCGCGCCCTGGGCCGCTGCGCCATGCCGGATCGACCGGGTGAAGCCGTCGTCTACTATCAGAGCGCCGAAAAACTCGGCGACCGTGGCAGCCGTCTGCCGCTGGCTTATGCATTGGAGGCGGCCGGAGATTCCTCAGGCGCCCTGGTCATCTGGCGCAGCTTCGCGGATGCCGAACTGAGCGACAACGCCAAACTGACGGCCAGTCGCAGCGCCCTCACCGCTGGTGACCCTCAAGCCGCAGAACGTTACTGGCAACGCAGCCAAGCCCGAGGCGCCAATGAATGGTCGCTCGGTGCAGCGGTTGCCGACGCCCGCGGCGATCATGCAGAGGCGTTGCAGCGTCAACGTTCAGCCTTGCAACAGGCGCCGGATGCCGGTCATTTTTATGCGGCGTCGGTCACCGCGCAGAAGGCCGGCGAGCTGGAGCAAAGCACCACGTGGCTGGCCGAAGCCGTGCGCCGCGAACCGAACAACCCGCGGTACCGTGCCGATTACGGCATGCGTCTCGCCGGGGCTGACACGAAAGAACAGCGCGCCCACGCCCTCCCGTACCTGCAAAGCGCTACCCGGGATTTCCCGGAAGACTATCGCCTCGGCGAAACCCTCGCCCTGCGTTATGACGAAGCCGGAGACAGCGCGGCGGCGCGCAAGGAATTGCGTCGGGTCATTGACCTGGAACAGCACCCGATCGCCGCCGACGATGAGGACGGCAGCATGGAAGCCCGCCGCTATCGCCAGCGCCGCGCTCACGAAACCCTGTCCCGCCGCGACAGCCGCACGCTCGCCAGCACCTGGTCGCCGGCCGGGGTCTCGACCAACGACAGTTTCCGCCCCAATGGCACCCTTCGCGACTCGTCACGTCGCGCCACCTCGCAGAATGTGCAAGTGGCCATCTGGGACCATGCGCTCGGAGAAGAACCGAGTCGCGCCGGTAGCGCGTTGTCACTCTACGGCCGCGTGTTGCTCGGTGGGCAGGGCCGATCGAGCTATGGCGAATCCCTCGGCACCGGCGTCGGTCTGCGCTACAAACCGTGGGGCACCGCGAACATCAACTTCTACGGCGAGATCTACAAGCAAAGCACGTTCAATGACAACGACAATCAGCATCTGAGCCTGGGTCAACTGCTCATCCCCGAAAAGCTGGCCGACCAGTTCAACGACCACCGCCAGGACGGTCACACCAGCACCGATTACCTGCTGCGCGCCACCGCGTCATTCCTCGATCAGGGGCGATTCCGCAACGATTGGCGCGTCGATGAAAACGACTGGGAAGAACGCTTCCTCTACCTCGACGCGGCGTGGTGGACCAAGGCCGGTGATCACCAATGGCTGTCGCGATTCCAGCAAGGTCACACCTGGAAGCTGCCGTTCAATGGCGCACAAACCATCATGCCTTACGGCTTTCTCGAGTTCGCCACACAGGACCCGAGCAACGACTGGCGCCAGGACCTGCGCACCGGTATCGGCCTGCGTTGGCAATGGTGGTTCGACGACGACATCTACAACGCTTACCGCGCGCACCTGACGGTGCGTACCGAATACCAGCAATCCCTGAGCGGTAATCTGTATGACGGCGGCAACGGCGTGCTGCTGGGCGTGGAGTTGAATTTCTGATGACGCGATTTCTACTCGTTTTTTGCCTGCTACTGAGCAGCACCCTGGCCCGCGCCGATGAACAGATTTTCTATCAACCGCTGAACGTCGACGCCAGTGTCAGCCAGGCGCAATGGCGGCGGATCTGGCAAGACACCGCCAGACACAGCGTGCAAACCGTCGTCGTGCAATGGACTGCCTACGGAGATTCGGACTTCGGCGGCGCGAATGGCTGGCTCGCCAACAGTCTGGAGCTGGCCCATGAACAAGGCCTGAAGCTGGTACTCGGCTTGCGCATGGACCCGGCCTATTACCAGCGCATCGATGAACTGGACAGCGCCGGGCTTGCCGTTTACTGGCAGGCGCAGCTCGGCCAGTCACTGGCTCAGCAACAGCGGCTGCGCAAAGACTGGAAGCTCCCGGTCAGCGGCTGGTATCTGCCGCTTGAACTCGACGATTTTCACTTCCTGGCCGTGGATCGTCGGCAAACGCTGGAACGCCAGCTCAAGGATTTCGCCGGCAAACTGGACGCACCGTTGCACGTCAGCGCCTTCAATGTGGGCAAGCTCGCGCCGCAGGTGAACGGCCAGTGGCTGGGTGGGCTGGCGAGCGCGGGAGTTCACGTGTGGTGGCAGGACGGTGCCGGCACCGGTCGTTTGCCGCCGTTGGTGCGCAACGGCTACGCCAGTGCACTGCCCTGCCCGATCGGCATCGTGCGCGAAGCCTTCCGGCAGGTCAGCACCGAGGGCCAACCGTTTCGCGCGGAACCGGCCACGCCGGACGCCACATCGGCAGGCTGTCACCCTACGGCGGTGTTTTCCCTGCGCTATCGACCGTGGGGCAAGGTGATTCTCGACAACCAGCACAAGCATCAGGTCGGCGATGTTCATCAATAGAATCTGAGTCGTCTGACCGTCAGCCTGCTCGCGAAGACGGCCATCGGTGATCATTCCCACGCTGTGCGTGGAAATGCCAAGGAGCAGCGCCGTCAAGGTGCATGGTCACTGCGCATCCACGGATTGAGGTGTTCGTCTGATAAAAGCGGGTTCTGTACCCCAGCGGCGCACAGCTAGCGCTCACTTGCTTCCTTGTAAATAGCTCCACGCTCCCTCTTTCCCACCGCTATTACTGTTACGACCAGCACTTCATCCACTACGCGATAGACCAGACGATACCCGGCGCTACGCAGTTTGATTTTGTACGCATTCCCAAACCCGCCCAGCCGGTCTGCGGGAGCGTGAGGGTTTACCAGCCTCTCTTGAAGCTTCTTTTTGAACTGTTCCTGCAGATTTGCACCGAGCTTCTTCCATTCCCTCCATGCCTTTTCAGAAAACTCCAACTCATAGGTCATCAATTGAAACCTTTATGGTCGGATCGTTTTCACGTTCCTTACAAAGGGCGATCAACTCAAGATCTTCGAGCCTGGTCATCATGGCTTCGTATTCTTTGGCGGGAACGCAATAGAAAGCCGGCTCATTGCGGTTGAGGATCGCAACAGACAGTCCTCCACCAGCAGCCACTGTACCCATCGGATTTTTTTTCAATTCTGAAATGCTCGCTACAACATTCGAAAGGAGGATGTGTGTCATGAAGGTGCTCCAGAGAGTGCTTTAAGAAGTGCTAAAAATAGCACTCCAAAGCGTGCCTGGCTTCTACCCTTCGACGTTAAAGCCGCGACGGCTACCCGTTACGACCGAACAAAAAGTATCACCCCACACGCTTCCTGATTTCCGCGTTCAATGTCGGGTACTTCCTGAAACACAATCGAGTATGTCCAGGTTGGAGTAGGAATTTTCCATTGAAGAAAAAAGGGCTGGGAAAGTCGACATCCTGTCTGTAGTCAGCGGTTTTTGACCCGCTCGATATACCGCACCACCGCCGCCGATTTCTCAAACCGCCGATAAACCAACGACAGCCACGAGCTCGCCTCACAGCCCTTGATCGACCGGTACAGGACGCCGGGCAATCCAACATGCCCGACCACCGATTCCGGCACCACTGCCACGCCCTGCCCCAGCGACACCAACGCCAGCACCGCCACCAGCCCGCCGGGTTGCGCGCCCAGTTTCGGCGCAAACCCGCCTTCGGCAGCCACTTGCAAGGTGCCGCTGATCTGCTCCGGAAGGATGAACGTCTCGGCCTGCAAATGCTCCGGGCTGATCTCGGTCAACCGGCACAGCCACGACTCGGTCGGCAGCGCCAGCACAAAGCCCTCGGCATCCAGGCGGATAGCCTCCAGGCCTTCAGGCAAGGTCATGGGCGAGCGGACATAACCGATGTCGAATCGCCCCTCGAGCACCATCGTCGGCAACGACACCATGGGGCTTTCGCGCACATTCAGGCTGACGTCCGGACACTCGCGACTGAAGGCCTGTACCTGTTTTTGCAGCAAACCCGAGTACACCGCCGAGGCCACGTAACCCAACTCGATATGGCCAATGTCCCCCCGCCCGGCGCGTTGGGCATTTTGCTGGGCATATTCGAATTGCCGCACCGTCGCCTCGGCTTCGATCACCAGCGCGGCGCCGGCTTCGGTCAGGCTGACTTCCCGTGTCTGGCGCACGAACAGGCGCGTGCCGAGTTCGTTCTCCATGTCCTGGATCTGCCGGGTCAGGGTCGGCGGCGCGATACCCAGTTGTTCGGCGGCGCGAGTGAAGTTGCCGTGCCGGGCAACGGCCAGAAAATAGCGAAAATGCCGTATATCCATCGGTGCATTAGCTCAAAGGTAATGAAGTTCCGTTTTCCGGCTAACAATGAGGCCAAACGGTCGCGATAAGCTCGCGGTGCAATCACAGTAGAGAGCCCATGTCATGCACGTCAAACCTCTTAGCGCCTCCGCGATCAACGGCCTTGCCCAAAAGGCAATCACATCATGAGCCGTGTCAGTCCTCGCCTGACACTGCTGACAGCATCGGGCGTCTGTTCGCTGATCGTCCTCGACACCAACATTGTCGCCGTCACGCTGCCGACGATCGCCCGGGACCTGGGTGCGAACTTTGCCGACATCGAATGGGTGGTCAGCGCTTACATGCTCGCCTTCGCTGCCCTGCTTTTACCGGCAGGCAGCATTGCCGACCGCTTTGGCCGGCAGAAAACCCTGCTCTGTGGCCTGGGCCTGTTCATTCTCGCCTCGATCGGTTGCGGCGCGGCACCCACGGCGTTGTTCCTCGACATCGCACGGGCGGTCAAAGGCGTCGGAGCGGCGTTGTTGCTGACCTCAGCGCTCGCCTCCATCGGCCACACTTTTCACGATGAAGTTGAGCGGGCGAAAGCCTGGGCGTTCTGGGGCGCGTGCATGGGCGTGGCAATGACCGCTGCGCCGACCATCGGCGGGCTGATTACCGAGTACATCGGCTGGCGCTGGATTTTTTACCTCAATTTGCCGGTGGGCCTGTTTCTGATGCTGATGGTCTGGCGCGCTGTGCCGGAATCCCGCGACCCTCAATCGGCACGCCTCGATCCGTGGGGCAGCCTGGCGTTCAGCGCCAGTTTGCTGTGCCTGATCTGGGGCCTGATCGAGGCCAACCGGATCGGCTGGAGCAACCCGACCACCTACGCCCGGATGATCGGCGGCGCGCTGTTGTTGGGTCTGTTCGTCGTGATCGAGCGAATGCAGCAGCGGCCGATGGTTGACCTGCAATTGTTCAAACACCCGCGCTTCATCGGCGCTCTGTTGGGTATGTTTGCCTATGCCGGTTGCGCCCAGGTGATGATGACGCTGCTGCCGTTCTACCTGCAGAACGGCCTGGGTTTCTCGGCCATCGCGTCAGGCCTGGGCATGTTGCCGTTTGCCCTGACCATGCTGATTTGCCCGCGAATCGGCGTGCGTCTGGCCGGCCGTTTTGCCCCGGCGACGTTGATGGCCACCGGTTTGACCCTCGTAGGAAGCGGCAACCTGCTGAGCGCCTGGGCGGTCAGCAGCGGCGGATACCTGCCCTTTGCCCTGGCGATTGCCGTGACGGGCGCCGGTGCCGGACTGCTCAATGGCGATACGCAGAAAAACATCATGGCCTGCGTGCCACGGGAACGTACCGGCATGGCGTCGGGCATGAGCACCACCATGCGCTTCAGCGCCATCGTGTTGGCTATCGGCGTGTACGGAGCATTGCTGTCCAGTCATACCGAGCAATTGCTGCGCACCAGTCTGTCGGCACAGGGTACGCAATGGCTCGACCAGACTCAGGGTATCGCCTCGCGGGTGGTGGCCGGCGACATGACGGCGGCGCTGGGCCTGCTGCCGGAAACCGCTCGCAACGCGGTCGAACCGTTGGCCCGACAGGCGTTCGTCGGTGGCTTCAGTCTCTTGCTGTTGGTGGCCGGCTTACTGGCCTTGCTGGGGGCGTTGGTGGTGGGCACGCTGATGCGCAATCCGATCCCCGCCCCCTCCGCTGCTGTCATCAACGCGAATGCTTGAATGAAGCCAGCACCCGCTCGGCATTGGCATCGCAGCCCATGCCGGCGGGTTTTGCCTGAATATCGTCGATCACCGCCAACAGCTTCGCCTTGCTCTGCGCCAGGTGCAGCTGCATTTCTTCGATCTGCTCGACTTTGCGCGTGAGCCCCGCCAGCAGTTCGTCGTGCTTGAATTCCCCGGTCGCGGTGTCCGGCATCAACTGCTTCAACTCTTCCAGACTGAACCCGGCCTGCTGCGCGCACTGGATGAGGTACAGCGTTTGCAAAACCTGCTCGGGATAATGCCGGTAGCCGTTCGCCCGGCGCTCCACTTTCTGGATCAGGCCCTGGGCTTCGTAAAACCGAATACGCGACGGGTTAAACCCGCTTAACTGCGCCAATTCACCAATCTTCATCTCAGCCTCATTTGCCTGCTTGACATTAAAGTTAACTTTAAGCTTAGCCTCTGCTCTTCACTGATGAGGAGTCAAGCATGTCGCCCTTCCAAGCGTTGAATTTGCCCAACGGCCAGACCATCGGCAATCGCATTGCCAAAGCGGCGATGGAAGAGAACCTTGCCGATACCGGACAGGCGCCGTCCGATGCGCTGTTTCGGTTGTATCAGGCCTGGGCCGGGGGCGAAGCCGGATTACTGCTGACCGGCAACGTGATGATCGATCGTCGTGCGATGACCGGCCCCGGTGGCGTGGTGCTGGAAGATGAACGCGACATGGAACGCTTTCGCCAATGGGCAACGATTGGCCGTTCCGGTGGCGCGCAGTTCTGGATGCAGCTCAATCATCCGGGGCGCCAGACCATGGCCAACCTCGGCCAGCAAGCGTGGGCACCTTCGGCGGTGGCGCTGGATCTCGGCTCATTTTCCAAGATGTTTGCCGAACCCAAACCGATGTCCGAGGACGATATCGCCGAGGTGATCACGCGCTTCGCCACCAGCGCTGCGCTTGCTGAAAAAGCCGGATTCACCGGCGTGCAGATTCATGCGGCCCACGGTTACCTGATCAGTCAGTTCCTGTCGCCGCTGACTAACCGTCGAACTGACTGTTGGGGCGGCCCCCTCAAAAATCGCGCACGTTTGCTGCTGGACGTTGTCCGCGCCGTTCGCCAATCCGTGTCGCCGCAGTTCTGTGTGGCGGTGAAGCTCAACTCTGCCGACTTCCAGCGCGGCGGATTCGATGCCGACGATGCCCGACAAGTGATCCAGTGGCTCAACGATTCGCAGATCGATTTGTTGGAGTTGTCGGGCGGCAGCTACGAAGCCCCCGCCATGCAAGGCGAGGCGCGCGATGGCCGGACTCTGGCGCGGGAAGCGTATTTTCTGGAGATGGCCGGCGAACTGGCGAGCGTGGCGCGCATGCCAGTGATGGTGACAGGCGGAATTCGACGCCTGGCGATCGTCGAGCAGGTGCTCGCCAGCGACATCGCCATGGCCGGTATTGGCACGGCGCTGGCCCTTGAACCGCAGTTGGTCAAACACTGGCGCGAAGGCCGGAACAGCCACCCGCAACTGCCGCCGATTCGCTGGAAACGCAAGCCGTTGGCCGCGCTGGCGAGCATGGCGGTGGTGAAATTCCAGCTCCATCGCCTCAGCCGTGGACGCAAGCCGCGGCCCGACGTGTCGGCAGTCTGGGCGCTGATCCTCGACCGCGTGTACATCGGCCGCCGCACGCGGCAGTACCGGCAGGCGATGAGTAAGTAATCGGCGCGGGCGTGGGAACGAGGCGATGGTGAGGCTGGTGAAGATCAAATGTGGGAGCGGCGGTGCGACGATTCGACTTGCTTGCGAAGGCGTCGTGTCAGCCAACATCCATGTTGAATGACCCATCGCTTTCGCGAGCAAGCTCGCTCCCACAAGGAGACCTTTATCGCCCGGAGAATCGTAATCTGGACAGCTGCCGCAAATCCCCCGAGAGGTAATAGTCATTGGTCCAGCTGTCATCCGCCGCCAGCGGATGAACCTGCTTCAGCGCAAGCTTTTTGGCGAAATATCGAAAACGGTAATGCTCGTAAAACCGCAGCAACTCCAAACCGTAGCGATCAGCCAGGTCAGTATCGCCGCGAACGATCAGGTAATTCTCGTCGTTGCCATTGCTGGCCGCAGCACTGAGGTTGTGGCTGCCGCTGATGATCGTCGGCGCGTCGCTGGTGAAGTCGGTGACTACGGCTTTGGTGTGCACCAGCAGGTTGCCCTTCTGGCCTTTCATGTTTTCGCGAAGCCAGCCCTCCAGCCCGGTGTTGAGCAGTGCGGTAGCGGCGAACTCGGCGCTACGATCGGCGTGGAAACCGGTAATGCGGCTCGCGGTGTTTTGCAGGCCGTAACGCAAAATGTCGTCGTAGGGCTGGCCAAGCAAGGCGTTGAGGATGTCGTCGGGTAACGCGAACGCCGTGACGAACAGTACGTCTTTTTTCGCGGCGGTGATGATCTCGACGAACTCACGTAAATCGCCCTGACCCGAACGCGGTGAGAAGCCGGCGAACATGGGCTGCTGTGGGTCCATCGGGTTGTGTTGCGTGATCCATTGCCGGGTGGCGCCGACATCGCCCGGTGTCGCCCAGACTTGCTCGAAAGTGCGCAGATAGCTCGCACTGACACTGGCATCATCCAGCACATGCACCACGTTCGCCTGACGATAAACGCCATTGGGCGTGAAGTTGGTGCTGCCGCAGAGCACCGCTTCGGGCTGAAGCTGCCCGGCGGCATCGACCCGGCTCAGCACCATGAATTTGTTGTGGAAAATGTTGTGGGTGATTCGACCGCGCTTGTTCGCCGCCGGGATTTTTTCCAGGCTGGCTTCGTTGATGGCGGTGTCGTCATCGTCGGGTTGCGCGTGATACAGCACGCGAACCTTCACGCCACGTTCGAACGCTGCGTGGACGGCATCGACGATCACCTGCAACTCGTATTCGTAAATGGCGATGTCCAGCGCCCACTGATCATCCACCGCCCGCTCGATGAACCCCAGCAAGCGTCCGAGCAAACCGTTTTCCAGCCATTGCCGAGGCGCATCGGGCCAGGCTTCGATGGGCAGGTTTTTGTTGGCACTGATCAGCGCGTCGAGTTCGGGAAATTTGCGCTGGAACGCCTGACTGGCGGCCACCGCACGGTTGAAGATCACGCTTTGATGCTGCGGCAGGCCATTGTCGGACGTGACGCTGACTTCCAGGTACTCGCCCAGCTGCGGTGCGTCAGCGCTGCCGTACGCCAGGTGAATCCGGTAATGGAGGGTCATTCCCGGATTGACCGCGTAATCGGCCCAGCGAAATTTCTGCAACGGCGCAAGATCGCTCGGGGTGGCGTGAAACTGCGGGAATGTATGCGCCTTGCCGGGGAACGTCAGGCTGTTGAAGAGGAACAACCAGGGCTTGCTACCCTGCTGTTTCTCGATGGCGAAACCCAGCAGGCCTGTGCGACGGGATTCGGCCAGGTCCATGGCCAGCAACACGCCGTTGGTGCCGGCGTAGGCTTTGACGCGAAAATCGTCCTGACTGTTTGTGGCGAGAACACGCATGCTTCACTCCTGTGAATGGCTTGCTTTCAGAGCATAGGGCAGCGCTGCGGATTGGTCGTGATTATCCGATACCGAGGTGATGCCTTCGCGAGCAAGCCCGCTCCCACATGGGATCCGTGAACGCCGCAGATCAAATGTGGGAGCGGGCTTGCTCGCGAAGAGGCCAGCACAGACACTGTAAAACTCAACCTGAAATCAACTCATCGATATGTCGATAATCCGCCTGTAGCTCCGCCGCCAACTGCTGCGCCCGCCCCAACCGAATCGGCCCGCGCTCGATATCGATCAACAACCCTGGACACTCCAGCGCCGGCAAACTCGACCACTCCTTCAATCGCCCATCCGTCACCAGCAACAACCGCTGCTGTTCCGCCGGAAAGCGTTTTTGTCGTGCCGCGAGCCATCGTCCCGCCTCGCCGAGCGCCGCCAGCAACGGCGTGCCGCCGCCCGCGCCGAGGCCATCGAGCCAGTGGCGTAAACCGCTGGACGCTTTCAACCCCTGCACTTGCCACGCTGGGGCATGACCGCTGGCCGTCAACAACGCCAGGCGCGCGCGTTGGCGGTAAGCGTCGTCGAACAGTTGCGCCAGCAACCCCTTGGCATCGCTCAATGCCTGGTGGCGACGCGTCGAGGCCGAGGCGTCGACGATCACCAGCCACAGTTCATGGGGCGAACGGGTGCGTAAATGAAACAGCACATCCTGGCGTTGACGAGGACGGCCATTGAGCAAGGTGCCGGGCCAGTTGATCGAACCACTGCGTGCAGCCTGACGTGTGCCCTGTTTGCCGTTGGCCAGCGATCCGGCGCGGGGCCTGGCATTCGCCCCCGCATCAGATCGAGGGCGAATGCCTAGGGCTTTTTTGGCCAGCTCGGCACTTCGCGTCGGGCACCGACCGGCAACGCCTGGGCCGGCATTTCGCCCCATTGGCCCTGGCCTTCACTCGGGTCGGAATGTTGTGGTGAGGGTTGTCGGGCCTGTTGCGGCGCCGGTGGCGATTGTTCGCGACGACGGTGACGCAAGGCGAATTCGGCCACCGCGTCGATATCCTCGTCGGCAATGGCGCTCGCCCCCCGCCACGCCGCGTGGGCACGGGCGGCGCGCAGCCAGACCAGATCGGCGCGCAGGCCATCGACACCCGCAGCGAAACAGCGCTCGGTAATCTGTGCCAGCGCTTCATCGTCGAGGGGAATGCTCGCCAGCGTGCTGCGCGCGTTCTCACAGCGTTCACGCAAAGACTGCTGCTGGCCCTCCCACTCGGCGCAGAACCGTTGCGGATCACTGTCGAAATCCAGACGCCGGCGGATGATCTGGCCACGCTGGGTCGGTGCAGTATGACCACTGAGCGCCACGTTCAAGCCAAAGCGGTCGAGCAGTTGAGGCCGCAGCTCACCCTCTTCCGGGTTCATCGTGCCGATCAGCACGAACTTCGCCGAATGCCGATGAGAAATGCCATCGCGCTCGATCAGGTTGGTGCCGCTGGCGGCGACGTCGAGCAGCAGGTCCACGAGGTGATCGGGCAGCAGATTGACTTCATCGACGTAAAGCACACCGCCGTCAGCCTTGGCCAACACGCCGGGAGAAAACTGTGCGCGACCTTCACTCAGGGCCGCGTCGAGGTCGAGGGTGCCGACCAGGCGTTCTTCCGTGGCACCGAGCGGCAAGGTAACGAATTGACCGCTGGCGAGCAGGTCCGCGAGGCCGCGGGCCAGGGTGGACTTGGCCATGCCGCGCGGGCCTTCGATCAGCACGCCGCCGATTTTCGGGTCGATGGCGGTGAGGTACAGGGCAAGTTTCAAGTCGTCGGCGCCGACCACGGCGGATAAGGGGAAATGCGGGGTGTCGGTCATCTTCAATTCTCGTTCATGGTCGGTGGGTGGATCAGTGCAATTCACTGACAAACCTCTTACCTGTGGGAGCGGGCTTGCTCGCGAATGCGGCCTGACATTCACCAATGGTGTCAACTGACACACCGCTTTCGCGAGCAAGCCCGCTCCCACAGAGTCGGCGGCGCATCAGCTGTCTTCTTCTATGTCCAACAACAAGTTCTCCAGCGCCTCGCGGTACTCGCCAGGCTCCTTCCACATTCCGCGCTGCTGCGCTTCCAGCATGCGTTCGGTCATGTCGCGCAAGGCATGCGGATTATGCTCGCGAACAAAATCCCGCGTCGCCGGGTCCAGCAAATACGCATCCGCCAGCAACGCGTACTGGTGATCGTCGATCAACTGCGTCGTCGCATCGAAGGCAAACAGGTTATCGACCGTGGCTGCCAGTTCAAACGCGCCTTTGTAGCCGTGGCGTTTCACGCCGTCGATCCACTTCGGATTGGCCGCCCGCGAGCGAATCACCCGATTCAGCTCTTCCTTCAACGTGCGAATCTTCGGCAAGTCCGGCTGACTGTGATCGCCATGGTAACTGGCCGCCGCTTCGCCGCTCAGGCTTTCCACGGCGGCGAGCATGCCGCCCTGGAACTGGTAATAGTCGTTGGAATCGAGCAAGTCATGCTCGCGGTTGTCCTGGTTTTGCAGCACGGCCTGAACCTGGCTCAGGCGTTGGGCGAACTGTTCGCGGGCGGCGGTGCCTTCGTCGGAACCGCCGTAAGCGTAGCCGCCCCAGTTCAGGTACACCTCGGCCAGGTCCTCGCGGCTTTGCCACAGACGCCCGTCAATGGCGCCTTGCACACCTGCGCCGTAAGCACCGGGTTTGGCGCCGAAGATGCGCCAACCGGCCTGACGCCTGGCCGCCTCCTCATCGAGCCCCGATTGCAACAGCGCTTCACGCTCGGCGCGGACCTTGGCGGCCAATGGATTGAGATCGTCCGGCTCCTCCAGCGCGGCGACCGCTTGCACGGCGGCGTCGAACAGACGGATCAGATTGGCAAACGCATCACGGAAGAAACCGGACACGCGCAAGGTCACGTCGACCCGCGGACGGTCCAGCAGACTCAGCGGCAGAATTTCAAAATCATCGACGCGCTGACTGCCCGTCGCCCAGACCGGGCGCACGCCCATCAGCGCCATGGCCTGCGCGATGTCATCGCCGCCGGTGCGCATGGTCGCAGTGCCCCAGACCGACAGGCCGAGCTGACGCAGGTGATCGCCGTGATCCTGCAAGTGCCGTTCAAGAATCAGGTTGGCCGACTGGAAACCGATGCGCCACGCAGTGGTGGTCGGCAGGTTGCGCACGTCTACCGAATAGAAGTTGCGTCCGGTCGGCAGCACGTCCAGGCGACCGCGACTTGGCGCGCCGCTAGGGCCGGCCGGGACGAAGCGGCCGCTGAGGGCGTCGAGCAGACCGCGCATTTCTGCGGGGCCGCAGGCGTCCAGTCGAGGTGCGACGACTTCGTGCAGGTGGTCGAGGATGGCGCCAACCTCGTCCCAACTCGCCTCCTGTGGGAGAAGGCCCCCTCGCCACAAGGGTTCGGGGTCGGGATTCAGGGTTTGCGCGATGAGTTGCGCGGCGAACAGCTCCAGGCGCTCGCGGGTGTCCCCCGCCGTGCGCCAGGCTTCATCGCCAAGCGATTGCAGTTCAATTGGACGCGGCCCGGCCCAAGGCTCGGCCAACGCACAATCCAGTGGATCAAACCCCAACTCGAATGCCTTGGCCAACGCCCGCAACAGACTTGATTGCGCCCCACGGCCATCGCCACGAGGAATGCGCAACAACGCCAACAACGTATCAATGCGCAAACGCCCGGAGGGCGACTCGCCAAAGATGTGCAGGCCATCGCGGATCTGCGACTCTTTCAAATCGCACAGGTAAGTGTCGAGACGCGGCAACCAGATCGCCGCATCGGCGTCGCTGTCGAGTTTCTCGTCCAGTTGCAGTTCGCGGTCGATGTGCGTGTCGCGCACCAGTTGCAGGATGTCGCGCTGCAACTCCCGGGCGCGACGCGGATCCAGCAATTGCGCTTCGTAATATTCGTCGGCCAACAGTTCGAGGTTGCGCAGTGGCCCGTAGGTTTCGGCGCGGGTCAGCGGCGGCATCAGGTGATCGATGATCACCGCCTGAGTGCGCCGCTTGGCCTGGGCGCCCTCGCCCGGATCGTTGACGATGAACGGATAGATGTTCGGCAGCGGCCCGAGCAAGGCGTCCGGCCAGCAGGTGTCCGACAGCCCGACGCCTTTGCCCGGCAGCCACTCGAGGTTGCCGTGCTTGCCGACATGGATGACGCCGTGAGCGCCATAGGTGTTGCGCAACCAGAAGTAGAACGCCAGATAGCCGTGGGGCGGCACCAGGTCCGGGTCGTGATAGACCGCGCTCGGATCGACCTGATAACCGCGCGCCGGTTGAATGCCGATGAAGGTCAGGCCCAAACGCAGTCCGGCGATCATCATCCGCCCGCCGCGGAACATCGGGTCGCTTTCGGGTGTGCCCCAGCGCTCCAGCACGGCTTGGCGGTTGGCCTCGGGCAAGGCGTTGAACATCGAGTTGTAGTCGTCCAGGGCCAGGCTTTGATGACACGGACGCTGGTCGAGGGTATCGAGGTCGTTGCTGACACCGCCGAGCAATTGCTGGATCAACGCGGTGCCGCTGTCGGGCAGTTCGGCGGGCAGCGGATAACCTTCTGCGTGCAACGCACGAAGGATGTTCAACGCTGCGGCGGGTGTATCGAGGCCGACGCCATTGCCAATGCGCCCGTCGCGGGTCGGGTAATTGGCGAGGATCAGGGCGATGCGTTTTTCGCTGTTCGGCAGCCGCGCGAGATCGATCCAGCGCCGCGCCAGTTCGGCGACAAAATCCATGCGCTCAGGTGCAGGCCGGTAACAGACCACATCGGACTGACTGCGCTCACTGCGCCACGCCAGGTCCTTGAAACTGATCGGGCGGCTGATGATCCGGCCGTCCAGTTCTGGCAGCGCAATGTGCATCGCCAGATCCCGCGGACCAAGACCTTGCTCGCTGGCACGCCAACCGGGTTCATTGTCCTGGGCGCAGATGGCCTGGATCACCGGGATATTGCGGCGGAACGGCCGCAAATGCGGCGCTTCGGGGCTGGATTGAGCGAAACCGGTGGTATTGAGAATCACCCCTGCTTCGACTTCATCCAGCCAGTCCTCGACCACCGCCAGGCAGCCGGGCTCTTTCAAACTGGCCACGGCAATCGGCAAGGGGTTCAACCCCGCCGTTTGCAAACGCTGGCAGAAAACATCAATGAACGCAGTGTTCGCCGCCTGCAAATGCGAGCGGTAAAACAGCACCGCCGCCACCGGTTGACCGGCTTGCCAGTCGGCGTGCCAATCACTCAATGCGGCGGGGCTTTTTTGTGGGTGATAGATCGCGGTACGCGGCAGGGTTTGCGGTTCGGCCCACGCATAGTCGCGATCCAGCCAGCGATTGGCCAGACAGCGAAACAGATCGAGGGCGTTGGCCATGCCGCCCTGGCGCAGGTAATGCCAGAGCCGGTCGCGGTCTTCGACGCCAACCGTGCTGAGGTCGCTGAGCTCCGGGTCCGGGCGATCATCGCCGGGCACCAGAATCAGCTGCACGCCGCGCTGCGAAAGCTCGACCAGACGCTCGACGCCGTAACGCCAATAGGCAATGCCGCCATGCAGCGAAATCAGAATTACCTTGGCGTGGCGCAGCACTTCATCGACATACAGGTCGACCGACGCATGGTTCTGCACCTGCATCGGATTGGCCAGGCGCACGCTCGGGTAATGGTCCGGCAATTGCTGCGCCGCTTCGGCGAGCAGCGCCAGGCTGGAATCACCGCTGCACAGGATCACCAGCTCGGCGGGGGTTTGTCCAAGGTCGGCAATGTTGTCGTCCGACACGAAACCGCCGGGCTGGGTCCTGAGCAGGTGCATGGGTTAAACGCTGAGCGCGGCGCGCAGTTGCGCTTCGAGTTGCGCGGCGTCCAGCTCCTGACCGATCAACACCAGACGCGTGGTGCGCGCTTCATCAGTGCCCCACTGACGATCGAAGTGCTTGTCGAAACGCGTGCCCACGCCCTGGATCAACAGACGCATCGGTTTGTTCGGGATGGCGGCGAAGCCTTTGACCCGCAGAATGCCGTGCTTGACCACCAGTTGGGTCAGCGCGTCCAGCAGCAGGCTTTCGTCGGCTTGTGGCAGTTCGATGGAAATGGAGTCGAACGCGTCGTGATCGTGATCATCTTCGCCTTCATGGTGGTGATCATGATGGCTGTGACGGCTGTCGATGTGCTCTTCGGAACCGGCGCCGAGGCCGATCAGCACGTCCAGTGGCAGGCGACCGCTGCTGGCTTCGATGACTTTCACCGCCGGCGGCAGTTCTTCGGCGACTTCCAGGCGTACGCGAGCCAGGTCTTCCGGGCTGATCAGGTCGGCCTTGTTGAGAATCACCAGGTCGGCGCTGGCCAGTTGGTCGGCGAACAGTTCGTGCAGGGGCGATTCGTGGTCCAGGTTCGGGTCGAGTTTGCGCTGGGCGTCGACCCGATCCGGGAAGGCCGCGAAAGTGCCGGCGGCAACAGCCGGGCTGTCGACCACGGTGATCACCGCGTCAACCGTGCAGGCGCTGCGGATTTCAGGCCACTGGAAGGCTTGCACCAAAGGCTTTGGCAGGGCCAGGCCGGAGGTTTCGATCAGGATGTGGTCAAGGTCGCCGCGACGAGCGACCAGTTCGCGCATCACCGGGAAGAATTCTTCCTGGACGGTGCAGCACAGGCAGCCGTTGGCCAGTTCGTAGACCCGGCCGTTGGCTTCTTCTTCGGTGCAGCCGATGGAACATTGCTTGAGGATTTCGCCGTCGATGCCCAGTTCGCCGAACTCGTTGACGATCACCGCAATGCGGCGGCCCTGAGCGTTGTCCAGCATGTGCCGCAGCAAGGTGGTTTTGCCCGAGCCGAGGAAGCCGGTAACGATGGTGACGGGGAGTTTGGCCAGTGTTTTCATCGGATGCCCTTTGGCAAGGTGGCGGGCATACGGGACGACGACCGCTGCAACGAATGCGCGCGCGGAAGATTTCGCCACCGGATCACCCCGCCCGGTTGTAGTGAGAATTCGTGTCGAGGCAGGTCTCCTGGCTGACGGTGTGCCAGTCGCTGGACTGGCGTTTGCTGCGCCTTCCCGCGGGCTCCAGGGCTGGAGCGTGCAGTGGCGTGGCAGCGAACATCACCGTTCACAGTTGCGGGGGCAGCCGCGGCATCGACCGCGTTCCCTTCTTAGCTTCGGCAAACGCCGAAGAACCTCGAAAGCGCAAGGCTACGCATCGTCTTGGGGCGGGTCAATGTCTGTAGGCGCTGACGAAGGCTGCGATCTTTTGATTTTGCTTTTAAAAAACAGGATCAAAAGATCGCAGCCTTCGGCAGCTCCTACAAATCATCATTTCAATCCCAATTGAGAACCCCTGCCAATTGACGCCCAACCCCTGCCCATGCTCTCCTACGCACCTTGTTACGGGTGCCCTTCACAGGGTGAAACGGGAAACCGGTGAATCATGTGCTTTACTCAAAGCCATGTCAGTCCGGTGCTGCCCCCGCAACGGTAAGCGAGCGAAGCGTCAGATCCACTGTGCCAGCAGTTAGGCATGGGAAGGTGACGCTTGCAGGTTTCGGCTGACGCCCAAGCCCCTCGCGAGCCCGGAGACCGGCCCGCAACACAAAGTGACGTTCTGTTCACTGAATAACAAACCCGCGGTGGGCGGGCGCTGTTTGAATCTCTGCGAGCCCGATTCGCAGGGATCTTCCATGCGCTCTATTCACCCGCTGACAGACCAGAGGGAAGCGCCATGTCGATCATCAGCAGCACCGGCCACAGCACCGCCAGCACCACAACAACCCTGAGCCAACGCCTGACCGCCGCCGTGTGTGCGTCGATTCTTGGCGCGTGCCTTGTGTATTTCGCCGGTTTTTCGCACATCGAAGCAGTGCACAACGCAGCGCACGATACCCGCCACAGCTCTGCCTTCCCGTGCCATTGAGACCTGCCGACATGATCAAGCGTATTGCGCAAACCGCGGGTTTCACCGGGCTGCTGGCCGCCCTGTTGCTGACTCTGCTGCAAAGTTTCTGGGTCGCCCCGCTGATTCTGCAGGCTGAGACTTACGAAAAATCCGAGCCGGCTGCGGTTGAAGTTCACGAACACGCCGCCGGTACCGCCGCTCACCCCCATGATGCCGAAGCCTGGGAGCCGGAAGACGGCTGGCAGCGCGTGCTGTCGACGACTGGCGGCAACCTGGTGGTGGCTGTCGGTTTCGCGCTGATGCTCGCCGGCCTCTACACCTTGCGTGCGCCAACCAAAACCTCCCAGGGCCTGCTTTGGGGTCTGGCTGGTTACGCGACGTTTGTACTGGCGCCGACCCTGGGCCTGCCACCGGAACTGCCGGGCACTGCCGCGGCGGACCTGGCACAACGGCAAATCTGGTGGATCGGCACTGCAGCGTCCACCGCTGTCGGCATCGCGCTGATCGTGTTCAGCCGGCACTGGCTGATGAAGATCCTGGGTGTGGCGATTCTCGCCGTTCCTCACGTCATCGGTGCGCCGCAACCGGAAGTGCACTCGATGCTCGCGCCGGAAGCCCTGGAATCCCAGTTCAAAATCGCTTCGCAGCTGACCAACGTGGCGTTCTGGCTGGCCCTTGGCCTGATCAGCGCCTGGTTGTTCCGCCGCAAAAGCGATGGCCAATACCACGCATGACGGATACCGGCACAGCGCCGACTTTGGTGGTCGGCCTGGGCTGCCAGCGCGGCTGCCCCGTCAGCACGCTGCGGGCGTTACTCGATCAGGCATTACAGGCGCATCAAATCGGACTTCACCAGATCAAGGCCCTGGCCAGCATCGACCTGAAGCGCGACGAGCCTGGCCTGATCGAACTCGCCGCACAACTCGCGCTGCCCTTGATGTACTTCAGCAGTGAGCAACTGGCTGGTTATCAACCTCAACTCAGCCACCGCTCGGACATCGCTTTTGAGCGCACCGGCTGCTATGGCGTAGCGGAAAGCGCCGCCCTCGCCCTCGCAGAACAACTGGCTCAGGCACCGGCAAAACTGTTGATCTCACGACAAAAATACGCCCAGGCGACCCTGGCATTGGCCAGCGCTGCGTAAAATCCTCGATAATCCCGCCCTCGATCATGAGCAATCTTCATCTGAAGCTTTGCCCAGACCCTTTTTCTGACAGGAAACGACGATGACCGTCTACTTCATTGGCGCAGGTCCCGGCGACCCGGAACTGATCACCGTCAAAGGCCAGCGGCTGATCCGCAGTTGCCCGGTGATCATCTACGCCGGCTCCCTGGTACCTGCCGCGGTGCTGGAGGGCCATCGCGCCGAACAGGTGGTCAATAGCGCCGAACTGCACTTGAAACAGATCATCGAACTGATCAAGACCGCCCATGCCAATGGCCAGGATGTGGCGCGGGTGCATTCAGGCGACCCAAGTCTTTATGGCGCGATTGGCGAACAGATTCGCTACCTGCGCGAACTCGATATTCCGTTTGAGATCATTCCCGGTGTCACCGCCACGGCGGCCTGCGCGGCGCTTTTGGGTGCGGAGCTGACATTGCCGGACGTGTCACAGAGCGTGATTCTGACTCGCTACGCTGACAAGACTGCGATGCCCGCGGGTGAAGAGTTGGGGAGTCTGGCGCAGCATGGGGCGACCATGGCGATTCATTTGGGGGTCAATCATCTGCAGAAAATCCTCGTGGAATTGCTGCCACATTACGGCGCGGACTGCCCGATTGCGGTGATCCATCGGGCGACCTGGCCGGATCAGGATTGGGTGGTGGGAACGATTGCGGATATTGCCGGGAAGGTCGAGGCGAAGGGGTTTCGGCGCACGGCGTTGATTCTGGTGGGTCGGGTGTTGGGGAGCGATCACTTCAGTGAGTCATCGCTGTATCGCGCCGGGCATGCGCATTTGTATCGACCGTAGGGCCCCATCGCGAGCAAGCCCGCTCCCATATTAAATCTTCAGCGAACACAACATCTGTGAACGACGGCGAACAAATGTGGGAGCGGGCTTGCTCACGAAGGCGTCAGTGAAATTCACCCATAAAAAAACGGCACTCACGGGTGCCGTTTTTTCGTTTCTGCAGCGAACACCTTAGTAGTAGGCGTTTTCTTTCTGCGTATGGTCGGTCACGTCGCGAACACCTTTCAGTTCGGGAATGCGCTCGAGCAAGGTGCGCTCGATGCCTTCACGCAGGGTGACGTCCGCCTGGCCGCAGCCTTGGCAACCGCCGCCGAACTTCAGCACGGCGATGCCGTCATCAACCACATCGATCAGGCTGACCTGACCGCCGTGGCTGGCGAGCCCCGGGTTGATTTCGGTTTGCAGGTAATAGTTGATGCGCTCGTTGACCGGGCTGTCGGCGTTGACCATCGGGACTTTGGCGTTTGGCGCCTTGATGGTCAGCTGGCCGCCCATGCGGTCGGTGGCGTAGTCGACAACCGCGTCGTCCAGGAAAGCTTCGCTGAACGAATCGATATAAGCAGTGAAGCTTTTCAGCCCCAGCGCGGTGTCTTCGGGTTTTTCTTCGCCCGGCTTGCAATAGGCAATGCAGGTTTCGGCGTATTGGGTGCCAGGCTGGGTGATGAAGACGCGGATGCCGATGCCCGGGGTGTTCTGCTTGGAGAGCAGATCAGCCAGGTAATCGTGGGCGGCGTCGGTGATGGTAATAGCGGTCATGGAAACTCCTCGCAGGCTTGGGCGCAGTTTACGCCAATCATCGCGCCGTACAAAGTCCTAGTATTTTTGTCGGGAAAGCGCCAGTTCGCCGCGATCAGGCAGTTCGCCGTCAATCCGCGCTTTAAGCCACCGATAGCTGCTTTTTTCCACCCATTCGTAACTTGCCCACGACGCCACGCCAATGGTCGCAACGCAAACGGTGAACATGACATAGGGGTTTACGCCATAACGCTGTGCGACAAAACCTCCGGCAGACAGCACCAACACGTGCATCAGGTACATCCGGCGGTTCTCGAAAAAGCGTTCCAGCGCCATGCACGACAGCGCCAGCAATGGCAACCATAAAACGGGTTTGATCCAGCCACGGCGGTAGGTCATGCCGATGGCAATCCCCAGCAGAAACTCATAAACAATGTCCGAACGGTAAAACTCGCTGATCCAGCCGTAACCGGTCCACGCCTGGCACACTGCAAACAGCAGCGCAGCGACGATCAGCAACGGTGCCTGCAAACGGAACAGCAACGCCCAGGACAGAAACCGCCCCAGCGGCAGCGACTTGCCCTCGGTGGACAGGAATATCACCAGACCACTGATAACGAAGAAGACATCAACGCCCACCGCGCCTTTGTCGATGAACATCTGACCGATCGGCCCACCGTCCAGGCCGAGAGCGCGCGCAGTGCCTGTACCGAAATCAACATCGACCGCCCTGCAAACCACCGCATTTCCCTTTTAGGAGCCGGCTTGCTGGCGATGGCGGCGTCACGTTCAACATCAAGGTGACTGCGAGGAAGCCATCTCCAGCAAGCCGGCGCCTACAGGGGATCGGCGGTATACATGAAACTGGGGCACCGAGCCCTCATCAAAAGTCGATCAAAGATTCTCGTAGCGGTTCATGTCCAGCACGCCCTCTTCCACCGGGTCGGTTTCGTGGACGTACGTGCTCAGGTCATGGAAATAAAACCAGAACTGCGGATGGCTGCGGCGAATCCCCCAGCGTTCGACGATTTTCTCGAAACGGTTGGCGTCCTTGGCATTTTCCATCGCCTCCACAAACGCTGGCACTTGCCCGGCGGGAATGTTGAACATGAAGTTCGGGTAGCTGCTGAGCACGCCGGGGAAAATGGTCAGGGTATCGAGCCCTGGCTGATAGCGCAGCGACTCGCCCAGCAGAAACGCCACGTTGCTGTGCGCGCGGTTGCGCAACAGACTGTAAACCTCACGCTTGCCGCTCTTGGCCTCAATACGCAACATCGTTGCTTCCGGCAGTTGATCAATCACTTTGAGGCCCGCTGCCGGGCGCGACGTCAGGCGGCTCAAGGCCTGCTCGGCACTTTGCAGGTCCGGATCGATATTCGGCCTCGAGCAATAAGCGCCGTCACAGCGGTTGATCGGATCAGGCCTGGCGTTGAGCTCGCCGTAGCGAGCCAGCAGCTGCATCGCAAAGTCGTGTTTCGGGTCTTTCTCGTCGAGTTTCAGCGCGGTCGGTTTGTCGTTGTCGATGGCTTCATAGTCCAGCCACATCTTGAATTTTCCGCCGCTCTGATACCAGTCGTCGAGATAACCGTCCCGCGAATCGGCGGGCATCAGGCGCAGGAAATTCTGCTCGGCGCCGTTGCGAATCAGGTCGAAGTACAGGCGCGTCTGCGCTTGATGGGAAACGTTGCCGAACACGTCGAAATTGACCGCCAATTGATAATACGTGCGCTCCAGCAGCGGAAAATCGAACAGCCACATCGTTTGCGGGACTTCGCCGATCAGGCCCTTGTCCACCGAGGCGCTGTCGAAATGCCGGAAGATGGTCAGCAGCGCGTTATCGTTGCCTGCCCACAAGGTCGACCAGCTCGGCGCGGGCGCATCGGCGTAGTTGTCGCGACGCAGCGCCTCGTACTCGTTGCGCTTGTCGCGGTAGTCATGCCACAGGCTCAGGACACTGCCGACGTCATCGTTCTGGCCCGGCATCGCCAGCAATGGCGTGGCCTGCCCGCGGTAGTTCGGGTCGATGATGTAGAGGTCGTGTTCCGGCGCCTGGAACAGCGCCCAGAAGTTATCGCGGATCACGTCGGTGGCGATCTGGCCGCGGCACACCGGCCCGCGGATAAACGTGCGCACGAAGTACTCGGCGTTATCGAGCATGAACTGATAACGCGCCTGCGCCGGGATCGCCTCGAACGTGGTGAACGGATTGGCCCGGCGCTCCGGCCCGTAACCCGGCAAGGCGTTGACCTGCCAGTTGCCGTTGTAGAACAGGCTTTTGATCCGCGCCATCTTCGCCGCGCTCAGCGGATAAGTGATGTGGGTCTTCTGCACGATCACACCCTGCACCGGCCACAAGCGGTAATACACCTGGGTGCCTGGATCGTCATTCGGGCGACGCGTGTTGATCAGGTCAATCGGCTGGCCGGTCGGCGTGCGCGAACGCACCCACTGGAAGAAATGCCCCGGCTCGCCGTCCTTGAAGTAAATGTGGGCGAGGAACCAGTGCTCGAACAACCAGCGCCCCACCAGGCTCTGGCGGGCGCCCGGCGAGTTGAGCAGGTTTTCCCATTGCACCACTTGCAAGGCTTCTTTCGCCGACGGCACCAGACCTTGCTCATCGATCGGCGCGCCCGAGGCCAGCCAGCGTTGCAGCGTCTGGTACTGCTGATCGGTCAGGCCGGTGACCGCCAGCGGCATGCCTTCCTTCGGATGAGCGCTGGCGTAACCGTCGAACTCGGCCGGCATCGCGCAACTGTTTTCCCGGTTCAGACCCAGGACGATGTCTTCCGGCAACCTGGCGTTGGGCGTCAGCGGCGTTTTGTGCCCCAGCTCCAGCATCCGCGCCATCAACGCGGCTTGGCTGCCCTGAGCGTCGAGCACCGGATAGAAGCCTTTTTGCTGCCAGGCGTGCTTGCCGAAAGCGTCATAAAACAATCGGGTCGGCGCGGCAGCCTGCCTGCGTTCGCCGTCGTAGACAGGGACTTTCGACGCGCCGCGCGCAGCACCCTCGCCGCTGCCCAGATTGAGCTGACAGGCGGCGTCATTGCAGGCATGGCAGGCCACGCACTTTTCGGTGAAGATCGGTTGAATGTCGCGGGTATAAGAAATGGCAGCGGAAACGGCCGGATCCTGCGCGGCGGCGCCCCAGCTTAAAAACAGCAAAACACTGCTGATGACGCGAAAAGACATGTCCCTGGTCCTGATCGTGAAAAAACGCCGCGATTCTACCGGTATGGCCTCGCTGCCAACATGAGCGATATTCATGCAAAAACCGCACATGCTCTAAAAGCGCACAGGTTTGCTATGATCCCGGCCCTTCGTCATGGTCTTTCCGAGTAGTCCCAATGTCCGATCGCAGTGTTCGCCTTCAAGCTCTCAAGCACGCCCTCAAAGAGCGCATCCTGATTCTCGATGGCGGTATGGGCACGATGATCCAGAGCTACAAGCTCGAGGAGCAGGATTACCGTGGCAAACGCTTCGCCGACTGGCCGAGCGATGTCAAAGGCAACAACGACCTGTTGGTGCTGACGCGCCCGGACGTAATCGGTGGCATCGAAAAAGCCTACCTGGATGCCGGCGCTGACATTCTGGAAACCAACACCTTCAACGCCACCCGGATTTCCATGGCCGATTACGGCATGGAAGAACTGGCCTACGAACTGAACGTAGAAGGCGCTCGCCTGGCGCGCAAGATCGCCGACGCGAAAACCCTCGAAAACCCGGACAAGCCGCGCTTCGTTGCCGGCGTGCTCGGCCCGACCAGCCGCACCTGCTCGCTGTCGCCGGACGTCAACAACCCCGGCTACCGCAACGTAACCTTCGATGAACTGGTGGAGAACTACACCGAGGCCACCAAAGGCCTGATCGAAGGCGGTTCCGATCTGATCCTGATTGAAACCATTTTCGACACACTGAATGCCAAAGCCGCGATCTTCGCCGTGCAAGGGGTGTTCGAAGAGCTGGGCGTCGAGCTGCCGATCATGATTTCCGGCACCATCACCGACGCCTCCGGCCGCACCCTGTCCGGCCAGACCACCGAAGCGTTCTGGAACTCCGTGGCCCACGCCAAGCCGATCTCGGTCGGTTTGAACTGCGCCCTCGGCGCCAGTGAGCTGCGCCCGTACCTGGAAGAGCTGTCGAACAAGGCCAACACCCACGTGTCGGCGCACCCGAACGCCGGCCTGCCGAACGAATTCGGCGAGTACGACGAACTGCCGTCGCAGACCGCCAAGGTCATCGAGGAATTCGCCCAAAGCGGCTTCCTCAACATCGTCGGCGGTTGCTGCGGCACCACGCCGGGCCACATCGAAGCCATCGCCAAAGCCGTGGCCGGTTATGCGCCGCGTGAAATCCCGGACATTCCGAAGGCGTGCCGCCTCTCGGGCCTGGAGCCGTTCACCATCGATCGCAGCTCGTTGTTCGTCAACGTCGGCGAGCGGACCAACATCACCGGTTCGGCCAAATTCGCCCGCCTGATCCGTGAAGACAACTACACCGAAGCGCTGGAGGTCGCCCTGCAGCAGGTCGAGGCCGGCGCCCAGATCATCGACATCAACATGGACGAGGGGATGCTCGATTCGAAGAAGGCGATGGTGACCTTCCTCAATCTGATTGCCGGTGAACCGGACATCTCCCGCGTGCCGATCATGATCGACTCCTCCAAATGGGAAGTGATCGAAGCCGGCCTGAAGTGCATCCAGGGCAAGGGCATCGTCAACTCGATCAGCATGAAGGAAGGCGTCGAGCAGTTCATTCATCACGCCAAACTGTGCAAACGCTACGGTGCCGCCGTGGTGGTGATGGCCTTCGACGAAGCCGGCCAGGCCGACACCGAAGCGCGCAAGAAAGAAATCTGCAAACGCTCCTACGACATTCTGGTCAACGAAGTCGGCTTCCCGCCGGAAGACATCATCTTCGACCCGAACATCTTTGCCGTGGCCACCGGTATCGAAGAACACAACAACTATGCCGTGGACTTCATCAACGCCTGCGCCTACATCCGTGACGAGCTGCCGTATGCGCTGACCTCGGGCGGCGTGTCCAACGTGTCGTTCTCGTTCCGTGGCAACAACCCGGTGCGTGAGGCGATTCACTCGGTGTTCCTGCTGTATGCGATCCGCAATGGCCTGACCATGGGCATCGTCAACGCCGGTCAGCTGGAGATCTACGACCAGATCCCGGTGGAACTGCGCGACGCCGTCGAAGACGTGATCCTCAACCGCACCCCGGAAGGCACCGACGCCCTCCTCGCCATCGCCGACAAGTACAAGGGCGACGGCAGCGTCAAGGAAGCCGAGACCGAAGAGTGGCGCGGCTGGGACGTCAACAAACGTCTGGAACACGCGCTGGTCAAGGGCATCACCACGCACATCGTCGAAGACACCGAAGAATCGCGCCAGTCGTTCGCGCGCCCGATCGAAGTGATCGAAGGCCCGCTGATGTCCGGCATGAACATCGTCGGCGACCTGTTCGGCGCCGGCAAAATGTTCCTGCCGCAGGTGGTGAAATCCGCCCGCGTGATGAAGCAGGCCGTGGCCCACTTGATCCCGTTCATCGAACTGGAAAAAGGCGACAAACCGGAAGCCAAGGGCAAGATCCTCATGGCCACGGTGAAGGGCGACGTGCACGACATCGGCAAGAATATCGTTGGCGTGGTGCTGGGCTGTAACGGCTATGACATCGTCGACCTCGGCGTGATGGTGCCGGCAGAGAAAATCCTGCAGGTGGCCAAGGAGCAGAAATGCGACATCATCGGCCTCTCCGGCCTGATCACGCCTTCGCTGGATGAAATGGTCCACGTGGCCCGCGAGATGCAGCGTCAGGATTTCCACCTGCCGCTGATGATCGGTGGCGCGACCACCTCCAAGGCGCACACGGCGGTGAAGATCGAGCCGAAGTACAGCAACGACGCGGTGATCTACGTCACCGACGCCTCCCGCGCCGTAGGCGTTGCCACGCAATTGCTGTCCAAGGAATTGAAACCGGCGTTCGTCGAGAAGACCCGCCTGGAATACATCGACGTTCGCGAGCGCACCGCCAACCGCAGCGCCCGCACCGAACGCCTGAGCTATCCGGCCGCCATCGCCAAGAAGCCGCAGTTCGACTGGAGCACCTACGTGCCGGTCAAACCGACGTTCACCGGTTCCAAAGTGCTGGACAACATCGACCTGAAAGTCCTGGCCGAATACATCGACTGGACACCGTTCTTCATCTCCTGGGACCTGGCCGGCAAATTCCCGCGCATCCTCGAAGACGAAGTGGTCGGTGAAGCCGCTACCGCGCTGTACGCCGACGCCCAGGAAATGCTCGCCAAACTGATCGACGAGAAACTGATCAGCGCCCGTGCGGTGTTCGGTTTCTGGCCGGCCAACCAGGTGCGCGACGACGACATCGAAGTCTACGGCGATGACGGCAAGCCATTGGCCAAGCTGCATCACCTGCGCCAACAGACCATCAAGACCGACGGCAAGCCGAACTTCTCCCTCGCCGATTTCGTCGCGCCGAAGGACAGCGAAATTACCGACTACGTGGGTGGTTTCATCACCACCGCCGGCATCGGCGCCGAAGAAGTGGCCAAGGCTTATCAGGACGCGGGCGACGATTACAACTCGATCATGGTCAAGGCCCTGGCCGACCGTTTGGCCGAAGCTTGCGCCGAATGGTTGCACCAGCAAGTGCGTAAAGAGCACTGGGGCTATGCGAAGGACGAAACCCTCGATAACGAAGCGCTGATCAAAGAGCAATACACCGGCATCCGCCCTGCCCCGGGTTACCCGGCGTGCCCGGATCACACCGAGAAAAGCACTCTGTTCGCCTTGCTCGACCCTGAAGCCAGCGAGATGCAGGCCGGCCGCAGCGGCGTGTTCCTCACCGAGCACTATGCAATGTTCCCGGCGGCGGCGGTCAGCGGCTGGTACTTCGCTCACCCGCAAGCGCAGTATTTCGCCGTGGGCAAGATCGACAAGGATCAGGTCCAGAGCTACACGTCGCGCAAGGGCCAGGAGTTGAGCGTGACCGAGCGTTGGCTGGCGCCGAACCTCGGCTACGACAACTGATTGATCCGAAGCCGTGGGCTCTGAAGGCAGATGTACTGACTCCAGAGCCCACGGCTGGCCGATCAGGCCTGTGCGCCCAACACGGCTATCTCACGCTCGCTGAGCGTGGTCAGCAGTTGCAGGCGGTTGGCTTTATTGACGGTATCCAGGGCGTCCATCTCCTGTAGGTAGGCCGTATTGAGCTCCGGGTACTTGTCCTCCAGCTCACTGACCTTGTCCTGGAAACCCTGCTGCACCCTGGTAAATTCCCCAGGGTATTTCTCCTCCAGAAAGTCTCGCCAGTATTTACGCGCGGTCAGTTGTTCGATGAACACGGGCGTCTTTTCCTTGGCGATGATCTTTGCGTACGCTTCGTCCAGATCCGCTGGCGCCACCTGCGCCAGGTTCTCATACACCATGCCTTTGGGCTGACTGGGCAACTCAAGACGCTGAGCCAGACCGATTCGATAGGCCAGGCGAATCTCGGCAGGATCGATAGCGGGCCTGAGCTGGATGCGCGTTTTGGCGATCTCCTCGACCTGCGCCAGGCGGAACAGGTTTCTCGACAGTTTCAGCAGCTCGCGACCTTTGTGTTCGGGGGCAATGGCCTTCAAGGCATTGAACTCATAGACCTCGATTTCCAGCTCGTTGAACAACAATATCCGACCGTCACCACAGGTCGCGCGATTCCTCAATGCCTTCGACAGAACCATCAACCGTTCGCTCAGCGCTTGATCGCCATAAGCGGCTTCAAGGACACGCCAGACGCGCTGCGTGAGATCCAGGCGATCGGCGGCAAAGTCCCGGGTGTGCTGAAGTTGCGAGAGAATGTATGAAAAGTCCTGGGTGGTGTCCTGCTCCATCAAGGCATTCCACATCCGGTGTTTTTCCGAGTCTGCCGCCACGCCGGAAAACCACCGCGCTTTTTCTACCTCCGGCATCTCATGGTCGGGATGATCCTCCAAGTCAGAGCTCTCGGAACCGTCGACCGATTCAGGCCCGTAGCCCTCGAGCAGTCGCTCAATCTCTTGCGCGGTGAACCCCAAGCCACGGCCAGTGTCCGCCAGGTACTCCTGCAGTCGTAACATTTCATCCAGTTCCAGATTGACGTTGTCGGTCAAGTTGGTGCCGGCCATCAAAGTTTCGTGCTGAGGCAGCAAGGCAGCGCGAGGAATGACCTCTATCTGGTTGCCACTCAGGTTGAGGGTTGTCAGCGCCGGCGCTTCCAGCACACCCTCCGGCCATTCCCAAAGATTGTTGTTGCTCAGATTCAGCCCCTGCAACTGCTCAAGATCAGTGACATCAAAGCTGGCGATGCGGTTCTCGCTCAAGTCCAGCCATTGCAAATGCCTCAGCGAGCGCAACTGGCGCGACAACTCATCACTGGCACGCAGATCGTTATACGTGGCACTCAACCGGGTGAGGTGTTCACATTGCCCCACTGCCTCGGGCAAGGTGCCCAGGCCGTTGTGATTGAGTGTCAGACTGCGCAGCCGGGGAAACGAACGCAGGAACGCATCCGAGCTTTCCGTGAGCCCGACACCGCTCAGGTCCAACGCACCGACCTGCTCGAACGTGACCGGCAAGGCAGGCAAATCGCCGATGATCAGGCCGTTAAAATCAAGGACAGCATCAGTCGGCGCTCCCTCCGCCGCAGGAACATCTCGCAAGGTGGCTCGCCAGCACTCCACGAGCTGATCAGCCGCCCGGCGGCGGTCTACCGCGCCCACCCAACCCTGGCGACTGCGAACGGCAGGGACATCGATCCAGTCATTCAAGTGCTTGATCAATTGCATCTGCTGTTGCTGCCACTGAATCAGCCGGGCTTCAATTTCCAGAGCCGTCATGCCCTGGGCAAGCCATGCTTCGATTCGTTCAACGGCTTGCGCATCACCCAGCTGGGGATCAAGGCGCTGCAGCCTGGCGGCTGAGGTCTGGGGCAAATCACCTTCGCCTGGTTCCAGGTGCAAAGGCAATAAAAGGTCCGGGTGTTCCGATACCTCCTCCGGAAAGAACTCCGGATCGCCACCGGTTCGTCCGGCGGACAGGTGCACTGGTGAAATATCCATCGGGTTGAGGGACGCCGTGCGTTGCGCGTATGCCCGCACCGCCGTCACCGCTTGCGGGCTCAGCCGGCAACCTTGCAGCGAGGTCCCCATCAACAGCTGATCATGCCCGGTCAGGGCCGCTGCCGGGATGTCAGTAATGGCGCTGTGATTCAAGGCCAGACGGCGCAGGTTGGGCAACGACAACACGCCTTCGGGCCAACTGCGGATATGGGTATGACTCAGGTCCAGGCTCTGCAGGCGGGTCATCGAACCGACCTCAAGAGCATCGACCCGGTTGTACGCCAGGCTCAGCGTTTTCAGGTGGGTCAAACGGTTCAACCGTGCTTGCGCTGACGCCGTGATTCTCATCTGATTGAATGAGAGGTTCAATTCACTGAGTTCCCGGAGCGAATCAATGGCCTGTGGCAGTCCGGTCAGTTGGTTGGAGCTGAGGTTGAGGGACCGCAGTTGGGGAAATCCTCTCAGAAACTCATTGACCTGCACGCTCGAAAGCCCGCTGCCAGTGAGGACCAGGCTGCGCACATGAGGAAAGACCGTATCGCCAAGCGCGGGTAAATCACCCAGCGGCCCAAACCCCGTCAGGTCCAACAATTCGTTCACCGCGTCACCGCGCGACCACGACGGGCCCGCCATAGGTTCCGCAGGTAAATACCGGGAACGCAGTCCCTTGCGAGCGCATTCGCGGATTCTTTCAGCGATCAGCTCACGGTGCGAGATCTCCATTTGCCTGCCATCGACCCGCACAACCCTGCCCTTCCAGGCATCCAATGACTGATTGAATGCCAGATGCTGCTCGTGCAGTGCATCAACCTGTTCCAGTAATGCCCGCCCCGATACTCCGTCGCGACTGAAACGCGCCATTGCGTCTGATGCAAAGGTGTAATCATTCGGTGCCAGCTTCCTCAAACGCCCTCCACAGTACTGGGCAATCATTTGCGGTTCGTCGACCAGATGTGCCGGGTTGTCATGCACATAATCATAGGCTTTCATGAAAGCTTGCGGCTCCAGGGCCGCCCAATCCAGCTGCAAGCACCGCCATATCGACGCCCGCCCGCTGAACAGTTCGTCAGGCAGCAACTTGATCGGCATTCGCTGCAGATCGAGGGTTTCAAGCCTGTTCAGGCCCGACACCCCGGTCGGCCACTCGGTCAGATTCCCCGCCAACCTCAAGGACCGCAGATTCGTCAGCGTGCCGAAGTCCATTGCGCCCATATCGCCCCTGAGCGACAGCTGCTCCAGTTGAGTCATGCCCTGGAGCGCCTGCACCAACTGCGGTGCATAGGTCTCCAATGCGCCATCGAGCGTCAGCTCGGTAATCTCGGTCAATTCAGGCAGTTTTTCGGCCAGGGCTGCCATGTCCCGCACTTTCACGGAGAGATCCAGCTTTTTGATCTTTGGAAACCGCTGAAGCAGTTCATTGCCCGAGTTCCCGATAAGCTGGCCACTGTCCAGTTGCACATTACGCACATGGGTGAAGTCGGCATCCCACTCGGGCAACGTGTCAATACCGCTTAAATTCAGATCAAAAGCCGGCTCCAGCCCTCGGTAAAGACCATAACGCCAGCACTGGATCAACCCATCGGCGATCACCCGGCGAGACTGCCCACCAGCAGGGGCCGGCACGACAGCGTCGACCCAGGTGTTCAATGAGGTTTCCAATGCGTCGAATTCCCGTTGACGGTTGTTCAACAGATTGAACACTTGCTGATCGGTGTCTCCCGCGCTCAGGCGGCTTCTGACGAATTGACTGGCATGCGCATCGGAGATGTTCGGGTAAAGGTTCCGTACCCTGGAGACCAATGCACCATCGTGGAAGCCGACACCACGACCACTGGCCAGGTAACCCAGGCGGCCATTGGGCAGACGCAGGGACGGCCCGGTGGCATTTAACGGGCGCTGTTTCAAGATCAGCGCCATGTCGTCGCGATGAGTGCTGGCATGGTTCGCCAGTTTTTTTTGCAAGGCCTGGCCTTGATTGCCTTCCAGGGTTGCCCGTGTCGCTTGGGGCAAGAACTCCAGCAGCGATTCATACAGATTGCGGCCATGGGCGGGGATGTTGTTAAGAGGCCTGCCCTGGGTGTCATAGGCCCGAAAATATCCGTCGCCCTTGACCAGGTAATTGCGAATCGTCGCACTGTCGCCGCCAACGCTGTCCAGCAATGGGCCCTTGATCGAGCCGGACCGCAGCTCCACGCGCCTATCTGTCGACCAGTCGGGCAACTGCTCCAGGCTGTGCAACGCCAGACGATCGCTGGCCACAGACGCCATGTTCTCCAGATGTAAACCGCAGAGCGCCCGGTTCAGGGCGCCCTGCTGTAAATGGGCGCGAATTTCTTGCGCCTGGCGCAAGGGTATTTTTGCGCTGCTGCGCAATTGGGACAGCTCGGCGGCACTGGCACTGCTCAGCACCTGTCGCGCCCCCTCCGGCGACAGTGTGGGAAAACTGCGCTGCAGTCGTTGAATATCGGCATTGGTCGTCTGCTGGTCGGTGAGCAGTCGGTCGAACAGGGCCTTTTGGCTATCCAGGGCGCGGTTGGCCAGGCTGTCCCTGAACATCTGCACGCGGTCCGCGCCTTGTTGTGCGCTGCGCGCGCCGAGCAACCGGGTGATTTGTGGCTCGTCTAGCGCCCGTAATACGCGCTCCGGCAATTTTCCGGCCTGCACTTCGGCTCGGGTGATCTTGATCGTGGGCTTCACACTGTTGCTTGCCGACGCTGAACCGAAGCGCTGCGAGGCCCCCCAGGGTTCCGGTCCCTCGAAGACTTCCAATACTTCCTCGACGGGCCAGTCTGGCAGCCCCACAGCCAGCGGTACGACAGCCTCGTAAGCACTGCCCAGTTCATTGCCGTTGCGGATCCGATCAATCAACTCGTTCACTTGTTGGTCAGCCTTGAACGACCTGATGGTCTCGGCCAATAGCGGCGGCGGTGGCTGAAGATCGATGTGCATCTGGCGCAACGCATCATCACTGACCCCGCTGGCCTCGGCAATTTGCTGTAACTGCGCATCAGAAAAAACGTCCATCTGCGGCCCGATTCTGCGCAACAACGTTGGGCGATCCCACTCCAGCGGTCGTTCAAGGGTGTGATGCCAGGCACCGAGTCGGTTATGCCGCAAGATCGGTTGATAGGCCTGGGGATCGCCGGGGTGCTGGATCCGCCATTTTTTCAACACCGGGTCGAAGGTCTTTTCGTAGACATTTCCCTCGTGTCGAATACAGGTCTTGTCCCCGACCTTATACTGCCCCAATGCATTCGGCTCGAGACCCTCCAGAGACACACTGCTCTTGTACGGGGCCAGATCGGGACTCCACAAACGCGATTCACCAAAAGGCGTGGCGACCCTGGCCATCCCGTTGACAAACCGCGAGTTGATGATCGGCGGCGCCTTGTTGGCGACCGCGCCCAACACGGCCATGAAGGCTACGTTCTGCACAACTGACTTGAGATGGCCCCACGCCTCCTCGGCGTCACCCTCTTTCCACGCCTCCGCCCCTTGGTAAACCTCGTAGGTCAATTGCACGGCGGTGACGGCGAGCATGACCTCACCCAGCCCCGGCACGAAAAAGGCTGCCACGTTCAAGACGCTCAAACCCCATTCGGCATAGTGTTCAAGTCGCGTTATCCAGGCTTCGTGGTCAACCTCGGCGGTGGGTATTGCCAGCAACCTGGCATTGGACTTCAGCCTGGCCAGATGAAACTCATAACGGGCTGCAAACACTTCGCCATCAATGAAGGTTTCATCCATCCCCAGGTCAACATTCTCGTTCCACACCTCTACATACATGCCATTGAGGAACGCGCCCGGCGCATAGGGCGGGCCGGGGTAAACCGGAGCCGGGTCCCACTTCTGGACCTTGAGCTGGCGCTTGAGCCGGTGGAAAAAACGCCCTGACTCATCTTGTGCGACAAAGCCGGCAAAGAAGCGCTGGTACCTGACGGAGCGCAGCTTGATCGCAAGGTCTCGGGCAAACTCGCGGCCCGAGGCATACGCCTTGAGGGGGCTGACGGGATCACCCGGAATGTAGACGATGATCCGTGAATCAGGAATCAGCTTGGCCAGTTCGGGTGTGAACGGCAGCACAAAGAGCCAGGGATTTTGCAGGGTCGCTCTGACTTTGCGCGATGCCGCGCCAATAATCAGCACGTCGTTCAGCGTCGAGCCGAACACCTGCAACCGACTGTAAATGGCCGATTCCCCATTGAGGCGCGCCCCCGAGGTACCGTCGAGTATCGCTGACACCGTGGCATGGTCCGCGGCGTCGATGTCCGACCTCATTCGAGCGATGTGCGCCTGCACGCGCATCCGCTCCTTGTCCGCCGCAATCGTCTGCTGGCGTACAGTCGCAGCCTTGTCGGGCGCATCGAATACCGAACTCAGATGGTCCTGATACTGCTTGCCCACGTCCAGTTCCCGGCACAGGCTGGCGAACGCTGCGGGCTTGATCGATAACTTGTCACGGATGCTGTAGCGCACCTTCGCGAACGGGTAGCGAGTGCTTTCATCGTAAAGGTGCTGCTCCAGTGCCCCTACGGGCGCCAGCGCGCTGGTCTCCTGCAGGGCAACGCCGTCGAAGGGCTCATCTTCTTCGAAGTTACGCAGTGCCGCCTGCAACAGTGACTGCTCTTCAGCCAGGTTGGGCGAACGCATATGAAACAGCGCCGTGTCGACAACATCCGGAGCCTGACCGAATTTTTTCTGCAACGCATCCGTCAGCAATGGCTTGGCGAACTCGGTGATGCCTTTGAAATCCTTGAGAGTCGTGGCCAGCGCCTGGCTGGAAGCGTTGCTCTGTGCCTGACTGTCGAGCAAAGCCTGGCGCAAGGCCTGTGACGCCTTGGCATACAGCTCGGGGGAAGTGTCGATGAATCGCTGGGCGGGATTACGCGCTTGCGTCATGGCCTGGAGATGGGAGCTGGTCAGGTGACGCGTCCAGTCGGGGACGCGGCTCTTGATAAAGGGGACGTGAATCCCGGGCTCTGTGGGCGTGGAACGGTCCGGCATGATGTTGCTCCTGATGCTCGATTGAGAGCGCATCAGGACATCACAGCCATCCGGCGGTATGGCGGTACATATTTATAGGGGGGAAATGGGCAGGTTGTTTGGCTATGCTGATAGCTCAGACCTTGCTGAAGAGGGATTTATGGACGATCCAGTCGACAACAAACCACCAACGTTGTGGCAGATGCTGCACAGCGTCATGGCGGCGGCATTCGGGGTGCAGAGCGGGAAAAACCGGGCGCGGGACTTCACCCACGGCAAACCCAGTCATTTTGTGATTCTGGGGATTCTGTTCACGACGGTGTTCGCTTTGTCGCTCTACGGCATCGTGCAACTGGTGCTGTTGCTGGCCGGGGTTTAGCGCATCAGGGTTTGCAGGCTGAACGGATAGCGATAGGACGTCGGGCGGCCCTTGGCCGACAGACGGCGGAAGTCCACGCCGTAATCCGGCGAGTCCCCCATGGCCAGCATTCGCCTGGCGGTGGCCTTGTCGACCAGTTGCAGCAGCGGAATCTGGCGATCACGGCCGCCATACTGGCTGATGTCCACACCCCGATCGAGATCATGCAATGCCACCAGGGCCCAACCGCCCAGGGTGAAATGTCCGCCCAACAAGACGCTCAATCGTCCGTCCACTTTCGCCTTCAGCGCGGCGGTGGAAGTGTTGACCGCGCTGAAAAACGCGTCCTTTCCGGGCACGCCGCCCGTCTCTGAATACGCCTGCATGGCGCCAAACGCCATTTCGTCATTGGCGGACCACACCAGCGACACCTTCGGGTAGCGCCGCAACAGCAATTTCGCCTGTTCATACGCACGGTCCCGAGTCCAGCCGCTGTAAACCAGTTGCCGCAAACGTACCTCGGGATGCTCGGCCAACGCGCGCATCATGCCTTGCTCGCGCAGTTGCGCCGATGGCGTGATCTTCAGGCCGGAGAACGCCAGCAACTCGATCACCTCACCGGGCGCCACGGGCGGATGCTGGCGGATCAGCTCTTTGAGCATCAGGTAGCCACCCTCCTCATCGTTGGGCACCAGGCTGCCCAACCGGTCGGGGCGCTCGCCCAACAGGCTCAGTTGATTGGCGGTCAGCGACGCGTTGACCATAAACAGCTTTACACCGCTGCCCTGAGCCATACGCAGGACTTGCGGGGCAATGTACTGTTCGTTGACGAACACCAGATAATCCGGGCGATCGGGGCCTTGCAGCGCCAGACGGGCTTGCGCCAGCATGAGCTCCGGCATGCGTCGGGAATAGAGAATTCGCAGGTCAATCCCCAGGTCCGTGGCGGCTGCCTGCATGAATTGCGAATAACTGACCCAGAAGGCTTCATCCACCTTTCCCGGATTCAGGAACAACACCGATTCCGCACGCGCAACAGGGCCGTAAGTGATGCCCAGCATCAGCAGGAAAGTGCAGAAGAACTTCAACATTGATCGTCCGAGCCCCGGAAATTCGCTGCGCATTATAGCCAGCGAACCTCCGTAAAACGGCGTTTATTCCGGTTTTTGTCCGACAATCGTCAGCGTCGGGCCCGGACGGGGTCGGTTATTGATGGCTGACCCAGAATACCGCGGTGCCTACGACCAGAATGATCAGAAACAGAATGGCCCACGCATCGACCGTACTGTCAGGCTTTGAAGCTTTGGTAGGGTTGCTCATTGCATCGCCTCTTGTCGGTTTTATCGGTGATTGCATAAAGACTCGTCCACAGTAAAGACGAGGATTGCCCGCACGACAAATACGGGTTTATCAATAACAGTTCTCGTTAGTCGTTTTGGTTCTTTACATATACTCAAACATCACTTTTGCGCATAACTCCAAACTGGTATCTTGCCCCGGCTCCGTAGGGAGTGCGCGGCCGTGCGCGCAGAATTGCCGAGGCAGTATCGGAGATGTCAGCAAGCGAAAATCGCAACTGGATCCGACCGGCCCAAGCCTGAGAACAGGACTTATATGTACGTATACGACGAGTACGATCAGCGGATCATCGAGGACCGCGTCAAGCAGTTCCGTGATCAGACCCGACGCTATCTGGCAGGCGAGCTGAGCGAAGAAGAATTCCGCCCTCTGCGCTTGCAAAACGGGCTTTATATCCAGCGTTTCGCGCCGATGTTGCGGGTGGCGGTGCCTTACGGCCAGCTGACTTCGCGCCAGACGCGAATGATGGCGAAGATTGCCCGCGACTACGACAAGGGCTATGCCCACATCAGTACCCGCCAGAACGTGCAGTTCAACTGGCCGGCGCTGGAAGACATCCCGGACATCCTCGCTGAACTGGCGACCGTGCAGATGCACGCGATCCAGACCAGCGGCAACTGCCTGCGCAACGTCACCACCGACCAGTTCGCCGGTGTCGCTGCCGATGAGCTGATCGACCCGCGCCCATGGTGCGAGATCGTTCGCCAATGGACGACGTTCCACCCGGAATTCGCGTACCTGCCGCGTAAATTCAAGATCGCCATCAACGGTTCGACTTCCGACCGTGCGGCCATCGAAGTCCATGACATCGGCCTTGAGCCGGTGCACAACGCCGCGGGCGAACTGGGCTTCCGTGTGCTGGTCGGCGGTGGCCTGGGCCGTACCCCGGTGGTCGGCGCGTTCATCAATGAATTCCTGCCGTGGCAAGACCTGTTGAGCTACCTCGACGCCATCCTGCGTGTTTACAACCGCTATGGCCGTCGCGACAACAAGTACAAGGCGCGGATCAAGATTCTGGTCAAGGCCCTGACGCCTGAAGTCTTTGCGCAAAAAGTCGATGCGGAAATGGAACACCTTCGCGGTGGCCAGACCACGCTGACCGAAGCCGAAGTGCATCGCGTCGCCAAACACTTCGTCGACCCGGACTACAAGGCACTGGACAACCAGACCGCCGAACTCGCCGAACTCGACAAGCAACACCCGGGCTTCGCCCGCTGGCGCACCCGCAACACCCTGGCGCACAAGAAGCCGGGTTATGTCGCCGTGACCCTGTCACTGAAGCCGACCGGCGTTGCGCCGGGCGACATCACCGACAAACAGCTCGACGCCGTGGCCGACCTGGCCGATCGCTACAGCTTCGGTCAACTGCGCACCTCCCACGAGCAGAACATCATTCTGGCCGACGTTGAACAGAGCCAGTTGTTCGCCATGTGGGGCGAATTGCGCGAGCAAGGTTTCGCCACGCCGAACATCGGTTTGCTGACCGACATCATCTGCTGCCCTGGCGGTGATTTCTGCTCGCTGGCCAATGCCAAATCGATCCCGATCGCCGAGTCGATCCAGCGCCGTTTCGACGACCTGGACTACCTGTTCGACATCGGCGAACTCGACCTGAACATCTCCGGTTGCATGAACGCCTGTGGTCACCACCACGTCGGTCACATCGGCATCCTCGGGGTGGACAAGAAAGGCGAAGAGTTCTACCAGGTGTCCCTCGGCGGCAGCGCCAGCCGCGATGCGAGCCTGGGCAAGATCCTCGGCCCGTCCTTTGCCCAGGAAGCCATGCCTGACGTGATCGAAAAGCTGATCGACGTGTACATCGAACAACGTACCGAAGACGAGCGCTTCATCGACACCTATCAGCGTATTGGCATCGACCTCTTCAAGGAACGCGTCTATGCAGCGAATAATTAAGAACAACGAAGTCGTCGACGAAACCTGGCACCTGTTGCCCAAGGACTTCAACATCGACGAGATCAGCAACTGCGACGACCTGATCGTCCCGTTGCAGCTGTGGCGCGAACACAGCCGCATGCTCAAGGCCCGCGATGGCGGCCTGGGTGTGTGGCTGGATGCCAATGAAGAAGCCGAAGAAATCGGTGAAGACGTCGCGAACTTCCAGGTCATCGCCTTGAACTTCCCGGCCTTCACCGATGGCCGCAACTACTCCAACGCCCGCCTGCTGCGTGACCGTTACGGTTTCAAAGGTGAATTGCGGGCGATTGGCGATGTGCTGCGCGACCAGCTGTTTTATATGCATCGCTGCGGTTTCGACGCGTTTGCCATTCGCGCCGACAAAGACCCGTACGAAGCGCTGGAAGGTCTCAAGGACTTCTCGGTGACCTATCAGGCCGCCACCGACGAACCGCTGCCGCTGTTCCGTCGCCGCTGATCGTCACACCTTGAACCCCGCCCGGGGTTCAAGGTTCTCCCCTACTGTGCGCTTATCGGAAAGGGTCTGCCCATAGTCTCCCAATCCCGATAAAACCGGGCACGATCCTCAAGTGCCGCGAACAGCGTAAACGGGTTTTCAGGGTCGACCTCGGCCGCTTCAATATCCTGAACCAGTTGCGCCCACAGCGCCTCTGACGCCTCGGCGTCGCCGAGAAGTCGCCACATCCTCGCCTGCAATGCAAAGTAATCGACCCTGAAGTCCGCCGTCAGCGTCAGGCCGTCCATTATTCTCAAGAACCTGCTGCCGAGCGGCCTGGCTGCCAGCCTCTGCCACGTCGATGCTCGGGCTTCCCGTTGCCCGCTATCGCCTTCGCGTAACCACTCGATGGGGTTGCCGTAATTGGGGCCAGGGTCGCTCAACCACACGTTGATTCCTGTTCGCCTCCGGTGGTCCACGAGACGCAACAGGGTGTCCTCGTCCGTTAACTGATTGCCCTGCAACAGCACGCGGTCTCTGGCGATAGCTTGATTCAGGACCTGTTGCGGAACCCGGTTTATCCAGTTATTGCGTAAGTCCAGGCTCAGCAGACAAGGCTCGTCCATAATCCCGACCGGACAAGACCTGATCCGGGTACGTCTCAAGTCGAGCCAGCGCAAGTCGTTCATTCCCAGCACCAACGGCGGGACACCTAGCGGGTTATCGCTCAACACCAGAGTGCGTAAACGGGTCAGATCAGTCAGTTGAGAAGCCGCGCGTTCACTGAAAGTCAGGTTTGTCGACCTGAGATTCAGCGTAGTGAGATGCCGCATTTGATTGATTGCAGGAGGCAAGGAGCGTTGCGCGTCGCTGCCTCGGTTGAAGTGACTCAGGTCGACACTTTCCAGATTCAGCACTTCAAGGTTTGGAAAACCCTCAAGAAACCCGTTCAGGCTTTCCTCTTCGGTCAGGTGGAAGCCACGCATCGATAACTCGAGAACGTTGTTGAACCGAACATTCAAATTGGGTAACCGGTGGTAGTTCTCGAAGTCGAGATCCAGCTTGACGCCGCGTACCTGATCCCCTGCCAGGAGAAGATCCTGCTGTGGTCCGCGCTGTTGCCAAATGTCGACCAACTGCTCGGCCAACTCATTTCGAACTGCACGTTCGCTTTGTATTTCAATCTGTCCGAGCTGAACGTTATAGGCTTCGATTTGTGCAGCGTTCAGTCCCGCCGCTCCGGGATCATTCAGGGTCAGAAAATCGAGATCCATGCCATGGACGTCGCTCTCCACCTGATCTACCCAGCCGGTCAGGTCGGTGTCGAGTTGCTGCAACTGTTGCTTCAACCACTCAATGTGAGCCTGTGCGTTCAAGCCTTCCCGCTGAAGAACCGCATCCGCCTGGGCATCGGTGAATTCCGGATAGATCTCTTTGAGTTGCAGCCGCATCATCTGCTGCGTCAGCGCCTCGGTCTGGGGCGTTGCCGGAAAGCCGCCGCCTCTGAGCCCCCGGGCGTCGAAGGGTAGCCTGGCGTCCATTCGCCCGAGGCCGAGTCTGAATTCTGAGCGGGGTAAAGCCTGATCACCGATTTTCAGCCGCAATTCACTGGCCGGATCAAGCGACACCAAATGCAACGCTGATCGCTCGTCCTCTGACAGCACACCCAGCAGCGCGTGGTAGAGGTCGGTCTGCATACCGTGATGCAGGTAATGATCGCGGGTCTTGATCAGGTGTCGGACATCCGCTGCATCAAGTGGACCGCTGCGGTCCAGTACGCTTCCGATGGCAGTCTGATCGAGTACATCGATCCGAAGACTTTTCGGCCAGCCGGGCAGATTCTGGAGTGAGTGCAAGGCCAGTGTGTCCGACTCCGGGTTAACCGCGGAACGAAGATAAAGGCCTTCATAGGCTCGATTGAGACGTACATGTTGCTGGTATTGCCGTGCCTTGCTGTCCAGGCGTGCGAACACTTGCCTGGCCTCCGTCACGTTGGGCGTCGCTTGGAGATTCACGCCGTAGCGGTCGAGCATTTGCTCAATGGCGTTTTTGGGCAGGCCCGGATATTCGCGTTGAAACAGCCGCACCCACTCATGCTCCGAGTGTTGAAGCGCTGCGTAACGGCTGTTGAACGGCTCGGCTGCGCTCCCCGGACCAAGATCCTGATCGATCTTGAAGCGACTGATGGTGTCAGCCAGCAGAGGCGTCGGTGGATGACCCGTGTGCATCAGCCGCAACATATCGTCGTCGATCGCGCTGACTTTGCCGATCTGTGCCAGGACGTCATCGCTCAAAGACGCCACGGATGAGCCGATGCCGCGGATCAGTTCGACCCGTGTCGGCAGTGTCAGGCTGGTTGGTTGTAGCGTTGGGGCAACGGGCATTTCCGGCGCAGGCCTCACACCTCCTTCTTCCGGATGGGCCACCGCAGTTTCACCCTTCAGCGCCACTTCTGCGGCTATCGGCAATGCATTGAGCAAACCAAAAACGGTGCGCGTCACACCTTCCGACCGTTCGTTCGAGGTTTTACCGTTGACCACCTGATCCAGACCGTAACCCGCGTCAATAAGCCCGGCCAGCGCCAATATTCCCTCGCCCCCCGGAACGAAAAGTGCCAGGGGTCCGAATCGGTTGATCCATTGCACAAGCGGTTCAACGACTGCACTTAAGTTATCGCGATTGACCTGGGCATCGCTTCGGATGCTGTCGAGGCTGGCCATGGCTGCCTGTTTCATCGTCAGCACCAGTTGCGCAAACGGATCGGTCGCCGGTGGCGGATCGTCGTAGCCGATGTACTCGTCCGGCCCCCAGTAACCGTCGTTGTTGAAGAAACCGGCATTGTTGGTCAGTCGGTGTTTCGCCGGATACTGCGCCATGCCATCCAGCGCCGTCAGCACACCGGCGTGAAACGTCCCGTCCTCGCGATCGCCTTCGGCAAAGTGCGAGGCCAATGCCTGTTTTGTCGTGCTGACCTTGCCCTGCGCGACGATCCAGTGGTGCATTTGCGTGGCGTTGGCGAACTCATGCAAGGGTGACGAGTTGCCCGGTATGTACAACAGCACGCGGGCACTGGCGGTGTCGCGCAAGGCCCAGATATCGGTCGCGGTATAACGGTACAGTTTCAAACGGCCGGCTTTGACGTACGAAGAAACGCGAGTCGGCGCTTGCAGTTGCTTGATGGTCAGCGTTTCCCAAGACTGGTCTGGCGGCAAGCCTGCCGCCTGCAACACCAGTTCCAGGCCTTTTTGAGTCAAGCGTTGTTCATGAAGCTGCAACCAGGCGGTCATGACGAACGCCGCTTTGACTGACGTTCTCAAGGGGTAAGGACTGGCAGCAGCGAGCACGTCGTCCGACGGCCAGGCGTGATCAAGGTACGTTTTATAGAGCCCCTGCAGGTCCAGCTCCCACACCCATCGTTTGAAATCCGCCGGCCTCAAATCGATCTGAGTCAGCGGGCCATAGGATTGTGGAGCCGTTTGGCGATAGATGCCTTCATACGTCTCATGATTGCCGCGGCCATGATCGGCGAATTCATCGACGTTCTGTACGATCCGCACGGAAGGCCCGATGTCCGGCGGCGTGTACAGACCAAAGGCCGTTTCAGCAAAACGCCCGTCTCCAATGGTCTGGTAATTGGCAAGCAGGGCTTGCAGCAGTGACCGCGAACTGGCCACTTGCCCCTGCTCGATACCCTCCTGTGCAGGATGGCCCTTGTAGTGGTAATCGAGCGTCACCAGCAAGGCAGTCTGCGGATCGATGTTCGCCCCCCACTTTTCCTTGATCAAGCGCTCGCCAAACTGACTGGGGGATTGTGGCAGTGCGATGTCCACGGCGCTTTTCAGTTCATCGCGCATTTGCAGAGACGGCACCGGAGAAGGGCCGGCAACGTCGAGAGGAAGTTCTTTCATGGTGCATTCCGTTGCAGTCATTTCAGGACCACCACCCTACCCGACCCGTGCCCCCGAAAAAGCGGGAGCGATTGACAGGGACGATAGGAAATTTCGCTGCTTGGGCACGGAAAGCAGAGCTTCTGAAGGGCAAAAAAATGAAACCGTGGAGGGAATCCACGGTTTCATTTGTTTGAAGCTATAAAAGTTACCAGAAGCGTTGCTGGGTCAACCGGCTCCACCAACTCAGCAAAACGCGATCGACCGAACCGCTGGCCGCCATGCCGATGCGTTCCTGAAGGCTTTTGCGTTCGGCGTAGTGCAGGTGATAAAGCTCGGATTTCTTCGCCCGTTCGGCCAGATATTCATCGCTGGTCTTGAGTTCATCGACCAGTTGCTTGTCCAGCGCGGCAACACCGAGCCAGATTTCGCCGGTGGCCACTTCGTCGATCGCCAATTGCGGGCGATAGCGGGAAACGAAGTTCTTGAACAACTGATGGGTGACGTCCAGGTCTTCCTGAAATTTCTCGCGGCCCTTTTCGGTGTTTTCGCCAAACACGGTCAGGGTGCGCTTGTATTCGCCGGCAGTGAGGACTTCAAAGTCGATGTCGTGCTTCCTCAGCAGACGATTGACGTTCGGCAACTGCGCCACCACGCCGATCGAGCCGAGGATCGCGAACGGGGCGCTGATGATCTTCTGGCCGATGCACGCCATCATGTAGCCGCCGCTGGCCGCGACCTTGTCGATGCACACGGTCAGCGGCACGCCGGCGTCGCGGATGCGCGCCAGTTGCGAGGACGCCAGGCCGTAGCTGTGGACCATGCCGCCACCGCTCTCCAGACGCAGCACCACTTCATCCTTGGGCGTGGCCAGGGTCAGCAGCGCGGTGATTTCGTGGCGCAGGCTCTCGGTGGCCGAAGCCTTGATGTCACCATCGAAATCCAGCACGAACACCCGGGATCTGGCTTCGGGTTTTTTCTTTTGCTTTTTCTCGGTTTTCGCTTCGACCTTGCGCAAGGCCTTGAGCTGATCCTTGTCGAGCAAGGTCTGCTCCAGGCGTTCACGCAGCCCTTTGTAGAAATCATTGAGTTTGCTGACTTGCAACTGGCCGGCCGACTTGCGCCGACCTTTACTGCGCAACGACGCGAAACTGGCCAGGACCACCAGAATGGCGATCACCAGTGTCACGGTTTTAGCCAGGAAACTGGCATATTCGGACAGAAACTCCACAGAGACTCCTCAATACAATGCGCTTCATCGCGCGCGGGATAACATCAGCATACCCATGCGCCGGCCCGGCGACCAGCCGTGAAACCTCTGGCAGCGAGCTGTAACGGGCATTTCAAACAAGCGTATGTTTTTTCATTGACAGCTCACCCTCATCCTCATAACCTCGCCAAACCTTCAACGTACCGGGATGACGCGGACGTGGGCAGTATCTATTTGATTCGACATGGCCAGGCCTCCTTTGGTGCAGACGACTATGACGTTCTGTCGCCGACCGGAATTCGCCAGGCAGAAGTCCTCGGCCAGCACCTCGCCGGGCTGGGTATCCGCTTTGATCGCTGCCTCTCGGGTGATCTGCGTCGCCAGCAACATACCGCCAGCAGCGCACTGGAACAGTTCGCTGCCGCAGGCTTGCCGGCGCCGATCGTGGAAACCGATTCCGCCTTCAACGAATTCGACGCCGACGCGGTAATCCGCGCGCTGTTGCCGGCCATGCTCGACGACGAGCCCGAAGCGCTGGAGATCCTGCGCAACGCCGCGCAGAACCGTGCCGAATTCCAGCGTATTTTTGCCCTGATCATCGAGCGCTGGCTCGCCGGCACGTATGACACCCCGGGCCTTGAAAGCTGGCTGGGTTTTGTCGAGCGGGTGCAGGCCGGTCTGCACCGGATCCTCGAAAGCGCCGACAACTCACAGAAAATCGCCGTGTTCACCTCCGGCGGCACCATCACCGCCCTGCTCCACCTCATTACGCAAATGCCTGCCCGGCAGGCATTTGAACTTAACTGGCAAATCGTCAACACCTCGCTCAACCACCTGAAGTTTCGTGGTCGCGAGGTGGCACTGGCTTCTTTCAACAGTCATGCGCATCTGCAGCTGTTGAAAGCCCCGGAACTCATCACGTTTCGCTGAGTCCGGACTATTGTGACCCTGGCTGTAATCACCCAGCTCTTATTACCCAAGAAAGGATCGAACCATGACCTCCGTAGCTGATGCCGTACAAGCAATGCAAGCCAAGTTCAACCCAGCCGCTGCTGCCGGTCTGGACCTGGTCTTCGGTTTCCGCATCGACGACACCAAGAACTTCTCGCTGATCGTCAAGGACAGCACCTGCGAGCTGAAAGAAGGCGAAAACCCTGACGCCCAGGTCACTCTGGTGATGGACGGCGAAACCCTGGAAGGCATCGTTGATGGTTCGACCGACGGCATGCAGGCGTTCATGGGCGGCAAGCTGCGCGCTGAAGGCGACATGATGCTGGCCATGAAACTGTCCGAGCTGTTCCCAGCCTAAGACGGCGGCTCCCGCGCTCGGGAGCCTCTCTGGCTGCACACGAATCCCGCCCCTTGTGGCGGGATTCGTCGTTTTTCGCCTATGGAAATCGGCTACCGGCGGATTTGCCGTCTATATTCCTTCTGGCCGCATGCGTCAGACATCGGCTGTTCAATCCGATCATTTTTGCGGAGAACATTGCCATGCCCCCACCTGACGACCACAAAGGCTTTAATCGCCGACATGTACTGCAAGGCCTTTCGGCAGGTGCCGTCGGTGCCTGGATCAGCCCTCTATTCGCAGGGAGTAAAACCATGCCAGATACCCCGGCCGACCTTATTCTGTACAACGGACGCCTGCACACCGTCGATCGCAAGAAACCCCAGGCCAGTGCCGTCGCCATCAAGGACGGGCGCTTCGTGGTGGTCGGTAGCGACGCCCAGGCCATGGCGCTGCAAGGTCCGGGCACACAAATCATCGACCTGCACGGCCGGACGGTGATTCCCGGTCTCAACGACTCGCACTTGCACTTGATCCGTGGTGGTTTGAACTACAACCTCGAACTGCGCTGGGAAGGCGTGCCGTCGCTGGCCGATGCCTTGCGCATGCTCAAGGATCAGGCCGACCGCACGCCCACGCCGCAATGGGTGCGCGTGGTCGGTGGCTGGAACGAGTTCCAGTTCGCCGAAAAACGCCTGCCAACGATTGAGGAACTGAACAAAGCTGCGCCAGACACACCGGTGTTCGTGCTGCACCTCTACGACCGCGCCCTGCTGAACCGCGCCGCATTGAAAGTGGTCGGCTACACCCGAGATACGCCGAACCCGCCGGGCGGTGAAATCCAGCGCGACGCCAATGGCGACCCGACCGGCATGCTGATCGCCCGCCCCAACGCGATGATTCTCTACTCGACCCTGGCCAAGGGACCGAAACTGCCGCTGGAATATCAGGTCAACTCGACCCGGCAGTTCATGCGCGAACTCAATCGCCTCGGCGTCACCAGCGCCATCGACGCCGGCGGTGGTTATCAGAACTACCCGGACGACTATCAGGTCATTCAGCAACTGGCCAAGGACCAACAGCTCACGGTGCGCATCGCCTATAACCTGTTCACCCAGAAACCCAAGGAAGAACTGACCGACTTCAAGAACTGGACCAGTACCTCCCATTACGGCCAGGGTGACGACTTCCTGCGACACAACGGCGCCGGAGAGATGCTGGTGTTTTCGGCGGCGGATTTCGAAGACTTTCTCGAACCTCGTCCGGACCTGTCGCAAACCATGGAGCAGGAACTGGAGCCCGTGGTTCGCCACCTCGTCGAGCAACGCTGGCCATTCCGCCTGCACGCCACTTACAACGAATCCATCAGCCGCATGCTCGATGTGTTCGAGAAGGTCAATCACGACATTCCGTTTGACGGTTTGCCATGGTTTTTCGATCACGCCGAAACCATCACTCCACAGAACATCGAGCGGGTCAAAGCCTTGGGCGGCGGGATCGCCATCCAGGATCGCATGGCGTTCCAGGGCGAGTACTTTGTCGACCGCTACGGCGCCAAGGCCGCCGAGCACACGCCACCGATCGCGCGGATGCTCGCCGAGGGCGTTCCCGTCGGCGCCGGCACCGATGCCACGCGGGTGTCGAGCTACAACCCCTGGACTTCAATGTACTGGCTGGTCAGCGGGCGTACCGTTGGTGGTCTGGCGTTGCACCCACAAGGTTTGAGTCGCGACACCGCACTGGAGCTGTTCACCCACGGCAGTGCCTGGTTTTCTTCCGAGCAAGGCAAGAAGGGTCAGATCAAGGTCGGGCAACTGGCGGATTTGATTGCGCTGTCGGCGGACTATTTCCATATCGAGGATGAGGCCGTGAAATGGATCGAGTCGGTGCTGACGATTGTCGATGGCAAGATTGTCCATGGCACCGCCGAGTTTGAAAAACTCGGTCCACCGCCTGTGCCGGTGGTGCCGGAATGGTCACCGGTGGTTAATGTGCCGGGCCATTGGAGACCGCTGGCGCCGATGACGGCGCAGGCTCATCAATGCGTCGGGGCTTGTGCGGTGCATGCTCACCGTCATGAACGGGCGCGGTTGTCTTCGGCACCGGTCAGTGACTTTCAGGGCTTCTGGGGAGCGTTTGGCTGTTCGTGTTTTGCGTTTTGAGTTGAACCGCTGAAGAGTGCTTTCTGCGGCTGCGGTTGAAATTTTGTCTGCGGGGGGGATACCTCGTCGGTCTCTACCGCCGGCAATTTCGGTTACAGGGTAGATAGCTGACCTGACCTTGCGGATGTACCCAAAACCCCTGTAGGAGCTGGCTTGCTAGCGATGGCTGAGCGTCAGGCGACATAGGTTTTGATGGTGTACATATCCATTCCTGCGGTAACGGCGGCTATTGGTTCCGCTTTTACAGCGGGTTACTTGGAAAAGCGCCAAGTAACCAAGCGCCTGCGCCCCTGACGTACGGTGGCTCGCCTAGGCTCGCCATACCCTCGCTCCGGTCCTGCTCCGTGGGCCCGCCGCCATCGGCCATCCATGGCCGGGGGCGGCTAACCCGGCATCCTTGCCGGGTTGCCCACTGCGCAGAACCTGCGCTCGGCCTTCCGACGGGGCAGATCAAGATCAAGATCAAAAACAAAGCGAGGCGGCCTGATAGCCGACCTGTTTTCCGTCAACGCCATCGGCGGTGAACACCCATGTCATGCCCGCCAACAATCCCCTGTGGGAGCTAGCCTGCTAGCTCCCACAGGGGGAATGCGCACAATCCAAGAACCAGGTCGGCCCGAAGGCCGCCTCGCGGAGCTGTGGTGGTAGTCGCCCCATCGAGAGGCCGAGTGGAGGTTCTGCGCAGTGGGCAACCCGGCATGGATGGCCGATGGCGGCGGGCCCACGGATCAGGACCGGAAGGAGGGCATGTCGAGCCACAGCGAGGCACCGAACGAAAGGGGCAAAAGCGCTTGGTTACTTGGCGCATTTCCAAGTGACCCGCCGTAAGGGCGGAACCAATAGCCACCGTTACCGCAACAACGGATATGTACACCTTCATCGCGAGAAAGCCATACAAACGACTCCAACCGTATCCGTTTACAATGCCCAAACCTCCCGCACCGGCCACCCCATGGACATCGACCTCGCCCGCACCTTTCTGGAAATCGTCCGCCACGGCAGCCTCGTCGCCGCAGCGGAAAAACTCCACGTCACCCAGACCGCGATCACCGCACGTGTACAGAAACTCGAAAACCAGCTGGGCAGCACGCTGTTCGTGCGTAACCGCGCCGGTGCTCGCCTGACCCCGAACGGCGAAGCCTTCGTGGTCTACGCCAATCAACTGGTCGAAACCTGGGAAGCCGCGCGCCGGGACTTGCCGCTGCCTGAGGGTTACCACGACGTGCTGCACATCGGCGGAGAAGTCAGTCTGTGCAACCCGTTGATGCTCAGTTGGGCCGCCGAACTTCGGGAGAAAATTCCCGGCCACGCATTGCGCATGGAAATCCGCGACGGCGAAAACCTGCTGCGCCAATTGGAACTGGGGGTGCTGGACGCGGCACTGGTCTATCAGCCCGAATATTGGCCCCGTCTGCAAGTCGAGCAAGTGCTGGAAGAAAAACTGATTCTGGTGCGCCTGGCCGGCAAACCAGCCCCCTACGTGTACATCGACTGGGGCCAGGACTTTCGCCGTCAGCACGATGCCGCGTTACCAGAGAAAGCCAAGGCCGCGCTGAGCTTCAACCTCGGCCCCCTGGCCTTGCAATACATTCTGGAAAACGGCGGCAGTGGCTACTTTCGTACCCGGGTGGTGCAGAGTTACCTGGAAAGCGGCGTACTGGAACAAGTGCCAAAAGCCCCGGAATTCAGCTACCCGACCTATCTGGTCTACTCCCGCGACCGTGACTCGGCCACCCTGCAACACGCCTTCGACTTGCTGCGCGAAGTCATCCAGTCAGACGATGACTGGTCGCAACGCTGGAACCCGCTGACCTGAGTCCGCTTTACACCGGAACATGGCGTTTGTGTCCCTCGCTTCGGCCCGCCGGAAACGGCGGGATCGTCTAATCTGCGGGGACAACAATAACCACAGGTGAACGCAGTGAGGCAGACCACCGAGGCTTTTCGCAGCCGCTATCGCGCTGACATTCATCCACGCTACAACCCTTGGCTGCACGGCGGTTTTGTGTTGCTGTTCGGCTTGCTGGCCATCGGTGCATTCTGGAGCAGCGTGCATCAGGTGCTGCCGCTGGAGTGGCTGGCGGTGCCGCTGACATTGCTGTTCTTCAACTTCGGCGTGTACACGGTGCATCGCCACCTCGGGCATCACAAAAAAAACTTCGCGCGGATGTTCTATGCCCGCCATGCCGGTGACCATCACAGCTTCTTCGCGCCTGGCAACATGACGTACGACAGCGCCCGCGACTGGCGGGTGATCCTGTTTCCAGCCTGGCTGATCGTAATGCATACGCTCGTCATCACCCTGCCCGTCTGGTGGATGCTCAAGCAGTTCGATGCCAACGTCGCCGGTCTGGTCGGCGGCTGTCTGGTCCTCGGTTACCTCACCTATGAAGTGTTCCATGCCTGCGAGCACCTGCCGCCCTCGAACCCGGTGACGCGCTGGCCGTGGATCCGTCAGATGCGCCGCCTGCACGAACTGCATCACCGCCGGGAATTGATGCAGGAACGCAACTTCAACATCGTTTTTCCACTGACGGACTACCTGTTCGGCACCCTTTATTGGGAGCCGGAGCCCACGTACCTGACGAGAACGCCCATGACCCGCATGCAGCATCAGATCACTATTGCCGGCAACCCGATTGACGTGCTCGCCTACGCCAGCACCGCGACCCGCTGGCCGGAGTGGCACCCGTCGTCGCTCAAGGTCGAGGGCCAGAGCGGTCCGCTGCATGCCGGATCGCGCTTCGAAGAAGACATCAGGGCCGGCGGGCGTGAGGGGCATTTAAGCTGGGCGGTCAGCGAGTATTTGCCCGGTCGTCGCTGGAGTGCTCGCGCTCAGGGCGATCATGGCCTGTCGCTGGAGGTGACCTACGAATGTGAGGCCGAGGGCGATGGCACGCGGTTTGTCCGCACCCTGGAGTACCAGTTCAGCGGCCTGGGCATGCGCATTGCCAACCGTTTTTTGCTGAAGCGGCGCATCGATCATGAATCCGCCGCGTCGATGCTGGCCTTGCGCGAAATGGCCCACAAACGTTTGACTCCGACGGGAGTCACCGTGTGAGTAGAACCGTCAAGTTTCGCCATGTCGTGCTGCTGCTGATCGTGGCCATTGCCGCGTTTCTGCTGCTGATGCCGACCAAGGTGCAACCGGTGGCCTGGACGCCGCCACCGGCGCCTTCACTCACCGGTGGGCCGTACGCCGACAACCAGCGCCTCAAAGGTATGGAGCGTGTGGGCGCCGACGATATCGACGGGCCGGAAGCCTTGCTGCTGGAAGACAATGTCCTCATCACCGGCCTGCATGACGGCCGGCTGATTCGCACCAGCCTCGACGGCAAGGACACAAAAGTGCTGGCCGACACCGGCGGCCGGCCGTTGGGCCTGGCGCGTCACCCCAATGGTTTGCTGGTGATCGCCGACGGCGTCAAAGGCTTGCTGTCGCTGGACGCTCAGGGCCGATTGATCGCGCTGACCACGACGGTAAATGGCGTGGACTTCGGGTTCACCGACGACGTGGTCATCGACAAGTCCGGGCACTACGCCTATTTCAGTGATGCTTCCAGCCGCTTCGGGTACGGCCACGACGGCGAGGCGATCATCGAGCACGGCGGCGATGGTCGCTTGCTGCGCTATGACTTCCAGACCGGTAAAACAGCGGTCCTGCTGGATAAACTGGAGTTTGCCAACGGCGTGACCCTGGGACCGGACGAGGCTTTTGTGCTGGTCAACGAAACCGGTGCCTATCGCATCAGTCGATACTGGCTCAGCGGTCCGAAGGCCGGCACCCACGATCTGTTTATCGACAACCTGCCGGGCCTGCCGGACAACCTCGCGTTCAATGGCCGGGACCGCTTCTGGGTGGCGCTGTATGCCCCGCGCAACGCGCTGCTCGATGCCACGGCCGCGCATCCCTTCGTGCGCAAGATGATCGTGCGGGCGATGACCGTTCTGCCCAAACCGGTGGAGAAGCGCGGGTTTGTATTGGGACTGGATGTCGAGGGCAAGGTGATTGCCAATCTGCAGGACGGCAGCAGCGATAATTACTCGCCGATCACCACGGTGCGCGAGTATGGGGAGTGGTTGTATTTCGGATCGTTGAAGGCGACGCATATGACGCGCTTGCCGCTG
>NZ_BDAG01000040.1 GCF_002091715.1 Pseudomonas migulae NBRC 103157 | reverse complement strand
ACTTTGCTTTTGCATAGACTCCGCGACACGTTTTCATAATTCGCTAAACGTGTCGCGACACCAGGCCTACCGAAACGGGAGGCAAAGTCAGTCTGCCACTCAGATCTCAAATCGAACTCACTGCCTCCATCCTCCGGAGCACTACAGTAGTTACCCGACCTCAGATTGAGGGTGGATGACTGAGACGGAAATCCGGCCCTGTATCACTTTGCCTATCTGCGACTTACTGCAACAAAAACCCCCTCCTCGATCCCCTCCAAACCAACTATTTCAGTCCCGTTTAATCCGGTTGCGTGTAGCACTTATAGTGCGCCTTAGGTGCTACACGTAACCGGATGAAATGGGATTGAAATAGTTGGTTTGCAGCGGATCGAGGAGGGGATTTTTGTTGCAGTAAGTAGCAGACAGTCAAAGTGATACAGGGCTGGGTTTTCAGCTCAGTCCACCCTCAATCTGAGGTCGGGTAATTGCTGGAGTGCTTCGGAGAATGGCGGGAGTGGCTGAGGGATGACCTGGCCTCTCATTTCGCTAGGTCAGGTGTCGCGACACGTTTTGCGAATTATGAAAATGTGTCGCGGAATCGACGGTGAGGCAAAGCGGGAAGACCCGCCTTGGTCTGGATGGCTCAAATGTGAGCCATGATCACAATTGTATCGCCTGTTCCGACCTGCTGTCAGGGCTGGCTAGCGCTAGATAACGGAGGGAACGGGATATCAGTAGTTACCGCCTGAGGGTGTAATCGCGAGCGTGAACGAACTCCACTGCGACCCTGGCAGCCGGCGTGATGGAGCTGAGCTGTGGCGGGCGCTTGACGTACATATCGCCCGACTCCTTGGCGGCCTGCTCAATCAATTGAGCAGCCAGGACCAAATTGCCGCGCTCCTCGGCCTCTTCAACCATTCGCCCAAGTGCGCGCAGGCGATAAGCACGGTTGGCAACGGGGATCTCAATCATCGCCTCGCGGAATCCTGCCCGAGTGTCCTCGAACATCGTCACCCAGCGCTTGGCCAGGCCTTTGCTACAACGCTTGGTCGGGTCGTGAGCCTCGACTTGCTGGCGTGATACCACAACGCCAAAGCTCTGTTTCACCGCGGTCGCGACCTGGGTGGGCGAGTCGAAGCAGGCGAGCGCCTGTACTACAAAGGCTTTGATTTCGTTGTTGAGCGCGGCCATGGGCTTGGATCTGTCTAGGGTCTGTCAAGAATGGCCCCATGGTTGCGCGGAAACCTGGCAAAGGCAATCGAATAAGTGACGAGAAATCGCACAGCATCGAGATATTTCACTGCACTTATGTTCTTACACAGGGTTTTTGCCTGATATCGCGTCGGGATACACTGAAAACTGAATACATCCCCCGGAGTGCTTATGTCCGTTATCGATTGCCCTTACCTGGATGAAGTCAAAGTGGCCGTACCGCCAGAGCTGGCGCTGCTTATCGTGCGCAAGGCTGCGAAGCTCGCCGCTGACTTCGAGGAACAAGCCCTGGACCAGTTGACCAATGACGCACTGCGCGAGCTGAGACGCGGCACAGACGCCCGCGTCATCTATCGCCAGCTGAGCCTCTGACAGCGCTAGAGAGTCGGCGGCGGCAACCGCTTCCGACCGACCTTCACCGCCTTGTTCTCCCCATCCCGGCAGGCCACCAGAAAGGCCAGCACGTCCCGCCTCAGCCAGCAGTGTCTGGCCCCCATCTTGAAGCTCTTGGGCAGCCAGTCCACGCCCCGGCGCATTCCCTCTCTGACCGAAGCCTCAGTTCGGCCAAGCATTCTTGCCAGGTCGGCCACATAAACAACCTCACTTTGTTCATCCATCTGTAGCTCCGCAGATTTGCCATTTGTCGTTATTTAATCATCTCACTTGCCAACTGTAAGACAGTGTCTTACAGTTGACTCATCGAAGCGAACGAAGGAGGGGATCAGATGGCGAACACACCCACAGTGACACTCAGGCTGCCGGCAGACATAACCGCCCGCGTCGATGCCTACGCCAAGAGCGTGCAGTCGGAGACAGGTGTAGAGGTGACCAGAACGGCAGCACTCAAGGCGCTTGTGATTGCAGGCCTTGAGTCGAAGGAAAAGCGGAAAAAGTAACCAGCAGAAGAGGTGCCGGCCCGGTGCGCTAACACCGGGTCAGCTATCACACGACGAAACTTAGAGGTACACGTCATGCAACTTTACCAAAATACCCAAAATACAATTGATAATCAATATCCTACAGTCTTCAAGTCGAAGGGCATCATCTGCCCCAAGAAGTGGTCGGTCCTCATGCCGACCGTCATGCAACGGTTTGCCGCTCCAGTCATGCAGCCCGAACTGCTGCTCGCCATCACCCGGGGCGCTGATTCCTACGGCGGTACGCTCATGGAAGGCCTGCAGGCGGTGAGCAAACTGCTCTCGCTGGCCTCGGAGACGGTCACGCCGATCGATCGCAAGATGATTGTCCAGGTAGAGGCGCTGATAGTCGCCGTGGGTGACCTCACGCTGCGCCTGTACGACGTCGGGATCGAAGCAAGCATGCTGATTGAAGGGGGTGCGCAATGAACGCTCACATCGAAAGCCTGCTGTCTGCCGAACGCAACCGCTCCTCGATGTGGTGGCAGATCCTCAGCAAGATGCGCGCACAGGACCAGATGCCTGAATGGGCGTCACTGCAGGGGATCGGCACCGGACGCGACCACGGGCGCTATCTGGCGGCTCAGGATGAGGTGAATCGCTTTCTGTCTGACGGCAACCCGGAAAGCCCGGACGAGCAGGCCGCGCTGATCGATCTCCTGGAGGCTGAGCGGACGCACGCGCAGTGCTGGTGGTCGATGCTGAACACCATGCGTGCCCGTAAGCAGCTGCCCGACTGGGTGCGTATCCATCACATTGGCACCGGTCCGGAATACGATCGCTATTCGGTCGAGCGCACAGCGGTTAACAGAGCGCTGTTCGGTATGGACTGGGTGCGCAGCCTGGCTGACTTGGATCAGGTAGAGATTGAGCGCCGCGAGTTCCGCCGGCAGTTCGCTACGAACGTGATTCCAATGTTCCAGCACGCATAGAACGAAAGTTTCGTAATAACCGGCTGGGTTTGGGCTGGGTTTACAGGGCGCTCTCCGCAAGGACTGCGCCCTTTTCGTCTCAGTGAGCAAGTTTCGACTCACTCGAACTGCCGGAATCTCGGTAGTTTCGGCTCGGGTTTTATCGCGAGCGCGCCCGATTTGTTCGGGTGTGTAGGTATCAACACCGTGAGTTGCGTTCTACACGCTGGACCTTGCCCTTCACACTCTCGCGCCTCTCAAGGCAGAGCTCACGCCCTGACTTTACCAATGCCCGCCATGCCTTGAGCGGCGAGTAAGTCATGGGTATATGGGTGGTAAATTATAAGGGTGTCCAATTTTTGGACTAACAAAGCTTCGGAAATGGCCGTTTACAGTCCAATTTTTGGACCTATATTTAAGCTCCACCAACGAACCAGACGGAACCGGAAAGCCTAAGTCCAATTTTTGAACCGATGATGTCCAATTTTTGGACTAGAAGAATTCGAATCTGAGTTCACTCGAGTTAGCTCGACGCCTAGGCTAAATGCGTGCCTGACGATGGCGGCTGTACGTCGTGCTAGAGTTCTGATTCAACCTTGGAGGGAACCAATGAAAGCCAAATTTGCCTTTTTCTTGCTTGCATCCTGTGTGGCAGCATCAGCCTTTGCAGCCAAGAAGCCCTCAGAGCCTCAGCCTTGGATTCAAGAGCCCGATAGTTTCATGGGCATCAGCTTTGATAAAAAGCTTGAATACTCTCTTCCGCAATGCCCCGCTGGATATGAGCCGCCCAAGGAAATGTGCCGCGGTGCGCCCTACCAGGGGCTGTATAGAATTGACGGCATGCCCTCAATTGGCCTGTTCGGTGGCTTCGGCCTTTCCGCAATGGCGAAGACCGGCCCGGTTGACTCCTTCTATCTCACCACGACACCAGAAGACTTCCCGCGACTGGTGCAGATCTTCACCACGAAGTACGGGCAGCCTATGAAGCGCACAACGGAGGTCGTGAAAACGAAAGGCGGTGGCGAGTTTACAAACGAGCACCTGCAATGGCAGGGAAAGAAGATTGAAATTACCCTGCAGAAGTATGATGGCGACATCAATACCAGTTCCGCGAGTCTGCGCACCATCGCCTCAAAAAGCCGAGCGGCCCAGGATACCGGGCAGAAAATTCAGGACGCAGCCGGCAAGCTTTGACCGGCGCCTTCGATTAGCGCACTGCACTGAGTTGCAGAGCCTATTTTTTGGTCTGTTGCTGCCACCCTGCTGTCACGGCTTTTTTTGATGATCACCGTAAACAGCTGGAGGCCTTGAATTGTATGGTGTCCCAGGGCAGGTTCGAACTGCCAACCTTCCCCTTAGGAGGGGGATGCTCTATCCAATTGAGCTACTGAGACACAAGTCGTTCGCGAGAAAACGCGGTGCGATGGACGGCGTGCATGTTAACGGGCGGGTCCGCGTTTGTCATGTCGTCCTTAGCGCTTTTTAAGTGTAGGCAGGCGCCCTTCGACAGCGAGGGATTTGTTTACCGTGCAAATTGCATCACCGCAAAAAGCCATCATTGCAAATTGCAATGCAAGCACTTCTCGGGAATAACCTAATTTATTGTTTTTAAAGGATTTAATAGGCGGTAGACTCTTGGCACGTCGGCTGCTTTAGCTGTTCTCAAGAACAACGGAGGCCAGCCTCATGAACAGCGCCCTTTTACTCTCGAACGCAATCGCTCTGGCGGTCTTGCTGGGTTTTCACTTTTCCCCCGAGAGCGGCGCCGAGCCGGTCGCCCAACGCATGCCCCACTACCTTCAAGTACAGAGGGCGCCGCAATTGGCGCTGCTGAGTGATCAGCACGGCTTTGTCAGTCAGGAAGTGAGCCAGGAAAACATCCTGCTGCCGGCGCCGTCTTCAGAACGCCTGGTATTTTGAACACCCCCTCAGGAGCACAGCATGTCCAAATCAGCCGCAGGATTTTTCATCCTGGCCCTACTGAGCGGCATTCTTCATTTGTCACTGGTCCAGGACTCGGTTGTCACCCTGCCCCTGATTGCCTGCGGTGTTTTCAGCGCGCTGTTCGTGCTGGCACTGGTCGCTGGCCGCAAGATCAAGTTTGACCCGGTCCTGCGCTGACCTTTCAGCAGGTTTCAAGAGATGGGTGGCACAGCGCAAGCCGTCCTCATCAACATCCGCCGCGCCACACTTCTCACCATTTAGCCTGCAGATGCCAGCGAAAACCTCAATGAGACTGTCCTTGCGGACCTGAAAAGCGCCTCAGGTAAATCATATTGCCATCCATCCTGAAATAGCCTCCGTGCAGTGGATGCCACTAGTAAATCGGCAATTTGCCACTATCCTGTACAAGGCAAGGAATCGTGATCGACCGCATGGCATGTACCTTCAGGTGTCTTCAGATATTACCTGTCGGGTATCAGGACGCGGCCAGCGATACGGACGGGACAGACTTTTCAAACCAGTCCGCATTTCTGATAATTGGTGCTGGCATAACGCCGGCATCCAGTTCAATATTTGTCACAGAATTGACGCCAATGAACTGGCTTCTTTGAGGCATGATGCGAGCCTCTATCAATTCAGGTTGAACATTTGGCCAGAATCCTTGTCCTATCAGACATCGTGCGGCCAATCCCGAGAACCGCTCCCCTGAACTAACCGGTTAAATATATGCGCCCATTGAAACAGGCAATTTATTCCAGCCGTACGGCTGACAAGTTCGTCGTACGTCTGCCAGACGGAATGCGTGAACGCATTGCCGAGGTGGCTCGCAATCATCATCGCAGCATGAACTCCGAAATCATTGCGCGCCTTGAGCAGAGTCTTATTCAGGAAGGCGCACTGGGCGAAGAGTTGAGCATGCGCCTGGACAGCCCAGAGCTGTCATTGCACGAACGCGAACTGTTGCAACGCTTCCGCCAGCTTTCTCATCGTCAGCAAAACGCACTTGTTTCGCTGATTGCCCATGACGCCGAAATGGCCGCAGACGCCTCCTGACTCAACCGAAAGCTCAAGCCAGCTGATTGCTGGCTTTTTTTTGCCTGAAATTCAGGCAAAAAAAACCCGCCGATGGCGGGTTTTTTTACGTCTGGAAATCAGAGCAGGAAGATGGTCGCCAGCCCCAGGAAGATGAAGAAACCTCCGCTGTCGGTCATGGCGGTGATCATCACACTGGCACCCATCGCCGGATCGCGCCCCATCTTCGCCAGGGTCATGGGAATCAACACGCCCATCAACGCTGCCAGCAACAGGTTAAGCGTCATGGCGGCGGTCATCACCACGCCAAGCGACCAGCTGCCGTACAACATGTAGGCGACAACACCAATCACGCCACCCCACACCAGGCCATTGATCAGGCCTACGGCCAATTCCTTGCGCATCAGGCGTGACGTGTTGCCGGTGCTCACCTGATCCAGCGCCATGGCGCGAACGATCATGGTGATGGTCTGGTTACCGGAGTTGCCACCAATACCCGCTACGATCGGCATCAATGCCGCCAGCGCCACCAGCTTCTCGATCGAGCCTTCGAACAAACCGATCACGCGGGAGGCAATGAACGCGGTGATCAGGTTCACCGCCAGCCAGGCCCAGCGGTTACGCAGGGATTTCCAGACCGACGCGAAAATATCTTCTTCTTCCCGCAGACCCGCCATGTTGAGAACTTCGTTTTCGCTCTCTTCACGAATCAGGTCGACCATTTCATCGATGGTCAGACGGCCGATCAGCTTGCCGTTCTTGTCGACCACGGGCGCCGAGATCAAGTCGTAACGTTCGAACGCCTGTGCGGCATCGTACGCATCCTCGTCCGGGTGAAAACTCACCGGATCGCTGGCCATGACTTCCGAAACCTGTTTTTCCGGGTCGTTGACCAACAGACGCTTGATCGGCAACACGCCCTTGAGCACGCCGTCGTAATCGACCACAAACAGTTTGTCCGTGTGGCCTGGCAGTTCCTTGAGGCGGCGCAGGTAACGCAATACCACTTCGAGACTGACATCCTCACGGATCGTCACCATCTCGAAGTCCATCAGCGCACCGACCTGCTCCTCGTCATAGGACAACGCGGAGCGAACGCGCTCACGCTGTTGACCATCGAGGGTTTCCATCAGCTCATGGACGACGTCGCGCGGCAGTTCGGAAGCCAGGTCAGCGAGTTCGTCGGCGTCCATGTCCCTGGCCGCAGCCAGGAGCTCGTGATCGTCCATGTCGGCGATCAGGGTTTCACGAACCGAATCGGAGACTTCGAGCAGGATGTCGCCGTCGCGATCAGCCTTGACCAATTGCCACAGCGTCAGACGATCGTCCAGCGGCAAGGCTTCAAGGATGTAGGCGACGTCGGCGGAGTGCAGGTCATCGAGCTTGCGTTGCAGCTCGACCAGGTTTTGCCGGTGAACCAGGTTCTCGACCCGGTCGTGATGCGGGCCTTCCTGACGATGAGTCAGGTCTTCGACCACCCGCTGACGCTGCAACAGCTCAACGACTTGAGCCAGGCGGTCCTGCAGGCTTTCTTGCGTTTTCTTTACTTCAACTTCGGACATAGGCGAACTCCACTCCCAGCAGCGGGGCACGCCGGAAGGATCAATCAGTCAATTCATGATTGGAAAAACGGTTTACTGAGTTACTACTGGGTAAGTCCATGGAGGTATTCCACAAGCCCCGGCGGGGCTGACGGGCGCAATGATACACCGCCCGACGGTTTTAAACGTTAAAAAATCTCGGCTGAAACAAGCGCTTGCGAGACAAACCTGAGCGCCATCCTGATCCATGAAAATGCGACGACTCATTCTGAAAAGAAAACACACCGCCGCTGAAAAATGTAACGGCTACCCTTGAGTCAGACCGTCATGGAGGACGTTTGATGCTTTTGAATGCACAGTATTTTTTGCTGATCGCCCTGCTCTGCCTGCCGCTCAAGGCCCTTGCTGCAACCGTTCACCGATGTGAGGCTGCCAACGGCCGCATTACCTTCACCACATTGAGCTGTGCGGCGGGTGACAGCCTTTCACTCCAGGATGTGCGCACCTTTACACCCGGCAGCACGGTAGCCCTCATGCCTGAAGCGGACACGCTCGAAACATCACGTATGAAATTCAAAAGGAGGGAGCCGACGGTCGTCGGCCAGACCGAGGACAAATGCGGGAACGTGATTGACGCGCGGGAGCGACGGGAAGCGATCATCAATCAACGGGTGGTTGCCGGCATGAGTCAGCAGGATGTCGAAAGCGCACTCGGCAAACCTGACAAGATCACGGTGCGCAATTCGACAACAAGCTACCGTTACGACACCAAGCGGGGTCGCAGTGCTCACGTCGAGTTCGATGAGAAAGGATGTACACGGGGAAAAGCCAAATCCCAGACGGCAAAAAGCCCGCGTTAAACGCGGGCTTTTTGGTGTTTGGTGCACTCGACAGGATTCGAACCTGTGACCGCTCGGTTCGTAGCCGAGTACTCTATCCAGCTGAGCTACGAGTGCAATTTGTGTTTTTAGACCAGATCACAACTGGTTGAAGCAGAGTAGCTCACATTACTGCAAACAACTCTTAAATGGTGCACTCGACAGGATTCGAACCTGTGACCGCTCGGTTCGTAGCCGAGTACTCTATCCAGCTGAGCTACGAGTGCATTTGTTGCCGCGCATTATAGGCCGTCGAATCTTTTTGTAAAGCGCTTTTTTCTAGTAATTTCAACAACTTACCGAAGAAGCCAGATTACAACGTACTACGCAAATAATGGCGGAGAACGGGGGATTCGAACCCCCGACACCCTTTTGAGGTGTACTCCCTTAGCAGGGGAGCGCCTTCGGCCACTCGGCCAGCTCTCCGCAACACGGGGCGTATATTAACCAGCTTCTTCCCCGTTTGCAAACATAAAAAACGATAAAAATTAATGGCTTGGTTCTTCGTCCTTCTCTTTCTTTATACGCAGGTAAATTTCCTCACGGTGGACCGCAACCTCTTTCGGGGCGTTGACACCGATACGCACTTGATTTCCTTTAACGCCGAGCACGGTCACGGTGATTTCGCCATCACCAATAATCAGGCTTTCTGCGCACCGACGAGTCAGAATCAGCATACCTTTCTCCTCACGCATTTCATTTCAGGGACAACAGTCTGCAAAAAAAAGGCACTCGACCTACAACCTGAACGGTCGCAGCCCTACATGCCTGAGTATTGACTAGCGCGGGCAAAAGAACAGCTTCGAGCCACACCATTCAAAAAAACAAAAGGGCGCGGTCAGACCGCGCCCTTCGGCTAACGCATCACTCGCCCTGTCGGGCCGGCGCGTCCAGTTCGAAAGCCGTGTGCAGAGCGCGCACAGCCAGTTCCAGGTACTTCTCTTCGATCACCACGGAGACTTTGATTTCCGAGGTCGAGATCATCTGGATGTTGATGCTTTCTTTCGCCAGGGATTCGAACATGCGGCTGGCTACGCCTGCGTGGGAGCGCATGCCGACACCGACGATCGAGACCTTGGCGATCTTGATGTCGCCAACGACTTCACGGGCACCGATCTCGCGAGCAGTGTTTTCCAGCACGGTTTGCGCGGCCTGGAAGTCATTGCGGTGCACGGTGAAGGTGAAGTCGGTGGTGTTATCGTGCGCAACGTTCTGCACGATCATGTCGACTTCGATGTTCGCGGCGCTGATCGGGCCGAGAATCTTGAATGCAACGCCCGGGGTGTCTGGCACGCCACGGATGGTCAGCTTGGCTTCATCGCGGTTGAAAGCGATGCCGGAAATGATCGGCTGTTCCATGGTTTCCTCTTCATCAATAGTAATGAGGGTGCCCGGACCCTCCTTGAAGCTGTGCAGTACGCGCAGCGGAACGTTGTACTTGCCGGCGAATTCCACCGCACGGATCTGCAACACCTTGGAACCGAGGCTGGCCATTTCCAGCATCTCTTCGAAGGTGATCTTGTCCAGGCGCTGAGCCACGGACACCACACGCGGGTCGGTGGTGTAGACGCCGTCGACATCGGTGTAGATCTGGCATTCGTCAGCCTTCAAGGCCGCCGCCAGCGCCACGCCGGTGGTGTCGGAACCGCCACGACCGAGGGTGGTGATGTTGCCGTGCTCGTCGACGCCCTGGAAACCGGCGACAACCACCACACGACCTGCTTTCAGATCACCACGAATCTTCTGGTCATCAATCTGCAAGATACGCGCTTTATTGTGTGCGCTGTCCGTCAGAATCCGCACCTGGTTGCCGGTGTAGGACACCGCTGGCACACCGCGCTTGATCAGCGCCATGGCCAGCAGGGCAATCGTCACCTGCTCACCGGTGGAGACAATCACATCCAGCTCACGCGGAACCGGTTGGCCGTCGCCACTGATTTGCTTGGCCAGATCGATCAGACGGTTGGTTTCGCCGCTCATTGCAGACAGCACAACCACCAGGTCATCGCCGGCATCGCGGAATTTCTTAACCTTGTCGGCGACCTGCTCGATTCTCTCGACAGTGCCGACCGAGGTGCCTCCAAATTTCTGTACGATCAAAGCCATTTCAAAGCCGCCTCTGCCCATGAAGGGCGCCCAAATTATCACTCAAACAGCGTTCCGGCCCGCCACTAGACCGCGGGCCGGACACACTGCCTTATAAACCCTGCTCTACAAATGGAACGGTCAGGGCCAATGCGGCATCCAGTGCGCCAGCGTCAGTACCACCGCCCTGCGCCATGTCCGGACGACCACCGCCCTTCCCGCCCACTGCCGCAGCGGCTTGCTTCATCAAATCACCGGCTTTGAGTTGGCCAGTCAGGTCTTTGGTTACGCCTGCAACCAGAACGACCTTTTCCTCATGGACACTGCCGAGCAGGATCACTGCGCGGCCGAGTTTGTTTTTCAGTTGATCGACCAGCGCCAGCAGCGCCTTGGCGTCCTGACCGTCCAGACGCACGGCCAGCACTTTCACGCCTTTGACGTCCAGGGCAGAGGCCGACAGATCGTCGCCCGCCGCGCTGGCCGCCTTGGCTTGCAACTGCTCGAGTTGCTTCTCCAGCAGACGGTTGCGCTCCAGCACAGCCGACAACTTGTCGATCAGGTTGTCGCGGCTGCCCTTGACCAGGTTGGCCGCTTCCTTGAGTTGTTCTTCGGCAGCGTTCAAGTATGCCAGCGCGGCCGCGCCGGTGACCGCTTCGATACGACGCACACCGGAAGCCACGCCGCCTTCGCTGATGATTTTCAGCAGGCCGATGTCGCCGGTACGGTTGGCGTGGATGCCGCCACACAGTTCGACGGAGAAATCGCCGCCCATGCTCAGCACGCGCACATTGTCGCCGTACTTCTCGCCAAACAGCGCCATCGCGCCTTTCTTCTTGGCGGTTTCGATGTCGGTTTCTTCGGTTTCAACGGCGGAGTTCTTGCGAATCTCGGCGTTGACGATGTCTTCCAGCGCTTTCAGTTGTTCGGGCTTGATGGCCTCGAAGTGGCTGAAGTCGAAGCGCAGGCGCTGACTGTCGACCAGTGAGCCTTTCTGCTGAACGTGGTCGCCCAGCACTTTACGCAGCGCGGCGTGCAGCAGGTGAGTGGCCGAGTGGTTCAGCGACGTCGCGTGACGTACGTCGGCTTCAACGTGGGTTTCCACCGGAGCGCCGATCAGCAAGCTGCCCGAAGCCAGTACGCCGTGGTGCAGGAATGCGCCGCCGGTTTTGGTGGTGTCACGCACGTCGAAACGGCCGCTGCTCGATTGCAGATAACCGCAATCGCCGATCTGACCGCCGGACTCAGCGTAGAACGGGGTCTGATCGAGAACGACCACGCCCTCTTCGCCTTCGCTCAGAACGTCGACCGACTGCCCGTCTTTATAGAGAGCAACGACTTGCGCCGAACCACTGGTGGCTTTGTAACCGGTGAATTCGGTGGCCACGTCAACCTTGACCAGGCTGTTGTAGTCCATGCCGAAGGAACTGGCGGAACGGGCACGGACGCGCTGGGCTTCCATTTCGCGCTCGAAGCCTTCTTCGTCGATGGTCAGGCTGCGCTCGCGCGCGATGTCGCCGGTCAGGTCCATCGGGAAACCGTAGGTGTCGTAGAGTTTGAACACCACGTCGCCCGGCACCACGTCGCCTTTGAGCTCGGCCAGATCCTGCTCGAGAATCTTCAGGCCATGTTCCAGGGTCTTGGAGAACTGCTCTTCTTCGGCTTTCAGCACGCGCTCGATGTGCGCTTGCTGGGATTTCAGCTCAGGGAACGCTTCGCCCATTTCGGCGACCAGGGCCGCAACGATCTGGTAGAAGAAGCTGCCCTTGGCGCCCAGTTTGTTGCCGTGACGGCAGGCGCGACGGATGATCCGGCGCAGCACGTAGCCGCGGCCTTCGTTGGACGGCAGCACACCGTCGGCAATCAGGAAACCGCAGGAACGAATGTGGTCGGCCACGACTTTCAGGGAAGCCTGAGCGTCGTTGGTGCAGCCGATGGCCTTGGCCGATGCGTTCAGCAGGCTCTGGAACAGGTCGATTTCATAGTTCGAGTGAACGTGCTGCAACACGGCACTGATCCGCTCCAGGCCCATGCCGGTGTCGACCGACGGTGCTGGCAGCGGGTGCAACACGCCGTCGGCGGTGCGGTTGAACTGCATGAACACGTTGTTCCAGATTTCGATGTAGCGGTCGCCGTCTTCTTCCGGCGAGCCTGGAGGGCCGCCCCAGATGTCGGCGCCGTGATCGTAGAAAATCTCGGTGCAAGGACCGCACGGGCCGGTATCGCCCATGGTCCAGAAGTTGTCGGACGCGTAAGGCGCGCCTTTGTTGTCGCCGATGCGAACCATGCGCTCAGCTGGAACGCCGATTTCCTTGGTCCAGATGTCGTAGGCCTCGTCATCGCTGGCGTAGACCGTGACCCAGAGCTTTTCTTTCGGCAGGTTCAGCCACTTGTCGGAGGTCAGGAAGTTCCAGGCGTAGGTGATCGCATCACGCTTGAAGTAATCACCGAAGCTGAAGTTGCCCAGCATTTCGAAGAAGGTGTGGTGACGGGCGGTATAACCGACGTTTTCCAGGTCGTTGTGCTTGCCGCCGGCGCGCACGCATTTCTGGCTGGAGACGGCGCGGGTGTACGCGCGCTTTTCCTGGCCCAGGAAGCAGTCCTTGAACTGGTTCATCCCCGCGTTAGTGAACAGCAGGGTTGGGTCGTTGCCCGGAATCAAAGAGCTGGAGGCTACACGGGTGTGGCCTTGCTCTTCGAAGAAGCGAAGGAAGGCTTCACGGATTTCTGCGCTTTTCATTAGGTTCTTCCACGGAGGCTGCGGCCAAAGGCCTGTGCGAAACGTCAACAGACGAAGCGACGGCAAAGGGCCGCATTATATCGGCCCTGCGCGCGGGGTACAGCGTGTTTATACGATAGAAACGGTCAATTGGACGGCTAACGCGGTCAGTTGCGCGAAAACTCGACGAATGTCGCGACGACTTTCTCGATTTGCGCGCGACTGACGTCCATATGCGTGACCATTCTAAGGCGACTGGCAGCGCTCAACTTGATCCCGCGCTCGGCGGCAAAGGCTTTGATCGCCTCGGCCTTATCGCCCATTTGCACATAAACCATGTTGGTCTGCACCGGCTCGACGCTGTAACCGGCCTTGCGTAACCCATCGGCCAAAAACTGTGCATGGGCGTGGTCATCGGCCAGACGGTGAATGTTTTTATCCAGGGCATACAAAGCTGCCGCTGCCAGAATACCGGCCTGGCGCATGCCGCCGCCGACCATCTTGCGCAGGCGTCGTGCCTTGCCGATCAGCTCCACCGAGCCGCACAGCACCGAACCGATCGGCGCGCCCAGGCCTTTGGACAGGCAGACCGAGACCGAATCGAAATACTGCGTGATTTCACGGGCATCGACACCCAGTTTGACGGCGGCGTTATACAGCCGAGCGCCGTCCAGGTGCAGGGCCAGACCGTGTTCACGGGTGAAGTTGCGAGCCCGGGCCAGGTATTCCAGCGGCAGAACCTTGCCCTGCATGGTGTTTTCCAGCGCCAGCAAGCGGGTACGAGCGAAATGGAAGTCGTCCGGCTTGATCGCTGCGGCGACCTGCGAAAGATCCAGCGAGCCATCAGCCTGCACCTCCAGCGGCTGAGGCTGGATCGATCCGAGCACCGCCGCACCGCCACCTTCGTACTTATAGGTGTGGGCCTGCTGGCCGACGATGTACTCGTCACCGCGTTCGCAGTGGGCCATCAGGCCCAGCAGGTTGCTCATGGTGCCTGTCGGAACGAACAGCGCCGCGGCAAAACCCAGTCGATTGGCAAGTTCGGCTTCCAGTCGATTGACGGTCGGATCTTCGCCGTAGACGTCGTCACCGGTGGCTGCGTTGGCCATCGCGTGGAGCATCCCTGAGGTCGGTTGGGTGACGGTGTCGCTGCGTAGATCGATAACGCTCATGAATCTGGCCTCGGTAAGCAGGGGGAAATCCCGTTCAGGATGGAATTACTGCGGTCATGGCGACGAATAATCAACCCTTGGACGAGGAAAATACGTCTAAATCCCTGTGGGAGCGGGCTTGCTCGCGAAGGTGGTGTGTCAGTCGACAAGATTGTGAATGACACATCACCTTCGCGAGCAAGCCCGCTCCCACAGGGTTTCGCGTCGACTTTGGCCATGCACGGCCAGGAAATATGTGTTAAAAACGCTGCGCCGCCAGACAATCTGACGGCAAAACGTTCTCAGGGCGGGGTGCAACTCCCCACCGGCGGTAATTGCGCGCAATGCGCATAGCCCGCGAGCGCTTGGCGACAGCACGGCTTCGGCGGTGACTGGCGACAAGGTCAGCAGACCCGGTGTGATCCCGGGGCCGACGGTCATAGTCCGGATGAAGAGAGAACGGGATTGGCGCCAAAGGGCCGTCCGCGGGCATTCGTGCGAGCGTGCGTACCCTTAAATCCCATTCGATTCATATGCCCTGTTTTTTACATAAACAGGAGTCAGAACATGCAACCCACCGCAATCGACAGCAAAAGCAAAAACCATCAGGGCGAGCGCGTTGCGTTCATCCAGGCCTGCTGGCACAAGGAAATCGTCGATCAGAGCCGTAAGGGCTTCGTCGCCGAAATGATTGCCCAGGGTTATCAGGAGTCGGAGATTGATTTCTTCGAAGTCGGCGGCGCCTTTGAAATTCCACTGCACGCCAAACTGCTGGCCAAATCCGGTCGTTATGCCGGCATTGTTGCCGCGGGCCTGGTGGTTGACGGCGGGATCTACCGTCACGAGTTCGTCGCCCAATCGGTGATCAGCGGCCTGATGCAGGTTCAGCTGGAAACCGAAGTGCCGGTGTTCTCGGTGGTGTTGACCCCGCACCACTTCCATGCCGGCGAAGAGCACCAGAAGTTCTTCTTCGAGCATTTCGTGCATAAGGGTCAGGAAGCGGCGAAGACGTGTGCGGATACGTTGCAGAAGATGCGTGTGTTGCGTCGCAGCGAACACCGCGCGGTAGCCGTCTAAACGCAAACCCTGTAGGAGCCGGCTTGCTGGCGATGGCGGCCGAACAGTCGCTGAAGATGTGACTGTTCGATGGCTATCGCCAGCAAGCCGGCGCCTACAAAGGTTTCATATTCAGGCGAGGTTTTCGTCGGTGGTCGGCACGATCAGGATCCCGGCACGCAGGCCATTTTTCACCTTGGGGTTCGGGAAGATGATCCGGGCGCCCTCTTCCTCGATGATCCAGCGGGTCTGGGCGATGTCTTCGGCCAGCAGATAACCCACTTCCAGTTCCGAAAAGTTTTCGATGTCCGCCGGCAGGTTCAGGCGGAAGCTGTCGCTGTGCTTGATGATTTCCCGCGCCACACTGAACAGCTGCAACCCATCCAGCGCCGCTTCGGTCAGTTCTGGCTCGGTGCCTTCGATGATCTGTTTAAGGCGGGTTTCCAGCAGGGAGACGTTGACGCCGTCGTTCTGCCCGAATGGCCGCGCCTTGCCCAACTCCAGGGTGAAAGACTCGGCGCCGAGCTTGTCGTAGGTGTAGGAACTGAAAACGATGGACGGCTTGTTTTGCAACAGCACCGCTTCCATACCGGCAGCACGCAGGCGAGCCAGTTCCTGACGGGAATGCTGGCGATCTTCTTTCCACGGATAAAGGGCAAATTGCTCGATTTTCGAGCCGCGAATCGCCGTGTGCAGGTCGTAGTGCAGGCGTTCACGATCCGGCAGGCTGAAGAAACTGGCCGCCAGCCGCTCCAGTTCACAGGCGCGCAGGGCTTCGGAACCGCTGGTTTGTTCGTGACGGCCGTTGAACAGCCGGTTGACGTCCTGCTCGACGAAGCGCTCGCCTTTGCGAATCGCCTCCGGGTTGCCGAACAGGAACAGAATGCGTGCGCGCGGCTTCAAATCACCGCGGGCGATGTCGTGCAACAGGCGATCAAGCAACTCGATCGGCGCTGTTTCGTTGCCATGGATGCCGGCTGACAGCAGCAGGTCCAGGCCGTTGTCCCGAGCTTCAGGTGGCCGGACTTCCAGCGCACCTTCGCTCAACCATCGCATCCGCACGCCTTCGACAGTCAGTTGAGTCTTCTCCGCCGGTTCGCGGCCGGCGAGGGTCAGTTCAAGCAATTTGCCGAGGGCGAGCATAGAGCGGTTTCCTTAGTGGTCGTGTGCGCAATCCGGGCCGTGCACGTGGTCTTCGTCACCGACTTCAGCCGGCTCCATTTCCAGTTGCAGACTTACCAGATTAGTCGCCAATGGGCGCAGCAGCAGGTTTGCGTATTCAGCGTCACCTTCTTCGACGTCCACGCCGATCAGCAGTTGGCCGCGGCCGTCGTGCTGAATCCACAGCTCTTTGCCTTGCCAAATGACCGCGACGCGGGTGCAGGACGTTTCCAGTTGCGTGCCGTCGGTGTCTTCAAGGATCAGCTGCAGGGTATCGCTCATGTGTTTACGCTCTCGGCTTTCAATTGATCTGGAATGGATAAACCGCGCCCAGTTTAAGGATTTGCGTCAGTTCATCCAGTGCCGTCCGGCACTCAAGCAGCAATTGCGGGTCCGCGAGATCGTTTTCGGTCATGCGGTCGCGGTAGTGCTTGTCGACCCATTCGGTCAGCGTGCCGTACAACGGTGCCGTCATGATAACCCCTGGGTTGACGGCCGCCAGTTCGGTTTCGTTGAGGGCGACGCGCAAACGCAGGCATGCCGGGCCACCGCCGTTCTGCATGCTTTGCTTCAAATCAAACACTTTGACTTCGCGGATCAGGCCGCCAGAACTGGTCAGGCTTTGCAGGTACTGCCAGACGCGATCGTTGCCACGGCATTCTTCCGGCACGATCAACAGCATCGAGCCATCAGGACGCGACAGCAGCTGGCTGTTGAACAGGTAGGAACGCACCGCGTCTTCCACGGTGACCGCAGAACGCGGAACGCAGATCGACTGGAATTTCCCGCCGACCTTGGCGAGCTTGCCTTGCAGCTCGGCCAGCATCTGGTCGGTGTCGAGGAACGCGTCCTCGTGATAGAACAGCACTTCGCCGTTACCCACCGCGATCACGTCGTTGTGGAACACGCCCTGATCGATCACCAACGGGTTCTGCTGGGCAAAGACCACGCCGTCATCGCTCAGGCCGTGCAGACGGGCAACGGCTTGCGAGGCTTCGAGGGTCTGGCGCGCCGGGTATTTCTGCGGTGCCGGGTAGCGGGTGTCGAACGCGCTGCGACCGAACACAAAGAACTCGACGCCGGCTTCACCGTATTCACGGCAGAAACGGGTGTGGTTGGCCGCGCCTTCATCACCGAACTGCGCCACGGCCGGCAACGCGGCATGGTGAGCGAAGTGTTTCTGGTCAGCGAACATCGCGCCCAGCACGCGACTGGTGGTCGGGTGCTCGATGCTGCGGTGGTATTTGCAGTTGAGATTGGCGGCGGTGAAATGCACGCGACCATCGGCGGTGTCGGCACTCGGGCTGACCGTGGCGGCATTGGCCACCCACATGCTCGAGGCCGAGCAGCTGGCGACCAGCAACGGCATCGCGTCTTTGGCGGCTCGCTCGATCACTTGCGCATCGGTGCCGCTGAAACCCAGGCGACGCAAGGCAGCGACATCAGGACGCTCTTGCGGGGCCAGCACGCCTTGCTGAAAGCCCATTTCCATCAGCGCTTTCATTTTCGCCAGGCCTTGCAGCGCGGCTTCCTTCGGGTTCGAAGACTGCTGGCTGTTGCTCTGGGACGCGACGTTGCCGTAGGACAGGCCGCCGTAGTTATGGGTCGGCCCCACTAGACCGTCAAAATTGACTTCATAGGATTTCATCAGCGAGGCTCCACGAGAATCTGTTGTTATAGGCATCAGTAACTAACTGTTCAGTGCGACCGAGTCGCGGCCATCGCGGGCAAGCCCGGCTCACACAGGTTCGGAGGTGTTCATACACTTTGTGTCCGATGCAAATCCTGCGGGAGCGGCGGTGCGACGATTCGACTTGCCCGCGATTGGGCATCACGCCATCTTCACGCCAGGCGTAAGGGCCGCTGGCAACGTCAGGCTCGGCGTTTCCAGCGAAGCCACCGGGTACGCGCAGTAATCTGCCGCGTAATAGGCGCTGGCGCGATGGTTGCCCGAGGCGCCGATGCCACCGAACGGTGCGCTGCTCGCTGCACCGGTCAGCTGTTTGTTCCAGTTGACGATACCGGCACGGCTTTCCAGCCAGAACTGCTGATAACGCGCTTGGGAATCGGACAACAAACCGGCTGCCAGACCATATTGGGTGTCGTTGGCTTCTGCGATCGCCGCCTCAAAGTCAGCGTAGCGGATCACTTGCAGCAATGGACCGAACAGCTCTTCATCAGGGCGATCGACCACGGCCGTCACGTCCAGGATGCCGGGGGTCAGCAACGCGGCTTGTACCTGAGGCTGAGTCATTTCCAGCAGCGCTACGGCGCCATTGGCCAGCAACTGCTCCTGCGCATCCATCAGGGCTTTGGCAGCGCCCAAGGAAATCACCGAGCCCATGAATGGTGCCGGTTGCTTATCGAAGGCTCCGACTTCAATGCTCGAACTGACCTCCACCAGGCGTTCCAGCAACGTGTCGCCCCAGGCGCCTTGCGGCACCAGCAAGCGGCGGGCACAGGTGCAACGCTGACCGGCGGAGATGAACGCCGACTGAATGATGGTGTAAACCGCAGCATCAAGATCAGCCACTTCGTCGACCACCAGCGGATTGTTACCGCCCATCTCCAGCGCGAGGATCTTGTCCGGATGACCGGCGAACTGCTGGTGCAGATGATTGCCGGTGCGGCTCGAACCGGTGAAGAACAAACCGTCGATGCCCGGATTCGCCGCCAGGGCGATACCGGTTTCGCGAGCGCCTTGCAGCAGGTTCAACACGCCTGCCGGCAGACCGGCTTCGATCCAGCACTTGACCGTCAGCTCGGCGACTTTCGGGGTCAGCTCACTCGGTTTGAACAGCACGCTGTTACCGGCCAGCAGTGCCGGCACGATGTGGCCGTTGGGCAAGTGGCCCGGGAAGTTGTAAGGACCGAACACCGCGACCACGCCGTGTGGCTTGTGGCGCAACACAGCGGTGGCGTCGCCCAGCGGGCCGCTCTTCTCGCCGGTGCGTTCACGGTAGCTCTGCACCGAGATCGCAATCTTGTTGACCATGCTGGTCACTTCAGTCGCCGATTCCCACAGCGGTTTACCGGTTTCTTCACCGATGCAACGCGCCAGCTCGTCAGCGTTGTTTTTCAGCGCTGCGGCAAAAGCCTCCAGCACGGTGATGCGTTCATCCAGGGTGCGACGGGCCCAGGCCGGAAACGCCTGACGCGCAGCTTGCACGGCCGATTCAACCTGAGCGGCGGTAGCGCCCTCGCCGGCCCATAGAACTTGCTGGGTCACCGGGTTCAGCGACTGGAAGGCTTCGCCCTGACCGGCCAGCCATTCACCTGCGATGTATAGCGAATTCATTATTTCGACTCCCGAGCAGCAGACAACGGAACGGCGCGAACCTGATCGCCGGCGTTGAGTTGAAGACGTTTGGCGGTCAGCGGATCGACCACCAGCGTACCGGCGGCAAGACGTGCGGGAGCGGCAGTGATCCGGCAGTCTTCGCGCTTGCGGTTGTGAATGATGAATGGCGTGGCGTCGTCACCCGGCGTGCCAACGGCCAACACCAGCGCCTGACTGTCTCGCACAGCGCGGATCTTGCCGGTTTCGCATTCGATGGCCGGGCCGGCGTCGAAAATGTCGACGTAGCCCTGATAGCTGAAACCTTCGCTCTTGAGCATGGCCAGCGCCGGCTCGGTGTCCGGGTGAACCTGACCGATCACGTTACGCGCATCCGGCGACAGGAAGCAGGTGTACAGCGGGAATTTCGGCATCAGTTCGGCGATGAACGCCTTGTTGCCCACGCCCGTCAGGTAATCGGCCTGGCTGAATTCCATTTTGAAAAAGTGTCGGCCCAGGCTTTCCCAGAACGGCGAACGCCCTGCTTCGTCGGAGACACCGCGCATTTCGGCAATGATCTTGTTGCCGAACAATTGCGGGAACTCGGCGATGAACAGCATTCGCGCCTTGGACAACATGCGGCCGTTGAGGCCCGTGCGGTAATCGGCGTGCAGGAACAGCGAGCACAATTCAGAGTTGCCGGTCAGGTCGTTGGCCAGGAACAGCGTCGGGATTTCGCGATAGATGTTCAGCTCTTGCGAAGCGCTGACCGTGAGGCCGACCCGGAAGTTGTACCAAGGCTCACGCAAGCCAACGGCGCCGGCAATGGCGGAAATCCCCACCACGCGGCCGTCGTCGTCTTCGAGCACGAACAGGTAATCCGCGTCGCCCCGCCCGGCTTCGCCGCGAAAGGTCTTCTCGGCCCAGCCGACCCGATGGGCCAGACGTTCTTCGTTGGCCGGCAAGGTGGTCAGGCCGGTGCCGGTGCTGCGGGCCAGGTCGATCAGAGCGGGTAAATCGCTGCTGCGTACGGGACGAACGATCATGCTATCTCCTCAAACGGGCCGCTTGCGCCACCCGCGAAACTCTCTGCTTTTCAAGCATTAAAAGCAGTCGTTAAACCGCCACCAGGCGCACGCTCGCACCTTCACCGACGCCCAGGGCTTCGGCTGCTTCCAGGTCCAGGGTCACGGGTTTGCCCGGCGCGTAATCGAGCTCGAGCAACACGGCGCGGTAATCCTGCAACTGGGCGTTGGCCACCAGGTACTGACGACCGGCGCCCTTGACCGGCTCGCCGATTTTCACCGGGACTACACGGCTCTGGGCGATCGAACGGATCCCCGAAACACGCGCATGCAGGGTCGGGCCGCCGTCGAAAATGTCGATGTAGTGATCGGTCTCGAAGCCTTCGCGCATCAGTATGTCGAAAGTGATCTGCGCCCGAGGGTGCACCTGGCCCATCGCCTCTTGCGCGGAGTCCGGCAGCAGCGGCACGTAGATCGGGTAATGCGGCATCAGCTCGGCGAGGAACGTCCGGCTCTTCAGACCGCACAGGCGCTCGGCTTCAGCGTAGTTAAGGTCGAAGAAGTTGCGACCAATGGCGTCCCAGAACGGCGAGTCGCCATTTTCGTCGCTGTAACCGACGATCTCGGTCACCACGGAATCGGCAAAGCGCTCCGGATGGCTGGCCACGAACAGCAAGCGGCCACGGGAATTGAGCTCGGCCCAAGGCGATCCCACCAGCTCGCGCTGCACGTAGAAACTGGTCAGCAAGCTGTTGCCGGTCAGGTCGTGGCACTGGGAGAGCACGTGAATCTTGTTATGAATCTTCAGCTCACGGGAAGCGTGCACGAAGGTTTCATTGCGGAAACTGTAGAACGGCTCCGAATAACCGGCCGACGCCACGATGGCCGAACAGCCCACCAGTTTTCCGGTGGCGGTGTCTTCGAGGACGAAGAAATAGCTCTCCTCACCGTTGAAGCTCACTTCAGCGGCGAACGAGGCTTCGCTCGCGGCAATCTTGTCGCTCAGGCGCTCAACGTCATCCGGCAAGGAAGTGACACCAATCGGGCTGTCCGCAGCCAGACGCTGTACCTCGCCCAGATCAGCCATTTGCGCGGGGCGCATCACCAGCATGGTGTCACTCCTTAATCAGAAACAAGTCGACCCGTTTGGTCGACGTGGGAAAAAAACCGGGTTGGCGCTGAAACACCGTTGTAGGAGCCGGCTTGCTGGCGATGCGACCGGTTGATCGCCGCAAGGCTTTCGGGCCTCATCGCCAGCAAGCCGGCTCCTACAGGGGGAATGCGTCAGGGCGAACCCGGCATAAAAATTGGGTTCGACGCCTGAAATCATCAGGCGTCGAAGGGTCTATCAGGCTTGTGTCAGTTTCGCCGCAGCGCGTTCGAAACGGTCCAGACCTTCGTCGATGTCCGCATCTTCCACCACCAGGCTTGGCGCAAAACGCACCACGTCCGGGCCGGCTTGCAGCACCATCAGGCCTTCACGTTCGGCAGCGTTGAAGATGTCCTTGGCCTTGCCTTTCCAGGCATCGCTCAGCACACAACCGATCAACAGGCCCATGCCGCGGACCTTGGTGAACAGGCCGTATTTTTCGCCGATCTGCTCCAGGCGCGCCTTGAACTTGTCGTGCTTGGCCTTGACGCCAGCCAGCACTTCAGGGGTGTTGATCACGTCAATTACCGCTTCGGCGACTGCACACGCCAGCGGGTTGCCGCCGTACGTGGTGCCGTGGGTGCCGACGACCAAGTGCTTGGCCAGGTCTTCGGTGGTCAGCATCGCCGCGATCGGGAAACCGCCGCCCAGGCTCTTCGCGCTGGTCAGGATGTCCGGGACCACGCCGTATTGCTGGTAGGCGAACAGCTTGCCGGTACGGCCCATGCCGGTCTGCACTTCGTCGAAGATCAGCAGCGCGTTGTGCGCGGTGCAGAGGTCACGGGCGCCTTGCAGGTATTGGAGTTCGGCCGGGATCACACCGCTCTCGCCCTGGATCGGTTCCAGGACCACAGCGCAGGTCTTGTCGGAAATGGCGGCTTTGAGCGCGGCCAGATCGTTGTAGGGCACATGGGTGATGCCAGTGATTTTCGGACCGAAACCGTCGGAATACTTCGACTGGCCACCGACGTTCACGGTGAACAGGGTACGGCCGTGGAAGCTGTTGAGCGCGGCGATGATTTCGTACTTCTCGCTGCCGAACCGATCGAAACCGACACGACGGGCCAGCTTGAAAGCGGCCTCGTTGGCTTCGGCGCCGGAGTTGCAGAAGAACGCACGCTCGGCAAAGGTCGCGTTGATCAGCTTATGCGCCAGGCGCAGGGCCGGCTCATTGGTGAACACGTTGGAAACGTGCCACAGCTTGTTTGCCTGTTCGGTCAAGGCAGCGACCAGCGCAGGGTGTGCATGACCCAATACGTTTACGGCAATCCCGCCGGCGAAGTCGATCAGCTCGCGACCAGACTGGTCCCAAACGCGGGAACCGGCGCCACGCACAGGAATGAAAGCGGCTGGCGAATAGTTGGGAACCATTACCTGGTCGAAATCGGCGCGTTCTACCGCAGCGTGCTCAACGGACATCGGAGTCTCCTGAAGAGGAACACTCGCCTGAAACTGGCGAGCTTGGTGAGGATTGTAAGGACAGTTTTCAGCCCGGCCTTGCCGCCAAGCGACAACTTCTTATAGCGCAAACCCCGGATTTTCCCGGGTTTACGGCAATGCGACATATACCGTCGCAAAGGCGCAGTTTAAACCGGCGGCACAGGTTACAGGCAGGCTTGTCGACCGATGCGGTAAATATGTACCGCACGTCATGCGTCATCGTCTGTTTTCCTTGGCTTCCATCCAGACGCTAAGGGACTAGCGCAATGATTCAGCATGAACCCGAGCTTATTGCTCAGCCAGACGCGCATTTCCAGCATGCGTTCAACAATCTGCCCGATTGGGTCTTGAAAGCATCACCCGCAACACGCATGGCACTGAAAAGCGCCCGCATTGAAGTACCTGACTGGCACGCTACGGCGACCCGCCAGCAACACCTGGCACTAAAAACCGCCAGCGCGACACACCTTGTCCAGCGCAATCGACTGGAATCAATGCTGGATAACCTGCAGAACGCCCAGGAGTTTGCCGAACCGCTTCTGCGTGACGCGCTGAAAACCCGCTTCGGCCTGGACCTGGACGTCAAGACGACCTTCCTGCGCCTGTACATCCCGCAAACGATCCCATGGTTCCCGATCAAAACCGGTGCTGCGCGCACCTGGACGGTTTCACTGCTCGACGCGGCGCTGCACAACTTTCAGGATTCGGAGACCGAGGCGGATGCTTATGAGTCCGCCTCGACGTTCATCACCCAACCTTCGCCCACGGGACAGTTCGATACATTGCCGGCGATCAAGCGCCGACTCTCCATTCAGGGCTTCGCAAGGTTGTGCAGGGAACTGGATATCGGCGCTCAGTACGAGACTTACCTCAAAGACAATCTGGGGTTTACCAATCCGGTCGCAGGCGCGGTGTTGAAGGCGGGCGTCATTGCGACGCACAAGGCTGCCCTTCGATCCGCACTGCAACTGGCTCTTGCCCGCAAAGATGTGCCGATCGATGCGTATCGCTCGATTCTCGACATCGTCGAGGGCCACGAAAACGTGTGGCTGGACAACTGGCGGCTGCACTGTAATGACTTGAGCATGATGTCCTCATTGCTGACCGGCATCGTCATTTTCGCGCCGAAGCTTGAACTCAGATCGCAAGCATCGCGGATCATTGTTTACATTCCCGACGATCCGGAACATCCGCTCAAACAGTACCCCGACACCCTGTCGTTCATGACAGACCTGACCCGCAAACTGCGCTCGCCCACCTACCAGACATTCTTCAGCCGCTTCGTCGACCACCCGCAAAGGGGTTACTTTTTCGCCGACCTCAACCGCCGGCTCAGTACCGTGACCTGGCATGAACACCAGCATGGCGATCCACTGCCGAGCTGGCGCGACACGCCCATCGACAAGCCCAACCTGCAGTTCGCGGTGACTCCGATAAAAGCCGGCCTGTGGACTTACCTCTATCAACAGCAACTGAACAAGATCCTCAATGACGCGCGCTCCGTCGCGGTCTCGACCGCCAGTGCCGACCGAACCGCGCGATGGGCGGTGTGGGACGCCTTCAGTCGTGTCGCCAAAACGATTCTTGAAGTGGCGTCGTTCGTGGCCCTGCCTTTTGTTCCGTTCCTGGGTGAATTGATGCTGGCCTACATGGCCTACCAAGTGCTCGACGAAACCTTCGAAGGCATCATCGATTGGGCCGAAGGCCTGAAAACAGAAGCCTTCGAACAGCTGATGTCGATCGTCGAGACCGTGGTTCAGCTCGGAACCTTCGCCGTGGGCGGTGCCATGGCGGCCGGTGCGTTCAACCGACTCCTGTCGCGCGAAACGCTGGAGTTGATCGCGCCATTGAAAGCCATCCAGCCAACCGTGGGCAAAACCCGATACTGGAGACCGGATCTCGCGCCTTACGAGCAATCCGTCGCGCTGCCTCCGCAAGCCAGACCCGATCATCTGGGCCTGTATCAACATGAGGGCAAAACGCTGCTGCGCCTCGAAGACACGCTCTATCGCGTCAAACCGGATAGCGAGACCGGTCAATTCCAGATCGAGCATCCGAAGCGCGATGATGCTTACCAGCCTCCCCTGCGACACAACCAGCATGGCGCCTGGCAGACCGCATTGGACCAGCCCCTGACGTGGGACCGGGAAACCGTGCTGCGCCGCCTCGGCTACAGCGTCGAATCATTCAGCGGCGCCGAGCGCGAGCAAATCCTGCAGATCAGTGGCTTCCACGACAATGTGTTGCGCGAAATGCACGTCGAAAACCTCCGCCCGCCCTCGCTGCTGACCGACACGATCAAGCGTTTCAAAATCGACCGGGACATTCAGGCCCTGGTCGAGCAAACCGGCAGCGACCATCCCGAACGCTATCAAGCCTTGAACCAGCGCAAGTCGCTGTTCGAATCGCGCTACCGCGAACAGGAAAAAACCGATGATCCGCAGGTTCAACTCCTGCTCGGCGAAGTACCCGGCTTACCGACAGACATTGCGCAAGAACTGGTGAGCAACACCACCGGCACCGAGCTGATGCAACTGCACGACGGCCGAGTGCCTCAGCGTCTCAAGGACGTGGCACTCAAAGCCATGGAGGCGGTACGCGTCGCCAGAGCTTACGAAGGGTTTTACATCGAGGACATGGACACGACAGACACCCATCGTCTGGCACTGCACAGCCTCGAATCGCTGCCCGGCTGGCCTGCTGATTTGCGCATCGAGGTCAGGGAGTATTCCCATGACGGGACCTTGCGCGACAGCATTGGCCAGACCGACGCCCCCACTCTCAGGACAGTGGTGCACGCGGAGGACGGCACTTATCAGGTCTACGAGAATGCGGCATTGGCTGGCGACTTTTATCAGGCCATCCTCACGGCGTTACCGGACGCTGAACGGGACGCGCTGGGTCTTTCAATCGACGACGGCCCGACATTCAAACAACGGATTGCCGAGCACGCGCTGAGCAAACCGGAGTTGCGCACACTGCTTGTAAAACATCCCCATCGGAAACCGTTCTATGATCCGACGACCATGCGCCTGCCCGGAGGTACGCAGGGGTACAGTCGCAATGCCGGCCCGATGCCGACCCTCAATGACAGGGTTCGCGAGGTGTATCCGAGCCTGAACACCGAGGAACTCCAGTCCGTCGTCGCGCATTTGCAACGCCACCCTGATGGCGCTCGCGTAGAGCTTTCCCGTCTCAGCCGGGAACTCGAGCGCCTGCATGTAGAGCTGGAAGCCTGGGTAAATGCCTCCCCCCAACTGCACCCCGAGACCGGGCTTCCACTGAGCGACCTGCAACGTCAGGCCCAACAGCACAATCGTCGCCTGTTGGCTCAGGAAATCCAGCGCAGCTGGCGTCGTCAATCCCCCCGGGACCTGGACTTTCCTGGAAGCAATGAACGTTATGTACTGAGGTTCGAGGAGCCGATTCTCGGCGAGCTGCCCGTTCTGAGCGCCGACTTCAGCCACGTCTCAATGCTTGCCCTCGAAGGCCATCATGCGGAACAAGGCATTCACGGTTTTCTGTCACGCTTCACGCATCTGCGTCGCCTCGACTTGCGCCGTTTCTCCCTGACCACCCTGCCCGACGCCATCCCGACAATGACAAACCTGGATGCATTGGTGCTCAACGAATGCCGCATCAGGTTTGACGCCGTCGCTTGGTCAAAACTGTCCTCATTGAAAAAACTGGTGATGCTGGACCTGTTTCGCAATCCTTTCGACACAGCCCCCGATATCGACTCACTCCCTGAGCTCGTGCACCTGGATTTGAGCGAAACCGGCCTGACGGGAATTCCCGGTACCGCCCTGCACCACCCGACGCTCGACACCCTCATGCTGACAAACAACAACATCACCGAACTGTCTCCCGAGCTGTTCGAGAGTCCGATATGTGACAAACGAGGCGTGCACCTTTCGCACAACCCGCTGACCGCAAGCGCACGGCAACTCGTCAAACTTCATTACCTCGAAACCTCCTACGATTTGGGCGTCTATGCCCCCGAGGCGGATATCGAGCGAGTCAGGGCGCTCTATCCGCATATGGAAATCGAGCAGGCCAGCGAGTTCGTCTACGAACTGCCTGGCACTCTGGAAAATGGCCGGGCAGAGCTGACCTTGCTGGAATCAGAACTTGCCCGGTTGAGCAATGATCTGTCTGCCTGGACAGCCGATTTGCCGCCGCTTCATCCGGTGACGGGCGAACCGTTCAATGCTTTCCAATTGTTTGCCGAGCAAGCAAACCGCGACGCGTTCAAGGATTCGCTGGAGCGGTGCTGGCGACACGAGACCGAACTGGATGATTTCAATGATGCACTTGAGCCAACGTTTGAACTGACCATCAATTACCCCATCAATGGGGAACTGCCGACAATCAGCGCCGACTTCAGTCATGTGTCAGCGCTAGAGCTGCAAAGTGTTGGTGGCGTTACGCGCATCGGGCGTTTCCTGGAGTCCTTCCCCAACCTGAAGAGCCTGAGGCTGCGTGACTACTACCTCGGCAATATTCCGCAAGCGGTGTTCAAGATGGGTCGACTGAGGTCTCTGTCGCTTCCCAACTGTCGCGTCAGTTTGTCAGCAGAATCGGTCAGCGCGCTGGCCGGAATGGAACTGCTCGACTATCTCGACCTGGGGTACAACGCTCTCGGATACACGCCCGATCTGAGTCAGATGCCGGGCCTGGCCACGGTTCTGCTCAATGACACCGGTCTCACAGAAATACCCAATGGCCTGCTGCAACTGACGGACCTGGACTGGGCTGACCTGAGCACCAATGCAATCACCGAAGTGCCCAGCGACCTGATGGAGTTACCCGTGGAGGTAGCAGAAAACATCACGCTGAGAAACAACCCGCTCTCGGAGGAAAGCCTGTCGAGGCTGATCAGCTACTACGAACGCTCGCGCGTGGACTTTAGCGTGGAAGAGGTGATCAACCAGGGTCAAATGGAGCTTTCCACCTCTGAAAGCTCCGAGATCGAGGCATAAATCAGTGTTTGGTTGCGGGCACGGAAGGCTTATTCACCCACGCTCGGACGGCACCGACGACAACTCGAACGGACTGCTGCTGCGCCGCTGGTTGCGATCTTCCCGCGGCGTGGCGCCGAAGAAGTTGCGATAGGCGCTGGAGAAATGCGGCCCCGAAGAGAAGCCACACGACAGGCCGATCTGGATGATCGACTTGCTGGTTTGCATCAACATCTGCCGGGCCTTGTTCAGGCGCAGTTCCAGGTAGTACTGGCTCGGCACGCGGTTGAGGTATTGCTTGAAGATGCGCTCCAGCTGCCGACGGGACACGCACACATGCTGGGCGATTTCGTCGGTGGTCAGCGGCTCTTCGATGTTGGCTTCCATCAGCAACACCGCCTGGGTGAGCTTCGGATGGCTGGAACCGAGGCGATTCTGCAGCGGAATGCGCTGGCGTTCACCGCCTTCACGGATGCGTTCGACCACCAGTTCTTCGGACACGGCGCCGGCGAGTTCAGCACCGTGATCACGGGCCAGCACGGCCAGCAACAGATCGAGTACCGACAAGCCGCCGCACGCGGTCAGGCGATCGCGATCCCAATCGAACAGATGACTGGTGGCGATGACTTTCGGGAAACGCTCGGCGAAATCGTCCTGCCAGCGCCAATGCACGGCGGCGCGATAACCATCGAGCAAACCGAGCTGCGCCAACGAGTAGACACCGGCCGACAGACCGCCAATCACGCAACCGGCACGCACCAGTTGTTTCAACGCACTGCTGAGCGCCGGCGCGAGCGTGGTCGGCGGCTCATCGGCGAGCAGGAACAGTTTCTGGAAGTTTTCGAGCTTGCCGGTCCAGGGTTCACCCGGCAATTGCCAGGCGCCTTCGGCCGGCGGTTCGGCCTGCAAGAACGACAGTTCGTAGACCACGTCCGGATGCACACGCTGGGCAACACGCAAGGCCTCCTCAGCCAGCGTAAGCGTCAGTGCTTTAGTGCTGGGCCAAATCAGGAAACCAATTCGATGGGCAGTCATGGGCGAGCGATCCGAAGCGAAGAACAGTGATGAAGGCATGGGCCAATGCTAGCCCGGAAACGAACACAAATCTCAAAACCTGTAGGAGCCGGCTTGCTGGCGATAGCGGCGGGCCAGTTTGCATATCCGGCACAGACATACCGTCATCGCCAGCAAGCCGGCTCCTACAGGGATAGGGGCCAGCCTTTAGGTTGCGAAGCATGCACTATCCCGGTGCGCAACGGGAGTTCGGTTTTACTTGAGGCTGCCCGAGAGGAATTGTTGCAAACGCTCGGACTGCGGATTGACCAGCACTTCACGCGGGTTGCCGCTTTCTTCGACGACACCTTTGTGCAGGAACACCAGCTGGTTCGACACTTCACGGGCGAAGCCCATTTCGTGCGTGACCACCACCATGGTCCGGCCTTCCAGCGCCAGGGCCTGCATCACCTTCAGCACGTCGCCGACCAGTTCCGGGTCGAGGGCCGAGGTCGGTTCGTCGAACAGCATCACCTCAGGCTCCATCGCCAGCGCACGGGCAATCGCCACGCGCTGCTGCTCGCCGCCGGACATGTGGCCCGGGTAGGCGTCTTTACGATGCGCCACGCCGACTTTGTTCAGGTAGTGCTCGGCCTTCTCGCGGGCTTCAGCCTTGGACATGCCGAGCACGTGGACCGGCGCTTCCATGATGTTTTCCAGCGCAGTCATGTGCGACCACAGGTTGAAATGCTGGAACACCATCGACAGGCGCGAACGCATGCGTTGCAGCTGTTTCGGGTCGGCGGCCTTCAGCGCACCATCCTTGTTCGCCACCAGCTTCAACTCTTCGTTGTTGAGCAGGATCTTGCCGGCGTGCGGCTGCTCCAGCAGGTTGATGCAGCGCAGAAAGGTACTTTTGCCGGAGCCACTGGAGCCGATGATGCTGATCACATCGCCAGCCGCCGCTTTCAGGGACACGCCCTTGAGCACTTCGTGACTGCCATAGCGTTTATGCAGGTCTTGGACTTCAAGTTTGTACATGCGGTCGGTTCTCACAAAAACAGTCAGTCAGTCGTTGAGCAAGCGCCCGTGACGCAGCGCTTCGCGCCCCGCCACCTTGGCCAGCCAGAAACCGGGTTGGGCATAACGCAGCCGTTCAATGGCAAACAGCACCCCGGACGTACCAGCACACACCGTGCTGACCCGATCCGATAACGGATCGATCACTTCGAAAATCTCATCGCCGGCTTCGATCCACTCGCCGGGTTTACGCAAGAAACTGATCACGCCCGGATGCGGCGCAAACAGCAATTCAGTGCCTTCGAACGGCATGCCTTCGCAAGCTTCTTGCGCAGGCTTGGGCCATTCGCCACTGATCAGGCCTTGCTCGGCAAGAAACGCGAGAATGCCTTCAGCGTAAGCGCAGGCGTCAGCGCGACCGGTGTCGGCCTGCCCCCCTAATTCAATGGTAGTCGCCAGACACGCCAGTGGAATCTGCGCGTCCGGGAACTGACGCGACAAACGCAGCCACGGCAGCGAGCACGCTTCGTCGAAAGAGCTGCCACCGGAATCTTCCGCCAGCAACCCCACCTTCACATTCAGGTGCGCGGCGAGCGAACGCCATTGCGGCCAGTGTTGCGGCAAGGCGTACATGTGCAGCGCTGCTTCGGCGTCGCAATGCAGATCAAGCACGACGTCGGCGCTGCAGGCATGGCTGAGCAGCACGCGCTGCATGCCTTGCAACTGGCTGCTCGCCTCCGGCAATGCCGCCAGGTGATCGCTCATGGCCTGACGGATCAAGCGGATATTGGCGTGCGGATCATCGCCCAGGTGCCCTTCCAGCTCGGCGGCCACTGGCGCGCTCAGCTCGACGAAGTCCCGGTTGAAGTTCTTGCCGCTACCGGCTTCGAAACGACCTTGGTGATTGCCTTGAAGCAGTTGACCGAGACCCAGTGGATTGGCCACCGGCACCAGCTCGATCACACCGTTGAGCAAGCCTTGGGCTTCGAGCTCGGTCAGGCGCTTTTTCAGCTCCCAGGCCGTGCGCATCCCCGGCAATTCATCGGCGTGCAGGCTGGCCTGGATATAGGCCTTGCGCCCGCCACTGCGCTCCCTGTTGCCAAAACAGAACACCGAAATCTGGCGTTCGCTGCCCAGGTGGCTCCACGGCAATGCATGATCGATACGTTCCATATCAGTGCTTCCGCGGGGCCAGGTAGCCCAGCCAGCGGCGCTCGGCCAGTTTGAACAGCTTCACCAGAATGAAGGTCAGGCACAGGTAGAACACGCCGGCGGTGATGTAGGCTTCGAACGGCAGGTAGAACTGAGCGTTGACCGTGCGCGCGGCGCCGGTGATGTCGATCAGCGTCACGATGGACGCCAGACTGGTGGTCTGCAACATCATGATCACTTCGTTGCTGTACTGCGGCAGCGCGCGGCGCAGGGCCGATGGCAGCAGAATCCGCTTGTACATCTTGAAGCGCGACATGCCCATCGCCTTGGCCGCTTCGATCTCACCGTTCGGCGTAGCGCGCAGGCTGCCGGCGATGATTTCCGCGGTGTAGGCGCTGGTGTTGATCGCGAAGGCCAGGCACGCACAGAACGTCGCGCTGGACAGCCACGGCCACAGGAAGCTTTCACGTACCGCTTCGAATTGCGCCAGCCCGTAGTAGATCAAAAACAGCTGCACCAGCATCGGCGTGCCGCGGATCACGTAGGTGAAGAGCCAGGCCGTCATGTTGACGACTGCGTTCTTCGAGACGCGCATCAGCCCCAGCGGCAAGGCCGCCAGCAGACCGAAAAACAGCGACAGCGCGAGCAATTTGAGGGTGGTTACCAGGCCGCCGAAGTACAGCGGCAAGGCCTCCCAAATGACGTTGTAGTCGAAGATCATAGATCAGCCGCCCTTACGCCTACCGAGTAGCGCTTCTCAAGGTGACGCAATGCCAGCAACGAGACACTGGTGATCACCAGGTACATCGCCGCCACTGCGAGGAAGAAGGTGAAAGGCTCGCGGGTGGCATCTGCCGCCTGCTTGGCCTTGAACATCATGTCTTGCAGACCCACCACCGAAATCAGCGCGGTAGCCTTGGTCAGTACCAGCCAGTTGTTGGTGAAGCCCGGAATCGCCAGACGAATCATCTGCGGCACCAACACCCGGAAGAACACCTGAAAACTGCTCATGCCGTACGCCATGCCGGCTTCGGCCTGCCCCTTCGGAATCGCCATGAAGGCACCACGGAAGGTTTCCGACAGGTACGCACCGAAGATGAAGCCCAGGGTGCCGATACCGGCGGCCAACGGGTTCAGATCGATGTAATCGTCATAGCCCAGCATCGGTGCGACGCGGTTGAGCAGGTCCTGACCACCGTAGAAAATCAGCAGGATCAGCACCAGGTCGGGAATCCCGCGGATCACCGTGGAATACAGATCGCCCAGCCAGGCCAGCCAGCGCACCGGGGAAAGACGCAGCGCAACGCCGATCAGCCCCAGAAGGATGGCCAGGGCCATGGACGACAAGGCGAGCTGAAGCGTCAGCCATGCGCCATCGAGGATGACAGCCCCGTAGCCTTTCAACATGATTCAGGTCCTCGAAAGTTGGGATGAAAAAATGGCGCAAACCTCAGAGATCCTGCTGCTTGCGCCATTTCGGACTTGTCGCCGGGACGTGTTACTTGCCGTAGATATCGAAGGCGAAGTACTTGTCCTGGATTTGCTTGTATTTGCCGTTCTCGCGAATGGCGGTGATCGCGGTGTTGATCTTGTCTTTCAGCGCGTCACCCTTGCGAACCGCGATGCCTACGCCGTCGCCGAAGTATTTGACGTCGGTGAAGGCCGGGCCCACGAAAGCAAAGCCCTTGCCAGCGTCGGTTTTCAGGAAACCGTCATTGAGCAGCGTAGCGTCTGCCACGGTGCCGTCGAGGCGACCGGCAGCCACGTCGAGGTAGATTTCGTTCTGCGAACCGTACGGCTTGACCTCGGCACCCAGCGGGGCCAGGACTTCGCGGGCGAAACGCTCGTGGATCGAACCACGTTGCACGCCGATGTTCTTGCCCTTCAGCTCGGTCAGGCCTTCGCTGACTTGAGTACCTTCCTTCATGACCAGGCGAGCCGGGGTGTTGTAGTACTTGTTGGTGAAGTCCACGGACTTCTTGCGGTCTTCAGTGATCGACATGGACGACAGGATCGCGTCGATCTTGCGCACTTTGAGTGCCGGGATCAGACCGTCGAACTCTTGCTCGACCCACGTGCACTTGACCTTCATCTCTTCGCACAGAGCGTTGCCGATGTCGTAGTCGAAACCAACGATGCTGCCGTCCGGTGCTTTGGAAGCGAACGGAGGGTAAGCCGCTTCGATGCCAATTTTCAGAGGCTTTTCATCGGCGAAGGTTGGCAGGGACAGCACGGACAGTGCCAGGGCGCCAAGCAGCACGAGTTTCTTCATCTTGGGACTCCATCGGTAAAGGGCTAAAACGGCAGAGTGAGCGACAGCCCAATATGCGAATGAGTAAAACCGGAAAGCGGTTGCTGCGTCCTGGGAAACCGGCGTTGTTTTCAACGCGAGCAACGACGAGCGAGTGATCGGCATTCTAACGACAGGCCCGAAGCCGATATTTCTTCAATGCGACAACAAATTACAGAAGCACCGAGAAAGCCGTTTAGGCACGTTGACAGCCTTGCAATTTCATGCAAGAGCAAAAGACAGTGAACCGATCTATATTGCAAATTGCGGGCCTATTATTGGCAAAGCCTTCTAATCCGGCAAGCGTAGCGTGGGTTCTTATTTTTTTGCCGGGCTGAAATGCATTGATGCGGGGTTAAGGCGTTTCGCAATGCCCCGTATCGGCGCGGACGGTTACACATTCAGTTACTTGAAGGGGGATGGGTAACAGTGGGAAATGGACTACGGGGGAAGCCGATAATTATTGGCTGGTGTTTATGGGGTGTCTGACAGATCGCCTTCGCGAGCAAGCCCGCTCCCACAGTGGATCTCCGCCAAATACGGGATTTGTGCCCGACTCAAAACCCACTGTGGGAGCGGGCTTGCTCGCGAAGAGGCCCGAACGACCAACACAAAACCCTCAGGCATAAAAAAACCCCACCAGGCTCAACACCTGGCAGGGCTTCGATGACGCCGAACGCTACTTATGCAACGTTCATCGTCTTATGCGTATCAATCAAATGCTGCACCACACCCGGATCCGCCAGGGTCGAGATATCCCCCAAGCCATCATATTCAGCGGTCGCAATCTTGCGCAGAATCCGCCGCATGATCTTGCCCGAGCGAGTCTTCGGCAGGCCCGGCGCCCACTGAATCACATCCGGCGAAGCAATCGGGCCGATCTCTTTGCGCACCCAGTTCTTCAATTCCAGACGCAGTTGCTCGCTCGTCTCCTCGCCAGCGTTCAGGGTGACGTAGACATAAATGCCCTGCCCCTTGATGTCGTGCGGAACGCCGACCACGGCCGCCTCGGCGACTTTCGGGTGAGCGACCATCGCGCTTTCGATTTCGGCGGTGCCCATACGGTGGCCGGATACGTTGAGCACGTCATCCACGCGACCGGTGATCCAGTAGTAACCGTCTTCGTCACGACGCGCACCGTCACCGGTGAAGTACATGCCACGGAAGGTCTTGAAGTAGGTATCGACAAAACGATCATGGTCGCCATACAGCGTGCGCGCCTGACCTGGCCACGAATCGAGAATCACCAGGTTGCCCTCGGCGACGCCTTCGATGATGTTGCCCAGGTTGTCGACCAGCGCCGGCACCACGCCGAAGAACGGGCGGGCCGCCGAACCAGGTTTCAGCGCGTGAGCGCCCGGCAGCGGGCTCATCATGTTGCCGCCGGTTTCGGTCTGCCACCAGGTATCGACGATCGGGCAACGGGACTTGCCCACATTCTTGTAGTACCAGTCCCACGCTTCCGGGTTGATCGGCTCACCCACAGAACCGAGCAGGCGCAAACTGCTGCCATCAGCACCTTCGACCGCGGCTTGACCCGAGGCCATCATCGCGCGAATGGCGGTTGGCGCCGTGTAGAGGATGTTGACCTTGTGCTTGTCGACGATCTTCGCCACCCGGGTGATGTCCGGGTAGTTCGGCACGCCTTCGAACAGCAGCGTGGTCGCGCCGTTGGCCAATGGGCCGTAGACGATATAGCTGTGGCCGGTGACCCAGCCGACGTCGGCGGTGCACCAGTAGATTTCGCCCGGGCGGTAGTCGAACACGCGCTCGTGGGTCATGGCCGCGTAAAGCAGGTAGCCGCCGGTGGTGTGCTGAACGCCTTTAGGCTTGCCGGTGGAACCGGAGGTGTAAAGGATGAACAGCGCTTCTTCGGCGCCCATCTCTTTCGGCGCGCAGACACTGCCCGCCACTTTCATCAGGTCTTCAAACCAGATGTCGCGATGCTGGTTCCACTTGATGTTGCCACCGGTGCGCTTGCACACGATGACTTTCTGGATGCTGCTGGTTTCCGGGTTGGTCAGCGCGTCGTCGACGTTGGACTTGAGCGGGATTTTCTTGCCGGCACGAATGCCTTCGTCAGCGGTGATCACCACCTTGGATTTGCAGTCGATGATGCGACCGGCCAAGGCTTCCGGCGAGAAACCACCGAACACCACCGAGTGAATCGCACCGATCCGGGTGCAGGCCAACATGGCGACCACGGCTTCGGGAATCATCGGCATATAGATAGTCACCACATCGCCGCGGTGCACATCCTGGCCGCGCAAGGCGTTGGCGAACTTGCAGACTTGTTCGTGCAGCTCGCGGTAGGTGATGTTGCGGCTTTCGGCAGGGTCATCCCCTTCCCAAATGATCGCGACTTGATCGCCGCGCTCGGCCAAATGACGGTCGAGGCAGTTGTAGGAAACGTTCAGGGTGCCGTCGGCGAACCATTTGATATCGACATGGTGATCGTCGAAGGAAGTCTGCTTCACCGTGGTGAATGGCTTGATCCAGTCGAGACGCTTGGCTTGCTCGCGCCAGAAACCATCCGGGTTGACGACCGACTGCTGGTACATCGCCTTGTAGGTCGCCTCGTCAGTCAGCGTGTTGGCCAGAACCTCGGGACGAACGGGATACAGGGAAGCCGCACTCATCTTTCTTACCTCGGTGAAATAGTTGTTTTTGTATGACTCCGTTGTAGCCGGGCCGGGCCTATAGAACCATTCGACGATGGTAGTAACAAGCCCCTACAAATTATCGTGATAAGCCCGCTCAGATACACGCGCCCCCTGTAGGAGCCGGCTTGCTGGCGATGGTCGTCAACGATAACGCACCCATCCTGACACCCCGTGGCGCTCTCGGATTAATCGCCAGCAAGCCGGCTCCTACAACCGTATTCCACGATTGTTACGAAATCTGTCAAAGGTGTTTATCAAAACCCCACCTATATGAACGCAACCCTCACGCCTAAAATCAGCCTCGCCAACAAGGCAAACCTGATTAACCAAGTTGCAGCCCCCACGAAGGCAGTTAATCAAAAAACACCAGTCATCAAGTTCCACACGCAACCCCAAAAAGGTTGCGTGACCCCACTCGACCTCTAAAAGGTAAAAACGAAATGAAAGCTTTATTAGTTCTGGCCCTCTCCAGCCTGTGCGCAACCGCCATGGCAGACGAGGTCCCGACTGATGTCGCACAGCAACAACCGGTCATCGAGGAATACACTTACTCCACTCACCTGGACATCGCCAAAGTTGTCTCCATGAGTGAAATCCCCAATGTGTGCGAAGTGGTCCCCATGAAAATGGAATACGACGACTCCAAAGGCCAACGCCACATTCTGCGCTACAGCGTCATGGGTAACGGCTGCACCAACGGCTAATCACCCGCACCCCCCTAAACGGTTCGACCCAATGCCCGATCATCACACCGACCTGTAGGAGCCGGCTTGCTGGCGATAGCAGTCGACACGATGTTTGAGCTATTGAAGCGCCGAACCGCATAAATCGATTTATTCGATAATTTTAAGCACTTATTTGAGCTTTTTAATCGAATTCATCGGCGTAGTATGAATTCCACACCAAGGCACACAACGCCTACGAACTTGGAGCAACGACATGAAAACCAAACTGATCCTCGCCCTGACCCTGTCTGTACTGGCCGCCAACACCTTCGCCGCCGACGGTTATGACCGCACGGGTTCGGCCACTTTCACCACCGAAGCAGCTGTCGCTTCTGACGGTTACGACCACACCGGCTCGGCCAAAGTCGCCGCTGATGGTGCCGATCACGTCGGTGCAGGCAAACTGGCTTCCGATGGTTTTGATCACACCGGCGCCGCCAAAGTCGCTGCCGACGGTGCCGATCACGTTGGCGCCGCCAGGTTCGCCGCCGATGGCGCAGACCACGTCGGTGCAGCTCGCCTGAGCTGATCATCGAGCGTGACTTTACAGCCCGGCTTCGGTCGGGCTTAGTTGTGTCTGGGGTCACCGAAAATCGGCTCAAAACACAACATGTAGTGAAAAACCCGTTTTTCTGGCTATTTTTTGAACAAAAAAGTAGTGCGTCAAAATTTAGAAAAAAAAATCTGCGCCCGCGATCTCCAGCCAAAGCCCTGTAAACCCTCGCTCCGACCGAAAAACCCGCCTTCTCGACCGCTCCATGCGCGGATTCGCCCCACCACGGCCGCAAAAATTTCCCTATAATGCCGGCTTAAACGGGCCTGCAATATTCCCTTACAGGGATAACAGCCAGTCTGAAGCCCACGCCGAAGTCTTCACCGATTTCTGCGCCCGTCAGAGGCTCTCGGACCCCGTACAAAATTATGTTTATTTGCCTGCGTGTACCGCTGCAAAAAACGCTATCCAACGCGGCCAGTACGGCCGTGTGAAAAACCAACCGATCAGTTTTCACACGGGCATCTGGCCCTCACGCAGGAGACGACACGTCATGCTGAGCTGGGACGAATTCGACAAAGAAGACAGCGGCGAGACCGTGGTAAAAGGCGCCAACGCCGGCCACGCGACTGAAGCCAACATGGACCGACTCGACACCGCTGGTGGTGTCGCCGCTCAAGAAGCTCGCGCCGTAACCGCGACCGACTCTGCCGCTATCGCCCGTGCCAAAGCAGCCCTGGACAACCTCGACATCGCTGAAGGCCTCGCCGAACTCGAAGGCGCCTCCGCCCGCGTCGCCGTTGACGAAAAGCGCATGATCAACTGCCGCGCCGACCTCAACCAACTCGTACCGTTCAAGTACGACTGGGCCTGGCAAAAGTATCTGGACGGTTGCGCAAACCACTGGATGCCGCAAGAAGTCAACATGACCGCCGACATCGCCCTCTGGAAAGACCCGGAAGGCCTGACCGACGACGAGCGCCGCATCGTCATGCGCAACCTCGGCTTCTTCTCCACCGCCGACTCCCTGGTTGCCAACAACCTGGTCCTGGCCGTGTACCGCCTGATCACCAACCCGGAATGCCGCCAGTACATCCTGCGCCAGGCTTTCGAAGAAGCGATCCACACCCACGCCTACCAGTACTGCATCGAATCGCTGGCCATGGATGAAGGCGAGATCTTCAACATGTACCACGAGATCCCATCGGTCGCGAAAAAAGCCACCTGGGGCCTGAAGTACACCCGTTCGATCTCCGATCCGAAGTTCGAAACTGGCACCGTCGAAACCGACAAAGAACTGCTGCGCAACCTGATCGCCTACTACTGCGTTCTGGAAGGCATCTTCTTCTATTGCGGCTTCACCCAGATCCTCTCCATGGGCCGCCGCAACAAAATGACCGGCGTCGCCGAGCAGTTCCAGTACATCCTGCGCGACGAATCCATGCACCTGAACTTCGGCATCGACGTGATCAACCAGATCAAAATCGAAAACCCGCACCTGTGGGATGCCGAGATGAAGGAAGAGGCTTCGCAGATGATTCTGCAGGGCACTCAGCTGGAGATTGAATACGCTCGGGATACCATGCCTCGTGGCGTGTTGGGTATGAACGCGGCGATGATGGAGGACTATCTGAAGTTCATCGCTAACCGTCGTCTGTCGCAGATTGGGTTGAAGGAAGAGTATCCAGGGACGACTAACCCGTTCCCTTGGATGAGCGAGATTATGGACTTGAAGAAAGAGAAGAATTTCTTTGAGACTCGGGTTATTGAGTATCAGACTGGTGGGGCGTTGAGCTGGGATTGATTTCCAAGCTTGCCGCGATTTGACGATGTAAATCGACAAATCGAAATACGAAAAGCCCCGATCTGATCGGGGCTTTTTTATTGGGAAATGATTATGCTTTTTCGATCCCTACGCTACACCGCCAAAAGTCCTACAACACTTGCAGCTGCTTCCGCATTGATGCCCATTCAAAGCACCTCTAAGCTCCATTGCAGGTGCCTAAGAAACGCCCAACGTAGAAGCTACTCAATCACGCAGTGATCGCGCATGTCTCAAAGACATATGCGCGACTTTGTGTTTGAAGAGAATGCTTGTTGGGATTTCCTTAAGTCCTCTACGTCGGGTTTTGGCCCTCTCAAAATTCACACGTAGAGGTAATGGATATGCCGACACAAAGACCACTCCGCTCATTCTCCATCTCGGAGATCGGTCATGCCTGATCCGATCATTCCAACACGCTTCGCACGCCATAACCTCCACCTCCATGCCCTCCTTTTGGAAAACCAGCCATGGTTTTGCGCCCGCGATCTCGGTCGTCTAATGGGCTTCCATCTAAGTGATCGCGTGGTTAATAAACTGGACGAGGATCAGCGGCATACGTTGCTGATTGAGTACTACGGACAATCTGAGCAGCGACTAATGCTCAGCGAATCCGGTGCTTATGCGTTGTTGGTGTATCACTACGCGCCCGGGAATCGGTTATTGCGTGAGTGGTTGACCCATCAAGTGGTCCCAGCCTTGCGCGATGCGGGGCAATCGAAGAATGCAGATCGGCCAATGTTGAGTTTGTTGGATTGGCCGGAGATGTCGTTGAGTCTGTTGCATTGGCAGAATGAAGGCTGGATTCGGTTGCGGGATATGCCTTATCTGTTGCTAGGTCGCACACGGCGGCGCGTGCCAGCGGTGAAGCCTTGGTGGCGAAAGATTTTGGAGGCGTTTCAGTCTTCAAAGCATTCTGTTGGGTAGGTTTTGTAGGATCGACTGAAAGAAGCGTCGGCATTTACTGTAGGAATTTTCGTAGACATCCGTGATGGCCACTCAGTATCGTCCGAGGGTTTTCAGCCCTCGGCGATTATATGGACACGGAAAAGAACAACAGCGACTGGAGTGACGCGGAGATTCAGGCTGCGGTCGACGCCTATCTCAGCATGCTGTCACGCGAGCAGAACGGTCAGAAGGTCAATAAGGCTCACGAGAATCGCGTCCTTCGCGAGGGCGCCTTAGCAGGCCGCACCAAAGGTTCGGTTGAGTTTCGGATGCAGAACATCTCTACCGTGTTGGTCGAACTCAAACGAGATCGCATTGAGGGCTACAAACCCGCCAAAAACGTCGGCGCAAATGTTGCGAGCAGCATTCGTGAAGCGCTAAACGCGCCGAGTGCTTTAACGCAGGAAGACTTTGCCCCGACCGCCGATGAGGCAACGCTAGAACAACGTGCTGCCAAACTTGAGAAGCAACCATTCAAAGGCGAGCCGAAGGGGATTTTGAAACCACAACAAGTACCAGGCTCGGGCAACTCTTTTGTACGCGATCCAGAGGTAAGAGCCTGGGTGCGGAAAGAAGCCAATGGTATCTGCGAGGGTTGCGGAAAACCGGCGCCGTTTGAGAAGGACGGCAGGCCGTTTCTTGAGGTTCATCACGTTAAGCATTTGGCGCAGGAAGGTTCGGATCGCCCGAGTAATGCCGTAGCGCTGTGTCCGAATTGTCATCGACGTTGTCACCATTCGAGTGATCGGGATGAGTTCACTGCTTCGCTGTTTCAGAAGGTGAAGCGGTTGAAGATTGAGTGATTGGGCCTGGAAAACCTACGCCCCCGAAGGCCCCGGGCCCTGAGGATTGCGCTGCAATCCCGATAAAAAGAGAAAACGCTTAGAGTCATCCAAGACTCGTCCTACAGCCACGATTAGCCGCGTTCGTTAACGTCGCGCAGCCCCTTTTTCGGGGCTGCCGATGGACGAACGAAAGGATGATCAGTGGCTGGCAACAAGGACATTCCGCGGGTTAAGAATCCGCCCTCCGGCGATGGGCATCACGTCACCTACCGCTACATGACCGCCACCGAGTTGGCCGAGCGGGACGCCAGGCAAAAAGCCTATGAGGCCATGCTGGCCAGGCAAGACGCCTTCGAACGCAACCGTCCGCTCATAGCGCAAAAGCAAAGAACCACTCAAGCCGGATGTGTCTTCGCCAAGTCCTGCAAGCTGCCGGACGCCATCATCGATTACTCGAACCCCTCAGGGATGGTGCCGACCGATAGCCTGAAAGACTACGGTGACCTGATTCTGCTGGGTGCTCGAGAAGCGGATCAATCAGGCGCAATACCACTGAAGAAGATCAGTGGCACTGCGATTCCTGCGGGTCTGGGCGCCCTCGCCTTGGCAGGCTCGGCATTCGCCGCTGCTCCCGTGGTCGCGGCGAGCGCCGTAACAGCAACGCTGGTTGGCCTTGTTGTGCTGTTCACACCATCGAGTCTGGGCGACAGCTCGCTTTACACCGACGACCAACTCCGTGCGCTCAAACAGGCCCGTACCCGCGTTCGCCTGCGGGTCGAACAACAGAGTGACGGCAGTCTCAAGGGATATGGCTTCTACACCGGCAAACATCGCGATTGGGAAATGGTCGATGTCGTGCAGTTCACAGTGCGTGGCAGCCAGCAGGTGGCTGACCTGGGTGACGGCATCGAACTGATCTGGACGCCGGCCGTGGATGGTTCCGACATCCTGGGCATTCCGGCGCTGGAGGCTGCCCCGCAAGCGCCGCCTATCTGGGTTTACCCGCCAACGAAAGCGGCTGACAGCATCATCGTGAACCCGGTTTATCCGCCGGAGTACAAGGATTTCATTCTGGTGTTTCCGGCGGATTCGGGTGTAAGGCCGGTCTATGTCGTTGTCAGTATTTCTCATCATTACTACCCGAAGCCACATACCCTGCCGGCCTTTCCGGATGCAAAATGGGCCCCAGGCAAAACCCGCATGAAGGGCGGGGGCCTACGTCCTCGTTGGAAGGATAAAAAAGGCACGATTTACGAATGGGACTTCCAGCACGGCGCAGTGGAGAAATACAACAAACGCGGAAAACACTTGGGCGAGTTTGATCACGCATCAGGCAATCAGACAAAACCTGCAGACCCAACGAGGACGGTAGAGCCATGAAGCACACGGTGATGGGTATCAATGAGGGAGACGACTTTGCTTCTTATGAGAACGTGCTTGCGATCAAAAGCGAAGAGCTCGCGGTATTGATGGGCTGGAAGGATCAAGAGGACTACGTGTATGACTACCAATTGACGAAGGAGCAAATTACAGCCATTGAACAGGCCTGCTCGGTTTCGTTTCCATCCGATCTCATTCTTTTTTTAACCACCAGTCAAAATTGACGTGTGATGGGTTTACGGTGTTTTGAAAACAGGCAGTGCCATTCGCCCCACATTCTGCTCGTACTCAGGGTCCGAACCCGCCATGAAACTCAAGCTCGCTCCCAAGGGGGATCTGCGATGGGTTTGAAAACATCAGTATTCTGCCTCCCCCTCACAACCGTGCCGAAACCACCCGTACCCCATACTGCGGAATAATCCCGTCCGCAGTGACCAACTCCAACCCTTCCGCCTGAGCTTGGGCAATCAACATTCGATCAAACGGATCGCGATGAATCTCCGGTAACTTACCCGCCTGCTGTCCGTGAAACAGCGAAATCGGCAGTTTGGTGAAACCCTCGTCTTCAACCAGCGCCTCAAGATCCTCTGGGGCTTCGAGCATTCCTTTGGCTTGTTTGATCGATATCTCCCAGATCGAAGCGGCACTCACCAGCACCTGATTACGCGGCTCCCCAATCATCTGTCGAGCATCTTCGCCCAGTGACGAATCATCGGAAAGCCACCACAGAAACGCATGGGTATCCAACAACAAGCGCCTCATAGGCTGCCCTCAAATCCATCAATGATGTCGTCAGGCGTTTTGTCAAAATCCGCAGACATCCGAATCTTCCCCTTCAACCGTCCAGGCTTGCGCGCCCGAGGTGTATCGACATGAGGCAGCAAATCCAGATAAGGCTTGCCGGCCTTGGCGATCACCACCTTGTCGCCATGCCATGCACGCTCAGCAAGTTGGGAGAGTTGGGATTTTGCTTCGTGCATATTTACTTGCACCAATTCATTCATATGGCACCTCCATAGAGTTAGCTAAGCTAGCCTAAGCCGGAGTTTTTTTATAGGCAAGGTGTAGAGCTGACCGTTTGTCAAAAAGAGAACTTGTCCGCAATGGTCGTGAACGATAACGCGTACAACCTGTTGCCCAGCGGCTCTCTTATGTTTTTCGCGAGCAAGCTTCGCTCCTACAGGGGGCGGTAAGGGTTGCCGCAGATTTTGCGCTGTGTTGAAAACATTCAGTGCAACCCGCCCCGCCTCCCGCTATTAATACCCTTCCCCACTCAAGGACCCGAGCCCACCATGAAATTCGATTTCGCCTACTGCCTCAGCCTCGACGACAAGTTGTCGATCTATGACGTGCGCGATTTGAATTTCGACGAGACCATGGAGTTCGATTCCGCGAAGGAACACTTCCAATGCCCCAATGACGCCTGCCGGGCGGCCTTCGATGCGGCAAACGTGCTGACGACGTTCAACGCCAAAAACGTGAATTACGTGCGCACCCCGCACTTCAAGAACACGCCCAGCACCCGGCATGTGGCGGATTGTCCTTATGTCAGTCTCAAGGCATCGGCGTCGGGTGTGGACGCGGACGGTGCGGAAACGGATGACAGTCGCGAGGAGCATTTCCCGTCGGAGCTGTTGCTGACTCGGCGTCAGTATGTGCGTAAGCCGTCGAATCCGGCGGTGGCAGCGGATGGAGTACGGGACGATCCGAAACCTCTTACACAGCCCAGCGATACCGAGCACCCAAACCACGAATCAGCGCCGGACAAGACCAGCGTCTTCGCGCATCCGGTGGAGTGTTTTGTGTCGAACTTCGAGGACAAGGACCTGCTCAAGCGCATGCCGCTGAAGATTGGCGAGCACACGGCGCCTTATGGGTCGTTCTTCAAGAAGATTGAATACCTGACGGACAACAAGGGGCTGATTTACTGGGGCAAGATCAAGGAGATCAAGGATTACACGCAGAGTTTTCGTATCGATTTCGAGCAGAAGGTCTGGTTCAAGCAGCCGGACGAGGCGAAGAAGAAGCCTTATTCGGTCAACGTTTACTTGAGCAAGAAGTTGATCGAGAACTACCGCAAGCGCAAAGCGTTTCTGGAAGAGATCAAGCATGCCATCGACAGTGAAGCGCAGTTGTATTGCTTCTTTTATGGCGTGACACCAGAGTTGAAGCAGGTGCCGAGCAAGAAAAACCCCGAGCAGACGTTCGGGGTGTTCAGTGCGAATATCGAGAACCTGGATCACTTCATTATTCGTGAGGCGCCGGGGTTGGAGGCGAAGTGACGGTGTTCAATTCAGGCACATGCTGAGCATCACCACGACCAGCAAACCGATGTATACCCGCGCATGTATCCGATCCGGAATCCGCCCGATCCACGGCGTAGCCAATCGAATCCCCACCAACGACCCCATCGTCAAAACCGCAAACGCCAGCAGATCCACATAACCGACAAACCACGCCCCCAAATCAAAATCGCTAAACCCCGCCATCGCCATGTAAGTCACGGTCCCGGCCAACGCAACGGGCAGGCTTAGTGGATTAGCCATGGATGTTGCCTGCGACATGCTCAACCCGCATCGACGCAACAATGGCACGGTCATGACGCTGCCGCCCACGCCGAGAAATGTGGCGATTGTGCCGATTCCTACGCCGCCTCCAGACACTTCCGCCCTCCCCAATCGCCGTGGGATTGCGTTATCTACGTGTGTAAGAAAACCGCGTCTGAACAGGCAATCCACAATGGTCACGCCCAGGTAGGCAATGAACGCATACCGAATCACCTCCCCACTCACCCACATCGCCGCCACTGCGCCGACCACCGCGCCCAACCCGATATACCCACCTAACGGCCACAGGTAATGGCGAATCAGATTTCCCGCACGGTGATGTTTTCCGCTGGCGACGAGTGCGTTGACGATCATCACGCAGGTCGAGGTGGCGACGGCGATGTGCATTGCCGATTGGCCGATGGGGTCGTCGGCACCGTGGCTGGCCATGAGCATCCGATACAGCAGCGGCACGACGACGAAGCCGCCGCCGAAGCCGAACAGCACGGCGGTGATGCCGGTCATGCAGCCGAAGAGTGTCAGCAGGAGGTAGAACATTGCGCGTCGTCCGTTGGTTGGGAGCGGTCGACGATAGAGCGATGTGGCTTGGCCTGCTTCAGCAAGTCAGCCAATAATGTTTGCGTTTACGCCAACTGCTGGAAGCCGCTCGATGCGCAATGTTTCGATTAACGTAGTGGATGACACGCCACGCTCGGTGGTGGCCATCGGTACGGATTATTCCTACGGTCAGGTGTTGCCGCGTCATACGCACCGGCGGGCACAGTTGTTGTACGGCGCTACCGGGGTGATGCAGGTCGGCACGCATGACGGCAATTGGGTGGTGCCGCCGCAGCGGGCGGTGTGGATTCCGGCCGGGGTGGCGCATGAGGTGGTGATGCTGGGGGTGAGCACTCGCAGTGTGTACATCGAGCCGGGGACGGTGGATTTGGGGGATAGTTGCCAGGTGATCAGCGTTTCACCGTTGATGCGGCAGCTGCTGATGGAGGCGGTGGAGATACCGCTGGAGTACGACGAGGGTGGGCGCGATGGGGTGTTGATCGCTTTGCTGCTGCATGAGCTGGTGCGCAGTGCCCCGCTACCGTTGCACATCCCGCTGCCGGTCGATACGCGGCTGCTCGCGCTGTGCCGCGGCTTTTTGCAGCGGCCGGACGCGCATCAGTCGCCGCAGCAATGGGCCGATCAGTTGCACATCAGTTTACGCACCTTCAATCGCCTGTTCCGCCAACAGACCGACCTGAGTTTCAGCCAGTGGCGGCAGCGGGCTTGCGTGGTTTTGGCGCTTGCGCGGTTGGCGGTGGGTGAGCCGGTGACGCGCATTGCGCTGGATTTCGGCTACGAAAGCCCGGCGGCGTTCTCGACGATGTTTCGCCGAGTGTTGGGCCAGGCGCCGTCCGTCTGGTTGGAGGGGGCGAAGTCGTAAAAATCAAAAAATGAGTTTGATCCGGGCGCAAAACAACTGTACAAAAACACAGTACATTTGAATCAGCACTCTTGAGCCCGGAGAACACCATGGCCTCTTATGCGATGAAGATCACCCTGGAACGTATCGCCCTCTTCCAATTCACCCCCGCCCATTGCGCCCAGGCCCGGGCGATGTTGGGTTGGAGCGTGGAGGAACTGTGCCGAGAGTCCGGCGTTTCGATGGACGCGATTGAGCGATTCGAGGCCCGGCGTGATGTGCCGGATGCGGATCGGCTGGCGTTGGCGTATCGCTTCGAGTCAGAGGGGTTGGTGTTCTTCCCGGGGTTTGCGCCGGGTCGGGGGATGAGCGTCAAAGGGTCTGCATCGAATTCGGTAGGGCGGACTGATTTCGCGATGGTTGAGTGAGGTGTCGGCGGCCAGGGCCGACCCAATGGTTCGGCCTGGCGGTACACCATCACGCGTTCTGAACCGTCACCTGATCAATCTCGTCTTCCATCCCCAACCACCATGCACTGCCGCGTTGCGGGTACATGACATTGAACGCCTCACCCATCTGCGGTGTGGTAATCGACACACTGCGCTCCCAGGCCAAGGCCAGTATCCGGTCGAACGGCTCGAACCAGGCGTGCATCGACAGATCGAACGTGCCGTTGTGAATCGGCAGCAACCAGCGGCCTCTGAGGTCGATGTGCGCTTGCAGGGTTTGCTCGGGCTGCATGTGCACATGTGGCCACTCGACGTTGTAGGCGCCGGTTTCCATGAGTGTCAGGTCGAACGGACCATGTTGTTCGCCGATGCGTTTGAAGCCGTCGAAGTAACCGCTGTCGCCACTGAAGAAGACCCGTGTGTCACCGTCGATGATGACCCATGACGCCCACAGCGTGCTGTTGCCATCGAACAGGCCGCGACCGGAAAAGTGCTGTGACGGGGTGGCGATGAATTGGATGCCGGCGACTTCGGTGTCCTGCCACCAATCGAGCTGGCGCACTTTGCCGGCATCGACGCCCCACTTGATCAAGGTGTCGCCAACGCCCAGCGGCGCGAGGAAGTAGTGGGTCTTGTCCGCCAGTTTGAGCACCGCCTCGTAATCGAGGTGGTCGTAATGATCGTGGGACAGGATCACCGCTTCAATCGGTGGCAATTCGTCCAGGCTGATGGGCGGCTGGTGAAAACGCTTCGGGCCGGCCCACTGCACGGGCGATGCGCGTTCGGCGAAGACGGGGTCGGTGATCCAGAATTTGTCTCGCAGCTTGAGCAATACAGTGGAGTGACCAAGGCGATAGACGCTGTGATTGGGCGCGGCGATCAACGCATCGTGGCTCAGGCGTTGCACCGGAACGGCAGCGGCTGGCCGGGTGTTGCGCGGTTTGTGGAAGATCATGTTCCACATGATGCGCACCATTTTGCGCAAGCCTTCTCGCTGCACAGGTGCGTGGTTTTTGTAGGTCCCGTCGACCTGGCGGGAAGCTTCAGGTTCGCAGGCGTTAGTGGCATTGGCCATGTGAATGACTCCAGGAAACCGTGCGGTTCGCGGTTTCTGCGGTGGGACGATTAATGGCCAAGGCACGCACGCATCAGCCGGGCTCTCTATTTTTGGCTGTGCAGGGTTAACGAAACATTACACTGCACAGTGTAGTTTCTAGGTTGCATCAAACCCGTTCACAAGTAAACTGCTGAGTGTAATTCTTAATTTCTTCTGCCGAAGCGTACTTATGACAGCTCCACAGCGCCTGACCGACCGAAAACGCGAAGCGATCATCCAAGCGGCGATTGCCGAATTCCGTGCCCACGGTTTCGACATCACCAGCATGGACAAGATTGCCGCCACCGCTGGCGTGTCCAAGCGCACGGTGTACAACCACTTCCCCAGCAAGGAAGAGTTGTTCGCCGAAATCCTCAATCAGTTATGGGCGCGGGTGACGGCAGAACAGGAAACGGCCTATCGCGCGGACCTGCCGCTGCGCGACCAGATGCGCCTGATGTTGATGGCGAAATTGAAGATGATCGGCGATGAGAATTTCCTGGACCTGGCGCGGGTGGCCATCGCGGCGGCGATTCATTCACCGGAGCGTGCGCAAGACATGGTCGCGCGGATGGGCAAACGCGAGGAAGGCCTGACCGTGTGGATTCGCGCCGCCCAGGCCGATGGGCGATTGAAGAAGGTCGACCCCGAATTTGCCGCACAACAGATTCAAGGCATGCTCAAATCCTTTGCGTTCTGGCCGCAGATTTCCATGGGGTTGCCCAGCCTTTCGCCCGAAATGCAAAGCACTGTCGCGGAGTCGGCGCTCGACATGTTCCTGGCCTGCTACCAGCGCTGAAGACGCGCTTGCCGCGCTGACGGTCTAGCCAACGCGGCACCGGGCGGCGCTATAGTGAACGCAAGTCCCAGCGCCCGACAGAGAGCATCATGACCACCGAAACCCAGACCACCGCGACCGTCGATCACTTGCGTTTTCACCGCGCTCACGCTCATTTGGCGCCGACGTTCGGCAATGACAAGTTTGCCCTGCGCGCCGAGGCATTTGCGCGATTCTTCGGCACGCCGATGTTTCTTGGCGCGCAGACGCTGATCGTCGCGTTATGGATTTTTCTCAACGTGTCTGGCATCACCCACTTCGATGCCTACCCTTTCATCCTGCTCAACCTGGCGTTCAGCCTGCAAGCGGCGTACGCCGCGCCGTTGATTCTGCTGGCCCAGACCCGTCAGGCAGCCCGGGACAAAGCCCAGTCCGAAGCCGATGCGCAACACCGCGAAGCCTTGGCCGTGGCCAACAGTGAACGTCAGGCGCAGGCGGCGAAGCACACCGCGCAATTACTCGAATTGCTTGAACAGAACACCCGCCTCACCGAGATGACCAAGACACTCTCGGAACGCATCGAAAACCTGACCTCGGAAATGCACCTGCACATCGTGCAGCACAAGAATGAGCCGAAGGTCTGAGCTGCCTCATGGCCGCTTGAGGATCCGACCCAACTCATCGAATAACGTCACCACCGAACGCAAGGCACGGCAGTCGGGCCGGGTCAGCAACCACAGCGCGGTGTCGTAACCGTGCAGCGGTTCGCTCAACGGCTGCAGCCCGTCGCCGATCAAAAAGTCCGGCAGTACCGCGACACCGAGCCCCGCCCGCGCCAATTCAGTCACCGACAACATGCTGTTGCAGCGATAACTCAGTGTGACGCCGGGCAACTGCTGGCGACGCCACGCGACGGTGGGGTGATCCGGAAGGAAGTCGTCCGGGGCGATCCAGGTGAGTGAAGCCAGGTCTTCGGCATCGACCGATTTCAGATACGCCGTACTCGCACACACTCGGTACGACACCTGCGCCAGACACCGGCCGACCAAATGCTCAGGCGGCGTTCGAGTCATGCGCAAGGCGATGTCTGCGTCCCGGCGGCTGAGGTTGGCGAAGTCGTTGGAGGTGCTCAACTCGATCGTCAGCGCCGGATAGCCGGGCATGAATTGCGCGAGCGCCGGCACCAGCAAACCTTGCAGGACCGAATCGGTGCAGGTCAGGCGCACAGTGCCGCTGATGACTTCAGCGCCCTGCTCCACGCCGATGCGCGCGGCCTCCAGCGCTTGTTCGGCGCGCTCGGCCTGTTCGGCCAGCGTCTGCGCCAGGCTGGTGGGCAAATAGCCGGCGCGGCTCTTTTCGAACAGTTGCTGACCCAGCGCGGCTTCCAGTCGGCGCACGGCGCGAAACACGGTGGAGACGTCGACGTTCAACAACGCCGACGCCCGGGCCAACGAACCGCCGCGCACCAGCGCGAGGATCAGGGAGAGGTCGGGGTAATCCAGTCGATAGTGCGCGGTTGCATTGATCACTTGGGATAACGCCAATATTGAGTGCGTGAACGCCAATCTATAGTGGGCTCCAGGAATCAACAAGCGCCGGGAGCACTCATGGAATACACCGTCATCCGCATCGCCCTGATCGGCGATTACGACCCGCAAGTCACCGCCCATCAGGCGATTCCCATCGCCCTCGGCAGGGTGGCCGAACACTCAGGTTTGAACGTTCAGTTCGAGTGGTTGGCCACCGACCGCATCAACGATGACATGCCGTTGAAAGACTTCGATGGCTTCTGGTGTGTGCCAGCCAGTCCCTATCGCAATGAGGACGGTGCATTGCGAGCGATCCGCTTTGCCCGCGAACAACAGCGACCGTTCCTCGGCACGTGTGGCGGTTTTCAACACGCCCTACTCGAATACGCCCGCAACGTGCTCGGCTGGAAAGATGCCGAGCACGGCGAGACATCGCCCAATGCAACGCGAGCGCTACTCACGCCACTGATCTGTTCACTGGTGGAAGCCGTCGACAGCATTCATCTGGTTGAAGGTTCGTTGATCGCCAAGGCGTACGAAAGCGCCGAGATTCGTGAAGGTTATCGCTGCCGTTACGGTGTGAATCCCGACTTTGAACGGGACTTGCTGAGCCAGGAATTATCCGCTGTGGGCCACGATTCGACGGGGGAACTACGGGCCGTGGAATTGCGTGGGCATCCGTTCTTCGTTGCCACGCTGTTTCAACCTGAACGTGCTGCGCTCAAAGGTCTGTTGCCGCCGCTGGTCAGTGCGTTGATCGAAGCGTGTGCGAGGCAGAAATCATGATGGGCCAGATGCCAGAACCGCCTTACTACGCGGTGATTTTTACTTCGCGGCGCACCGAGGGTGATCAGGGTTACGCCGAAGCCGCCGAGCGCATGGTTGAACTGGCGCGCGAGCAGCCGGGGTTTCTGGGTGTGGAATCGGCGCGGGGCGAGGATGGGCTCGGGATTACGGTGTCTTATTGGGCCAGTGAGGCAGCGATTCTGGCGTGGAAACATCATCCCGAGCACAGCGCGATTCGTGAGCGTGGGCGCTCGACCTGGTACTCGGCGTGTCATACGCGGGTGTGCAGGGTTGAGCGGGCTTATGAGTTCAAACAGTAGATGATGCGGTGTTCTTGAGGCCGTCATCGCGAGCAAGCCCGCTCCCACATGGGTTTATATGTACGACGCGAAACCCTGTAGGAGCTGGCTTGCCGGCGATGAGGCCAGCATAAACACTGCCAATCTCAACTCTGCACTAGACTGCGCACCGCCGAAATCTCCGGCACTTCCCGCCGATTCATATACACCCGCAACGGCTCGGTAATGTTGATCCGGTCATCAATGTTCTGATCGAGCAACAATTGAATCAGCTCACGCTTGAGCGTCATGGCCTGCTCCGGCCCCGGCGCCCAGACAAATTCACTCGCTGGAATAATGCCGTCATCCGCCACGTCCATGCCGAAGGAATCTTCACTGAAACGCACGATATGCTGGCCGGTTTTGCGATTGAGGCCGACGAAGCCTTTGAGCTGTTCGGCGGCCTGGCAGATGAGCTGGGAAGTGATGCGCATGATAAACCTCACACAAGTGATCAATGGTTTACACGCCGGGCAAGTTGAAGGGCGTTCCCTCTGCCGGGGAAACTGCCGGAGCCAAGAGTACTGCAAAGAACCGCACAAAAGCGCTGAAAAAATCCGCTTTAAACACGTTTATGTCGGTCTCGCGATAGCGCAAGCGGCGCTCAGTTGTTAAAAGGGACGTCTTGAAAACACTCTGCGAAAGGATCTCGACCATGCCTGTAACTTTCACCAAGAGCGCCCTGCTGCTGAGCATGCTGCTCGGCCTCGGTCAGGCGCAGGCCGCCAGCGAGCCAAGCCCTACCTCACTGGCGACCCGTTCGGGCATCCCTCACCCGGCAGTGATCGCCCACCGCGGTGCGTCTTTCGATGCACCGGAGTCCACCGCCGCCGCCTACAAACTGGCGCGCGACCTGGGTGCCGACTACCTCGAACTGGACCTGCAACGCAGCAAGGACGGCGTGCTGTTTGCCCTGCACGACAACAACCTGCAACGCACCACCGACGTCGCCAGCAAATTCCCTGAGCGCAAGGACAGCCCGGCCAACGCGTTCACCATCGCCGAACTGAAAACCCTCGATGCCGGCAGCTGGTTCAACAGCGCTTACCCGGACCGCGCGCGTCCTGCTTTCGCCGGTCTGAAAATCCTGACCCTCGACGAAATCATCGACATCGCCCAGGGCAACCCGTTGCACAAGCCCGGCTTGTACATCGAAACCAAAGAACCCAAGCAATTCCCCGGCATCGAGCGTGACCTCAAGGAAAAACTTCAGGACCGCGGCTGGTTGAGCCCGGCCGGTTCGAAACTGGCGAAAAGCGAACTCGCCGTCGGCCAGGGTAAAGGCAAGGTGGTGCTGCAAACGTTCGAGAAGAGCAGCCTGGAACTGCTGGAAAAAGAAATGCCGCAGGTGCCGAAGGTCCTGCTGTTGTGGGTCGGCGAAGGCAGCATCGAGCCTAAGTCCAAGGTGACGTTCGCCGAATCTGGCGACAAGGACAAAGCCACGTATTACGCCAAGCAGGAACCGAAGGACAAAGCCGAGTTCCAGCAATGGGTCGAGTACGCCAAGGCCCAGGGCGCGATCGGCACCGGGCCTTCTGCGGCCCTGACCAAGGGGGGTGATCAAAGCTATTCGGACCTGGTCAAACCGTGGATGAACCAGTACACCCACGATCAGGGTTTGTTGGTGCACGTCTACACCGTCGACGACGCAGTGGATTACCAGAAAGTCATGGACGCCGGGGTCGATGGCATCTTCACCAACCGCGCCAGCGAATTGTTGAAGTTCTATAAACGTCCGGCGGCGGGCACGGTTGCGCAGTTGTTGCAGAACAACGGGTATTGATCCAGAAACGAGGTGACGCGATTGCCAGCAAGCCGGCTCCTACAAGGTTGAGTCGTTAGTTACGAACGACACGGACCTATAGGAGCCGGCTTGCTGGCGATGCTCCAGGAATTAAGCCTGAATTAAGTTGCCACAGTTAATCTGGGCTCACTTAAACGGCTCACCCAAGGAAAGAACCTCATGAAGACTTTGACTGCCCTGTTCACCGCTGCCGCCCTGACCCTTACTGCTGGCTTGGCCCAAGCGGCTGATGTTCCCGTCAATGAGATCCCGCAGCTGGTCAAGGACGGCAAGATCAAGCCGCTGGAAGAGCTGAACCAGATCGTGCTGAAGTTGCACCCGGGTGCCACGATTACCGACAGCGACCTCGACAAACACTCCACCCTCTACGAGTACGAAGTTGAACTCAAAGACGCCAAAGGCGTTGAATGGGACGTGGACCTGAACGCCGCCACCGGCGAAGTCCTGAAGAACAAGCAAGACAACTGATTCACACATAAAAAGCCGCACGATTTTCGGATCGTGCGGCTTTTTTGCGTTCCGGTAATGCCTTACGCGCTCAGGCGCGCCGTCACTTCATTCAGTTGCCCGGACAACCCGTGCAAGTTGTGACTGGCCGCTTCGGTGCGTTGAACGTTGTCCAGGTTGGTGCTGGCGATGCTGGTGATCTCGGTGAGATTGCGCGAGATGTCTTCGGCGACTGAGGTCTGCTCTTCGGCAGCGGTAGCGATCTGGCGGTTCATGTCGCGGATGGCTTCCACGGCGTGGGTGATACGCTCCAGCATCGCACCGGCCTCGGTCACTTGCTGGACGCTTTCTTCGCTGCGCGACTGGCCACTCTCTATCGCCTGCGCCGCGTCCACCGCACCGGTTTGCACGGTCTGGATGATCTGGTTGATCTCGATGATCGACGCCGCCGTGCGCTGGGCCAGGCTACGGACTTCATCGGCCACCACTGCGAAACCGCGCCCGGCTTCACCGGCACGGGCGGCTTCGATGGCGGCGTTGAGCGCCAGCAAGTTGGTCTGCTCGGCGATGCCGCGAATCACTTCCAGTACCTTGCCGATGCGGCCGCTGTCGGTTTCCAGCTGTCGAATGACCGTCGCCGTGTTGGCGATTTCACCGCGCATGCGAGTGATGGTGTGGATGGTGCCCTGCATGACTTTTTCGCCTTGCTGGGCGGACTGGTCGGCATCGTCGGCGGCACGCGCGGCGTCGGCGGCGTGGCGCGCGACTTCCTGCGCGGTGGCGGACATTTCGTTCATCGCCGTGGCGACCTGATCGGTGCGGTTGAACTGCTCGTTGGTGCCGCTGGCCATGAGGCCGGCGATCGCTTTCAACTCACTGCTGGCGCCGTCCAGGTCCTTGGTACTGACCTGCAAGCGGCTGAAGGTGTCAGCAAGGAAATCGCGCAGTGTGTTGGCCGCGATCGCCAGTTTGCCCAGCTCATCCTGGCGGGTGCTGGCCACGCGCTCGGCAAACTTGCCCTGACTGAGTTGCGCCACGTAGTCGATCAGTTTGCGAATCGGCTCGACCAGGTTGCGGTTGACCAGCCACAGGCTCAACAGGCCGATCAACAGACCCGATGCGAGCATCACGATGCTGCCCAGCAACACAGTGCGATCGGCGCTGGCGCTGATCAGCTTCGACTGTTCGACGCCCTGCTTGCGCAATTCACTGACCAGTTCGCTCATCTGATCGCTGGTCGCCCGGTCCATGCCCTTGACCGCGGTGTCGCCCGCGGTTGGATCGGCGCCGGCCGCCACGTAGGCATCGCGGCCCTTTTGGTACGCCGAACCCAACTGACGATGTTCTTCACGCAAGCGTTCGATGCGGGTCTTGAGTGGCGGCTCGATGCCCTTTTGCCCGGCCAGTTCGCCGAGGATGCCCTGCACATCGCGTTGGCGGTCTTCGAACTGCTTCCAGTACTTGTCCAGGTCCGCCGGTTGCTTGCCGCGCAGCAGGACGTTTTTCCATTCCTGAACCTGCACCTTGAATTGCAGGTTGGCTTCATCGATCAATTGCGAAGTGTGCAGCGGGCCGTCGATCAGGTTCGCGTAGTTCTGAACGCCGCCGGACAGAAAATGAAAGCAGGCCAGAGCGATCAGCAGCATTGCAAACAGGCTGCCGCTCAGCAGAGCGAGAATTTGCGCTCTCAAGGACTTTTGCAAAAACATTGGGAAAGGTACTCATGACAGGAATGAGGAACGCCCTGAAGAGGCGTGAAAATGGTCTGGACATTCCCTGTCTACAGCGTCTAACGCATGCTTTTGTAGGAGCCGGCTTGCTGGCGATAGCGTCCGGCCAGTCGACATATTTTCGACTGGCCGGACGCTATCGCCAGCAAGCCGGCTCCTACGAGATCGGCGTGTCAGGACCGTTCTTGAGCGGTTCCGACCGTCGGTAGAAGGCACTTGGCCAGCCCCACGAAGCTGTCACAAAACTGTCAAGGCGCCTTGCGATGATGCGGGCGGGCTTGCTCGCGATGGTCGTTAACGAAAACACCGCGTAGAAGGATCAACGCGGTGTCCTTGCGTTCATCGCGAGCAAGCTCGCGCCTACGAGAGACAAAGCCCCCCCTTTGCGAGACCTCATGAACCACAGCATCGACCAAAGCCATCGCGACCCGGACCTGTTCGGTCTGCTGTACGGTTTCAGTTTTCGTCCCGGCGAACGCGGTCGGGAAATCGATTCGGCCATGGCGTTGCGGTCCCTGCAGCAGCCGGGCGACAGCGATGAGTTTCTCTGGTTGCACCTGAACCTCGCTCACGCCGCGTGCGAACGCTGGATGAAAAGTCATCTGGAATTGCCCGACGAGTTTTTCGAAGCCTTGCATGAAGGCTCGCGCTCGACGCGCATCGAGCATGTCGATTCGGCCTTGCTGGCGGTGGTCAACGACGTGGTGTTCAACCTCAGCAGTATGGTCTCCTCGGATGTGTCGACGCTGTGGGTGTGCGCCCGCAGCCGGCTGATCATCAGCGCGCGCCTGCAACCGCTGCACTCGGTGGACAAGCTGCGTTCGTCGGTGAAGGCCGGTGAATGCTTTCGCTCGCCGCTGGAATTACTGGTGCATTTGCTGCGTGATCAGGGTGAAGTGCTGACGCAGATCGTGCGAAAGACCAGCCTCAGTGTCGATCAGATCGAAGATGAGTTGCTGTCTTCGCGGCTGTCGACCAACCGCGCCGAGCTGGGCGCCAATCGCCGGGTGCTGGTGCGTTTGCAACGGCTGCTGGCGCTGGAGCCGGGCTCGTTGCTGCGCTTGCTCAATCGCCCGCCGCAATGGTTGCAGAAGGAAGACGTGAAGGAGTTGCGCAAATCCACCGAGGAGTTCGCACTGATCATCAACGACCTCACGGCATTGGGTGAGCGGATCAAGCTGTTGCAGGAAGAGATTGCCGCCAACCTCAACGAGCAAAGCAACCGCACGCTGTTTACCCTGACGGTGGTGACGGTGCTGGCGTTGCCGATCAACATCATTGCCGGTTTTTTTGGCATGAACGTGGGGGGCGTGCCGCTTTCCCAGGATCCGGAGGGGTTCTGGATTCTGGTGGCCTTGGTCGCGACGTTTACCTTGATTGCAGGGCGGTGGGCGTTTCGCAAGCGCCAGGATTATTAAGATCAAAAAGATTCTGCTTTTAGATCAACGAAACGACAAAAACCCCAAACCCTGACTTAACGCAACTCCTCTGTAACATCCAGCAACGATCATGGGCGACACTCCTTCCCTCCCCAGGATTGCCCGTCATGGCTACGCCTTCCTACACCGTCCAGACTCAGGCTCCCGCCAGCGGCGCCAGACCGCAGTTCGACAAGAAACCTGGCCTGTTCACCCTGGTAATTTTCTTCGGCGTGCTGGCCTGCGGACTGCTGTTCACCGCGTACAGCCTGATGCACGACATGAGCGAACTCGGTACGGTGGTCACCACCTGGACGCCATTTCTGTTGCTGGGCGTGGCGCTGCTGATCGCGCTGGGTTTTGAGTTCGTCAACGGTTTCCACGACACCGCCAACGCGGTGGCCACGGTGATTTACACCAACTCGATGCCACCGAATGTCGCGGTGGCCTGGTCGGGGTTCTTCAATTTCCTCGGGGTATTGCTGTCCAGCGGCGCAGTGGCGTTCGGCATCATTGCCCTGCTGCCGGTGGAGCTGATTCTGCAAGTCGGTTCGTCCGCCGGGTTCGCGATGATTTTCGCCCTGCTGATCGCCGCGATTCTGTGGAACCTCGGCACTTGGTGGCTGGGTTTACCCGCGTCTTCATCACACACACTGATCGGTTCGATCATTGGTGTCGGTGTGGCCAATGCCCTGATGAATGGCCGCGACGGCACCAGCGGCGTGGACTGGGCGCAGGCCATAAAAATCGGTTACGCGCTGCTGCTCTCGCCGCTGGTCGGTTTTGGTTTTGCCGCGCTGTTGCTGCTGGCCTTGCGCGCCTTCGTCAAGAATCGTGCGCTGTACAAGGCGCCGAAAGGCAACACGCCGCCACCGTGGTGGATTCGCGGCATGCTGATCGTGACCTGCACGGGCGTGTCGTTCGCCCACGGTTCCAACGATGGCCAGAAAGGCATGGGCCTGATCATGCTGATTCTGGTCGGCACGCTGCCAATGGCTTATGCGCTGAACCGCACCATGCCGGCCGATCAAGCCTTGCAGTTCGCCGCCGTCGCCGAAGTCACCCAGCAAGCGTTGGTGAAAAGTACGCCGCTGCCGGCACCGGCAGACCCGCGTCCGGTGCTGTCCGACTACGTGCGCAGCAAGGAGGTCACGCCGCAACTGATCCCGGCCCTCGCCGCGCTTACCGGCCGTATCGGCGCCGAGGTCAAGGGGTACGGCTCGCTGTCCAAAGTGCCCGCCGAAGCCGTGAGTAACGTGCGTAACGACATGTACCTGACCAGCGAAACCATTCGCCTGATGGACAAGAACAAGGTCGGCAACTTCGACGCCGACACCCGCGACAAGCTGCAACTGTTCAAGCAGCAAATCGACAACTCGACGCGGTTTATCCCGCTGTGGGTGAAAATCGCGGTAGCGATTGCGCTGGGCCTGGGCACCATGGTCGGCTGGAAACGCATCGTGGTGACGGTCGGCGAGAAGATCGGCAAGAGTCACCTGACCTATGCGCAAGGCGCCTCGGCGGAGACCGTGGCCATGCTCACCATCGGCGCGGCGGACATGTTCGGGCTGCCCGTGTCGACTACCCACGTGCTGTCTTCGGGGGTGGCCGGGACCATGGTCGCCAACGGCGGCGGCTTGCAGATGAAGACCATCCGCAATCTGCTGATGGCCTGGGTGCTGACCCTGCCGGCGGCGATTATGCTGTCGGGCAGTTTGTATTGGTTGTTCACCCAAATCTTCTAGCCCCAACACACCCCCGGTGTAGGAGCTGCCGCAGGCGGCGATCTTTTGCATTTATCCTTCACACGCCTGGCGCAGAAGGACCCGCTCCCGCACCACGTCGTACGCCCAGTGGTAAACGTAGGTGTATGGCAGGAAAAACAGCAACACGCCGATATCCAGCAGGAACGCCTGCCACAGGCTGACCTTCAGCCACCAGGCAATCAGCGGCACGCCGACGGCGACCAGACCGCCTTCAAAGAGCAGCGCATGAACGACTCGCGTCCAAGCGTTGTGCGCGATGTCGAAACGCTGCAGCACACGATCGAAAATCCCGTTGAACACCACGTTCCATGCCAGCGCCAACATTGCGATCACGACGGTGACGACGCCCATGTCGAGCATCGGTTTGTCCATGATCCACGCCAGCAACGGGGTGCAGATCAAAATGGCCAACAGCTCAAAGCCGATGGCCTGGAAAATACGTTCGGTGATGGATTTTTGCATGTTCATGAGCAGAGATCCTGAGTGACTGTGGTTGCGATGATCCACTCTCACACCGATACTTCATAACCAATAACCATCGATCAAGGCGATAGTTCATGGCATCCCAGGAAGTGTTGCAGGCGTTTGTGCAAGCGGCGACCCAAGGCTCGTTTTCCGCAGCGGCGCGCAAACTCGGGCGCAGTCAGTCGACCATCAGCGCCGCGGTGGCGAGCCTGGAGATTGATCTGGATCTGATCCTGTTCGACCGCAGTAGCCGCAAGCCGACCCTGACACCGGCCGGGCATGTGATGCTGCAACGGGCCGAGGAGATCCTGGCGGCGACCAGCCGTCTGGAAATGACCGCCAGCCAGTTGGCTCAAGGGGTTGAACCGAAGCTGACCGTGGCGATTTCCGACACCTATCAATCCGACCGTTTCGAAGCGGCGCTCAGTGCGTTCGAGCAGCGCTACCCGGACCTGGAACTCGAATGCCTGATCGCTGAATGCGATGACCTGGTGGCGCTGGTGCAAAGCGGTCGGGCGCATGTGGCGTTCGCCGAGCAACAAGACAGTTACCCGCCGGACCTGGTCAGTTCGACGGTGCAGGAGCGTACGGAAATTGCCTTGTTCGTGTCCCGCGAGCATCCGTTGGCAGCACTGGCGAGCATCGATCAGGACACCTTGCAACAGCATCGGGAGTTGCGTCTGGCGACCATCGTCAATCCATATGAAAGCCGCGCCAAGGGGCGCGTCTGGTCGGCACCGAGTTATTTGATGTTGCTGGAAATGGCTCAGGGCGGGTTCGGTTGGGCACCGTTACCGCGATGGCTGGTGGGTCGGTTCGGCGCCGGGACATTGCAGGAGTTGAACGTGCGCGGGTGGCCGAAACCGCTGTTCGTCGATGCACTGTGGTCGCGGCTGCATCCGCCGGGGCCGGCGGGGAGTTGGTTGCTCAGCAAGATGTTGGAATAGTGGTGAGGCGTTCGCGAGCAAGCCCGCTCCCACATTCGATCCGGTTCATTTAGGAAGGACTCGGTCTAATGTGGGAGCGGGCTTGCTCGCGAAAAGGCCCGTCAGATCACATCACTTTAACGCCTTGATCCGAGCCTCGATAAACCGCCGCTCCGGCACCTGCTGCGTCAATTCCAACGCCCTTTCATACGCCGTCCGCGCCTCCTCTACCCTGCCCAACTGCCGACAGAACTCCGCCCGAGCCGAATGCGCCAGGTGGTAATCGAGCAATTCGCCGCGATTCAGAATCCCTTCCACCAACGTCAACCCCGCCAACGGCCCATCGCGCTTGGAGATCGCCGCCGCACGGTTCAACTCGATCACCGGCGAAGGCACAGCCGCCAACAGCACGTCATACAGCCCCACAATCTGCAGCCAGTCGGTCTCCCCCGCCGTCGGCGCTTCGGCATGCACCGCGGCGATGGCCGCTTGCAAACAGTAAGGACCGAATCGCCGCGTACCCAGCGCCCGCTCGATCAACGCACAACCTTCGGCAATCAACCCGGCATCCCACAGCGAACGGTCCTGCTCATCCAGCAGGATCAGTTCACCACTCGAAGACGTCCGCGCCGGACGCCGTGATTCATGCAACAGCATCAGCGCCAGCAGGCCCATCACCTCGGGCTCGGGCAGCAGTTCCATCAGCAAACGCCCGAGCCGGATCGCCTCGCGGGTCAGGTCTTCCCGGGTGAGTTCGGTGCCGACGGACGCCGAGTAACCTTCGTTGAACACCAGGTAAATCACCCGCAGCACGCTGTCGAGCCGCTCGGGCAATTCCGCCAGGGTCGGCACTTGATAGGGAATTTTCGCGTCGCGGATTTTCGCTTTGGCCCGCACGATGCGCTGGGCAATGGTGGCCGGTGCGGATAGAAAGGCCCGGGCGATTTCTTCGGTGGTCAGGTCGCAGACTTCGCGCAAGGTCAGCGGCACTTGAGCATCCGCCGCCAGGGCTGGGTGACAACAGGTGAAGATCAGGCGCAAGCGATCGTCTTCCACGTCTTCGTCACTCCAGTCGGCCTGCTCCAGCGCCTCCAGTTGAGCGATCAACATCGGCCGGGACGCGGCAAACCGCGCACGGCGACGCAACACATCGATCGCCTTGAAGCGCCCGGTGGAGACCAGCCACGCCCGCGGGTTGTCCGGCACACCATCACGCTGCCAGCGCTCGACCGCGATAAAGAACGCCTCGTGCAAGGCCTCTTCGGCGAGGTCGAAATCGCCGAGCAAACGGATCAGGGTCGCCAGGATCCGCCGCGACTCCTCGCGGTAAACCTGCTCGACCCGAGCCTTGACCGACACCCCGGGCATCAGTCCTGCGTGCCTTCGGTCACCAGCGTCACCCGCCGATCCAGGCTTTGCCGCCGGCCATCATGGAAAGGCGACTCGAACTCGGCGGGCAGTTTCTTGCAAGGCTGCGAACTCATGGTGATCTCCCGGGTTGTGATTGTCATCAGGGGTTCAATTCACGGACAGGTCGCACCTCGACACAGCCGACCCGAGCCGCCGGAATGTTGCCGGCAACCTGGAGCGCTTCATTGAGGTCTTTGGCGTCGATCAGGTAGAAGCCCGCCAGCTGCTCCTTGGTTTCGGCGAACGGACCGTCGGTGATCGACATTTTGCCGTTGCGCATGCGCACGGTGGTGGCGGTCTGCACCGACTCCAGCGCCTCGGCGGCGATCATGCGGCCGCTGCCCTGGATCGATTCGGCGTAGGCCATGCACTCGGCGTCGTTGGGACTTTCGGGCAGTGAGTGCAACGCCTGTTCGTTGCTGTAAACCAGGCATAAGTACTTCATGGGGCTCTCCGATCGAACTGATCAACTATGGCTGCAGTCTGGGGGTTTGGCGCTGCTTCCCGACGATCAGGGCTGCAGGTCGAACAGCGCGGTGCCACTCGTCATGTCGAACGGGGCCGACCAGTGTTCGTGGACGATGCGCCATTGCCCGGCCTCGCGACGATAGCAGGCGGTCACGCGCATCCAGCAGGCCTGGGTTTCGCCCTTGTCGTTGGTGCCGCCGCAGTGGGCCAGCCAGTGGGCAAAGGCGATGTGCTCGTCCGCCACGACGTTCATGTGGTCGAAGTCGAACGTGTGCGCACCCTGGCACATTTCCATGCATTCCAGCCAATGCGCGCGGTAGGCGGCCTTGCCGCGCAATTGCAGGGCCTTGACCGCGTCGTAGGAGACGATGTCATCGCCATACAGGGCCATGATTTTTTCGACATCCTTGGCGATGACCGCCTGGCGATAGGTGTCGATCAGGGTCTCGATTTCGTGAGTAGCGTTCATGGTGGTTCTCCGTGTTTTTTTGTTTTGAAGACACCCTTAGTCGTTCGGCGAAATGCCGAATCGACAGTCGAAATAAAAATAATCCATGGGCGCAAACTCGCTAGAATCCAAGGCTCATTTGCGATGGAAAAAGGACCCTCCCGTGATAACCCGACTCGTGCCTTACGAAAGCCTGAACGCGCTCCAGCGCCAACAGGTCGAGGCCATCGAAGTTCACAAAGAACAAATCAAATTCTCCGGCGACATCCACGGTGCGTTGCACACCGTGCTGTCCAGACCCGGCCCCGGCGTCAAAGGATTTGCCCTGTTGGCCGATGACATCCCCGTTGCCTTCCTGCTGCTCAAACGCCCGCCGGTGCTGCCTGCCTGGGCCGATGAACACAGCGCGACGTTGCACGCGCTGCAAGTCGATCAGCGTCATCAAGGCAAAGGGCATGGCAAGGCCTGCCTGCAAGCCCTGCCCGAGGTGGCGCGTCAGGCGTTTCCCGAAATCAGGGCGCTGGAGTTGTCGGTGGACGCGGACAACGAGGCCGCCATTGCGCTGTATGCCAGATTCGGCTGGGTCGACAGCGGCGAAGCGTATAAGGGCCGGATCGGTCACGAACGGCGCATGGGACTGATTTTCTGAGGTGGTTATGCTCGACAGCATCGAAGCACTGGAAGCGATCTACGGCCAGCCCCACGACCGCGCCGTGCGCAAGCAAATCCCCTTTCTGAACGAGGACTATCAAGCGATGGTTCGCGCCTCGCCGCTGGTGATCATCAGCTCGGTCGGCCCCGACGGCCTGGACGGCTCGCCGCGCGGTGACACGCCGGGTTTCGTGCGAATCATCGATGAGCGCACCCTGGCGATACCGGACCGCCCGGGCAACAACCGCATCGACACCCTGCGCAATGTGGTGCTCGATTCACGGGTGTCGCTGTTGTTCATCATCCCGGGGATAGGCGAGACGTTGCGGGTCAACGGCTCGGCGCAGATCAGCAATGAACCGGGGCTACTGGAAAGCTTCGCGGTCAACGGCAAACCTGCGCGCACGGTGATGCTGGTGACCGTGGAGGCGGCGTTTTTTCACTGCTCGAAAGCGATCGTGCGATCGGATTTGTGGAACCCCGAGAAGCACCTGGATCGCTCGGCGCTGCCGACGGCAGGGGCGTTTCACAAGCGGTTGAATGATGGGCAATTCGATGCGGAAACTTATGACCGGGAAGCGCCGGCCCGGGTGCGGGATAGCCTCTACTGATATCGCTCACACGATGACAATCCAATGTGGGAGCGGGCTTGCTCGCGAAGGCGGTGTCTCAGTCACTCATGATGTCGACTGACACACCGCCTTCGCGAGCAAGCCCGCTCCCACACTCGATCTTCGATGTTCGATGGAATCTGGTTACAACGTCAGCACCATCTCATGCCACGCCATCCCGCCATGATCCGACGCGGAAGGCTTGACGTAGGCAAACCCGAACCCGGCATACAGCGGAATATGCCGCTCTTTGCACATCAGGTTGATGCTGGTCTTGCCCAGTGCACGCATCCGCTCGATGAACTCGCCCATCAAACGTTTCGCCAGGCCGTGCCCCTGATAATCCGGATGCACCACCACCGACATGATCACCACGTGCGGGCCGGCCGGGTCGTGGCCGATCAGTTCCTTGAACGCTTCGTCTGACATCTCGACCTGAAACGCCGCCCCGGAGTTGATGAAACCGGCTACGACGCCGTCCACTTCGGCGACGATAAAACCTTCAGGCCAGGTGGCGATGCGGGTGGCGATTTTCTCGCGGGTGGCAGCTTCGTCGCCTTCGTAGGCAACGGTTTCGATGGCGTAGCAGCGGTCCAGGTCAGCGGGGATGACGTGGCGGATGACGGTGTTCATGGCGGCTCGGAATCAGCGGGGGAAAGGCTGGGGATCATAAATCAGCGTCGGCACGACATCGAGAGGCGAATCGCTGATCCGCCTCTCGACCCAGACATTACGCCTTGATCGGCAACCAGATTTCCAGCTTGCCGGTGTTGAGCTTCGGGTTGAAGTCTTCGCTGTAGCGTTCGAATTCCGGGGCGTCCGCCGCTTCTTTACCGGACTGTGGCAGCCAGGTTTTCCAAATGTATTGAAAGGTCTGCGGCAAGGTATCCAACGAGCCTTTGTGCTCGAACACCGCGTATTGCTGAGGCTGAACTTCGACCCATCGGTACTTTTCGGGCAAGTCGTCCAGCTTGCTGATTTCAACGCCTGCGATGTATTCAAAACCGCCCTTGCCATCCGGGTTACAGCAGATGCCGTAGGTCACTTCGCTTTTCTGACCGGGAATCCTACCGATTTCGGGAATGAATTTCTCCCAAAGATCGGGGATCTGTTTGGATGTGTCCTGAGTAAATCGACCACCAAGCCCCGCAATGAGCAGAAAGTGCCCGTGTTCAAAACGTGGTTCGTCCTGTTTTACGTCTGGTTGCTCATCCATGACTCGACTCCTGGGATCAAAAAAGTGGGTTCGGCTGGGAGTATAGAAGCCAAACCCGATTCGCCCAATTACAGTGCATGCAACGCCTCGACGGCGCCCGTGCCAACGAACTCGTTATAACCCGATAGAATCACGTACACCGCGAAATAGCAGAAGATCGCCGCCGATGCCATGTAGGAGTAACGCAGCAGTTTGTCACCGAGCAACTTGCCGCCATGGCTCGCTGCGAAGCACAAACCTACGCACCAGAGGATGCCGGCGCAGAGAAAACCGCCAAGAAACAGCGCCGAACTGAGGGCACCACCGCCGCCGGAACGCGCAATCAGTGTGCCGCCTACCGCGGCAAACCAGAGAATCGCGCTGGGTGACGACATCGCGAGGAAAATGCCGCGTAAAAATTCTTTGCGGTGGGAGTTGTGTCCGACCTCCGCGGTTTCTGCCAGCAGTGCCTCATGGTGAATGGCCGAATAGATCATCTTCGCCGCGAAGTACACCAGCAACGCCGAACCGCCGATCCACAGCACCCAGCGCACGGTTTCGTATTGCAGCAGGACGGTCATGCCGGCCAGTGCCAGCACCGCGTAAATCAGGTCGCCGACGCAGGTGCCCAACCCCAGCGCAAAGCCTTGAAAATAGCCGCGCTGCATCGCCAGGGTGATCATCGCAATATTGGCCACGCCAATGTCCAGGCACAAAGAAAGGCTCAGCAAGAAGCCGCTGCTAAATTCCATCGACCGATTTCCTTCGGAAAAATTTGTTTACACACTCGCTGGACAGTGTGCCATGCCACCCCTTATCTTCCGCAACAGGTCACCTCAGTGACCAGCGTCGCTCGGACGGTTCCGGGCGCTCACGTTATCCGAGGCAACAATGGCTAACCCAGGTTCGCCGCGCCGCTTTGCGCGCATAGATCGACTCCCCCCTTACGTTTTCAACATCACTGCCGAGCTGAAGATGGCCGCCCGTCGTCGTGGCGAAGACATCATCGACTTCAGCATGGGCAACCCCGACGGCCCGACGCCGCCGCACATTGTCGAAAAACTCGTCACCGTCGCCCAGCGCGAAGACACCCACGGCTACTCCACGTCCAAAGGGATTCCGCGCCTGCGCCGGGCGATTTCCAACTGGTACAAGGATCGCTACGCGGTCGACATCGACCCGGAAAGCGAAGCCATCGTGACCATCGGTTCCAAGGAAGGCCTGGCGCACTTGATGCTGGCCACCCTGGACCAGGGCGACACCGTGCTGGTGCCGAACCCGAGCTACCCGATTCACATTTACGGCGCGGTGATTGCCGGCGCCCAGGTGCGTTCGGTGCCGCTGATTCCGGGCGTGGACTTTTTCGCCGAACTGGAACGGGCGATTCGCGGGTCCATCCCGAAACCGAAAATGATGATCCTCGGCTTCCCGTCCAACCCGACCGCGCAGTGTGTGGAACTGGACTTCTTCGAGCGGGTGATTGCCCTCGCCAAACAGTACGACGTGCTGGTGGTGCATGACCTGGCCTACGCCGACATCGTCTACGACGGCTGGAAAGCCCCCTCGATCATGCAAGTGCCGGGCGCCAAGGACATCGCGGTGGAGTTTTTCACCCTGTCCAAAAGCTACAACATGGCGGGTTGGCGGATCGGTTTCATGGTCGGCAACCCGGAACTGGTCAACGCCCTGGCGCGGATCAAGAGTTACCACGACTACGGCACCTTCACCCCGCTGCAGGTTGCCGCCATTGCGGCGCTGGAAGGCGATCAGCAGTGCGTCAAGGACATCGCCGAGCAGTACCGGCAGCGTCGCAACGTGCTGGTCAAAGGCCTGCATGAACTGGGCTGGATGGTGGAAAACCCGAAAGCGTCGATGTACGTCTGGGCGAAGATCCCTGAGGCGTATGCGCACCTGGGCTCGCTGGAGTTCGCCAAGAAACTGCTGGCCGAAGCCAAGGTGTGCGTCTCGCCGGGCGTGGGGTTTGGTGAGTATGGGGATGATCATGTGCGCTTCGCGTTGATCGAAAACCAGGACCGGATTCGTCAGGCCGTGCGCGGGATTCGCGGGATGTTCCGCACGGATGGGCTGATCGCAAAAACCAACGCCTGACACCTGTAGGAGCCGGCTTGCTGGCGATGCAGGCGACTCGGATTAACGCCTGACCGAGTCGATTCCATCGCCAGCAAG
>NZ_BDAG01000039.1 GCF_002091715.1 Pseudomonas migulae NBRC 103157 | reverse complement strand
CTGGCTGAACAAAAGGCGACCTTCGGGTCGCCTTTTTTATGGGTCCGAACACCGATCAAATTGTGGGAGCGGGCTTGCTCGCGAAAGCGGTGTGTCATTCAGCAATGATGTCGACTGACACACCGCTTCGCGAGCAAGCCCGCTCCCACATTGGACGGTGCTGAATCAGTAAGAGTGATGACAGTTCTGAAAAACCCTGCCCCACATCAACCAAACGATAATTCCTCTTATTCAAACTCCACTGCCCTGTTAGACTTTGCGCCCTTGTTTTGCTCGACTTGCAGGATTATTGGTCCGAACACCGATCACTTGTGGGAGCGGGCTTGCTCGCGAAAGCGGTGTGTCATTCAGCAATGATGTCGACTGACACACCGCTTTCGCGAACAAGCCCGCTCCCACATTGGTCAGTGCTGAATCAGTAAGAGTGATGACAGTTCTGAAAAACCCTGCCCCACATCAACCAAACGATAATTCCTCTTATTCAAACTCCACTGCCCTGTTAGACTTTGCGCCCTTGTTTTGCTCGTCTTGCAGGATGTCTGATGCCCTCGCTGCCTCTTCGCTTGTCCGCACTGTTTCTGGCCCTGGGCCTGAGTGCCTGCGATGACGCCCCGCGTTTTACCGAAGCCGAACCCGGTGAAGCCCGGTCCGGCGGCGCCGCGACCGTGCGCAAGACCGATCAGAACGCTTTCTCCCTGCCCTCCGCCAACCTGCCGCCCTCCCGGCGCGTGGACTTCAGTGTCGGCAACAGTTTCTTCCGCAACCCTTGGGTGATCGCCCCGTCGACCACCACCGCCCGGGACGGCCTCGGGCCGTTGTTCAACACCAATGCCTGCCAGAACTGCCACATCAAGGACGGCCGCGGTCACCCGCCTACGCCTGATGCGCAGAACGCCGTGTCGATGCTGGTGCGTCTGTCGATACCTGATGCCCCGGCCTACGCCAAAATCATCGAACAGCTCGGTGTGGTCCCCGAGCCAGTCTACGGCGGGCAATTCCAGGACATGGCGATCCCCGGTGTACTTCCGGAAGGCAAGGTACGGGTCGACTACACGCCAGTGCCGGTGCGCTTCAAGGACGGCACCGAGATCGAATTGCGCAAACCCCGCCTGACCATCACCCAGCTGGGCTACGGTCCGATGCACCCTGACACCCGTTTTTCGGCCCGTATCGCCCCGCCGATGATTGGCCTCGGCTTGCTTGAAGCCATCCCCGATGAGGCGATCCTGGCCAATGCCGAGGCTCAGGCGAAGGCAAAAAACGGCATCGCCGGACGCCCGAACAGGGTCTGGGATGACGCCCAACAGAAAACCGTCCTCGGACGATTTGGCTGGAAGGCCGGGCAGCCGAACCTCAATCAACAAAACGTTCACGCGTTCTCAGGTGATATGGGCCTTACAACCAGCCTGCGACCGATAGATGACTGCACCGACGCGCAAACCGCCTGCAAGCAAGCCCCAAACGGCAACGGCCCGGACGGCGAACCGGAGGTCAGCGACAACATTTTGCGTCTGGTGCTGTTCTACAGTCGCAACCTGGCCGTACCCGCCCGCCGCGATGTCGGCACGCCTGAAGTGCTGGCCGGCAAGACGCTGTTTTTCCAGGCGGGCTGCCAGTCCTGTCACACGCCGAAATACACCACCGCCGCCAACGCGGCAGAACCTGAACTGGCCAATCAAGTGATTCGCCCCTACAGCGATCTGCTGTTGCACGACATGGGCGACGGCCTGGCCGACAACCGCAGCGAATTCCAGGCCAGTGGCCGCGACTGGCGCACACCGCCGTTGTGGGGCATCGGCCTGACGCAGACGGTCAGTGGCCACACTCAGTTTTTGCATGACGGCCGCGCCCGCAATCTGCTCGAAGCCGTGCTCTGGCATGGCGGCGAGGCGCAGGCCGCGCAGCAACAGGTTTTGTCTTTCAACGCCGAGCAGCGCGCAGCGTTGCTGGCGTTTTTGAATTCTCTTTAAACACTTATAAAGAATCGGGAGCCCGACATGTTCCGTCCCAAGTTGTTATTCACCAGCCTTGCCGCACTCGCCCTCGGCGCCTGCTCACCGCAGGATCCACAGGCTGTCACGTCGGCGGCCATCGCCAAGTCGGTGATCCTGCCGACCTACACGCGCTGGGTTGAAGCCGACCGCCAACTCGCTGTCAGCGCGCTGGCCTACTGCGAAGGCAAGGAAAACCTCGACACCGCCCGCGCCGATTTCCTGCACGCGCAGAAAGCCTGGGCCGAGCTGCAACCGCTGCTGATCGGTCCGTTGGCCGAAGGCAATCGCGCCTGGCAGGTGCAGTTCTGGCCGGACAAGAAAAACCTTGTCGGCCGTCAGGTCGAGCAATTGGTCGACACCCAGCCGCAGATCGATGCTGCCGCCCTGGCCAAATCCAGCGTTGTGGTTCAGGGCCTGTCCGCCTACGAATACATCCTGTTCGACAGCAAGCCGGATGTGGCCAATGACGCGCAAAAAGCCAAGTACTGCCCGCTGCTGAAAGCGATTGGCGAGCGCCAGAAACTGTTGGCCGAAGACATTCTGAAAAGCTGGAACAACACCGACGGCATGCTCGCGCAGATGAGCAAGTTTCCGAACCAGCGCTACGCCGATTCCCACGAAGCCATCGCCGATCTGCTGCGCGTGCAAGTCACTGCCCTGGACAGCCTGAAGAAAAAACTCGGCACGCCGATGGGCCGTCAGAACAAAGGCGTACCGCAACCGTTCCAGGCTGACCAGTGGCGCAGCCAGTCTTCCCTGACCGGTCTCGAAGCCAGCCTCGCCGCCGCCAAAACGGTCTGGGAAGGTGTCGACAACAAAGGCTTGCGCGGCTTGTTGCCGAGCGAGCAGAAACCGTTGGCCGACAAGATCGACGCCGCGTACGCCGCGTCCCTGAAACTGTTCGCCAGCAACCAGCGCTCGCTGACCGAGATGCTCAACGACGACGTCGGTCGCCAGCAGCTCAACGACCTCTACGACAGCCTCAACGTCGTCCATCGCCTGCACGAAGGCGAACTGGCCAAGGCGCTGGGTATCCAACTGGGCTTCAACGCCAACGACGGTGACTGATGAGGGCGAGTGCCATGCTGCGACGACAGGCTCTGACGTTAGGTAGTTTGCTGCTGGGAGCAGTGACACTGGGCGGCTGGACGCTGTTCAAGCAAAAGGACAAGAGCCCGCTGCTGCTGTCGGCGCGGGACGATACCGACGGCAAGCATTACGCCGTGGGTTATCGGCTGGACGGTACACGGGTGTTCGCCACCCGGGTCGGCCAGCGTTGCCACGACATCATCAATCACCCGACGCTGCCGATTGCACTGTTTGTCGCCCGTCGCCCCGGCACCGAGAGCTACCTGATCGACCTGCGCGACGGCACGCTGTTGCAAACCGTGGCTTCGCAGCCGAACCGGCATTTCTACGGTCACGCGGTGATTCACCGCAGCGGCGACTGGCTGTATGCCACCGAGAACGACACATCCGATCCGGGTCGCGGCTTGCTCGGTGTGTATAAGTTTGAAGGCGAGCGCCTCGTGCACAGCGGCGAAATTTCCACCCACGGCATCGGCCCGCATCAGGTGTCGTGGATGCCCGATGGCGAAACCCTGGTGGTGGCCAACGGCGGGATTCGCACCGAAGCGGAAAGCCGGGTCGAGATGAACCTCAACGCCATGGAGCCGAGCCTGGTGCTGATGCAACGCGACGGTACTTTGCTGAGCAAGGAAACCCTCGCCCAGCAGATGAACAGCGTGCGGCACCTGGGGATCGCCAGCGACGGCACCATCGTCGCCGGTCAGCAATTCATGGGCCCCTCTCACGAATCTTCGGAACTGTTGGCCATCAAGCGGCCCGGACAACCGTTCGTGGCGTTCCCGGTGCCTGAGCATCAGTTGCAGGCGATGGGGCATTACACCGCCAGCGTCGCGGTACACAGTGACTTGCGGCTGGTCGCGTTGACCGCGCCACGGGGCAATCGCTTTTTCATCTGGGACCTGGACAGCGGCGAAGTGCGCCTGGATGCGCCACTTCCCGATTGCGCCGGGGTCGGTGCGGTGGCTGACGGCTTTGTCGTGACGTCGGGTCAAGGGCGCTGCCGTTACTACGATTGCCGCCAGACAAACCTTGTTGCAAAACCCCTCGAGCTGCCGGCGGGGCTCTGGGATAACCACCTTCATTTGATGGCGTAGTCGACGGCAAAAGATCGCAGCCTTCGGCAGCGCCTACGGGTGTACACCGTAAAATGCAGGAGCTGCCGAAGGCTGCGATCTCTTCCGGCCATCATCACAACACGACTTGAGTCCCTGTAAAAAGTGGCAGTTGGATTCACTGCCGCTCTCGGAGTAATGTGCCCGCCTGTCTCACCTGATTTTCTCCAAGGAACTGGAAATATGCTGCGTCGCCGCATGCTGATCATGTTGGGTGTTGTTCTGCTGATCGTACTGGTCCTGGCCGGTTACAAAGCCTTCTCCATCTACACGATGGTGCAAGGCTTCTCCGCGCCGAAACCGCCGATAAGCGTTGCCGTGGCCACCGCCATCGAACGGCCCTGGCAAGCCCGCCTGCCTGCCGTCGGCACACTCACGGCGCTGCAAGGCGTGGACCTGAGCCTGGAGACCGACGGCACCGTCATCGATTTGCAGTTCGAGTCAGGGCAGAAGGTCAAGGCCGGTCAACCACTTCTGCGCCTCGACAGCGCCGTGGAAAGTGCCTTGCTGGAAACCGCCCAGGCCGACCTCGGGCTGGCCCAGCTCGATTACGGTCGCGGTAGCCAACTGGTGGGCAGCCAGGCCATTTCCAAAGGCGAATTCGACCGACTTTCGGCGGTGCTGAAAAAGAGCAAGGCCACGGTCAATCAACTCAAGGCGGCACTCGGCAAAAAAAGCATCGTTGCGCCCTTCAGCGGGACCATCGGCATTCGTCAGGTTGACGTCGGCGACTACCTCGCCAGCGGCACCATGATTGCCACCCTGCAAGACCTCAGCAGTCTCTACGTCGACTTTTTCGTGCCCGAACAGTCGGTGCCGAAGATCGCCATCGGCCAGCCGGTTGAAATCATCGTCGCGGCCTACCCGGCGCAGACGTTCCCCGGCACCATCAGCGCGATCAATCCGAAACTCGAGAACAGCACGCGCAACATGCAGGTCCGCGCGACCCTGGCCAACCCCGACGGCAAACTGTTGCCGGGTATGTTCGCCAGCCTGCAGGTGATGTTGCCCGACCCGCAGCTGCGCATCGTCGTGCCGGAAAGCGCGATCACGTACACGCTGTACGGCAATTCGCTGTACGTCGTCACACAGAAAAAAACCGAAGACGGCAGCGTGGAAAAAGACGCCAAGGGTGAACCGATCCTGATCGCCGAACGCCGTTTCATCGAAACCGGCGAACGCCGCGACGGTGTGGTGATGATTACCAAGGGTGTGCAGAACGGTGAAAAAGTGGTCACCGGCGGCCAGATCAAACTGGACAACGGCGCACGCATTGCCATCAGCGACGACAAGACTTCGGCCGAGCAGAGCAGCCCGCTGCGCGCGGACTGATCAAGGAATCCCCATGGCTTTTACTGACCCGTTCATCCGCCGCCCGGTGCTCGCCTCCGTGATCAGCCTGCTGATTGTGCTGCTGGGTTTCCAGGCCTGGAGCAAGCTGCCGCTGCGCCAGTATCCACAAATGGAAAACGCCCTGATCACGGTGACCACCTCATATCCCGGCGCCAATGCCGAAACCATCCAGGGCTACATCACCCAACCGATGCAACAGAGCCTGGCGAGCGCCGAAGGCATCGACTACATGACTTCGGTCAGTCGCCAGAACTTCTCGGTGATCTCGATCTACGCGCGTATCGGTTCCAACAGCGATCGCTTGTTCACCGAGCTGCTGGCCAAGGCCAACGAGGTGAAAAACCAGCTGCCTCAGGATGCCGAAGACCCGGTGCTGAGCAAGGAAGCCGCCGACGCCTCGGCGCTGATGTACATCAGTTTCTTCAGCAAGGAGCTGAGCAACCCGCAGATCACCGACTACCTGTCGCGGGTGATCCAGCCCAAACTCGCGACCCTGCCGGGCATGGCCGAAGCCGAGATTCTCGGCAACCAGGTGTTCGCCATGCGCCTGTGGCTGGACCCGGTGAAACTGGCCGGCTTCGGCTTGAGCGCCAGTGATGTGACCGATGCCGTGCGCAAGTACAACTTCCTCTCCGCCGCCGGCGAAGTGAAAGGCGAGTACGTGGTCACCAGTATCAACGCCAACACCGAGCTCAAATCCGCGGAAGCCTTCGCCGCGATTCCACTCAAGGTCGATGGCGACAGCCGCGTGCTGCTCAGCGATGTCGCGCGGGTGGAAATGGGCGCGGAAAACTACGACACCATCAGCTCCTTTGGTGGCACGCCCTCGGTGTACATCGGCATCAAGGCCACGCCCGGCGCCAACCCGCTGGACGTGATCAAGGAAGTGCGCAAGATCATGCCCGACCTCGAGGCCCAGCTGCCGCCGAACCTCAAGGGTGAAATTGCCTACGACGCCACGCTGTTCATCCAGGCCTCGATCGACGAAGTGGTGAAAACCCTGTTCGAAGCGGTGCTGATCGTGATTGTGGTCGTGTTCCTGTTCCTCGGTGCGCTGCGCTCCGTGGTGATCCCCGTGGTGACGATTCCGCTGTCGATGATCGGTGTGATGTTCTTCATGCAGATGATGGGCTACTCGATCAACCTGCTGACGCTGCTGGCGATGGTGTTGGCCATCGGCCTGGTGGTGGACGACGCCATCGTGGTGGTGGAAAACATTCACCGCCACATCGAGGAAGGCAAGACGCCGCTGGACGCGGCCATCGAGGGCGCACGGGAAATTGCCATGCCGGTGATCTCGATGACCATCACCCTGGCGGCGGTCTATGCGCCGATCGGCTTCCTCACCGGCCTCACCGGGGCGTTGTTCAAGGAGTTCGCCCTGACCCTGGCCGGGGCGGTGGTGATCTCCGGCATCGTCGCCCTGACCCTGTCGCCAATGATGTGCGCCTTTCTGCTGCGCCACGACGAAAACCCCAGTGGCCTGGCCCACCGCCTCGACCTGATTTTCGAACGTTTGAAGCGCCGCTACCAGAGCATGTTGCACGGTACGCTCAACACCCGCCCGGTGGTGCTGGTGTTTGCGGCGATTGTGATGTGCCTGATTCCGGTGCTGCTCACCTTCACCAAATCGGAACTGGCACCGGACGAGGATCAGGGCGTCATTTTCATGCTGGCCAATGCCCCGCAGCCGACCAACCTCGATTACCTGAATGCGTATACCGACGAGTTCATCACCATCTTCAAGGCATTTCCCGAGTACTACTCCTCGTTCCAGATCAACGGTTTCAACGGCGTGCAATCGGGGATCGGCGGCTTTCTGCTGAAACCCTGGAACGAACGCGACCGCACGCAAATGCAGATCCTGCCCGAGGTGCAGAGCAAACTGGAAAGCATTCCGGGGTTGCAGATTTTCGGCTTCAACCTGCCTTCCCTGCCGGGCACCGGCGAGGGGCTGCCGTTTCAATTTGTCGTCAACACCGCCAACGATTACGAGTCGCTGCTGCAAGTGATGGACCGGGTGAAAAAACGCGCGATGGAGTCCGGCAAGTTCGCCTTCGTCGACGTCGACCTGGCGTTCGACAAGCCCGAAGTCGTGGTCGATATCGATCGCGCCAAGGCTGCGCAGATGGGTGTGTCGATGCAGGATCTGGGCGGCACACTGGCGACGTTGCTGGGTGAGGCGGAAATCAACCGTTTCACCATTGAAGGCCGCAGTTACAAAGTGATCGCGCAGGTTGAACGACCGTTCCGGGACAACCCCCACTGGCTGAACAACTATTACGTGAAAAACACCAAGGGTGAACTGCTGGCCCTGTCGACCCTGATCACCGTGACTGACCGCGCCCGCCCGCGGCAGTTGAATCAGTTCCAGCAGCTCAACTCGGCCATCCTGTCCGGGGTTCCATTGGTGAGCATGGGTGAAGCCCTGGAGGCGGTGCGTCAGATTGCCCGGGAAGAGGCGCCGGCGGGTTTGCCGTCGACTATGCCGGGGCATCGCGGCAGTACGTTCAGGAAGGCAGCGCACTGTGGGTGACGTTTGCCCTGGCTCTGGCGATCATTTTCCTGGTGCTGGCGGCTCAGTTCGAAAGTTTCCGCGATCCGTTGGTGATTCTGGTGACGGTGCCTCTGTCGATCTGTGGCGCGTTGATCCCGCTGTTCCTCGGCTGGTCGAGCATGAACATCTACACCCAGGTCGGGCTGGTGACGCTGATCGGGCTGATCAGCAAGCACGGGATCCTGATCGTCGAGTTCGCCAATCAGCTGCGCAAGGAAAAGGGCCTGACCCCGCGCGAGGCGGTTGAGGAAGCCGCGGCCATTCGCCTGCGCCCGGTGTTGATGACCACCGCGGCCATGGTATTCGGCATGGTGCCGTTGATCATTGCCACGGGCGCGGGCGCTGTCAGCCGGTTCGACATCGGCACGGTGATCGCTACGGGGATGTCGATCGGGACGCTGTTTACGTTGTTTGTATTGCCGTGCGTTTACACGTTGTTGGCCAAACCCGATAAACCTGTAAACGTCTAACTCCTGTAGGAGCCGGCTTGCTGCGGGCGGCGTTCCGACGATGGTGTGTCAGCTACATTTTTGTCGACTGACACACCATCGTCGGAACGCCGCCCGCAGCAAGCCGGCTCCTACAAGGGTCGGTGCAGGTCTCAAGTCATCGGAAATAAAAAAGGCCTCGCATTGGCGAGGCCTTTTATTTGGGCTTCAATCTGGTCAACTCTGCGGCCTCAGTCCTTGAGAAAGTCCGAACATGAACAGCAATAAATCATGATCGGGTTGGGTTGCAACGGATGCTTTCGCAACCCGCGGCATCGGACAACGCGCGTCCCCGTTCACTGAACTGAGGACTTGCGTGCGGGGCTGCTCCCAAGCCGCCACCGCCAGTGAAGCAACTGCCAAGGCTCCTATCAAGAACAAACCTCTAGCAATTTCGAGTTTCATTGCTATAAACCTTTGATAGCGCTGCCAAACGCCGTCTCATAAAAGTAGACGAGTTTCTGCCAGTCCGTCGTGCTGAACGACGAGTGGCGACGCAGTTGCTTCAGGTCATGGGACGCGGCGTGACGGGCGGTCAAACGCTGGCGGCCTTTCTCCAGATCGATCAACGCAACGTCGATTTTCGCCGACTCGCCCTCACCGGTAACCCGGACGAAGACGTGCTTGAGATAGAGGCAACTGTGCTGCCACCGAGCCTTGTGCATGCGCACCAGGTTATCGGCCAACTCCTTCAGCACGCGGTCATGCACCGCCTCACCATGGCGCTCGCGGCCACCGCCTGCGTACCAGTGCTCGATTTCCTCGAAACCGTCCAGTGCCTTGGTCACCAGCAATGCGCGCCATTTGTGAACAGGATCGCGTTGCGCACCGCAGAAAACGATTTCCGGAACCCCCACGCCGACCCGGCTCAAGCCGATGAGCGCGTCCCGTTCGCGCAGCACCGTCGGCCGACCGAAGGGGTGCAGCCAGCTGCGATAGACATGCCCGGTCTGACGCTTGGCGTAGAACAGCTGTCCATCATTGCCCTTGACTCGCTGCACGCCACTTTCACCACCGCGACGAACGTTGGGCTCTTCAACCCATTCGCCGCGCTGGTTCCAGAAATGATCGAAACGATCCTGGGAAACGACGTCCGTATCTGCTGCACATTGCACTGCCATCTATTACCTCTTGCGTAATATGTAAACCCGCCACATGGCATAGAGCGGGAGAAAATCCAGTTGTTCCTGAATACGGAACCCCGCTTGCTCGAATTCCTTTTCGACCGTAGCAGCCGGTAACACAAACCGATTTTGGTAACCTTCCTGCTCACGCCTTTTCTCCAGGCGTTTACGTCTCCAGGCCTTGAAATTGCCGTCAACCCATAACGAAAGGATCACGCTGTCGCGGGTGACGCGCTCGAATTCACGCAGAATGGCCAGTCGATGCTCGGCTTCACCAATGTGGTGCAGCAAACGCATGCAAAAAATGCTGTCGACGGCGTTATCAGGCAGGGCGATGTCGAATGCAGAAGTCTGCAAGGGTTGTACCCTTTTCACGACTTCGGCAGGTTGCGCCTGTAAAGCGATCTTGAGCATCGACTCGGAATTGTCGGCTCCGATGATCACACGGTTGGATTTTTCCGCCAGCAACGGCCAGAAACGCCCGGCACCGCAGGGAAGATCGAGGACCAGACCGGGTTCACCCACCAACGCCAGCGCATGTCGCGCCAGCTGCTCGTCACGCCAGTGAGACAGTCGACGGCCAAGACCATCCTTATGTTTGTGCAGATACTCCTGAGCGTGTTGATCGTCGTATTTTTCGGAAAAATCAAGTTTGATCGGGCCGGCCATCACCAAGGACTCCTGAGCTGCTGATGACAACCACCTTAGGTAGCGGCGTGTCAGCGTCAGGTCATGCCTTTGTGAAAAAAATGTCATGTAAAACCCCGAACTATTTCGAGGTTTTACAGGGCGACGACGATGGCTGGGGGCCATCAACGAAAAGTATCACGCCCCGGCCTGATTCAACTCCACCTGAAACCGGCAACCATGGGGCTCCATGTTGGTCAGACTGACGCTCCACCCCTGGTTTTCGCAAATCCGCTGCACCAGCGACAGGCCCAGACCCAGGCCTTCGCCGCGTTTCTCGTTACCCCGCACGAAAGGCTCGAACATTGCCTCGCGTTTTTCTTCGGGAATGCCCACGCCACTGTCTTCGACCGTGAAACCCGTAGTCGTCAGGGTCAAGCGAATAAAGCCCCGTTCGGTGTAATGCAGCGCATTGCGCAACAGGTTGCCCATGACTGCGTGCAGAAGCGTGGCGTTGTAGCAGGTGCTGGCCGGATTGCCCGGTTCAAAGATCAGCGAGAGCCCTTTGGCCTCGATCGGTTCGCGCCACAGATTGAGCAGCCCGTCGGCGACCTGGGCCAGCGACTGTTGCGGCGCCATGCTGGCGTCTTCACGTTGGGCACGGGCCAGCATCAGGAAGGTCTGCACCAGCTCACGCATTTCTTCGCAGGCACGGGCGATCCGCTCGACCTGAGCCCGACCGCGCTGGTCGATACCGGGGTTTTCCAGCAGCAGCTCACAGGAACTGGCCAGGACCATCAACGGGGTGCGCAACTCGTGGCTGACGTCACTGGTGAACAGGCGCTCCCGGGTCAATGCCTGGCGCAGGCGGCCGAGGGTGGCGTCGAAGGCCACGGCCAGCTCGCCCACTTCATCGGCGGCATAGTCCGGTGCCAGCGGTGGCGCCAGACCCAGCAACTGGTCGCGGTGGCGCACCTGGCGGGCCAGCCGCACAACAGGCGCCATCACTTTGCGCGCCAGTATCCAGCCGAGGAATACCGCCAACGCCAGACTCAGGACGAAGCCCACCAGCACCACGGCGAACAACACCCGTTCACGTTCTTCGAAATCGCTCTGGTCCTGCAGCAGCACATAACGCCGGCCATCGACGACTTCGACCATCGCGTGGTACGACAGCTGTTCCCGGAACACTTCGTGGAAGCCCGGGTCGAGATGGCGCAAATCCTTGGGCAACTCGAAATCACCCGGCCCGCCGCTGAAATAGAACAGCTGGTCCGGCTCGGGGCGATGGCTCCAGTCAGACACACTGTCCATCAACAGCAGGCGTTGCAAATCACCGCCGAGACCTGCCGAAATCAGTTTTTCTTCCACCAGGTGCACGGTCGCGACAATGCCCATGGCGAAAGCTCCGGCGACCAGGGCGCTCATCAGCGCAAAGGCGATGATGATCCGTTGAGCAAGGCTCTGTTTAAACTCCATCACGCCCCTCGGCCAAGCGATAACCCACACCGTGCACGGTTTGCAGCAAAGGCTTGGCGAACGGTTTGTCGATCACCTGACGCAATTGGTGGACGTGACTGCGCAGGCTGTCGCTGTCCGGACAGTCATCGCCCCACAAGGCCTCTTCGAGAATTTCCCGACGCAGGACATGCGGGCTTTTCTGCATCAGCACGGCCAGCAACTTCAGGCCTACCGGGTTGAGTTTCAGCAGGCGCCCTTCGCGGGTGACTTCCAGGGTATCGAGGTCGTAGCTCAGATCACCGACCTGCAAGGTACGACGGCCGCCGCCCTGTGCCCGACGCATCACGGCTTCGATCCGCGCGGCCAGTTCAGACAGGGCAAAGGGTTTGATCAGGTAATCGTCGGCGCCGGACTTGAAGCCTTGCAGGCGGTCGTCCAGTTGATCGCGGGCAGTGAGCATGATCACCGGCGTGTCGCGACGGGCATCTTCGCGCAAGCGTTTGCACAGGGTATAGCCGTCGATACCCGGCAACATGATGTCGAGCACGATCAAATCGTAGTGCTCGGTGGCCGCCAGGTGCAGGCCTGACAAACCGTCCTGCGCGCAATCCACGGTGTAGCCCTTGAGCCCCAGGTAATCGGCCAGATTGGCCAGGATATCGCGGTTGTCTTCAACCAACAGAATGCGCATGGGCACCTCCTCCGTACACAGTAACGGCCGTCTTGGCCCGCGCAGCTTAAGGCCTGGCGTGGCTCAGGGCTAGGGCTGTGTGCAGTTGAAAACCCTGCCAACAAACCTGTTGAGTCCTTAACGACTTTTTCACTATCGATTCACGCAGAGGCGACACAACCGGGCTCACACTCCGCGCGGCTGCGCTTTCAAGAACATTTAACCGACCAAGGAATTGCCATGGTTTCGACCCTTGCCCGCCCCGCCTCTCGCCCGCTCAATTTCTGGGTGTGCCTGGGTGTTCCCACCGCTGCCGCGATCATTCTGCTGCTGCTCGAACTGACGTCCCTGGACATGGACCTGGCCACGCTGTTCTATGATCCCGCGGCCGGAGACTTCATCGGGCGCCACAGTTACTTCCTCGAAAACATCCTGCATGACCGCGCCAAGCAAGTGGTCATCGCCTTTTCGGTGTTCGCGATCATCGGTTTCATCGGTGCCTTTTTCATCGACAGGCTCAAACCGTTCAAACGGGAACTGGGCTGTCTGGTGCTGTCCCTGGGGCTGGCGACATCCTTTGTCACACCGGTCAAAGCGGTGACGGCGGTTCAATGCCCGTGGAGTCTGGAGCAATTCGGCGGCCACGAGACCTATAGCGAACTGCTCAGCCCGCGCCCACCCACCGACAAACCAGGTCGTTGCTGGCCCGGCGGACATGCCGCGACCGGGTTCACGTTGTTTGCATTGTTCTTTGTGCTGCGGGATCGGTATCCGCGTCTGGCACGTAAAGCCTTTATCTTTGCCTTTGCGCTGGGCACGGTGTTTTCCGTGAGCCGGATGATGCAGGGCGCGCATTTTTTCTCGCACAACGTGTGGACGGCGATTTTCTGCTGGCTGATTTGTCTGGGGTCGTATTACTACATCCTGTATCGACCGGTTCCCGAGGCTGAGCGGGTTACCAAGTCACAAGCGGTTAGCGTTTGATCTGACGTCATCGCGGGCAAGCCCGCTCCCACAGGGGTGATGCGGTCCTGTGGGAGCGTGGCTTGCCCGCGATGGCCGCGACTCGGTCTTCGGACGGACCCACATCAAAGGCAATAAAAAACCCCGCCTGCTTTCGCAGGCGGGGTTTTTTCGTACGGGGTAAGGCTGGCTTACATCATGCCGCCCATGCCGCCCATACCGCCCATGTCTGGCATACCGCCGCCAGCTGGTGCGTCTTCCTTGATCTCGGCGATCATGGCTTCGGTGGTGATCATCAGGCTGGCAATCGACGAAGCCGCTTGCAGAGCCGAACGAGTCACTTTGGCCGGGTCCAGGATACCCATTTCGATCATGTCGCCGTATTCGCCGGTGGCAGCGTTGTAACCGTAGTTACCCGAACCCTGCTTGACCTTGTCGACAACTACGCTTGGCTCGTCGCCGGAGTTGGCAACGATCTGACGCAGTGGCGCTTCAACAGCGCGACGCAGCAACTGGATGCCAACGTTCTGGTCATCGTTGTCGCCTTTCAGCTCGGAGATTGCCTGCAGAGCGCGAACCAGTGCCACGCCGCCGCCAGGTACCACGCCTTCTTCAACGGCTGCACGGGTAGCGTGCAGGGCGTCTTCAACGCGGGCTTTCTTCTCTTTCATTTCAACTTCGGAACCAGCGCCAACCTTGATCACTGCAACGCCGCCGGACAGCTTGGCCAGACGCTCTTGCAGTTTTTCACGGTCGTAGTCGGACGAAGTGTCGGCCACTTGCTGACGGATCTGCAGAACGCGAGCCTGGATGTCAGCCTCAACGCCGGCACCGTCGATCACGGTGGTGTTTTCTTTGGACAGGATCACGCGCTTGGCATTACCCAGGTGTTCCAGGGTAGTGCTTTCCAGGCTCAGACCGATCTCTTCGGAGATAACGGTACCGCCAGTCAGAACAGCGATGTCCTGCAGCATGGCCTTGCGACGGTCGCCGAAGCCTGGAGCCTTGACGGCTGCGACTTTGACGATGCCACGCATGTTGTTCACAACCAGAGTCGCCAAGGCTTCGCCTTCAACGTCTTCGGCCACGATCAGCAGTGGACGGCCGGCTTTGGCAACGGCTTCCAGTACTGGCAGCATTTCGCGGATGTTCGAGATCTTTTTGTCGACCAGCAGGATCAGCGGACCGTCCAGCTCGGCAGTCATGGTCTCTGGCTTGTTGACGAAGTACGGGGACAGGTAGCCACGGTCGAACTGCATGCCTTCAACAACCGACAGTTCGTTTTCCAGGCCCGAGCCTTCTTCAACGGTGATCACGCCTTCTTTACCGACTTTTTCCATGGCTTCGGCAATGATGTCACCGATGGAGTTGTCGGAGTTGGCCGAGATGGTGCCGACCTGAGCGATGGCCTTGGTGTCAGCGCAAGGCTTGGACAGGGCTTTGAGCTCTTTGACGATCGCGATGGTCGCTTTGTCGATACCGCGCTTGAGGTCCATCGGGTTCATGCCGGCAGCGACGGCTTTCAGGCCTTCGTTGACGATCGACTGAGCCAGAACGGTAGCGGTGGTGGTGCCGTCGCCTGCGTCATCGTTGGCACGGGAGGCAACGTCTTTGACCAGCTGCGCGCCCATGTTTTCGAAACGGTCTTTCAGTTCGATTTCTTTGGCGACGGACACGCCGTCCTTGGTGATGGTCGGAGCGCCGAAGCTCTTCTCGATGATCACGTTACGGCCTTTAGGGCCCAGGGTCGCTTTTACCGCGTCAGCCAGGACGTTGACACCGGCGAGCATTTTCTTGCGGGCGGAATCGCCGAATTTAACTTCTTTAGCAGCCATGATCGATATTCCTTAAATACTTTGTAGTAACGGGAAAATGAGCGGGGAATCAGCCTTCGACAACAGCGAGGATTTCGCTCTCGCCGATGACCAGCAGGTCTTCGCCGTCAACTTTCACAGTGTTGCTGCCGGAGTAAGGGCCGAACACAACCTTGTCACCCACTTTCACGGACAGCGCACGCACTTCACCGTTGTCCAGAACTTTGCCTGGGCCTACAGCGAGGACTTCGCCCTGGTTTGGCTTTTCAGCAGCCGAACCTGGCAGGACGATACCGCCAGCGGTTTTCTTTTCTTCTTCGCTGCGACGGACGACGACGCGGTCATGCAGAGGACGAAGCTTCATTGTCGATCTCTCCTAATTGTGGTTTTCATCGGCCGGTGTATTCCCGGCGGGTTTAACAAATCCGGCGGTGCCGGGTGCGGTTCGTCAAGCGAACCGCGGAAGTCTGTCTGGCGTGATCGCCAGAAACCTTGCGGTGACCGTTACATAAGGGCGCATAAGCTTATTACAAGGGCGCGGATCGAAATTTTTTACATCCATGCCCCAAAACGAACACGGCCCCCGAAGGTGCCGTGCAGGTGAAACGGTTTACTTGGAATCGCGGTGTTCGAACTCGCCTTCGATCACGTTCGGCTCACGGCCCAACGGCTGCTGTGGAGCAGGGCCGCCCCGTGGCTGCAGATCATCGGCGAACGCACGCTGACGGATCGCCGCCTCTTCGGCGCGCTGGCGCATTTTATTGGCCAGCAACCGGCGAGAGATCGGCAGCAACATGATCAGGCCCAGCACGTCGGTGACGAAGCCCGGCAGGATCAACAGACCACCGGCCAGTGCCAGCATCAGGCCTTCGAGCATGGTCTGGGCCGGCAATTCGCCGCGGTTCAGGCTTTCACGCGCACGCAGCGCGGTTGCCAGGCCGGCGATACGCAGCACGAACACGCCGAGCATCGAGCCGAGAATGACCAGCAGCAGGGCCGGGAAAAACCCGATCGCCCCGCTCACCTTGACGAATACGAACAGCTCCAACACCGGAAACAGTACAAAGAGCAATAAAAAAGGGCGCATCAAATGGTTCCTCAACGCAAGAATGCCTTGCCAGTGTTCCCTAGATGACGTCGCCATTGCGTGAATTCAAGCGCCGGCCACTTCATTTTTCGGCCAATGCTCGGCGTGAGCCAGGAAAACCAAGGCTTCCCGCACTTGTGTCGGCGTATTACATGGCGCTTGAAACGGTAGCCAGTAGAGTCCCTGACCGATGCGCAGGTGCATGCCTTCCATATCGATCCCGGCCAATTGCGCCGGCTCGGTTTTCGGCAGGCCGGCGAGGTCGACATAGTGGGCGATGGCTTTGGCGTGATCGGCATTCATGTGCTCGATCATGCTCACTTCCGCCTTGCCTGCGAAAGGATTGGCCAGAGTCAGTTGATCGACCCAGTGAATCGCACCGAAACCGCCGATGTAGCGGTGACGCACGGGGTTGAGCACCCAGAAATCGAAATCGTGGGCCTTGTGGTAGCTCTGCGAATCCGGGAAATAGCGGTAGTAACGCTCGGCCGCCGCTTCTATGGCGGCCTCGTCCTCGAGCTTTTCCGCTTCGGCGAGGTAGGTCAGGCGACCGACGGCTTGTACATCTTCGGCCTCACGCTCGCCCACGAACAAGGAGCATTTCGGGTCTTTTTGCAGGTTATGCGTGTGCTGGGCGATGCGGCTGATCAGGATCAGCGGCCTCCCCTGCCCGTCCAGGCAGTACGGAACCACCGAGCCAAACGGGAAGCCGGGCATCGCCTTGGAGTGCGTCGAGAGCACCCCACGGTATTCCTTGAGAAGCAATTCTCGGGCATTCTTGGCCGCTTCAACGCTCAATTTATGACTCCTTATATAGAATCCGTCGAAAAAACGGACAGGCGACTGGTGAAAGTTACAGTCCGCCATCGGGGCAGTTCTCATGTGCACGTGCGGTGCAGATCGAGAGGCTCTCTTGCAGGAAGACCACTCCAACCTGTTACCGGGGCATGCGAATGCAACTCACTGACAAAGTAATCATTATCACTGGCGGTTGCCAGGGTTTAGGCCGTTCCATGGCCGAGTATTTCGCTGGCAAAGGCGCGAAGCTTGCGCTGGTCGACCTGAACCAGGAAAAACTCGACGACGCCGTTGCCGCATGCAAAGCCAAGGGTGTCGAGGCCCGCGCCTACCTGTGCAACGTCGCCAATGAAGAGCAAGTAACGCACATGGTTGCCCAGGTGGCCGAGGATTTCGGTGCGATTCATGGCCTGATCAACAACGCCGGGATCCTGCGCGACGGCTTGCTGCTCAAGGTCAAGGACGGCGAGATGACCAAGATGAGTCTGGCTCAATGGCAGGCGGTGATCGATGTCAACCTGACCGGCGTGTTCCTGTGCACCCGTGAAGTCGCGGCAAAAATGGTCGAGCTGAACAACAGCGGCGCGATCATCAATATCTCGTCGATCTCCCGTGCCGGCAACGTCGGTCAGACCAACTACTCAGCCGCCAAGGCTGGTGTCGCGGCGGCGACCGTGACCTGGGCGAAGGAACTGGCGCGCTACGGTATTCGTGTGGCGGGTATTGCGCCGGGCTTTATCGAAACCGAGATGACGCTGGGCATGAAGCCTGAAGCGCTGGAGAAGATGACGTCCGGGATTCCGCTCAAGCGTATGGGCAAGCCGGAAGAAATCGCTCATTCGGCGGCGTACATTTTCGAGAACGACTACTACACCGGTCGGATTCTGGAAATGGATGGCGGGTTGCGGATCTAACCAACACCGAAAAACCAATGTGGGAGCGGGCTTGCTCGCGATAACGGTAGATCAGTCAAATTATCTGTTGAATGACACACCGCTATCGCGAGCAAGCCCGCTCCCACAGTTGATTGTGTTTCGGCTTATTAATCGTCGCTGATGGTGATGTTCGGCATCGCCGGGGTCGCCGCTTCCTGCAACACAATCCGCGCGCCGACATGGCGGGCGAGTTCCTGGTAGACCAGCGCAATCGGGCTGTCCGGCTCGGCGATCACCGTTGGCTTGCCGCCGTCGGCCTGTTCGCGAATGGCCATTGCCAACGGCAACGAAGCCAGCAGTTCCACGCCATATTGGTTGGCCAGCTTCACACCACCGCCCTCACCGAACAGATGCTCGGCATGCCCGCAGTTCGAGCAGATGTGCACGGCCATGTTTTCCACCACGCCCAGTACCGGGATGTTGACCTTGCGGAACATCTCCACGCCTTTGCGTGCGTCCAGCAACGCCAGGTCTTGCGGGGTGGTGACAATGACCGCGCCGGCCACCGGGACTTTCTGCGCCAGGGTCAATTGGATGTCACCGGTGCCTGGCGGCATGTCGATGACCAGGTAATCCAGATCGCCCCAGGCCGTTTGTGTCACCAGTTGCAACAGCGCGCCGGAAACCATCGGCCCACGCCAGACCATCGGCGTGTTGTCGTCGGTCAGGAACGCCATCGACATCACTTCAACGCCATGGGACTCGATCGGCACGAACCACTTCTGATCCTTGACCTTTGGTCGGGTGCCTTCGGGAATGCCGAACATGATGCCCTGGCTCGGACCGTAGATGTCCGCGTCGAGGATCCCGACCTTGGCGCCTTCGCGGGCCAGGGCCAACGCGAGGTTGGCGGCGGTGGTGGATTTGCCCACGCCGCCCTTGCCGGACGCCACGGCAACAACATTCTTGACGTTGGCCAGCCCCGGAATCTGCGCCTGCGCCTTGTGCGCGGCGATCACAGTGGTGATATCAACGCGAGCGCTGGTGACGCCGTCGAGACCTTCGATGGCCATTTGCAGCATCTGCGCCCAGCCACTTTTGAACAGCCCGGCGGCGTAGCCCAACTCCAGCTGGACGCTGACGCGATCACCCTGGATGTCGACGTTGCGCACGCACCCGGCGCTGACCGGGTCCTGGTTCAAGTAAGGGTCGGTGTATTGGCGAAGGACGGCTTCCACCGCTGCGCGATTGACGGCGCTCATGGGCAACTCCGATAGCAAGACTGGAAAATCAGGCGGGTATCGTACCTGTTCTGATCGTTTGGCGGGATGTCCCTAAAAGATCGCAGCCTTCGGCAGCTCCTACACGGATTGCGCCGAACGCGCAGGAGCTGCCGAAGGCTGCGATCTTTTGGCGGCCCCACCCATTCGATCATCGGAGGAAACAACCTCACGGGGTGAAAAATATGCGCCAGCGCTTTATAGTGGCCGACCTCCGTTTCATCAAGTAGCCGAGCCCCATGTCCGAGCCACGCAAGATCCTCGTCACCAGCGCCCTGCCCTATGCCAATGGTTCGATCCACCTCGGCCATATGCTGGAATACATCCAGACCGATATGTGGGTGCGCTTCCAGAAGCACCGCGGCAACCAATGCATTTATGTCTGCGCCGACGACGCCCACGGTTCGGCCATCATGCTGCGCGCGGAAAAGGAAGGCATCACCCCGGAACAACTGATCGCCAACGTCCAGGCTGAACACAGCGCCGACTTTGCCGAGTTCCTGGTGGACTTCGACAACTTCCACTCCACTCACGCCGAAGAAAACCGTGAGCTGTCGAGCCAGATCTACCTGAAGCTGCGCGACGCCGGGCACATCGCCACGCGTTCGATCACGCAATACTTCGACCCGGAAAAGAAAATGTTCCTGGCCGACCGCTTCATCAAGGGCACCTGCCCGAAATGCGGCACTGAAGACCAGTACGGCGACAACTGCGAAAAATGCGGTGCGACCTACGCGCCGACCGACCTGAAGGATCCGAAGTCGGCAATCTCTGGCGCCACGCCGGTGCTCAAGGATTCCCAGCACTTCTTCTTCAAGCTGCCGGACTTCCAGGAAATGCTGCAAACCTGGACCCGCAGCGGCACCCTGCAAGACGCCGTCGCCAACAAGATCGCCGAATGGCTGGATGCCGGCCTGCAACAGTGGGACATCTCCCGCGATGCGCCGTACTTCGGTTTCGAAATTCCTGGCGAGCCAGGCAAATACTTCTACGTCTGGCTGGACGCGCCGATCGGCTACATGGCCAGCTTCAAGAACCTGTGCAACCGTACGCCGGAGCTGGATTTCGATGCGTTCTGGGGCAAGGACTCCACGGCCGAGCTGTATCACTTCATCGGCAAGGACATCGTCAACTTCCACGCCCTGTTCTGGCCAGCGATGCTCGAAGGCGCCGGTTTCCGTAAGCCGACCGGCATCAACGTGCACGGTTACCTGACCGTCAACGGTCAGAAAATGTCCAAGTCCCGTGGCACCTTCATCAAGGCCCGGACCTACCTGGATCACCTGTCGCCGGAATACCTGCGTTATTACTACGCGGCCAAGCTGGGCCGTGGCGTCGATGACCTCGACCTGAACCTCGAAGACTTCGTACAGAAGGTCAACTCCGACCTGGTCGGCAAAGTCGTCAACATCGCCAGCCGCTGCGCCGGTTTCATCCACAAGGGCAACGCCGGCGTGCTGGTGGCGGGTAACGCCGCACCGGAACTGACCGAAGCCTTCCTCGCCGCAGCGCCAAGCATTGCCGAAGCCTACGAGGCTCGCGACTTTGCCCGTGCCATGCGCGAGATCATGGGCCTGGCCGACCGCGCCAACGCCTGGATCGCCGACAAGGCACCCTGGTCGCTGAACAAACAGGAAGGCAAGCACGACGAAGTCCAGGCCATCTGCGCCTTGGGCATCAACCTGTTCCGCCAACTGGTGATCTTCCTCAAACCGGTACTGCCACTGCTGGCCGCCGATGCCGAGGCATTCCTGAACGTCGCGCCGCTGACCTGGAACGACCACGCGACCTTGCTCAGCAACCATCAGCTGAACGAGTTCAAACCGTTGATGACCCGCATCGACCCGGTGAAAGTGCAAGCCATGACCGATGCTTCGAAAGAAGACCTGACCGCCAGCCAGACCGACACCGGCGAAGCGGCACCTGCCGGCAACGGTGAACTGGCCAAGGATCCGCTGTCGCCGGAGATCGAGTTCGATACCTTTGCCGCGGTCGACCTGCGCGTCGCCCTGATCCTCAAGGCCGAAGCCGTCGAGGGTGCCGACAAGCTGCTGCGCCTGACCCTGGACATCGGCGACGAGCAACGCAACGTACTCTCCGGAATCAAGAGTGCCTACCCGGACCCGGCCAAGCTCGAAGGTCGCCTGACCATGATGATTGCCAACCTCAAGCCCCGAAAAATGAAATTCGGGATCTCCGAAGGCATGGTGATGGCGGCCGGCCCTGGCGGTGAAGAAATCTACCTGCTGAGCCCCGACAGTGGCGCCAAGCCAGGTCAGCGCATCAAGTAAGGCTCTGCGGTAAACCGATCCCACAGTCGTGCCTGGCGCGACTGTGGGATTTTCATGTCTGGCCCACCCTCCGTCCTTGCCGGATAATGCCTAAGCTTTTTAGACCGCTCCGTTAAAAAGCCCCGTTCTTGCCGGCACGATCATGACCGAAATTGTTCTTACGCTTATCAGCACTGCCCTGATCAACAACCTCGTGTTGCACTGGCCGCTGGGCGTCGATCCGCTGCTGGGCAACGAGCACCGGCAAGTCCACGCGCTGGGCCTGGCGACGGCCTGCTTGATGTTGATCGTCGGCATAGTGGGCTACTCGACTTACCGTTGGTTGCTGGTTCCGCTGGAGCTGACACCGCTGCGCCTTTTCGTGTTCCTGCCATTAAGCGTTCTGCTGATTGGCCCGCTGCTGAAAGTGCTTTCCCGGTTACTTCCAAAACTTGCGTTCGATGGTCTCTGGCCCCTGCTGCTGGGCAATGCTGGCGTACTCGGGCTGACGCTGCTCAACGCTCAGGACGACAAAGGCTTCTTCCATGCCATGGCCCTGAGCCTGGGTGCCGGCCTGGGTTTCTGGCTGGTACTGAGCCTGTTCAGCGACTTGCGCCAACGCACAATCGAAAATGATATCCCCCTGCCCTTTCGCGGCCTGCCGATCGACCTGATCGGCGCCGGTTTGATCGCAGTGGCTTTTCTCGGATTCAGTGGACTGATCAAAACATGAGTCTGATTCAACGCATCGACGCCCTCTTGCCGCAGACCCAATGCGGCAAGTGTGGCCACCCCGGGTGCAAGCCGTACGCCGAGGGCATTGCCAGTGGCGAGCCAATCAACAAATGCCCGCCAGGGGGCCGCGAAACCATCTCGGCACTGGCCGAATTGCTGAAAGTGCCGGTGCTGGAGCTGGACGTCAGTCGCGGTTCGGCCCCGGCGCAAATCGCCTACATCCGCGAGGCCGAGTGCATTGGCTGCACCAAATGCATTCAGGCCTGTCCGGTAGATGCGATCGTCGGCGCGGCGAAACTGATGCACACGGTGATCATCGACGAATGCACCGGTTGCGACCTCTGCGTGGCGCCTTGTCCGGTGGATTGCATCGAAATGCGGCCATTGCCGCTGGCTACGGTGTTACCGATTGTCGGTGGCCTGGCGTTCAGTCTTGAAGAGCAACAGGCGCGCACCGCCAAACGCAATCACGCACGGCACCGTTTTGAACAGCGCAATGCGCGTTTGCACCGAGAAGAAGAACAGAAACTCGCCGAGCGTCAGGCCCGGGCAAATCGCGCCGCGCAACACACAGAAGTGACAACGCTCGACCCGGTTCAGGCCGCGCTGGAAAGGGTCCGAGCGCAGAAAGCGGCGAACGCCGATGCTGCGTTGAAAAAAGCCAAGATCGATCTGGCAATGAGCCGCGCGCAACTGAACAAATCGCTCAAGGCGTTCGGCCATCCGCCGACCTTCGAACAGCAATCGCAATTGATTGTTCTGCAACAGCAGTTCGAAGCATCCGAACAAGCCCTGGCGCAGTTGGAAAGCAGCGCACCGCCCGCCGCTGCGCCCAGTGCGCCAGTAAAGGACGCCGAGCTGAAACGGGCGAAAATCCAGCTGGCCATGCGCCGCGCCGAACTCAAGAAAGCTCAAACCAGTGAAGCGCCGGCCGAGCAGATCGAAGCCTTGGAACGCGCACTCAGCGAGGCCGAAAAAAACCTCCACACCGCCGAGGCTTCGAGCGAACAACCTTTACCTGACCTTGCGCGTGTTGAAAAACGTCCCATCGACAACCAGCTTCGCCAACTGAAAACCGAACTGGCCTACGCTCGCGCCGACGTCAGCAAACTCGAACGACGCACCGACACACCCGCCGAGCTGATGAACAAGGCGCGCGCCCGTCTCCAGGAAGCCGAGCGTCAGGTGGATGCCTATGTCGCCCCTTGAATCGGTCGACGAGCGCCTGCAGCAGGCCATGAAGCTGGTGTTGCTGGCCACCGTACCGGGCATGCTGGTGTTGTTCTGGTTGTACGGCTGGGGGGTATTGATCAACCTGATGCTGGCCGGTGTGACCGCGCTGGCCGTTGAAGCGGCGGTATTGCAGCTGCGCAAGCGGGAGCTCAAACCCACCTTGAGCGACGGCAGCGCGCTGGTCAGTGCAACGTTGCTGGCGCTGGCCTTGCCACCGTATTGCCCGTGGTGGCTGACGGTCTGTGCCGCGACGTTCGCGCTGTTCGGTAAACAGCTGTATGGCGGCGTCGGGAAAAATCCGTTCAACCCGGCGATGCTCGGTTTTGCCCTGGTGCTGGTGACGTTTCCCCAGCAGATGACCCATTGGCCGTCGTCCCACGGCATGGACCTGCTCGGTGGTGTGCAACACGTGTTCGGTTTCAGCCTCAGCCTCAGCCAGACGCCGGATGCCTGGGTCCAGGCCACGGCGCTGGACAGCCTGCGAATCAACAAAAGCCTGACCATGGACGAACTCTTCGCTGGCAATCCGGCCTTCGGCCACTTCGGTGCGCGTGGCGTGGAATGGGTCAACCTGGCCTTTTTGGCGGGGGGCGTGTTTCTGCTGCAACAGCGGGTATTCAGCTGGCATGCGCCGGTCGGCATGCTTGCCAGCCTGTTGGTCATCAGCCTGCTGTGCTGGAACGGTTCGGGGTCCGATTCCCATGGCTCGCCACTGTTCCATCTGCTCACCGGCGCGAGCATGCTGGGCGCATTCTTTATCGTCACGGAACCGGTGTCTGGCGCCAAGAGCCCAAGCGGGCGACTGTTGTTCGGCGCAGGCGTGGGACTGCTGACTTACCTGATTCGTACCTGGGGCGGTTATCCGGACGGCGTGGCGTTTGCGGTCCTGCTGATGAACCTCTGCGTGCCGACGCTGGACCGGTTTGTCGCCTCGAGGCAGGAGCGAACCGCGCCATGAGCCGAGCGTCGAGCGTGGTGATTGTGGTCCTGCTGGCAGGCCTGGGAATTGGCGCAACTTACCTTGTGCAGCAAAGCAGCGCGCCACGCATTGCGTCCGAACAGCGCCTGCTCGACAGCCGTAATCTGCTGGACTTGCTGCCCGCTGACAGCTACGACAATCAACCGTTGGAACAACCGTTGCGCCTCGACGATGCCGTGTTGACCAACAGCACATTGCAAAGCGCTTACCTGGCGACCAAGGCTGGCCAACCCAGCGTGGTTTTGTTGCGCAGCCAGGTATTGGGTTATGCCGGCAGTATCGACGTGTTGATCGCCATCGGTGCAAACGGCACGTTGGTGGGGGTCAAAACCCTCAGGCAATCCGAGACACCGGGGCTGGGCGCACGAATCGCCGACTGGCCGAATGCCTGGCTCAACGCTTTTGCCGGCAAGTCCCGAAGCGAACCGGCCGACAATGGCTGGGCGTTGAAAAAGGATCAGGGCCAGTTCGATCAGATCGCAGGGGCGACCATCACTTCCAGAGCCGTGATCAACGCCATCCACGACGCCTTGCGCTACTTCGATGAACATCGGCAACAGTTGGTCGGGAACAGTCCCCATGAATAAGTCATCGACGCTGCAGAACTCGCTGATGCTTGCACCGCTGATCGGCGCCACCGACTCGTGGATGACCGCGCTTGGCCTGTGGTTGATGTTCATTGTGGTGATCAGTGCCTACGGCGTCGGTATGACGACCCTGCGACCACGCCTTGTCCCGTCTGCCCGACTGTTTGCCGGCATTCTGCTGGCCGCCACGCTGACCAGTTGCGCGGAAATCGCTGCACAACTCTGGTCACTCAAATGGCATCAGCAGGTGGGAATCTATGCCGGACTCATCGCCTTGCAATGTGTCGTTCTTGACCACACGGGCTTCTTCCAGAGCGCATTGCGTGACCGTCTTCGCCTGTGTGGCCTGTTCGGCGCGCTGATGGTGGGCTTGGGCCTGCTGCGCGAACTCATCGGCAATGGAGGCCTGCACCTGGCCACCCTGGTCCCCGGTGGATTCATCCTGCTGGGGCTTTTGATCGCCGCCTGGCAGGCCTGGTCCCGCCCGAATCCCTCACACTGACCGCTTTCGAGGAAACGCACAGCCCATGAATGCCGCAAAACGTCTGGAAATTTTCCGCAGGCTGCATGAAGACAACCCGGAACCGAAGACCGAACTGGCCTACTCCTCGCCCTTCGAATTGCTGATCTCCGTGATTCTCTCAGCGCAATCGACCGATGTCGGCGTTAACAAGGCCACCGCGAAACTCTACCCGGTGGCCAATACACCGCAGGCGATTTATGCGCTGGGCGTCGAAGGATTGTCGGAGTACATCAAGACCATCGGCCTGTTCAACAGCAAGGCAAAAAACGTGATCGAGACGTGTCGCTTGCTGATGGAACGCCATGGAGGCGAAGTACCGCAGACCCGCGAGGAGCTGGAAGCGTTACCCGGCGTTGGCCGCAAAACCGCCAACGTGGTGCTTAACACCGCCTTTCGCCAACTGACCATGGCCGTGGACACCCACATTTTCCGGGTCAGTAACCGTACCGGCATTGCGCCGGGTAAAAACGTGGTGGAGGTCGAGAAAAAACTGATGAAGTTTGTGCCCAAGGAATATCTGCTCGATTCCCATCACTGGCTGATTCTTCACGGACGTTATGTCTGCCTGGCCCGCAAGCCCCGTTGTGGCAGTTGCCGGATCGAAGACCTGTGCGAATACAAGCACAAGACTTCGGACGATTGAGGCGCTATTAGGTTTTTTGATTTATCGATTGAAAAAATCTTTTTTACCCGCGCAGAGATTGTCGCTATAAGGAGCGCCAAAGGCAGTCTTAGCCTGGAGTTAACCTTATGAGCACTGGCAAAGAGCAATTGGACGTAGAAGAGGACTTCACACCCGTTGAGGCCGATGACGCGGAACCGGTGGTTGAAGTGGCAAAGACCAACCTGAGCAAACGCCGTACGATCGACAACCTGCTGGAGGAGCGCCGACTGCAAAAACAGTTGGCCGATTACGATTTTGACTTATGACACCTGAAAGCCTCCCGAAACGGAGGCTTTTTTTTAAGTGCGAAACCTCGAAAACTCCCATTTACCAAGCCCCGTGAAGCGCTGACGCAGTCACACCAGCCCATTGCGCTGAGCCAGTTCGATCAAGTCCACCAAAGACCGCGCATTGAGCTTCAACAACAGGCGAGTCTTGTAAGTGCTGACGGTTTTATTGCTGAGGAACATGCCATCGGCAATTTCCTTATTGGTCTTGCCTCGGGCCAACTGTTGCAAAACCATCATTTCACGCCCCGACAGACGATCCACCATATCGGCTTCACTGGCGTTCCCGAGACTGGAACGCACTGTATGCAAGGCTTGATTGGGGAAATAACTGTAGCCTGACAATACAGCCTTTATTGCACTGAGCAACTCAGTGAGATCCTGTTGCTTGCAAACATATCCAGCGGCACCCGACTGCATGCAGCGCATCGAAAAATGTCCGGGGGCCTGGGAAGTCAATATCAGTACTTTCATTGGCATTGCTGCCGAGACAAGACGCGCGATAACTTCCAGCCCATCCAGCTTCGGTATTCCTATATCCAGGATGACAATATCCGGCATATGTTCACGAGCCAGTTGTAATGCATCCACGCCATTGTCTGTTTCTGCAATGACTTCGTAGCCATGACGCTCCATCAGCATACGTACCGCAAGACGAATGACGGGGTGATCATCCACGATCAGCACTTTATTCATGGGCAAGTCCAATTTTCGCTGTTCGAATTTTTAGAGCCCGCACAATAGCCTAGTCGTTTCACCCATGGCACGCCGCCCCTCCCGGTCACCCACACCGAGAGACATTCCCTACAAACAATCAGGAATATTCTTACAAGAAAACTTCGAGACCAGCACACCGGAAATTTTATTTTCTTTTTGATACCCCACTCATCAACAATTTTTTTGTATCAATTTAAATAAAACAATAAATCGATATCTATGATCCGACGTGCATCTACAGTTGAGCTACCCTTCACGAGCACCTGCATTTCAGGGCCGACGCGACGCCTTGAAAACAACACACACAAAACCTTACAGCAAAACACCTCAACAACTTAACCAGAACAAAACAGATATAGGATAACTATAAATTCACAGCTAATATAAAAACTGAAACACCAAACCACCACCCCATTAACCAACAGAGAACAGACAAACCCATATGAGTAAAAGACATGATAAAACTCAAACAAAGAATCACCAACCCCATGACAGTTATCGCCATATTCGCAACACTGTCTGAAACATCGGCAGCCGTCTCCCTGCCTTTCCTCGACAACGAGGAAAGAGAACTCTATATCTGGTTCTTGATCAGCTTTCCGTTTTATTTGCTTCTTCTGTTCTTCGCCACTCTCAACTTCAATTATCGATCGCTCTATGCGCCATCCGATTTTGAGAAGGGAAAGCATTTCATCAAAGTCATGGACAATGCCGAGCGTCCGGATGTTGCTCAAGGCACGCCTGGCGAGAACGGCGGACGGGAAAACCTCTCGGTCCAGCACCACATCGAGTTGCCCGAGCGATTGAAAGACCTGCACATCATTGATGCGCGATGGATGAACAGAAAAATCGAATTCCGCGAGCTTCTGGAAAGGATTCGGTTACCCAAGGGAGATTCGATGCAAGTTGTCGTGTTTCTCACCAGTACCGGATCAGAGAATTTACTGAAAGAAAGCGCGATCCCGTTTTTCAGACACGCAAAGAAACGCAGTGGCGCACCATTTTGCATTGCTTACAATGTGAGTTCATACGACGTAACGATCATTGATCAACTCGCCAGGCTGACACACGGCGGTCAGTAGCGTTTTACGATCAACAGGAGAGCAGCAGGCAGGAGTGGCGTTTACAAAACAAGAAGAAAGATGAATCGCAATGTCAGAAAAAAACCCTCTATTTCCAAATTTGTGGCCTTGTCGAAAACAAGGCCACAAATTCCATCAGGGTGTCAGAAACTTAGAAAAGCTTCCGGCCCTTGTTCGCCGCAATACGCATGCGCAGGGCGTTCAGCTTGATGAAGCCGGCCGCATCCGCCTGGTTGTAGGCGCCGCCATCTTCTTCAAATGTCGCAATGTTGGCGTCGAACAACGATTCGTCGGACTTGCGGCCAGTGACGATCACGTTGCCCTTGTACAGCTTCAGGCGCACGACGCCGTTCACGTGAGCCTGGGAAGCATCGATCATCTGTTGCAGCATCAGACGCTCAGGACTCCACCAGTAACCGGTGTAGATCAGGCTGGCGTACTTAGGCATCAACTCGTCTTTGAGGTGAGCCACTTCGCGGTCCAGGGTGATCGATTCGATCGCACGGTGAGCGCGCAGCATGATGGTGCCGCCTGGGGTTTCGTAGCAACCACGGGACTTCATGCCCACGTAACGGTTCTCGACGATGTCGAGGCGGCCGATGCCGTGTTCGCCACCGATACGGTTCAGGGTCGCCAGTACGGTGGCCGGGGTCATTTCGACGCCGTCCAGTGCAACGATATCGCCGTTGCGGTAGGTCAGTTCCAGGTACTGGGCCTTGTCCGGGGCCTTCTCCGGGGAGACGGTCCAGCGCCACATGTCTTCTTCGTGCTCGGTCCAGGTGTCTTCCAGCACGCCGCCTTCATAGGAGATGTGCAGCAGGTTGGCATCCATCGAGTACGGGGATTTTTTCTTGCCGTGACGCTCGATCGGGATGTTGTGCTTTTCAGCGTAATCCATCAGCTTTTCACGGGACAGCAGGTCCCATTCGCGCCACGGTGCGATCACTTTCACACCTGGCTTCAAGGCGTAGGCGCCCAGTTCGAAACGAACCTGGTCGTTGCCTTTGCCGGTGGCGCCGTGGGAAATGGCGTCAGCGCCGGTTTCGTTGGCGATTTCGATCAGGCGCTTGGCGATCAACGGGCGAGCGATGGAAGTACCCAGCAGGTACTCGCCTTCGTAAACGGTGTTGGCGCGGAACATCGGGAAAACGAAATCGCGCACGAATTCTTCGCGCAGATCGTCGATGTAGATCTCTTTCACGCCCATGGCCTGAGCCTTGGCACGTGCAGGTTCGACCTCTTCGCCCTGACCCAGGTCAGCGGTGAAGGTCACGACTTCACAGTTATAAGTATCCTGCAGCCACTTGAGGATCACCGAAGTGTCCAGGCCGCCGGAATACGCCAGAACGACCTTGTTTACGTCCGCCATGCCATCACTCCACGGGGTTCTACGGAAAGCCGGGAAGTCTACCGCTCATACGGAATAATTTACAGTGGCGCGACAGCTTATGACGACGAAGCGACAGATTATGTCGAACGCGCGACGATGACCGAGGAGTCAGGAAGTCTTCGCTGTGCTCGCAGATGCCGTTGATTGAGGCGCCGGCTGCTCGGTGGGCGCGACCCGTGCGAGGTGCACGTTGACCCGACGGTTCTTCGCCCGATTGGCCGCATTGGTGTTGGGCGCCAACGGATAGCGCTCGCCATGGAAGCGCACGGTAATCTGCGATTCCTGCACACCGTTGGCCTTGAAGAACTCCATGACCGCCAGGGCCCGACGCCGCGACAGGTCTCGATTGGTCAGGCGGTTGCCGCTGTTGTCGGAGTGGCCGTCGAGCTCGATGTGATTGACCGTCGGGTCGGCCTTCATGAACTCCAGCATCACCTGCAACTGAGCCTTGGCCTGCGCGTCGAGATCCAGGCCATCGCCGGGAAAGCCGATCTGCGTTTGTTTGACCTGCTCGAAATTCTTCGGCAGCAGTTTCGCCACGCAGCCCTGATATTCGTTAAATGCCTTGCTGAACTTGACCGGCAACAGCCGCACTTCCGAGACCCGGCCATCACCGGAATAATGTCGGACCACCGGACTGCGCCCATCCATCAGGCCACTGATCAAGCGTCCGGCCTGAACCTGTGAGCTGTTGAACAGCACATTGCCGCTGCCGATCTGCACGGAACCGAGATTGATGTCGCCACGCCCCGGCTGCCAGGGTGCAGCGGCCGCCAACAAGGTCGCCGAGCCGCCGCCGACCATCGAGTTGTAGGCTTTCAGACGAAACGTCGCCTGCTCGCCAGCGCGGCGCACGAACTCACCCGAACCGAAATCGGTAATGGGTTGAGTCAGGCGACACTCGAACTTGTCCCCTTCGACCGTCCACTCGATGCTCTCCAGACGGGTCTGGAAAGTGAGCGCCATTGCAGGAAGGCTGGCAAACACACTGAGCAAGGCTAAATAACGCTGGCGCACGGGAGGCTCCACTGGCTTCTACAACAAAAAGACCGACACACACATATTTACGGCGTACCTGTTGGATATCGGAAGCTTCCCGCAAAACTTGATAGCGAGTGCCTGAGAGAGTCTTTTCCGGTAGCATTCCCCTGAGTTTGACCCGCCTGGAATCCCCTCATGTCCGACCGCCTGACCCTGCTGCGTCCCGACGACTGGCACATTCATCTTCGCGATGGTGCCGTGTTGACCAATACCGTTGCGGATGTCGCGCGCACCTTTGGTCGCGCCATCATCATGCCCAACCTGGTACCTCCGGTGCGCAACGCCGCTGAAGCCGACGGCTATCGCCAGCGGATTCTCGCTGCACGTCCGGCCGGCAGCCGTTTCGAACCGTTGATGGTGCTTTACCTGACCGACCGCACCCAGCCCGAAGAAATTCGTGAAGCCAAGGCCAGCGGTTTCGTGCATGCCGCCAAGTTGTACCCGGCCGGCGCGACCACCAACTCGGACTCTGGCGTCACCAGCATCGACAAGATTTTCCCTGCACTCGAGGCCATGGCCGAAGTCGGGATGCCTTTGTTGGTTCACGGTGAAGTCACCCGTGGCGATGTCGACGTGTTCGACCGCGAAAAACGTTTCATCGATGAGCACATGCGTCGTGTGGTCGAGCGTTTCCCGACACTCAAAGTGGTGTTCGAACACATCACCACCGCCGACGCCGTGCAGTTCGTCAACGAGGCTTCCGCCAACGTTGGCGCGACCATCACCGCGCATCACCTCTTGTACAACCGCAACCACATGTTGGTCGGCGGAATTCGGCCGCATTTCTACTGCTTGCCGATTCTCAAGCGCAATACCCACCAGGAAGCCCTGCTCGACGCCGCCACCAGCGGCAGCGACAAGTTCTTCCTGGGCACCGACTCGGCGCCACACGCCCAGCACGCCAAGGAAGCCGCTTGCGGTTGTGCCGGTTGCTACACCGCTTATGCGGCGATCGAGATGTACGCCGAAGCGTTCGAACAGCGCAATGCGCTGGACAAGCTCGAAGCCTTCGCCAGCCTTAACGGCCCGCGCTTCTATGGCCTGCCGGTGAACACCGATCGCATCACCCTGGTCCGCGACGAGTGGACCGCCCCAACCAGCCTGCCATTTGGCGAGCTGACCGTTATCCCGCTGCGCGCCGGTGAAAAACTGCGCTGGCGCCTGCTGGAGGAACACGCGTGAGTGAAGACCATTTCGACGACGAACAGGACGGTCAAGGCGGCGGAGGTGGTCCACGCCACCCGATGGCAGCTCGATTCCGTGGATACCTGCCAGTCGTTGTCGATGTTGAAACCGGTGGTTTCAACTCTGCCACTGACGCCTTGCTGGAAATAGCCGCGACCACGATTGCCATGGATGAGAAGGGTTTTGTCTACCCGGATCACACCTACTTCTTCCGCGTCGAACCTTTTGAAGGCGCCAACATCGAAGCGGCCGCCCTGGAGTTCACCGGGATCAAACTCGATCACCCGTTGCGCATGGCCGTGAGTGAAGAAGCGGCGCTGACCGATATCTTCCGTGGCATCCGCAAGGCACTGAAAGCCAACGGCTGCAAGCGGGCGATCCTGGTCGGGCACAACAGCAGTTTCGATCTGGGCTTCCTGAACGCTGCGGTTGCGCGTCTGGACATGAAGCGCAACCCGTTCCATCCATTCTCCAGCTTCGACACGGCAACCCTCGCCGGTCTGGCCTATGGTCAAACCGTGCTGGCGAAAGCCTGCCAGGCGGCCGACATCGATTTCGACGGTCGCGAGGCCCACTCGGCTCGCTACGACACCGAGAAGACGGCTGAGCTGTTCTGCGGCATCGTCAATCGCTGGAAGCAAATGGGCGGCTGGGAAGACTACAACGACTGATCGGCTTTTCGTAGGAACCAGCTTGCTGGCGATTCAGCCACCGCGTTTTGTCTGATTGCCGAGGTGCCTGGATCGCCAGCAAGCCGGCTCCTACAGGAATCACCGTTTCTTCCGCCCATAAAAAAACCGGCCTCAATGGCCGGTTTTTTTATGCCTCGAACGCGCCTTACAGGGCAGCAGCGTTCTCGGTCAGGTAAGCCGCGACACCTTCGGTCGAAGCGGTCATGCCTTTATCGCCTTTCTTCCAGTTGGCAGGGCAGACTTCGCCGTGCTCTTCGTGGAATTGCAGAGCGTCAACCAGACGGATCAGCTCTTCCATGTTACGGCCCAGCGGCAGGTCGTTGATGATCTGCGAGCGGACAACGCCTTTGTCGTCGATCAGGAACGCGCCACGGAAAGCCACGCCGCCTTCGGACTCAACGTCGTAGGCCTTGGCAATTTCGTGCTTCATGTCGGCAGCCATGGTGTAGCGAACCTGGCCGATACCGCCATTGTTCACCGGGGTGTTGCGCCATGCGTTGTGAGTGAAGTGCGAGTCGATCGAAACGGCGATCACTTCAACGTTGCGTGCCTTGAAGTCGGACATACGGTTGTCCAGAGCGATCAGCTCGGATGGGCAAACGAAGGTGAAGTCCAGTGGGTAGAAGAACACCAGGCCGTATTTGCCTTTGATGGCCGACGACAGGGTGAAGCTGTCGACGATTTCGCCATTGCCGAGTACGGCCGGTACGGTGAAGTCAGGGGCTTGCTTGCCTACGAGTACGCTCATTGAATATCTCCTGGTGTAAAAACGTGAAGTTCCGGGTTGATGCCAGCCTGCCACCCTCAGGCGACAGCCCTGTGACACCCACCCGCTTCATAAGGACCGGCCATCATACACTGCGTTTTTGAGCTGTCCTCAACGGTTTTTCGCCAACACCTCAAATTGCCGTCTTCCACGCTTACTGGCAGATTGCCCTGGAGAAAACCGTTCGTCAGCCATGCACATTTATAACGCAAAGCTTTCAGAAACCACTTTGACAATCATTCTCGTTAACATTAAGATCCATCGCAACTGAGTCACCACCAGCGACGGTTCTTAGCTTATGTATGTCTGCCTCTGCACTGGCGTCACCGACGGACAAATCCGCGAAGCAATCTATGAAGGATGCTGCAGCTACAAGGAAGTCCGCCTGGCTACCGGCGTAGCCAGCCAATGCGGCAAATGCGCCTGCCTTGCCAAGGAAGTGGTGCGTGAAACCCTGACCAAGTTGCAAACGGCTCAGGCTGCAATTCCTTTCCCTGTAGAATTTACTGCCGCGTAAATACCCTATTCCAAAGAACCGGACTTCATGTCCGGTTTTTTTATACCTGAAAATCAACTAGTTACGCGCTAGACGCGGAACACAAACATTCTTATTCCGATTAATTTTCATTTAAGTTTCAATAACTTAGGTTTGACACTCTTAATTGTGCAGCTCAAACTCTGCTCTATAGACAGCTAATACAGGGCAGGACCCCATTATGAAAGGCGACATTACAGTCATCCAGCATCTCAACAAGATCCTTGCCAATGAACTGGTCGCGATCAATCAGTATTTTCTGCATGCGCGCATGTATGAAGATTGGGGTCTGAACAAGCTGGGCAAGCATGAATACCACGAGTCCATCGACGAGATGAAACACGCGGACAAGCTGATCAAGCGCATCCTGTTCCTGGAAGGCCTGCCGAATGTGCAGGACCTGGGCAAGCTGCAGATCGGCGAGCACACCCAGGAAATGCTGGAATGCGACCTGCGCATCGAACGTACCGGCCACGCGGACCTCAAAGTCGCGATTGCTCATTGCGAGACTGTTGGCGATTTCGGTAGCCGTGAACTGCTCGAAGACATTCTCGAATCCGAAGAAGAACATATCGACTGGCTGGAAACCCAACTGGGCCTGATCGATAAAGTCGGTCTTGAGAACTATCTGCAATCGCAGATGGGCGAAGAGTAATTAGCGCCCGCTAATCTTGAGGCAATAAAAAGCCCCGCTCTCTTTTAGAGAAGCGGGGCTTTTTCATGCCCGAGATCCGGGTGGCACTTCACTCCTGCAGGAGCCGGCTTGCTGGCGATCCAGACACCGCGGTCAATCGGACTAACCGCGTGTTCGTTGATCGCCAGCAAGCCGGCTCCTGCAAGGAATCAGGCTTCGGACTTGTTGGCAGCAGCCGCTTCAACAGCCGCTTTGATCGTGGCCTGCAACGAACCGTCTGCAGCCATCTCGGTCATGATGTCGCTACCGCCGACCAGCTCACCACCCACCCACAGTTGCGGGAAGGTTGGCCAGTTGGCGTATTTTGGCAGGTTGGCGCGGATTTCCGGGTTCTGCAGGATGTCCACGTACGCAAACTTTTCACCACATGCCATCACGGCCTGCGCGGCTTTCGCGGAGAAGCCACACTGCGGGGCATTCGGCGAACCTTTCATGTAAAGCAGAATGGTGTTGTTAGCAATCTGCTCTTTAATCGTTTCGATGATATCCATGGAGCACCTCGGCTGAACTTTCCGACTCAGGGGTCGGCACGGTGGCGCATTGTAACGGAAACCCGAGCGCCATGCTCGGTCTCCCCGACAGACTCAATCAAGCCGCCGCCACGGTCACTGGAACACCGTTCAACGCCGCATTCCCCGACAACTCGTCGAGCTGACACTCGTCGGTCAGGTCATTGGCGCTGGAACCCGGCTGGCCGCTGGCAATCGTCATCTGCACGCCGGGCCGTGCATGGCCCCAACCGTGCGGCAGGCTGACCACGCCTTTCATCATGTCCAGACTGCCCTGCACTTCCACTTCGATCATGCCGACCCGGGAACTGACTCGCACCCGCTGCCCGTCGCTGAGACCGCGACTGGCAAGATCGTCCGGATGCATCAGCAATTGATGACGCGGCTTGCCCTTCACCAGTCGATGATAGTTGTGCATCCACGAGTTGTTGCTGCGTACGTGACGGCGGCCAATCATCAGCAATTCATCGGTGGCCGGCGCTTGCAGCGCGGCGAAGCGAGCCAGGTCGGCAAGAATGACCGCAGGGGCTGCCTGGATGCGCTGGTCAGCGGTTTTAAGGCGCGGAGCCAGGTTGGATTTCAACGCGCCAAGATCAACTCCATGCGGATGATCGAACAACGTCGCCAGCGACAGCTGATGCTCCGAGGCATCGCCATACAGCCCCATCCGCAAACCACGATCAATCATCTGTGCGGGTGGGATCGTCGGCTTGAGTTCTTTGCCGGTCTTCGCGGCAAAGGCCTTGGCCAGCCCGACGAAAATTTCCCAGTCGTGCAGCGCGCCTTCCGGTTTGGCCAGGATCGCGCGGTTGAACCGGGTGACGTTACGCACCGCGAACATGTTGAAGGTGGTGTCGTAGTGATCGTTTTCCAGGGCTGATGTCGATGGCAGGATCAGGTCGGCATAGCGTGTGGTTTCGTTGATGTACAAGTCGACACTGACCATGAACTCCAACCCGTCCAGCGCCTGTTCAAGCTGCCGGCCATTGGGCGTCGACAGCACCGGATTGCCGGCTACGGTGATCAGCGCGCGGACCTGCCCCTCCCCTTCGGTGAGCATCTCTTCGGCCAGCGCCGACACTGGCAATTCGCCGCCGTATTCCGGACGCCCGGACACACGACTCTGCCACAGGTTGAAATGCCCGCCCGAGGTGGACGCTACCAGGTCCACCGCCGGCTCGGTGCACAACGCGCCGCCCACTCGGTCGAGGTTGCCGGTGACCAGATTGATCAACTGCACCACCCAATGGCACAACGTGCCGAACGCCTGGGTCGAGACCCCCATGCGGCCATAGCAGACCGCTGTCGGGGCCGCCGCGAAGTCCCGCGCCAGTTGGCGAATCTGCTCGGCCGGCACAGCACATAGCGGGCTCATGGCCTCGGCAGTGAAACTTGCGACGGCTTCACGCACCTCTTCCAGACCGTCCACCGGCAAATGGCTTTCGCGGGTCAGGCCTTCGGCGAACAAGGTATTGAGCAGCCCGAACAACAATGCCGCATCGCCACCGGGACGCACGAACAGATGTTGATCGGCGATTGCCGCCGTTTCGCTGCGGCGCGGGTCGACCACCACCACTTTGCCGCCCCGGGCCTGAATCGCCTTCAGACGCTTTTCCACATCCGGCACGGTCATGATGCTGCCATTGGAGGCCAGCGGATTACCGCCCAGGATCAACATGAAATCGGTGTGATCGATGTCCGGAATGGGCAACAGCAAACCGTGGCCATACATCAAATGACTGGTCAGGTGATGGGGCAACTGATCGACCGACGTCGCAGAAAACCGGTTGCGGGTTTTCAGCAGGCCGAGGAAGTAATTGCTGTGGGTCATCAGCCCGTAGTTGTGCACGCTGGGGTTGCCTTGATAAACCGCGACCGCGTTCTGCCCGTGCCGTGCCTGAATCCCGGCCAGGCGTTCAGCGACCAGGTTGAAGGCGTCATCCCATTCGATAGGCTGCCATTCACTGCCGACCCGCAGCATCGGCTGACGCAGACGGTCCGGGTCGTTTTGTATGTCTTGCAGGGCGACAGCCTTGGGGCAGATGTGCCCGCGACTGAACGTATCCTGGGCATCGCCCTTGATCGAGGTGATCTGCACATCGCCATCGACCTCGGTGGTCTCGATGGTCAGGCCGCAGATGGCTTCACACAGGTGGCAGGCACGGTGATGGAGAGTCTTGGTCATGGCCAGTCTCTGTTTTGTTCTGGGCGGGCAATATCGGCCGCGGGATCAAAACTATGGCCTGCGCTCCGCCGCTGCGCCAGCGACGTTCGTCTTGTGAATCGGCGACCATCAGGCCAGCCGATGGCCGCTCCGGATCAGTTTGCCGGCAGCCTTGGCGGCGCCTGCAACTGGATCTCCTGAACGGTTTCGATCTGCTCGTGGGCGACATGCACCCCGGTCAGTTCGCCGATCAGTCGCCAGTGCTCGTCGAGACCTGCGCTGATGGTCGCCATGCGATCGATCATTCGCCGGCCAGCAGCCTTGGTCACCTCGTCGTTGCTTCGCAAAAGCTCGAAGGACATCGAGGTCATGGAAGCTGTGAGATGCGTCAGTGAGCGGGCCGTGAGGCCGAGCAGTTCCATGAGTTGCTGTTCTTTCGATTCCATTCCGAAGGCTTCCTGCGTCATTCGTGACTTAGTTATAACCCAGCACATTGCATTAGCAAGTGTTTCAGACGAGGCACATTGCCATCCGATAGCCGGAATACCGCACCAGAAACCGACCACCCGTAAACCCTGCCCGCCCCGCTTGATTGCAAAGCCCCGCGAGCCCAGTGTACAAATGACGGGCTGCTGTCAGGAAACCGGCTTCAAATGCGCTACTGCGATCACCCCGTAGCCCCTCTGAAATCCCCTAAACACCGTAGCCTATTGGAAAAACGCGACATTTAATGTCAAGATCGCGCCTTCCCTATTTCGTCGCCCCGTGCGGCTTACGCCGCAGGTCTCGCCCGTTTTTCGATTAAACAAGGCTTTGAGTATCTGCGGTCTGTTGCAAAAAGGTAGTCAATGATGAGCGCAAGGCACTTTCTCTCCCTGATGGATTGCACGCCCGAAGAGCTGGTCAGCGTGATCCGTCGAGGCGTTGAGCTCAAAGACCTGCGTAACCGCGGCGTACTGTTCGAGCCTCTGAAAAACCGCGTACTCGGGATGATTTTCGAGAAGTCCTCGACCCGCACCCGTATCTCGTTCGAAGCCGGCATGATCCAGCTCGGCGGCCAGGCCATCTTCCTGTCGCCGCGCGACACCCAACTGGGCCGTGGCGAGCCGATCGGCGACGCCGCCATCGTCATGTCGAGCATGCTCGATGCGGTGATGATCCGTACGTTTTCCCACAGCACACTGACCGAGTTCGCCGCCAATTCGCGCGTCCCGCTGATCAACGGCCTGTCCGACGACCTGCACCCGTGCCAGTTGCTGGCGGACATGCAGACCTTCCTCGAACACCGTGGCTCGATCCAGGGCAAAACCGTGGCCTGGATCGGTGATGGCAACAACATGTGCAACAGCTATATAGAAGCGGCGATCCAGTTCGACTTCCAGCTGCGCATCGCGTGCCCTGAGGGCTATGAACCCAACCCCGAATTCGTGGCCAAGGCCGGCGACCGGGTGACCATCGTTCGCGATCCGAAGGATGCCGTGCGTGGCGCGCACCTGGTGAGCACCGACGTCTGGACCTCCATGGGCCAGGAAGAAGAAACCGCCAAGCGCCTGAAGCTGTTCTCACCGTTCCAGGTCAATCGCGCGCTGCTGGATCTGGCCGCCGAGGACGTGCTGTTCATGCACTGCCTGCCCGCCCACCGTGGCGAGGAGATCAGCCTGGACCTGCTCGATGACCCGCGCTCCGTCGCCTGGGATCAAGCGGAAAACCGCCTCCACGCACAAAAGGCCCTGCTCGAGTTTCTCGTCGAGCCGGCGTATCACCACGCATGAGCCAGCCACTACTGCTAAACCTGCGCGACCTCGCCTGCGGTTATCAGGACCAGCGCGTTGTGCAGAACCTCAACCTGCATTTGAATGCCGGCGACATCGGTTGCCTGCTTGGCTCTTCAGGCTGCGGCAAAACCACGACTCTGCGGGCGATTGCCGGGTTCGAACCGGTGCACGAAGGTGAAATCACACTGGCAGGCGAAACAATCTCCAGCGCCGGGTTCACCCTCGCGCCGGAGAAACGCAGGATCGGCATGGTGTTTCAGGATTACGCTCTGTTTCCACATCTGAGTGTGGCCGAGAACATCGGGTTCGGGATCCGCAAGCATCCGCAAAAGGACCGCGTGACCGAAGAGCTGCTGGAACTGGTCAACCTGAAAAACCTCGGCAAACGCTTTCCGCACGAGCTTTCGGGTGGACAGCAGCAGCGTGTCGCGTTGGCCCGCGCCTTGGCGCCGGAGCCGCAATTGCTGCTGCTCGACGAACCGTTTTCCAACCTTGACGGCGAGCTGCGACGCAAGCTCAGCCATGAGGTGCGCGACATCCTCAAGGCCCGTGGCACCAGCGCGATTCTGGTGACACACGACCAGGAAGAAGCCTTTGCAGTCAGCGATCATGTGGGGGTTTTCAAGGAAGGTCGCCTGGAACAGTGGGATACGCCCTACAACCTGTATCACGAACCGCTGACGCCATATGTAGCCAGTTTCATTGGTCAGGGTTACTTCATTCGCGGTCAGTTGAGCAGCCCGGAATCGGTGCAGACCGAGCTGGGTCAATTGCGCGGCAATCGTGCCTACACGTGGCCGGTTGGCGGTGCGGTGGATGTGCTGCTGCGCCCGGACGATATCGTTTATGCGCCGGACAGCGATTTGAAGGCGCGGATTGTCGGCAAGTCGTTCCAGGGAGCATCGACGTTGTATCGGTTGCAGTTGCCGACCGGTTCGCAGCTTGAGTCGATCTTCCCGAGCCATGCGGATCATCCGATCGGTGCGCAAGTTGGCATTCGGGTATCAGCTGAACATCTGGTGTTGTTCCAGGCGTCCGGCAGCATGGCAGCACAGATTCTGGCGGTGGACTCCGGTGTCCGTCGCTTCAGCACTGCCAGCTAATACACGCGGACCAAATGTGGGAGCGGGCTTGCTTGTGAAAGCGGTGTGTCAGTCAATCATGATGTCGACTGACACACCGCTTTCACAAGCAAGCCCGCTCCCACAATGGTTTTGAGTCAGCCCACGATCAGCGTTCCACTCACCACCAGCGTCGCATTCCCGCCGATCTTCACCCGGTCCCCTTCCAGTCGGCAGAACAACTCCCCGCCGCGTTTCGAACACTGATACGCCGTCAGATCCGACTTGCCCAAACGTTTTGACCAGTACGGAATCAGGCTGCAATGGGTCGATCCAGTCACCGGATCTTCGTTGATACCAATCGCCGGCGCGAAGTACCGTGACACAAAATCATGCTTGCTGCCCTTGGCGGTGACGATGGCGCCCGGCCAAGGCAGTTTGGCCAACGCGACCATGTCGGGCTGACAATCGAGCACGGCCTGCTCCGATTCCAGTACCACAAACAATTCATTTGAACCGAGCACATCGACCACTTCGACGCCCAAGGCGCGTTCGACATCCAGTGTCACGCCGACTTCAGACGGTACGATTGCGGGAAAATCCAGCCAAAGCCGCTCACCTTCGCGACTCACGCTCAGCTGACCGGATTTGCAGATGAAGTCCAAGCGCTCGACCGGCTCTTGATAGATTTCAAACAAAACGTACGCGCTGGCCAAAGTGGCATGCCCACACAAAGGCACTTCGGTCGTCGGGGTAAACCAGCGAATGTGCCAGCCCTGCCCCTCACGCATCACGAAGGCGGTTTCGGCAAGGTTATGCTCGGCGGCGATCTTCTGCATCAACTCGTCGGCGAGCCAGGCATCGAGCCGATAGACCATCGCCGGGTTACCACTGAACGGCCGATCACTGAACGCATCGACCTGATGAAACTCAAGCTGCATAACCTTCTCCCTGATTCAGGCGCGGCCGATATCGGCGAACTTGGCCTGTGTGTGTTCGGCCAGTACCGCGGGCGCCAGTTCCACTTCAAGACCGCGCCGACCGGCACTGACGAAAATGCTGGCGAAGGGCTGGGCCGAATTGTCGATAAAAGTGCGCAAGCGCTTTTTCTGCCCCAGCGGGCTGATACCACCCAACAGATAACCCGTCGAACGTTGCGCCGCGGCCGGGTCGGCCATTTCGACTTTTTTCACCCCGGCCGCATGCGCCAGGCCCTTCAAGTCGAGACTTCCGACGACCGGCACCACGGCCACCAGCAATTCCCCTTTCTCGCTGGCCGCCAGCAATGTCTTGAATACCTGTGCCGGGTCCAGGCCCAGTTTCTCCGCGGCCTCCAGCCCATAGGACGCTGCCTTCGGGTCATGTTCGTAACTGTGCACGCGATGTTCGGCACGAACTTTTTTCAACAAATCCAATGCGGGGGTCATGACAGCTCCAGACTGGGCGGCAGAGAAAAAATACTGCGCTGGATTCTAGGTCATTGCTCCACAAAAGGCTCTATCACGGCAGTGTTTCCACAGCTTGGCGCAGGTTTTTACCGTTCGTCAGAGATCGTCTCGTCGCCTAAACAAAACGATCATTCATGTGACTAATAGTTTCAATGTGACTGGTAGTTCACTTTCGACCTTTGACAGCAGTGTTTCTTGTCTATATTTTTTCGAATCTGAATACCGTACAACGTGACAACGCAGTAACCAGCAGTAAGCCGGGAACAGGATGGGGATCCTGCCTCGGTGAAAATCGCGCTTTGGCCATGACGAAAAAAGCGCCAGACAACAAAAACAAAGAGGTTTTCGATGACAACTGCTTTACAACAACCGTCACTCTCCAGCCAATGCATGGCCGAGTTTCTGGGCACTGCACTGCTGATCTTTTTTGGTACTGGTTGCGTTGCCGCGCTCAAGGTCGCGGGTGCCAGCTTTGGCTTGTGGGAAATCAGCATCATCTGGGGCGTCGGCGTCAGCATGGCGATCTACTTGACCGCCGGGGTTTCCGGGGCTCATCTCAACCCTGCCGTCAGCATCGCGCTGAGCATTTTCGCCGACTTCGAAAAACGCAAACTGCCTTTCTACATTCTTGCCCAAGTGGCTGGCGCGTTCTGCGGCGCGTTGTTGGTTTACACGCTGTACAGCAATCTTTTCTTCGATTACGAACAAACTCACCATATGGTTCGCGGCACTCAAGCCAGCCTCGAACTGGCCTCGGTGTTCTCCACGTTCCCCAACCCGGCCTTGTCCACCGCCCAGGCCTTCCTGGTTGAAGTGATCATCACCGCCGTCCTGATGGGCGTGATCATGTCCCTGACCGACGACAACAACGGTCTGCCCAACGGGCCAATGGCGCCACTGCTGATCGGCCTGCTGATTGCGGTGATTGGCAGCTCGATGGGTCCGCTGACCGGCTTTGCGATGAACCCGGCGCGCGACTTCGGACCGAAATTGATGACTTTCTTCGCGGGCTGGGGTGAAATTTCTTTCACCGGCGCTCGCGATATCCCGTATTTCCTGATTCCGATTTTTGCACCGATTGTCGGTGCCTGCCTCGGTGCTGCAGCGTATCGCGGGCTGATTGCCCGTCATCTGCCCAGCGCCATTCCTGCTACAAAGGATGCAACACCGGCCATTGACGGCAAACCAAGAACTTCTTGATACCGTAGGCGCGCGACCCTGCCCACTTGGTCCCGCGCCTGACCTCACTCCCTTTTTTCGTCCAAGGCAATCGACATGACCGACATTCAGAATAAAAACTACATCATTGCCCTCGATCAGGGTACGACCAGTTCCCGCGCGATCATTTTCGACCGCGACGCGAACGTGGTTTGCACCGCCCAGCGCGAATTCGCCCAGCATTACCCGCAAGCCGGTTGGGTCGAACACGATCCGATGGAAATCTTCGCCACCCAAAGCGCCGTGATGGTCGAGGCCCTGGCGCAAGCCGGCCTGCATCACGACCAGGTGGCAGCCATCGGCATCACCAACCAGCGTGAAACCACCGTCGTCTGGGACAAGACCACCGGCCGCCCGATCTATAACGCAATCGTCTGGCAGTGCCGCCGCAGCACCGAGATCTGCCAGCAGCTAAAACGTGACGGTCATGAGCAATACATCAGCGAAACCACCGGCCTGGTCACCGACCCGTATTTCTCCGGCACCAAGCTCAAGTGGATCCTCGACAACGTCGAAGGCAGCCGTGAACGTGCGCGCAAAGGCGAGCTGCTGTTCGGCACCGTCGACAGCTGGCTGATCTGGAAATTTACCGGCGGCAAGGTGCACGTCACCGACTACACCAACGCCTCGCGCACCATGCTCTTCAACATCCACACCTTGCAGTGGGACGCGAAGATGCTGGAGGTGCTGGATATCCCGCGTGAAATGCTGCCGGAAGTTAAGTCCTCGTCGGAAATCTACGGCCACACCAAAAGCGGCATCGCCATTGGAGGTATCGCCGGCGACCAGCAGGCCGCCCTGTTTGGCCAGATGTGCGTCGAGCCAGGCCAGGCGAAAAACACCTACGGCACCGGCTGCTTCCTGCTGATGAACACCGGCGACAAAGCCGTAAAATCCAAGCACGGCATGCTGACCACCATCGCCTGCGGCCCGCGTGGCGAAGTGGCCTACGCATTGGAAGGCGCGGTCTTCAACGGCGGCTCCACCGTTCAATGGCTGCGTGACGAACTGAAGATCATCAACGACGCCCACGACACCGAATACTTCGCCAACAAGGTCAAGGACAGCAACGGCGTGTACCTGGTACCGGCCTTCACCGGCCTGGGCGCACCGTACTGGGACCCGTATGCCCGTGGCGCTCTGTTCGGCCTGACCCGCGGCGTACGCGTGGATCACATCATTCGTGCAGCGCTGGAGTCGATTGCCTACCAGACCCGCGACGTGCTCGACGCCATGCAACAGGATTCCGGCGAACGCCTGAAAGCCCTGCGCGTGGATGGCGGTGCGGTGGCGAACAATTTCCTGATGCAGTTCCAGGCCGACATCCTCGGCACTCAGGTCGAGCGTCCGCAAATGCGCGAGACCACCGCACTGGGCGCCGCTTACCTCGCCGGCCTGGCGTGTGGCTTCTGGGGCAGCCTGGAAGAGTTGCGCGGCAAGGCCGTTATCGAACGCGAGTTCGAACCGACCCTGGACGAAACCGCGAAGGAAAAACTCTACGCCGGCTGGAAAAAAGCGGTCAGCCGCACCCGTGATTGGGAACCTCATGAAGGCGCTGAATAAGCCAACGTAAGTACTCGTATCTGTATGTAACTGGTAGGGAGCAGATTCCTGCGGCATCATGGGCAAATTTTGCACGGCAGCCCAAAGGAAGCCCCATGAATCTGCCTCCCCGTCAGCAGCAAATCCTCGAGCTGGTTCGCGAACGCGGCTACGTCAGCATCGAGGAAATGGCTACGCTGTTCGTCGTTACACCGCAGACCATCCGCCGCGACATCAATCAGCTCGCGGAAGCCAATTTGTTGCGTCGCTACCATGGTGGCGCGGCCTACGATTCCAGTGTCGAAAACACCGCCTACGCGATGCGCGCCGACCAGATGCGCGATGAAAAGCAGCGTATCGGCGAAGCCATTGCGGCACAGATCCCCGATCACGCCTCGTTGTTCATCAATATCGGTACGACCACCGAATCGATTGCGCGGGCGCTGCTCAACCACAATCACCTGAAGATCATCACCAACAACCTGCACGTGGCTTCGATGCTCAGTGCCAAGGACGACTTCGACGTTCTGCTGACTGGCGGCAATGTGCGGCGCGATGGGGGTGTGGTCGGTCAGGCGAGTGTCGACTTCATTAACCAGTTCAAGGTCGATTTCGCGTTGGTCGGCATCAGCGGTATCGATGAAGACGGCAGCCTGCTCGACTTCGATTATCAGGAAGTGCGGGTGTCGCAAGCGATCATTGCCAATGCTCGTAAAGTGATTCTGGCGGCGGACTCCAGCAAATTCGGGCGCAATGCCATGATTCGCCTGGGGCCGATCAGCTTGATCGATTGCCTGGTGACGGATCAGCAGCCTGTGCCGGCGTTGGCTCAGTTGTTGAGTCAGCACAAGATTCGACTCGAGGTCGTTTAACACCGAAGGCTGTTAAACAACCTGTAGGAGCCGGCTTGCTGGCGATGACGTACTGAGGACGCCATCGCCAGCAAGCCGGTGCCGACACATGCATGCCCCGCAATACCCTCTCCTTCCGCTTTAAATGTTCGTAAATTTTCCTTTACCCGCCCTTCGATCAGTATTTTCAATCGAAGTTGACTGGCTGTGCGCGTCTTTATGGGCTACCATTTTCGCAAATGAACATTTATGTTCGAAATCCAATACCGAAAATCATAAAAGCCCGAGGCCAGCCGATGCCCACTTCTACCTTGCCTACGCCCCCTCTCGCTGAGGTCTACGACATTGCCGTCATCGGTGGCGGGATCAATGGCGTGGGGATCGCAGCGGATGCCGCCGGCCGCGGTCTCTCGGTATTCCTTTGTGAAAAGGATGATCTGGCCAGCCATACCTCGTCGGCCAGCAGCAAGCTGATCCACGGCGGCCTGCGCTACCTCGAACATTACGAATTCCGCCTGGTGCGTGAAGCCCTCGCAGAGCGCGAAGTATTGCTGGCCAAGGCGCCGCACATCGTCAAGCAAATGCGTTTCGTGCTGCCACACCGTCCGCACCTGCGTCCGGCGTGGATGATTCGCGCCGGTTTGTTCCTTTATGACAACCTCGGCAAACGGGAAAAACTGGAAGGTTCGAAAAGCCTGAAGTTCGGCCCGGACAGCCCGCTGAAGAGCGAAATCACCAAAGGCTTCGAATATTCCGATTGCTGGGTCGACGATGCTCGCCTCGTCGTCCTGAATGCCATGGCCGCCCGCGAGCAAGGCGCCCACGTTCACACCCAGACCCGTTGCGTCAGCGCTCGTCGCACCAAAGGCCTGTGGCATCTGCACCTGGAACGCGCCGACGGCAGCCTGTTTTCGATTCGCGCCAAGGCATTGGTGAACGCGGCCGGTCCGTGGGTCGCCAAGTTCATTCGTGATGACCTGAAGATGGAATCGCCTTACGGCATCCGCCTGATCCAGGGCAGCCACCTGATCGTGCCGAAACTCTATGAAGGCGAGCATGCGCACATTCTGCAAAACGAAGATCAGCGCATCGTGTTCACCATTCCGTACCTGAACCACTTCACCCTGATCGGCACCACCGACCGCGAATACACCGGCGATCCGGCGAAGGTGGCAATCACCGAAGGCGAAACCGATTACCTGTTGAAAGTGGTCAACGCTCATTTCAAAAAGCAGATCAGCCGCGACGACATCCTGCACAGCTATTCCGGTGTTCGCCCGCTGTGCAACGACGAATCCGACAATCCGTCAGCCGTCACCCGCGACTACACCCTGGCCTTGTCGGGCACGGGAGAAGAAGCGCCGTTGCTGTCGGTATTCGGTGGCAAGCTGACCACCTACCGCAAACTGGCCGAGTCGGCGCTGGCACAACTGGCACCGTACTTCACGCACATCAAGCCAAGCTGGACCGCCACGGCGACCCTGCCGGGCGGCGAAGACATGAGCACCCCGCAGGCGCTGAGTTCGCGGATTCGTGACCAGTTCGACTGGGTGCCGACTGAAATCGCCCGCCGCTGGGCCACGACCTACGGCAGCCGCACGTGGCGCATGCTCGAAGGCGTACAGAACCTCAACGATCTGGGCGAACACATTGGCGGCGGTCTCTACACCCGCGAAGTCGATTACCTGTGCAGTGAAGAGTGGGCGACCACGGCACATGACATTCTTTGGCGCCGCAGCAAGCTCGGCCTGTTCACCACTGAGGCCGAGCAGCAGAAACTCGCGGATTACCTGAGCAAGGTCGAGCAGAACCGCAGCAAGATCGAAGCGGCCTGATCGGGAATCCCGGTTAGAGCAAAGCCCCTGAATCGAGAGATTCAGGGGCTTTTTGCTTTCCGCCGGACACCGCCCCCCCCCTGTAGGAGCAAGCAGGCTACCGACCGACGACGGCATTGCATTCGGTTTTCCGAACGCGACCTGCCGGTCGATTCGGTTAACCGGATTTCCCATCAACAAAAATCACATAAAAAATAATAAATATCCTTATAAATCAATATATTGACCCATTACACCTGGCCTGGCACGAGTCATGCTCTACACTCTTGGACGAATGCTTGTTGTGCGGACCTACAGACGCCAACAGCCACTCGGAAGCACAAAAGGGCCGATGAACTGGCTCCATAAAAAAAACAATGTCGAGGAAAATTTGATGCGCATCGTTCCCCATATCCTGGGCGCAGCCATTGCTGCCGCTCTGATTACCACTCCAGTTTTCGCTGCCGAACTCACCGGCACACTGAAGAAGATCAAAGAGTCCGGTGTCATCACCCTCGGGCATCGTGACGCTTCCATTCCGTTTTCCTATATCGCGGACGCTTCCGGCAAACCGGTTGGCTACTCCCACGACATTCAGCTGAAAGTCGTTGAAGCCCTGAAAAAAGACCTCGACATGCCGAATCTCCAGGTCAAATACAACCTGGTGACCTCGCAAACCCGTATCCCGCTGGTGCAGAACGGCACCGTGGACCTCGAGTGCGGTTCCACCACCAACAACGTCGAGCGTCAGCAGCAGGTCGACTTCTCCGTCGGCATTTTCGAAATCGGTACTCGCCTGCTGTCCAAGGCAGACTCCAAGTACAAGGATTTCGCTGACCTGGCCGGCAAGAACGTCGTGACCACCGCCGGCACCACGTCCGAACGCATCCTCAAGGCGATGAACGCCGACAAGCAGATGGGCATGAACGTCATCTCCGCCAAAGACCACGGCGAATCCTTCCAGATGCTGGAAACCGGCCGTGCCGTGGCGTTCATGATGGACGACGCCCTGCTGGCAGGTGAAGCAGCCAAGGCCAAGAAAGCCTCTGACTGGGCCGTGACCGGCACTCCACAGTCCTACGAAATCTACGGCTGCATGGTCCGCAAGGGCGACGAGCCGTTCAAGAAGGCTGTAGACGACGCCATCGTGGCGACCTACAAGTCGGGCGAGATCAACAAGATCTACGAAAAATGGTTCATGCAGCCAATCCCGCCAAAAGGTCTGAACCTTAACTTCCCGATGAGCGACGAGCTCAAGGCCCTGATCGCCAATCCGACTGATAAAGCGGCTGACGACAAGAAGTCCTGATTTTCTGACTAACCTTATCTCCTGAGAGGGCCGCTGCCCTTTCAGGAGGTGGTCACTTCCTGCTGGCATTTTTGGAAACACTCGAACCGGTGGCTGTCGAGCCGGGAGCGTGTGCTTGATCGTAAAGGTCAGGCGGGAACGGAGCTTCCCCCAAGCGGGCACTTGCACATCGATTGAACTGAGGGGAGACCCTAATGAATTACAACTGGGACTGGGGCGTGTTCTTCAAGTCCACCGGCGTGGGCAGCGAGACCTATTTCGACTGGTACGTGTCCGGTCTGGGCTGGACCATCGGCATCGCCATCGCGGCCTGGATCATCGCCCTGATACTGGGCTCGATCCTGGGTGTCATGCGCACCGTGCCAAACCGCATCGTATCGGGCATCGCCACCTGCTACGTCGAACTTTTCCGTAACGTACCGCTGCTGGTGCAGCTGTTCATCTGGTACTTCCTGGTGCCCGACCTGCTGCCGCCAGACCTGCAGGAATGGTACAAACAGGACCTGAACCCGACCACTTCGGCGTTCCTCAGCGTGGTTGTCTGCCTGGGCCTGTTCACCACGGCTCGCGTTTGCGAACAGGTGCGCACCGGTATTCAGGCGTTGCCCAAAGGCCAGGAATCCGCAGCTCGCGCCATGGGCTTCAAGCTGCCGCAGATCTACTGGAACGTGCTGCTGCCCCAGGCCTACCGGATCATCATTCCGCCGCTCACCTCGGAATTCTTGAACGTATTCAAGAACACCTCCGTCGCCTCGCTGATCGGCCTGATGGAGCTGCTCGCACAGACCAAACAGACCGCCGAGTTCTCCGCGAACCTGTTCGAAGCGTTCACCCTGGCGACCCTGATCTACTTCACCCTGAACATGAGCCTGATGCTGCTGATGCGCCTGGTAGAGAAGAAAGTGGCCGTACCGGGCCTGATCTCCGTAGGGGGTAAATGATGGAATTCGACTTCTCGGGCATCATCCCGTCCCTGCCGGGCCTGTGGAACGGCATGGTCATGACCCTGCAACTGATGGCGCTCGGCGTCATTGGCGGGATCATCCTCGGCACGATCCTCGCGCTGATGCGTCTGTCCCACAGCAAAGTGCTGTCGAACATCGCCGGCGCCTACGTTAACTACTTCCGTTCGATTCCACTGCTGCTGGTCATCACCTGGTTCTACCTGGCGGTGCCGTTCGTGCTGCGCTGGATCACCGGCGAAGACACACCGATCGGCGCATTCGCCTCGTGCATCGTGGCATTCATGATGTTCGAAGCGGCGTACTTCTGCGAAATCGTCCGTGCTGGCGTGCAGTCGATTCCCAAAGGCCAGATGGGCGCTGCCCAGGCCCTGGGCATGTCGTATGGCCAGATGATGCGTCTGATCATCCTGCCGCAAGCGTTCCGCAAGATGACCCCGCTGCTGCTGCAACAGAGCATCATCCTGTTTCAGGACACCTCGCTGGTCTACGCCGTCGGCCTGGTGGACTTCCTCAATGCCTCGCGTGCCAGTGGCGACATCATCGGCCGCTCGAATGAGTTCCTGATCTTCGCAGGTCTCGTGTACTTCACAATCAGCTTTGCCGCCTCGCTGCTGGTCAAGCGTCTGCAAAAAAGGTTTGCCGTATGATCTCTATCAAGAATGTCAACAAGTGGTATGGCGACTTCCAGGTACTGACTGACTGCAGCACCGAGGTCAAAAAAGGCGAAGTGATTGTGGTGTGCGGGCCGTCCGGCTCCGGCAAATCCACCCTGATCAAATGCGTCAACGCGCTGGAACCGTTCCAGAAAGGCGACATCGTGGTCGATGGCACCTCCATTGCGGACCCGAAGACCAACCTGCCGAAACTGCGTTCGCGCGTCGGCATGGTGTTCCAGCATTTCGAACTGTTCCCGCACCTGACCATCACCGAAAACCTGACCATCGCGCAGATCAAGGTGTTGGGGCGCAGCAAGGAAGAAGCCACCAAGAAAGGCCTGCAACTGCTGGAGCGCGTCGGTCTTTCGGCGCACGCCCACAAGCATCCGGGCCAGCTCTCCGGTGGTCAGCAACAGCGTGTGGCGATTGCCCGTGCGCTGGCGATGGACCCGATCGTCATGCTGTTCGACGAACCGACCTCGGCGCTGGACCCTGAGATGGTCAACGAAGTGCTCGACGTAATGGTGCAACTGGCCCACGAAGGCATGACCATGATGTGCGTAACCCACGAAATGGGCTTCGCCCGTAAAGTGGCGGATCGGGTGATCTTCATGGACCAGGGCAAAATCATCGAAGATTGCAAGAAAGAGGAATTCTTCGGCGACATAAATGCTCGCGCCGAGCGTACTCAGCACTTCCTCGCCAAGATTCTGCAGCACTAAGAAAGACACCGCTTCCTTGTAGGAGCCGGCTTGCTGGCGATGGTGGGTCAGCCACATTGATGTCGCCTGACACTCCATCGCCAGCAAGCCGGCTCCTACAGGGGTCGGTGGTGGCTTGGAGATTTGTGTTGTGGTTGACCCAAGGCATCTGTGATGAAATGCGATCCCACTCTTTATCGCGCTGCGCCGCCATCACTCGCCGTGAAACCCCGTCTGATTCGCCATCTGTTCCTGCCGCCTCTGGTTATCGCACTGATGATCGGGTTGGGTTACGTCGGCTTCTGGGTCAGCGAACATTACGGCATCCGCAGCCTCAGCGAGAACGGCCAGCGTCAGCTCGAACTGCACGCCCGCGCCGTCGAGAGCGAAATCAGCAAATACACTTACCTGCCCAGCCTGCTGGAACTCGAATCCAGTGTGTCGAAGCTGTTGGCCGATCCGTCGCCGGAATACCGGCAAACGGTCAATGAATACCTCGAAGGCCTGAACCGGCGCAGCCGCAGTCGGGCCATCTACGTGATGGACACTACCGGCCGTGTCATGGCCACCAGCAACTGGCGCGATGTCGACAGTTACCTCGGTGAAGACCTGTCCTTCCGCGCCTATTTCCAGAACGCCGTTCGCGGCCAGCCGGGGCGCTTCTATGGCATCGGCAGCACCAGCGGCGAACCCGGCTATTACCTGGCCCATGGCCTGGAAGAACACGGCAAGATCATCGGTGTCGCGGTGGTCAAGGTCCGCCTCGAAGCCCTGGAAGAACGCTGGCAACGGGCGCGCCTGGAAGCCTTCGTCAGCGACGAAAACGGCATCATCATTCTGTCCAGCGATCCGGCGCGACGGCTCAAGTCAGTGGTTCCGTTGAGCGATGAAACCAAAGAAAAACTTGCCCGCAGCCTTCAGTACTACTGGTTCCCGCTCAACGAACTGCAACCGCTGGCCCGGGAAAAACTGGCGGAGGGCGAGGAAAAGCTGACCTTCCCGGCCAACAGCGAAGTGGAGTCCGACCAAGAGGACATCAGCTACCTCTCGCAAACCCGCCCCTTGAGCGACACGCCGTGGAATTTCACCCTGCTCACGCCGTTGCAGGATTTGCGCCGCGAAGCGATCAATCAGGGGATCCTGGTCGCGGTGGCGTTTGCCCTCGTGGCGTTCCTGCTGATTGCCTGGAACGAGCGGCGCAAAGTGATCGCCACCCGCCTCGCCGCCCGGGAAGCCTTGCAGGCAGCCAACAATCAACTGGAGCGTCGGATTACCGAACGCACCACCGATCTGCGCGCCAGCAACGAACGGCTCAAGGGCCAGATCCGCGAACGGCGGCACGCTGAAGAGACACTGCGCCGTGCTCAGGATGAACTGGTGCAGGCCGGGAAACTCGCGGCCATCGGCCAGATGTCCACCAGCATCGCCCACGAATTGAACCAGCCACTGGCTGCGCTGCGCACCTTGTCCGGCAACACCGTGCGCTTTCTGGAACGTGGTCAGCTGGACGTGGCCAGCACCAACCTCAAGACCATCAACGAACTGATCGACCGCATGGGCCGGATCACCGCCAGCCTGCGTTCCTTCGCCCGACGGGGTGACGACAAGGGTCAAGCCTGCCTCGGCAAAGCGGTCGACGCCGCGCTGCAACTGCTTGGCGGACGCGTCGAAAGTGTTCATCTGCAACTGCACCGCGAATTCGCCGATGTGCAGGTGCAGATCGACCAGACCCGCCTGGAGCAGATTCTGGTCAACCTGATCGGTAACGCGCTCGATGCCATGCAGGCACAACCCTTGCCGGTGTTGTGGCTTGAAGGCGAAGAGTTCGATGGCAAGTATCGCCTGCGGGTACGCGATAACGGCCACGGCATCGACGCCGAAGCGCGCAAGCATCTGTTCGAACCGTTCTTCACCACCAAACCCGGCGAGCAGGGCCTGGGCCTCGGCCTGACCCTTTCCGCCAGCCTGGCTGCCGCGACGGGCGGACATTTGGGTGTCGAGCACCCGGCCAGCGGTGGTACCACCTTCGTCCTCAGTTTACCGTTGGTAAGCCCTACTCCTGCCGAGCCAATATGAACAACGACCTTAGTGTGCTGATCGTCGAAGACGACCCCCATGTGCTGCTCGGTTGCCAACAGGCGCTGACCCTGGAAGACATTCCCTGCGTCGGCGTGGGCAGTGCCGAAGAAGCGCTGGAGCGAGTCGGCGACAACTTTGCCGGCATCGTCATCAGCGATATTCGCCTGCCGGGCATCGATGGTCTTGAGCTCCTGACCCGGCTCAAGGCTCGCGATCGCAGCCTGCCGGTGGTGCTGATTACCGGCCACGGCGACATCTCCATGGCCGTCGGCGCGATGCAAAAAGGCGCCTATGACTTCATGGAGAAACCCTTCTCTCCGGAACGGCTGGTGGATGTGGCACGTCGCGCGCTGGAGCAACGCAGCCTCGCGCGGGAAGTCTCTTCGCTGCGTCGGCAACTGGCGGAGCGGGATTCCCTGGAAGGCCGGATCATCGGTCGCTCGCCAGCGATGCAGAACCTGCGGGAACTGATCGCCAATGTCGCCGACACCTCGGCCAATGTGCTGATCGAAGGCGAGACCGGCACCGGTAAAGAATTGGTCGCGCGTTGCCTGCACGACTTCAGTCGGCGGCACACCAAGCAATTCGTCGCGCTGAACTGCGGAGGATTGCCCGAGAACCTGTTCGAAAGCGAAATCTTCGGCCATGAAGCCAACGCTTTCACGGGTGCCGGCAAGCGGCGGATCGGCAAGATCGAACACGCCGATGGCGGTACGCTGTTCCTCGACGAAGTGGAAAGCATGCCGCTGCCGTTGCAGATCAAACTGCTGCGGGTGTTGCAGGAACGCACCCTCGAACGCCTCGGCTCGAACCAGAGCGTGGCGGTGGATTGCCGGGTGATCGCAGCGACCAAATCCGACCTCGACGAGTCGAGCAAGGCCGGCGAATTCCGCAGCGACCTGTATTACCGCCTGAATGTGGTGACCCTGGAACTGCCGCCGTTGCGCGAACGCCGCGAAGACATCCTGCAACTGTTCGAACACTTCCTGCAGCAGTCGTCATTGCGCTTCGACCGCGCGGTGCCGGAGCTGGACAACCAGACCGTGTCGAACCTGATGAGCCACGACTGGCCGGGCAACGTCCGTGAACTTCGCAACGTTGCCGAACGGTATGCCCTCGGTTTGCCGGCCTTCAAGAAGTCCGGCGCCAGCGGCAGCAATCAGGGCCTGGCCTTCGCCGAAGCGGTGGAAGCCTTCGAACGCAACCTGCTCAGCGATGCCTTGCAACGCAGCGGCGGCAACCTGACCCAGGCCAGCCTGGAACTGGGCATGGCCAAAACCACCCTGTTCGACAAAGTGAAGAAGTACGGATTGAGCCACTGATGGACCTGATGCTCAAGGCAACCCTGGGCGCAGCGGTGGTGTTGATCCTCGCTGCGCTGGCCAAGACCAAAAACTATTACATCGCCGGCCTAGTGCCGCTGTTTCCGACCTTTGCGCTGATTGCGCACTACATCGTCGGCAAGGGCCGCTCGCAGGACGACTTGAAGACCACGATTGTGTTTGGCATGTGGTCGATCATTCCGTACTTCATCTATCTCGCAACCCTATACGTGATGGTTGACCGAATGCGGCTGGAAGCTTCGCTCGCCGTGGCGGCGGTGGCGTGGTTGGTCGCGGCTACGATCCTCGTCAGCGTCTGGGTTCGCTTCCAGACCTGACCACACCCTCCTGTAGGAGCCGGCTTGCTGGCGATGGCGGTGTGTCAGTCGGCATCGATGTTGACTGACACACCGCCATCGCCAGCAAGCCGGCTCCTACAAGGGGGAACGGGTACATCCGGCATGGCTGGCCCGCCCCTTGCATTTACCCCCAAAAGCCCCCTCGGCCGGCCTTCATGATGGATGGAGCCGGTGTCTGGGAGGGTCTGCCAAGGGTGAATTGCGACCTTGAACATTTTAGATCTCGACCATAGCCTGACTGCCCAGGCCCCCATCGCACGGTTGCTCGACAGCGGCCGCGCGAAACGCCTGGACCTGCTCGACCTCGGCCCGAAATTGCGACTCTGGTCCAGCGAACGCACCTGGCGCCGCTTCGCCGAACGCCTGCAACAACGTCCGCGCCACAGCGGCCCGCAACCGGAAATCTTCTTCGTCGGCTCCGGCGATTACCACCACTTGACCCCGGCTTTTCTCACTGACTTGCCAGCGCCGGTGAGCCTGATCCACTTCGACAATCACCCCGACTGGGTCCACTTCGCCCCGCGTCGGCATTGCGGTTCGTGGGTCAACCAGGCGCTGAAACTGCCGAACATCCAGCGCATCGTCACCCTCGGCCCGTGCAGCGATGACCTGCAAAATCCGCAACTCAAGGGCGGCAACCTCAGCGCCCTGAAACGCGGGGTGTTGCAGCTGTTTCCGTGGCAGCATCCGCCCTCGAAAGTCTGGGGCCGGGTCGGCGATGGCGCCGGTCATCAGCAACAGGAAAACCAGCTGCACTGGCGCAACCTCGCCGAGCTGGATTGGCCGGTGTTTCTCGATCAGTTGATCACCAGCCTGCCCACCGAGGCGGTGTGGATCACCATCGACAAAGACGTCCTGGCCTGCGAAGACGCGGCGACCAACTGGGATCAGGGCGGTATGCGCCTGAGCCATCTGCTGCAAGCGATACGCGCACTGGCCGCAAACAAGCGGATCATCGGCATCGACATCTGCGGCGAATACGCCCGCCCCGCTTTCAGCAACGCCTTCAAACGCTGGGAAGCCAAGGCCGACCAGCCGCCGGCGGAACGCTGGAGCGCAGACGATCTGCTGCGAAACTCGGCCACCAATCAGGCACTGATCGAGCTGTTCGAGGAGCTGTTCCCATGACCATTACCGTGATTGTGCTGGTGGCGTTTTCCATCGTGCTGGACGTCATTGGCCAGCTCTGTTTCAAGCTCGGACTCGACCGTTTGCCGGAACTTGAAGGCGGTTTTCGCCTGAATGCGTTCTGGGGCCAGGTGTTCAACGCGCCGCTGTTGTGGTGCGGGATCGGCGCCTACGTGATCGAGTTTTTTGTCTGGCTCGAAGCCCTCTCCCGCGCGCCGCTGAGCCTGCTGTTTCCGGCTGCGGCGCTGGCGTATTGCGGGGTGGTGCTGGCCGGCAAACTGATACTCGGCGAAACCGTGAGTCGTCGGCGCTGGCTCGGCACCTTAGTGATTACGGCGGGCGTGATGCTCGTGTGTGTCGCCCATGCATGAGGCTCAATCGATGATCAGAGGCAAGACCGACTGGCTGCATGAGCGCCTCGGCACCCTCGTGCTATGGGCGCTGTTGATCGCTTTTGAAAGTGCCGGGCAGATCGCCACGAAGGTGGGCGGCGATCAACTGGGGCAGATGGATTTCAACCTGAAGTGGCTGATGGCCGTTGCGGTCAATCCGGGGGTATGGCTGGCGATTGCCTGTTACATCGGGGCGTTTTTCGTGTGGATGCTGATATTGCGGCGCAGCAGCCTTTCGCTGGCGTTTCCGTTGAGTTCGCTGGTGTTCGTCGGGGTTTTGCTTGGGTCTTGGCTGGGGCTGGGCGAGCAGATCAGCGTGCTGCACTGGGTGGGTGTGGCGGTGATCATGGGGGGGATTGCGTTGCTGGCCGAGGGTGAAGAAAGTTGAATATCCGTTGAATTCAAGGACGCCTTCGCGAGCAAGCCCGCTCCCACAGGTGACCGCGTTCTTCCAGTAAGAATGCAATCGAATGTGGGAGCGGGCTTGCTCGCGAAGGCGTCAGACCAGCCAATGAACCTTTCTAGTCAAACTTGTAAGCCACCGCCGCCTGCACCTCCCCCTGGTTGGTATCCCCGACCGCTTTGACAATGCTGCTATCCGCCGCCCCTGTCAGGTGAATCCAGCTCGCGCTCGTCAGCAGTGACCATTGCGGCGCCAGGGGAAATTCGAAGCTCTGGGTGAGCGCCACATTCTGCAAGCCACCGCCGGCATTGTACGGGCGGATCCCCGAGGCTTGAGACTCGTCGGCACTGACGCCGAAGAACGTCTGACTCTGCCGCGCATCGGCAAAATGCGCGGTCAGGTTTGAGCTGCCGATCACCCCGCCACCCAGTGGATAACCCACCTCCCCACCCAGCCGTCCCAATACCCCGCCCTGCCCGCCTCGCCCGCCGACCGCCTGGCCAACCGAAGCAAATACCCGCCAGAAGTCGGCCGGCGCGTACTGCACAAACCCACCCACTTCGCCCATGTCCGGCACATCGCGCAAGCCTTGCAGCTCGCCGTTGGAGGTCCGTCCCTGCAGGTAATTCAGGAACGGACCGGCGCTGAAGCCGCTTGCCTTGAACGCGTCCCATGTCAGCCCGTCATCGGTACTCAGGCTGACATCGCCCCAGTCCAGATCGACGTACGGCACGGGTCGGGTTTCGTAACGGCTGCCTGTTGGATCGTGTGGCTGATAGCTGAGGCCAGCTCCGGCCTCACCGGTGATGCCGTCTGCTGAAACGTTGGCCGAAAGGCACGTCAGCGCGGTGAATAGAGCGACAGTGATCCTCGACATGAGGCAATTCCTTGAACGGGACATGCGCGCATCAATCCCCGGATCGCGCTCCCGGCGCAAGCACTCATGTTGTTTGTAGCGACCTACAAAAATTGTAGCTTCGAAGGCACGTACACACGCCAGAACCCCGCCCCCGCTGGGCCAAACCCGGTTGGCACAGTCCCTGCTCTACCCCCTTTGCAGCGCAGACAGCACACCCGGCGCACACTTTTTACAAGATAGGTAACGCAGATGATTGACTGGCATATCGTGTGTGATTTCGACGGGACCATCACCCGCACTGACGTGATCGACAGCATCCTCCAACGGTTCGCCGACCCGAGCTGGGAAGCGATCGAAAACGAGTGGCTGGCGGGCGACATCGGTTCCCGTGAATGCCTCAGCCGCCAGCTCTCGCTGGTCAAGGCCACACCGTCCGAGCTGCTTAGGTTCTTCGACACGGTCGAGATCGACCCGGACTTCCCCGACTTCGTCGACCACGTGATCGGTCTCGGCGCTTCCCTCGAAGTGGTCAGCGACGGCATCGAACAAGGCATCGCACGGATCCTGGCGCGCAACTACGTCAGCCTCTTGCCGATCCTCGCCAATCGCCTGCGCCAGCTCGATCACGACAGTTGGCGCATCGACTTCCCGCATGCCAGCGACGCCTGCCGCGCCGCCTCCGGCAACTGCAAATGCAAATCCACCCCCAGCGCCAAACGGGTGCTGGTGATCGGCGACGGCCAGTCCGACATGTGCGTGGCCGCCACCGCCGATTTCGTGTTCGCCAAGGATCGCCTGGCCGAGCACTGCGAGCGCAACGGCATCGCCTATGCGCGCTTCGACAGCTTCGCCGATCTGCCTGCGCTGCTGGCCTTGCTGCCAAGCGCCAACGCCGCCAACGCCACCTCTTTCAACGTAGAAACACAGGAACTCCTCCACCATGTCTGATATTCGAATCGCCACCGCAGAAGACCAGATCCTCCTGGATAAAGAAGCCAAATACTGCTCCTACGGAGACACCGTTCACTACATCGACCCGCCGCGTATCTTCAGCCGATGCGAAGGCTCCTACGTCTGGGACACCGAAGACCAGGCCTACCTCGATTTGCAAATGTGGTACTCGGCGGTCAACTTCGGTTACGCCAACCCGCGCCTGAACAATGCGCTGAAACAGCAGATCGATACGCTGCCGCAAATCGCCAGCCAGTACCTGCACAAAGGCAAGATCGAGCTCTCGGAAATGATCGCGGTCGACGCGAAGAAAAAATTCGGCCTCGACGGTCGCGTGCACTTCAACGTCGGCGGGTCGCAGTCCATCGAGGACTCGCTGAAAGTCGTGCGTAACGCCACCAACGGCAAGAGCCTGATGTTCGCGTTCGAGGGCGGTTACCACGGACGTACACTCGGCGCCTCGTCGATCACCTCCAGCTACCGCTATCGCCGCCGCTACGGCCACTTCGGCGAGCGCGCCAATTTCATTCCATTCCCGTATCACTTCCGTGGCCCGAAAGGCATGACCAAGGAAGAATATGGCAGCCATTGCGTGCAGCAATTCGCCCGTTTGTTCGAGACCGAATACAACGGCGTCTGGGACCCGAAAGTCGGCCAGAGCGAATACGCCGCGTTCTACGTCGAGCCGATCCAGGGCACCGGCGGCTACGTGATTCCGCCGATGAACTTCTACAGCGAACTCAAGCATGTGCTCGACCAGCACGGCGTTCTGATGGTCGTCGACGAAATCCAGATGGGCTTCTATCGCACCGGCAAGCTGTGGTCGATCGAGCACTTCGACGTCAAACCCGACGTCATCGTCTTCGGTAAAGCGCTGACCAACGGCCTCAATCCACTGGGCGGCATCTGGGCGAAAGAAGAGCTGATCAACCCGAAAATCTTCCCGCCAGGCTCGACCCACTCGACGTTCGCTTCCAACCCGTTGGGCACGGCGGTGGGCCTGGAAATGCTCAAGATGACCAGCGAAGTCGACTACGGCGCGATGGTCATGAACAAGGGCAAGTACTTCCTTGAAGGCTTGAAGGACTTGCAGAAACGCTACCCGATCATCGGCGACGTCGACGGCTTGGGCCTGGCGCTGCGCTGCGAAATCTGCGGCCCGGACGGTTTCACTCCGGACAAGGCCACGCTCGATTTCATGGTCGAAGAAGGCATGAAGGGCGACATCGAAATCGACGGTAAACGCCTGGGCCTGATTCTCGATGTAGGCGGTTACTACAAGAACGTCATCACCCTCGCGCCGTCGCTGGAAATCAGCTATCCGGAAATCGATTTGGGCATCGCCCTGCTCGACCGCTTGCTGCATCGGGCGATGACAAGATGAACGAGCATGAGATCGACATGGGCGAAGGCAGCGCCGGTTTCGTTCTCGGCAGCGGGGAGGTCGCGGTGTTGTTGATCCACGGCCTCACCGGCACCCCGACCGAGTTGCGTCGGGTCGCCATCGGCCTGGCCAAGGCCGGCTGCACGGTGTACGTGCCGACGCTGGCCGGGCACTGCGGAGACAACGCCAACCTGCAAGCCACCGGTTGGCGTGACTGGTACGAGAGCGCACGCAATACCTTCATCGGTGTGCGACGCAAACACGAGCACGTGTTCGTCGGCGGTTTGTCGATGGGCGCGGTGTTGTCGATGTACCTCGCCGCCGAGCATCCGGGGCAGATCGAAGGCTTGTTGTTGTATTCGACGACCCTGCGCTACGACGGCTGGAACATGCCCAAGGTCGCCGTGCTCACGCCGTTGCTGATGGCGATTCCGTTTGGTGTGCACCTGTGCCGCTTCAACGAAAAATCACCTTTTGGCATCAAGGACGAACGCTTGCGAGCGATCGTCGAGCGGCAGATGAAGGCTGGCGAGAGCAGCAATGCCGGGCTGCTGACCATGTCCGGGGTGAGTGTCCGGGAACTGCATCGACTGGTGGCGGCGGTGAAAAAACGCATGCCGCAGATCACCACGCAAACGCTGGTGCTGCACTCGCGCGAAGACGACATCACCAGCCGCTGGAACGCCGATTATGTGGAACGCAAACTCGGCGGTCCGGTGGTGAAGGTTCTGCTCGACGACTGCTACCACATGATTACCGTCGACCTGCAATACCGCCGCGTGGTGGAGCTGAGTGCGGACTTCATCCGGCAACGTTTCATTCAACAGCGCCGCGCACCCAAACCCATGCGCCAGGACTATCGGCAACTGGCCTGACTCAAGGAACCCAAGTGATCACAGCCCTTGCCTTTTCGACGATCGAGGCCATCGACCACGATGCCTGGAATGCCTGTTTCCCTGCCGAGCTGGAGGATTGGAATTACTACCGGGCGGTTGAGCGGGCCTGCATCGCAGACTTTCAATGGCGCTATCTGGCGCTGTACGAAGACGAGGTATTGATCGCGGCGGCCGTGGCGTTCACCACCGCTTACTCGCTGGACACCACGGTTCAGGGGTTGGGCAAACGCATCAGCGAACGGCTGCGCCGCGTGTGGCCGGGGCTGTTCGACATGCGCCTGTATGCCCTCGGTTCGCCGGTGGCCGAGCAGTGCCATGTCGGGACCGCGCCGCACATCGACCCGGCCCGGCGCGTGGACCTGCTTCAGCAATTATTACGGCTGGCGCGCCACGATGCCGATCAGGCCGGGATCGGTTTGCTGGCCGTCAAGGATGCCTCTCACCGCGACCCGCAATGGTTGCAGGTGTGTCAGGACGCGGGCCTGCAAAGCATGCCCGGCCTGCCCAGCGCCGAGCTGCCGATCCGTTTTGGCTCGGTGGACGCCTACCTCGGCACGCTCGGCAAATCCACTCGCAAAGACCTGCGCCGCACCCTGCGTGGCCAGGGGCCGCGCATCGAATGGCGGCGCTCGGTCGATGACCTTCTTCCGCGCATGATGGCGCTTTACGAGGCCACGCTGAGCCGCAGCGACCTGACCTTCGAACGCCTGCCGTCCGGCTACTTCCGCCAGGTCCTGGAACACCTCGATGAACGTGCCGCGTGCGTGTTGTATTGGGTCGGCGAAGAACTGGTGGCGTTCAACCTTGTGCTGTTCGACGAACAGCGATTGGTCGACAAGTTCTTCGCCCACGATCTGGTCCGGACCCGTGAACACAATCTCTACGTACGCAGCTGGCTGGCCAATGTCGACTACTGTATTGAGCACGGGATCCCGATCTACGCGTGCGGCCAGGCCGGTTATGCCAGTAAGCTGCGCCTGGGTTGCTCGTTTACCGGCAACACCGTGTTTTTCCGCCATCGCAACCGCTTCCTCGATAGCCTGTTGCGTGTGGTGAAACTGTTTATCCGACCGGACCGGTCCGCCCCTGCCATGGCAGCCGCGATCAGCGAGCAGCAATAAGCGAAGCACAATGACCAAAGACTCACGCACCAACGCTCGACCTTTCGCCCTCTCTGGCTGGAGCCTGCAGCGCAAACTGGTGCTGGCGTTCTGGCTGGTCAGCGTCATTCCGACGATGATCGCCGCCGAACTGGCGGCCACCACGCTGTCGCAGATTTTCGACAGCAACGTACGCATCTGGCTGCAGGAATCGACCAAGATCGTCGAAGACGAAATCAGCGAAATCCTGCGCGACAACGCCCGGGTCGCGCAGCTGTTCCTGCGTTACACGCGCCCGCCCACCGATCGGCTGGCGAACAAACACGACAAACTGGCCACCGACATCGCCGACTCCATGGGCATCGACGTCGTGGCGCTGGTGCGCACCAGCGATCACAAAGTGGTGTTCAGCACCGCCGCCGACGACATCGTCCGCCAGATCAGCATCGCGCCCAAGGCGGTGCTGCAAACCCTGCAAGTCGGTGGCGCGGCGACCGGCACGGTGGTCTCGACCTTCGAAACGGATCAGGACGGCGTCGATTACAAACTGGTGATTGCCACCTACCTCGACAACAGTTTCCTCACCAGCGTGGCCGACGTGCATTCGCTGGACCTGCGCCTGTATCTGGCCAAGGCCAATGACTTCTCGGAGATTTTTTCCACCCAGCGCTTCGAGGATCACCCGGCGGCCGTGCCGGAAAAAATCGAACAAATCCTGCGCAGCACCAAACAGCCGATCGAACAGTTCACCAACCGCTACAGCGGCATCTACCGGCCGATCCTCAACGAAAACGGCGAGCTGCAAGGGGTGATTTTCAGCGGCCTGCTGCGCCACACCAGCCTGGTCGGGCTGGTCAATCAGAGCAACCTGTTCATCCTGATTTTCCTGCTCAGCTCAGCGGCGTCCCTGGCGGTCGGCTGGCTAGTGTCGCAGCGCCTGACCAAGCCGTTGCGCGGGTTGTCCAAAGGCGTGCAAGCGGTGATCGCCGGGGATTATCGCCAACGCCTGCCGGTCACCGGCGGCGACGAACTGGCGGAACTGAGCAGCACCTTCAACCACATGAGCGAACGCCTCGGCGAGTTGCAGCATCTGGAATCGCAACTGCGTCGGCGTGATCGCCTGCATGCGCTGGGCGAAGTGGCGATGGGTCTGGCCCATGAAATCCGCAACCCGCTGGGCATCATCAAAACCGCCACGCAACTGCTGCACCGGCGCGCCGATTTGCCCGAGACCGACAAGCGTCATCTGGAGTACGTGGTCAGCGAAGTCAGTCGGATCAACGACCTGATCACCGACTTCCTCGACTTCGCCAAACCCAGCGCACCGATGCGCTCGACCCAACTGGCACGCCCGCTGGTGGATGAACTGGTCGGCTTCTGTGCGCCGGAGCTGGCCAGCCACAACATCGATGTACAAATCGATGATCAATCGCCCACCGCGACGCTTTACGCCGACGCGCGGCAAATCAAGCAGGCCGGCCTGAACCTGATCGTCAACGCCATCGACGCCATGCCCGACGGCGGGCGGCTGACCCTGGGCATCAGCAGCGACCGGCACTACACGGTGATCAGCATCAGCGACACCGGTCAAGGCATCGAACCGGACATGCTCGAACGGATCTTCACGCCGTTCGTCACCACCAAGGCCTCGGGCACCGGGCTGGGTCTGGCCAAGGTGTTCTCGATCATGGAGAGTCATGACGGACGCATTGAATGCGTTAGTGAAAAAGATGCCGGGGCCACGTTCAGCCTGTACATTCCGGCCAACGGTGAAGACTTCGACGAGGGCAGCGATGACACATAACGTACTGGTGGTCGACGACGAGCCCAAGCTCTGCGACCTGCTGGCCTCGGCGCTCAGTCAGAACGGCATTGTGGTGTTCACCGCCGGCAACGGCCTGCACGCGCTCAAGGTGCTGGAGTGCGAAGACATCGACCTGGTGATCAGCGACTGGCGCATGCCCGGCATGGACGGCCCGCAACTGCTGGCAGAAATCAAAAGCCGTTTTCCGCAGTTGCCGGTGATCGTCATGACCGCCTACAGCACGGTAAAAAACGCCGTGCAGTCAATGCGCAACGGCGCCTTCGACTACATCGCCAAGCCGTTCGACATCGATGAGCTGGACATCACTGTCAACAAGGCCCTGCAATTTCGCGACATCCTCAAAGACAACCAGCGCATGCGCGCCGAGCTCGACGAACACCGGCAGATCGACAGCCTGATCGGCGACAGCCCAAGCTTTCGGCGGGTGCTGCACGCCATCGACTCGGTGCGCGAAAGCAACGCGACCATTCTGCTGACCGGCGAAAGCGGCACCGGCAAGGAAATGGTCGCCCGGGCGATCCACACCCACGGCAATCGCGCCGACAAACCTTTCGTCGCAGTGAACTGCGCGGCAATCCCCGAAGGGCTGCTGGAAAGCGAAATGTTCGGCCACCGCAAAGGCGCGTTTACCGGCGCGGTGGCGGATCGCGTCGGGCGCTTCCAGCAGGCCGACAAGGGCACGCTGTTTCTCGATGAAATCGGCGAAATGCCGCTGGCCTTGCAGGCAAAAATCCTTCGGGCCTTGCAGGAGCGAGTGATCGAACCGGTGGGCGATCCGCGCGAGCGCAAGGTCGATGTGCGGGTGATCGCAGCGACCAACAAAAACCTGCTGGACGCGGTGACCAACAAGGAGTTTCGCGAAGACCTTTACTACCGCCTCAATGTCTTCCCGATTCCACTACCGGCCCTGCGCGAACGGGTTGAAGACATTGCGCCGCTCGCCCGGCATTTCGCCCACACGCTGGGAGCTGCGGCCGGTAAACGTTTCAGCGGTTTCAGCCCGCAGGCGTTGCAGGCCATGGCCCGGTATTCGTGGCCGGGGAACATTCGCGAACTGCAGAACTGCGTGGAGCGGGCGACCATTGTCGCCTCGGGCGCGGTGATTGAAGAGGAAGACCTGCCGGCGTACCTGTTTGCCTCAAGCTCCGCCGACGGCGCCACGTTGATCGCTGAGGGCAGCGTACCGGCAGACCTGGAAGCGGCGCTGGCGGAGGTGGAAAAAACCTACATTCTGGCGGCGCTGGCACAGAGCAACGGCGTGCAGGCAGCCGCGGCGCAGCTGATCGGGATTTCCGAGCGCAGCTTCTGGTATCGGTTGAAGAAGCTGGGGATTCATGTGGACAAGATTGTGCGCTGACTATCATGCCCACGAGCAGCGCGGGCATGACCTGCGAAGCTAGTGCGCATAAACCTTCTGCAACTGCGCTTGCGTCAGCGCATCTTCGAACGGCACCGGGACTGATTTCACCGCGCCGTAGAGGTTGCGGTAACGCCAGTAATTGCCGTTGTTGGCGAGTTGGTAACCGCGCTCGACCACGCGCTGGCCATCGAGCACATACCGCAAGGTTTCCTGGGCGGCCTCCGGCGGTGCCGGCAGCATCAGGTCGGTGGCCAGCACGCGCATGGACTCGTCGATGCACTCGTCGAGCACGGCCGTGACCTTCGCCAGATCCAGAGCGCCGTCGTCGATACATTCCTTGCCGCAACGCCGAATCGGCTGACTCGCCACTTCGATGCGCATGCGGTACAGCGCCGAACCGGCAATATCCTGGACCTGCACCTGATTGACCAGCACAAAGCTGCCGCGATCGGGGGTGAGCATCAGCTTCGGTTCGATCACCAGACGCGCGGTGACTTGCCCCTCCCCTTGCTTGAGCCCGGCCACTTGCGACGCCTGTTGATAGCGCTGTTGCAGACGTTCCTGCAATGGCACGCCAGCGAGCAAGTCAGCCATCGGACGCGAATCCTTGAGCGCAGACTTTTCCGCATCGCGCTGCAAGCTGCCGCTGCCCATCTGGGTGTTGATCAGGCTTGCCACCAGCAAACCGGCCAGCCCTGCCGCATTGGCGCCCGCCACCAGGTTATGACTCGACGAAGCCGCCTTCTGCGCCGACTCGGTGTCAATCACCGTGCTGGCACCGACAAACGCCTGCGGCAGGTGCATGTCCACTTTCAGTCCATGAGCCTGGACGTAGGACGCGGCACTCTGCGACTTGAAACCGGCCTCGGGCGCCGGTTTCTGCGCGCAACCGGCGAGCATCAGCAGGGCCAGCGCACTGGCCCCCATGATCGAGCGCTTCATTGTTCGAACGGCGTGATCATTTGCTGACGACTATTGTCCATGGCCTGATAGAAGGCATTGGACAGGTTGGTGTAGGTCGGCTCATCCCACTCGCCCTGAGCCGCTTGCACCGCCGTGAAGGGTTTGAACCACAGCAATTTATTGTCGGCCAGATCGACCACCAGACCCTGCCCGCTCACCTGCGCCATCGGCACGCTGGTCGGTACGAATCCGTAGTAGCTGCGGGTAGCGCCAGTGGCGAAGACATTCACCAGCAACAGGCGATCGACGCCGTAGGCGCCCTTGATCGGCGTCAAGTCACGGCCCATGTAACCTTCACGGAAACTGGTTTGCTTATAGACATTCAGGTCAACCGGCTCGTTGATTCGCTTGACCTTGTAGCCCTTGGCCTGCAGCTTGGCGACGATGACATCCGGCAACGTGTTCAGGTCGCGCACTTGCCATTTTTCGACGTTGTCGCTGAGTTTGCTGTTCACGCCCCGATTGATCGCGTAATCGAGCATCCCCTGTTGACCGGTCAGCGCCAGCACCGGCGCCGGCACCACAGTGATTGCCACGCCGATGGTCGGCTCCTTGGCATCCCAGAATTGCTTATCCAGCGGAACAGGCGGCTGGATGTGGGCGCAGCCGGTCAGGGTCAGGCAAGCGAGCAATGTGAGCGCTGCCCACGTGCGAAAGGCGTGAAGAGTCATGGATCAAATCCCTATGATTGAAATCGTTGCTGCCTATGTCGGCAGGAACGGCTTAAACCATAGTGGCACATTGATATATTTCTATTCAACTGCGATCCGATCAGCTGACCATGCCGCCCTTCGCTTCGCTCATGATCTGCCGAATCGCCCCGACAAAGGTTTCCACCGGTTGCCCGCCGCTGACTGCGTACTGTCCGTTGAAAACAACAGTCGGCACCGAACTGACGCCACGGGACAGCCACAACTGCTCTTCCTCGCGCACCTCCCTGGCGAACTCGTCCGACGCCAGGATCGCTTCGGCCCGCTGCCGGTCCAGACCAACGCTTTGCGCGATCTGCGCCAACTGACCGGGGTCGGAAGGATTGCCGCCGTCGGTGAAATACGCCTTGAACAGCGCCTCCTTCAGATTGAACTGCAACCCTTCCAGCCCCGCCCAGTACAACAAGCGGTGAGCATCGAAAGTGTTGTAGATGCGGCTGTTGCCATCGGTGCGAAAGGCAAACCCGACTTCGGCCCCGCGTGCGCGAATCATCTCGCGGTTCTTTTGCGATTGCTCCGGGGTCGAACCGTATTTCTCGGTGATGTGTTCAGTGATGTTCTGCCCTTCCGGGCTCATCTTTGGATTCAGCTCGAACGGCTGGAAACGGATTTCGGCCTGGACTTCGTCCCCCAGCAAATCCAGAGCGCGCGTCAGGCCGTACAGACCGACGACGCACCAAGGGCAAGACACGTCGCTGACGAAATCGATCTTCAGGGGAGCACTCATCACACACCTCGCAGGCTGAACACAGGCTGGAAATGACGAACGATACACCGGTGGAAGCGGGATTGTGCGAGTCCGCGGTGTAGGTCTGCAAGAGATAGGTCGGCTGTGAGGTCGCTATCGCCAGCAAGCCGGCTCCTACAAGGTCAGCGTATGTCGGCGAGAACAGGTGGGCTGGCAGACCGTCTTCGCGAGCAAGCCCGCTCCCACAAGATCAGCGTATTTCCGCGAGAACAGGTCGGCTGTGAGGGCGCCATCGCCAGCAAGCCGGCTCCTACGAGGTCAGCGTATGTCGGCGAGAACAGGTGGGCTGGCAGACCGTCTTCGCGAGCAAGCCGGCTCCCACAAGATCAGCGTATATCCGAGAGAACAGGCCGGCTGACAGGCCGCCATCGCCAGCAAGCCGGCTCCTACAAGATCAGCGTATAGCCGCGAGAACAGGTTGGCTGTCAGGCCGCCATCGCCAGCAAGCCGGCTCCTACAAGGTCAGCGTATTTCCGCGAGAACAGGTGGGCTGGCAGGCCGTCATCGCCAGCAAGCCGGCTCCTACGAGGTCAGCGTATTTCCGCGAGAACAGGTTGGTTGGCAGGGCGCCATCGCCA
>NZ_BDAG01000038.1 GCF_002091715.1 Pseudomonas migulae NBRC 103157 | reverse complement strand
ATTTGTTCTGTGTCGTAGCAGAGGTATTTGATTTTTAAATACTGCCCCGGACTTTCTGATTTGCGGCCACCAGGGCTCGCGCGCCTAATCAGGCCCTTGTCATTCAAGGTTCCATCGATGGAAAACGTCCGCGCCACTTCCCGCCCTGCCCTCTGGCTGATGGTCAGCATCATTCTCGTCGCCCTGAACCTGCGCCCCTCCATGGCGGCGGTCGGCCCTTTGCTGTCGGCCATTCGCGGCGATATCCCGTTGAGTTACAGCCTGGCCTCGCTGCTGACCATGCTGCCGGTGATGGCCATGGGACTGGCGATGTTCTTCGGCCTCAGCGTCAGCCGATGGCTCGGCGAACAACGCACGGTAGTGGTGTCGTTGCTGATCATCGGCCTGGCGACGGTGTCACGCCTGCTCCTCGACTCCGCGGCCGAACTGATCCTCAGTGCCGTGCTGGCAGGCGTCGGTATTGCGCTGATCCAGGCACTGATGCCCGCGCTGATCAAGTCCCGTTTCAGTGACAACGTCTCCGTGTGCATGGGCTTGTACGTCACGTCGATCATGGGTGGCGCAGCGATTGCCGCGTCCTTCGCGCCGCTGGTGATGACGCGTACCGGCAGTTGGCGAATGGGCCTGGCGATCTGGGCGGTGCTGGCGCTGCTGGCGTTGTTGTTCTGGCTAGCCCAACGCTCGGGAGTACCGATACCGATACCGGCCGCTCAAGCGCAGCGAAACGGTTCGTTCTTCGCCAATTCCCGCGCCTGGTTACTCGCGATCTTCTTTGGTCTGGGCACGGCGTCCTACACCTGTGTGCTGGCCTGGCTGGCGCCGTACTACGTGGAAAAAGGCTGGAGCGAACAAAACGCTGGTTTGTTGCTGGGTTTTCTGACGGCCATGGAGGTGTTGTCGGGCCTGCTGACGCCGGCGATCGCCAACCGCAGCCGTGACCGACGCCTGGTGCTGATGGTGTTGCTGGCGCTGATCATGGCCGGTTTCTGCGGGCTGATCCTCAGCCCGCAACACCTGAGTCTGTTGTGGCCGTGCCTGCTGGGGCTGGGCATCGGCGGATTGTTCCCCATGAGCCTGATCGTGTCGCTGGATCACCTGGACAATCCACAACGTGCGGGCGCATTGACCGCCTTCGTTCAAGGCATCGGCTACCTGATCGCCGGTCTCTCGCCACTGATTGCCGGGATGATCCGCGATCAACTCGGCAGTTTCGAATGGGCCTGGTGGTCGCTTACGGGCGTCATGGCGCTGATGCTGCTGATGGCCCTGCGCTTTAACCCACGGCACTACGCCCGTCACATTCACTGACCCGGAACGGACATCATGAAACACGCCGGTTTCGCCACCGCTCACCTCGGCATGCTGCTCTGGGCCCTGTTAATTGCCGCTTCGTTTTCCGCGGCGGCGCAGGTCAGCCAGGCCATCGACCCGGTCTTGCTGACCGGTTTACGCCTGCTGTTTTGCGCCCTGGTGTTTTTGCCGTTGCTGCTGTTCAAGGGCGACCTCGCCATGACCCGCAACGGTCTGCTCGGCCATGCCGTACTCGGCTTGTTGCTGGCGGTGTACTTCGGCTCATTGTTCGAGGCGCTGCGCTACACCTCCGCCGTCAACACCGGGACAATGTTCACTCTGGTGCCACTGCTGACCCTGTTTTTCGAAGCCGTGTTGATGCCCGACAGCCGCCTGCGGCAACGCGTCGTTCCCATGCTGATGGCGGCTGCCGGCGCGGTATTGCTGGTGCTCAAAGGTGCGGGGCCAGGCGAGTTGCCTTCGCTCTATGCGGTGTCGGTGTATGGGACCGGTTGCCTGGCGATGGCGCTCTACTCTCCCTTGAGCCAGCGGCTCAAGGCCGGCAGCCTCAAAGGTCGCGGCCCGGTGGGCATGACCTTCTGGAACATGCTGTTCGGCGCGCTGTTCCTGCTGGCGTTCTGTGGCTTCAGCGGAGGCTGGCGATCGGCGTCCTTGCTGACAGTGAACGACTTCGTTTGGCTTATCTACCTGGCGCTGTTCGCCACACTGGCGACCTTCTGGCTGCTGCACCGGGCCATCGGCGTCATCGCCCCGTCGTCGGTCATTTCCTACATTTACCTGAGCACGCTGTGCATCACACTGTTTCATTGGCTCTGGTGGCGTCAGTCGCCGCTGCCGCTGGAAATCATCGGTGCAGTGCTCGTCGGCATCGGCATGCTGGCGCTGTTGATGTCCAGCCGCCGCACCCTGCCCGCCTCTGTTCAGCGCTGAAGGTCGCCGGCACTGCCTCACAACTATTGGCGAAACTTCCTACAAGCCATTCTCCTGGCACCATCGTTCCGTTAGGATCGTTCGCACGAGTTTGCGCTCAATCAGCGCACGGATCACAGCGAGACGAATGGATGCTGAACAGTAACTTGCTTAGAAAACTCGACATGCAAGACCTCATGGTGTTTATCGCCGTGTACGAACAAAGCAGCGTCACCGGCGTGTCCGAAACACTCTGCGTCAGCCAGTCGACCGTCAGTTATTGCCTGAAAAAGCTGCGCACCGGTTTCGAAGACGAGTTGTTCATCAATACCCGCGCCGGTATGCGGCCCACCTACAAAGCCAGCACCATGTACGCCCACGTGCTGAAAATTCTGGAAAGCATCAACCTCTGTCACGCCGGTGCACCGACGTTCGACCCCAGCTTGCAACCGGTCACCTTCAACATTTGCGCACCGGAATACTTCGAGCAACTGATCCTGCCGCGCCTGTTGAAACGTTTCGATTTCGCCGACTGGCCAGTGCTGGTCAACATGCACAAGTTCGAAACCGACATCCCGGCCGAGGAACTGCGCGACGGCAGCCTCGACCTGGTGATTGGCTTCGGCCCGAACTTTCATCGCAATCACACCGACTTCAAATCCCGGATGCTGCTGGAAGATGATCTGGTCTGTGTCTTCGATAAACGCGCCACACCGCTGGAGCCGCGTTTAAGCCTGCAAGCCTTTACCGAACGCCGTCATGTGTTTCCGACACCCTGGACGTCCAACACCAACATGGTCGACGGCTGGTTGGCGCAGCAAGCGCAAAAACGGCAGATCGTCGCGCGATCCAACAGCTACAGCGCGGCGCTGAAAATGATCACCGGCACCGACTTCATCGTCACCCTGCCCCGGCGCATCCAGCAGTTGCTGGCCAGCGAGGCCATCTTCAATCACTGCGAAGCGCCCAACGGTCTGCCGGGGTTCACCCTCGACATGCAGTGGAGTCAAAGTGCCGATGAAGACTGCGCCAATGCCTGGTTGCGTGAGCAAGTGGTGCAGGCCTGCACCGAGCAGGAAATGACCTGAGACTCAGTTGTTGATGGCGACTTTGCTGTAGGACTCTCGATCGATGTCGAGGATTTCCACGGCCAACTGGACTTCCACGCCCGTTGGCCACTCACACAGTTCCTGCACCACAGCCAGCAGGCTTTCGGCCAACTGTTTTTTGATCGCTGGCGAGCGACCACTCAACAACGCCAGCTTCACATGCACGAACGCCCGCTCAGCCAATGCCGTGCCGACCTTGAACGTCTCGACCTTTACCGCGCGACTCTTGATGTCGTATTCGGCAGCAAACTGACCGGAAGCCACCAGCGAATTGTTCAGCCGGATCAGGGCCAAATCGGCATTCAGCCCGGGCAGGTTGGCGGTGTATTCCATGTGCAGGTGGGGCATGACGTGGCTCCTTGAGATTGGCGCAAAGGTCGTACGTATATCACAGAGTTGCCCTGTTCACTGGAGCGGCGGCGACTCGAAGCGCTCACTCATGAACGCCTCCAGTCGCGAGCGCAGCCAGCGTTCGGCAGGGTCGGTGTCGACGTGGCTGAGCCAGACCATGGACAGGTCCAGAGTCGGGGTCTTGAACGGAAAGGGCTCCGTGAACAGCTGGCCGGACGCCGCCATCGCCTCGGCGGCGTAATCCGGCAGGCTGGCGATCAGATCGGTTCCGGCCAGCAAGGCTGGCAACGAGCTGTATTGCGGCACGGATAAAACCACCTGGCGTGTGCGACCAATCTCCGCCAGCCACTCATCGGCGTAGCCACTGACATTGGCGGTGTGGGACACCAGCACGTGAGGACGCGAACAATATTCATCGAGGGTCAGCGGCGTGGCGGACGCATCGGCGCGCAAGATGCTGGGCTGGATGTGCCGCAGCAATTTGCGCTTGGCATTGGCCGGAAGACCGCGGGTCTGGCTGATACCCACGGTGATATCGCCGGACGCCAATAAATCGGGAATCCGCCAGTAATCCACATGCTGCACCACAAAAACCACCTTCGGCGCTTCCTGGCGCAGGGCACGCAACAACGGTGGCAGAAGGCCAAATTCGACATCGTCCGACAGCCCGATGCGGAAGGTCATGGTGCTGCTGGCAGGGTCGAAATCACGGGTCAGGCTCAGGGCCACCGACAGCGAATCCAGCGCTGGCGACAGGTACTGAATCAGCTCCTCGGCCCTGGCGGTCGGCTCCATGCGATGACCGACGCGAATGAACAGCGGATCGTTGAACATCGTGCGCAAGCGGTTGAGCGCCGAACTGATGGTTGGCTGCCCGAGAAACAACTTCTCCGCCACCCGGGTGACGTTGCGTTCAAGCATCAAGGTTTCGAACACCACCATCAGGTTGATATCCGCCTTGCGAAGTTCGTTGCGATTCATCCAATGCCCCCAGTCCCCAAATCTGCCGACAGTTTAGGTAGCTGTCGCAAGCGGCGTCTATGCGACTCAAGCAGTCTGCGTTTGATCCGAGCGCAAGGTTGCCTGCAAAGAAGCTGCCCTCACTGAGCAGCTTCACCACTTGGGGTTCAGATTTCCTTCACCGGGGTGTGATCGTGAGTCCCCTTGATCAGGCTGATGGCATGCGCGCAATCCGCCTTGTTGATGTACGCCTCGCCGCTGGCAATCGTTTCATGGTTCCCCGCCCTCAAGCGCCACCGCCATTGACCTTTGCCAGTCTGGAGGGTGCCGCGGGTTTGCCTGTAAATCTCAAAATACATTTTTCGCTCCTTGCGATGGCTGATAACCGCAGGTCCGTGCCCTGCGAAACCAGAGTAGATGAGGATGTTTTGCGGTGGGGAGTTTCAGTGTCAGGGGATATTTCCAAGGAAAACCTTGAATGTTCAGGCCGGCAAATGGATTCGGGGGTGAGTAAACAGACTGACTCAGGCAAGTAACTTTTCTCGTGAATCGGTATATCTTTCTTACGCCGGGAGGCGACCGAATCCGACGCAGCAACGCCGCTGACGGTGTTCCTTCCGTAGAATCCAAGCACGACCAAACAGCTGTCTTCGCGTCCGGAGTTCCCTGGAAATCCGCTCAGTAGAATGCAGTTTTCTGAATCATCAAATGGAGTTGTACATGCACCGGGGCATCACGTTTACTCTCATCATTCTGACCACAGCACTCAGTGCATGTACGTCGAACAGTCCCTCCACGGACCCATCCCTCGTAGGCTCATGGCAAGGAATGCGCGAAGAACACGGCAAATGCCAGTTCCTGTCCTGGAATACGAATTTCGAGCCCAATGGTCGCTTCTCGATCACCTTCTTCCGAGACGCGCAACGGACCCAACCCATTCAAACCGAGCGAGGTTCCTGGTCTGCGGCGAATGGCAAGAATGAAATGAAAACGGACGGTGTCCGGACTCCGGAAATCTATGAGTACAAAATACTGGATGGGAACTCCATTCACTACGTAAACACCGTCACAGATCCTACCGCCGACTGCCAAGAGGACTACGCGTTTACGGAACATCGTATTCGCAACTAAGCGTTAACCCCTCACTCCTCCGAGAACCAAAAAGCCCCGCAGATTTTCATCTACGGGGCTTTTCTATGTAACGTCCAGCCGATTGCAGCAGAGTGAGGGGGGACAGTTTCAGTTTTTCCAGTCAGGAGCCGCATCGTTACGGGAATCCCGAGGATGTGGATGCGGTGGTGACTTGGGTGATTACGCCGCCTTCGTTTTGAGGTCCGTTCACAGATTTTTCTGATGAGTCGAGGCATCAGCTTGCAGGGTCAGCGGTTGATCTGCGACCAGCTCCACATCACTCTCAAGCTCTGCCCGAGGTTCGGGGGCGACAGTGTCAGAACGGGCTAAAAGCCGCTGTACACCTCTTTCAATCAGCGAAAGCAATCCATAGCTGATAAAGCCAAAGATCAGCCCGACCACCAAAATGCTCAAAGGATGAATTTGCACGGCGTCCTGGCTTTCCAGCATGTATTGAAAAGCCTGAACAGCCACAGCCACACAGGCCGCAGCGGCTGCTATCAGCTTCACAGACAACCAAAGACGCCGCCATCTGTTCATGACATCACCTGTCATTCGATCAGTTGCTCTGTATTGCAGGATAGACAATGAGCTTGGTTCACGGAATGCCGTGTTGCATTGCTGTGTTCCTCGACGCGATGGCCGCGTTCTTCCCCCAAAATTCCCCCAAAACAAAACGCCGGAAACGAAAAAGCCCCGTAGCTTAATCAGCTATGGGGCTTGATGAGATGGTCAGCCAGAATCCCTGCAGATTTAAGCTTGCAGGGATTTTTTGTTTAATCCTGCGGCAGACTCCGGCATCGTCTGACAGCCCCTTCCTGATTTGTCCAAGCCCCTGGCGGCATCACGCTTAGCCCCTAAGCTCTGCGCCGTGCGGGGCAAAAAGGCCCTGACCATCGACAATCATGCGAACTCAAAAGGAGCCTCTGCAATGGCTAGAGATAAAGCAAAAGACGACACACACTTCAACTGCACCCAGCCCCATGAAGCCGACTACGTCGCAGGTCTTTACCCTCATGCAAAGGAAGAGGTCAAAACGTTCCTGGCATCGGCCTGCAAGGACAAAACCCTGCATAACTCCACCCACAAAGACGTCTATGAGCTGATCAAAAGGAAACTGGGTCACTCGCAGCCGTAAGATTCACGTTCACGGGATAATTCCTGCTTGTTCAAGGAAAGCCCGAGCGCCGCGCCCGTGCAGGGCTGTGCCGATGATCGAGCTCAACCCTCAAAAAAAGTAAAAAAACGCCGCCTTTCTAGACACAGGGAAGCGGCGTTTTCACATTCAGGATTCAGCTGTTTTTTGTAAGGCCATAAGAATATCGGGGTGACTCTCGGCGCAGTTGTAGGCAAAATCCGGGAGTTGCGTACGAACGTGCTTCTGCTGCGTGTTTCAGTAAGTTAGCGCCTTGATGACGTCAGTTTCAGCGGGATACTCTCAAGACGTCGCTGGAATTCCAGTGATCGGGCTTGGTAACCCGACGAGTTGCGCAACAGCGCCCCCTTCACATTTTCTTGGTGTTTGTACGCCTGAAAACTTGTGTTATGGCGGTTGTGCGCGGGACGCTTTCGAGCGTGCCGGTCTCCGTGACTCCCGGTTTACCAACCTGCGCACAGCTGCCACCCATTCGCTTGGTAACGAAATGGCAGCTCCTCACGTCACGGAGCTAGACATGGATACTTCAAATACGCACAAAAGCAGTCATTCCCCTCAACACAATTCCAAGTCGTATAAAACCTCACCGCTCGACCTCACCCGCCGCCTCATTGAAGGAGGTGACAAATGAGCGACAAACCCGAGCTGACGACCATTGGTCTCACACCATTCCACTATTGCTCCAACCAGCCGTTATTCCGCGTAAATTCCGGCGTACCTGTCGGGAAAGCCTTGGCGCAAGCATCTGACCTTCTGTACCTGGCCAAGCTGTTGACTGTCGATGCGGCTTACGCCAAGGACACAGACAGACATGCTTGGGCAGCGCATTACCTGACCGCCATGAGCAAGGCCGTCGTGGATGATGTACACAAGGTGCTGACGAGGTGGCCACCGGTGAATACCGACGCCTGATACGTACGTGTAGACGTCCCTAAAAACGCCCTGAAAAATCTACAGAAACGAAAAAGCCCCGTAGCTTGTTCAGCTACGGGGCTTTTTCTATGTAATGGCGGAGAGATAGGGATTCGAACCCTAGGTACCGGTGAAGGTACAACGGATTTCGAATCCGTCCCATTCGGCCACTCTGGCATCTCTCCAACGGCGCGCATCATAACAACACTTTTGCCGGAAGCGAACCCCCTGAGCGAAATATTTCTGTGCTATCAGATGCTTGCGTCGATTAAAGCGGTACGCCCAGACGATTGGCGACTTCTTCGTAGGCTTCGATGACGTCACCGAGGCCCTGACGGAAGCGGTCCTTGTCCATTTTCTTGCCGGTGGCCTTGTCCCACAGACGGCAGCCGTCCGGGCTGAACTCGTCGCCCAGAACGATGGAGCCGTCGGAGAACACGCCGAATTCAAGTTTGAAGTCGACCAGCAGCAGGCCGGCGTCGTCGAACAGTTTGCTCAGGACTTCGTTGACCTTGAGCGACAGTACTTTCATGCGAACCAGTTGCTCGGCGGTGCCCCAACCGAAGGCCACGACGTGGGATTCGTTGATGAACGGGTCGCCCTTGGCGTCGTCCTTCAGGAACAGCTCGAAGGTGTAAGGGTTGAGCTTCATGCCTTCTTCGACGCCCAGGCGCTTGACCAGGCTGCCGGCGGCGTAGTTACGCACGACGCACTCGACCGGGATCATGTCGAGTTTTTTCACCAGGCATTCGTTGTCGCCCAGCAGTTTGTCGAATTGAGTCGGCACGCCGGCTGCTTCGAGTTTCTGCATGATGAAGGCGTTGAACTTGTTGTTCACCATGCCTTTGCGGTCGAGCTGCTCGATGCGCTTGCCGTCGAACGCCGAGGTGTCGTTGCGAAACAGCAGGATCAAGCGGTCAGCGTCGTCGGTCTTGAAAACCGATTTGGCTTTGCCGCGGTAGAGTTCTTCACGTTTTTCCATGATGGGCTCCGCTTGCTAAGTAGGTGGGCTAGGCGATGTGTCGCCAGTCGAGCCCTGAATCTTGATCGGCCAGTTGCAGCCAGTCCGGGTCGCACCCGAGGGTGTCGACAAAACATTGCCGGGCCAGCTGCGGCAGGTTGTTCTTGCTGCTCAGATGGGCCAGGACCAGGTGTTGCAGGCCTTGCCAGCCCAACTCGGACACCAGGAATGCCGCCTGGTGGTTGTTCAAATGTCCCAATTCACCGCCCACCCGCTGCTTGAGAAAGTACGGGTAGTGACCGCGAGCCAGCATGTCACGGCAATGGTTGGCCTCGATCATCAACGCATCGAGATCCCGATAGCCGTCCAGCACTTTGTTGCAGTATGAACCCAGGTCGGTCAACAGGCCGAAGCGCCGCTCACCGTCACTGAACACATATTGCGTCGGTTCCTGTGCATCGTGGGCCACGGCAATGACGCCGATGCTCAGTGCGCCGATCTGCAGTTGCTCGCCGCCGGCCAGAAGGCCGGCCGGTTCAATCGGCTTGCGCATCCCGCGCAGGGTGCCGCGACTGAGGTAGACAGGCAGATTGTAGCGCCGAGACAGCAAACCCACGCCATGCACGTGGTCGGCATGTTCGTGGGTCACGAGTATCGCGCTCAGTTGCGCCGGGTTCACACCCAGGCGCAGTAAGCGTTTTTCGGTTTCCCGCAGGGAGAAACCACAATCCACCAGCACATACGTGTCAGCGCTGGCTATCAGCGTGCCGTTCCCTTGGCTACCGCTGCCGAGAACGGCAAAACGCATGTGATCAGCCCAGGTTGTCCTGAATCACGCTCAACACTTTGCGCGCCACGTCAGCCGGCGCCACGGTGTTGATGTTTTTCTCGACGGTGACCTGAACGGTATCGCCCACCTTGCTCAGGCGAACCTGATAACGCTCGGCGCGGGCTTCAACTTCTTCCTTGCTCGGCGCACTGCCGAACAGGCCGCTGAGGAAACCGGGCTTCTCGTCTTTCTTCTCGGCTTTTTCAGACAGGTTGATGTAGTACAGGCCCAGGCTGCGGTTGATGTCTTCAACGCGCCATTCGCCCTGCTCCAGCGCACGACCGACGCTCGACCAGGCACGGTCCAGGTCGTTGCCGACGTTCAGAACCGGGTTGCCGCTGCCGTCTTCGCTCAGGCTGACGCGACTTGGCGTATCGAAATCACGCGATGCCAGCATGGAGACCGAACCGCCCTTCTCCGAGATGCGGCTCATGCTCGCGAGCATGTCGTCGACCAGTGCCGCGTCCAGGCCGGTGTTGACCGAACGGTTGGTGAAGGCCACATCGGCGGTGCTGCCGGCAGGACGTTCGGCGCTTACCACGTAGACTTCACTGGTGTTGCGCTGCACGCCCGGCTCGATGCGCACGCGCACACGGGTTTCGCTGTCAGCGCCGACACCGGCTGCGCTCAGGCGCTTGGCCATCGCTGCGGACAGTTCGTCGGAATGCTGCCAGGTGGTGGTGAACTCGCCGGTTTGCGGACGCTGTTCATCCAGACGGAAACCGTTGTCCTGGAAGAACTGCACAGCCACTGGCCAGACTTCGGCCGGCGGGTTCTGAGCGACGATCCAGCGCGAGTCACCGGTCTTCTGCAGCGAGTAGGCACTGGCATCGGCAGCGGCGGACAGCGGCTGCGGACGCGGCACGATGTATTCGCCCTTGACGGTGTCATCAGCCACGTTGCGCGGGATCGGCAGCAGCGGGTCCAGGTGTTTGGAGGTGCTGACGTCCGGTGGCAATTGCATCGGTGCAGTCTGTTGCGCTTCCAGGTAATCGCTACCACGGTCACGGAAATAACCTTCCGGGCCCCAGACCCATCCACAGCCACTGGTGCTGGAGATAATCAAGGCAAGTGCGGAAAGTCCGGCCAATCGCTTCATGCGTAGTGCTTCCTCAATTAAACCAGGACGCCGGACTGGCGCATGGCCTGCCGCAGCGGTTCGTGACAGGCAGCACTGAGCCAGGTGAGCGGCAGACGGATACCGTCCGGCATCAAGCCCATTTCATGCAGCGCCCATTTCACGGGAATAGGGTTGGATTCGATAAACAGGGTTTTATTGAGCGGCATCAGCTTTTCATGGATCGCGCGGGCTGTGACGGCATCGCCTTTCAAAGCAGCGTTGCACAGGTCGGCCATGTCTCGCGGGGCAACGTTGGCAGTCACCGAGATGTTGCCTTTGCCGCCGAGCAGCATCAGCTCGACCGCGGTGGCGTCGTCACCGGAAAGCACCAGGAAGTCTTTGCTGACGCCGTCGAGGATGGCTTTGGCACGATCGAGGTCGCCGGTGGCTTCCTTGATACCGATGATGTTTTTCACGGTCGACAGACGGATAACGGTCTCGGCCAGCATGTCGCATGCCGTGCGGCCAGGCACGTTATAAAGGATCTGCGGGATGTCGACTGCTTCGGCGATGGCCTTGAAGTGCTGGTACAAGCCTTCCTGGGTCGGCTTGTTGTAATACGGCGTCACCAGCAGGCAGGCATCGGCGCCGGCGGTCTTCGCATTGGTGGTCAGCTCGATGGCTTCGCGCGTCGAGTTGGCGCCGGTACCGGCGATCACCGGAATGCGCCCTGCCACCTGCTTCACCACGTAACGAATCACTTCGATGTGCTCGTTCACGTCAAGGGTGGCCGATTCGCCTGTAGTGCCGACCGCCACGATCGCGTGGGTGCCGTTCTGCAGGTGAAAGTCCACCAGTTTGCTCAGGCTGTCCCAGTCGAGACGACCTTGTGCATCCATGGGTGTGACCAGTGCCACCATACTGCCCGCAATCATGCAACCGCTCCTGCCGGAAAAAGAGAGCCGTAATGGTACTGGCGCCAAGATGCTTGTACAAGCGAAGTACTGCGCTGCTGCCATTCCCCTTGGCGCTGCTTTTCGCTACCCTTCAGACTTTGATCGGTACTGACATGCTCGTACGCCGGGTTTCAGCCTCCATTTTCGGCATCACAAGCCCCGATCCAGCGTTGCCACCCTTCGCTCCTGCCTTGATGGAGCACGTTGCAACCTTCGGCCCGGGTTTTCTGAATTCGCATCCGCAGGCTCGCCCCCGGCAAAAAAAGCCCGTAGAAGTATCGACCGCTCATCGCTTTAGGAATGCTGCATGTCCACCCCCACAGTTCGCGAACAATTCCTTGTCATCAGTGCCCTCGGCGCCAACCCCATGGAGCTGACTAACGTCCTGTGCCGCGCCAGCCATGAAAACCGTTGCGCCGTGGTCACCTCTCGCCTGACCCGACATGGCGAGTGCAGTGCGTTGGTCCTCGAGGTCTCAGGCAGCTGGGACGCCCTGGCGCGCCTCGAAGGCAGCCTGCCGACCCTCGCCAAGAAGCACGCCTTCACGGTCAACGTGGTGCGCAGTGCGGCGCTGGAGAATCGCCCTCAAGCCCTGCCGTACGTCGCCTACGTCAGCTCGGCGTATCGCTCGGACATCATCAACGAGCTGTGCCAGTTCTTCATGGACCACAACGTCGAGCTGGAAAACCTGACCTGCGACACGTATCAGGCGCCGCAAACCGGCGGCACCATGCTCAATGCCACGTTTACCGTGACCTTGCCGGCCGGTGTGCAGATCAGCTGGCTGCGCGATCAGTTCCTGGATTTCGCCGACGCGCTGAACCTGGATGCGCTGATCGAACCGTGGCGCCCACAAAACCCAATGTAAGGAAGCTTTCATGGCCGTTGCCATCGACCAACCGGTTGCCGACTTCGAAGCCCCCGCCACCAGCGGGCAGACCGTCAGCCTCGCGAGCCTCAAAGGCAAGCAAGTGGTGATCTACTTCTATCCGAAGGACAGCACGCCGGGTTGCACGACCCAGGGCCAAGGCTTTCGCGATCAGCTGGACGCCTTTAAAGCGGCTAACACTGAGGTCTTTGGCGTGTCGCGTGACAGCCTGAAATCTCACGAAAACTTCAAGGCCAAGCAAGCGTTCACCTTCGAGCTGATCAGCGACAAGGAAGAAGCGCTGTGCCAGCTGTTTGATGTGATCAAGCTGAAGAAGCTTTATGGCAAGGAATACATGGGTGTTGATCGCAGCACATTCCTGATTGATAAGGAGGGTGTGTTGCGGCAGGAATGGCGTGGCGTGAAGGTGCCGGGGCATGTGGATGCTGTTTTGGCGGCGGCACAGGCGCTGAACAAGGCCTGATAGATATTTGGCGCCTGTTCTGGCGCTTTCGCGAGCGAGCCCGCTTCCACATTCAACCGAGTTCTTCCTGTAAGAATGCGATCGAATGTGGGGCGGGCTTGCTCCGGGCGGCGTTCCGACGAAGAGGCCCTTAGCCTCACTGAAAAAATCAGGGTGATCCGTTAAAGCAGCGGCGCCACTACCGGCTCCTTGCGCGGCCAGGCATCCAGCACCGCCTTGAACAACGTCGCCAGCGGAATCGCGAAGAACACTCCCCAGAATCCCCACAACCCGCCAAACAACAGCACCGCGCAGATAATTGCCACCGGGTGCAGGTTGACCGCTTCCGAAAACAGCAGCGGTACCAGCACGTTGCCATCCAGCACCTGGATGATTCCGTAAACCGCCATCAAATAGATGAACTGATCGCTCCAGCCCCATTGGAATAACGCAATCAGCAGCACCGGCACCGTCACCACCACCGCGCCGACGTAAGGCACCACCACCGACACCCCCACCAACAACGCCAGCAACGCCGCGTAGTTGAGCCCCAGCACGACAAACCCGATGTAGGTCGCGCCACCGCAGATGAAGATTTCGATGACCTTGCCGCGAATGTAATTGGCGATCTGCCTGTTCATCTCGTGGGCGACACGGGTGATCAGCGCGCGCTCGCGGGGCAGGTAACCGCGCACCCATTGGCCGATCATCTCGCGGTCCTTGAGGAAGAAGAACACCAGGATCGGCACCAACACCAGGTAAATCATGATGTTCACCAGCAGCGGCAGACTCGACAGCGAAAACGTCAGTGCCCACTGGCCGAACTTGCCGATCTCGCCCCGTGCCACTTCGATGGCCTGCAACACCTGTTCGTCTGACACCAGGTGCGGGTAGCGCTCGGGCAGCAGCAATAACAGGGATTGCCACTTGGCGAGCATGCCCGGCAGTTCATTGAACAACGTGATCAGTTGATGCCAGAGCAACGGCACCACGATCACGATGAACACCAGCAAAACCCCCATGAACAACGCGAACACCAGTCCCACGGCCACCCCGCCCGGCATGCGCAAGTGTTCGAGGGTTACCACCAGTCCTTGCATCAGGTACGCCAGCACCATACCGGCGAGCACCGGCGCAAGCATGCCGCCCAGCGTCAGGACAGCGGTAAACGCCAGAAACAGCAAAACCGCGAGCACCACGGCTTCTTCGTCGGAAAAATAGCGCTGAATCCAGTCGCGTAACACCTTGAACATCAATAATCCCTTAGAAACGAATGCGGCAGGTTTCAGGCTTTTTTCAACCAGTAGCGGTAAACGCCTGCTTCATCTTCTTCACGAAGCAGCGTATGACCGGCCAAACGAGCAAAGGTGCGGAAGTCGCGCTGCGAACCCGCATCGGTGGCGATCACCTTGAGCACCGCGCCACTGGCCATGCGATTGAGTTCCATCTTGGCCTTGAGCAACGGCAACGGACAATTCAGGCCGCTGGCGTCCAGTTCGGCGTCATGGGCTACAGCGTCGGTCATTGCGTCACTCCGGGTCAGATGGTCGAGGGGCTTAGAATATCTGGTCCGAAGCGTACTGTCCGGCTACAGTAAGGTCTTTGTCGACTAAGGCTTTGTGCATGACTTTTTTGCGCCCTACCCTGCTGACGCTCGCTTGCCTGCTCGCCTCACCGGGCTTCGCTGACGACCTGCCGTCACTCGGCGACGCCAGTTCTGCCATTGTCTCGCCGCAACAGGAATATCAGTTGGGCCGTGCCTGGCTGGCGCTGCTGCGCAGTCAGGTTTCCCAGCTCAACGATCCGCAGCTCAAGGATTACGTCGAATCCAGCGTCTACCGCCTGGTGGAGACCAGCCAGGTCAACGACCGGCGCCTGGAATTCATCCTGATCAACAGCCCGCAACTCAACGCCTTTGCGGCGCCGGGCGGGATTGTCGGGGTCAACGGTGGCTTGTTCCTCAATGCCCAGACCGAGGGCGAATACGCTTCGGTACTCGCTCACGAACTGGCTCACTTGTCGCAGCGCCACTTCGCACGCGGCGTTGAAGCGCAACAGCGCATGCAGGTGCCGATGATGGCCGCGCTGCTGGCCGGGATCGTGATTGCCGCTGCCGGTGCCGGCGATGCCGGTATCGCCGCCATTGCGGGCACACAGGCGGCGGCGATTCAGGAACAACGACGCTTTTCGCGCCAGAACGAGCAGGAGGCCGACCGCATCGGCATCCTGAACCTTGAAAAAGCCGGTTACGATCCACGCTCGATGCCAACCATGTTCGAGCGGCTGGCGCGCCAATACCGTTTTGACGCCAAGCCGCCGGAATTCCTGCTGACTCACCCGGTGACCGAATCGCGGATCGCCGACACCCGCAACCGCGCCGAGCAGGCCAAACCGGGCGGCATTGAAGACTCCATGCGTTATCAGCTGATTCGTGCGCGGGTCCAGCTGATCTACGAAGAAACCCCAGGCCTGGGCGCCAAACGCTTTCGTGCGCAGCTGGATGAGAACCCGAAAAACGATGTCGCACGCTATGGCCTGGCGATCGCCCAGATCAAGGGTGGTCAGCTGAACGAAGCACGGGAAAACCTCAAGTTGCTGCTGGCCAAGTCGCCGAACGAGATCATCTACAACCTGGCGCAGATCGATCTGGACATCACCAACAATCGACTGCCGGATGCTCAGACTCGGGTTGACCGGATGCTGACTCAGTATCCGGGAAACTATCCGCTGAATCAGGTGCGCGTCGACTTACTGCTCAAGCAGAACCGTGCGCCCGAAGCGGAAAAAGCACTGGAAGCCCTGCTCAAGAGTCGCCCGGATGATCCGGACGTCTGGTACATGGTGGCTGAAACCCGAGGCCTGTCCGGCAACATCATCGGCCTGCATCAGGCTCGCGCCGAGTACTTCGCACTGGTCGGCGACTACCGCCAGGCCATCCAGCAACTGGACTTCGCCAAGCGCAAGGCCGGAACCAACTTCCCGCTGTCTTCACGCATCGACGCTCGACAACGTGAGCTGATGGAGCAGGAACGCATGATCAAGGACCTGATGGGCTGACCTGTTGTTCAAACAAACAGTCAGGCACAAAAAAACCGCCTCTTTCGAGGCGGTTTTTTATTCAGCCGACAACCGGTTTATTCAGCCAGTTTGAAGGTGATGAAGCTGGCGCGACCTTGACGTAGAACGCGCATCGACACCGAGCGGTTCTTCGGCAGCGCCTTGGCGATATCGGTGAACTCCTTGGTGGAACCAATCGCCTGATTGTTCAGGTGAGTGATGATGTCGCCCGGCTGCAAGCCGATCATGGAAGCAGGACCGTCCTGGACTTCCTTGATCACCACACCACCTTTGAGGTCGTAGGTTTTCTTCTGCTCGTCGGTCAGCTCGGCCACGGAAACACCCAGGCGATTGCTGCTACGCTCGGCGCTGGATTTCGGCAATGCGTCCAGCTCTTTGCCTTCTTCCGGGATAGCGCCGACCGTCAACTCGACATTCTTGCGCTTGCCTTCTCGGATCACTTCCAGATTGGCTTTCGAGCCGGCTTTCAGTGCGCCCACCAGGTGCGGCAGATCGGCGGACATGACGATCGGTTGATCGTTCATGCTCAGGATCACGTCGCCCACTTGCAGACCCCCCTTGGCAGCCGGGCCATCGTCCTGGATCTGAGCCACCAGCGCACCGGCCGGTTTTTCAAGACCGAACGACTCGGCCAGATCCTTGTTCACTTCCTGAATGACGACGCCCAACCAGCCACGGCTGACTTTGCCGCCGCTTTTCAGCTGGTTGGAAACGTCCATGGCCACGTCGATAGGGATCGCGAAGGACACGCCCATGAAGCCGCCGGAACGGGTGTAGATCTGCGAGTTGATCCCGACTACTTCACCCGCCAGGTTGAACAGCGGACCACCGGAGTTACCCGGATTGATCGGCACGTCGGTCTGGATGAACGGCACATAGTTTTCGTTCGGCAGGCTGCGCCCGATGGCGCTGACGATGCCTTGGGTCACGGTATGATCGAAGCCGAATGGCGAACCAATGGCGACGACCCACTGCCCCGCTTTCAGGTCCCGGGATTTACCCAGCTTCAGGACCGGCAAATCCTTGCCTTCTACCTTCAGCAAGGCCACGTCGGAACGTGGATCGGTGCCAACCAGTTTGGCTTTCAACTCACTACGGTCGGCGAGACGGACGATAATTTCGTCAGCATCGGCGATCACATGGTTATTGGTCAGGATGTAGCCGTCCGGGGAAATGATGAAACCCGAACCCAGTGACTGGGCTTCACGCTGACGATCACCTCGAGGTGAACGCGGCGGCGGCATGCCTCGTTCGAAGAACTCGCGCAACATCGGCGGCAAACCTTCGAGGTCGGGAATCTGCTCGCTCACTTTGCGATCCGGCAGTTTCTGCGTGGTGCTGATGTTCACCACAGCAGGCGAGGCCTGTTCGACCAGTTGCGTAAAATCAGGCAATTCGACCGCTTGAGCAGCGACCGCCTGACCGAGCACCAGTACCGTGGCAAAAATGGTGAGATAAGACTTCAAGCGTGGTATCGACATACGGCTCCCGTTACGACGAGCATGGTTAAGCGATATGGAGCAAGGAACACCGGGAACGATACGCCGGTATTTTTGTTCCGGGAACAACAAACAAGGCCAGAGCCGAGGGGCTCTGACCTATAAAAAATTTTGGGGATATTTGCAAACTGAAATGCTCACCAAACATTTCGATATCAGCTCACTACTGGGTTGCAGCGGCATCGGTGCGCATGGACAGCGCGATCCGTTCAGCAGTACCTACCGGGATTTCACCGACCACGGTAACCATCATGTCGCCTTGAGGCGTGGTCAGGCGTCGGGATACAGCAACGGTCGGACCGAGCTGAGTGCGAGTATCGGTGAGGGTAGCGCCATTCAGCGGTTCAAGGAACACCGAGAAACGGGCGAGACCATCATCATACATCAGGCTGTTGACCTGGATTTTGGTCTCTGGATCCTTGCGCGAAGTGCTACTGGTCAGCTCGAAGCCTGCAGGCAACCAGTCTGAATGCCAGGTCTGGGCAACCTTGACCGCTGAAGCCTTGTCGCTGTCGAGAGCGATGGTTTTGCAATCACTGCCCGGCTGCAGATCACTGTCGGAAGGGACACCAGAGGTATCCAGCTGCGTGAACTGGAAGCGCTCCAGCAACTGCCCTTTATCATTCAGGAGCAATGACTTGAGCGGCAAACCGGTTTCTTTGTCCAGATGCAATTCAAAACCGTAACGGTGCTGATCACGCGGCTTCAGGGAAACGATTACCGCGGCACGCCCGGCAACACGCGACCTGCCGATGACGGCAAGTTCGTACCAATTCTTGAGTTTCTGGGGATCGAGTGCACGAGCAGCGGAATTGGGGGAGTCCCCAAGTCCTGCGATCAAGGTGCCGCTGACGCATTGAGTACGTCCATCAATGCGCACGACTTCCTGAGCAGAGCCATCAAGCTGGAGTAAACGCTCGCGGACCTTGCCATCCTGGACACGGTGCCAGATGTTGTGAGTAGAAAAACTACCGTTTCGCTCGTAAACAAAAGTGCCGTGAAAGCTTTGCTGTTGCTCGGCCTGACCAAGACGGGTCAACCAGTCCTGGGCCTCATCGGCGTGGGCTGGAACAATGAACCAGCCACCGAGCAGAAGCGAAAGTAGAGGTATGGCGCGCATGATCCTCCTTAACGGTTTTCCATACTTGCTGCACGAGCGTAAGGCAGAGCGCTCTCAGTACCTTTCAGTGCAGCCTGTTGAGCATGTTGGCGCAAGTAGCCTGGCAAACGCTGATCGTGCCAGCCCGGCTGACCTTGCAAAACGCCGTTGGCCATAGGACCGGTGGCTTCCGAACTCTCATTATAGCCTGCCAATACAGCTGGGCCCTTGACCTGAGGAACGGCAAGACCCGGTTGGCTGGAATGTTGAGCCAGCTCGACACCTGCGATCTCGTCCTGGTTGTACAGACGAACACCCGCCAGCACGGCAACGGTGACCGAAGCTGCGACCGCCAGACGACCCAGGCTGCGCCATGGACCACGGGAAGCTTTTGCCGGTACGGCTTCGTCAGCCAGCGCAGCGGAAACGGCCGCGGCGATATCCAGACGTGGAAGCAGCAGATCCTTATGCATCACTGCCCGAGCGATCTGATAACGAGCCCATGTTTCACGGGTTTCAACATCGTCAAAGGCATTCAATACCCGACGCAATTCCAATTCGTCCGCTTCGTTATCCATCACTGCGGACAGCGATTCCTGCAGGGCTTCACGACTCATGGCGTTCCTCTCTTGGCTGTCGCCGCTGTCTCAGTTTTCCTGCAACAACGGCTGCAGGGCTTTATCGATGGCCTCCCGAGCGCGGAAAATCCGGGAGCGCACGGTACCCACCGGACATTGCATGACGCTAGCAATGTCCTCGTAACTCAGACCATCGAATTCACGTAAAGTTAAAGCCGTACGCAAATCTTCTGGCAGTTGCTGAATGGTTCGATGGACGGTGCCTTCGATCTCATCCCGCAGCAATGCACGTTCTGGCGACTCGAGATCCTTGAGGCCATGATCGCCATCGTAGAACTCTGCATCCTCGGAACTGACATCGCTATCCGGCGGCCGACGGCCGCGTGAAACCAGATAGTTTTTCGCCGTGTTGATGGCGATGCGGTAAAGCCACGTATAAAACGCGCTGTCTCCGCGAAAATTTCCAAGCGCACGGTATGCCTTGATAAAGGCTTCCTGTGCCACATCCTGGGCTTCATGGGTGTCGTGCACGAAACGCACGATCAACCCGAGAATTTTGTGCTGGTATTTCAGCACTAGCAGATCGAAAGCTCGCTTGTCGCCGCGTTGGACGCGTTCGACGAGCTGCTGATCCTCTTCCTGGGTTAGCATGAACTCTCCTCGATAAGCTCGGAGGAAGCTTGCATAACTAAACGACCAGACTTGCAAACATAGACTCGGGCTTTTCGCAAAAGTTCTCCCCCTCCAAGCAAGTTTCCTGCGGGCTCTGATTGGCACGCACGAAAAGCGCAGCTCGAGCGAACCCGGCTGCGCGAATAATCTTGTCATCGGATTCGACTGCCAGGATCAAACCGCAATCCCGCAATGAAGCCGACACTGTCCCTTGATTCAGGCAACGGTCTATTGATCTTGGGCCTTTGGCAAAAGTTCCAAATATTTATAGCTGTGCCAGACCGACATTGTGCAACCCGGAACGGAAAAAGACTGTTAAATCCACGATACAGTCGTCTTGTCGCCGAACAGGTCGAAAAACCATCCGACGAAGCGTCAGGTCTTTTCTGTCACTGTAGTTTCACAATGCCATGTCAGCCCGGCTATTGTGCCGCTCCCCCCCTCTATATACTAGTGGGCTGTGTGGCCGCCTTGACTCGTCGTTCCAGTAGTCTGGCGCCAACCCCGACCCGGGTCGCTTTGAGCGGAATCCTGAAATGAGCCAACAGTTTCAACACGATGTTCTGGTCATTGGCAGCGGTGCAGCCGGTTTGAGTCTTGCGCTGACCTTGCCCGATCATTTGCGTATCGCCGTACTGAGCAAAGGCGACCTCGCCAATGGCTCGACATTCTGGGCCCAGGGCGGTGTCGCTGCCGTTCTGGACGACACCGATACCGTTGAGTCCCACGTCGATGACACCCTCAACGCCGGCGGCGGCCTGTGCCACGAAGACGCTGTACGCTTCACCGTCGAGCACAGTAAAGAGGCCATTCAATGGCTGATCGATCAGGGCGTACCGTTTACCCGCGATGAGCAGTCCGGCACCGAAGACGGCGGGTTCGAATTCCATCTGACCCGCGAAGGCGGTCACAGCCATCGGCGCATCATTCACGCCGCCGACGCCACGGGCGCAGCGATTTTCAGAACCCTGCTCGACAAAGCCAGACAACGACCCAATATCGAACTGCTGGAACAGCGCGTCGCGGTCGATCTGATCACCGAGAAACGCCTGGGCCTTGAAGGCGACCGCTGTCTCGGCGCCTACGTGCTCAACCGCGGTACAGGCGAAGTCGACACCTACGGCGCACGCTTCGTGATCCTCGCATCCGGCGGTGCCGCCAAGGTCTACCTCTATACCAGCAACCCCGACGGCGCCTGCGGTGATGGCATCGCCATGGCCTGGCGTTCGGGCTGCAGGGTGGCAAACCTGGAGTTCAACCAGTTCCACCCGACCTGCCTGTATCACCCGCAGGCCAAAAGCTTCCTGATCACCGAGGCGTTGCGTGGTGAAGGCGCACACCTGAAACTGCCTAACGGCGAACGTTTCATGCAGCGTTTCGACCCGCGCGCCGAGCTTGCACCAAGGGACATCGTCGCCCGGGCGATCGACCATGAGATGAAGCGACTCGGTATCGACTGCGTCTACCTGGACATCAGTCACAAGCCAGAAACCTTTATCAAGTCGCACTTCCCGACGGTGTACGAGCGTTGCCTCGAGTTTTCCATCGACATCACCAAACAACCGATCCCGGTGGTTCCTGCGGCGCACTACACCTGCGGCGGCGTGATGGTCGATCAGCAAGGTCGCACCGACGTGCCGGGGCTGTATGCGATTGGCGAAACCAGTTTTACCGGTCTGCACGGCGCCAACCGCATGGCCAGCAACTCACTGCTGGAATGCTTCGTTTACGCGCGCTCGGCAGCAGCAGACATTCTTGAGCAGTTGCCGCAGGTTTCGATCCCCGTCGCCCTGCCCGTCTGGGACGCCAGCCAGGTCACCGACTCGGATGAAGACGTGATCATTGCGCACAACTGGGATGAACTGCGGCGCTTCATGTGGGACTACGTTGGCATCGTGCGCACCAACAAGCGCCTGCAACGAGCGCAGCACCGCGTGCAGTTGCTGCTGGATGAAATCGACGAGTTCTACAGCAACTACAAGGTCAGTCGGGATTTGATCGAACTGCGTAACCTGGCCCAGGTCGCCGAGCTGATGATTCTGTCAGCCATGGAGCGCAAGGAAAGTCGCGGCCTGCATTACACCCTCGACTACCCAAACCTGCTGCCGGAGGCGCTGGACACTATTCTGGTGCCGCCCACCTACGCCGACTGAACGTGAGCCGAACCCGCAGGCGTCGGTGCACATCCGCTGTCTGCGAATCCCTGGGCACACAGACTGCCCGGACCCGCCGCTCGCCCTGCAGGCGAAAACGCAGGACGACGACCAGCGGCAGCGCCAGACTGTCCCGTCGCAGTTGAACCGCCTGCCAACCGGCCGCCTGATTCCATAACTGCCAGCCATCTGCATCGCGACGCAAGCCGCGAAACGCCTGCGGATGTGTCAGTAAAATCTGTCTCGGCAATGCCCAAATGCCATGCGCCAGGCAGCAGAAAGCGCCGGGCAAACTGACCCAGACCGGTATGGAAAGAAAAAACAACGAACCCAGCGCGAACAGCTGAGCCAACAGATACGCCGCCAGCAACTGCCGTGAGGCATGCCAGCGGCATTCGAACGCATTACTTGGGCTGGACACGATCCAGGATCATGCGAACCATGCGCTGGAGCTCCGGATCTTCCGATTCGGCGCGTTCCATGAACCAGCCGAACATGTCCTGATCTTCGCATTCGAGCAGCTTGCGGTAGCATTCGCGGTCGACATCATTGAGGTGCGGGTAGACCTCTTTCACGAACGGCACCAGCAACACGTCAAGTTCAAGCATGCCGCGGCGGCTGTGCCAGTAGAGGCGATTCAGTTCTACATCTTCGACCATGGAGCGCTCCTCAAATAGGCGGCAAGTATACAGCCCCCGACACCATCGAACAGTCGGCTTTGGTCGGGCACTGCCGACCTTTTGTGAACTACCCATTTCATGGGCGCCCCCTTATGATGTCCCCCAGACTCTTCTTCTCTGCGATGACCCATGGCCGATTCTGCTTTTTTCTGCACCCTGTCTCACGAAGGCGTTCTCGCGGTCCGCGGCGCGGATGCCGGTAAATTCCTGCAAGGCCAACTGACCTGCAACCTCAATTACCTGAGCGACACCCAGGCCAGCCTCGGCGCACGCTGCACCCAGAAAGGCCGGATGCAATCGAGTTTCCGTATCCTGCTGCAAGGCGACGGTGTGCTCATGGCCATGGCCACCGAGCTGCTGGAACCGCAACTGGCGGATCTGAAAAAGTACGCCGTATTCTCCAAATCCAAACTGACTGATGAAAGCGCCGCGTGGGTCCGCTTCGGCGTCGACCATGGCGATGCCGCGTTGATCAGTCTGGGCCTGGAACTGCCGGCAGACACCGACAGCGTTGCGCGCAATGACGGGCTGATCGCCGTCCGCGTTTCGCCGGACCGTGCTGAACTCTGGGTTGCCGCCGAGCAGGCCGATGCCATCAAAGGCCGGTTATCCGCCCTGTTGACCGAAGGCGATCTCAACGAGTGGCTGTTGGGCCAGATCCGCGCAGGGATCGGCCAGGTCATGCCGAGCACCCGCGAGCTGTTCATTCCGCAGATGCTCAATCTGCAAGCCATCGGTGGCGTGAGTTTCAAAAAGGGTTGCTATACCGGCCAGGAAATCGTCGCGCGGATGCAGTACCTGGGCAAACTCAAGCGCCGCTTGTATCGCCTGAAGCTGGACGCCAATGATTTGCCTGAGCCCGGCACTCAACTGTTCTCCCCGACCCACGGCAGTTCCATCGGCGAAGTGGTTATCGCCGCACACTCCGAACAAAACATTGAACTCCTGGCCGTGCTGCAAGCCGAAGCAGCCGAAGGTGGTGATGTCCATCTGGGCGCACTCGAAGGGCCAGCCCTGCACCTGCTCGACCTGCCTTATGAACTGGATCGCGATCGCGAGATCCAGCGTTAACGGCAGCAATTGTCGCAACACCTAGAGAAAAGAAATGAGTGAGCTGGCGGATAAGGTCCAACAGGATTTGGTTGAGGCCATCGATAACGATGACCTGGTTCTGCCAACATTGCCGGAAGTGGCCCTGCAGATTCGCAAGGCCGCTGAAGACCCGGAAATCAGTGTCAGCACCCTGAGTAAAGTGATCGGTCGTGACACCGCGTTGTCGGCGCGACTGATCAAAGTGGTCAACAGCCCGCTCCTTCGTGCGACTCAGGAAGTGACGGACTTGCACACGGCCATTACGCGCCTGGGCGTCAACTACAGCAGCAACCTGGCCATTGGCCTGGTGATGGAGCAGATTTTCCACGCGCGTTCCGACGTGGTGGAAAAGAAGATGCGCGATGTCTGGCGCAAAAGCCTGGAAATCGCCGGCGTCAGTTACGCGCTGTGCCGCAGTTACACGCAACTCAAACCTGACCAGGCGGCTCTCGGCGGGCTGGTACATCAGATTGGCGTACTGCCGATCCTGACCTACGCCGAAGACCATTACGAGCTGCTGTCCGACCCGGTCAGCCTGAACCATGTCATCGACCAGATTCACCCGTTACTGGGCGACAAACTGCTGCGGGTCTGGGAGTTTCCGGAAATGCTGGTGCAATTGCCGGGGCTGTATCTGGACTTCAAGCGTGACTCCGAGCGCGTCGACTATGTGGATCTGGTGCAAGTGGCCAGTTTGTATTGCCACAAGGACACCGACCATCCTATCGCCCGTATCGACGCGATCAGTGTCCCGGCTTTCAGGAAGTTGGGGATCGATCCGGAGAACGAGGCGATGTGCAGGGATCTGGAAGAATCGCGGTCGATGTTTTACTAGCCGAGACCGCAGCGCGCCCTTCGCGCGCAAGCCCGCTCCCACACTTGATCGCATTTCTCCAGGAGTAACTCGGTCAAATGTGGGAGCGGGCTTGCTCCGGACGGTGTTCCGACGGAGAGGCCGGTACAGACACCATCACTCTCCCGCGATAAAACTCACCCGCACCTTCAACCCCGCCTGTTCACCGTCGTGCAGGCTGATCTGCGCCAAATGCGCACGGCAAATCTCGCCGACAATCGCCAGCCCCAACCCCGAGCCGGCGACTTGCTGGTTGCGTCGATAGAAGCGTTCGAACACCCGGTCGCGTTCTTCAAGAGGAATCCCCGGGCCATCGTCCTCGACCTCCAGTACTGCCGGCGCCGAAACCCGCAGGATCACATTGCCGCCGGACGGCGTATGGGCCAGCGCGTTATCCACCAGATTGCTCAATAGCTCGTTCAACAGCGTCGGCTCGCCGCGCAGCCATACCGGCTCGTCCGCCTCCAGCGCCAGCGCCACGCCACGGGCATGGGCCAGCGGCGCCATGGCCATGCCGAGTTCGCGGGCCAGCTGACTCAAATCCAGCAACTGCGCGCCGCCCTCGGCGATCGCCCGGGCACCGTTCTCGACCCGTGCCAACGAGAGCAATTGATTGGCCAGATGGGTCAAACGGTCTGTGCCCTGGGCCGCCGTTTCCAATGTGTTACGCCAGGTCTCGGGTTCGGTCGAGCGCAGCCCCAGCTCAAGCCGGGCCTTGAGCGCCGCCAATGGTGTACGCAGTTCATGCGCCGCATCGGCAATGAATTGCGCCTGTCGCTCGAACTGCCCGCGCAGACGCTCGGTAAAGTGATTGAGCGCGCGCACCAGCGGCCACAATTCGTGCTGCACTTCCACCAACGGCAGCGGCCGCAGATCGTCGGACTGCCGCTCCTCCACCGCCGTGCGCAAGCGCTCCAATGGACGCAACGCCGCACTCACCGCAAACCACACCATCAGCAACGCGCCAACCGCCAGCATGCCCAATCGCAGTAACGTGTCCGCCGCCAGGCTACGGGCCATGCTGACCCGCGCTTCGTCGGTTTCCGCCACGCGGATTTCCGCCATGCCGTTCATGTTCGGCTCGCTCACGGGTTTGAGCAGGCTCACCACCCGCACGTTCTGCCCCTGATACGTTGCGTTGTAGAAACGTGCGAGCGCCGGGTAGTCATCGGTGCGCGGCGTACCCGGTGGCGGTGGCGGCAGGTTTTCGTAACCGGAGATCAACTTCTGATTGATGTCATTGACCAGATAGAAAATCCGCCCGGCGCTGTCGTAGGCGAAGGTATCGAGGGCCACGTAAGGCACGTCGGCACTCAGGCTGCCATCTCGCTGAGACACCCCGGCGGCAATGGTTCGTGCCGAGGCCAGCAGGGTCCGGTCGTACGCGGTGTCGGCAGCCTCGCGCCCATTCCAGTACGCGCTCAAACCACTGGCCAGCATCAACACCACCAACAACAGCGCGAGGTTCCACAGCAACCGCCAGCGCAGGCTGCTGGGCTTATGCATCACGGCTTTCCAGCAAGTAGCCGAGACCACGGAAGGTCACGATGGCGACCGGTTGGCCGTCGAGTTTCTTGCGCAAGCGGTGGACGTAGATTTCGATGGCGTCGGGGCTGGCCTCTTCGTCCAGACCGAACACCTGGGCAGCCAGTTGCTCCTTGCTCATCACCCGACCGGGACGGGCGATCAGGGCTTCGAGCACCGCCTGTTCGCGGGAGGTCAGGGTCAGCAATTCTTCACCAAGGGTGAAGCGCCGGGTGTCCAGATCGTAAGCCAGTACGCCGCAGGTCTGCTGGCGCTCGCCGCCGAGCACGCTACGGCGCAGCAAGGCTTTGACCCGGGCTTCGAGTTCGGTCAGTTCGAAAGGCTTGGCCAGGTAATCGTCAGCGCCAAGGTTCAGGCCATGGACCCGGTCCTTGACGTCGCTGCGTGCGGTCAGCATCAGCACTGGCAGGTTCTTGCCACGGGCCCGCAGACGCGCCAGCACTTCGAAACCATCCATGCGCGGCAGGCCGACGTCGAGGATCGCCATGGCGTATTCCTCGCTGCTCAACGCCAGGTCGGCGGCCACGCCGTCGTGCAGCACATCCACGGTCAGCCCGGTGCTCTTGAGCGCCTGGGCGACACTGTCGGCGAGTTGCAGATGGTCTTCGACGAGCAGAACACGCATGGATCTTTACCTCACTCAGGGATGTTCGACGCCATTCTTTGGCGCGGAGTTTACAGCCGCATCCGCCGCTGTGAAGCCCGAAAACCGTGAAAGTCCGCTGAAAGGTTAGCGAAAGGTTCGACCGTTAGAGTCGGCCCACGGATGGTTTCGACTGTAAGCCACCGAACCTGCTTTGAAATGTAGCTCCCGAAAAACGCCCCGATGCGTTTTCGCCAATAAGAACAATAACGAGGTACTCCGCCATGCTGTCCACACAGCTCCAGATTTGCCCGCCCCACCCCTTTTCTCGATTCCCTTCGTATACGCTCGTCAGCGCCGTTGCTGGCTGCGCAACGCGAAACCGTCGCATCTGAAACATCCCCAAAAACAACAACTCCCGTGGAGATAACAATGAATCGATCACTGCGCCGTTTCGCCCTCGCCGCCAGTTGCATGCTGTTTGCCGGCCAACTGATGGCCGAACCGAAACGCCCGGAATGCATCGCCCCGGCTTCCCCCGGCGGCGGTTTCGACCTGACCTGCAAACTGGCGCAGAGCGCGCTGGTCAACGAAAAGCTGCTGACCAAACCGATGCGCGTGACCTACATGCCCGGCGGTGTCGGCGCGGTGGCGTACAACGCGGTGGTCGCTCAACGTCCGGCGGATGCCGGCACGCTCGTGGCGTGGTCCAGCGGTTCGTTGCTGAACCTGGCCCAGGGCAAGTTCGGTCGCTTCGATGAAACCAACGTGCGTTGGCTGGCCGCCGTCGGCACCAGCTACGGCGCCATCGCGGTGAAAAGCGATTCGCCTTACAAGAATCTCGACGACCTCGTTCAGGCCCTGAAGAAAGATCCGAGCAAAGTGGTGATCGGCTCCGGCGGCACCGTCGGCAGCCAGGACTGGATGCAAACCGCGCTGATCGCCAAGGCCGCCGGGATCAACCCGCGCGACTTGCGTTACGTCGCCCTCGAAGGTGGCGGTGAAATCGCCACCGCGCTGCTCGGTGGTCATATCCAGGTCGGCAGCACCGACATCTCCGACTCCATGCCGCACATCCAGAGTGGCGACATGCGCCTGCTGGCCGTGTTCTCCGAGAAACGCCTGGACGAGCCGGAAATGAAAGACATTCCGACCGCCAAGGAGCAAGGCTACGACATCGTCTGGCCAGTGGTTCGCGGCTTCTACCTCGGGCCAAAGGTCAGCGATGAAGACTACGCCTGGTGGAAAGACTCCTTCGACAAACTGCTGGCGTCACCCGAGTTCGCCAAGCTGCGCGATCAGCGTGAACTGTTCCCGTTCGCCATGACCGGCCCGGAGCTGGACACCTACGTGAAGAAGCAGGTCGCGGACTACAAAGTGCTGGCCAAAGAGTTCGGCCTGATTCAGTGATCGCCTCTGTCTAGCGGCTGCGGCCCCCGTTCTGCGGGGCTGCGGCACAGGAGTTCCCTATGCTCTTACAACGCATTTTTGCTTCGGTGCTGTTGCTGGCCTGTATTGGCCTGGCGCTGATGGCGTGGCCGTATCAGGCGGCTTTTTCTTATGAACCCGTCGGGCCTCGGGCCTTTCCATTGTTGATGCTCGGCCTGATGGGCATCGCGCTGTTGTACATGGTGTTTCGTCCCGCACCGATCAAGCACAACCCCGACGAACCGCCGATGGACCGCGAAACCCTGACCAAAATCGGTATCTGTGTGCTGCTGTTGCTCGTGTTCGCAGGCACTTTCGAGCCACTGGGTTTCATCGTCGCCAGCACCCTGATCGGCATCCCGATGGCCCGCCTGTACGGTGGCCGCTGGCTGCCCAGTGTGGTGATCATCACGCTGATGGCGGTGGGTCTTTACTTGCTGTTCGACAAGGTGATGGACGTACCGCTGCCGTTGGGCGTGCTCGACGTTCTGGAGAACTGATATGGATACTCTTGGCTATTTGGGACAGGGTTTCGGCGTCGCGCTGAGCCCGTACAACCTGGTGACCGCCCTCTGCGGCACCTTGATCGGCACCGTGGTCGGTCTGTTGCCGGGCCTGGGCCCGATCAACGGCGTGGCATTGCTGATCCCGATTGCATTCGCCCTGGGCCTGCCACCGGAGTCAGCCTTGATCCTGCTGGCAGCGGTGTACCTGGGTTGTGAATACGGCGGCCGAATCAGTTCGATTCTGCTGAACATTCCGGGCGAAGCGTCCACCGTCATGACCACCCTCGACGGTTACCCGATGGCCCGCAAAGGCCTGGCTGGTGTCGCGCTGTCGCTATCGGCATGGAGTTCGTTCATCGGTGCGTTTATCGCCACCTGCGGCATGGTTCTGTTCGCACCGCTGCTGGCGAAATGGGCGATTGCATTCGGGCCGGCGGAATATTTCGTGCTGATGGTGTTTGCGATTGTCTGCCTGGGCGGCATGGCGGGTGATCGTCCGCTGAAGACTTTTATCGCTGCTTTGATCGGCCTGTTTCTGTCGACTGTCGGGATCGATGCCAACAGCGGTGTGTACCGGTTCACCGGGGACAACATCCATCTGACGGATGGTATTCAATTCGTCGTATTGGTATTAGGCCTGTTCTCCATCAGTGAAATTCTTCTGCTGCTGGAAAAAACCCATCACGGTCAGGAAGCGGTAAAAGCCACCGGCCGAATGATGTTCAACTTCAAGGAAGCGTCGGCGGTGTTCATGGTGAACATCCGTTGTGGCGTACTGGGCTTCATCATGGGCGTGCTGCCGGGTGCCGGTGCGACACTGGCCAGCGCCGTGGCCTACATGACCGAGAAGCGCATCGCCGGTGCCAAAGGCACGTTCGGCCAGGGCGACATGCGCGGCCTCGCGGCACCGGAAACCGCCATCGGCGGTGCAGCGTGCGGCGCTTTGGTACCGATGCTGACCCTTGGTGTCCCGGGTTCAGGCACCACGGCGGTGATGATCGGCGCCTTGTCGCTGTACAACATCACCCCGGGTCCGCTGTTGTTCCAACAGCAACCGGACATTGTCTGGGGCCTGATCGCCTCCTTGTTCGTCGCCAACATCATGCTGGTGATCCTCAACATCCCGATGATCCGCATCTTCACCCGCATCCTTGCCGTGCCGAACTGGGCGCTGGTGCCGGTGATCGCAATCATCACCGGGATCGGCGTCTACGCGGTGCACGCCACCACATTCGACCTGTTCCTGATGATCGGCATTGGCATCTTCGGTTACATCCTGCGCAAGCTGGACTTCCCATTGTCGCCCGTCCTGCTGGGTTTCATCCTCGGAGGTTTGATGGAGCAGAACCTGCGTCGCGCCCTGTCAATTTCCAACGGTGCGCTGGAGATCCTCTGGTCGAGCCCGATCACGTTCGGTGTCTGGGTACTGACAGCGATCATGCTGCTGATGCCACTGCTGAGGATCTGGCGTAAACGTTCGGCTGCTCAGCGCGCCATTGCTGATGTCTGATCGAACACCCTTCAACGCCTGGTGGGGTACGCCGCTGGTCGGCGCGCTGGGCGGTTACCTGGCCAGCCTTGTCGGCTGGCCACTGCCGTGGATGGTCGGCTCGTTGCTGGCGATCATCCTGGTGCGTTGCCTGACGCCCTGGCAACTGGCGGAAATCCCTGGCGGCCGCAAGTGCGGTCAGTGGATTGTCGGCATCGGCATCGGCCTGCACTTCACCCCGATGGTGATGGAGCAGGTGCTGAGCCACTTCGGTCTGATCTTCTTCGGTGCGTTGGTCACCAGCCTCTCGGCCATCGTCGGGGTCTGGCTGATGCGGCGCACCGGTGAGGATCGCGCCACGGCGTTCTTTTCCAGCATGCCCGGCGGCTCCGGGGAGATGGTCAACCTCGGCGCGCGCAATGGCGCGGTGCTCAGTCGCGTAGCGGCCGGGCAAAGTCTGCGGGTGCTGGTAGTCGTGCTGTGTGTGCCGGCCGCCTTCAAGTATTTGCTGGGTGACGGTGCGCCGATCGTTCATCCGACAGCCGTCAACTGGTGGTGGCTGGCCCTTCTATTCCCGGCGGGCGCCTTGGCGGCCTGGCTTTGGGAACGTCTTCGTCAACCCAACCCATGGCTGTTCGGACCGCTGCTGGTAAGTGCGGCGGTGAGCATTGGCTGGGATTTGCATATCGGTTTGCCCCATGGCGGCAGCCAGATCGGCCAATGGCTGATCGGCAGCGGCCTGGGCTGTCATTTCAATCGGCAGTTTTTTCGGCGGGCGCCTTCGTTTATGGGGCGGACCTTGATCGGGACGGTGCTGACCATGCTGATCGCCACGGCGGCAGCGCTCGGATTGAGTGCGCTGACGCATCTGGATTTGCGTTCGCTGACCCTGGGCATGATGCCCGGCGGGATTGCGGAGATGAGCCTGACGGCGGAGACCCTGCAATTGTCGGTGCCGCTGGTGACGGCAATGCAGGTGATGCGGTTGTTGTTTGTGTTGTTTCTGGCGGAGCCGTTGTTCAAGTATTGGAATCGCAACCCAGATTCCGTCTGATAGACCGAGGCGCCTACTTCACGAGCAAGCCCGCTCCCACATTCGATCTGCTGTGAACACACTGTTTGTGTTCACAGCAGATCGAATGTGGGAGCGGGCTTGCTCGCGATGGGGCCATCACGTACACCCCATCAAACCGGCGGCAACCGCCACTCGATCGGTGTCTCGCCATTCTGCTCAAGAAACTTGTTGGTCCGGCTGAAGTGCCCGCACCCGAGAAAACCGCGATAAGCGGACAGCGGCGACGGATGCACCGACGTCAACACCAGATGCTTGGTCGCATCGATCAGTTTCTGCTTGCTCTGGGCATGGGCGCCCCACAGCATGAACACTAGATGCGGTTGCTGTTGGCTGACCACTTCAATAATCCGGTCGGTAAAAAACTGCCAGCCCTTGTCCTTGTGCGCATTGGCATTGGCCCGCTCCACCGTCATCGTGGTATTGAGCATCAACACACCCTGATCGGCCCAGCTCTGCAGGTAACCGTGATTGGGGATGTCGATGTTCAGGTCGCGCTTGAGCTCTTTATAGATGTTCACCAGCGACGGCGGCGCCGGCACGCCCGGTTGCACCGAGAAGCACAAGCCATGGGCCTGGCCCGGGCCGTGATACGGGTCCTGACCGAGTATCACCACTTTGACCTTGTCCAGCGGCGTCGAGTTGAGCGCATTGAAAATCATCGGTCCCGGAGGATAGATTTCCTTGCCCGCCGCGCGCTCCTGCTGCAGGAAATTGCGCAACTCTGCCATGTAGGGCTGGTCGAACTCAGCACGCAGTGCCTCCTTCCAGCCCGGTTCGAGTTTGATACGGTCATCAGCAGTCATGGTTACATCCGGTAAAAACAATGGGGCGAACCCTAGGAAAGCCCATCACGCTTGTCAATTGATCTGACACAGAACCGGCACTTTCCTGCATTGCGATCATACTGAACGCTCAAATTCCCGATCGAGGTCACGATGAATCTGCACTTCGAAGAACTCACCGGCACCGACGGCGCCCGCATCGGCGTTGCCAGCCTGGATGCCGAAAAGTCCCTGAACGCCCTGTCCTTGCCGATGATCAACGCCTTGCGCGATCAATTGGACGCTTGGGCCAAGGAGCCGCAAATCGTCTGCGTATTATTACGCGGCAAAGGTGCCAAGGCCTTTTGCGCCGGCGGCGAAGTCCGCAGCCTGGTGGAAGCCTGCCGCGAGCATCCGGGTGAAGTACCGCCGCTGGCCGCGCATTTCTTCGCGGCGGAATACCGACTGGACTTCAGCCTGCACACCTACCCCAAACCGCTGATCTGCTGGGGCCATGGCTACGTTCTGGGTGGCGGCATGGGCCTCTTGCAAGGCGCGAGCATCCGAATCGTAACGCCAAGCAGCCGATTGGCGATGCCGGAAATCAGCATTGGTCTGTACCCGGATGTCGGCGCCAGTTGGTTTCTGTCGCGCCTGCCCGGCAAGCTCGGTCTGTTCCTCGGCCTGACCGGCGCACATATGAACGGTCGGGATGCGCTCGATCTGGACCTGGCCGACCGTTTTCTGCTCGATGAACAGCAAGACGAGCTGATCGAAGGTTTGCTGCAGTTGAACTGGCAGGAACAGACGCCGATGCAGCTCAACAGCCTGCTCAAGGCGTTGCAACAGGAAGCGCTCGCGCAGATGCCCGAAGCCCAATGGCTGCCGCGTCGTCAGCAGATCGATGAACTGCTGGACGTCAGTGACGTGGAATGCGCCTGGAAGGCCATCAGCCAACAGCGCGATAGCACCGACCTGCTCCTCAGCCGTGCTGCGCGGACAATGAGTGAAGGTTCGCCGCTGACCGCTCATCTGGTGTGGGAACAAATCATCCGCGCCCGACACCTGTCGCTGGCACAGGTTTTTCAGATGGAATACACCTTGAGCCTCAACTGCTGCCGTCATCCGGAATTCAGCGAAGGCGTGCGGGCGCGGTTGATCGACAAGGACCAGAAACCGCACTGGCATTGGCCAGATATCAATAATGTGCCGGATGCGGTGGTGGAGGCGCATTTTCACAAGGTTTGGGAAGGGCGGCATCCGCTGGCGGATCTTTCCGAGTACTAAGGTCCGGGCATCGCCCGCGATAGCCTATCAAGAGGTCTATCGCAGGCGAGCCATGTTCTGCTAGCGAGTCCCGGCGCGCTCCTACGAACGGGTAGCAGTCACCGTCTGTTTGTCATCGAAATGCTAATTACATCTGAACCCCATAAAATTCAGTTATTTCCTTAATTGCCTCAGCTACACCCTCATCATCCCGTAAAAATATATCGTCCATATCTCTTAACGGGGGCAGCGGATGTAAAAGCTCAATCAGCTGGTTCGCAGTGTAGTCTTCAGGGGTCCTGTCTACGGCTTGAACTCTTATAAAACTTATCGAGGCATCGCCTCCTGAAAAATGATTGGCTACTCGTATCTTCGGCGACGCACCATAATTCACCACTACGACGAGATCATTGTTATCGCGGTGAAATTTCAGCTGATGGATGGATGCATCGAAGTCCGTAAAATCGATTCCATCAATACCGCCAGATGCATTAACAATCAAATCTCTTCCCATGCCGTCATATTTGTAAATATCATTGCCCGCACCACCGCTTAAAGTATCGTTACCAGGCCCTCCCCATAGGGTATCGTCCCCTGCGCCACCCGAGATCAAGTCATCTCCGTGCATGCCTCGTATTTCACCAGAGCCGCTCAAAGTGTCATTGCCTTGGCCACCAACGAGAGGGAGTTTTTTAGCATCCCGCAAAGAGATAGCCTCCACCGCATTATCAATTAGAACACCATATTGATAGATATCAGGTGCGGGACCTAATTTACTAACAGCGATAAGTTCCCCCAGATTTAAACTTGACCCATCTGAAAACTCCACAAGTTCAACACCAGAACCACTAAGATCACTAGCATTAGGCAAAACTATACGAACCTGTTGATTTTTACCCCAAGAGATATCAAGCGTTGAGTACAGCATCTGCCCACGGGGTGGATTGCGATAGGCGCCGCGCTGTGGCTTTCGGGCCAACTCAATATTTACTGCTTCGACCAATACGGCGCCCCAATTTAATTGCAACTGATCAAGAGTTACCCTATCTGGAAGTCTGACTGTATCCACATCCTCTGCTCCGAACTCAGAATGCCAACCGGAGGCACCAACTTCCGAGCGAAGAAAAACAGGATTCAACATATCCGCAACAATGGTAGTCGCTCCTGCATGAGGAGCGATTATGTATGTGTCAGGACCATTCTCACCATAAAGCCGGTCGTGCCCTGCGCCACTGACTAGATAGTCCGCACCTTCTGATCCGACCAGCGTATCGTTTCCTGCTCCACCCGAAAGAAATGCACCGGTGGCCCTAGCCTCATATTCGCCATAATCAACGTCGGGAGACTTATAGGTGACCACCAAGTCGTCACCCGCCCCGCCATGAAAAATATTACCGACTTCAAGATTTACTCTGCCGCCAGCATCGTCGCCCTGAACAATTTGATGCTTGATGGTTTCAGTCGTGACATCAAAACTGAACTGCTTATAACTTAACTCGCTGCTTTCTAAGCTTCCCGCAGGGTAAACATACCAGCCTTGGATGACGCCGGTGGCACTTTTATGCTCGACGACAACTTCACCTGCACTCAATGCAAAACCACTGTAGTTCGAACCAGATGAATAATAATGCGGTTCTTGTTTTGGGGTATATTTTAGTCCACCAACCACTGCAGGCCGGGACTCAGAACGGGAAATTAAACTTGAAGTTATCTCGCTGAATACTGCCTTACCAGAAACCAGATTCATCCGCTCCGGGGTTTCCGACAACGATCCCGTCTGAAAACTTTCAACAATCAGATTGGTTTTTTCGTTATAGCTGTAATCATCGTTAGCAATATGATTTTTACTCCAGACTCCCTGAGCATTCAGCAGGAACCCCGATGCCAACATAAGTGCAGAGCGACGCTTTTTCAGATTATCCATAAACTCTTCGCCCCACAATTTATCGGCATCAGTTTTAACTCGCGGGGTATCAGCCGCAGTAATATTGGTATGCGCCGCCCCACTGGAATTGTCATTCTCTCCTGATTGCTCCGTCACAGTATCGTTATCTGCCGCCCCGATGCCACTTTCATCTGCGCCACTTCTCGGAGAGGGGTCTACCAAAGGCGAAACGCCTACCGAACCTCGGGCAATTGCCATAACCTCCTGAAAACTTAAAACGATACCGTCACTGAAACTAAACGATGAATTTTGCCATTTTTCAAAATCACGGATCCGAACCGCGTCACCCAACCCATTCGTCAGTCGTAATACTGGGCCAATATCAACAACAACGATGCCAACTTTTAATTTGCTCGCAGCAAATCCAGGTCCGAATTTTATGATGTTGTTTCCGCCTGTATCTGCGATAACGTCGATACCATCGCCGGCGCCGAAGTGATAAGTGTCATCGCCGTCTAACCCATCCAGATAGTCTTTGCCACTGCCTCCTTCAAAAACGTTGTTACCGGGACCACCGCGAAGATAGTCTCCACCTGCACCGCCATTTAGCGTGTCGTCTCCACCTCCGCCTATCAGGGTGTCGTTACCGGCACCGCCATCAAGATAATCTGCGCCATGTTCCGTTTCGGGCCTTAGCTCATAATCACCCAGCAAGAAGTCGTCATCAGCGCCGCCATAAAGTGTATCGGCGCCCAAGCCTCCCCAGAGTGTGTCGTTTCCTGCATTGCCTTGAATGTAGTCATCATTAATTCCGCCCTCTGGCAGACTGTGTTCGTCTCCGTCCAAGGCGTCATTTCCTTCTCCCCCTATCAGCGTATCGGAGCCGCCCATGCCTATAAGCGTGTCATCACCGATACCGCCATCAAGGAAATCATTACCGTGGTAATTAACGGGATGAGTTAGGTAGTCGCCAGAGAGATTATCGTTACCTGCACCGCCATAAAGTGAATCATCAGCACCGCCCCCCCGGAGGGTGTCGTTGCCCGCACCACCATCCAGAAAGTCACTCCCGAAATAATGGGCTGCATCCCCCTCAAGACCCTGTAACTCAGCGTCATCGCCTTTTAGATCATCGTTACCGAGGCCGCCGTACAACACATCGCTACCACCATTACCGTAAAGTTCGTCATTGCCATCACCACCGTCCAGCAAATCGTTTCCGTGGCTCCTGCTTTTGAGTCCGCCAGCAGAATCGTGGTTGTCTCCAAACAGGATGTCGTCATCATTGCCTCCGAGGAGGGTGTCATTTCCTTGATCGCCGCCCATGACATCATTCCCGGTGCCGCCATCGAGAAAATCGTCCCCCCCACCAGCGGTCATAAAATCGTGACCACCCTGGCCATAAAGAATGTCGTTACCACCTTCTACGGCCGTGCTAGTGGAGGCATCGGATAGGCCTGGATGCCAACTGCTACCATCCTTGCCGAAAGGGAGTTCAACGCGCTTGAATTCCCAGCTGTCCAACAAGCCACCGGTCATACCATCACCCGATAGATTGTCGTCGCCCGCCCCGCCAACCAGCGTATCTCCTCCGGTACCTCCGAGAAGCACGTCTCTGGATGAACTACCGACCAGCAGATCGTCGCCCAGCCCCCCATCAAGCCAATCGCCACGACTTGCTCGTCCGCGAACGGCTCCCCCAGTGATCGCCTTTTTGATAGTGGCCTGCTTCTCTCCAAACAAACGATCATTTCCGGCTTTACCGAATAACCGATCGGAACCACCGAGCCCAATGAGCACATCGTGGTTAACCGATCCGTGCAGCACATCTGCCCGGTTGCTCTGTTTTACCTTCGGCATCACCACAACGTTGCCTAGCTCATCATAAGAAAGCTGCTCACCGGGAACATCCGGATCGGCATCTTCAGCCATTCGGTCACCGGAAATGGTGAGATAGGGCTTCGCAAAGTGAAGGTTTTCGTAGCCTGGAAGCTGGATGCCGAACATTCCCGGTGTGTACTGTCTTATGACGATCAGGTCATTCTGGCCGTATTTGATATTGAGTGTTTTTTCAGCGAGTTCTTCGATGAGGGTTAAAGTAATGGCGCCATCTTCAGTGATCCAGGTATTGCTCAGAGGGCCAATACGTTTTGGGAGAGGTATCGGAAGGCCATGTATCAGTATCTGACCATTGACGTTTAAATCGTAAATCTGATCGATTCCATCGCCACTTGTGAATTCATATCGATCGTTGCCGGCGCCTCCCCTCAGAGTATCGTTACCTTTGCCGCCCACCAATACATCATCACCGGCCATCCCGTGTAGCGCATCATTTCCATCTCCGCCGCTTAACGAGTCGTTTCCCTGACCACCTTCAACATAATCATTTCCTTCACTGCTGTTGATTCTCTCATCGCCGGAACCACCATAAAGATGGTCGATATTTTTTCCCCCGCTGATCGAACGGCCTCCATCATCACCAAACATAACCAGAGGATTTAAAACCCCTGTAATCATTGGAGCCTGTTTACCTGATGCAAGATCTGAATAGGAAAACCTCTGAGCGGTGTTTTCTCCGAATGACCCATTGGTCTTGGCTATCAGGCGGCCTAACATGTCCGCGCGATCAATAAGCCATTGCTCAGTGATGACACCTTCGCCGGTTTTCGAGTCATGGAGTTCCAGTCCGCGCCCTGAAAAACCGTCGTCTCTTTCTATAACTATTTCGCTCAGGTATTTTAGAGAGTTTCGTAACGCCTGCCCGATAGACGTATCCTGGGCAGCTAGTACTCCCCACTCAGAAGCGCTGCCATACTCCCCAATTGTCTTTGCAACAATGCTTTGGGATTGACTGGGCGGGAGCGCCGAGAAAAATGCATAGGCGTTAACAGCAAAAGTTTCATCCGTGGTAGCCGCAACAGTAGCGCCACCTCCGTAGGTTCGTCTAAACATGTCAAAGAAGGCATTCACACCGTATTTCAAGATCAGATTAACTGTTGGTGAAATAGGCGTACCTTTAACTACATACTGAATTAGCGGATTAATATTCCCACTATCGAGCGCCACATTTATCTGCGTCGGGATAGAAAATAATGTCGCCAACATGTGCTGCCCAAAATTATTTACGACAGCCTGAAGAGCTACGCTGTATGAATTTATGGCAAACAGGAGATTCTTAAAATCATCGATCCTATTAACCTTTACTTGATCATGACTGCCTTTTATTTCCGAACCAGGATCACCCGCCGATATCAATCTCCACGTCTCATAGGGAAACTCCCCACCCAACAGGCTAAAGGCGATGGTACCCGACCATCCTGAATTACGACTCGAGGCAGTATCTTCTGTACCACTTTCGTCTTCGAATAATATTTCACCAACGGCTCTTGCATCGATGGAAGCGATTTGGCTAATTAATGGCACTGTCCATGGGGCCAAATCATCTTTAACTGATCCGTACACCAGAGCATTTACAAAATTTACTGCCACACCATTGGATGCTTCTTGTATCAGCTCAGCGTTAAACGTCTTTTTTAGCCTCAACTGCCCTTGCCGTAGCGTATAGGCTCGAATTAAAGCAGAGTAAGCACCGTCTCCTCCATTGGCATCAATCGCCACATCAAGCCAGAGCTTGGCACTTTTCAAAGTGCGCTTAATTGTTTCATTAAAAACAATTCTGCCAGAAAGCTTCTCACCTATAATATCTGATAAAGCCTGATAGAAAGGCGCGCAATTACTACCTTCCTTCCCTACTGCCTTATACCTCTCTTCTTCCGATCCAAATACCATCCCACTGCATATACTGACAGCTTCGAAAATTCTTCTTTTCTCTAAAACACTAAAAACATAACTCATAGTTACTTCCCTGTAATTATAGAGTTCGAAAGATATTCACTAATCATCTGAAGCGCTATGGAAGCCCCCCGCAAGGACTCAGTTCCAGTCCCCACACGGGCATCTCCCCCTGCAAAATCGAAATTATGCAATCCGACCGTACAATAGGCGTTCAAGTCACCAAAATCTAAATTTTCCAATTGCGACTTGTTAAACCTTAATAGATCCGTCCCACTCATTCCGCTTTCTACAATTTTCTCCCGCGGCGAATCCAAGCCGTCACACGATATCGTGCGCGGTGTTCCGTCACGTCGACGCCAATCACGTATTACAAAACTTGTAACCGAGAATTCATTCTTAACACTAGGAGGAGGAGCGGTAAGCCAGAGCTCCAAGCCCGGGTAATTTTTTAGTTTTACAGTAAGCTCATCAGGCCAATCGATAGTCTTACGTCCCATATTGTACGGTTCCGTGGATGGCTTTCTTGTGTACAACCTCGCAGCCACATTGAAATGCCCCCAGCTAGATGGTTTTTCTTTCCCACTCTCCTGATATTCTGTGCGCAGTTCAGTCCCCGTCCACCAGAAAGAACCCTCAAGAACATCTGCAATGCACAACCCGTCTCTCGTTGAAGAACCAAAATGGAATCCTGGTATCTTGGTTCGATCAAGAAGGCTCCCACCCAAGATGGGAACGTGCTCCATACCAGCAAGTTTCTGATTGCATTTTTTTGACTCCTCTCGTCTGCGATCCCGCTCTTCTGCCATGCGTTCAGATTCAACATAACAACTCACCAGCCAAGAACAAAAAGCCACAACCAAACCGTACTTCAGTATGGTTTTACACCACCAATATGCATCCTTGCGAATCACCCTATACATTTCAAACTCCCTTTAAAATGATCAAACAGCCTATTTAGAACAAGAAACCAGGCGATCAAAAATCTCGAAATAGCCTTGCAAGCCATGTTTTAAATCAAACCTGCTCGCTGTCGATTTCGCTGTTTTTCCAATCAAATTAAAATCACCGGGAGTTTTTAAGACGCTGCATACTTTTCCAGCTATTGCCTCAGCATCAAAAAAATCCACCAGCAATCCATTTATACCGTCGTCAATTACCTCCCGAACCGGAGCGGTATCGGAACCTATCACGACACACTCAGAGGCCATCGCCTCTAGTAACGACCAAGACATAACGAAGGGATAAGTCAAATAAACATGCACTTCTGAAACCTGCAAAACGGCTCTATACGTTTCATAAGACAGCTTACCCGTGAAATGCACCTTGGAAAGATCTATATCCAACTCCTCCAGCAACTTACTGCGCCAATTAGCAAACCCTTTCGGCAAACGCCCATAACTGACACCATCGCCTCCCACGATTACAATCTGGGCGCCCGGACAATCGGCCTGGATATAAGGAATAGATCTCATGAAACTATGAAATCCGCGATAAGGTTCGAGGTTTCTCGCGACATACGTCACGATTGGCTGCCCGGTTTCCAGCACGTGCCCACTGGGTAGCCTTACAGAGGAAAACGGCATAGGCCCAAGAGTTTCTAAAGGAATACCCTCATGAATCACGTGAATTTTTGAGTGATACGCTGTCGGAAACAAACTCCGCTGCCAATGTGTTGGTGCAACTCCAACATCACATTGTTCAAGATTCAAAAGATGCATCGAGTTCAGCGGACGAATTCTTGAAGAAGCATCTGGCGCACACGGAAACTCAGGATCAAAACCCACATCCGCGCCTTTTGAATGATAGTAATACTCACAAAAATGAATCAGGGGAATATCAGGATATACATCCTTAACAAACAGTGTTTCGCCCCATCCTGGATGCGCGAGTACCACATCAGGGCGATAACCTCTTTGCTTGAGCCCTTTCAACAACCCAAGGACTTGTTGCCCATCACCTACCGCCTCTTCATATTTATGCAAATACGGATGAGTATAATTTGACGCTTTTTTTATAGATCTATATCTAAAGAGCTTTATTCCATGCAGACCTGGAGCAGTATCTCGACCTATCGCAGTGACTGTGACGCCCGGCCGGCACAGCGCCGCCAATGCAACATGCCGAAATTGACCAGGAAAGTTTTGATGGATAATAAGTAAATTCATGATTTAAATAGCTTTCTGCTCGTACACCCTCATTTCATTGAAGTTTTTTTTCAACATCAATACGAATGCACAAACGCTAACAAACGCGCAGAAATAAAAATGTAGGAGGGTTCCGAGAACGCCCGAGGAGATGGAGCAAGGAGGGTGAATTTCGAATCGGGCAGGCCACCGCAGTTCCTTGAGGCCGTCACCTAAACCCCAGTCATGACCTGCGACCCCTATCTCTGGCGCATAAAAAAAGCGGCGCTTTATGCGCCGCTTTATCGAGGATGTTTCCGTGGAAGCTACCGGTGACTGCCACGCCCATCATGGCCGCCCCGTCCACCCCGACCATCGCGTCCGCCATGGCCACCGCGATTGTCGTTGTTCCAATTGCCACGGTTACGACCGTCCCAACCGCCACGGCCATGACCGTCCCAGCCGCGACTCTGATGAGCTCGGTAGTCGCCTCGTGGCGACGGCTGGTAATAACGCGGCGCCGGTTGATAAACCCGCGGCTGGTAGTAATACCGCGGAGTAGGCTGGTAATACCGGGCCGGTGGCGAGTAATACCGGCGCGGCGATGTGTAGTAACCGCCATTGGAGTAGTAAGGCCCGCCACCGGAGTAATACGGCGCAGGGGATGTGTACACCTCGGAACTGTAGTAGCTGCCTCCTCCATCGGCATAGGGTACGCACGCACCAACAGACAAACCCAACAAGGCAATCAGAAGAATTCGACGGAGCATAGCGGCCTCCTGGACCGCGAGTGAGCCACACCAGCGACGCTGGCGAGCGACAGTCAATTATTCGGTGACTGTCGAGAGATCAGACATCGAATTCGAAATCTGGTGCGGTCCTGCAACAAGTTGAAACATCTGGCCGATGAAAGGTTTTTCATCCATTCACCTGCTGATTAATGGTGCCCTCCACGATATCCACCGCCGTAATGACGTGGCCCATGCCCGCCCCAATAGTAGTAGCGATAGCCGCCATAAAAGCGTGGGCCATAGTAATAGCGCGGGCCGTAGTAGTAGTAGGAATACGGCGCATAGCCGGGATAGTAATAAGGTGTGGAGTACACATCGTATGAGCCGGCGTAGTAGTAGCAACCGGCCAGCCCGGCACCAAGCACAACACCCAGCAACAGTCGACGAAACATGGCGTGGCCTCCTGAAAGACCCGCAGCCGATACAGGCCGGCTGACACCTGTTTTGACTGGAAATACGATGGCGAGTGCCGGGCGACTCCGGCCTTCGGATCAGCGGCCAGCCGCGCTGCATCTCGGTGCACGGACGCACCATCACAAAGCAACGAACACCCCTTCCATCACGCCATTTAATGGCAATCCCTCGGCCCAGAGCGCTTCGGGCGACTTGGCACGGCTCTCGCTTTAACAAACCCCGTGCAGGAGTCATCACAGGTTCGCGGCACCACAATTTGCAATGGCTGACTAGGGTTCCGGCTCGCTGACGCGAGTGACTGGTCCGAGAGTTGGCGACCTCCAGTTGAGGTTACACGGCGGGACAAAAGCCCGGGAGACAAGCCACCGTTCACGGTGCCGCGTTGACTCCTGCCCGCCCTTGATCAACTGGAGAACCACCCATGCTCAAGCTTCGTTTACCCGCCCTCCTCGCCGCTGCGTTCGCAGCCTTCGTGAGCGTTTCGTCCCAGGCTGCGCAAAAAGACCATTTCAGCGTCTGCTGGACCATCTACGCCGGTTGGATGCCCTGGGAGTACGCCGGCAGCCAAGGCATCGTCGACAAATGGGCGAAAAAGTACGGCATCAAGATTGATGTGGTGCAGCTCAATGACTACGTCGAATCCATCAACCAATACACCGCCGGCCAGTTCGACGGCTGCACCATGACCAACATGGACGCGCTGACCATTCCGGCAGCCGGTGGCGTGGACAGCACCGCGCTGATCGTCAGCGACTTCTCCAACGGCAACGACGGCATCGTGCTCAAGGGCGACGGCAAGAAAGTCAGCGACCTCAAGGGCATGGACGTCAATCTCGTCGAGCTGTCGGTTTCCCACTACTTGCTGGCTCGGGCACTGGATTCGGTGGACCTCACCGAGAAAGACCTGAAAGTGGTCAACACCTCCGACGCCGACATCTCGGCGGCGTTCAACACCGACCAGGTCAACGCCGTCACCACCTGGAACCCGATGCTCTCCGACATCAAGGCCAAGCCCGGCGTGACCGAAGTCTTCAATTCCAGCCAGATCCCCGGCGAAATCATGGACATGATGGTGGTCAACAGCGCCACCCTCAAAGACAACCCTGCCCTGGGCAAAGCGCTGACCGGCGCCTGGTTCGAAGTGGTCGAGTTGATGAACGCGAAAAACGCGGCCAGCAAGGCGGCCCTCGAACACATGGCCAAAGCGTCTGGCACCGACCTCGCAGGTTTCCAGGCGCAGCTCGACACCACCAAATTGTTCGCCACGCCGAAAGAAGCCCTGGGGTTCGCCACCAGCAAGCAACTGCCGGAGACCATGCGCAAGGTCGCCGAGTTCTCCTTTCAGCACGGCTTGCTCGGTGAAGGCGCCAAGGACACCAGCGCCGTCGGCATGGCCTTCGCCAATGGCGTGACCAGCGGCGACAAGACCAACCTCAAGCTGCGCTTCGACCCGAGTTACGTGCAGATGGCCGCCGACGCCAAGCTGTAAGAAGAGGAACTGGCCATGCGCCTGATCAATCGCCACCCGGATCGTCCGAGTCGCCTGTTGTTGGTGATCTTGCCGTTCGCCCTGGTGCTGTTCGCCTACTTCATGGGCTCGGCCGAGCGGCTGACGGATAACCCCAACGACAAACTGTTGCCGAGCGCGGTGCAGATGACCGACGCGGTGAAGCGCCTGGCGTTCACCGCCGACAGTCGCACCGGCGAATACGTGCTGTGGCAAGACACCGCGTCCAGTTTGCGCCGGCTCGCGATCGGTCTCGGCATCAGCGCACTGGCCGGGCTGTGCCTGGGCATCGCCGCCGGGACGTTGCCGCTGTTTGGCGCGCCGCTGTCGCCGCTGCTGACAGTGCTGTCGATGGTGCCGCCGCTGGCGATCCTGCCGATTCTGTTCATCGTCTTCGGGCTGGGGGAATTGTCGAAAGTGATGCTGATCGTGATCGGCATCACCCCGTGCCTGGCGCGGGATCTGGAACAGCGCGCCCGGGAAATTCCGGTGGAATTGCTGATAAAGGCCCAGACCCTCGGCGCTTCAACCTGGACGCTGATGCTGCGTGTGGTGCTGCCGCAATTGCTGCCGCGCCTGCTGATCTCGCTGCGGCTGATGCTCGGTTCGGCGTGGTTGTTCCTGATCGCTGCCGAAGCCATCGCTTCCACCGACGGCCTCGGTTACCGGATTTTCCTGGTGCGTCGTTACCTGGCGATGGATGTGATTCTGCCGTACGTGGTGTGGATCACCCTGCTCGCCTGGCTGATGGACTGGGGCCTGAAGCGCCTGACCCAGCGCGCGTTCCCCTGGTATGAAGGAGCCCGCGCATGAGCTTCATCACGGTAAAAAACGTCTGGCAGCAATACGCCGATCAGGTGGTGCTCGAAGGTTTGAACCTGAACGTCAACGAAGGTGAGTTCTGCACCCTGGTCGGCGCATCGGGTTGTGGCAAATCCACCTTCCTTCGACTGCTACTCGGTCAGGAGCGCGCCAGTCGCGGCGAGATTTTGTTGGACGGTCAAACGCTGGCCGGCGAACCGGATTCGAGCCGTGGCGTGGTGTTCCAGCGCTACTCGGTGTTCCCGCACCTGACGGTGCTGGACAACGTCGCCCTCGGCCTCGAACTGCCATGCTCGCCGTTGCTTGGGCGGTTGTTCGGCAGCGCTAAAAAAGAGGCGCGAGAACAGGCCTCGGTGCTGCTGCACAAAGTGGGGCTCGGCCACTCGCTGGACAAGTACCCGGCGCAGCTCTCCGGCGGCATGCAACAACGGTTGGCCATCGCCCAGGCGTTGATCATGAAACCCCGCGTGTTGCTGCTCGACGAACCGTTCGGCGCCCTCGATCCGGGCATCCGCAAAGACATGCACGCCTTGTTGCTGGAGCTGTGGCGCGAGACGCGACTGACGGTGTTCATGGTCACCCATGACCTGTCCGAAGGTTTCAGCCTCGGCACCCGTTTGCTGGTCTTCGACAAGGTCCGCGTCGACCCGCACGCCCCCGGCGCCTATGGCGCGCGCATCACCTACGACATCCCTTTGAACAGCGACCGCCGCGCCCACAGCAAAGCCGTCGATGCCTTGCCGGCTGAGCTGGCAGGCACGCTTCGTATCGCTTAGAGGAATCTGCACATGACTGATTCGACCCAACTGTTCCCTCCCTTCGCCGAAGAAATACTCCCCGGTGGCGGCCATCGTTCGTTCGTCCTGAAACGCGGCCAACTGCTGCGTCTCACCGACCTGCGCGGCGGCGCCAACGTCAGCCTGACGCTGCTCAATGCCAACGAAAAAACCGAACGCCTGAACCTGCCCGACAGCCTCAAATGCCAACACACCGCCAAGCTCACCACTGGCCATTGTCTCTACTCGGACATGGGCCGGGTGCTGGCGGCAATAACCGCCGACACCTGCGGTTGGAGTGACAGCCTCGGCGGCGTGCTCTGCGCTGAGGAAGTCGCGCAAAAATACGGCGCAGGCCGCTATCAGGAACTGCGCAACGGCTTCTTCCGCAACGGCACCGACAACCTGTTGGTGGAACTGGGCAAGTGGGGGCTGGGCCTGTCGGACCTGCTGATGACCCTTAACCTGTTCAGCCGCGTGAATGTCGATGAGGCCGGGGGTTTCCACTTCGTCGAAGGCAATTCCAAGGCCGGCGACTACATCGAGTTGTACGCGCCGATGGACACGCTGGTGGTGCTCACTGCCCTGCAACATCCGATGGACCCGTCGCCGGAATACGCACCGAAACCACTGAAGCTGAGCTGGATGAACGCCGACGCCAGCGTCGCCGAGCACTGTCGCACCTCGCGCCCGGAAAACGAGCGCGGCTTCATCAACACCGACCGTCTGTTCGCCTGAGGATCGCTGCCATGTCACTCGCAATCGCTACCGCTCAAAAGCATCCGGAAACGGCGGTCTATCGCGCCACCATCCCCGCCGGTGAACCGTGGCTGATGGAAGTCAAGGCCGGCCAGACCTTGCGTATCCTCGATCTGGAAGGCAATCAGGCCGTCGATACCTTGTTCTACAGCGTCGCCAACCCGAAAGAACGCTACGACGTGCAACGCACTTTGCGCCGGCAAAACAGCGTCTACCTGAGCACCGGCAGCGTGCTGTATTCCAACCTCGGCAAACCGATGCTGACCATCGTCGCCGACACCTGCGGCCGCCACGACACCCTCGGCGGTGCCTGCGCGCAAGAGAGCAACACCGTGCGTTACGCGCTGGAAAAACGCTACATGCACAGCTGCCGCGACAACTACCTGCGCGCCTGCGTCCACGACGGGCGACTGGGCAAGGGCGACATCGGGCCGAACATCAATTTCTTCATGAACGTGCCGGTCACGGCGGATGGCGGGCTGACGTTTGAAGACGGGATTTCGGCGCCGGGCAAGTACGTTGATCTGCGGGCGGAGATGGATGTGATCGTGCTGATTTCAAACTGTCCGCAGCTGAACAATCCGTGCAATGCCTACAACCCTACGCCTGCGGAGTTACTGGTATGGAACTGAGTCGTTTACGCCGCTGGCTGTATGCCTTGTGTCAGGCCCGCTCAGGCCAGTGCCTCAAAAAGTAAAAACACCACAAACCCAATGTGGGAGCGGGCTTGCTCGCGATTGTGGAGTGTCAGTCGACATCAATCTCGAATGTACTGGCCCCATCGCGAGCAAGCCCGCCCCCACAGGGGTTCGGTGGCGTTCTGAAGACAAGTGAATCTGCCGTCGGGGACGACCCCGGCGCCCAACGAAAAACTGCGGGACGGCCCGCATCCCCTCCGGGGTCTATGCCATGTTCGAAAAAGTCCTGATTGCCAACCGTGGCGCCATTGCCTGCCGCATCCTGCGCACCCTGCGTGAGCTGCACGTCAACGGCGTCGCCGTGTACTCCGAAGCCGATGCCGCGAGCCTGCACATTCTGCAAGCCGATGAAGCCCACAGCCTCGGTGAAGGCGCGGCGGCCGGCACCTATCTGGCGGTCGACAAAATCCTCGCCATCGCCAAAGCCACCGGCGCCACGGCGATCCATCCCGGCTACGGTTTCCTTTCGGAGAACGCCGCGTTCGCCGAAGCCTGCGCAGCTGCCGACATCGCCTTCATCGGCCCGACGCCAGAACAACTGCGCGTGTTCGGCCTCAAACACACCGCGCGCGCATTGGCCAAGCAACACGGCGTGCCGATGCTCGAAGGCACCGAGTTGCTCGACAGCCTCGACGCGGCGCTGATCGCCGGCGAACAGGTCGGCTACCCGGTGATGCTCAAAAGCACCGCAGGCGGTGGCGGCATCGGCATGCGCGTGTGCCGCAGTGCGGCCGAGTTGAGCGAATCCTTTGAAGCGGTGAAACGCCTCGGCCAGAACAATTTCAGTGACGCCGGGGTGTTCATCGAGAAGTACATCCAGCGCGCACGGCACCTGGAAGTCCAGGTGTTCGGCGACGGTCGCGGTGAAGTGATCGCCCTCGGCGTACGCGATTGCTCGGTGCAGCGCCGCAACCAGAAAGTCCTTGAAGAAACCCCGGCGCCGAACCTGCCCGAAGGCATGGCGGAGGCGCTTTGCGCCGCTGCGATCAAACTGGCAAAAGCCGTGAATTACCGCAGCGCCGGCACCGTGGAATTCGTCTTCGACAGTGAGGCCCGGCGTTTCTATTTTCTCGAAGTGAACACCCGTCTGCAGGTGGAGCACGGCGTCACCGAACAGGTGTGGGGCGTGGACCTGGTGCGCTGGATGGTCGAACTGGCGGCCGGGGATTTGCCGCCGTTGAGCGTGTTGAGCCAAGGCTTGAAAGCCAACGGCCATGCGATTCAGGCACGGCTGTATGCGGAAGACCCGGGTCGTGATTTTCAGCCGAGCCCCGGTTTGCTGACTGCTGTCAATTTCCCCGTAGCCGACGGCAAACAGCTGCGCATCGACACCTGGGTCGAGGCCGGTTGCGAGATTCCGCCGTACTTCGACCCGATGATCGCCAAGGTCATTTGCTGGGCGCCGACCCGCGAAGCAGCGCGTGCCGATCTGCATCAAGCATTGGGCGATAGCCTGCTCTACGGTGTGGAAACCAACCGCGATTATCTGCGGCAGATTTTGCTCGATGCGCCGTTCGCCAGCGGTCAGCCGTGGACCCGCTGCCTCGAACATCTGGTCTATCAGGCCAACACATTTGAAGTACTCAGCGCCGGTACGCAGACCAGTGTTCAGGACTATCCCGGCCGCCTTGGATACTGGGCCGTGGGCGTGCCACCGTCGGGGCCGATGGACAGTCGCGCGCTGCGCTTGGGCAACCTTTTGCTGGGTAACGAAGCAGGTGCCGCCGCGCTGGAAATCACCATGAGCGGGCCGTTGCTGCGCTTCAATTGCGACGCCGTGGTGGCGGTCACCGGGGCGGTGATTCCGCTGGCGTTGAACGGTGAAACGGTTGCAATGAACACGGCGCTGCTGATTCCGGCCGGTGCCACGCTAAGTCTCGGGACGATTGCCGGTGCGGGCGCTCGCAGTTATCTGTGCCTGCGCGGCGGTCTGCAGGTGCCGGATTATCTGGGCAGTAAAAGTACCTTCACCCTTGGCCAGTTTGGCGGGCATGGTGGTCGGGCGTTGCGCGCAGGTGACGTGTTGCATGTGCCTGCTTTGATTGATCGCAGCGTCGGCGAGCAACTGTCTGAAATCGCTGAATTGCCTGCCGTGCGGCAAATTCGGGTGATCTACGGCCCGCATGGCGCACCGGAATACTTCACCGAAAACTACATCGGCACTTTCTTTGCGACTCAGTGGGAAGTGCATTTCAACTCCAGCAGAACCGGCGTGCGGCTGATCGGGCCGAAGCCGGAATGGGTGCGTGCTGATGGTGGTGAGGCGGGGCTGCATCCGTCGAACATTCATGACAATCCGTATGCCATTGGCGCGGTGGATTTCACTGGGGACATGCCAGTGATTCTCGGGCCGGACGGTCCGAGCCTGGGCGGGTTTGTGTGCCCGGTGACGGTGATCGAGGCGGATCTTTGGCAGTTGGGGCAATTGAAGGCTGGGGACAAAGTGCAGTTCCTCCCCGTCGATCTCCAGACCGCCCGCAATCTCGCCCTGAAATGGAACCCTTGTAGGAGCCGGCTTGCTGGCGATGGAGCCCTAATAGACACCGCGTCCACTTCATCGCCAGCAAGCCGGCGCCTACAGTCGCCTGTGGTGTTGAATTTGGGTCAGGAGGATACGCGGTTGGTTGCACGTCTTTCGGGGGATACGCATCTTCTGCTGGAGATCGGCGCACCGGAACTCGACCTTGTTTTGCGCTTCCGCGCCCACGCACTCATGCAAGCCCTGGAAAGCAAAAACCTGCACGGTGTCATCGACCTCACCCCCGGCATCCGTTCACTGCAAGTGCACTACCAACCCGAACAACTGCCGCTGGCCGATCTGCTCGGCATCGTCGCCGGTGAATGGGACGCGGTGTGCGCCGCCAAGGACCTGCAAGTCCCCTCGCGCATCGTCCATCTGCCGCTGTCCTGGGACGACCCGGCCTGCCAGTTGGCGATCGAGAAATACATGACCACCGTGCGCAAGGACGCGCCATGGTGCCCGAGCAATCTGGAGTTCATCCGCCGCATCAACGACCTGCCGAACCTCGACGAAGTACAGCGCACAGTGTTCGATGCCAGTTACCTGGTGATGGGCCTGGGCGACGTTTACCTCGGCGCACCGGTCGCCACGCCGCTCGACCCGCGCCACCGCCTGGTGACCACCAAGTACAACCCGGCCCGCACCTGGACCGCGGAAAACTCGGTGGGCATCGGTGGCGCCTACATGTGCGTGTACGGCATGGAAGGTCCCGGCGGTTATCAGTTCGTCGGTCGTACGTTGCAGATGTGGAACCGCTACCGCGAAGTCGCCGCGTTCGATGGCAAACCGTGGCTGCTGCGCTTCTTCGATCAGATCCGCTTCTACCCGGTGAGCGCCGATGAACTGCTGCGCATCCGCCGGGATTTCCCGCTCGGGCGCTTCGATCTGAACATCGAACACAGCCAGTTGAACCTCGCGGATTACCAGGCGTTCCTGGCGAAAGAAGCCGAGACCATTGCCACGTTTCGCGAGCAGCAACAAGGCGCGTTCAACGCCGAGCGCGAGCGCTGGATCGCCAGCGGCCAGGCGCATTACGACAGTGAAGAGCCGGCACCGGAAACGACTGAAGACGCACCACTGGCCAGTGGTGAAATGAGCGTCGACAGCCACATCGCCGGCAACCTCTGGCAGGTTCAGGTGCAGACCGGCAGCCGCGTGGCCGCCGGTGATGTGCTGGTGATTCTGGAGTCGATGAAGATGGAAATTCCGCTGCTCGCGCCCATGGCCGGCGTGGTGCGCGAGATCCGCGTGCAACCGGGTTCGGCGGTGCGCGCCGGACAGCGCGTCGTGGTGCTGGAACTCGACTGAACCATTTGAAAAAGGATTAACGCCATGACGATCAATCTGCAACTCGACGCCCTGCGCAGTGCTTACCGTGAAGGCCACACCACACCGCGACAACTGCTGCTGAGCCTGCGCGACAAAGCCGCCGCGCTGAACCCCGACTATCACCTGTTCATTCATTTGCTCAGTGTTGAAGAACTGGAACCGTACCTCGCCGCGCTCGACGGTCAGGACATCGACAGCCTGCCGCTGTACGGCGTGCCGTTCGCGATCAAGGACAACATCGATCTGGCCGGCATTCCGACCACCGCGGCGTGCCCGGCGTTTGCCTATGTGCCGCAGCAGTCGGCGACCATCGTCGAGCAGTTGCTGGCGCTGGGCGCGATTCCGCTGGGCAAGACCAATCTCGATCAGTTCGCCACCGGGCTCAACGGCAGTCGCTCACCGTATGGAGCCTGCCCGAACAGCGTGTTGCCGGAGTATCCGTCGGGTGGTTCCAGCGCCGGGTCTTCGCTGGCAGTGGCGCTGGGAGTGGCGAGTTTTTCGTTGGGCACGGACACCGCAGGTTCCGGGCGCGTGCCGGCGGCGCTGAACAATCTGGTGGGGATGAAAGCCACCAAGGGGCTGATCTCGACGGCAGGTGTGGTGCCAGCGTGCCGGACGCTCGATTGCGTCACGACGTTTACCGCGACGGCGCGGGAGGCGAGCCAGTTGCTGGCGCTCACCGCACACCTCGATCCGCGAGATGAGTACAGCCGCAATAATCCACTGTGGAATGACGGCTCGGCGTTTGGCACTCCGCGTCCCTTCCGCTTCGGCGTGCCGCGTGCGCAGGACCTGGAGTTCTTCGGTTGCCCTGAAGGTCCGCTGTTGTTTGGAGACGCCATCGATCAGCTCAAGGCGCTGGGCGGTGAAGCGGTGGATCTGGATATGTCGCCGTTTCTCGAAGCCGCGCGTTTGCTTTACGAAGGCCCGTGGGTGGCGGAGCGCTACAGCGTTGCGGGCGAATTGATGGAACAGAATCCTCAAGCGGTGTTGCCGGTGATTCTCGCCGTGTTGGCCAAGGCGCCAGCGGTGAGCGGCGTGCAAACGTTCCGCGCGCAGTATCGGTTGCAAGCCTTGAAGGCGCTGTGCGACAAGGCGCTGGAAGGACTCGATTGTGTGGTCACGCCAACCCTCGGCCGTCCCGTGACGCTGGCCGAACTTGAGGCTGAACCGGTGCTGCGCAATTCGGAACTGGGTTACTACACCAACTTCATGAACCTGCTCGACTACGCCGCCGTCGCCGTGCCGAGCGGGTTCATGGGCAATGGTTTGCCGTGGGGTGTGACGGTGTTTGGTCGGGCGTTTACCGATCAGTACTTATTGAGCGTGGCGGATGCGTTTCAGCGTCGTTCGGATGCGCCTACATCGTCGGCAGTCGCCCGCAATGACCGCGCAAGGTTGGTGGTGTGCGGTGCGCACCTGGATGGATTGGCGCTGAACTGGCAACTGAAGCAGCGCGGCGCGACGCTGGTCGAATCGACGTTCAGTTCGCCGGACTATCAGCTGTATGCACTGGCCGGTGGTCCGCCGTTTCGTCCGGGGATGGTGCGGGTGAAGGACGGCGGTGTGGCGATTGCAGTGGAGGTCTGGGAATTGCCGAGCCGTGAGCTGGGGTCGTTCCTGACCGGAATTCCGGCGCCGTTGGGATTGGGCAAGGTGCAACTGGCGGATGGGCGTTGGGAGAGTGGCTTTATCTGTGAGCAATATGGATTGGAGGGGGCGGTGGATATCAGTCATCTGGGTGGGTGGCGTGCGTATCTGACAGATCGGCGCTGATCTCACGATTCACGGGCAAGTCGGAACGCCGACCGCTCGCTCCTACAGAGTGACACCGCAATACCCTTTGTAGGAGCCGGCTTGCTGGCGATGGTGTGTCAGTTGACGTCTATGTAGCTGACCCACCATCGCCAGCAAGCCGGCTCCTACAGGTCATGCGGTGTTGATCTGGAGCGAGCGGTCGGCGTTCCGACGTGCCCGCGAAGGCGTCCGCACAGGCGCCATCGCACCTGATTCCTGCCGATTCACCCCACAAATCCCGCAGTTATTTCCCCGCAGTCCCTCTAGAATGCTCCCCATCGGGTCACTGCCAACGGAATCGCCATGCCGCTTCACTCGCCGCTGTATTCGCAACGTTCGCTGGTCCTCACGCTGATCGCGCTGCTGGGCGCAGGCTTCCTCGCCACGTCATTCCTCAGCTACTACGCCTCGCGCGCGTCGATCCGCGACAACATCGTCAACACCGAGCTGCCGCTGACATCGGACACGGTCTACTCGGAAATCCAGAAAGACCTTGTCAGACCGATCCTGATTTCCTCGATGATGTCTCGCGACACCTTCATGCGCGACTGGGTGGTCAACGGCGAAAAAGACCCCGACCAGATGACCCGCTACCTCAACGAGGTCATGACCCACTACGGCGCCTACACTGCGTTTTTCGTCTCCAACGGCACGCTCACCTACTACCACGCCAAAGGCGTGCTCAAGCAAGTCAAAGTCACTGAACCGCGCGACGCCTGGTATTTCCGCGTGCGTGACATGGCCGATCCCTACGAGATCAACGTCGACCCCGACCTTGCCAACAAAGACAACCTGACGTTCTTCATCAACTACAAGGTCTACGACTACAACAACCGTTTCATCGGCGCGGCGGGCGTCGGTCTGACGGTGGACGCGGTGATCAAGCTGATCGACAAATACCAGCAGCGCTACCAGCGCAGTGTGTACTTCGTCGACAGCTTTGGCAGGCTGGTACTCACCGGCGCAGAGGGTGGCCCGCAAGGCGCGCACATCGGCCAGAAACTCAGTGAACTCGAGAGCATGAAAGACCTGGTCAGCCAACTGCCCAAACCCCACAGCGGCAGCTACGAATATTCCGTCCAGGGCCAGGGACATTTCCTTAACGTGCGGTTCATTCCGGAGCTGAACTGGTACCTGTTCGTCGACAAACGCGAAGACGGCGCCCTGAGTGAGATCCGTCAGTCGCTGTACCTCAATTTACTGATTTGCCTGCTCGTTACGCTGATCGTGCTGATGCTGCTCAACCGGGTGATCAAACGCTATCAGGGCAAGATCCACGCGCAGGCGACGCTCGACAGCCTGACCGAATTGCCGAACCGTCGCGGCTTCGACCTGCTGGCCGCGCAAGCCATGCACGAAGCCCAACGCGAACCGAAACCGCTGACTGCATTGTTGCTGGATCTGGACCACTTCAAGGCCTTGAACGACACCTACGGCCACCTCGCCGGCGATCAGGTGCTGATCGGTTTCGCAAGGGATCTTGAGAGCTGCCTGCGCCATTCCGACATCGTTTGTCGCTGGGGCGGTGAAGAGTTCATCGTGCTGCTCAAGGACACGGACGGTGAGACGGGTCTGATGATCGCCGAGAAAATTCGCCAGCATGTCGAACACCAGCGTTATGCCTACAACGATCATGCCTTGCAGCTGACGGTCAGCATCGGCTTGACCACCTTGCAACCGGATGACACCTTACACACCCTGCTCTCTCGGGCCGATCATGCGATGTATCGGGCCAAGCAATCCGGCCGTAACCGTACCTGCGCGCAAATGCCTCACACCAGTTATGCATAGCCCTACATGAACAAGCCTGAATTCTGCCCGGCCTGCGGCGCCTCCAATGACTGCACCCTGGCCGACCCGCGAACCGCCGATCGGCCCTGCTGGTGCTACAGCGTCAGCATCGACCCGGCGGTACTCGAAGCGCTGCCCGCCGAGCTGCGCGACAAATCCTGCCTGTGCCCTCGCTGCGCGCAGGTCGAGTCGCAGTTGTAAGCAGCGGCCCGGCCGATCGCGTAAGATGCGCGGCCCTTTTCCTGCCGATCTCAACTCATGCGCGTTGACCGTTTTCTCAGCAACCTGCCCCGCTTCAACCGTAAGCAGGTTCGCCTGTTGCTGGTGGAAAAGCGCGTGCGGGTTGACGGAAAAATCGTCAGCGACCCGCACACCGAGGTGCTGGAATTCAGCCGTGTCGAGGTCGATGAGGAAGTCCTGCAAGTCGGCAAACCCGCCCGCTACTTCATGCTGCACAAACCGCCCGGTTGCGTCAGCGCCACTCGCGACCCAGAGCATCCGACCGTGCTCGACCTGATCGACGAGCCGGACAAGGACGACCTGCACATCGCCGGCCGCCTCGACTTCAACACCACCGGTCTGATGCTGATCACCAACGACGGCAGCTGGTCGCGACGCCTGACCCAACCGCAGACCAAACTGCCCAAGGTCTATTACGTCGAGACCGAACAGGAGATCGGCCCGCAATACGCGCTGAAATTCACCGAAGGCCTGTATTTCGCCTTCGAAGACCTCACCACCCAACCTGCCGAGCTGATCGTGCTCGGGCCGAAGTCGGCGCGCCTGAGCATCGTCGAAGGCCGTTATCACCAGGTGAAGCGGATGTTCGGCCACTTCGACAACAAAGTACTGCGCCTGCACCGCGAAAGCATGGGTCCGCTGGTGCTCGATAACGCGCTAAAACCGGGCGAGTACCGTGCGTTGCGCACCGAAGAGATCCAATTGATCTAAGCAGCCTACCGCTCAGCAGAAGTTGTCGAACAATTCACAAATGGCACTTGCGCGATCCCCTCTCCCCTGCTTGAATCAGGTCGTCAGCCGAAATGTGACTGACGAGTCACAACATACTTCTAAGAAACTTTTTGTCGGTTAGAGAACCCTCAGGTTCCGCCTCAGACCGGCAGACTGCCCGCCAATAACAATACCCGTCGACCGGACTGCAATGGATCGACATGGGCCTCCAAAATTCCAGGCGTATGCCTACCTGTCACAAAGCTCGTGCAATCTCATTTGCGCGCATACCCGCTTGCCAGGAGTCTTATGACATGAGGCCAGAAATCGCTGTGCTGGATATACAGGGTCAGTATCGGGTTTACACGGAGTTCTATCGCGCAGACGCCGCAGAGAAGACCATTATCTTGGTCAACGGCTCGATGGCCACGACTGCGTCGTTTGCACAAACCGTGAAAAACCTCCATCCGCAGTTCAATGTGGTCTGCTACGACCAGCCCTACGCGGGCAAGTCAAAAGCCCACAACCTGCATGAGAAATTGCTGACCAAGGAAGTCGAAGGGCAGATCCTCCTGGAGCTGATCGACCACTTCGCCGCCGAACACGTGCTGTCGTTTTCCTGGGGTGGCGCCGCGACCCTGGTCGCCCTCGCCCAACAACCGCGACGGATCGAAAAAGCCGTGATCAGCTCGTTCTCCCCGGAGATCAACGCGCACATGCTCGACTACCTCGAGCGCGGTGTTGACTACCTCGGCAGCCGTGACGGCGACCGGGTCGGCAACCTGGTGAACAGCACCATCGGCAAACACCTGCCGACCCTGTTCAAGCGCTTCAACTATCGACACGTCAGCAGCCTGGCCGATCATGAATACGGGCAGATGCACTTCCACATCAACGACCTCTTGCACAGCGATCGCCAGTGCTTCTTCAAAGCCGCTGAGAAAATCAACGTGCCGGTGCTGTTCATGAACGGCGAATGGGACGAATACACCGCCGCCGATGGCGCCCGGTTGTTCGCCGACCACGTGAAACACGCCTCCTTCACGACGCTGGATGCGACGGGCCACTTTCTCGACATGGAACACAAAGCCGCCTGCCGAGACAGTCGCAACGCATTGCTCGGTTTCCTGAAACCAGAGCAACAGGCAAGCCGACCGCGTTACCACTACGTCCAGGACCACCATGCATTGTCAATCTGAAACAGCGTCATCGCGAGCAAGCTTCGCAGCCTAACGCCATACAGTAGGCGCGAGGCTTGCCCGCGAACGACCGTCACGCGGTCCGATGTCTTGTTTCACCTGCGCTAAAGCCATCTCGCGCAAAGAAAAACTTCATTTCCACGCGCACATCTGGTACAAAGTCAGCCGCTCTGAGCGGGTGTCGTATAATGGCATTACTCCAGCTTCCCAAGCTGATAACGAGGGTTCGATTCCCTTCACCCGCTCCAATCGAATTTTGGTCTCACGTTGAGATGGTTTTGACGGGGATCTAGAAAGAAAAAAACCGGCCCATGTGGCCGGTTTTTTTATGCCCTTCGATGGAGCTACAGGAGCGTTTCAAGGGGTGCGGCAAAACCCTGCAATATAGAAAACGCCTCATTTGCGGCCATCTCCGAACTCTCTCCTCACGCCCTCCTAAACTCGTTTTTCACACCCTCTTTCCATCGGCGCCGAGAAGGCTCAGTGGTTATAGTGTTGATCATATAAACTCAGTAGGTATAGTAACCACCTAAGCACACCACATGGAGGTGATGTGAATAGCCGATTTTTGATAAGCCAGATCGTTGCGGATGGCTGGTATCTGGTTCGAATCAGGGGCAGTCATCATCACTTCAAGCACCCGACCAAACCGGGGCTGGTAACAGTTCCTCATCCGAAAAAGGACCTGCTCAAAAAAACGGCAATCAGTATTTTGCAACAGGCGCTGCTCTGACGATCCCGATGCGCGGCGACTCAGGAGGACAATGAACATGCTTTACCCAATTGCGATTTCAATGGGCGATGACGAACACGCTTGGGGCGTAGAGGTACCGGATATTCCGGGGTGCTACTCAGCTGGTGAGGATCTGGATGATGCCATGGCCATGGCTCGCGAAGCCATTGAGGGCCATTTTGAAATTCTTGCCGAAGACGGTTCACCGATTCCACCCGCGAACAAAGTCACTCTGCATGCGGCCAATCCGCAGTACGCCGGTTGTACATGGGCGGTGGTGGACATCGATGTTACCAAGTACCTGGGCAAAGCCCAGAAGCTGAACATCACCCTGCCGGGCTACTTGCTCAACCGCATCGACGAATACGTATTGCACCACCCGGAAGAGAAAAGCCGTTCAGGTTTTCTGGCATCGGCAGCACTGAAGGTGTTGCAGCAGAGCTGATGACGTTGTTTCTAAAATGCAAAAACCGGCCTCAGTGGCTAATGCCAGTCAGTTAAGAGAATTTGTAGGAGCGAGCTTGCTCGCGATGGACTTCAGGACGACGCGTGTACCCAGACAATACGCGTTATCGTTGGCGTCCATCGCGAGCAAGCTCGCTCCTACAAGAGTCAGCTTTCGCTTAACTGATCGGCATTAGCCTCAGTGGCCGGTTTTTTTATGGGTCGGATTTAGTGACACGCGGCATTCACTGCTCATCTCCACCTGCTTTCAATCCTTCCGCTCGTCAGCTGTCCGGCACACTCCCTCGAACCTGCCTTCCAATGAGTACATCCCTCGGACGGAAGGCTTAAGCATGAACACCAAAATCGCTGCTCTGACGCTTGCGGGCCTACTGTCTTCCTGCTCGTTCTACGCGCTAGCGGCCGAGAAGACGACAGGAAGTGCCGTTCCTCCTGCCGCTCTTCCCGGTCTTAACCAGGGGCAAGCAGCTGAATCAAACAAGGACAAGGCCAGCAAAAAAGGCGAGGAGTCTTCGGGGGCAAATTCCGGGGCTGATTCAAAAACGCTGGAGAAAGACTCAGGTTCTTCGCACAAAGCGGAGGAGTACCAGAAAAAACAACGTGAAAGTCACCCTGGGGGCGTGAAGCAACCGGCCTATTGAGCATCCTCACACAAAGGTAGAAGGCAAGCAGAGCCACAACAGAACGCAGGGATCGTTTCCAGCTGTTCGACGAGGTGCTTCACCTGACCGGCCTTGATGGCCGGTTTTTTTGTGTCAGGCATTTTGTTTCAACACGGAAATTAACGTTTTTCCATGAAATCGGCGTTTTGTTAACGTTTTCGTTGCCCAATTAATGGATTCATCGACACTGACACCGGGAAGCAATGCCCATTCTCTGAGGGTTTAAACGAGACAGTATGTGGAAAAGGCAAGCTCCTACACGACTCTGGGAATTGTCCGTAGACTTGTCCATTGCTGTGCCTTTGTCATGAGTCCTATAGTCCGAACGCGCCCAAATGGCGTATTGGGTTTGGCGACTCGATGACTGGTACAGAAGCCTCCGAGAATTTCTCGGAGTGCTTTTGAACGCACTTGGCTGCCTCTTTTTTTGGTGGCTGTGCGTGGGAGACCCCACGGTCTGCCGGTTTTACCATGTCCCGGTTCGCCAACCCACGTACAGCTACCACCCTATTGTTTGGCGACGATTGAGTGGTAGGTCTTCCCTCCGATATGGTGATCACTCATGAATGACTACATGGCTTTAACCAGCAACGCCGACGACCTCCCCACGTTCTACGTCAACACCACCCAACCGCTGCATTCCCTTCTCAGCTCCGCCCGTTACAGAATCGGAGCGGTGACGCAGGTCCTGGAAAACCTCGCGATGCGCGGCGAAATCAATTCGGATTCGGTGATTCTCAGCGACTTCGCAATGCTCTGCAGCATCCCCTTGCGCGATGGCTGCGATGTGCTGGATGTCATTGCGCGACGGATGGATGCAGAACCGTCCTGACATCAAAAAGGGCGTCTTTTTGGCGCCCCTTTTGATTCGTAAATCAACTGCTGTGTCGTGAACTTCTTTACCAGTTACTGTGGCGAGGGAGCTTGCTCCCGCTGGGTCGCGAAACGGCCCCAAACAAGGACTGCTGCGCAGTCCGACGGGAGCAAGCTCCCTCGCCACAGGTTTTTTCGGCGCTCCACGTATATTTTTCGTATAGATCCCCGCAACCCAGTAAAGAAGCAGTAGCGCAGCATCAACCCCAACCAAAAAACCCCTACCCTGCCCTCTCACCTTTCACGCAGAGATCAGCATGGACAATTCAGAGTTGGGGATCATGATCATTTCAATGATTGGGTTGTTCGGCTTTGCGTCGTTTCTTTTCGACTACTTGAGTGCCAAACGAAGGGACAGATAACGTTGTCTGTCCCTTTTTGGCATCAACGGGTCGCGACAATGAACAATCGCGGGAACGGCAGCAGCACCGAACCATCGCTCAGCGTCGGATACGCCTGCTCGATCGCGGCGTGATATTGCTTGAGGTACTGCGTCTTTTCCGCGTCATCCAGCGGTTCGAGAAACGGCCGCAAACCGCTGCCCTTGAACCACTCGACCACGCCCGACGCACCGCCCGCCAGCGGATGATGGTAGGTGGTGCGCCACACATCCACGCGCGTGCAGTGTGGTCGCAGCATCGAATAGTAATCGCTGGCACTGGCCATTTCTGTGCGTTGCCCGGCGGCGTCCGCCAGCTTGCTGGCCCACGGGCCATCGGCAGCGACTTCGCGCATCAGGCGATGGGACGGTTCGTTAAGGTTGTCGGGCATCTGAATGGCCAGGCTGCCGCCCTGGGTCAGTCGGGCGGCGAGTGAAGGCAGCAACGTCGCGTGATCGGGCAACCACTGCAACACCGCGTTGGCGAAGATCACGTCGAACGGGCCGTTGTCGTTCCAGGTGCCAATATCAACGGTGTCGAACTGCACTTGCGGCAACCGCTTGCGGGCGGTTTCGATCATGTCGGTTGAACTGTCGACACCGCGCACCGCGGCGTTGGTGAAGCGCTCCACGAGCAATTCGGTCGAGTTGCCGGGGCCGCAGCCGATGTCGATGGCCGAACGTGCGTCCACAGGCGGAATCGCCGCGAGCAGGTCGCGTGCCGGGCGGGTGCGTTCATCTTCAAAAGCGACGTATTGCTGGGCGGACCAACTCATTGCGTTCTCCTGTCGATTCGTTATCCGGGCCTGGGCCGACAACCGGTTCGCTACGATACATCGACCCGTGCGCCAGCCCTATCCGACTTATGGATGTTCAAAGGATATGAGGGCTGTTTCTTATCGCCAAATCATCGAAAGCCATCACCAGATCGACCGTTCGTCGAGCTACCAGCAAAGCAATTTTGACAGCCTGAGTTTCACTTCTATAGTCCAATCGCGGCCCGTCGGAAGGAACCCGAACCCGTCAGTTTGTACTCAAGGAGCAAGGCCAGCTCATGCCCGTGACAGGTGGGTTCCGTCCGTAGTGTTTGCGCAACGACCGCAAGGCAAGCAAGCGTTGTTGAGCCTGGAAAGATGCCAGGCATTCACTATGAACAAGGAGCTTTACTATGTCTCGAGTCACGGATGTGCTGGTTTCCATCGACACCGAAACCATCTTGAAAAACTACCCGAACATCAGCAAAAACCCGGCTTCGCCAACACTGATCGACGTCAACCATGTGTACATGGTGACCAATCAGAACAACGTGGTGAGCGGCCAGGCCGGGGGCGAACTCAACTTGAAAGCACAGGTAGGCGACCTGATTCGCTGGCGTGAAACCAGCCTGTCGCAGAGCTTCGAGACCGCCGTGATTTTCTACAAGTTCATCGGCAATGTCGGTAACGACTTGATCTCCACGCCCACGCCGCGCAAGGCTACCGCTTGCGTTGCGGTCCCCAACACCAGCAATCCATCGGTACCAAGCTGCCAGAAAGTCGATAACCATTACTGGTCTTCGGAAACCCTGTCCTGCGGCAGCGTGACGTATCACTTCCACTTCCTGATCGTGGATCGCGATTGCAAGATCGTCGGCTGCTGCTCGTGGGACCCGTTTATTACCATCCGTAACTGACGAGCGTCCGGCCCCTTGGTAACGAGGGGCTTTTGCCGACTACGTTGCCGCTTCGACAGGAACAGGATGCCTGCATGAACCGAAGCGGCTGCCGTCATGTGCCACCATCATGAAAGGAATCCATGATGACTTCCGAACCGATCAAATCGCCCTCATCCAGCGTCGCGACTGCCAACAATGTGTTGCTGATTGTCGATGCCGAATCACTGCTGTCACGTTACCCGGAGCCCAGTCTTGAGGCGGACAAGCCGACGTCCATTTCTGATGGTTTTGTCTTCGCCATCAACGGATCGCTGAAGCCACAAAATACGATAAATGACAGCTCTATTACTTTAAGAGCCGGGAAGGATGCGACATTCCATATCCGAGGCAGAACCGTCAGCTTGCTCGCCGAGCACAGCGTGGTTTTTTACGACATGTCCGTTGGCGATGCCGGCGTACTTTCTGCGCCTGAACTGGTGGCTCAGGACGGCCTGACAGTGCCGGCACCCGATCCTGAAAACCCGACTGAACCGGGTAGTCACCAGGCCGATGATCATTATTGGAAATGCACACGACTCGCCACCGGGGTTGAAGCGTGCGAGCTGAAATTCATGCTGATTGATAAAAACTGTGAGGCGTTGGGGTATTTCAGTTGGGCGGTTGAAGTGAGGCTTCCGGACTGAAAAAAACTCAAAAAAAAAACCGACCTCAACAGTCGGTTTTTTTGCAATTAACTGGCTAGTCGTAATACCCGACCGTCTTCTTCAAATGATCCGAGTACTCGTAGATGTCATCAACAGAGTTGATTGCATGCCGGGTTTCATTCTTCTCTTCGTCAAATATGCCGATGTACTTCTGTGAGCGATTGAAGTGCAGACGACAGATCGGTTTTCGGTTGTTGTCGTCCAGCAGGATGCCGAAGTAACTCTGGGTATCGCGCTGAACAATTCGCTTGGCATCCACGACTGAACGAACCACGGCACGGACTATGTGATAACCCTCCAGTTCTTCCAACGTCGTCAGAACCTTGTCCTCTGACTCATCTCGTACATCTGCCTGTTCAGCTCCGCCTGAGGAAACCGGCAACGAGGCCAGCGCTGGCTGGATGGCTCCGCTCATCGCCGACTTGAGCCGGTCATTGATCTGATCATTGAGAAACTGCACGACTGCTTTTCTCGTCAACTCATGAAACTGCTCACGTACTTTCTGCGTTATGACACCGTCATACACCCGGGAAGCGAATACCTTCACAAAATCGTCATCGGGTTTGCTGACTTGCGAAGCAATGATCTTTTTGATTTGGCTGACGTATTTCAACTCACCCGCGGCGCTGATGATCGAATCCACATCGAACGCAGACTTAGTGAGCTTTACCAACTCTGGGACGGAATACTCGTCGATATCCAGGAGATCGAGCTCAAGAAAAGGTTTCTCATCCATCTTGTTGGGCGCATCCAGATCAGTGAAGAATTTGTAGATCTGACCGTTGGTGAGGATGGAAATACGAGCGCTGGTGACGTGGAAGTAACGGAACAGCTGCGAGGCATGATTGATGTGTAGTGGTTCGCCTATTTTCTTGCACTCGATCAGGATCTGAACCTCACCTGCCTTCATGATTGCATAGTCAATTTTTTCTCCCTTCTTCGTTCCAATGTCGCAGACGAATTCGGGAGTAACCTCGGTCGGGTCGAAGACATCGTAGCCAAGCACCGTGCTGATAAAGGGCATGACAAAAGCGTTCTTCGTCGCCTCTTCCGTTTGAATTGCAGCGCTCTGCAAACGGACTTTGGCGGCTAAACTTGCTAACTTTTCGAAAAATTCCATGCGTGACCCCTTCCTGGTTTCGATCCGTGTGTTTGCATGCTGGCAAATTGATTGCCTTTGATACTAGACACAAACCAGCACAAAGAAAGATTCCGCCCAAGAATTGCGAATGACTCTCTCCGCCCTCGGATCTGGAGCCCTTCGCTTTTTAATGGAACTCGAATAGGTAATCAGAATTTTCATCACGCCCGCGCTGTCTGAAACTCAGGCGCATCCCTATAAGGAACACGGCAATGAAATTCGCAAAAATCTCGCAGAAACTTGCGTTGTGGGCCGGCAGTCCCAAGACGTTCATGGGGGCGTTGATTCTTATCGGCCTGTGGGGTTTGAGCGGGCCGATTTTTGATTACAACGACACCTGGCAACTGATCATCAACACCTCGACCACAATCATCACGTTCCTGATGGTGTTCCTGATCCAGAACACGCAGAACCGCGACACCGACATTCTGCATTTGAAGATCGATGAGTTGCTGCGGGTGAACAAGGAGGCGCAGAACGCGATGCTCGGGCTCGAGGCGCTGGATCTGAAACAGCTGGAGGCGCTGCGTAAACACTATCGCGCCATGGGCGAAAATGAGGTGCATGGTCTGGCGGGGCTGGCGACCAAGGGCAAGCACAAACAGGATTTGAACGACTGCTGAATGCGCTAGCGGCGTGTCTGACACACCGCGGTGTTTGGATCGCCAGCAAGCCGGCTCCTGCAGAATGCTCAAAATGTGCGTCAGCGACTGGCCTGCAGCGCCTTGGCCATTTGCAGATGGTTCTGCAGTTTGGGCAGGGTTTCTTCGGCGAAGGCCTTGATCTCAGGCACATCGGTGGTCTGCGCGGTCCGCTGCAGTTGCTCGATGGCTTCCTGCGTGGTCTTCACCTGGCTGGCGGCGTAGGCCTGATCGAAGGTCGCGCCGTCCTGCACTGGCGGCATCAAGGTTTTGGCCTTGTCGACCACTTCTTCCCGTGGCGCCACCGGCAGATCAAGTTGCTTGGCGATTTTCGCCAGGTGCTGGTTGGCGGTGGTGCGGTCGTTGATGACGATGATGGTGTAGTCCTTGACCTCTTTGGATTCGGACTTCTGGTGCGCCAGGCGGCTGGTTTCGATGTCCGCCATGCCTTTGGCCGACGCATCGTTGATGAATTCGGCGGGGGACTGGGCAAAGGCACTGCTGGCACACAGGCCCAGTAACGTGGCAAAACTTGCCCTGCGTATTCGGGTGGCCATCCGGTTCATGGTCGCGCCCTCCTCTATAAATTCAAACGGGAGCTTTCGCTCCCGCCTCTCAATCAAAACTACTGTCACCACTACTTGGATTTCTGGCCACTTTTGCGGCCCATATCGGGTTTCGCAGGCTCTTTATCAACAGTCGTGGTGGTAGTTTTCCCACCTTTGCGACCGGCTTCAGACGCCTTCGTTCGATCGTTGGCGAGATTTCCCGAGTTCGAGTTTCTTGAGTTAGGCATGATTCTCTACCTCTTGGTATTGATCGCGGCGAGCAGGAGCCCGCATAGAATCTGAATTTCGATCACTGCAAAGGTTTAGAAAAACTGGGATCGATGCGACGAACGGCGACTGGTTTTCAAGCCCTGTGCTGCAGGTGATTCTGACGTTTGGCGCTGTACATGGCCTCGTCGGCATGGCGGAACAATTGCTTTTCCTCTGTGCCGTGCTCGGGGTAATGCGCAACGCCGATGCTCGGCTGGATGTTCAGGTTGTGGCCATCCAGCCGCAGTGGCTGCGCCAGGATGTGTCGGATTTTGCCGGCGACACCGTCAGCGTCTTCCGCAGCCTGGATGCTGTGCAACAACACCACAAACTCATCACCACCGATACGCGCCACGGTGTCGGTTTCCCGCACGCAGCCTTTCAGGCGATTGGCGACCGCTTGCAGCAGCATGTCGCCGACCGCATGGCCGTGGGTGTCGTTGACTTCCTTGAAGCGGTCGAGATCGACGTACAGCAGCGCCATGCGCCCGCATTCCGACTTGGCCAGTGTCAGGGAGGCTTTCAGCCGGTCACGGAGCAACTCGCGATTGGGCAGTTGGGTCAGTTGATCGTACTGGGCCATGCGCTGCAGCCGGGCATGCAATTGCTTGCGCTCGATGGCGGTCGCGACCTGGGCGCACACGAACTGCAACAGTTCCTTGTCTTGCTCGGTGTAGCGCTCGCTGCCCGCCACGCTTTTAACGATCAGCGCGCCGATGGTGCCGTTCTGCGAGTTCAACGGCACGCCCAGCCAGCAGGGCGAATGCTGGCCGGCAACCAGCAACTCAAAGCCTTCCGGAGCGTTGTCCTGATCCGGGGTCAGCAGGATCGGCTGGCCGCTGCGGATCACCTCGGCACACAGCCGTCCGGTGACGGTACCGGGCTGCTCGGGTTGCTGTTCGTTGTCATCGACGTGGTAAGGGAAATTGAGCTGCGCGCAGTGCTCGTCATACAGCGCGACGGAGAAATTCAGCGCCGGCAGCCACTCACCGATGATCAGGTGGATGCGTTTGAACAACGCCAGCAAGTCTTCCGCCGCGTGAGCCGCTTCAGAGATTGCATACAGCGCCGCCTGCCGGGACTCGGCCTGCTTGCGCTCGGTGATGTCGCGGGCCACGGCGATGCGCAATTGATCGACTTCCGACCAGCGCGCGGACCACAGGATGTGCACCACGCCGCCATCCTTGCGCAGGTAGCGGTTTTCGAAGTTGAGTTTGGGGTCGCCGCCCATGATCTCCCGCGCAGCGTCGAGGGTGCGCTGGCGATCGGCGGGATGCACCAGATCGATCATCGGCTGGCCGACCAGCTCATCCGGCGTGTATCCGAAAATGCGCTCGCAGGCCGCGCTGACAAAAACAAAGCGACCTTGTTTATCAACCGCGCAAACGGCGTCCAGCAGTAGATCGATGTAACTCGCCAACGGCGCGGAATTTCTGGTTGCCATGGTGCAGAGAGCATGTCCGAACAATGCAGCAATAAAAAACCGTCCCTGACCGGTGATGATGCCGCTGACGCGTCCCTGCGATCAGTTTCAAACCTTGTTCGGCATCAGCCCCGGCAAAGCATGCGCCAGGGCGTTGATGGCGAAACCGATAAACATCACCCCGCACAGCCGGGTGATCGCCAATTCATGCCGTTGATACAGGCTGCGCACCTGCCGTGCACCGACGATGCCAATGAGGATAGCGTAGGCGATCAGACCGCCGACGAAGCTCAGAACGATCAGCCAGGGCAGCATCGACCAATGCAACAACTCCGCACGACTGGACAGCAGCGCCGTAAAGGTCGCCACCGCCACCGGATAAGCCTTGGGATTGGTCAGACCGAACAGAATGCCGTGCCAGAACGGTTGTCGCGCCGGGCCCTGCGGCGCTTCGGCACTGCTGCGCCTGGCCCGCACCGCGCGCAAACCGAGCCAGAACAGATACAGCCCGCTGAGCACGCCCAACACGTCAAACGCCGTACTGCCGATCTCCCGCGCCCCGACGATCGCGATCAGCGCGGTGCTGCACCAGACCACGTCACCGAGCAAATGCCCGCACAAAAAACCTGCCCCTGCCCGCCGCCCACGCGCTGCACCAATGCCGAACACCGCCAATACGCCCGGCCCCGGAGTGATCCCGTAAATGAAGCCCGAGGCGAGAACGGCCATTAGCAGCGATGGGGTCATCGGGGAAATCCTTTGAACTATTTGGTGAATGGGCGCAAGTCTATATCAGGTCCCCGGAAATCGACTGACTGATCGTCGAAGAACTTCATTCCCGCATAGGGACGCTGCCGACAGGCCGCCAGCCGCGACGCCAGATCGCCGACATGGGCTTCGAGTTTGTGGCCGTCCGGGTCGAGGAAGTAGAACGACGCGCCTTCGCTGCGGTTGTCGCGCCATTCCCGGACGTTGACGGCTCGAAGGCGTTCGACGAATGGCAGGAAGTCGGGTGTGCTGATGCTGAAGGCGTAATGGGTGTAATCGGCGGCAGGCCCGGCGTTGCGCAGGGGATCGAGGGAAAGGCACAGCCACAGGCCGGGCAGCGAAAGATAGGCGCCGGTGTCCCAGGTAGCGTCGAGCTGAAGTTGCAGGAGGTCATGATAGAACTCAACGCTGCGGGTCAGGTCGGTGACGGCGAGGGTCAGGTGGTTGAGGCCGGTTAGCATGATATTTATAGACCTTTGAAACCGTGTGGCAGGACGTAGCTTTTACCGTCGTATCGAAGCGTCGTCAGCACCGGTTTTTCGGTAATGGTCTTTGATTCACAAGCCTCCCCCTCGCCCTTCCCGATTTCGCGGCTGGACACTGTTTTGACGATCAGGTCCGCGTAGCCATGTGAACGGGTGTTGCCGATTTCGAGGGTGCGGGTGTGTCGATAAAGCTCTCCGGCGCAATTGCCATCCCATTCACCGCCGTACTCATAGGTGATGAGCTTGTCGAGGACCGGACGCAACTGGCCGCCCTCTTTCACATAGAGCGAGAGCAACTTTTCACTCACGGGATTGACCCGTGACGAACCCTTGAACGTGACGCGTACACCAAACGCTCTCAGGTCCGGCGTGAGCTTGTAACGTGCGGTGTCGAGTTGCAGGTCTTCAAAGGCAATGGCATCCGACTCGAAAGCCGCTGTCTTGTGATACGTCGCCAGCGGTTTCGAATCACCCGCCGAGACAATGGCAAGATTGAGATCGTATTTACCCTGAGGCCCATAATCGCTCGCCGAGTACCCCGATTCGAACTGCGACAATGCCGTAATCGTCAGCCCCGGATAGGCCGGCCACTCCTTGCACACCGAATAGCCGAAATCGCCGGCCAGAAACGGTTTCTCGCAAGCAGCGAAGGCCTGTCCCGCCATCATCAAACTGCACAGTGCCGCATATCCCATTCGTACAGACTTCAATGTCATTCCTTGCTCCTTGTGTGTTTCAAAAAAACAGACGATTTCAGGCCCGCACGACAACTGATAGTACGGTAGCGACTGCCAGCCAGTC
>NZ_BDAG01000037.1 GCF_002091715.1 Pseudomonas migulae NBRC 103157 | reverse complement strand
GGGGTCAGGAAGAGAGGCGCTGAGCCAGCAGCGGCAACAGCTTTTCGCAGGAGGCTTCAATCTTCAGGTCCAGCAGGTCATCCGCTCGCGTCTTCCCCAGATTGATCGCGATCAGCGGCTTCCCCTGATCCGCCACCGCCCGGCACAACCGGAACGCCGAATACGCCATCAACGACGATCCGACCACCAGCAACCCCGCGGCTTTCTCGACCGCCGCCATCGCCTTGGCCGCCGTCACCTGCGCCACGTTCTCACCAAAAAACACCACATCCGGTTTCATCCGTTCACCCGCGCAATGCGGGCATTGCGGCACCTGGAACCGCGCCTCGAACGCCGAATCGAGCAAGGTATCGCCATCCGGCGCCTGTACCGCGTCGACACCGGCCAAGTAAGGGTTCTGCGCTTCCATCAACTGCTGGATCGAATCGCGTTCGCTGCGTTGTCCGCAGTCCAGGCACAACACCCGGTGCAGGCTGCCATGCAGTTCGATCACGTCGTGACTGCCGGCCTGGTCGTGCAAGGTGTCGACGTTCTGGGTAATCAATCCGCCGATCCGCCGGGTGCTTTGCAGACTGGCCAACGCCTCGTGCGCCACATTCGGTTGTGCCAGGCGCACCCGCGGCCAGCCGAGCATCGCCCGCGCCCAATAACGGCGGCGGGATTCCGGTGCACGGAGAAACTCCTGGTACATCATCGGCTGCCGGCCACGCCGTACGCCCTGATTGTCGCGGTAGTCCGGAATGCCCGACGGGGTGCTGATGCCGGCACCGGTCAGGACCACAAACGGTTGGTCGGCCATGAGCTGCTGGAGCCGGTCGAGTTGTTCGCGGGTGCGGCTGTCGAGCATGTTCAACACTCCGGTGGGCCTGGGGTGTTTGCAGGGTAGCACTGAACCCTGTAGGAGCCGGCTTGCTGCGGGCGGCGTTCCGACGATTGCATCACCGCGGTGTGGCTGTTTCACCTCCGTGATGCAATCGTCGGAACGCCGCCCGCAGCAAGCCGGCTCCTACAGGTGGGATGTTTACTTGCGCGCCTCCAGAATCAGGTTGAACGGCGTTTCCGTGGCTCGACGGAACGTCTTGAATCCTGCCTCGGTAAACACTTTACGCAGCCGCGCCTCACCCGCCTGGGCACCGAGCCCGAGACCGACTTCCTGGGACAGGGAGTTCGGCGTGCAGATAAAGGTCGAGGCCGCGTAGAACAGCCGGCCAACCGGGGTGACGTTGTCGTCGAGCTTGTCATTGGCGAACGGTTCCACCAGCAGCACCGTGCCGTCCGGTTTCAGTGAATCATAAGCGTGCCTGGCCGCGCCCACCGGATCGCCCATGTCGTGCAGGCAGTCGAAATAGCAGATCAGATCGTAGTCATCACCCGGATAGCTTTTTGCCGTGCCCTGGAAGAACCGCGCCCGGCCGGTCACGCCGCCTTCTTCAGCGCGCTGGGTGGCGACGGTGACGGACGGGGCGTGGTAGTCGAAGCCGACGAACCGCGAGTTTGGAAACGCCTTGGCCATGATCACCGTCGATGCGCCATGGCCGCAGCCGATGTCGGCGACCTTGGCACCAGCCTCCAGTTTGGCGACGACGCCTTCGAGGGCCGGTAACCACTCGGCGACCAGGTGCGCTTTATAGCCGGGACGGAAGAATCGCTCTGTGCCGCTGAACATGCATGGATGGTGATCGCCCCAGGCCAGGGCGCCGTTGCCGCGCATGGCGTTGACCAGTTTGTCCTTGTCATGGAAAAACGACGCGACCACCCCGACACCACCAGCCACGTAGACCGGTGAGTCTTCGATCGCCAGGGCCAGGGCTTGTTCTTCCGGCAAACGAAACTGGCCGTCGGTGTGTTCCATATAGCCGGAAGCGGCGTGGGCGCTGAGCCATTCACGCAGCAGACGGGGGTTGCAGCCGGTCTTGTCGGCGAGTGCTTCGGGGGTGATTGGCTGACTGTCGGCCATGGCCCGGTACAGCCCGAGCTCTTCGCCGAGTATGACGTTGGCGAGCATGGCCGCGCCGCCCATGTCGTTCACCAGTTTGCCCATGAAATCGTTGAGTCTGGCCTCGTCCATCATGTGTGCTCCTTCAGCAGGATCACGGTCCAGAGGCATTGTTTTTCGAGGCATTCGGTTCTGGGCGGTGATCGTGGGAATGAACAGGACAATAACCGCGTCCTGAGTGCACTAAGTTTAGTTCGCGGAACATGCGCCGCCGTCTGGAGCGACGAAAGCGCCTGTGACGGCAATGTCTGATTTCACACTGAACCCTGTGGGAGCGGGCTTGCTCGCGAAGGCGGCGTGTCAGACACCATAATTGCCGACTGATTGGCCGCCTTCGCGAGCAAGCCCGCCCCCACAGGGTTCAGCGGTGACCGCGAACGTCGCATGTATCCCAATGTATCCCGACTCCTGATTGATACATTTCCCCTCAATACCGGGCCACCGCCGAACACAGCCCAGATACAAACCTGCGATGAACTGCGTAGGCCGTTTGGCACCCTATACACCGTGAAGGGGACAACAATGACCACGCTCCTGCCTGAAACCGACCTGAAAACCACACCCATCAATCGTCTGCGCGTCGACCAATACACCAACGGCCTCATCGGCCCGAGCCAGCCGATGCTCGGCCCATTGGCCGATGGCGGCACCCTGATCACCGGCACGCCGCCGGGCTGTTGGGGGCCGATGATTACGCCGGCCTTCGAGGGCGGCCATGAAGTCACCCAACCGGTGGCCATCGCCGGCGCCGAAATAGGCGATGCCGTGGCGATCAAGATCAAAAGCATGCGCGTCACTTCGTTGGCCACCTCGTCCGGCGTGATGAGTTTTGTCGAAGGCCGATACAACGGCGACCCGTTCGTTTCTAAATTCTGCAGCAAATGCGGCACCGAACACCCGGCCAGCTACGTTGAGGGCATTGGCGAGGATTCGATTCGCTGCAACAACTGTGGCGCAGAAGTCAGCGCGTTCCGTTTCAGCCATGGTTACGTGATCGTGTTCGATGCGCAGAACCAGGTCAGTCTGACCGTCAATCAGGACATCGCCAATCAACTGGCCGGCAATGCGTGCGAGATGTCGGCGCTGCCGGAACTCGCCGCCCAGCATTCGATCCTGTCCCTGGCCCGCGCCGACATTCCCGGCGTCGCCGCGCACATGCGACCGTTCCTCGGCAACATCGGCACTACGCCGTCCCGTGATTTGCCGGACTCGCACAACTGCGCCGATTTCGGTCAGTACCTGATCGGCGCGCCGCACCGTTTCGGCATGACCCGCGAAGAACTGCACGCGGCCAAGACCGACGGTCACATGGACACCAACTCGATCCGCGAAGGCTGCGTGCTGATCTGCCCGGTGAAAGTCCCCGGCGCCGGTGTCTACATGGGCGACATGCACGCCCAGCAGGGCAACGGCGAAATTGCCGGGCACGCCACCGACTGCTCCGGGGAAACCGAAGTGCAGGTCGAAGTGATCAAGAACCTGACCCTGGAAGGCCCGATCCTCCTGCAAAACCTCGACGATCTGCCGCCGATGGCCCGACCAATGAATGCCCGGCAGCGGCAGAAAGTCCGCGAACTGGGCGAGCGCTGGGGGCAGCATGAAATCGAAGAGAGCGGCCCGATCACCTTCATCGGCAGTGGCGAAAATCTCAACGTAGCGGTGGAGAACGGCTTGAAACGCGCCGCCTCGGTCACTGGCTTGCCGTACGACGAAGTGCTCAACCGCGCGACCATCACCGGCTCCATCGACATCAGCCGCTTGCCGGGCACCGTGCGCGTGACGTTCCTGTGCCCGATGAACGTGCTGGATCGCCTCGGCATCGGCCATCTGGTGCGCGAGAAATACGACCTGGCGTAACGCCCGCCGCAGGGTCTGTACCGAAGTGTGTACAGACCCGCCGGCGATACAACCGCTGCGATTTTCTGCCGGAACGGAACACAGGCCCGATACACCGCTTCGGTTAACTGTGAATACGTTCTGACACCCTTGAGATCGACATCATGCAGACCCCCATCACCTCAGCGAAAGCGACCGTCGGACTTGGCCTGCGTCGCGGTTTAATGAAGGACCTCCAGGCTGCCCCGATGGGCGATTTCGATTTCCTGGAAGTCGCGCCGGAGAACTGGATCGGCATCGGCGGCGCCCATGGCGCGGCGTTGCGCGCCCTGGCCGAACGGTATCCGTTGTCCTGTCACGGTCTGTCGCTGTCACTGGGCGGGCCGGCGCCGCTGGACGTCGGGTTTTTACAGGAAGTCCGGGGTTTTCTCGATCAATACAACGTGCCGCTGTACAGCGAGCACCTGAGCTACTGCAGCGATGACGGTCACCTTTACGACCTGTTGCCGTTGCCCTTTACCGAAGAAGCGGTGCAGCACGTCGCCGCACGCATTCGTCAGTCCCAGGACATCCTCGGCCGGCGTCTGGCGGTGGAAAACGTCTCTTATTACGCGGCGCCACAGCAGGACATGGACGAGTTGACGTTCACCAATGCCGTGCTGCGCGAAGCTGATTGCGACCTGTTGCTGGACGTCAACAATGTGTACGTCAACTCGATCAACCACGGTTTCGATCCGCAGGCTTTTCTGGCGGGCATCGATTCCGGCCGAGTGGTGGCGATGCACGTAGCCGGGCATTTCGATGAATCCGACACCTTGAAAATCGACACTCATGGTGCCTCGGTGAAACCGGTGGTCTGGTCGTTGCTGGCCGAGGCCTATGCCCGGTTCGGCGCGCAACCGACGCTGCTCGAGCGGGATTTCAATTTCCCTGCGTTCTCTGAACTGGTCGCCGAATTGCAGACCATCCGCCGCTTGCAGACCGAGGGGGTGAACCGTGGATAAACCAACCCTGTTTCAGCAGCAGAACACCCTCGGTCTTTACCTGCGCGACCCCGAGCACTGCGCGCCGCCGGCCGGGATGGATGTGGCTCGGGCACAGGTTTACCGCGAGCTGATTTTCAACAACCTGTCGATGTTGCTCAGCGGCACTTTTCCGGTGCTGATCAAGATTCTGGGTAATGAGCACTGGCGTTCGCTGGTGCGGATTTTCCTGCGGGACTACCGCGCGCACACGCCGAAATTCGGTGAGATCGCCCAGGAATTCGTCGAGTTTCTCGCCGCACAACCGCCGGCGTTGAACGACGGACCATGGCCGCCCTTCATGGTGGAACTGGCGCATTACGAGTGGGTCGAGATGGCGTTGCAGCAATCCGAGGCCGAGCCGTTGCCGGCGAGCGATGCCGGGGCGCTGCTGGATCGACCGTTGCAGGTTTCGCCGCTGGCCTGGCCGTTGGCGTATGCCTGGCCGGTGCACTTGGTCGGACCGGATTATCGACCGGACGCTGTACCGGCCCAGCCGACGTTGCTGCTGGTGCGTCGGGTTGAAGACTGGAGTGTGAAGTTTTCCGAATTGAGCCCGTTGGCGTGGCGGTTGTTGCAGCGCATTGGAGAGTTTCCCGAGCTGAACGGGCGCGAGCAGCTGGAGGGGTTGGCGGTTGAGGCGGGAACAGCCGGGTCGCAGGATTTCATCGACAGCGGGGCGGCGTTGTTGCGGCAGATGCAGGGGGAAGGGGTGGTTGGATCGCAATAACACCGCACATCCTGTAGGAGCCGGCTTGCTGGCGAGGCGAGCACCGCGGTGTGACAGCTTCACCTCGGTGATGCAATCGCCAGCAAGCCGGCTCCTACAGGGGGATGCGCTATTTATTGGGCGGAAAAGAAATACCGCGTCAGGTGAAAGAAGATCGGCGCCGCAAAGCAGATCGAGTCCATCCGGTCGAGCATGCCGCCGTGACCCTTGATCATGGTGCCCCAGTCCTTGGCGCTGAGGCTGCGCTTGATTGCCGACATCACCAGCCCGCCCAGGAAGCCCATCACCACGATGACAAACGACATCATCAGCGACTGCCAGAAACTGAACGGCGTCATCCAGAACATGCAGCCGCCAATCAGCGTGGCAGACAAGCCGCCACCCACCAGGCCTTCCACGGTTTTCGACGGGCTGACCAGCGGCGCAACCTTGTGCTTGCCGAAGAGCTTCCCGAACACGTACTGCAACACGTCACTCAACTGCACGACGAACACCAGATAGAACAGCAGCAGCGCGTTCTGGCCCTGGAAGCCTTCCAGATCCAGCAGTAACAGTGCCGGCGCGTGGCTGATGCAGTAGACGCAAATCATCACGCCCCACTGAATTTTGGCCGCCCGTTCCAGGAAGGCGTCGGTGTCCTGGCTCAGCACCGCAATCGCCGGCAACAGCAGGAAGGCGTACACCGGTATCAACAGCGTGAACAGCGAATACCAGTGGGTGCCGATCAGTATGTATTGCAGGGGAATCAGAATGAAAAACGCCGAAAACAGCGCGTTATGGTCGCCAAGCCGGGTCGGTGTCAGGGTGATGAATTCCCGGAGCGCGAACAGGGAAATGAAGCCGAACAGAATGACCGTCGCGTTCCCGCCCAGCAGGTAGGACACGAAGAAAATGATCACCATCCCCCACCAGGCATTTACGCGCTGGTTGAGGTTTTCGATGGTCGAGATCGAGCCCTCTGTCGTCGCCCGCTTGGCGAGTATCCGGCCGATGATCGAAGCGATCGCCAACAGGGCGGCAATGGCGCCGAAGAACCACAAAAACTTTTCATCAAGATTCATTCAGACAACCTCACAATCGCGTCACGCGCCCGATCCAGAAACACCTGTTTTTCCTCGCCGCTGATCCGTTGCAGCGGATCGCCGATACGGATCGTGCAGATGATGGGCAGCGGGACGTGTTTGCCTTTTGGCATGGAGCGATGCAGGTTTTCCAGGTAGATAGGCACCAGGTCAACCTCAGGGAATGTCTCGGCCAAGCGGAACAGGCCGGATTTGAACGGACCGGGCAACGCCTCGCTGCCGCGCGTGCCTTCCGGAAAGATGATGATCGAATGGCCGGCGCGCACCACGTCGAAAATCGGCTCCAGTACGTTGACGCCAGGCGCGGGGTTGCGATCGATCAGCACCGCATTCAGGCCTTTCTGCGAGATGTATGACAGAAATTTGTTCTTTCCCCAGTAGTCAGCGGCCGCAACCGGTTTCACGTTCACTCGGGCTTCCGGTGGCAGGGCTGCGATGATTGCCAGGGTGTCCATATGGCTAGTGTGATTGGCGAAATAGATGCGCTGACGCGAAAGATCCGGTGGGCTTTCCCACCTCGCCGTGACGCCAATGAGGAAGCGAAGCACCGAAATCAACGCATTACTGATCCACATGGGCGGCACCTTTGAGCTGCTTGGAAATGTCCAGCGTTCGCGTGACGCAGGTCGCGGCGGAGCCGATGGCGATGATGACCAGCGCAATCAGCAGTACGTAATGACTGCCATAAACGCCCGCTTCGACGGCGTTCAGCAGCAGCCCGGCCGTCATGACTGCCATCCGGTGCTGCTTGGCCATCGGGCCGATGAAGCTTTGCTTGAGACCGATCGAACCGCCAAACACTCTCACATACGCCGTTAGTGCTGCAGCCAGTGCCGCAAACCAGCCAAGGTCCGAATAGCCGATGGCATACCCGAGCCCGACAATCAGCAGGCTGTCGGCAATCCGGTCGGGGAATTCGTTGTAGAGGCTGCCAATGTCGGATTTTTTGCCGCCTTCGATCGCGACCATCCCGTCGAAGAGGTTGCACAACAGGCGCAACTGAATGCCGATCGCGCAGAGGATCGAGCCGGCAATGCCGTTATCGATGTTGAGGGCCACGATGCCAACGAGTGCGAAGGCGATACTGGCCACGGAGATCTGATTGGGGGAGAGGTCCCTTTTCACCAACATATCGGTGATGCGTCTGGCCCACCCCGCAGAACGCGTCTTGATGGGTCTTCTGTTTTCATCCATTAGCAATGTCCATATAAAGATGAGTGGCGGGACCTGTGTACCGAGATTTTGCCGACGACGCAAACTTTGTAGGAGCCGGCTCCTACAAAGGTCGGGTTGGCAGCTTCAACTCCGCGCACAAACCCCCGCCTTCACGGTTGCTCAATGTCAACGAGCCGCCGAGGGCCAGCGCCAGTTGCTGGGCAATCGCCAGGCCCAGGCCGGTTCCGCCGGTGCTGCGGTTACGTGAATTCTCCACGCGGTAGAACGGTTCCATCACGTGGGCCAGTTCTTCTTCGGCAATCCCGGGGCCGCGGTCCATCACTTTTACCGACAAACTGCCGCCAGGCTTCGATTCCACTCGCAACTCCGCCGCGCCGGCGAATTTGAGCGCGTTGTCCGTCAGGTTCACCAGCACGCGTCGTAATGCGTGCGGCCGGATATCAATGACGGTTTCACTTTTTCCACTGAGCTGCACGTCTTTGCCCACGTCCTGATAGTCGAACACCAGGCTGTCGAGGAACGAATCCAGATCAGTGCGGCGGCTCTCTTCGGTGGAGCCATGGACGCTGCGGGCATAGGCCACGCCTTCACGGACCAAGTGCTCCATTTCGCCGAGGTCGTTCCACAGTTTGTCTTTTTCGCTGCAGTCGTCCATGAGCTCGGCGCGCAGTTTCATGCGGGTGATCGGGGTTTGCAGGTCGTGGGAAATCGCCGCCAGCAGTTGCATGCGTTCTTTCAGATAGGCCGCGATGCGCGCCTGCATGGCGTTGAAGGCCATGGCGGCATGAGCGACTTCGGTCGGGCCTTTTTCATCCAGGTGCACGGCGTGGGTATTGGGGTCCAGGGTCTCCACTGCCTGCGCGAGGCGGGTGAGGGGGCGAATGGCGATTCGCACGGCCAGCCAGGTGCAGAGAATCATCAGCAACAATTGGCCCAGCAAGACGACAGGCAACCAGGGTGACAGCGGCACCATTGACGGACGCACGTCGATGGTCACCGGGCTGCCATCGGCCAGTTTCAGGTGCACCTGAAAGTGTTTTACCGGGCCTGGAATGTCGGTCACGGTCATCGGGTAGTCCTTGCCGATGGCGTCCTTGATCGACGTCATCGCAATCGGCGTATCGCTCATGGCCGTACCCGGCGAGCCTTCATTCAGCAAGTAGCGGTAGTTGCGGCGATCCAGCTGTTTCAACCAACTCATGCGTTCTTCGGCCGGCAGGCGGTCGAGGATGGCAATGGAGGTCGAGACATCGGTTTCCAGATTGCCGAGCATGGTGTTTTTCGCGCTTTCGTAACGCTCGTAGTACTGCGCACCGAAAGACAACGCCTGCGCCAGAATCAGGCCGATCAGGAAGATCAGCGACAGCCGCGAGGCGAGGGTGCGAGGCCAGCGCAGTGAGTGTTTCATGATGGCGCTCCGAGGACTTCCACCGGCAGGGAAAACACATAGCCTTCACTGCGCACGGTCTTGATGTAGGCCGGTTCCCGCGCATCGTCGAGCAAGCGCTGACGCAAGCGGCTGACCAGCAAGTCGATGGAACGGTCGAACAGATCGGCATCGCGGCCCTGGGTCAGGTTCAACAACTGGTCGCGATTGAGCACGCGCTGAGGGTGATCGAGGAACACCCGCAGCAAGCGATATTCCGCGCCGCTGAGGGCGACCATGGTGCCGTCGTCATCGAGCAGATGACGGGCCGACGTGTCGAGGCGCCAACGGCCGAACGCCAGCAGGCGTCCGCTTTCGGTCACCACCAGGTTCGGCGGCAGCATCCGCGTACGGCGCAACACCGCGTTGATCCGCGCGAGCAGTTCACGGGCGGCGAACGGCTTGACCAGGTAGTCGTCGGCGCCCATTTCCAGGCCGATGATGCGGTCGGTTTCATCGTTGCGGGCGGTGAGCATCAATACCGGGGTAGCCTTGTGTTTGCCTGCGCGGATCTCGCGGCACAGCATCAGGCCATCGTCGCCCGGCATCATGATGTCGAGCACGATCAAGTCCACCGGCGTGGACTCCAGGAACGCGCGCATCTGCCGGCCATCAGCGACGACGGTGGTGCGCAGGCCATTCTTCTTCAGGTAGTTGCCTACCAGCTCTCGAATCTCGCGGTCATCGTCCACGATGAGAATGTGATCGACGTGTTCCATGGGGCCAAGCCTCTGAATATGGGGGATGACGCACAGTCTACCGAGCCTTTGCCCGTTCGCCCGCCACCCTTTGTATTGCAGTGTATCTGGTGTATCGACGGATACACATGGACGCAAAAACGCCGGATTTCAGGGGGTTTGTATCGCTGTGTATCCGCAGGCCCCTTTGATACGTACCGATTTACAGGCGCCGGTTTTCGACACAGACGAGATACCTCGCAGGCTTCTAATAGGTTCCATCGAGGCACACCCAACCGCCTCGGCTCAATTGAACGACCTACTTATTGAAGCCTTGAGGAAACCGTCATGAACACCAAAGCCATCTACGCCGCTTGTCTGTTTGCCGCCCTGAACATCTGCACCCTGTCGGCCCGTGCCGAAGCAGACGTCACCGCGAAAACCTACTCCTACGGCACGCACCTGGACATCAAGAAAGTGGTGTCGCTGAAACAGGACGCCTCGAATTCCTGCGGGATTGTAGACGCCCACCTGACGTACCTGGATTCCCAGAACAAAACCCAGGTCCTGGACTACCGCAAATTTGCTGACTGCGATTCAGACAACTGAGTCCTTCGCTGACCGATTGCCAATCCCCTTTGAAACAGGAAAAACATCATGAAAAACGTAACCCGCTTCTTGACCGCCGCCGCCTTCGCCCTTGCCGGCGCGGCCGCCCATGCCAACGCCGCTGTTGAAAAAAGCACCTGCGGCAGCAGCACCTGCTTCCAGCTGACCCCGGTGAGCGAGCAGGGCACCAACGCCCTCCTGGCACAGGACGGCTCCAGCCGCACGCCACAAGGCCAGTTGCTGGATGAGCAGACGGCCTGAAGCCACGCCGTTCCACTGTAGGCGCCGGCTTGCTGGCGATGGTGGCAGCGCATTCAACATCGATGTGACTGCCAGATCGCTATCGCCAGCAAGCCGGCTCCTACAGGGGCGTGTTGCCACCCTCTAATGCATTAGGTGATCCTCATGTTTCTCATCGCTTTCCTGGGCGGCATATTGACCGTCCTCAGCCCTTGCATCCTCCCGGTCGTGCCGTTTCTGTTCGCCGGCGTTGACCGCACTCGCTCGTCGATCCTGCTCACCCTCGGCGGCATGGTCCTGACCTTCGCCCTGATTTCCAGCCTGGCCGTAGTCAGCAGCGAATGGGTGGTACAAGCCAACAACACCGGCCGTCACGTGGCCCTGATCGTGATGGGTCTGTTCGCCCTGTCGCTGATTTCCGCACGGGTCGGTGGCTGGCTGGCTCGCCCGTTCGTACTGCTGGGCAACCGCCTCGATCCGCAAACCCGGAAAATGTCCGGCCCATTGGGTTCGGTCACGATCGGCGTCGCTACTGGTCTGCTCTGGGCACCGTGCGCCGGGCCGATCCTCGGCGTGATCCTCACCGGTGCCATGTTGCAAGGCGCCAACGCACAAACCAGTCTGTTGCTGGTGGCGTACGGTCTGGGCAGCGCATTGTCCCTGGGCACCTTGATTTTCGCCGGCCGCGGCCTGGTCAATCGCTTGAAAGCATCGATTCCGGTCACCGGTTGGCTGCGTAAGGGGGCCGGGTTTGCGGTACTGGCCGCCGCGGTGGTGATTTCCACCGGCGCCGACAAGACCCTGCTGGCCGGCACTTCGTCCGAAGGCGTCAGCACCCTCGAGAAAGGTGTGTTGGAAAGCGTACCGAAAGTGGTGGATTACCTGGTCAGCAAGGTCAAGGCCGACACCACCCAGGGCAATGCCCAAGGCGCCATGCCGTCGTTGTCCGGCGCCGTCGAATGGATCAACTCGCCCGCCCTGACCAACGACTCGCTCAAAGGCAAAGTGGTGCTGGTGGACTTCTGGACCTACGACTGCATCAACTGCCAGCACACCCTGCCTTATGTGAAGGACTGGGCGAAGAAATACGAGAAGGATGGCCTGGTGGTGATTGGCGTCCACACCCCGGAGTACGGCTTCGAACGCATCATCGGCAACGTCAAGGATCAGGTGAAGAAGCTCGGCATCACCTACCCGGTGGCCATCGACAACAACTACGCGATCTGGCGCAACTTCGATAACCAGTACTGGCCCGCTCACTACCTGATCGATGCCAAGGGGCAGGTGCGTTTCACCCACTTCGGTGAAGGTCGCTACGAGACTCAGGAGAAAATGATCCAGCAACTGCTGGAAGAGGCCAAGGCAGACGCCAAAGCCCCCGCGCCAGCGGCATAAACCGAAAGATCAATGGCTCACAGGTCTCGCACCATGAGCCATTGTTCTTTATCCCAGGCGCGAAAACGATCCAGCACCGCCCAGCCACGTTTGGCGTAGTAATCGTGCTTGTCTTGGGTGTGCAGATAGATTCTCGCCACACCGCTGATTTTCGCTTCCTCGCCTATACCTTCGATCAAACGTTCCGCCAGGCCCTTTCCCCGAGCTTCGGGGCTGATGAATACGCAGGCCAGCCACGGGCCGAGATCGGGGCGCTGGGCCAGATCTGCCTTGGCCAGCGCGGCGCCACCTTTCAATTGATCCCCTTCCAGTGCAATCAGGCATTTCCAGTCACCGTTGATCTGGCCCTCGGCAAATTCCCGTTGCCAGTCGAGCAGAGGTTGTTCCGCGTATTCGTAGTGAAATTGCCGATGGATCCAGGCAGCAAAGGTGTCGCTGTGCTGCGGGTGATCGGCGAGCCAGTCCAGGCGAGTCATGGTTGAATCCTTTCAAAAGTCGGAGGCACATAAGAGCCGATTCACGGCGTAGCGGCAATCCCGAGGCTGTCCCGTGAAGCAACCTGACCTCGTCGCCACGCCGCAGGCGGTGCTCCGAACTCACGACGAAACGCCCGGCTGAAGGCCGTATCGGTCTGGTAGCCGACCTCTTCGGCGATGCGCAACAAAGAGCTGTTGCTGCTGCGTAACAGGTTGGCCGCCAGCAGCATCCGCCATTGCGTCAGGTACTGCATCGGCGAAATGCCCACCAGTTGTTGAAAGCGTTCGGCCAACACCGATCTTGAGGTGCCGGCGGTGCGCGCCAGTTCATCCAGTGTCCAGGCGTGGCAGGGTTTTTTGTGCAGCGCATTGAGGGCCGCGCCGACGATCCGGTCTCCCACGCCCGCCAGCCATCCGGTGCGTCCTTCGCCCTGTTCGTGCATGTACAGGCGCAACACCTCGATGAACAGCACCTCGGCCAGTTTGGCCAGAACCCCTTCGCCGCCGGGCCTCGGCGAGCGCGCTTCGGCCAGTGCATAACGAACCGACGATTCCAGCCACATACCGGCATTCGAGCCGCGCACATTGACCCGCACCACGGCCGGCAACCCGGTCAGCAACATGCCCGCCAACCGCGTGTCGCACGCCAGATAGCCGCACACCAGCCGCGTGACTGCACCGCCACCGCCATAGCTCAACTGCCGCGGACGCCGGGACAGCACCACGTCCAGCCGCGCACCTGTTGCCGGTTTGAGGCCGGGCGCCGAGCCCATGCGATGGGCGTCGCCCTGGGGGAACACCACCACATCGCCGGCCTTTAGAAGCAGGGGCGGATCATCGCCGAGTTCGACGTAACACTCGCCTTCGGTGATCAAGTGAAAGATCACCACGCGTTCGGCGCCGGGCTCCAGGAACGGCGCTGCCGTATCGGCGCTCGGCGATTGGTAGCACCAGGGCGCGGAGAACCTGGCGTTGATGAAAATCGCGCCGACCAGGCGGACGACGCGCAGGGTCTGGGACAGGGCGTCCATGATGGTTTCCCCCTGTGGGCGGGCAGCTTTTGATTGTGAGCCTGTCGCGGCGCAACGCGAAACCTCCGGACGATCGGACAGGGTTGGCCGACGATCGGGCAGGACGCACCCGGCCAGCAGCGCGATAGTGATCACACAGGGTTAGCCAGCCCTGTCATCAATAACAAGAATGAGAGGTTGCCATGCCGAAGTTCGTCATTGAACGCGAGATTCCGGGCGCAGGAACACTGTCAGAAAGGGATTTGAAAGCGGCTTCGCAAAAGTCCTGCAGGGCGTTGCGCGATTTGCCGCAGGTGCAGTGGCAGCAGAGTTATGTCACCGGCGACAAACTCTATTGCGTGTACATCTCGCCCAGCGAAGAGTTGATCAGGGAACACGCCAGGCAGAGCGGTTTTCCGGCCAACAGCATTTCCCGTGTCACATCCATCATCGATCCCACCACGGCAGAATAAGCCGGGGATGTTCCATCCTGTAACGGAGCGGATTTAATGAGTACACCCATTGATCTCACTGCCCTGAAAAACCGCCAGATGGCCTCCTGGGCCAGCGGCGACTATGCCGTGATCGGCACCACCTTGCAGATTGTCGGCGAACAGTTGGCCGAAGCCTGCGACCTGCTGTGCGATGAACGTGTGCTGGACGTCGCCGCCGGTAACGGCAATGCGACGCTGGCGGCCGCGCGCCGCGGCGCTCACGTCACGTCCACCGACTATGTGGCTGCACTGCTGGAGCGTGGCGAAGACCGGGCCCGGGCGGAACGCCTGGAAGTCACCTTTCAAGTGGCCGACGCCGAGGCGCTGCCTTTCGAGGATGGCAGTTTCGATGCCGTGCTTTCGACTTTCGGGGTGATGTTTACACCGGACCAGGCAAAAGCGGCTGCGGAACTGGCACGGGTCTGTCGCCCCGGTGGCCGGATCGGCCTGGCCAACTGGACACCCGAAGGCTTTGTCGGCCAGATGTTCAAAACCCTGGGCCGTCACCTGCCGCCTCCGCCGGGGGCTCAACCGCCGTCGAACTGGGGCAACGAGGCCTGGCTGCATTCGCACTTCGATCAGCGGGATTTTTTGCTCCAGGTGACCCGGCGGCTCTTCAACTTTCGTTATCGCTCGGCGGCGCATTTCATCGACACGTTCCGCACCTGGTACGGCCCGGTCCACAAGGCGTTCGCGGCGCTGCCACCAGAAGGCGCCAAGGCCCTTGAAGAGGATCTGACCGAGCTGATAAACCGCATGAACCGGGCGGGTGACAAGTCGCTGGTGGTGCCGAGTGAATACCTTGAAGTGGTGATTACAAAGCGTTGAACTGGCAACACAATACTAGTGTGGGAGCGGGCTTGCTCGCGAAGGCGGAGTGTCAGGCGACATCATTGTCGACTGAAAGACCGCCTTCGCGAGCAAGTCGGATCGCCGCACCGCCGCTCCCACATTGGATGTGTAGTGTCTGGTCGATTAGTTACTCATCCAGCCGCTCGGTGTATACCACCCAGACACTGCACGGCATTTTGTACAGCAGGTGCTCCACCGTGCTGCCGATCAGCCGCCCCAGGCCGCGATGGCCGATCCGGCCCATGACAATCACGTCGACGTCGAAGGCATCGGCATAGCGGGTCAGCACCTTGGCCGGGTTGCCCATGATCATGTGCCGCTGTTCCGGTGCGATGCCGTTGCGTTCGACCAGTTCGTGGAAGGCTTCCTCCTGGTAGTCGAACACGGTTCTGGCCTTGGCCGACGAGAAAAACGCAGAACCATTGTCGAAACCGAATTCGTCGGCGCTTATGGATGACAGGTCGTAGGCGTAGACCACGTCCAGTTCGGCATTGCAGGCGCTCGCCAGTTTCAATGCTTCGTGAAGGATCCGGTCGTTGAAGCTTTTGTACTGATCATCCCGATGAAACGGGTCGACCGCCGCGACAATCCTGCGCGGCAGGGCATGCACGGCATGGCTGACGAAATGCAGCGGCACCGGGCATTCCCGCAGCAGATGCACGTCGAGTGGCGTGAACATCAGCCTTGAGAGCATCGAATGCGGCTCCAGCGCCTTGATCAGCACGTCCATCGGCTGTTCTTTGAGGTGAATCAGGATTTCTTCCAGCGGACGTTCGACCCACGTCACTTCGGTGGTGACCTTCACGCCGATCTTGCGCAAGGGCCGGGCCTGTTCCTCAAGCCATTGCCGGTGTCGATCGACATAGCCCAGGCGCATTTGCTCCAGCGCTTTTTCGTTGACCAGGCTGGCGGTCGCCAGGCCTTCCAGATAATCGAACGCCACAATGTGCAGCGCCGCGTCTTCGGCCTTGGCCAGCGCCGCGGCCCGGTCGAAGGCGGGGCTGTGCTCCATCAGGGGCGAGGCGACCAGCATGAAACGTGATTGCTCAGACATGACAAACCTCCCGTGGGGTGAACGAGCAGGTGACGGTCCCTTTGCAACAGCCTGGACATTGCCGCCCGATGCACGGTCATTCGACAGGCATTCAATTATTCAAGTATTGACCATGATCATCGTCCCGTCCGTCAGGTGGGCGGAAGCTGACGTTCGTGCCGAGCGCAAAACTGCTGGGTAACATCGATTAAATGTGGGAGCGGGCTTGCTCGCGATAGCGGAGTGTCAGTCGCCATCTACATCGACTGACACACCGCTATCGCGAGCAAGCCCGCTCCCACAAGGGGATCTTTGGTGTCAGCGCCACCTATACAACTTTGGCGCCGCGTGCCTGCAGCAACTCGCGCAATACAGAGCGATGGCAGTGCGCTTCAACCTCGCAATAGCACCCGACGGCCATCGAGGTTTGATGGGAGAGGGCCGCCAACAAATCGAGCAACTGGCTGGCGGCAGGATGATTCATCTCAGCCTTGAACTTGCGCCGAAAAGCCTCCCAGGCTTTCTCATCCTCCGCGGCTTTTGCCTCTGCAACCAGCTCCACACTGGGCGACAGCAGCGGTTGCCACACGTCATAAAAATCGCGGCGGGCAAACTCGGCTTTCGGCACGCCGCGAGGCGGGCGGCGCACCGTGCCTAACCGCAGGCCTTCATCGGGCAGGCGGGGTGAACCGAGTCGTACGATATGAATGGGCATGGCGACTTACCGGTGGCGCGACCCGTCAAACCACTCCAGCGCCGTACGCCAGATGCAGATCCCCAGGAAGTAAGCCGACATCAGCAGCCAAAGCCCCATGACCATCGGGTTGATCACCGGGTGGTTGATCACCAGCGACAAGCTGCACAACAACCAGATGGCGGTCACGGCAATGTTGATCGGCATGAACTTGCGTACGCGGAACGGGTGCAGGAACTTCATTCGGGTCACGGTCAGCAGCGCCAGGCCGATGACGGTCAGCAGGGTGATCCACGGCGACGGGGCAATGATGTACAGGCACAGCGCAACCACGTTCCAGGCGGCGGGGAAGCCCTGGAAGTAGTTGTCTTTGCTTTTCATGTTGATGTTGCAAAAGCAAAACAGTGACGAGACCAGGATCAGTGACACGGTCAGCAGCAGCGTGTAGTCCGGCAATGGGATGTAGCGGTAGATGAACAGCGCCGGGATGAACACATACGTCAGGTAATCGATCACCAGATCGAGGATCGAACCATCGAAACTCGGCAGCACCGACTGGACATTGACCTTGCGCGCCAATGCACCATCCAGCCCGTCGACGATCAGGGCGACCCCCAGCCAGAGCAGGCAGTCGGTGGGCTGGTTTTCCAGCAGGGCGAGGGTCGCGAGGAAGGCAGTGACCACGCCTGTGGCGGTAAAACCATGGGCGCCCCATGCTTTGAGCCTGGCGATGTGTAGAGTCGAAATCACGGGGGCGTTCTCCAAAAAGTGAAGCAAGCCAGTCATCACCCTCGTTTATCGAGGGCGGCGGCAAACCGGGTCGGGTTGCAGGTATCGACCGGAAATCCGGGAATAAGGTTCACCGTCCGTAAATCTTAGCTGGGACGCCAAAAAATACTTCGGATTAATCTAGAGGCTGTTCACGTAAGGAAATCCTTGAGTGGGGCTGACATTCCTGGCGATGGGGAATGTCCCCGGAACCCCCGTGGGATTGAGCCTGCGCGCGAAGGCGGCCGGACAGACGACCTCTGTTCCCACGGATGTACCCGGACCCCCTGTAGGAGCTGGCTTGCTAGCGATGGCTGAGCGTCAGGCGCCGTAGGTTTTGATGGTGTACATATCCATTCCTGCGGTAACGGCCGCTATGGGTTCCGCCCTTACGGCGGGTTACTTGGAAAAGCGCCAAGTAACCAAGCGCCTGCGCCCCTGACGTACGGTGGCTCGCTAAGGCTCGCCATGCCCTCGCTCCGGTCCTGCTCCGTGGGCCCGCCGCCATCGGCCATCCATGGCCGGGGGCGGCTACCGCGGCATCCTTGCCGCGGCATCCTTGCCGCGGTGCCCACTGCGCAGAACCTGCGCTCGGCCTTCCGACGGGGCAGATCAAGATCAAAAACAAAGCGAGGCGGCCTGATAGCCGACCTGATGTGCATCAAGGTCATCGGCGGTGAACACGAATCTCATGTCCACCAAAAAATCCCCTGTGGGAGTTGCTCAAGAGGGATGTAAACGACAAATGAGCGAAGCGCGCCCGCTTGAAGCCCAGGTCGGCCCGCAGGCCGCCTCGCGGTGCTGTGGCGGTGATCGCCCCCTCGTGAGGCCGAGTGGAGGTTCTGCGCAGTGGGCAACCCGGCATGGATGCCGGGTTAGCCGCCCCCGGCCATGGATGGCCGATGGCGGCGGGCCCACGGAGCAGGACCGGAACGAGGGCATGGCGAGCATTAGCGAGCCACCGAACGAAAGGGGCAAAAGCGCTTGGTTACTTGGCGCTTTTCCAAGTAACCCGCCGTAAGGGCGGAACCCATAGCGGCCGTTACCGCAGCAACGGATATACCCCCAATCACCTGAACACTAACCCCAAGCAAACACCATCACGTATTAAAGGAGGGCGACCGCAACGTCAGCCAAACGGTGCTGGCGCAATAGCCTGCGAGGACTATCGTTGCCTGACTGGAAAACTCCAACCAATGAGGACGTCGTCATGAACACCAGCGATTTGCTCGAACAACTCTTGCGAGCCGGCCAGGGCTCAATGACGCAGCAAAGTGGCGGCGTACCTTCCCAGGGCGACATGGGCAGCATGGGCGGCGGTCTTGGCGGATTGCTCGGCGGCCTGCTGGGCGGCGGTGCCGGTGCAAACAGCGGATTGGGCGGGTTGCTGGGAGGTTTGCTCGGCGGCGGCTCAGCCATGGGCGGTTCGCCCCAGCGACGCTCCGGTGGCGGCACCCACTACGCGGCGCTGGCCTCCCTCGGCATGATGGCTTTTCAAGCGTATCAAGCCTGGCAACGCAGCCAGGCGGCCGCGCCGCAACAGGCACCCCGCACCGTGGACCTGTTATCCGGCCCGGAAGTCGAGGATCACAGCCACGCCGTCCTTCGAGCATTAATAGCCGCGGCGAAGGCCGATGGCCGGATCGATGACGCCGAAAAGCACATGATCAGCACCGAAATCGGCCGCCACACCGATGACCCGGAACTGCAGCAATGGCTGGACGATGAAGTCGCCCGCCCGCTCGATGCCGCCGATGTGGCGCAGTCGGCAACGGACCCGGCGATAGCCGCGGAAATGTACCTCGCCAGCGTCATGCTGGTGGACGACCAGCAGGACGCCGAACGCAGCTACCTCGATGAACTGGCGGCAGCGTTGCAGATCGATCCGGATTTGCAGGTGCATCTGGAACAGCAGGCCAAGGGCGGCGCCGCCTGACCTGGTTATTTGGAGGCTTGTTCGTAGGCGCCAGGCTCGCCGGCGAAAGCGCTTGTCTGTACGCCTTCGCCGGCAAGCCTGGCGTCTACACGGGTTGCGGTAATTTCGGCAGCAAAAACGTCACCCCATACGCTTGGGCAATCTCCAGTATTTGCGGCAAATCCTCCGGCACCCTGAGCCGGTCCACTGCCGCAAAGAACTGGCCGCCCCGTGGATCAGACACCACGCCGATCATCTTCGCCGTGGCGCTGATGTTCTTGTAGGCATGGATGGACCCAGCGGGTATATGCACGTAACCGCCGGCCGAGACGGTAGTGGAGGCGCCCTCGACCGTCACTTGCACCTGCCCGTCAATTACGTAGAACGCCTCATCCCAAGGATGAAAGTGCGGGGGCGGGCCGCCTCCCTGCACGCCTTCCTGGATGTGCACTTCAAAGGGTTTGCTCAGATCACCGCCCGCGAGAATCGTGATCGCCTCACCCACGACATTGACCGGTCTGGGGGTTTTTCCAGACTCGATGACGTGAACCGTTCGCATGATTGCTCTCCCGAGGATGAGTCCACACCCGGTTGAGTATATTCATTCGAGCCCGCGCCGGGTGCAGCGGCACAGGGCCGTCTGTCAGGGCAATTTCAACCCGGATTGAATTTTTCTCCGGGCAAATCGCTCTGCTGAAATAGAGACGTGTTGATTCAGCGTCCTGCCACTGGCCACAGACCGAGAGATGCGCCCATGACTGCCCTGACACGACTCGAATCCCGACCTGCCCACGAGCACGCCATCCCCACTGCCGGCAGCCTGAAACAGTGCTATGAGCAGCTGCTGCTGGGCGACGATGCCGAGCAACGCCACGCAATCGGCAAAATGTTCCTGCAAGCGCAACTGCAACGAGCCGCAGACCTGCCCGAAGAGATGCCGGAAGATCTGTCGGCCCTGCAAACTTTCGTTGAACAGCACAGCACTGAAGTGGCGCGCCAATACGCTGATTATCTGAGCGCCCGCAAGGAGGGCGGACCACGGCAGTTTTTCAGCAACAAGGCGCACGCGCTGTTCTTCCTGCAAGCTGTCAGCCCGACCAAACGGGTGGACGGTGCCTGGTTGTACGGCCTGCTGCAGCACTGGCGCGACCCGCGTTTCGAAGGGCTGATCTGCACCTATCTGGAAGAGCTGGGCGATGGCAATCCGGCGCAGAATCATGTGGTGATCTACCGCAAACTGCTGGCCGAACTGGGCGTGGACACCGGCGTCATTGCCGACGAACATTACCTGCAAGGCGCGATTCAACTGGCGCTGGGCGAATGTGCCGACGACTTTCTGCCAGAGGTGATCGGCTACAACCTCGGCTACGAGCAGCTGCCGCTGCACCTGCTGATCAGTGCCTACGAGCTCAGCGAACTGGGCATCGATCCGTATTACTTCACCCTGCACGTGACCATCGACAACGCCAGTACCGGCCATGCGCAAAAAGCCGTGCAATCGGTGCTGCAACTGCTACCGATCGAAGGCGATCGCGAGGACTTTTTGCGCAGGGTCGCGCTGGGATATCGGCTCAATGACCTGGGGCAGGGCAGTCGGGCGATTATCGAGTCGTTCGACCTTTACGCTGAGGTGTTGAATATGCTGGAACGCAAACGCCCGTTCGGCCAGCACATGCATTCCGACTACTGCCGGTTCGAGGGCAAGACCGTCAATCAATGGCTGTCATCGCCGGAGCAGTTGCCAGGATTTCTCGCCGCCATGGAAAAAAAGGGCTGGATCAAACGTCATCAGGATCCCCAGGAAAGCCGCTTCTGGCAATTGATCGAGGGTGACGGCGCGGCCATGTTCGGTGTGTTCAGCCCTTATGAAAAGCAACTGTTGCACGACTGGATCTCCGGTGACTGGGCAGCGGAGCGTTCAACACCTGCGCCGCGCCGCGTCAGCAGTGGCGCGGTCGAACCGGCGTTGCCCGCCAGCGACCCGGACATCCAGACCTTGCTAACCGCGCTGGAAGGCTTGTCCGCCGCCGAGCAGATGCCGGTGTTGATTCCGTGGCTGTCCGCCCATCGACACGCCCATCCAGCCGGCCTGATGGCCACGCGGCGATTCATCGAACTCAAATCCAGCCTTCGATAGGAGCACGGCATGAATCAGGAAGAACAATTGGGTGCTGCGGATCTGGCCTTGCTGCAATTGGGGCGCCGCTTGCAGGCGGACGGTTACCGCTTTATCACGCCCACGCCGCTGACCCATCAGCGGGTCAATGACCGCGCGTTCGGCCAAAGTGCCCGGACCCTGCGCGAAGTGTTCGGGTGGTCGCGGCCGTTCGAACCGGGGCTGTTGTCCACGGACGAACAGCGTCAATTGCAACAGGCGGGCGTTCTCGAAGAGAGCAATGGCCGGCTGAAAAGCCACGTACGCTGGTCCAGCCTCGATGACCTGTTGTTCGTGCATTCCGGATTCCCCACGGACGCGGCCGACGCGGTGTTCTTTGGCCCGGATACCTACCGTTTTGCCCAGTTGATTCACGCCCATCTGCAACAGAGCTTTGCGCCGGTCAGACGTGCCGTCGACATCGGCTGCGGCGCTGGCGTCGGCGCTATCGTGATTGCTCGCGCACGGCGTGAGGCCGAGGTGCTGGCGGTTGACATCAACCCGGCGGCGCTACGCCTGACGGCTGTGAACGCAGCGCTCGCCGAAGTGGCCAACGTCAGCATCGAAGCCAGTGATGTGCTGCAGGATGTCGACGGCACATTCGACCTGATCGTCGCCAATCCGCCCTACATGGCCGACCCCGCCGAGCGTGCCTATCGCCACGGCGGTGGGGCGCTTGGCGCGCAGTTGTCGGTGCGTATTGTCGAGCAGGCGCTGAACCGGCTGACCACAGGCGGTTCGCTGGTGTTGTACACGGGAGTGGCGATGGTCGACGGCTGTGATCCGTTTCTCGCCGCGCTGGCGCCGTACCTGGATTCGGCACGGTTCGGCTGGACCTATCGCGAGATCGATCCCGACGTGTTCGGCGAAGAGCTGTTGATGCCGGGCTACCAACGGGTGGAGCGAATCGCGGTGGTCGCGCTGATCGTCACGCGGCTTGATCCGGGCATCGGAGGAAGCGTTGAATCAGCCACGGGTGAGTGAGCCATGAACAAGAATCTGGATGACTACAACCGCATGCGTGACTTCTCGGCGACCTCCGAACCGGCCGCCAAACGTTCGGGCAAGAAAGCCGCGAAAGATCACGCCTTGCAGTTCTGTATCCAGAAGCACGACGCCTCGCGCCTGCACTACGACTTTCGCCTGGAACTCGATGGCGTGCTCAAGAGCTGGGCGGTGCCGAAAGGCCCCTCGCTGGACCCCAAGGTCAAGCGCCTGGCGGTGCATGTCGAAGACCACCCGATTGATTACGCCACGTTCGAGGGCAGCATTCCCGAAGGGCATTACGGTGCCGGTGACGTGATTGTCTGGGACCGTGGCGTGTGGATTCCGCAGGAAGACCCGGCCAAGGCCTACGCCAAGGGCAAGCTCAAGTTCGAGCTGCAAGGCGAGAAGCTCGGTGGCTTGTGGAACCTGGTGCGCACGCACATGCCGGGCAAGCAGGAGCAGTGGTTCCTGATCAAACATCAGGACAGCGCGGCCAAACCCGAAAGCGATTACGACGTGGTCGCCGCCGAGCCGGACAGCGTCCTCAGTGACCGGACCATCGTTGCAAAAAAATCGAAAGCGGCGGACAAGCCCAAACCTATCAAGAAACCGGCGCGCAAAGTTGCGGAAAAAAAACTGTCGGCGCAACTGACCGGTGCGCACAAAGCGGCATTGCCGGACCTGATCAAACCCGAACTGGCGACGCTGGTGGAAAAAGCCCCGGACGGCGAGTGGAGCTATGAGATCAAGTTCGACGGTTACCGGATCATGGCTCGCATCGATCATGGCGAGGTCAAGCTGTTCACCCGCAACGGTCACGACTGGACCCAAAAACTGCCGAAACAAGCCGAGGCGCTGGCATCGCTGCAACTGGAATCCGCCTGGCTCGACGGTGAGATGGTGGTGGCCAACGAGCAAGGCGTGCCGGACTTTCAAGCGCTGCAAAACGCCTTCGACACCGGGCGCAGCGGCAACATTCTTTACTACCTGTTCGACATGCCTTACCTCAATGGCGTGGACCTGCGCGAGGTGCCGGTCGAAGAGCGGCGGGTCGCGCTGGCGACGGTGCTCAAGCCCAATGAAAACCCGTTGCTGCGGTTCTCCGACGCGTTCGCCGAAGAACCCGACGCCTTGCTCAACAGTGCCTGCCAGATGCAGATGGAAGGGTTGATCGGCAAACGCCTGGGCTCGCCTTACGTGTCGCGTCGCAGCAGTGACTGGATCAAGCTCAAGTGCAAACATCGACAAGAGTTTGTGGTGGTCGGCTACACCGATCCAAAAGGGGCGCGCAATGCGTTTGGCGCGTTGCTGCTGGGGTTGCACGATCGTGACAGCGGTGAGCTGCGTTATGCTGGCAAGGTCGGTACTGGCTTCAACGAGACAACGCTTGAAAGCATCTACGAACAACTGAAACCGTTGCAGACGAAGAAGCCTTCAGTCGTCAATCCACCGTCCGGATTTGACGCCAAAGGCGTGCACTGGCTCAAACCCGTTCTGCTGGCTGAAATTGCCTTCGCCGAAATGACCAAGGAAGGCTCGGTTCGTCACGCCGTGTTCCATGGCCTGCGTGACGACAAACCGGCCGAAGACATCACCGAGGAACGACCGAAAGTGGTGAAGAAAAGCACGGCAGAAAAACCTGTCACCCGCCAAAGGAACGCTTCGGAAAAAGCCGCGCCGGCGCCGTCACAACTTGGCCTGGGCGAGGGCAAGGTGCGGATCACTCACCCGGACCGGATCATCGACGCCAGCAGCGGTACCACCAAGGTGCAATTGGCGGAGTATTACGCCGGCGTCGCCGAATGGATTCTGCCCGAATTGAAAGACCGGCCCGTGGCGCTGGTTCGCGCGCCGGACGGTATTGCCGGTGAATTGTTTTTCCAGAAAAACGCCGAGCGCCTGGCGATACCGGGGATCACCACCCTCGACAAGGAACTCACCGGCCAGCCGATCATGATCATCAACAGCGCCGAAGCGCTGATTGGCGCCGTGCAGATGAGCGCCGTCGAGCTGCACACCTGGAACGCCACGTCGGACAACCTCGACAAGCCAGACCGCTTCGTTCTCGACCTCGATCCGGACCCGGCGCTGCCATGGAAAAGCATGGTCGAGGCCACTCAACTGACGTTGTCGGTGCTGGATGAACTGGGACTCAGGGCTTTCCTCAAGACCAGCGGCGGCAAAGGCATTCACCTCGTGGTTCCGCTGACCCGCAAGCTCGGTTGGGATGAAGTGAAGGACTTCAGTCACGCCATCGTCAGCCACATGGCCAAGCTGTTGCCGGAACGGTTTTCCGCAGTTTCGGGGCCGAAAAACCGGGTGGGGCGGATCTTCATCGATTACCTGCGCAACGGCCTCGGAGCAACCACCATTTGTGCTTACGCCGCGCGCACCCGAGAAGGGCTGCCGGTGTCGGTGCCGATCTTTCGCGAGGAGGTGGCCGGGCTCAAGGGCGGCAATCAGTGGAACGTGCACAATGTGCATGAACGCCTGGCCGAGGTGGGCGACGAGCCGTGGGCCGACCTGAAGAAAACAAAACAGGCGATCACCGCCGAGATGCGGCGGCGTGTTGGGATGAAAAAGTAGCAGGATCTGAGTCCTGACGCTGTCCAAATGTGGGAGCGGGCTTGCTCGCGAAGAGGAAGTGTCAGTCGACATCCATGTCTCTGGTACACCGCCTTCGCGAGCAAGTCGGATCGCCGCACCGCCGCTCCCACATTTGATTTGCGATGCCCGCGAGGTTTGCGCCTGCCCCGGTCCGGCTTTTAGAACCGATAGTTCAAACCCTGCGTCAACGAATGCTCCGGTGCCGGTTCCGGCCCCACGGGTAGGCGCAGATTGGCGCGATGGACACGGTAGTGGCCCTTTAGTAGCATCGCGCGCTTTCCATAGCCTTCGCGTCAGGGACGATCCAATGCCGGTTTCCTCCAATCGCTCCACATGCGCCATTGCTGTCGCGGCGCTTTTGTCCGCTGTGCTCAGCGGCTGCGCCGTCAAAGACACGTACACCGATGCCACCGAGCCCGATGCCGCCAAGGTGCGCTTCATTGCCAACACCAGCAATGCGAAGCTCTACTACTACGATCCGGAGCATTGTGAGGGGCGAGTCACCGGTGAACTCAACAACCTGTACGCGCGTGATACCGAGCGCAGGGTGGGCATGAGTGTCGCGCCACCGGCCGATGCCAAGGGCTTTCTGGAGATCAAGGTCAAACCCGATCAGGATAATTACCTGCACCTGGGCACGAGTGGCAGCAACTGGGTGTGTGTCACCAGTTTGAGCCTGGCCCCCGAGCGCAATGCCGAATACGAGGTGACGCTGAATCTGCGCGACGGCCGTTGCGGCGTGCTGTTGAATCAGTTGAAGCGGATCGATGGAAGAGACGTGCGGTTGCCGATGCCGGTCATGGACAAGGGCCTGCCTGCCTGTGTCGGTCGCGGCACGTCATTCCCGATACTTCCGCCCGTGCTGCCCGACACGCCCCATCGGGTGATGTTGATCGACCAGATCTTCGACAGTGCGACCATCGCGCAGATGAAGCCGGACCCGGCCAAGGACAGCAGTGCGCGCTTCACGCCGGAAAAGCTCGACAAACTGATTGCCGAACGCAAGGCGAAGTTGGGTTTTACCCTGCCGGACGATTACTGGGCCCTGTACCGCCAGAACCTCATTGCCTTTGATGAAGAAGCGGCGGGAAACAAGGCGGAAACGTTCAAGCGTTACAGCGACAAATACCGTCTGCGCCTGCAACGTCTGACGGATCAGCAACTGGAACAATGGGCACACCCTGAGGACAAGGCGTCCAGGCCCACGCACTTTGTGGCGTCCGAGGAGCGCAAGACGATGACGAAGTTTTACGTCCAGACCAGCCAGAACCTGCTGCTCGAAACCATCAACCACCACCTCGACCGGATGGCGCAAATGGATCGGCAGTACGGGGTATGTGCACGATATTCAGAGTGCTGGAAGCGCTGACAGGGTGTCGGGCGGCGAGTAGCACTCGCCGCCCCGAACGACTATTGCTGGCCGCTGACTGCCGCCGCCAGCAGCGGCGCAGCTTGCTCATCGGTCAGCGCCGCATGAACTTCCATGCTCATTACGTCACTCCATTGCAGCACCCACTTTTGAATCTGTACGACATCATCGGTTTCTGCGATGCCAAAGCCCCTCGAACCCCCAACGGCATGCCAGCGCCCCAGCATCTTGACGCCTGAGGGCGGAGCTCCTCTGGTCTCGATGAAACGCTTGATCACGGTGTTACGGTTTTGCGGACTGATGGACCAACTGACCATGAATAACATTTGCCACCTCCTGCTACGGACTGGCACCTGTTGCTCTTCGCGCGCCTGGCTGGCGCCGGGACCACGGCCACGCCTGTTTCCCGCGTCATCCTGTCGGGTCTGAAACGATTGCTCCCTTGAGAAGGCATAGCAGCGCGCGGCGGTTCGCGTATGACCGCTGATCCTCTTTTATTGCGTCTGGAATTGATCGCGGCGCCTGATCGTCAGGCATCGCGCAACAGGTCGTTGGCGTTGAGCAGTTCGTAGGCGATTTCCGGACGTTTCTCCAGGCCGCGGCGAATGGCGGTGGGGATGGCCTGGCGGGTTTTGCGGCACAGGCCGGGCAGCTCGGCGATGGTGATGGCGATGCCACGCATGGTGCGGACCTCGTTGAAACCGGGGGCGACTTCTACCCGGATGCCCAGTTGCTCGTACATCCGTTGCTGCAGCCGTTCGAGGTCGCTCAGGCTCTGGAGATTTTCCAGGCGTTCGATCAGGCGCTTTTCCTCGGCGCGGGTCAGAAACAGGATGCGCAAGTCCGCGCCGGGTGTTTCCAGCAGCGGTTCGCGCTCGCAGATGCAGGCACCGGGCGGGCAGGGTTGGCGGATCGGCAGCGAGGTCGTCATGGGGGCAATCATAGAGCGCGGTGTGCTGGTTTGCCCATAGGGATCGCCGGTGTGCTCGAGGGGGCGACTCTCGCCACAGCATCGCGAGGCGGCTTTCAGGCCGCCTCGCTTTGGCTTTTGATCTGCCCCGTCACGCACCGAGCCTGTCCGTCAACCGGTGACTACCTCCATCGCCGCCGTAACGCAGCAACGGATATATACCCCATCAAAAAGCCCGCCAACTCCGACTCAGGCCAGCATCGACAACAACCCTCCCTGACGATCAAGTTTGGCGAGGTCATCAAAACCACCAACATGCGTGTCACCAATAAAAATCTGCGGCACGCTGCGTCGTCCGCTTCGGCTGAGCATCTCCTGGAACCTCCCCGGTTCCGATTGAACGTTAATTTCCCGAACCGCAATGCCCCGACTGGCAAGCAGTGTTTTGGCGTTGCGGCAATAAGGGCAATTGTCGGTGGTGTAGAGCGTCACAGTGTTCATATGCGTTCCTCCTGAATTGAAAGCCCTGATCAAACAGCGATCGCCGGAAAATCGATCTCGGTCAGGGCAACGTTATTGAGGTAATTAGTCAGGGTCTGCGACGCCACATGGCCGATCACTTCGACAATCTTGCTGTCGTCGATGCCAGCCGCCCGCGCCGCTTCGATCTGCTCGCTGCTCAAGTGGCCACGGCTTTCGGTGATTTGTCGGGCGAGGGTGGCGAACGCATTGAGCTGGCCGTCACGGGCGCTGAGGATGTCTTGTGCAGACAACCCGGCCTTGCCGGCAAACACGGTGTGGGCCGCCAGGCAATAGTCGCAACCATTCACCTGAGAGGTGGCGAGGGAGATCGCTTCTTTCTCGACGGCACTCAGCGACGTTTTACCGAGGGTCGCCGACTGTTGCAGATAAGAGGCAAGCACCGCAGGTGCATGGGCCAGCGTCTTGAAGACATTGGGCAGAAAGCCGATTTTTTTCTGCACGCCTTCAAGCAGCGGGCGGGTGGTGTCGGTGGCGTGTTCAAGGCTCAGGGTATTGATGCGGCTCATGGTGGATCTCCGTAGATGACTGCGCGGTGTGCGCTGGGTACGGAGTCCATGTTATTCACGAGGACTGGTCTATTGGGTGCAAATCGTCGAGGATATGCGACAGATCGTCCAAATTTGCACTCGGGAGCCTGCCAATGGATCGCTTGTCCACGTTGCTCAGCCATTTCGGCGTCAGTGCCGGAACCTTCCACAGCGGCACATTCTGCGGCACCACGGGTTTTGACGGTGAGCAGGCATATGGGCACCTACATTTGCTTAAGGCCGGTGAACTGACTCTCAAACTGGCCGATGAGCGCGACATCCAGCTCAACGAACCGACCCTGATTTTTTTTCCTCGGCCTTTCCGTCATCGCTTGTTTGCCGCTGAAACGTCTGACACACAACTGGTGTGCGCTTCTCTGACCTTCGATGGCGGAGCGGGCAATGCGCTGGCAGCAGCCTTGCCCGATTACCTGGTGCTGGGCCTCGATGAAATACCGAGCATGACCGGTACGCTGGACTGGCTTTTCAACGAAGCCTTCGGCGGTACTTGCGGTCGCGAAGCGATGATGGACCGTCTGTTCGAAGTGCTGGTCATCCAGTTGCTGCGGCACCTGTTGGCTAACCATCAGCAAAAAACCGGCATGATGGCCGGTCTTGCAGACCCGCGCCTGGCGCGCTCGTTGAGCCTGATGCATGACACCCCCGGCAACGCCTGGACCGTGGCTGAGTTGTCAGCGGCGGCCAACATGTCCCGGGCCAGCTTCGCCGAATACTTTCGTCAGGTGGTGGGGCAGACCCCGGTTGATTATCTGGTGAGCTGGCGCATCAGTCTGGCGCAGAAGCGTTTGCGTGAGGGCAAGTCCATCGCACTGATTGCCGATGAGGTGGGCTATGAAAGTCCTTCGGCACTGGCTCGGGCGTTTCGGCGCAAGACCGGCGTCAGTCCGCGTGAATGGATGCGCAACGGGAAGGAACGGTAGTTTTTTGTCGTCGGCCATTCGGCGAGGTGCAGAGTCCGGTTTTTAATGCCTCAGACAGGGCACTCATGCCCACGCTTGAGCCCTTTCACATGAATAGAGAGAGCTGGATTGAAAGGCATTTATTGGCGTTATTTTGACGCCATTCTCCATAGGGTTTTATTTTTATTTATTGTGGTGACAGACCATTGACGTAATGGCGATGTGCTTATAGGCTCCAAGTAACTGGGTAACGAATCCTTCATTCGATAACAGGAAAACCCTGTGTGCAGGGAGGCGGTCATCATGCGTTCATCACTGGTTATCAAATCCGTTTTGTTCTGTGTGCTCTTTAGTGGTGCGGCCATTGCCAACGCTCACGTGACCAATTTGGCCCATGAAATTAACCGCATAGCCGATTCCTGCGCAGGGGCTGGTCCAAAAACGGGCAAGGTCGTCGAAGTGCAGGCCGGTGCCCCTTCTCCTGTTGCAACCGGCCATGGCGCGCCGGTTCCGGTCAGCGATATTTCCTCGGTTGATACTGCAAAAGATCAACTCGACAGTCTAATCAACACTGTCGCCAAGGCGGGCGTAACCGTCAATAGTTCTTCCTGTGACGGATTAATGGCGCAACTAAATACTGACAATTTCGCGGCAGATTTAGAAACTCAGACTAAAGTGTTGAGTGGGGGAGCTGATGCTTTCACCCATCAACCCAATGCAGTTCCGCTGTCTGCTGCTGCCTGGTTGTTTTCGTCCGCATTGTTCGGTTTCGTTATGGTCGCCAACCGCCGGAAGGTGTAGCTAGCAGATTGTTTTTACTGACGATTAAGTGGCGCATTGATACTAGTGATTGATGTCAGTTTGATGTGTCAGTGGCGGGCGATGTAGTGGCTGAATGACGGACTCTATTGAACAGAGTGCTATTAATTTGGCGTACAAACATCGGGGGCAACATGTTTAACGACAAGTTACTGTTAATTAAAAAACTTCCCTCACTACAGTCCGTCCTGCAGCTAATTGATACGTCGGGTCGACGAAAAATGCCCCCCGCCAGCCGCAAAAAAATGCTCGTTGAATGGGGCCTGGGCGAAAAAATCTGCGAGCGTGATTTGCCCCCGTTTTTGTGTGAAACTCTTGGCAAGGCTACTTAGGCGGAGGGATCCCGATGTTACGTTTCTGGTTACCTGTAGTCTGCGCGCTGGCTGTCCTGCCCAGCATTTCCAGTGCCGTTGCAAACGACGCGGCATACCTGTTGAGTCCGGGCGACAAGCTCAATGTGTCTGTTTGGGGCGAAGACAAGCTCAAACAGGATGTGATCGTTCTTCCCAATGGAAGCATCACCTTCCCGCTGGCAGGGCAGGTCGATGTTGCGGGACTCGATACCACCGCAGTCGAAGAGAAAATAGCCGCCAAGCTTGTAAAGTTCATACCCGATCCGCAGGTGAGCGTCGTTGTTACGAGCACCGAAGGCAATCTCGTGTACGTGCAGGGTAAGGTCGTGAAACCCGGCCCTGTGCACATGTCCGGTCAAACGTCAGTGCTGCAGGCATTGAGCCAGTCGGGCGGTCTCGACAAATTCGCCGCCAAGGATGACATCAAGGTCGTGCGACTCAACGGGACCAAGCAAGAGATCCTGCGCGTCAACTACAGCAAGTTGATGTCCGGGGATGACATGTCCACCAACTTTCTACTTAAAGCCGGCGATACGCTGGTCGTGCCTTAGCCTTGCGCGATGCACTAGGGATTACTTTGCTTGCGCTTCGAACTACCGGAATTGCCACGGCAATCCTCATCCTTCCGTGCTCGGGTATGGCCTATGCGGCTACCTGGCAAACAGCAATCGCGGTGCCTTCGACTGTCGAGTACGACAGCAACCCCTTGTTGCTGACGAGTGATGAAAAGGGCGTGACCCGCACCATCATCGCCCCCGATCTCAGCCTTGTCGGCACTTCCGGACGGGATGAGTTCCAGTTCGGTCTCGGGGTGTATGTCGTGCGTTCGTCCGATACCGACATCGTGTCAGACCGTGAAGACCCCCGGCTTAAATTCGGGTGGCACCGCGAGACTGAAACCGGTGGTTATGGACTCACGGCCCGCTATGAAGAGAGCTCAACGCTTTCCACCGAGGTTCAGGAAACCGGCGTGGTGGCTTCCGACGGCACGCAAAAGCTTTATACCGTGGGTGGCAACTGGCGTAGTGCGCTCAGCGAGCGAACCACCCTGCTCAACGAAACTGACTACACTCATGTCACTTACGACATTCCTACCCTGATCAACTATGACGAGTTGGCAAGCCGTTTCACTTTGACCTATGCATGGAGCGAGCGGGTCGAGCTGTTCACCCGTGTTGGCGTGAGGCGTTATGAGCCGGATGAGGGGACCGCAGCGTCGTCCTCGAATAGCTACACCCCCACGGTTGGCCTGAATTTCCAGGTCTCCGAGGCATTGAAGGGGTCGGTGTACGCGGGCGTCAATCAAGTCTCCGGCACGGGGGACGGTCCCACAGGGGAGGGCGGGGTAAACTTGCAGTATACCGGTGAGCGCTTTGAAACCAGCTTCGACGCCAGCCGCAGCACCGTCGCCAGCGGGGACGGTGGATTCGTCGAGGCCGATAGCCTGAAAGGCTCCGTCAGTTACCTCATCGATGAAACCCGACGCACCGGTTTTGATGCTTCCTGGCAAGACACCAAGGGGCAGACGCCCAATACCCTGGTCAATTACAGCGCCTGGGTCAGTCAGGAACTCTCGCCTTTTTGGAATGCCCGCCTATTCTTCACTTACAAAGAACGCAAGCAGGACAGCTTGCCGGATGCCAGCGCAAATGTCGTCGGGTTGACCTTGACTTATAGTTACCCCGGTCTCTGAAATTCAGCTTTGTGATGATCTATGACTACTGAATACGAAATGTCGGTCAACGACTACATTGCAATCATCAAGCACCATGCGGTGCTGCTGATCGTCAGTTGCGCGGCGATACTTGGCATCAGCATTGCGGTCGCGATGTCACTCCCTCCCACCTTTGAATCTTCCGGCACGATTCTGATCGAGTCGCAGCAAATCTCGCCTGAGCTGGTCGCGGCCAACAACGGCACCTTTGCCGATGAGCGCATCGAAGTCATTCGCCAGCGTGTGATGACCCGAGAGAACCTGAAAGCGATCATCGACAAATACAATTTGTTTTCTACTGGCCGGAATTTGAGCGCTTCCGAGAAAATCGACGAAATGCGCAATGCGATTGGCGTCACCCTGGTCAGCGCCGCGGTCAAGGGGCGCGGGGAAGTGACGATTGCGTTTCGCCTTTCCTTTGAGCACCGCCAGCCCGAGATTGCCACCCAGGTGGCCAACGAACTGGTGACGCTGTTCCTGAATGAAAACATCAGGCAGCGCACCGAGCGTGCCAATGAAAACACAGAGTTCGCCAAGCAGGAGGCAGACAAGCTCGAGGTTGCCCTGAATGCCCAGGACAGTCGCGTGGCGAAATTCAAGGAGGAGCACAGCGACGCGCTGCCCGAGAATCGGGAATTGCTCACGAACATGTTGACGCGCGCCGAAAACGACCTCAAAGACGTCGACCGTGACTACAAGGCGGCCCGTGAGGAATTGCGTTTTAACGAGTTGGAGCTTATCGCTGCCAATACCGGCGGGGCGACGAAGCCTGGAACGCTGGGTGTAGCCGCTGACAAACCGCAGGATCTGGGCAGCCTCAAGGCGGAGTACGCCCGTTTGCAGACGCTGTATACCGAAGCCCACCCCGATGTGCGTGCAGTGAAACGCAAGATTGCGGCACTTGAGGCGAACAAGTCGGGGGCGGGGAGTGGGGCAGTGCCCGTCAATATGGATGTAGCGAAGGCTCAGGCACGGATCGCCGCCACTGAGACTCGTATCAGGTCACTGGCCGATCAGAAGCAGCAGACGCAGCAGAAAATAGCTGAATACGAGGCGCGGATCATTGAAATACCTCAAGTCGAACGCGGCCTGATCACGCTGATGCGCGACCATGACAACGCGAAAAAGAAATATGAGGAGATGCGCGCCAAAGAGATCAACGCAAGAATTTCCGAAGCCCTGGAACAGGAAAACAAGGCCGAGCGTTTTGTTCTCCTGGAATCGCCGCTGATGCCTGAAAAGCCGATCCGGCCCAACCGTAAGAAAGTGGTCGCCATGGGCTTCGTGCTTGCCCCGGTGGGCGCTGGCGCGCTGGTGATGCTTCTCGAAATGTTGAGTTCGCGCGTGCGCGGGGCTGAAGCCCTGGCCAGTGTGCTGGGCAAACGCGTACTGGTTTCCATTCCCTACATTCACACCATGGCCGAGCTGGAACTCCGCAAGAAGTGGCGAACGCGCCTGATCGTGTGCGCCGTTTTGCTGTTCGTGATCCTTCTGGTGCTCGTGCACTTCCTCTACATGCCTCTGGATCAGCTGGCGTTCAAAACGCTGGGTCGGTTTGCGTAAGGAATACAGACATGGAAATTATCAAGCCCGATACCGAAAACACCGAGCCCAAGAACTCGTCAAAAGCCATGACAGCCACCGCGCAATCTTCAAGTCTGAATGCGCTCAGTTATGTGCAAACCAAAGTTGTTCCTTTGCGGCCGGATCACCTCGAGCGCAACCGCATTGTGGCGTACAACAAGAACTCGAATATGGGCGGGGCTTTCGATCTGCTGCGTACGCAAGTTCTCAAAGTCATGGAGGAAAATGGCTGGCGCACGCTCGCCATCACCTCTCCGACACCGGAGGCCGGCAAGACGGTACTGGCGATCAACCTGGCCATGAGCATCGCTCATCACACCACCAAAACGGCATTGCTGGTGGATTTCGACTTGCGCCGTCCGACCGTGGGTGCCTGCCTGGGGCTGTCGATGGAGAAGTCGCTCAATGAATACCTGGTCGATGAAGCGGAGCTGCAAGAGGTTCTGGTCAACCCGACCTTGCCGCGCTTTGTAGTTCTGCCGACCCGCAAGGCGATCCCTCTTTCCACCGAGGTGCTGTCATCGCCCAAAGTGAGCCACTTGATCAGTGACCTACGCGAACGCTACAACTCACGAATCGTGATTTTCGATTTGCCGCCCATCTTGAGTTCGGACGATGTCATTACCGTCCTGCCTAAATTCGACTGCGTCCTGCTCGTGGTCGCCAACGGCATGAACAACCGGAAAGAGATCGAGGAAAGCCTTCATCATCTGGGGACAGCCAATCTGATCGGCACCGTGCTGAACAAAGCAGAGCCGCAAAACCGCTCGTACTACTAGCGCATTATCCTCAAGCGGTCGGCGCCATTGGCGAGCGCCGACTTCAGTGCCAGGGGTGTTTCTTTTCCCAGCTCCAGGCGTGCGTCACGATCTGTTCCAGCGAGGCAAATTGCGGTTGCCAGCCAAGTAGCGAGCAGGCTCTTTGGGGATCGGCCACAAGGCGTGGTGGATCACCCGCACGGCGCGGCGCATCGCTGACAGAGATGTCCTGACCGGTCACGCGGCGCGCAGTGTCTATCACTTCCTGTACCGAGAACCCTTGGCCGTTACCGAGGTTGAATGCCGTGCTTGCGCCACCGGCCAACAGGTAATCCACGGCCAGTGCGTGAGCGGCGGCCAGATCGGTAACGTGGACGTAGTCGCGAATGCACGTGCCGTCTGGCGTGTCGTAATCGCGGCCATAGACGGTGATGCTCGCTCGCCGGCCGGAGGCGGCTTGCAGGATCAATGGCAGCAGGTGGGTTTCCGGTTCATGGCGTTCACCCAGCTGCCCTTCAGGGTCTGCTCCGGCGGCGTTGAAGTAGCGCAGGCAAACCGACTTCAGCCCGTACGCGCGATCGAAATCTTCAAGCATCTGTTCCACCATCCATTTGCTGCGACCATAAGGATTGATCGCCGCCTTGGGATGTTCTTCGTCGATCGGCACATACACCGGGTCGCCGTAGACAGCGGCGGTCGAGGAAAAGATGAAGTGCTTGACGTTCGCGCGAACCATGGCTTGTAGCAGTGTCAGGGTAGCGGCCAGGTTGTTCTGGTAATACTTGGCCGGTTCAGTGACGGATTCGCCGACCTGGATGAACGAGGCGAAGTGGAACACGGCGTCGAAGCGGTGTGCGGCAAACAAGGTGTCCAGGGCTTGCGCGTCGGCAATGTCCAGTTCAACCAGTTTTCCGCCGGTCAAGGCGTCGCGATACCCCGTGGAAAAATTGTCGGCCACCACCAGTTCGTGACCTGCACGCAGCAGATGCTTGACCATGTGCGAGCCGATATAACCTGCGCCGCCGACCACCAAAAAATTCATCCTGTCCTCCTGGAAACTGTTGCTGAGCAAACGCGGATTGTACCGTCAGTGAGCAGCGCTTTTTCTCAAAAACAACCAATTGAAGGCCTGCACGCCGTCGAACTTGATCGTGTAGCGTCCGTCAACGTAGGTCGCGGGCAACTTCTTCATTTGCGCCAGCGTGCCTGGTGTGTACAGCGTCAAACCTGGCGGTCCCTGAATGCTGAGCGTGCCTTCGAGCGGCTCGACATAAAAAGGTGTTTTGTCATCGTCTTTGGGGATGGCGCGGGTGCCCAGAGAAATCAGCAGGTCCTGCGACCGAGCGACAGGCGCGGCGTCCAGGCTTTGCACCACCACGCTGGCATTGGCGGTCTTCACTTGAACCCGGATGTTGCCGAGGCTGATCGACTCGCCGCCGATCCAGCCGGTGACAGCCTGGGTGCGTGGCGTATTGATGGTGTAGATGCCTTGTTTCCAGTTGCGCTTCAGTTCACCCGTATCGGTCGTGGATTCGCTGGCATTGGCGTCCAGCAACGATTGGTCAGGGTCATGAAACACCTGCGCATTGCTCGGGATAATGCCCGGCTGCAACCAGGGCAGTTCCGGCGTTTGTGGCATGGCGATTTGCAGCTTGCCTTTCTCCATGGCGGTACGCAGCAAAGCCGAGTTGGCCGGTGAGACGGGTTTGTTGAACAGGGTGTCGGGCGTCGGTGCGAAGACGTAAGTCGTGTTGGCTTCGCTGACGTCGGCGCGGCGATAGAGCAGGGCGGCGGCGGGCAGGGTGGCCAACATTGCGGGATCGTTGTAGGCATGCCAGTTGTCGGCCGTCACCCAGCCGCCGTCGAGCGGCTGCTGGCTATAGGCATATTGCATCAGCGCGTCCCAGCCCTGGTGACTGGCGGTGCCGGCGATATAGAGTGGCAACGAGTGGCGGTCAGGTGTCGGGAACGGTTCGTTGTTCCACTCGGTGACGGTCAGCGGTTTGCCGGTGACCTGGCCGGCGGCAATCCAGTCCACGATGCCTTCGCTGGTGAGCGGATTCTTTTCCAGCTGCCCACCGCCACCGTAGCTGTGCACGTCGATGACGTCGCCGGCCGTCAGGGCCGGCAAGGAACTCAGGCCGTCGCCTCCCCAACTGCTGGTGGTGGCAATCGGTACCTTCACACCCGATGCGCGCAGATGCTGAATCATGTCTGTGTTGAAACTCTGTTCCAGATCGTTGAGGAACAGCTTGGCGGGGCCATGCTCCCACGAACGCCAGGTGAGCCCCGCCGATAGGTTGTGCTGGCTGGCAAAGGCATCGGCCCGGTTCTTGTAGAGCTCCCAGTGCTTGGGGACTCCCTTGTCTCGCAACAGGGCGTTACCAAAGTGTTGAGTGACGTCGTTTTCGTTGGTGATCAGCACGGCGGCGATTGCCGGATCATCTTTATAGGCGAGGCCGGTAAAGGGATTTACATGGGTTATGTAGGCTTCGGTGAAGCGCTTCATTGCCTGCTGGATGGTGATGTTTACATACGCGTAGCCCTTGAGGCTGGCGTTGTTCTGCTCGTTTTTCGGCAGTTCTTCGAAGCCGAAAATGTTGTCTTTCGCCGTAAGGGCTCGCTCGACGTGCATGTCGAGCCATACATAAATGCCTTCGTCTTTCAGGCACTTGATCCACCAGTCGATTTTTTTCAGCGATTCTGCGCTGAGTCGTTGAGTGTCATGCGTCTGGTCGCGGTCGCCAAAAATGTTCGGGCTGACCCAAGGCGAATCATGGTGGTGCAGTCGCACAAGATTGAAGCCCAGCGCCGACAGGCGTTTGGCTTGTTGCTTGATTGCATCGTCGGACGTTCGGAACAACGCATAGGACGTGATGTTGGTGCCCCAGAAGCGCGCCGGGGTGTTGTCCGCGAACATCAATTGTTCGCCGGACGCTTTGACGAAGCCGCGCTTGCCGGCAGGTTTTTCGTTTGCGTTGAGAAAGGACAGATCGACCGGGGAGGTTTTGATGTCGACCTTGTCATCCGGCCAGCTCTTCGGGTCCGTGAGGCCAAAGCGTTCTGTCGAGGTGGGGCCAAGCGTCATGTCACCGGAAATGCTCAAGGTGGCTTTGACATTCTGGCGACCGGGCTTGATTGAATTCTTGTAGAAAAAGGCCCGCACCTCGGATTGACTGCCGGGCTCAAAGTACACACTCGCCAGTGCCGGTTCAAAACGCATCTCGATGCGTCGACCTTGTGCATTGCCCCACGACCAGCCACGGTTACCGGGCAGCAAATCCGGCTTGCCCATCTCTCCGTCGAAAAGCGCAGGGTCGAAATTGAAGGTGATGCCCCCACCCATTACCCCCGACTTCACACTGTGTGCATCCAGGTCAAAGTCCCAGGTCAGCGTCTGTTCGCCTTCCTTCTGAATCTGCGCCGTCAGGTCGAAGTCCAGCGTTTTGTTCTGGCCGGTCAGGGTGTATTTGTAGGGGGAGTTGACCTCGAACCGGCTGACAGAATTCGTCCAGCCCCAGTTGCTCTCCCAGAACTCGAACTTTGAGGCAACGACAGGATTGCCACCGTATACCAGCATGGGCAACCCGGTGAGTTCATCCACGCTGGCGACCCAGTCCGCCGCCCGGGTCGTGAATGGCCAGATCGCAACGCACAGCAAAACCGGGAGCAGCATCGAAGTGCGGCGAAACAAAGTGGTCATTGGCATTACCGGAGTTGGAGGTGGGCACTCGCAGTGACTGCGGTCGAGGTTTGCTTGAGCTTGCGAGCCATCTGGGCATAGGCAACACCTAGCCCGGCCACCGACCAATACACCACGGGGATAAACGTGATGCTGCTGACCGTCACGATAGTCACCATGATCCCGAGCAGTGTCGCCAGGAGCGCGCGTCCGAGCCGGCGCGTCTCATCGTCCTTGTCGGGAAACGAACGCATCGCCTTGCGGATGCCCCGCAGGACAGTGACGAAAAAAGCCACGAACAGAGCCAACCCGATCAACCCGACCTGCAGCGCCACGTTGATGTAGGTGTTCACGATATCGATGATGCCCTGGCCCTGAATCATGGACTGCATTTCCGGCGTGTTGCGGAAGTCGAAAGCGCCGAACAGGGGATTGCGCTGGATAACGATCATTGCGTTATCGAACAAGCGTTGCCGGTACGTGATGTTCTCTACTTCGAGCGTGCCGATAAACGGTAGCAGGTCCAGGATTTTCTGCCCGCCAGGCACGATGGCCAGCAATGGAAGGGCGAGCACGCCGGCGAGCGCCAGCAGTATCAAGCGTTTGGCAGCGCGTCGCCCCGTGGCGATGAACGCTATGATCATGACGACGGCCCCGATCCAGGGGCCACGTGACAGCGGCGCGAACAGTCCGCCAGCCAGCAGGATAGCGCCAAGACGTCGCTGGAGCTTGCTGCGCACACCTTCCTGCAAAAACAGGTACAGGCCGAGAGCCACGCTGACGACAAACCCCAGCGCAATGGCCTGGCCGGTGGTGGCGCTGGCGCGCAACGAACCGCCGCGGCTCAAGTAGCTGGACATTTCCCATTGCATGCCCAGGGCGTCCGTCAGCGCACTGTAGAGCAGCCAGCTCCGGGCAAACTCGAAAAGCCCGATAATGGACAACACCATGGCGGCGAGGACAAAGGCCAACAGGGCGTCCTTGAAGTCGCTGAGGTTTTTCAGGGCCCGGCTGGCAACGTAGTAAGGCAGAAAAGCATCGAAGAACATGTAGACCGTTTGGCGCAACGTGTCGGTGAGTGTGGTTTCGCGCAGCAACAGCAGGCTCGTCAGCGCAAGGCCGCCGGCCAGCAATTTGTCAGGCCAGGTGCGCCCGAAAGGCAAGGTGTCCGCTTGCCTGCGCAGCACGAAAAACGCTGGAAGCAAGACGCACAGAGACAGCAGGCGGATGTGGTTGAGATCAAAGAAATAGTTGATCACGCCGAAGCCGGGAATCTGCGCCGACGCCGGTGGGATGAGAAACAGCAACATGAAGAACAGCGCCACGGGATTGCGCTCGCGTCTTTGTGCGACGGTCAGCACCACAGCGGCGACGGCGGCATACACCCAGAAGCTGTTTGCGAAAAACACCAGCAGGGTCAACACGAACCACAGATTGCGGCGACGTGTGAAGCCGTTGTACGGGATCAGGTCCTTTGCTGGTTGGCGGGCAAGGGTAAAAACCGTGCCGGCAAGAACCAGAATGACGATTAGCGCGCGTATATGCTCAGGCATGAATTCATGAACTTATTGAATGGTGAGCGAAGCATAGTGGATTGCCTGATTGCGGCTATAGTAACGTTCGTGCCACAGCGTCCGGGATTGATGTTATGCCTTCAATTGATTTATCGCCATCGTTGAGCCTGCGCAAGCGAGCGATATTCGCCGGGGCATGGAATCTCGGAGCACTTGTCACCTCTCAAGCCATGCGCCTGGGCGGCAACCTGATCATGGCTCGCCTGCTGATGCCGGAGATGTTCGGCATCATGATCATCGCCACCACCGTTTCGGTGATCCTCCATTTGCTCTCCGATGTCGGCTTGCGCCAAAACATTATCCAGAGCCCGCGAGGTGACGACCCGGTATTTCTCAATACCGTGTGGACCGTGCAGCTTGTGCGCGGTTTTGTCCTGTTTGCCGCAACACTTCTGCTCGCAGGTTTCGCCTGGTTTGCGCAGAGCATCCATCTGTGGTCGCCCGAATCCACCTATGCTGCACCCGAGTTGCCGCTGGTGTTGGCCCTGACCGGTTTGTCCGCGATCATCTATGGTTTTCAGTCGACCAAAGTCGACGTGGCCGTTCGCGCATTTCAGCAGAAGAAAGTCGTGCTCGCCGAGTTTGCGTCGCAGATTGCCGGCCTGCTGGTGATGCTGGTTATCGGTTACTTCACCCGGTCTATCTGGTCGCTGGTGGGGGCGGGTCTGATCTCCGCTCTGGTCAGTACGCTTCTGGGGCATTTCTGGTTTCAGGGCCCGCCTAATCGTCTGCAGTGGGATCGTTCCGCGCTCCAGGAGCTGGTCGTCTTCGGGCGCTGGATATTGTTGTCGTCGGCGGTGGGCGTTTTGGCCATGAATGGCGATCGCATCTGGTTCGGCGGCAGCATGTCGGCCGCCGAACTGGGTGTCTATTCCATTGCCGTGCTGATTCTGGGGGCTATTACACTCGGTGTGCAGAGGCTGGTCGGCGCCGTGGCGTTGCCAGCCTTCGGCGAGGCGGCAAGAAGCAATGACACCGTGCGGCTCCGCGCTTTGTATGACCGCTTCAAACTGATTATCGACATCGCCTTGCTGTTTATCACCGGACTGTTGTGGGTCATCAGCCCACTGATCATCCACTGGTTATACGATGAGCGTTATGCCGAGGCCGGCAGCATGATGGCCATCCTTTCGCTGTCTTTCTTCACCTTGCGCTACGGCGTGGCGCATCAGGCGTGGCTCGCCTTGGGGCTCACGAAGTACCAGGCCATGGATAACATCATTCGTGCCGTCTCGTTATGGGTGTTGCTGCCGCTGCTGCTGGCCCTGGGCGGCGTGAAGTATGCGATTTGGGGTGTTGCGCTGCATACGTTTCCTACACTTGTGCTAATTGTTTATGTGAACTGTCGTGTGGGGCTGTTCGATCTCAAACGCGAGCTTGTTGTGTTGCCGATGTTGCTGGTCGGGGTGTTGTGCGGGGAGTTGGTGCTGGGCATTGCCGAATGGCTTTGATTTGAACGAGGTCACTTGCTGCTTTCACGCCTTGGCGCAACATCATCCTTCGGGGGAGTGATGGGGTTTGATGTGTAGCTGAAAATACAAACGCAATCTTAATGTCGTGGGGCTTTGAATCATGAGTGAACTTGATTTGAATACCTCTGTGATGGGGCGCAGAGATTTCCTCCAGGCGTTTGCAGTATTGAGTCTTGGGGGGATGACATTTGGATTGTCCTCGTTCCTTGCTCCGCCTTCTTCTGAAAAAAACGGGTTTGTCGTGGTCAACGGCTGGGTGTTGCCTGCCCAGTATTTCCGGCAAACGCGCACATGATCAAGGATTACCAATCGCAGAAAGAACTCCGCGAGCGCTATGACTTCTGCATCATCGGTGCCGGGCCGGCCGGCATCACGCTGGCGTTGCGCCTGGCCGGGAATGGTCGGCGCGTGCTGTTGATCGAGGGCGGGGGGCACGAATATTCGCAGCCCTCGCAAACCCTCTACAACTGCACCTCGACAGGCATGAATGTCTACGCCGAACTAACACGCCTGCGCTTTCTTGGCGGCACCTCAAACCACTGGGCGGGGCGTTGCCGTCCTTTCGAGAAGTCAGACTTTGACGTGGCCCCTCCCGTCAATATTCCCGGCTGGCCCATAGCGTTTTCCGAGATCGAGCGTTATCTGCCAGCGGCCATGGCCATCGTGGATCTCCCGTCGGATTCGGGGTTCAAGGCCATCAATGCGTCCATGGATGGCAACGACTTTGTTGCGGATCGTTTTTTGCTGAGCCCGCCGACGCGGTTTGCACAGAAATACGCCAAGGATCTTCAAGAGACCGAGGGGCTCGATGTCTTCATCAATTGCAACTGTGTCGATCTTGAGTTTGATGACAAGACCGGCCGCATCGCCTCCGTCGTTGTGTCGGATTACGACAGGCACCGAGAGCGAGTGACGGCGAAACAGTTCATTCTGGCAACGGGCGCCATCGAGAATGCCAGGCAGCTGATGAACAGCGAATCGCTGGCCTCCGCCGGTGTCGTCAGCAAGGACGGTTTCGTCGGCAGATGTTTCATGGAGCACCTGAATCTCGACCTGGGGACTTTCATCCTGGGAGAGGGGCAGAGTACCGAGCCTCGACAGTACTTCACGAGCGATGCGTTCGTTGCGCAGTTTCAGTCAGGCAAAGGGAATGTGTCTGCTGCGCTTCTGGCGCAAGTGCAGGCCTATGGGCGAGCGGCGGCCGTCAAGGACTTTTTGGAGAACCTCGCCTGCGATGTCGGCCTGGCGCACAAGATCGATTTTATTACCCGCTTCAATTGCCCAGGGGATGGGGTGATTACCACCCTGATCGAACAGTTTCCCAACCGCAACAGCCGCCTCACTTTGCTTGAGGAGCGCGATGCATTGGGGATGCGCAAGGTCAACATCCATTGGGAGCTGGCCCCCGAAGACAGGCATACCATCAAGTCCATAGGATTGGAGGTGGCCAAGTGTTTTGCCGAAACGGGACTGGGCTTCGTCAAGCTGGATGAGTACGTGTATGACGCCGCTGTGCCACTGAAAGTGGCGCCCCACGCGCATCATATGGGGACTACACGGATGGCCTCGACGCCTGAGTCCGGCGTGGTCGACGAGAACTGCAAAGTATTCGGCACTGACAATCTTTACGTCGCGGGCAGCAGCGTTTTCGCTACAGCCGGTGCAAGCAATCCGACCATGCCGCTTATACAGCTTGCCCTGAGGCTGGCAGATCACCTTAATCATCAAGGGGGGCCGGCGAGCAGATATTCCTGATACTACAATCAAAAAAACCGGGGTGAATCTGGCTCTGGCACGGACGAGAATCGCAGGATTTGTGAGGCTGACAGGATGATAGGGCTGGCAAGGCGTGCTGTAAGTTATTACGTCAACAAAACGGGGCGGGGACGCTGGCTCTTTAAACGATTTTGTAATCCTGACGGGTTCGAGTGGGCTCGATATCTGGCGCGCTGGGGATCGCTGCATTCTGTCGGCAGCAATGTGTGGATCAATGTCGGGTGCAATATCGCTGACCCTTCGCTGGTGCGCCTGGGCAACAACATCGCTTTATCGGACTGCACGCTGTTCTGTCACGATGGAGCCGTTTTCTTCTCCACTCTCTACAACGTAAAACTTGATTCTGTCGGCCCGGTCGACATCCGTGACAACTGTTTTATCGGGCATGGTGCGATCATCATGCCGTGCGTGACTATAGGGCCGGGTTCAATAGTCGCCGCAGGTGCTGTTGTCAGGAAGGATGTCCCGCCGGGTGTCGTGGTCGGGGGCAATCCGGCGAGAGTTTTTTGTACCGTCGAAGAGCTGATGAAAAAATTCGAGTCGCGTTGCAACGACTATCCGTGGATGGACGTGATCAGAGAGCGCAGCGGTTCCTATGATCCAGGTTTGGAGTCGGAGCTTACGGAAATGCGAGTGCAGTACTTTTTTGGCGAGCCACCAAAATGAGCCATACCGCCCTTGATGTACTGGTGGTCAACTACAACACCGAGAAGCTGTTGCAGCCCATGTTTGACGCATTGCGCCAGCCCAACAGTGCGGAGCCCACGCGCTATCTGGTCGTGGACAATGCCTCGGCCGATAAATCCCTGGAGCGCCTGGAAAGCGTTTGTCCGGAAGCGTTGCTGCTGGCCAATGAAAAAAACGTGGGTTTTGGTCGTGCCAACAATCAACTGGTTGAGCACCTGCAGGGCAAGTACGCCTTGCTCATCAACACCGATGCTTTCGTTGCCGCAGACACCCTGAACAAGACGCTCGATTACATGGAAGCTCATCCGGATTGCGGTGTCCTCGGGGTTCGACTGGTTGGACGAGAGGGGGATCTGCAGCCCTCGTGTCGCTATTTTCCGACGCCATTGAACGTCTTCCTTTCGCGTACCGGGCTTGAACGTTTTTTTCCGGTGGTGAAAAGGGTCGACGACATGGAATGGGATCACGCCTCGGTCCGAGAGTGCGACTGGGTCCCTGGCTGCTATTACCTGATCCGCCGTGAAGTCATCGACCAGGTGGGCTTGTTCGATCCGCGCTACTTCCTTTATTACGAGGAGGTCGATCACTGCAAACGCGTCAAGCAGGCCGGCTGGAAGGTGGTTTTCTACCCGGACACCACGGTGGTGCATATCGGCGGAGAAAGTGCCAAGACGGTCGTCGAGCTCAATGCGGTGAGTCGACAGATACCCAAAATGCAGATCGAAAGCGAGCTGTTGTATTTCCGCAAGCACCACGGTCTGTCTGGCCTGGTGTTGCATATGTTTCTGGTGTGCCTGGGTGATCTGATTCTGGCGCTCAAGGCAATATTGAAAGGTCGTGGCCGAGCCGCCGTCGGCGCATGCTGGCAACATGCGCGTGCCACCTGGGCGCTGCTGCGCGAGACCAAATTCGCTACCCAACCAACACGGTAGAACCCTCATGTTCGAAAACATACGTGCGGACTTGCGTGCATACGCGGGTGATTGGGGGGCTCAGGGTTTCTGGGTGATGCTGGTTTATCGCTTCGGCCGCTGGCGCTACGGCGTGCGGCCGGCATTGTTGCGCAAGCTGCTCTCCCTTATTTACAAAGTGCTCTACAAACTGGTGCAGATCCTTACGGGTATCGAGCTGCCCTGTGAAGTCGTGGTCGGACGCAACTTTGTCATCGATCACTTCGGCGGCATCATCATCAGTGGGTATGCACAGTTCGGCGATGATTGCCGGATCCGCAATGGCGTGGTCGTGGGCCTGAAGAATGTGAATGAACCGATCGCCCCGGTGATCGGCAATAACGTTGATATCGGCACCGGGGCCAAGGTGCTGGGCAATATCCGCATTGGTAACAATGTCGTGATTGGTGCCAATGCCGTGGTGCTGACCGATGTACCGGATGACTCGGTGGCAGTGGGTGTACCCGCGATTATCAAGAGAAGGCAGCCGGCAGAAGCAACAGCAAGCTCCATGGACACATCCGACTGCGACGCCAAGTGAACCCCATGGCGATCGGCATGGGTGTCGTTGTTATCGGTCGCAACGAAGGCCTGCGGCTTGAGCGTTGCCTGGCTTCGCTGGTCGGCGCGGCGGAGCAGGTGGTCTATGTCGATTCTGGATCGACGGACGATTCGGTGCAGATGGCCAAGGCGCTCGGGGTCGAGGTGGTCGAGCTGGATATGTCGATCCCGTTTACGGCGGCCCGCGCGCGCAATGAAGGGTTTGCCCGCCTGCAACGTCTGCTGCCGGCGATGCGTTACGTACAGTTTGTCGACGGTGATTGCGAGGTTGTCGAAGGCTGGTTGTCCCGGGCACAGGCCTTTCTCGATACCCGGTCTGAGGTGGCGGTGGTCTGTGGACGGCGCCGCGAACGGTTTCCGCAGCGCTCGATTTACAACTTGTTGTGCGACCTGGAATGGGACACGCCGATAGGCGAGGCCAAGGCCTGTGGTGGCGATGCGTTGATGCGGGCGGATGCCTTCGCCGCAGCGTCGGGGTTTCGAGCGGACCTGATCGCCGGGGAAGAACCCGAATTGTGTGTGCGCCTGCGGGCGAATGGATGGAAGGTCTGGCGTCTGGCTGAGGAAATGACTTTGCACGATGCGGCCATGACCCGCTTCGGCCAGTGGTGGCGGCGTACATTACGCGGTGGCCATGCCTTCGCCGAAGGTGCTTTTTTGCATGGGGCTGCACCGGAGAAACATTGGCTACGGGAGTCGCGTCGTGCCTGGTTCTGGGGCTTGGGTGTGCCGCTGGCGACGGTGATCGCCATGTTGATGCTGGGCTGGTCAGGGCTGCTTCTGCTGCTGGTCTACCCTTTGCAAGTCGTGCGCCTGGCTCGCCGGGGCGGTAGATCACCGCGCGAAAACTGGTTGCTGGCTCTATTCCTCGTGCTGGGAAAATTTCCCGAAATGCTCGGACAAGCCAAGTTTCTTCTGAACAGATTCGGCACCGGCAAAACCGCGTTGATCGAATACAAGTGAGACGTCCATGAATAATTGGCTGCTATTGAAAAACGTGTTTTCCCTGCACGCGGGCTATTCGTTAAGAGCCCTGAAAAACAAGCTTGAGTTATTGGTTTTGATTGGACAGAACTGGTCGGGGCTCAATGTGTTTCTGGGGCGCATGTCGAACGCCCTGGGCAAGTCCGGTGTCGAGAAGTTGGGGGGCGATTGTGTCGGTGTCGTTCATTGGCCCTACATCAGTAAAAACTGGAACGCTCAGGACAGACTGGGTGTGTTGGCTTCGCATTACGAGGTCATCACCAAAAGCTGCCCGCAATTATTGCTGTTCGGGCGAAGTGAAAGTCTGGTGTTGAGTGACTTGTCGGCATTCTCCGCGGGTTGTTTCCTTGTGCTGGATCGCCCGACGTGGTTCATGCGGGAAGGGGAGCTGGTACTGAATCTGTTTCAGGGGGATCTGCGCATCGCATCCATCGCGTTCACCTTGTGCCGCACGGACACTGAGTTATGTATTTTCATCGGCGCCGTTCAAGGGATACACAAAGGCGTGGAGAGTGATCTGTCGTTGAGCATCTACAGGGACCTGACAAAAGACTTTGAAGGGTTGCGGCCAAGAAGCTTTCTGATCGAAGTGATCAAATACCTGGCCATTAACCTCGGCGTTGAAAAAATCTATGCAGTGGGGGATGGCTATCGCCACCATCGTCATCCGTATTTCGGTACTGAAAAGGCTCAGGAGCTGGCGGCAAATTACGACGTGATCTGGTTGGAGCACGGCGCGACGCCTTCGGAGCGCGAAGATTTTTTTGAGATTCCGATGGAGCCGTCCAGAAAGCCGCTCGACAGTATCGCTTCAAAAAAACGTGCCATGTACCGCCGGCGCTACGAGCTTCTGGATGACACGTTCAGAAGGATAGACAGCGTGTTGTCAGCCAGTTACAGCAAACAGCGTGACGCCTCTGATCACCGTGCGACTGTGGAATCACCGGCAGCAATAACCCTCCGCAACGACCACTAAGCCTGGGTTCCTATGCGCATTGCTTATTTCATCAATCAGTACCCCAAAGTCAGCCATAGCTTCATTCGTCGCGAGATTCTGGCGGTGGAACGTCAGGGTTTTGAGGTCCAGCGTATCGCGCTGCGTGGCTGGGATGCCGAGTTGGTGGATGCCGAGGACGTGTCCGAACGCGATAAAACCCGGTTTGTCCTGCAGGATGGAATAAAAGGGCTGTTGGGGCCCGCGCTACAGGTACTGCGCGCCCAGCCACGACGCTTCTTTTCGACACTGTGGCTGGCGCTACGCATGGGTTTGCGTGCTGATCGCGCCTGGCCGTATCACGTGGTTTATTTACTCGAAGCCTGTCGCTTGCTGACCTGGTTGCAGGCGTTCGGCGCCAGGCATGTGCATGCGCATTTCGGCACTAACTCCACCGAGGTGGTGATGCTGGCCAACGCACTCGGCGGGCCAGCGTACAGTTTTACCGTGCACGGCCCCGAAGAGTTCGACAAACCGCAGTTCATTCATCTGGGCGAGAAAGTACGGCGAGCGGCGTTTGTCGTGGCCATCAGTTCTTATGGCCGCAGCCAGTTGTTTCGCTGGGTGGATCATTCGCACTGGGCAAAAGTAAACGTGGTGCATTGCGGCCTGGAGCGCAGCTTTCACGACGTGACGCCCGTGGCCGTGCCTTCCGTGCCGCGTCTGGTTTGCGTCGGTCGCTTGTGTGAGCAAAAGGGCCAGTTGCTGTTACTGGAAGCCGCGCGCATCCTCGCCGCGCAAGACGTGGAGTTCGAGATCGTACTGGCCGGCGACGGGGAAATGCGTGAGCAAATCGAAGCCTTGACTACACAGTATGGCTTGCAGTCGAAGGTTCGCATTACCGGCTGGATCAGCAGCGACCAGGTGCGCACGGAAATTCTTGCCGCACGAGCCCTGGTATTGCCCAGTTTTGCCGAAGGTTTGCCGGTGGTCATCATGGAAGCCATGGCGTTGCGCCGACCGGTGTTGACGACCTACGTGGCGGGCATTCCCGAGCTGGTGCGCCAGGGTGAGAACGGCTGGCTGTTTCCCGCGGGCGAAGTGGAGGAGCTGGCAGCGGCGATGGCGGACTGCCTCGCGCAACCTGTCGAGGTGTTGCAGCGGATGGGCGAAGCGGCCCGGCAGCGGGTGGTGGAACGACACGACATCGATACCGAAGCAGCCCGGCTGGCTGATTTATTCAAGGCACAAGCATGATCACGTTATTGGGTTGGCTGTTCAGCGCGCTGCTAGTGCTCATCATCCTGCCGGTGCTGGTGTTGTTTGCCCAGGTGCTGCTGGCGTGTCTACCTGCGCGGTCACGTTCGTCGACACCAGGGCCGCGCCCCCGGTTAGCGGTGCTGGTGCCGGCGCACAATGAATCCTCGCTCATCGTTGCGACGCTCCACAGCATTCTGCCGCAGTTGGTAGAAGGTGATCGCCTGTTGGTGGTGGCGGACAACTGTTCTGACGACACCGCGGCGCTGGCCCGTGCGGCGGGTGCCGAGGTGGTGGAACGCAGCCATGAGCAGCAGCGTGGCAAGGGCTATGCGCTGGACTTTGGGGTGCGTCATCTGGCGAGCGATGCGCCGGAGGTCATGATCATCGTCGATGCAGATTGCCTGGCGAGTGACGGCTCGATAGAGCGTTTGGCGATGTGCTGCATCCACTCGGGGCGGCCAGCACAGGCACTGTATTTAATGCATGCTCCAGCGGGTTCCGGGCTGAAAGTGCAGCTTGCCGAATTTGCCTGGTGTGTGAAAAACCGGGTGCGATCGCAGGGTTGGGCCCGGCTTGGCCTGCCTTGTTCACTAATGGGCTCGGGGATGGCTTTCGTCTGGAAGGACCTGGCTTTGATCGATCTCGCCAGCGGCCATATCGTTGAAGATCTGAAGATGGGCCTGGATTTCTGCCGAAGCGGCAAGCCGCCCTTGTTTTGCCCCGATGCGCTGGTGAGCAGTTATTTTCCGCGCAGTGATGAAGGCTTGAGTACTCAGCGCAAGCGTTGGGAACACGGCCATCTGGGAGTCATTCTGGGTGATGCGCCAAAGTTGATGGTGGAGGCGATCAGCCGGGGTAACGGAGGTCTGTTGGCGATGACGCTGGATTTGTTGGTGCCACCGCTGGCCTTGCTGACGTTGCTTCTGAGCGTAGTTTTTACCCTGTCATGGCTGGCATTTTTGCTGGGCGCAGCCTTGGCGCCCGCGTTGATCTCCTCGGTCGGGATGGTCCTGTTGGGCGGGGCTGTCCTGCTGGCCTGGAGCCGGTTCGGTCGTGGGATCATCCCTTTTTCAACCTTGTTGTATGCGCCGTTCTACGCATTGAAAAAAATCCCCCTGTACATCGGCTTTGTGCTCAAGCGACAAGTCGAATGGGTGCGTTCGAAGAGAGATGACAATTAATGCACGCATTGTCCTGGCAACAGCGCTGGCAATCGATTACCCGCAAGCTCAGGGTGATCAGCGACCTTGATGATGAACAACGATTGATTGAGGCGTTGTCCCGACCTGACACGACGACAGTGCTCGGATTCGCCAATGCCCATGCCATGAACCTGGTGGCAGCCAATACCGATTACCATCACGCGCTGCTGTCAGCGGACGTGTTGCTGCGCGATGGCTCCGGCCTGGCCATCCTGTTTCGCCGTCTCGGTCTGGAACCGGGGCTGAATATGAATGGCACCGATTTCATCCCCAAATTGCTGGCTGCGTACAAGGGCCGGCGCGTGGCTTTCTGGGGCACTGAAGAGCCTTTTCTCACCCAGGCAGTGCGGCGCAGCGAAGCGCAGTTTGCGGTCAATGTCGTCTCGGCTCACCACGGCTTCGCGCCGGTGGATACCTACATCAACCTCGCGCGGGAGTTACAGCCGGAACTGGTGGTGCTGGGGATGGGCATGCCCAAGCAAGAAGCCGTTGCTGCAAGGCTGGCCGACAGCGGCGTGCCCTGTCTTGTCGTGTGCGGCGGGGCGATTCTGGACTTTCTCGGCGGCAAGGTGACTCGCGCTCCACAATGGGTGCGTCGTCTCGGCTGTGAATGGGTGTTCAGACTCATCGCTGAGCCAAAGCGACTTTTTCGTCGTTATGTGATGGGTAATCCGCTGTTTCTGTTACGTACTTTGATCTTCAGGCAAGCCTGACGCAGGCGCTCTTTTGATACCCTGCTCAAGCTTTTCCGGCGCCATAAAAACAGCGACTGAAATATCTTGCAAAACTTCGGCGTTGCACCTTTACTCAGGTTGAAGTTTCGACTTGACGGGTGTGCTTTGGGCTGTTTGCTTCATTAAGATTGGCGTCAACAAAATGCTGTCAGGCCATCTTGAATTCCAGGGAGGGAGTTGCGTTTTTTTCGCAAGAAGGAAGGTGGCAGGCTCAACGTGGGCGGCGGATTGTATCGAGGTTGTAATGTCCGCACGCAGTGAACCATGCGCTCAGCTGTCGTGCTTTTATTTCGAGTCTTTGGTGTATTGATTTGAAACTCAAATGGCCCTTCCTTGAATTGTGTTAATAACAAAATGAAAGAATACATAGCAGAATTGATGCGTCAGTTATTAACTCCTTCGATGCGATTCGAGCTAAGGAAAGCTGTCGCCTGGCTGCGGGATATTTTTGGGCGAGCCTGCTTTTGGCGCTGGGAAATTGTCAGGTTCAAACTGCGGGAAGACAGCCTCTACGACATTCTCTATGTGGGCAGGAAAACGCAACGGGAGTTTGTGAAGGTTTTACTGGGCGTTCAATCTCAAACGGTTGAGGGGCGGTTGAAGCTGGGCAAGTCAGACCGGACAGTGGTGGTCAGCGAAATGCCGATCCCGGGGGCATTGTATGTGCCTCAGTACCTGAGTGCTGTCGTGCCACTGAGCAGATCAATCGACGAGATCACCGCGAAATACAATTCCGAGCTGCGGCGAAATCTGCGCAAGAATCGTCTGCGCTACCGCATGAAGCAAGCGTTGAACGATGACGAGATTGAAACGGCAGACCGGGAAATGCTTCAGCCCTATGCCGCGGCCCGCCATGGTTCGGCTGCCTCGCAAATTGAAGCGCAGGAAGTTCACCGGGTGGCAAAAGTCGCCGGGCGACTCGATCTGGTGCTGCTGGAAGACGAGATTGTCGCATGCCATCTTGGCTGCGTAGTCACCCGGGCAGGTAAGCGTTATTGGAGTACCGTGCGCTTCGGTTACCCGGATGTAGTGTTTTCGGATACAAAGAGGTTGCGCGAAGTTAACTCCATCACCACGTTCATGGCGCTGGAGTGGGCGATTGAAAACGGCTTTGACTATTACGACATTGGAACTTGCCTGGCACGCCCGGACGACGGACTTCTCGAATGGAAAAGAAGACGCGGTGGCGATGTTGATACGCTGGGTAATCACGGCTATTTGTTTATTAAACTGCCCAGGGCGGGCGCAGCGCAGTTTCTCTGGGAGGCGCCACTATTTGCTGTAGAGGGGAAAAACCTGACACTACATCTCGGGTTGCCGGACGGTCAAGGTGATGAGGAAGTTGCCAGTCGATATCGCGAAATGGGTTTTGGTGGTCTTTACAAAGTATATATCCATTGTGCCAGGGTGCCGGGAGAGGAACTTCTCGATACTTTGCGCAGTCGTTACGCTCATTTGAAGTCGCCCCCTTTCCTCGAGAGTATCGTTTCCACTTGAACGCGTCGTTGCATTTAAACAAATCAGTTACAACGAATACCGCTTGTTGCCGTTTATCCATATCTGAATGGGGTGCCTATGTCTCAATTCAATGCATTGACGAGTGACGGCCAATCGAAGTGGAGCCTCGCTGCGTATAAGCACCTTTTCAATACTCGCGTCACCCGGGCGCCGTCGCTGCCCCTGCAGAGCCAGGCGGTGAAAACCTGGGAAATTGCCCCGGGCGAGATTGCGATGGCTCCGCCCGCTTTCTACCTGCCCGACCAGCTCGAGCGTGTGACAGGGTGGGCCGAGGCGCTGTTTTATCCTCACGAGCATCCTCGACGCACAATGGAAGGTATCGGTCGTGTGGAGCACATGCCGACCCGAGGTTACTTGCTGAAGGATGTCTGGTTGATCGATGGCACGCTCTACAAAGGCAATGCCAAATCGTGGTTGACCCCTGGTTCTGGCCGGTTACCGGGGATTCGCGTAGAAAACGAAATCGATCGCGGCGCGTTGTATTGCACGGCGGGCGGCAACAAATGGTTTGGCACCTGGCTGATGGATGATTGTTTGACCTATCGATTGGCCAGCGACGAAGGTGTCCCGGTGACCACGGCACCCTTTGCCGCGAATGCCTCCATCGCCAGGAACGGCATACTTCACGCCCCCGGTTACGAAAGCTGGCTGGACATGAGGCCCGTTCGTTTGCGCAATGCATTTTTCCGTGAACTCGTGATCTTTGACGATCTGAGCCAGAATCGACACAAGCACCTGCGTTTCCGGGCGATGGGTGAAAAACTGCTGTCACACGTTAACTTCAGCGCTCATCCGGGCGTGTTCATCCTGCGCGGTGGCAAGGGCGAGCTGCGATTGCTGCACAATGAAAGGGCGCTTGCAGAACATTTGCGTGACCGTAGGGGCTTTCGCATTCTCGACCCGGCGACATCCGATGTTCCGGCCATCGTCGCGGCCTGTGCCGGGGCGAAAACCGTGATAGGGATCGAGGGGAGCCAACTTATCCATGGGGTTAACGTACTTCCCCCGGGTGGTTCGCTGCTCGTTTTGCAGCCGCCTGATCGTTTTGTCTGTTTCTTCAAGTACCTGACCGATCGTGATCGGCAGAACTTTGGTTTTGTGGTCGGTACGCCGTCGGGAAGTGGTTTCACCATCGACCCCGATGAAGTCGAGCGCACGCTGGATCTCTTTCCGTCATCGTGCGGCGAGGTGTAGGCGCAGTCGGTCGACGTTCGATTGCTCGTGAGGCCGTTAACGCTATCGCGTGTAAGCTGGGTAAACGCGGTGGTCGGTCGTCCATCGTGAGCAAGCTTGCTCCTACAGTTTCATTACCTGACAGACATTCACGACGCACTAGTAGGCTTGTTTGCCGGAGAAGGCAGATACCGTTCGTAAAAGAATGATGAAGTCGAGCCAGAGCGACCAGTTGTTGATGTACTCGATGTCTGAGTCAACCCGCCGAATCATTTGCTCTATATCTTTCGTTTCACCGCGAAGGCCACGTACCTGAGCCAGGCCGGTGATGCCCGGTTTAATGTTGTGACGTGCAAAGTAGCCCGAGACATCGGGTGAGTACTGCACGTCGTGTTGAATCGCGTGCGGACGAGGGCCTACCAGCGACATTTCTCCCATCAACACGTTGAACAACTGCGGCAGCTCATCCAGGCTGGTTTTGCGAATAAAGGCGCCCACCCTGGTCACCCGTGGATCATTCTTTTGGGCCTGCTTGACGGTGCCGTCTGGCGATTGATGGACCACCATGCTTCTGAACTTCCAGATCCGGAAAACTTCGCCACTCCACCCCATGCGTTGTTGGCGAAAGAACACAGGGCCGGGGCTATCGATCTTGATCGCAAGGGCGACAAGCACCAGCACTGGCGCGGCAAACAGCAGGATGAGAAAAGCCCCGACCTTGTCTTCGAGATTCTTCAGGAACAGTCGCATTCCCATCAGCGGCGTTTCGGACAAGGTCAGCACGGGAATGCCGGCAATCTCGCGAACGCTGTGGTTGATCAACTTCAAGGCGAAAATGTCAGGCACCCAGTTAACCCTGACGTGTTTGTCGAACAGACTTAAATAGACCTTCTGGATAACTTCGGAGCCACCGACAGGGGTCACAAAATAGACCGTACGAATGGCGTGTTTGACGACCAATTCATCCAGATCAGAAACATTGCCCAGTATCGCCAGGCGTGGTGCACCTTCCAGGCCTTCCTTTCCCCGGTCATCGTCCGCGCCAATCAATACACAGCCGACGATGCGTTCGCCGAGCCAGGGGTTGTTGCTGATTTTCTTGTGGAGGTAGCTGGCCAGCTCGCCCGAGCCAATGATCAGCGAATTTTCCAGTTGCGTCGGGTGAGTCAGAAACTTCTTCTGCATTTCACGTGTGGCGAGGTGCAAAAACAACTGGGCAAAGTAGCCAAGAACAAATAACTCCCCAACCAACAGCCGCGAATACCGTTCGCTTGTTTTGGTCAGGAAAGCCATGGCCACGAGAAAGCCGAAGGTCGCGGTCCACGCCTTCAGAAGCTTGAAAGCTTTGACGGTAAAACCGACATTGCTGCGATAAATAGCGTAATGGTCGTACACGACGGCCAATGCCCCAAGCAGGAGCAGGAGCAGGATGACGTAATCCTGGGAAATGAAGCCGATATGATAATTGATCAAAAACCACGCGACACCGGTTACCGCAACGCAATCGAGACCGGCCTGAATGACAATACTGGTGCTGCTTCTTCGCTGGAGAACGGAACGCGTGCTGTTGGGCTCAAAAATCATTTTCAGACCTCATTTGCTTTCCCTTGCGCTCGATATGACAGGATTCAGGTCAAACAGCCCTAGCTTGAGAGCCCAAGCGCCACTGACAAGTTACTCATACTTGTGACAGGTATCCACCCTCCAATGTGTAAAACTGGTGAGACGATGACGGGTGCTATCACTTTAGCAGCACTGTGCAAATATTCACTGAATCGCTACGGTTTCATACAACATTCAAGCCAAAAAAAGAAGCTGGCAGGAGAGGCCGATCAAACACGGGGGGACTCATTCGCAGCGCGCTGGTGCGAGCATGTTTGATCAGGAGTCTTGGGGAAGGTAACCCATGCGAGACAGACGTCGCGCAGGGCAGGGGTCAAGCGGCAGGGCGGGAACCGGGGTCCCCGTTTTCACAGTGTCGATCTGGTCAGACCGTTGTCAGTTATTCATCCCGTCTTCGATGGCGATGCCTTGCGCGCGCATCTGCTTGATCAGTTCTGAACGGGTGCCGGGGAGGTTCAGCATGGTTGTTGCGCGCAGGGCCGCCACTTCTTCCGCACTGTAAGGTTGATAGTCCGCAGGCGTGCTTTTGCCCGCCATGCCGTCTGCACGCATCAGCCAGTTCAGCAGGTCGGCCAACTGCGCGTTGTCCAGCGCGGACTGCGACATGCCGGGAACACGCACAAGAAACTCGCGCCCGCCCGGCACCTTCAGAAAGTTGCCGACAAACCCCGCCATCCGCGGTGTGTCATTGGCGGGGGAACCCATGCCATTGCCCAGGTGGCAACCGGCGCATTGCAATTGGTAGTTCACGCCAACGCTGTAGCCGGCCTGGGCTATCGGTTTCTGCAACTCTTCGTTACCTGGCGCATGACGCTGCGCCGGGTCGGGGATGGCTCTGGCATGAACGAGCGGGGCGGTCATGGCGCAGACAAGACCGAGGATGAGCAACCTACTCATGACAAACACCTCTGAGATAGCTGTACCTGTGGAAGCGAGCCTGCTCGCGATGGACGTGAACGATGACGCGTGGTGCCTGGAAAAATGCGTTGAATTCGAATTCATCGCGAGCAGGCTCGCTGCAACAGCGTTCGCCAAAAAAAACCGCCGATTGCGCGAACAATCGACGGCCACTGCGCGTTAAACCGCGACGCCACGAATAACCGAAACGGTGCAGTGATAGATGTGCGATTTGGCGGCCAGGCACCAGTTCACATCGTTGTTGTTGAACGGGCGATAGGCCGGTTCTTCACTGTCGTTACGGGTGCAGGCGCACTGGGCGCAGCTCTGTTTACCGCAGCAATCGTTGTACGAAATGATGTAGTCCTTGCCGTCGGCCGGGTTGCGGCAGGTGCCGATCCAGGTGACTTGCGACGCTTCGGTGCCCGGCGGGCAGGACGTCACCGACCCTCCACAACAGCTGCACAGAAAGCCGTCGATCGAACAGTAGCGCCAGTAATCGCAGCTGTTCGGATCTCCCGGGTCACCGGCCTTCGGGTTGTCTGCGGCCAAGGCTTTGCTGGTACGGTCCAGCGGCAACAGCAGGGGGAGCGCGGCGCCCGCGACCATCAGGGAACCCATGCGCGCCAGCAGTTTGCGACGCGAGGTGGTGTCGGCCACTCGACGGGTCGAGCGTTCGAACAACAGATCCAGCAGTTTCATAAGAGTCTCCCTGCCTTAATCAGTGGCTATGGCCGTGGCTGTGGTCGTGTGCGGGCGGCTGGCTGTTCAGGTATTCCTGCAGCGTGGCGCTTTTCAGGTGCTCGACTTCGAACAGGCTGTCCAGGTGCTCGCGGGAATTGACCAGGCCTTTGGCGCGCAAGGTGCCGGTTTTATCGATCAGGGCGGCGTACGGCAGCTTGCCGATCTGATAGGTCATGCCGACTTCCGGCCCGACGACATACGTGGCGTCCTCCAGTTTGTGTTCGCGGATCAGCGCTTGCTGGGCGTCCATGTCGCCGTCGCTGATGAACACCACGTCGAGGCGATTCGCCTGTTCCCTGGCAATAGACTTGATCGCCGGCAGCAGGGATTTGCAGATCGGACAGGTCGGCGAAAGGAAAAACAGCAGTTGGGATTTTTCACCGGCATAGCCGAAGTTGACCGGGCGGCCGTGACGGTCGGAAGCGGTGACTTGCGGCGCGGCTTCGTTGACCGCCACGCCTTTGTCGACCATCAGCGCACCGGCCGGCGCCAGGCGCCCGTGCAGCACACCAATCTGCCGGACCAGGCCCATGACGACAAACGCCACGGCCACCAGCAGTACCCAGAGCAGAACGTTGGAAACGATTAAGCCTTCCATTGATCACCTACCAATCAGTTTGAACAGAAGAGGGGAGTTGGCCAGCAAGCCATCGGCTGCGGCGTAAATCAGCAGCGCGACAGCGCTGGCGGCAACGGTGACGAAGCCGTCGAAAAAACCAAGGTCGCGGGCGACGGGCAACACGCTGGCCAGCAGCGCCAGACCCACCAGCGCGCTGTTGCGCAGCAGCAGCACCGGACGCAATGGCTGCGCCTGGTCCGGGCCGGCACAACCGCAGTCGATGTCGCGGCGCCCGCGCCACAGGTTGATGGCGATGGCGGCGGCGTACAGCGCGATCAGGCTGGCGGCACTGAGCGCCGCCCACGAACGGCAGGCCGGCACCAGCAGTGCAAAGGCGATCGCCAGTTCAATCGCCGGAATGACTCGGGCGCCAGGGCGCACGAGCGCGTCGGGCAGGAGTTGGTAGTCGGCCAGTTGCCTGGCAAAACGTGCCGGAGCGCGCAACTTGTGCGTCGCGGCACTGGCCAGCAACACTGCAATGGCGAGCGCGCTGGCAATGATGAAGATCGGATCGATGTGCATGGCCGAACCTCGTTTAGTAGCTCATGACCTGAGTCGCGGTTTTGGCGACTTTCGGCATGCTGCCAGTGAGCTTGTTGGTCTTCAGATCGAAAATCTGCAACCCGCCCTCGATGTCGGTACCCAGCAACAACGGCTTATCGTCACCGGTGGCCTGCATGCTCCACACCGGCACCGGTGCTTCCAGGGTCGCTACTTTCTTGTGGGTTTTCAGATCGAATGCCCAGATCAAAGGGCTCGGGTCTTCCCACTTCATCGGTTCGTGCGCGTCGTGCATCAGCACGTACAAGCGGTTCAGCTTCGGCGCCACGGCCATCAGTTGCCAGCCACCGGGTGCCCAGCCGGCTTTCTTTTCCTCGTCGCTGGTCAGCGACCACGACGGCAGGATTTTCGGTGCATCGGCAGAGAAGTCCACCGGGCGCACGGTGCCCGTCGTGGTGGTGAAGTAGTAGGTGTCGCCGATGTTCACCGCGCGCTCATTGAGCTTTTCAGCATTGGGGTCGAAGAACGGCGTGCGGCTGCGCGCGGTTTCCTGGCCCTGATCGTTGAGCGTGATCACCTGCAGGCTGCCATCGCCGCACAACGAGGCGAAGCGGCGATTGCCGATCGGGTAGTTGAGAACGCAACCGGGAATCGCCAGTTCGGCGGCGACGGACTTGGCCTGGGTGTCGACCACGGTCACTGAAGTCGACGGCGTGAAGTTGTAGACGTAGACGAAGCGGTCATCGCCGCTGGTCTTCAAACCGTAGCGCTGGGTCAACGATTCGGCGCGCTTGGTCGGAATCAACAGCTCCCAGGCCGGCGACAGGGTCGAACTGTCCCACGCGGTCAACACATCCGTGCGCGTGCCACGGGTGCCGCGTGAGTAAAAGATGTCGGCGCTGTAGAGGGTTTTCTGATCGTGACTGAGTGTCGAAGGCGCCGCAAAACCGGTGGGTACCATGCCGAGGATGCGTTTTTTGTCGGGGTCGACCACGGTGACGCGGCCCGCCACGAAGCTTTCGAATTCGACGTCGACGATGAACGCGCGATGGACTTCCGGTGGAAATGCCAGAACGGTCTGGCCGATCGTGTCAGCGGGCAGATCCGCGCTGGCATTGTTCAAACCCAGTACTAGCAGGCTGAGACTCAGCGCTGACTGTACGGTGATCCTGGTGGCTCGCATTAGGGGGAACTCCCTGAATTATTGTTCACGCAAATCGCGGGTGCATTGGCAGATTTTTGCAGTTCGATTCTGCCTCGCCGGCCGAGGGGGTGAATTGCTGTGGCTGCCAAGTGTTTGTGTGTCTGTGCCAGTCTTTAAAACCGGGCTGCAAACACCGCAATTTCAGGCGAAAACCGTCCCTGTAGGAGCCGGCATGCTGGTGTTGGCGATGTCGAAGACGCCATCGCCAGCAAGCTTGCTCCTACGAAAAACGGTTTGTGTCAGGAAGGCTTTGCGAGGGGAAGGGAGAAGGTGAAAACAGCGCCGCAGGGCTCAAGGTTTTGCGCCCAGATATCGCCACGGTGACGGCCGATGATGTTTTTGCACAGCGCCAGCCCAATGCCGTTGCCGCTGACCTTGGAGGAAAAGAAACCGTCGAAGAGCTTCTCTTGCGCCTGGGCCTGAATGCCGCGACCGCAGTCCTCGATGCGCACCAGCGCCACCTGGTTTTCGGCGCTGGCCTGAATCCGCAGCACGCGCCGTTCGACCGGCAGGTCGCTCATTTCTTCAATCGCGTTGAACGCCAGGTTGAGGATAACCTGACCGATCAGCACTTTTTCGCAGCTCACCAGCAGCGGCGTCGGGCTGGCGACAATGTCGACGCGGACCTGACTCGGGTCGGCGCGCAGGCTGATGAAATAGCGGATTTCGCGCAGCAACTCATTGAGGTCGATCCGCTCTTCACTTTGCTCCAGCTTGACCACGTAATCGCGCACGCTCTTGATGATCAGCGACGCATGCTCGATTTGCCGCACGGCATTTTGCAAACCCCAGGCGACCCCCTGATCAGTGGCCTGCGCTTTGTTCAGGCGAATCACCGCACCTTCGATGAAGTTGCGGGTGGCGGCCAGCGGTTGACTCAGCTCGTGGGCAATTGCCACGGCCATTTCGCCCATGGCGTTGTAGCGGGCCAGGTACTCGAGTTTTTGCTCGCTGACACGCCGCGCTTCTTCGGCGCGCACTTGCTCGGTGACGTCGCGAAACAGCAGCAGATGGCCCACCAGATCGTCTTCAATTTCGATAAAACGACACGTCGCCTCATGCCAACGCCACTCACCGTCGCGGCGCTGCACGTGGTAGTGCACGCTGAACGGTGCATGCTCCGGTGTCTCGCTGGCCAGCTGTTGCAACAAACGCTGGCGTGAATCGTCGTCGCACCATGACAGGAAATTTTCGCCGATCAGCGCGTGTTCTTCGCTGTTGAGCAAATGCGCGCCGGAGTCGCTGATAAAGCGGATATCACCCTCAGGGCCGAGCACCGCGACCCCCTCGGCCAGGTCCTGCATGAACGCCTTGAGCCGACTCTCGAAACGCTTGAGGTCGCGCTTGACCTTGTCTTCCCTGGAGATGTCGCGGAACTGCACCATCAACACATCGCGGCCTTCCAGATGCACCAGGGTCGCGACCGCCTCGGACAGAATTTCCACCCCCTGCTTGGAGCGATAACACCATTCGATGGCGCGCTGGCCCGTGCGTGCGGCGCCTTCCAGCCAGCGCAAACCCACCGAACGCCGGTATTTGGGGGCATCGCGGGTCATGTCGGGGGCTTTGAGCGGCGTCAGTTCTTCCAGGGTGAAACCGAGCGCGTCCAGGGCGGCGGTGTTGGCCCAGAGAATCTCCTTGCTCTGAGCATCGTGAAGAATGATGCACAACGGCATGGCTTCGACGAGGGTGAAAAAGTCGTGCGGTTTTGGCAGGTACATCGCGCAGCCCAGAGGAACCGGTGAAAGGGAAGTATGGCGTTTTATACCGTCTTGCGCGTGGGGATGCGCTCAGAAGTAACCGGGGGCGGTCTAGGGGATTTCTTTAGCCAAGTGGCTGCGCGCACCAATGGTGGCGACCCGCTGCGGTATTTACACTGACCCCATCAGCGGTCGCCACTCCGCCGGGCAGGCTCCGGCTAATACCAGGCTGGTTGATGTATTGCAGGCCCGCGGCGGTGACATCGACACCGAATGCCGCGAAGGCATCTGCGGCCCGCGCATCGTCGAGGTGCGGGGGACGGCGTGCCTGAGCATCGCGACAACGGTTCGTCGAACAAGGAAAAGGCGTCCGGCAAGGCGATGCGCGCCTGCGTTTTTCGCGCTGTTTCCGCTTGTCCGGTATTGGACATCCAACGCAAGGAAGGCTGGCAAGCCAGCGCGGGAGCCTGTTGAATAGCGCTTCGGCTGCCGTCAAGGGAGGAGACAGCCAGGTACGTAATATTTGCCGAACCGCTCGACGAAGCGGTCGAAAAATAACAATAAAACAGGCGTGAGGCTTTGCAGTGATGATGACTTCTTCGGCGGTTCGCAATGAGGCGTTCGAAAGCTGGTTGAGCCAGGTCAACCAGGCCTGTGGGCGTTTCGATGCCAGGGCCCTGGATACGGATTTTTACGGTGAGCTGGCGGAATACCGCAGCGGCGCCATCAACCTCAGTGTCGTCGACATGGCGCACGTGCACCTGTATCGCACCAGCAAAGACGTCAGCGTCAGCCGCGACGGCCACTATTACGCGGTGTTCCAGATGCGCGGCAGTTCACAGCTGGAACAGGGTGAAAATCGCGCTCGACTGGGGGCGGGCGACATCGCCCTGATCGATGCCTGCCGCCCAAGTGACATGACGTACAACGAGGATTCCCGGCAGCTGTCGCTGATTCTGCCGCGTCAGGTGGTTGAGCGCGGTTCGCACTTCAACGGGGTCAACTGCGCCACCCGAATCGCGGCCAACACACCACTGGCGGCGATGGCCAACAAGCTGGTCATGGACACCCGGCAGCAGGAAGGCCTGGACATGCAGGAGAGCGAAGCGGTGCTCGATGCCCTCGTCAGCCTGCTGTCGCCGGCGATCAGCGCCCGCGACAACGGCGGCGATGCCCACGAGCGGCAGTTTCGCAAGGTCATCGCCTACATCGACGAACACATCAGCGCCGAAGAGCTATGCCCTGAGCTGATCGCCCGGGAGGTGGGGGTTTCTGTGCGGGGGTTGTACCGGATGTTCTCCAAGCGCGGCCTGGTGGTGGCGCAATACATCAAGCATCGGCGCCTGGATTTCTGCGCAGAAAACCTGCGCCGCTCCCACGTCGAGCAGAAGCTTTCGGCGCTGTGTTACGCCTGGGGCTTTTCCGATTCCAGCTACTTCTCATCGGCGTTCAAGTCGCGCTTCGGTGTGTCGCCGGGGGCGTATCGCAAGCGCTATAGCCAGAACTGACCCGACGCAACCTTGTAGGGGCCGGCTTGCTGGCGATGGCACCTTTGAGTCTTGCATCGCCCGCAAGGATGCCTTCGCCAGCAAGCCGTTTCCTACAGGGGCGTGCGCATGAGCCTTAATGCCGCGCCGGCTCTTCCGCCGGCAGGTGCAACACCTCGCGCACCAGCATCGCAATGCTGGTCACGCCCATCTTTTCCTTGATCCTGGTCCGGTGCACATCAACGGTTTTCACGCTGATGTTCAGCTCCCGGGCGATGACCTTGCTCGCCTTGCCATCGATCACCAGCATCAACACTTCCCGCTCACGACTGGTCAACAAAGCCAGTTTGCTTTGCAGGTTCTGGCGTTGCTCCTGATCGGCCTGGGCATGCACGGCCGTCTTCAGCGCCGCCTGAATGCGGTCGATCATTTGTTGCGGGTTATACGGCTTCTCGACGAAATCCAGCGCACCGTTCTTCATCGCCGTCACTGACATCGGAATGTCGCCATGCGCGGAGACGAAGATGGTCGGCAGGGTACTGCCGCGCTGGTTGAGGATTTCCTGCAGTTGAAAGCCGCTGGTCTCCGGCATGCGCACGTCCAGCACCAGGCACGCCGGTTGCCTGGGGTCGTACTGGCTCAGGAACTCTTCAGCGCCGGCAAAGCATTGCGCCTGCACACTGACCGACTCCAGCAACCAGGCCAGCGAAGTGCGCAAATCCTTGTCGTCATCAACGATATAAACAATCGGTTTGCGGGTTTCCATCAGGGACTGCCACGAAAATTTCTAATTATTGTTTTCGCACGCGTGCACGCTGCGGCGGACATCGGCGCCGGTGTTGACGCCAATCAGCAGAATACCCACTGCGGCGGGCCCTGACGATAAAGAAACCACCTAGTCGACTAGCGGAAAGCCGACCTCGGCATGGGGATCGTCAGAATGGTTGTGCGCCGCGCCGGGCCTTAGTCTTGTTCCATCACCTGCGGGCCGCCAACGGGCGGCCCTCCTGAAGGAAGGGGCACCGACATGGCCGACCTGAGCCAGCAGCAAATCGACTTTCGCAACGCCATGGCGCAGTTGCCGGCGGCGGTGAATATCATCACCACCAATGGCCCCGGTGGATGCTGCGGCATCACCGCCAGCGCCGTGTGCTCGGTGACGGACTCGCCGCCGACCGTGCTGGTGTGCGTCAACCGCAACAGCGCGACCCATGATGTGTTTCGTACCAACGGCCTGCTGTGCGTCAACGTGCTGAGCGGCGAGCAGGAAGAGCTGGCCCGGCACTTCGCCGGCATGACAAATGTGTCGATGGAAGAGCGTTTCGCCTGGGATCTGTGGGACGGTGGCGACACCGGCGTGCCGGTGCTGCGTGATGCGCTGGTGCAGCTGGAAGGGCGGATCAGCGAGTGCAAGGAAGTGGGGTCGCATTCGGTGATGTTTGTCGAATTGTCGAAGGTTGGCGTGCGTGGGGAGGGGGATAGCCTAGTGTATTTCAACCGGGTATTTCATCGGGTTGAGCATGCTGTGGTGGCGTGCTGAAAGATCGCGTTATCGAGGGTGGAGTGTCAGGCGAGGTCGATGTTGCCTGTGATGGCCTCTTCGCGAGCAAGCCGGCTCCCACATTTGTCCGAGTTGCCTGGACGGACGCGGTCATTGTGGGAGCAGGCTTTGCACGCGATGGCGGAGTAACAGGCTACATCACTCTCAGATCCGAAAACTCCCCACCAACTGATTCAGCCGCCCAGCCTCCCGCTCCAGCTCGGTACACGCCCGCAACGTCGATTGCAGGTTCTCCACCCCTTGCTGGTTCAGTGTGTTGATCTCGGTGATGTCCACGTTCAATGCCTCGACCACCGACGTCTGCTCCTCGGTTGCCGCAGCCACTGACTGGTTTACATTGTCGATCTCACCAATACGCTGGGTTACGCTGCCCAGCCGTTTGCCGGCGAGGTTGGCGATGCTGACGCTTTCCTCGCTGTGCTGCTGGCTCTCGGTCATGGTGGTGACCGATTCACGGGCACCGACTTGCAGTTCTTCAATCATCTGCTGGATTTCTGCGGCCGACGTCTGCGTGCGCCCGGCCAGGCTGCGCACTTCATCGGCAACCACCGCAAAGCCACGGCCCGCTTCACCGGCCCGTGCGGCTTCGATCGCTGCGTTGAGCGCCAGCAGGTTGGTCTGCTGGGAGATGCCCTTGATCACTTCGAGGATCTGCCCGATGTTCACGGTCTTGCTGTTCAGCACTTCGATGTTGGCGCACGAGGCGCTGATTTTGCCGGACAGTTCGTTCATCACCTGAATCGTGCGCTCGACCACCTGACGCCCGTCTTCGGCTTGTTGGCGCGCGGCGGAGGCCTGCTGTGAGGCATCGGAGGCGTTGGTCGCGATTTCCTGGGCGGCGGCGCCCAGTTCGTTGATGGCCGCCGCCACGCTGTTGGTGCGGGTCGATTGCTCATCGAAGTTGTTCATCGACGAGTTGGTTGCCAGCAATACGCGTTTGGCACCTTCATTGACACCGAGCGCCGCCGAAGACACCTCGCGGATCGAGTGATGAATGCGCTCGACAAACCGGTTGAACGCGGTTGCCAGTTGACCGATTTCATCCCGTGATTGCACGGCCAGGCGTCGGGTCAGGTCGCCTTCGCCCAGGGAGATATCCTCCATGACCCGCGTCAGCAATTGCAAAGGCCGGGTGATGCGGTACGCCGCGTACCAGATCAACACCAGCCCGAGCAGCGCCGAACCGCCGCCCAGCAACAACTCCAGCGCCGTGCTTTGCACACCTTGCGCATCGAGTTGGCTTTGCAGTGCGGTCACTGGCGCCAGCAGCACGTCCTGCGGCACGCCGACCAGCACGCCCCACGGCACTGCACCGGCAATCGGCGCCAGCGGCTCGAGGACTTTGATCTGTTGCCGGTCGACGAACACCTTCGGCTGGCCCTGACGCAAGGTGTCCATCACCTCGGCATTGTCCAGCGGTTGGCCGAGGCGGCTGACATCCTGGCTGTTGGCGGAAATGACGCCACGCGGGCTGACGATGCTGATCTGCCCGTTGCGGTCGAACAGCTGAAGCGCGCTGGCTTCGCTGTTCTGTTGCAGGGCAGCGAGGTTGATGTCCAGGCCGACGACGGCGATGACTTTGCCATTGTCGATCAGCGGAAACGCAATGCTGGTCACCAGTTTGCGGCTGCCGGACGCCTCGTCGAAATACGGCTCCAGCACGCAGGCTTTGCGGCTGTCGCGGGCGCAGGTGTAGAAGGCGTTGTACGGCGCGCCGCTGGGCCCGGGCGCGGTGTTGGCGAGCAACGCTTCGTCACCGATCACCGCTTGCAGTTCGCCGGGTTTGCTTTGCACCCAGTACAGGGAAAAGCGCCCGGTTTCGTTGCTGCCCATGACGGCCTGATCGACGAAGCTGGCGTCGGCGCCGTCCAGGGCATCGGGTTCGAAAATGACATAAAGCCCGAGCAGGTCGGGCTTGTCGATCAGGGCCTGATGCAACTGGGTGCTCAGCGCCTGGCGCAGTTGTGGGCGGGTCAGGTTGCCCTGGTGTTGCAACTGCCTGAGGTAAAGCAGATAGCGCGACAACCCTTGGCCATATTCGTGAGTCTGCATGAAGGTGCGTTGCACCTGCATCGCCTGCACCTTGCCCAGCGCCTGCATATGTTCCTTGGCGGCATTGGCGAGCATTTCGCTGCTGGCCCGGGCCACTTGCTGGCTGCTTTGATGGGTCTGGTACAGCGACAAACCCATCAGCAAACCCACCACCAGCAGCAGGCAAAGGCCGGCGAGCAGGGCGATCTTGCTCTGAATCGTCAGGAATTTCTTGTGCATTGGAAAGGCCCTTTTCCTTGAAAAGCAATGCCGCCGAAACGCGATCCCGTAGGAGCTGCCGAAGGCTGCTCCTACGGGGAGACGTGTATGGGGTTCTAATTTAGAAAGTGGTAGCGAAAATCACCTGGCTGTAGAGGTTCTTGTCGTTGTTGCCCAACTGCGTACCGCCCTGATCGGCGCTCTTGTCCGGCTGGAACAGACCGATCAGCGGCATTACGCTCAGGTGTTCGTTGACGTGCCATTCGGCGTACAGGTCAACCTCGTGACCATCGGTATTGCCCAGGTTGCGGTCGATGGTGTCGAAGTTGAAGTACATGGCGCCGACGGTCAGGTTCTCCAGTGGCGAGACAGTGAACTTGACGTTCTGGATGCGCGAGTTGGAGTTGAACGGACCGGCGTAGTTGCCCGCCACTTCGCCTTGGAACCAGGTGCCGAAGCCACGACTGAATCCGTAGAACAGCGTGTCATAGCCTTCCGAGAAACGGCTGTAGCGGTAGCTGACATACGGCGACCAGGTCACGTCGGAGAAGGTCCAGCCAGCTTCCAGATACCAGGCGTCTTCGGTCGAGGTGTGAGGTTTGTCCTGTTTGGCGTATTCGCCGGAGAGGAACAGGTCCTTGACCCCGGCGTTGCCGGTAGCACGCAGGCTGTAGGTTTTCATGCCATCGCGTTCGAGTTGAGCAGGGGAGGCGAAATCTTCGTCGACATCGGTGGTGTCGATGTAGGTCAGGCCGACCGTGCCTTCTTCGGCGACGTGTTCGAGGGTGCCGACGTACATTTCGGTTTTGGCCTGAGCGCGGTTATCCGATTTCAACCACATCAGGTCGCCACGCCAACCTTCCTTGCCACCGATGCGCAACACGGCAGTCTCGTCGAACGCCTTGCGCGCGGCCAGCCAGTAGGCGCCTCCACGGTTGAATTCGCCGTCGGCCAGGCCTTTGCCCAGGTTGAGCGCATCACCATTAATCAGGAAGCCATCACCGACCACGATGTTCTGGCGTCCGAAGGACAGGTCGACGCCATCCTCGCCGAGCACGTCGAACAGCTTGCCCGAACGCCAGCCGAGGTAGGCGTCTTCGAATTTGGTGGTGCGTTCCGAGCCGTCGGTGAAACCCGCGGCATCGCCGTCGCCCCAGGTGCCGGAACTGAGCATATTCGCCGCGCCGTACGCGGTGCCCACGCCGGCCAGGCCCTTGTCGAAGCTCAGGCCATATTTGACGTAGCCTTCGCGCCACGATGAAGAACCCTGGTCGAGACGGCCGGACAGCGCATAGTTTTCCTGACTGTGGAAAATGCCGAAGACCGCTTCCAGCGTGGCGTTCAGGTGACTGTCGTCATCGGCGTAGAGTTCATACGCGCTGGCATGACCGGCACTGATCATCAGTGCGAGCGTAGAGAGACGAAGCAAGGGGGACTTGAGCATGGTGTGGCATCCGTTCTTGTTCTTGAGCGCAGGTTTGCGGTCTTTTTCGATACTAAGGCGCGGAACTTTTCCGGCCTTTTGTGTGGTTGCCAAAGAGTTGGCTGTGCTTGCCAAAATGCTCGGTTTGGCAGCCCCGCCAATACGACTGGCACGCAGGGCAAAACCTGCGCGTCACTGAGCGTCGACAATCCGTCTCAACCCTGCCGATGCTGCGCTGCGTCGGCGCTCCCGTGTTGGCGCTCTTCTGACGAGCGCAGATTTCAAGGTCGTTTTTCTATGGTCACCTCGCTGCGTTTGCTGCTTACCGGTTTGCTCTCGATCACCCTGGCGCAAGCCGCGCTGGCCGCTGAATGCGCGCCCGATCGAGGGCGTGGCGCCCAGGTGTTCGCCAATGAGTGCGCGGTCTGCCATTCGGTGACCAAGGGCATGACAGGGATGATGGGGCCGAACCTGGCGGGTGTGGTCGGGCGCAAATCCGGCTCGCTGGAAGGCTTCAACTATTCCCAGGCCATGCGCAACAAGGACATCGACTGGCAGGCCGAGAACATTGCGCAACTCATTGCCCAACCCCAGGCATTCGTGCCGGGGACCTACATGCCTTACATGGGCCTGGCGTCGGAGGACGATCGCCAGGCGGTGGTGTGTTTCCTCAAAGAACAACAGTAATCAGCCCGTTCTCCGGCTGAACAATGCGTCTGAACCAAAGGTGATTTATGAGCAACGTTGAAATCCTGCCGCAGGTTGCTGCATTTCTTGACCGCCGCCATGGCTGCTTCATTGACGGCCAGTGGGTGTTTGCCGAAGGACCGAGCATTGCCGTGGTCAACCCGGCCACCGGCAAAACCCTGTGCGAAACCCTGGACGCGCCGCTGGAAGTGGTCGAGCAAGCCGTGCAGTCGTCCCGTAAAGCCTTCAAGTCCGGTGTGTGGTCGGGGCTGCGTCCGGCGGATCGTGAACGCATTCTGCTGAATTTCACCGCGCTGGTTGAGGCGCATGCCGAAGAGTTGGCGCAGCTGGAAACCCTGAGTCAGGGCAAGTCGATCAACATGGCCCGCGCGCTGGATCTGAACGCCACCGTGGAGTTCATGCGCTACATGTCCGGCTGGGCAACCAAGATCGAAGGGCAGACCTTTGACGTATCGATTCCGCTGCCGCCGGGTGCGAAATTCACGGCGTTCACCAAGCGTGAACCGGTAGGCGTGGTGGTCGGGATTGTGCCGTGGAACTTCCCGCTGTTGATTGCTGCCTGGAAGCTGATGCCGGCGCTGGCTACCGGTTGCACGGTGATCATCAAACCGGCGATGGAAACCCCGCTGACCGCCATGCGCCTGGCTGAACTGGCGCTGGAAGCAGGCATTCCGGCGGGCGTGTTCAACGTTGTGACCGGTGGTGGCGCTAATGTCGGCGGCGTGCTGACGGCGCATCCGCTGGTGAGCAAGGTGTCGTTCACTGGCTCGACCGCTGTCGGCAAAAGTGTCGGCGTGGCGTGCATGGAAAACATGACGCGTTTCTCGCTGGAGCTCGGCGGCAAAAACCCGATGATTGTGCTGGCCGATGCCGATATCGACAAAGCCGTCCAGGGCGCAATCCTCGGCGGCCTGCTGAACAATGGTCAGGTCTGTGCGGCGGCTTCGCGCTTTTATGTGCATCGCTCGATCCATGACAAATTTGTCGAAGGCCTCGCGGCAGCGGTCTCGGCGATGCCCATCGGCGCGGGCATGAATGGCGATGCTGCGATCAACCCGCTGGTCTCGCGCAAGCAGCAGCAAAGCGTGCTCAAGCACATCGAACTGGCTCGCCGGGAAGGTGCGCGCGTGGTGTCCGGTGGCGAGTTGCTGGAAGGCGAGGGCTTTTATGTGCAGCCGACGATTCTGGCGGACATCGATCACAACATGGCGGTGGCCCGCGAAGAAGTGTTCGGCCCAGTGCTGGGGGTAATGCCGTTTGACGATGAAGACACCGTGATCGCCCTGGCCAACGATAATCGCTACGGCCTGGCCGCCAGCCTGTGGACCAATGACCTCGGCAAAGCCATGAACCTGGTGCCGCGCATCGAAGCCGGCACCGTCTGGGTCAACGCCCACGTGTTGCTCGACCCGGCGATGCCGTTCGGTGGCGTCAAGCAATCGGGCATGGGCCGCGAGTTCGGGCGTGCGGTGATCGAGGCGTACACCGAGCTGAAATCAGTGTGCATCGCCCACTGATTCACACGGCGGGTGCCGGCTTCGCCAGTTCGATACCCGCGGCACCCAGACGCTTGAGAATCTCGAACAGCATATCGCTCTTGGTCACGCCGACAATTCGCGGGCTGCCGACATAGCCGGTGACGGTCAAGGTGATGCCTTCAGGCGTGAGTTTGCTGAAGCGCACCATCGGCGCCGGTTTTTCGAGAATGGTTTCGTGCTCGCAGTAGGTGTTGTAGAGCAGGTCTTTCACCTGTTCGGGGTCGATGTCCAGGGGGAAGGTGAGTTCGAGCGTCGCCACCCCTTGGGCGCTACCGCCCAGGGTCACGTTGCGCAGGTTCTGCGAGATCAGCTGCGAGTTCGGGACGATGACAATCGAGCGGTCACTGAGCTGGATTTCGGTGGCCCGCACGTTGATCCGGCGGATGTCGCCTTCGACCCCGCTGATGCTGATCAGGTCGCCGACTTTCACCGGGCGCTCGGTCAGCAGGATCAGGCCGGAGACGAAATTCTTGACGATCTCCTGCAAGCCAAAACCAATCCCCACCGACAACGCGCTGACGATCCAGGCCAGGTTGGTCCACTGCACGCCCAACGATGACAGTGTCATCAGGATGACCAAGGCATAGCCGATATTGGCGAACAGCGTGGTCAGCGAAGCACGCATGCCCGGGTCCATCTCGGTCTTCGGCAGGAACTCCTTGTCCAGCCAGCGGCCCAGCGTTCGTATCAGGTAAATGCCGATCAACAGAGCCAGTGTGGCATTGAGCAAGTGACCGGGGATGATGTTCAGTTTGCGCAGCCCGGCGCCGCCGAGAATGGAAAAGACGTTGGAGAGCAACTGCCCCAGGGTTGTACCGACACCTCCGACGAACAGGGTGATGATTGCCATCAGCAACAGACCCGCCCGGCCCACCCCCGAGAGAATGGTGGAGATCTGCTCCAGGCGCCGGTCTTCAATGCCCAGCAACTGTTTCAGCGACTTGCCGCTGGGACTTTTGACCGAGAACAGGTATTCGCACGCATCCTTGAAGCATTGCATCAGCAGGTAGAAACCGCAGAGCACGAGGAATCCCCAGACCAGTTCATACGTGACGAACCGGGCCAGGGACACGTACCCCGTCAACAGCGATAACAGTGATATCACGAGCGCGAGACTGGCGATTGTGTAGAGCACGCCAGCGAACGTCCGGCCTGCTTCGGGGGCTTCACCTGCAATGACGACGGCTCTTCGGACTCTGCCGGTGCGTACCAACATGTCCAGCAGGACAAACGAAACCACCAGTGCGACGATGCCTCGCCCGGCGATCACCAGGCCTGCGCTCATCCCCGTTACGTTGATGATCTGGTTCATTGTCACCAGAACCAACAGCGCGGCCGCCAGAATTCGGGGATAAGGTTTCAGTGACAACGCCACCAGGTCGGCGAGCGGCGGTAGCCGCCACGATGGGTGCTGCGTGGATAACAGGGCGCGACTCAGTGAGGTGATCAGGACGCAGGTGTAGGCGACTTTTTCGAACTCCTGGGAAAAGGTGGTCAGCATCGGTGTCAGCGGAGTCTGGCGCGTGAAGGTATAAAACAGCAGTTGCAGGGCGACGCCGACGGTCAATACGGTGGCCAGCACAGAAGCCAGCGCGAGGGAGCTTCGGCGCAGGCGTCCTTCCGGCATCCGGTGAATGCACAGCCAGGTCAGCCCGCGTTCGGCGAGCCGGCGGCCGAGCGTCCAGAAGATCAGGGCCAGCAGCAACAGTACGCAGGTGTAGAGGCGTTGACCGGGTTGCCAGGCCACTTTGACGACCTCCGTGACCTGATCGAAGAACATTTTGACGCGCAGCCGATTGTCCATCGAAGGGGCCAGGACCGGTGACCAGAAGTCGGGGTTCAGGATGCTTCGGGTGCTCAGGGTCAGTTCGCTTTCCAGCAGGTTGCGACGGATACCGGCGATCTGGGTGACGAGGTCGGTGGCGCTCGTTTTCAGAACGTCCAGGGTTTTCAGAGTGGCGTCGACTTTGTTTTTTTGTTCGGTGAGCGCTGTTCGCTGTGCGGCGATATCGGATTGTTCGGCCGCAGCGTCATCAAGGGGCGCAGGCCCCAACACGGCCAGTTGTGCGCGGAGTTGGGTTTGTAGCGGAAGCAGTGAGGCGGTGAGGCGATCGACATCCAGCATGAACATCTGGACCAGATCCTGCGGGCCCTCCAGCTGGTTGAAGTTGTCGACCAGCGAGATCTGCTGTTTGAGGCTGTCGAGCCGAAGTTGCAGCGCCTGGAGATCGCTCTGGGAAACGGCAAGGGTCGCGGTTCCCGCCTTGGGCGCGACAATGTCTGGAGCGTCGGCCGCCGACAGCATTCCGGGCCCCGCCCCGAAAAGCGTGAAAGCGACGAAAATCATGGCTTTCAGTGTATGACGCATAGGAGTGTCCGACTCTGTTGTTAGTCATTCAGCCTATGAGGTTAGGTCATCAGGTAAACCTTCGAGGAATAGTTTGGTCGCCTGCCCCCACTGAGCGGGGGCAGGGTGGGCGTGTCAGACGCGTTCGAACAACACGGCGATGCCCTGGCCGCCGCCAATGCACATGGTTGCCAAGGCATAACGGCCCTGAACACGGTGCAGTTCGTGAATGGCCTTGGTCGCGATAATCGCGCCAGTGGCGCCCACCGGGTGGCCCAGCGAGATGCCCGAACCATTGGGGTTGACCTTCTCCGGGTCGAAGCCCAGCTCCTGCGCCACGGCACAGGCTTGCGCGGCGAAGGCTTCGTTCGATTCGATGACGTCCAGGTCGGCCACGGTCAGGCCAGCCTTTTTGAGCACCAGGCGGGTGGCGGGAATCGGACCGAGTCCCATCAATTCAGGCTCAACCCCGGCGTGGGCGTAGCCGACCAGTCGGGCCATCGGCTTGAGGCCTTGGGCGCGCACCATTTCACCGGTGGCCATGATCAACGCACCCGCGCCGTCATTCAGGCCGGAGGCATTGCCGGCGGTGACGCTGCCGTCTTTTTTGAAGGCCGGTTTCATCTTGGCCAATTGCTCGGCATTGACCTCGGCGCGTACGTGTTCGTCGGTCGCGAAGGTCACGGTACCTTTGCGCGACGCCACTTCGATCGGCACGATCTGACCGTCGAAGCGGCCCTCGGCGATTGCCCGCGCGGCGCGCTGCTGGCTGATCATGGCCAGTTCATCCTGGGCCTGGCGGGTGATGCCGTAGCGCTCGGCGATGTTTTCCGCGGTGATGCCCATGTGGAAACCGGCAAACGGGTCTTGCAGCACGCCCAGCATGTAGTCGATGGCCTGCATGTCGCCCATGCGGGCACCCCAGCGCGCTTGTGGCAACAGATACGCGCCACGGCTCATGGACTCGACGCCACCGGCCAGCGCCGCGCCCGCATCACCCAGCATCAGGCTTTGGGCGGCACTGACGATTGCCTGTAGACCGGAACCGCAGAGGCGGTTGACGTTGAAGGCTGGCGTCTCTTTCGGCAACCCGGCGTTCATTGCCACCGCCCGGGAGATGTAAGCGTCACGTGCTTCGGTCGGGATCACATGACCCATCACCGCATGGCCGATATGCTCAGGCGCCAGGCCGGAGCGCTCGATGGCGGCGCGGCAAACGTCGGTGGCCAGTTGAATCGGCGGTACATCCTTGAGCGAGCCGCCGAAGCTGCCGATGGCGGAACGGACGGCGCTGATAACGAAAATGTCGGATGGGTTCATGAGGGGGTCCCTGGTTCGGTCTTGTGCGCGTTTGGCGCTTTTATTGGGGGAAAGAGTCTAGGGGCGGTGGTGTGGTTGGCCTATGTCGAAAGTGCTCAAGGGGGGTGGTGTTTTTTGCCAGTTCTGGTGGGGGGATTTTAGATCGGTCTGAGTGGTTGTGGGGCATATCCGTTTCTTCGGTCGCGGCGGCTATTGGTTTCGCCCTTACGGCGAGTCACTTGGAGAAGCGCCAAGTAACCAAGCGCTTTTGCCCCTTTCGTTCGGTGGCTCGCTAATGCTCGCCATGCCCTCGCTCCGGTCCTGCTCCGTGGGCCCGCCGCCATCGGCCATCCATGGCCGGGGGCGGCTAACCCGGCATCCATGCCGGGTTGCCCACTGCGCAGAACCTGCGCTCGGCCTCTCGAGGGGGCGACCACCGCCACAGCCGCCGAGGCGGCCTGAAAGCCGACCTGGCTCTTGGTGCGCGCGTTCCCTCATTCCGGATATGTACACCTATCCCCCTGTAGGAGCCGGCTTGAT
>NZ_BDAG01000036.1 GCF_002091715.1 Pseudomonas migulae NBRC 103157 | reverse complement strand
GAGCGTTAGGGTGAAACAGGTGTAAACCTATTTCAGGACTAGACACGACTAAGGCTTAGCCGTTGAACACGTCATCCACGCTTTTCAGCGGGTAGTTCTTCGGATACGGCAGGGTTGCCACACCAGTCTCGATCGCAGCCTTGGCCACGGCATCGGAGATCAGGGTGATCAGACGCTTGTCCATTGGCTTCGGAATGATGTACTCACGACCGAATTCCAGTTTGATGCCGCCGTAGGCGTCGCACACTTCCTGAGGAACCGGCAGCTTGGCCAGTTCACGCAGGGCGTTGGCCGCAGCCACTTTCATTTCTTCGTTGATGCGCTTGGCGCGAACGTCCAGGGCACCACGGAAGATGAACGGGAAGCCCAGTACGTTGTTGACCTGGTTCGGGTAGTCCGAACGACCGGTCGCCATGATCACGTCGTTACGGGTAGCGTGCGCCAGTTCCGGGGAGATTTCCGGATCCGGGTTCGAGCACGCGAACACGATCGGGTTGGCCGCCATGGATTTCAGGCCTTCGGCACTCAGCAGGTTCGGACCGGACAGGCCGACGAACACGTCTGCGCCTTGCAGGGCGTCAGCCAGGGTGCGCTTGTCGGTCGCGTGAGCGAAGACAGCCTTGTACTGGTTCAGGTCGTCACGGCCGGAGTGGATCACGCCAGTACGGTCAACCATGTAGATGTTTTCGATGTTGGCGCCCATGCTCACCAGCAATTTCATGCAGGAGATGGCGGCAGCACCGGCGCCCAGGCAGACGATCTTGGCGTCGGCGAGGGTTTTGCCAGCGATTTCCAGGGCGTTGATCATGCCGGCCGCAGTCACGATCGCGGTGCCGTGCTGGTCATCGTGGAACACTGGAATGTCGCACTGCTCGATCAGAGCGCGCTCGATCTCAAAGCACTCAGGTGCCTTGATGTCTTCCAGGTTGATGCCACCGAAGGTGATGGAGATGCGCTTGACGGTGTCGATGAAGGCTTGCGGGCTTTCGGAATCGACTTCGATGTCGAAAACATCGATGCCGGCGAAGCGCTTGAACAGCACGCCCTTACCTTCCATCACTGGCTTGGAAGCCAATGGGCCGAGGTTACCCAGGCCCAGAATCGCGGTGCCATCGGAAATGACTGCAACCAGGTTGCCTTTGCCGGTGTATTTGTAGGCCAGTTCAGGATCGCGAGCGATTTCGCGTACTGGTTCGGCTACGCCGGGGCTGTAGGCCAGCGACAAGTCGCGGGCGGTAGCGGTGGCCTTGGTGAGCTCGACACTCAGCTTACCTGGACGAGGATGGGCGTGATATTCGAGAGCGGCAGTTTTCAAATCAGACATGGGGGCATTCCGCTTTTACTGTTGGACAGACTGGTCAGCGAGGATACGCGCCTCGCAAAGTCCCCACAAGACTGACCAGTCACCCCTGTCAAGCGCCCGGTCCTACGACTTTGGGCCAAGAGCCACGGAACACAAGGGATAGACTGTTCACAATCGATATAAAAAATGTCTACAATTTTTTATCAGGGCGCCGCTTGCAGCATCGCCGGATCGGTCAACGGCAGGAGCCAGCGCGCCTGTCCCGGTTTCAACCCGCCACGACGAGAACGGTCCACGACCCAGCCACGCGCCTCGATCTGCTTGCCCTTCAGGCGTTCCAACGCCACGACATCGAACTGCCCCAACAAATTGGGTGCAACACGCAATACAAGCGCATCCTGCAATTCGATCCAAAGGCCGCCACGATTGCGTTGAACCTTGCTCACACGCCCGCTGACCACGGCGAAACCGGACGTATTGATCTGCTCCGCTTTCAGTACAGGTGACTGACGCCACACGCCGAGCCCGGCCTGCCGCGCACTGCGTTCCGCCGCTTGCTGACAGGTGACCAGATCGACATTCGGCGCGACCGCCACCTGAAACCCAAGGCCCTCGGCGAGCATCTGCGCTTCGAGGTTGACGCCATCGGCGCCATAGAGATGCGCAAGGGTGCGACCGTAGTGATCCTTGCTCTCTTTACCCGGTAGCGCGCCGCCACGGCGAACGGCTCGTCGGATCTGCCCTGCTTGCCCAGTTCGGGCGTGTTCAAACCGATCATCCGCACACTGCGGCCATCGCTCAGGCGCACGGTGTCGCCATCCACCACCCGCCGCACCGCGACTGGCGTCATGCCATTCGGCACCGGGCAGAAAGCCTGGGCGCCTGAAAGCCAAATCGCGGACATAAAAAAGGCGCCCGCAAGGGACGCCTTTTTCATCAGTCTGGAGAAGCCGGAACGACTTTCCAAAATGATCGGCCTTAGGCCTTTTTCGCGCCGAAAGCACCGAAACGGTCTGCGAAGCGCTGAACGCGGCCGCCAGTGTCCAGAGTCTTCTGCTTACCGGTGTAGAACGGGTGGCACTCGTTGCAAACGTCGATCGGCAGAGCTTTGCCGAAGGTCGAACGAGTTTCGAACTTGTTGCCACAGCTGCAAGTAACAGCAATGACTGGATAATCTGGATGGATATCAGCTTTCATGGTGTCTTCCTCGGGCTGCGTGCCGCCACCCAACACTATTGTTGAATACCGCACGTAATTAGGCCGCGGATTCTACCAGACAATCTCAATCACGCAAGCTGTCGCCAAGACCGACCGTCTGCTAGGCTCCCGACCCAAAGCACACCCCCTGTGGGAGCGGGCTTGCTCGCGAAAGCGGTGTATCAGTCAACATTTACATCGCCTGACACACCGCTTTCGCGAGCAAGCCCGCTCCCACAGGTCATGCGTCCGTTCTTCCGTTTTTGCCCGCCCAAAGAGAATCCCCCGCGTGCCCAACGCCATCCTGCGCCTAGCCCTGCCTTCGCCCCTGCGCCGCCTGTTCGACTACCGAGCTCCGGCCGGGGTCTTGCGCGCCCAGTTGCACCCGGGCATGCGCCTGCGGGTGCCGTTCGGCCGGCGGGAAATGATAGGGATTCTGGTGGAGATTACCGATACCAGTGACGTGCCGGCAGAGAAGCTCAAGCCAGCCCTGGCGCTGCTCGACGCAACGCCGCCCTTGCCGCCGGCCCTGTTCAAGCTCTGCCTGTGGACCTCTCAGTATTATCAGCACAGCCTCGGCGACACCTTGAGTTGGGCGCTGCCTGTGTTGTTACGCCAGGGCGAACTGGCTGAAGCGCGCCAGGAACGCTTCTGGTCTGCCGCGCCCGGCGCCAGCCTCGATGACCCGCGCATTGCCCGCGCCCCGCGTCAGCGCGAGGCGCTGGCGACCCTGGCCCAGCATCCCCACGGCGTCGCTCATCAATTGCTGAGCAAACTGATGCTGAGCAAGGACAGTCTCGACCTGCTGCTGGCCAAGGACCTGGTGCAAGTGGAAATCCGCAAGCATGCCCCCGGCGCCCGTCACGAGCATTGGCTGGCGCAACCGGAATTGCCGCTCAACCCTGAGCAACGCGCCGCCTATGAAGCGATTCGCGCCGGGTTCGACAGTTATCACGCGTTCCTGCTGGCCGGTGTCACCGGGAGCGGCAAGACTGAAGTCTATTTGCAGTTGATCCGCGAAACCCTTGAAGCCGGCAAGCAGGCGCTGGTGCTGATCCCGGAGATCAACCTCGGCCCGCAAACCCTGGCGCGCTTCGAGCAGCGCTTCAATGCGCGCATTGCGCTGATCCACTCGGCGGTCAACGATCGCGAGCGCCTCGAAGCCTGGCTCGCCGCCCGTGACGGCGACGCCGACATTATTATCGGCACCCGTTCCGCGCTGTTCACACCGATGAAAAACCCTGGCCTGATCATCATCGACGAAGAGCACGATGGCTCCTATAAACAGCAGGAAGGCCTGCGCTATCACGCCCGCGACCTGGCATTGGTGCGCGCACGACAGGAAAACATCCCGATCGTGCTCGGTTCCGCCACGCCTTCGCTCGAAAGCCTGCACAACGCCTACACCGGTCGGTATGGTCTCCTGCGCCTGAACGAGCGCGCCGGTGGCGCCAAGCAGCCGCGATTCCTTCGTCTGGATGTGAAAAGTCGCCCGCTCGACAGCGGCATTTCCGGGCCAATGCAGCAAGCCATCGGTCAGACTCTGGCCGCCGGCCAGCAAGTGCTGGTGTTCCTCAACCGCCGAGGATTTGCCCCCACCCTGCTTTGTCATGACTGTGGCTGGATGTCCGAATGCCAGCGTTGCGATGCGCGAATGACCGTGCACCAGCGCTCCGGCGAACTGCGCTGCCACCATTGTGGCTACGTCGAGCGCGTGCCCCGGCATTGTCCGAAATGCGGCAAGGTCGACTTGCGGCCCGTCGGCGCTGGCACCGAACGAGCCGAAGAACGTCTGGCCATTCTGTTTCCGGATGTTCCGGTGCTGCGGGTCGACCGCGACAGCACATCGCGCAAAGACGCGATGAATCAGTTGTTCGCGACCATTCAGAAGGGTCAGCCGTGCATCCTGGTGGGCACGCAGATGCTTGCCAAAGGGCATCACTTTCCACGGGTAACGCTGGTGTCGATTCTCGACGCCGACGGTGGGTTGTTCTCCGGCGACTTCCGCGCCAGCGAGCGCATGGCGCAGTTGATCGTCCAGGTGGCCGGGCGTGCGGGACGGGCTGAAGAGCCGGGCAAGGTGATTATCCAGACGCATCTGGCGGACCATCCGCTGCTGGTGCAGCTGACCGAACAAGGCTATTTCGCCTTTGCCGAACAGGCGTTGAGCGAGCGGCGCTCTGCCGGTTTGCCGCCGTTTGCACATCTGGCGCTGTTGCGGGCCGAAGCGCACAAACCGGGGCAGGCCGAAGGTTTTCTCGATGAGGCGTGCAGCGAGGCGGAACGTTTGCTGGCAGAACAGAATCTGACCGGGATCGAATTGCTCGGGCCGGTGCCGGCACCGATGGAACGCCGAGCCGGGCGTTATCGGGCGCAATTGTTGTTGCAAGCGACTGCCCGGGCGCCGCTGCATCGGTTACTGGCCAGTTGGTTGCTGGTGCTGGAGCAGATGCCGAGCGGGCGGGCGGTGCGTTGGTCGCTGGATGTTGACCCGGTGGATTTGTATTAAAGATCAAAAGATCGCAGCCTTCGGCAGCTCCTACAGGGGAACGCGCTCTACGCAGGAGCTGCCGAAGGCTGCGATCTTTGCCGCTTTTGTCACCACATATCCACAACCTGCCCGCTATAGTTGGCAAGCCCGCCTTCGCAACGGATAATGCCCAGTTTTTCCACCAGCGCATCGAAGCGCCGCCGCGCTTGCGGTCGAAAGAGAAGACCATGAAAGACACCATTCGCCAGCTGATCCAACAAGCCATCACCCAACTCGTCAACGAAGGTGTGTTGCCTGAAGGCCTGTCGCCGGCGATCCAGGTGGAAAACTCCCGCGACAAGAAGAACGGCGACTTCGCCAGCAACATCGCCATGATGCTGGCCAAGCCGGCCGGCATGAAGCCGCGTGACCTGGCCGAGAAAATCATCGCCGCACTGCCGGCCGACGAGAACGTCACCAAGACCGAAATCGCCGGCCCCGGCTTCCTGAACTTCTTCCAGAACACCCAGGCCCTGGCCTCGCGCCTTGACGCCGCACTGGCGGACGAACACATCGGCGTGCGCAAGGCGGGTCCGGTGCAGCGCACCGTGGTTGACCTGTCCGCCCCCAACCTCGCCAAAGAGATGCACGTCGGCCACTTGCGCTCGACCATCATCGGCGACGGCGTGGCCCGCGTGCTGGAGTTCCTCGGTGACGAAGTGATCCGTCAGAACCACGTCGGCGACTGGGGCACCCAGTTCGGCATGCTGATGGCCTATCTGCAAGAAAACCCGATTACCAGCGACGAGCTGTCGGACCTGGAAAACTTCTACCGCGCCGCCAAGCAACGCTTCGATGAATCCGAAGAGTTCGCCGACCGCGCCCGTGGCCTGGTGGTCAAGCTGCAAGCCGGCGACCCGGACTGCCTGGCGCTGTGGACCAAGTTCAAGGACATCTCGCTGTCCCACTGCCAGAAAATCTACGAACTGCTGAACGTCAAACTGACCATGGCCGACGTGATGGGCGAAAGCGCCTACAACGACGACCTGATCAATGTGGTCAACGACCTCAAGGCTGCCGGCATGCTGGTCGAGAGCAATGGCGCGCAGTGCGTGTTCCTCGACGAGTTCAAAAATGCTGATGGCGACCCGCTGCCGGTGATCATCGTCAAGGCTGATGGCGGCTACCTCTACGCCACCACCGACCTGGCAGCCGTGCGTTATCGCAGCGGCAAGCTCAAGGCGGATCGCGCGCTGTACTTTGTCGACCAGCGCCAGGCCCTGCACTTCCAGCAAGTGTTCGCCGTTGCTCGCAAAGCCGGCTTCGTGACGCACCCGATGGAAATGGAACACATGGGCTTCGGCACCATGAACGGCGCCGATGGCCGTCCGTTCAAGACCCGTGACGGCGGCACCGTGAAACTGATCGACTTGCTGACCGAAGCCCAGGAACGCGCCTACACCCTGGTGAAGGACAAGAACCCGGAGCTGGCCGAGGCCGAACTGCGCAACATCGCCAAAGTCGTGGGCATTGGCGCGGTGAAATACGCCGACCTGTCCAAGCACCGCACCAGCGATTACAGCTTCAACTTCGACCTGATGCTGAACTTCGAAGGCAACACCGCGCCGTACCTGCTGTACGCCTACACTCGCGTGGCCGGTGTGTTCCGCAAGCTCGGCAAAGACTTCAGCGAAGTCGAAGGGCAGATCGTCCTTGAGGCTGCGCATGAACATGAGCTGGCGGCAAAACTCGCGCAGTTCGGTGAAATACTGAACAACGTGTCCGAGAAAGGCACCCCGCACATCCTCTGCACCTACCTGTACGACGTTGCCGGCCTGTTCTCCAGTTTCTACGAGAACTGCCCGATCCTCAGTGCTGAAACCCCGGCGCAAATGCAAAGCCGTCTGCGCCTTGCCGCGCTGACCGGCCGCACTCTCAAGCAAGGCCTGGAACTCTTGGGTCTGGAAACTCTGGAGCGTATGTAAGTTGGCTGCCAAGAAAAAACCTGCACCCAAGCGTGGCGCCAGCCGTTACCAAGCTCCTGCAAAGCAACCGATCCCGGGCTGGCTGTGGATGGCCATCGGCCTGACGGTCGGCGCGTTCATTGTGTTCCTGATGAAACTGGAGCCGGGCAAGGGCAGCGAGAGCGTCAAGCGCGAAAAGATCGAGCAGCAGAAAGCCACCAAGATCGCCGAGGCCAACAAGACCCCGCCGAGCCCGACGCAACCGGTGAAGCCGAAGTACGACTTCTACACCCTACTGCCGGAATCGGAAGTGATCGTTCCGCCGGATGCCGTGCCGGAAAAAACCCCGCCGACGCCGGCTGTACCGACTACGCCGGTAACGCCAGCGGAAGCGGCGAAGATCGACACCGCACGCGCCCAGGCAGCATTGGCCGGCATCACCCCGCCGCCGCCACCGCCCGTGGCCAAGGCAGCGCCGGTGACCAAGTTCTTCCTGCAGGCCGGCTCATTCCGCAAGGAAGCCGATGCGGACAAGGTGCGTGCGCAGATCATCCTGCTCGGGCAGGCGGTGGCGGTTGAATCCGGCACGGTGAAGGACGAGACCTGGTATCGGGTGCTGGTCGGGCCGTTCAGCAACCGTGAACAACTGACCACAGCGCAGAAACAATTGTCCGGCGCGGGCTTCAGCAACCTGTTGTTACAACAACGCCAGAACCGCTGATGCCGTCAGCCGCACCGCGTTATCGTTCATCGCCAGCAAGCCGGCTCCTACAGGACCTATGCGAATCCCTGTAGGAGCCGGCTTGCTGGCGATGGCGTCAGAACAAACAACACACCCCTCCCGCCAAAACACCGCTCGTCCCCTCTCCAACCCCGCAGTTGAAAAACGCCCCACCACCCCCATATGAGTTGGCATAAGGCATTTTCGCCCCGCTGCGTGGAGACTCTCCCTTGACCACCATCGTTTCAGTTCGCCGCCACGGCAAAGTCGTCATGGGCGGCGACGGCCAGGTTTCTCTCGGCAATACCGTGATGAAAGGCAACGCGAAGAAAGTTCGCCGCCTGTACCACGGCGAAGTCCTCGCTGGATTTGCCGGCGCCACGGCTGACGCCTTTACTCTTTTCGAACGTTTCGAGGGTCAACTGGAGAAACACCAGGGCCATCTCGTTCGCGCCGCCGTCGAACTCGCCAAAGAATGGCGCACCGACCGCACCCTCAGCCGCCTCGAAGCCATGCTCGCGGTCGCCAACAAAGACGCGTCCCTGATCATCACTGGCAACGGCGACGTTGTTGAACCTGAACAAGGCCTGATTGCCATGGGTTCCGGTGGCGCCTACGCCCAGGCGGCCGCCAGTGCGCTGCTGAAGAAAACCGACCTGTCAGCCCGGGAAATCGTCGAAACCGCCCTGGGCATTGCCGGCGACATCTGTGTATTCACCAACCACACCCAGACCATTGAGGAGCAGGACTGCGCCAAAGGCGACGAGTAAGTCTGTTACGGCTCCTGCCACGACTCTTCTTGTTTAAGGTCCGTCAAAATATTATGTCCATGACTCCCCGTGAAATCGTCCACGAACTCAATCGCCACATCATTGGCCAGGACGATGCCAAGCGCGCCGTCGCCATCGCGTTGCGTAACCGCTGGCGCCGGATGCAGCTGCCGGAAGAGCTGCGCGTTGAAGTCACGCCAAAGAACATCCTGATGATCGGCCCGACCGGTGTCGGTAAAACCGAGATCGCCCGTCGCCTGGCCAAACTGGCCAATGCGCCGTTCATCAAAGTCGAAGCGACCAAGTTCACCGAAGTCGGCTACGTCGGTCGCGACGTCGAGTCGATCATTCGTGACCTGGCTGACGCCGCCATCAAACTGCTGCGCGAACAGGAAATGACCAAGGTTCGCCACCGTGCCGAAGACGCCGCCGAAGAGCGCATCCTCGACGCCCTGCTGCCACCGGCGCGCATGGGTTTCAACAACGATGACACCCCGTCGGCCGACTCCAACACCCGCCAGCTGTTCCGCAAGCGCCTGCGCGAAGGTCAGCTGGATGACAAGGAGATCGAAATCGAAGTCGCCGAAGTGGCCGGCGTCGATATCTCCGCGCCACCGGGCATGGAAGAAATGACCAACCAGTTGCAGAGCCTGTTCGCCAACATGGGCAAGGGCAAACGCAAGAGCCGCAAGCTCAAGGTCAAGGAAGCGCTGAAACTGGTCCGCGACGAAGAAGCCAGCCGCCTGGTCAACGATGAAGAGCTGAAGGCCAAGGCACTGGAAGCGGTCGAGCAACACGGCATTGTGTTCATCGACGAAATCGACAAGGTGGCCAAGCGCGGTAACTCCGGCGGCGTCGACGTGTCCCGTGAAGGCGTACAGCGCGACCTGCTGCCGCTGATCGAAGGCTGCACCGTCAACACCAAACTGGGCATGGTCAAGACCGACCACATCCTGTTCATTGCTTCCGGTGCGTTTCACTTGAGCAAGCCGAGCGACCTGGTGCCTGAGTTGCAAGGTCGTCTGCCGATCCGTGTCGAGCTGAAGGCGCTGACGCCTGAAGACTTCGAACGCATTCTCAGCGAGCCGCACGCGTCGCTCACCGAGCAATATTGCGCACTGCTGAAAACCGAAGGCCTGGCCATCGAGTTCCAGCCGGACGGCATCAAGCGCATCGCCGAGATCGCCTGGCAGGTCAACGAGAAGACCGAGAACATCGGTGCCCGTCGCCTGCACACCTTGCTTGAGCGACTGCTCGAAGAGGTGTCGTTCAGCGCAGGTGACCTGGCCAGCGCCCACGACGGCAAGGTCATCCTGATCGACGCCGACTACGTCAACAGCCACCTGGGCGAATTGGCGCAGAACGAAGACCTGTCCCGTTATATCCTGTAGGTATGCCACCTCCTGCAGGAGCCGGCTTACTGGCGATGGCGTACTTGAAATCGCCATCGCCAGCAAGCCGGCTCCGACAGAGGTTCAGACCTTGCGCTTAAGTACGGACTTCAGGTCATGACCCAACTTCCTACCGACATCAAACTGCACAAAGCCTCGAAAACCCTGTCGCTGAAATACGCGTCCGGCGAGGAACATCACCTGCCCGCCGAGTTCCTGCGCGTGCACTCTCCTTCCGCCGAGGTCCAGGGCCACGGCAAACCTATCCTGCAATTTGGCAAGATCGGCGTAGGCCTGACCAAAGTAGAACCGGCCGGTCAGTACGCACTGAAATTGACCTTCGACGATGGCCACGACAGCGGCCTGTTCACCTGGGATTACTTGTATCAACTGGGCGTGCGTCAGGAGGATCTCTGGAACGATTATCTTGCCGAACTGAAAGCGGCCGGAAAGACCCGCGACCCGAACGAGTCTGTCGTCAAGCTGATGCTCTAGCCCAGGCCTCTTGCGCTTTAGAGGGCATTTTCTAATTTCATCTGTTTGAATGCTTGGCCGCGAGGCCAGTCATTGGCCTGCTTGCGAAAAAAATTAAACTCGGGTAACCAATGGAGCTGGCAAGTTCCCTGCAGTGCTCTCTGCGAACAAAAAGCAGCGATGCAGAATTAACGGTCACCCGAGCAGTAGTACCTGGCATTGGCTGTGTACTTACACAGCTGGACCCTGGTACTCGTCTCAGGACAATGGAGCGTCGTAGATGAGTAACAAGAATAACGATGACTTGAAGTATCAGGCCTCGGAAAACACTTTGGGGCTGAATCCTGTCGTTGGGCTGCGTGGAAAGGATCTACTGGCTTCTGCTCGAATGGTGCTCAGGCAGGCCATCAGGCAACCGGTGCATAGCGCCAGGCATGTCGCTCATTTCGGCCTTGAACTCAAGAACGTGCTGTTTGGCAAATCCGAGCTGCAACCGACCAGCGATGACCGTCGCTTCCACGATCCGGCCTGGAGCCAGAACCCGCTCTACAAACGTTATCTGCAAACTTACCTGGCGTGGCGCAAGGAACTCCACGACTGGATCGACGACAGCAACCTCGGGCCCAAGGATGTGGCGCGCGGACACTTCGTGATCAACCTCATGACCGAAGCCATGGCCCCGACCAACAGTGCGGCCAACCCGGCGGCGGTCAAACGCTTCTTCGAAACCGGTGGCAAGAGCCTGCTCGACGGCCTCTCGCACCTGGCCAAGGATCTGGTGCACAACGGCGGTATGCCGAGCCAAGTCAACATGGGCGCGTTCGAAGTCGGCAAGAGCCTGGGCGTGACCGAAGGCGCGGTGGTGTTTCGCAACGATGTGCTGGAGCTGATCCAGTACCGGCCGACCACCGAGCAGGTGCACGAGCGCCCATTGCTGGTAGTGCCACCGCAGATCAACAAGTTCTATGTGTTCGACCTGAGCCCGGACAAAAGCCTGGCGCGTTTCTGCCTGCGCAATCACGTGCAGACCTTCATCGTCAGCTGGCGCAACCCGACCAAGGAGCAGCGCGAGTGGGGCCTTTCGACCTACATCGAAGCCCTCAAGGAAGCGGTCGACGTGGTCACCGCGATCACCGGCAGCAAAGACGTGAACATGCTCGGCGCCTGCTCCGGCGGCATCACCTGCACCGCCCTGCTGGGCCACTACGCGGCGATCGGCGAGAAGAAGGTCAACGCCCTCACCTTGCTGGTGAGCGTGCTGGACACCACGCTGGACAGCGACGTGGCCCTGTTCGTCGACGAGCAGACCCTCGAAGCCGCCAAGCGCCATTCCTATCAGGCCGGCGTGCTGGAAGGCCGAGACATGGCGAAGGTGTTCGCCTGGATGCGCCCCAATGACCTGATCTGGAACTACTGGGTCAACAACTACCTGCTCGGCAACGAGCCGCCGGTGTTCGACATCCTGTTCTGGAACAACGACACCACACGATTGCCCGCCGCGTTCCACGGCGACCTGATCGAGATGTTCAAAAACAATCCGCTGATCCGCCCGAATGCACTGGAAGTGTGCGGCACGCCGATCGACCTGAAGCAGGTCACTGCCGACATCTACTCCCTGGCCGGCACCAACGACCACATCACGCCGTGGAAGTCCTGCTACAAGTCGGCGCAATTGTTTGGCGGCAAAGTCGAGTTCGTGCTGTCCAGCAGCGGGCACATCCAGAGCATCCTGAACCCGCCGGGCAATCCGAAATCGCGTTACATGACCAGCGCTGAAATGCCGGTAAAAGCCGAGGACTGGCAAGAAAATTCGACCAAACACACCGACTCCTGGTGGCTGCACTGGCAGGCCTGGCAAGCGGATCGTTCGGGCGAACTGAAAAAAGCTCCGACAAAACTGGGCAACAAGGCTTATCCCGCCGGCGAAGCAGCACCAGGCACTTACGTACACGAACGCTAAATGTCCCCCGACCCGTAGGAGCCGGCTTGCTGGCGATCGCATCACCGCGGTTTCACGGTTTCACCGCAGTGATGCGATCGCCAGCAAACCGGTTCCTACAGAATGGGGGCCGATCCACTTACAGGGCTTGAAGCATGCCGCAACCGTTCATTTTTCGTACCGTCGACCTGGATGGCCAGACCCTCCGCACGGCGGTACGCCCCGGCAAGCCTCACTTGACGCCCTTGCTGATTTTCAATGGCATCGGCGCCAACCTGGAGCTGGTGTTTCCGTTCGTCGCGGCGCTGGACCCGGACCTCGAAGTCATCGCTTTCGATGTCCCGGGTGTTGGCGGTTCGTCGACGCCGAACCGGCCCTATCGTTTTCCGGGCCTGGCCAAACTCACGGCGCGGATGCTCGACTACCTCGATTACGGGAAAGTCAACGTGATCGGTGTGTCGTGGGGGGGCGCCCTCGCCCAGCAGTTTGCTTACGACTATCCCGAGCGCTGCAAGAAACTGGTGCTGGCAGCGACGGCGGCGGGTGCGGTGATGGTGCCGGGCAAGCCGAAAGTGCTGTGGATGATGGCCAGCCCGCGGCGCTACATCCAGCCCTCCCACGTGATTCGCATTGCGCCGATGATCTACGGCGGCTCGTTCCGTCGCGATCCGACACTCGCCGCCAGCCATGCTGCAAAAGTGCGTTCGGCGGGCAAGCTCGGTTACTACTGGCAGCTGTTCGCCGGCCTCGGCTGGACCAGCATTCACTGGCTGCACAAGATCCATCAGCCGACGCTGGTGCTGGCGGGTGACGACGATCCGCTGATCCCGTTGATCAACATGCGCGTGCTGGCCTGGCGGATTCCCAATGCCCAGCTGCACATCATCGATGACGGTCATCTGTTCCTGATCACCCGCGCCGAGGCCGTGGCGCCGATCATCATGAAATTCCTCGAGGAAGAACGGCAGCGCGCGGTGATGCATCCACACCCGGCACCATTGGGCGGTTAGCCGGCTCATCGTCGGTCGGCAGGACGCCGCACCGCGCAACAACCCGTTACAGCGTCTATGGTGTTCTGGTTAAGTGTTTGTATTCGGCTTGAAGACGAAGGAGTGTTGAGTCATGCGCGATAAACCAGCGAGGGAATCTTTACCTACTCCCGCCGCGTTCATCAACGCACAGAGTGCGATTACCGGCCTGCGGGGTCGGGATCTGATATCGACCCTGCGCAGTGTCGCCGCCCATGGTTTGCGCAACCCGGTGCACAGCGCCCGCCATGCATTGAAGCTGGGCGGTCAATTGGGGCGGGTGTTGCTGGGCGAAACCTTGCACCCGACCAACCCGCAGGACAGTCGTTTTGCCGACCCGGCCTGGAGCCTCAACCCGTTCTATCGCCGCAGCCTGCAGGCGTACCTGAGTTGGCAGAAGCAGGTCAAAAGCTGGATCGACGAAAGCAACATGAATCCGGACGATCGCGCCCGCGCCCACTTCGCGTTCGCCTTGCTCAACGACGCGGTGTCACCGTCCAACACCCTGCTCAATCCGCTGGCGATCAAGGAGATTTTCAACTCCGGCGGCAACAGCCTGGTGCGCGGCATCAGTCATCTGGTCGATGATTTCCTGCACAACGACGGCCTGCCCAGGCAAGTCACCAAACAGGCATTCGAGGTCGGCAAAACGGTCGCCACCACCACCGGCTCCGTGGTGTTTCGCAATGAGCTGCTGGAGCTGATCCAGTACAAGCCGATGAGCGAGAAGCAGTATTCAAAGCCGCTGCTGGTGGTGCCGCCACAGATCAACAAGTACTACATTTTCGACCTGAGCCCGAGTAACAGCTTCGTTCAGTTCGCCCTGAAAAACGGCCTGCAGACCTTCATGATCAGTTGGCGCAACCCGGATGTGCGCCATCGCGAGTGGGGCCTGTCGACCTACGTCGAAGCCGTGGAAGAAGCGATGAACGTGTGCCGGGCGATCACCGGCGCCCGCGAAGTCAACCTGATGGGCGCCTGCGCCGGCGGACTGACCATCGCCGCGCTGCAAGGTCATTTGCAAGCCAAGCGGCAACTGCGTCGGGTATCCAGCGCGACCTATCTGGTGAGCCTGCTCGACAGCCAGATGGAGAGCCCCGCGACTCTTTTCGCCGACGAGCAAACCCTGGAAGCAGCCAAGCGTCGGTCCTATCAGAAGGGTGTGCTGGACGGTCGCGACATGGCCAAGGTCTTTGCCTGGATGCGCCCCAACGATTTGATCTGGAGCTACTTCGTCAACAACTACCTGTTGGGCAAGGAGCCGCCGGCGTTCGACATTCTCTACTGGAACAACGACAACACGCGTCTGCCGGCAGCCTTTCACGGCGACCTGCTGGACTTCTTCAAGCACAACCCGCTGAGTCATCCGGGCGGTCTTGAAGTGTGCGGCACGCCGATCGATTTGCAGAAAGTCACCGTCGACAGCTTCAGCGTGGCCGGCATCAACGACCACATCACCCCGTGGGATGCGGTGTATCGCTCGACGCTGCTGCTGGGTGGCGAGCGGCGCTTCGTGCTGTCCAACAGCGGGCATGTGCAGAGCATCCTCAACCCGCCTTCCAACCCGAAAGCCAATTTCATCGAAAGCACGAAACTGAGCGGCGATCCCCGGGCCTGGTATTACGACGCCAAGCAAGTCGACGGCAGTTGGTGGACGCAATGGCTGGGCTGGATTCAGGAACGCTCGGGCGCGCAGAAAGAAACCCACATGGCGCTCGGCAACCAGAACTATCCACCGATGGAGGCGGCACCCGGTACTTACGTGCGCGTGCGCTGACACTCAATACACCACGACGGGTGCTCACCCTGCAGGAGCCGGCTTGCTGGCGATCGCATCACCGCGGCATCACGAGCCACCGCGGTGGTGCTATCGCCAGCAAGCCGGCTCCTACGGGTTTGAACCTGGTTGTGGCATGACCATTAAGAAGACTGGATGAAAACCCGCGACCGGATCCTCGAATGTGCCCTGCAGTTGTTTAACCAGAAGGGCGAACCGAACGTCTCCACCATGGAAGTTGCCAACGAAATGGGCATCAGCCCGGGCAACCTCTACTACCACTTCCACGGCAAGGAACCGCTGATTCTCGGGTTGTTCGAGCGTTTCCAGGCGGAGCTTGCGCCGCTGCTCGATCCGCCGTCCGACGTGGAACTGGCCCCTGAAGACTATTGGCTGTTTCTGCATTTGATCGTCGAGCGCCTGGCTCATTACCGGTTTCTGTTCCAGGACCTGTCGAACCTCGCCGGTCGATTGCCGAAACTGGCCAAAGGGATACGCAACCTGCTCAATGCACTGAAGCGCACGCTGGCTTCATTGCTGGCGCGGCTGAAGGCTCAAGGGCTGCTGGTCAGCGACACGCAGGCGTTGGGGCAACTGGTGGAGCAGATCACCATGACGCTGCTGTTCTCGCTGGACTATCAGCGGATTCTGGATCGTGAGGGTGAGGTGAGGCTGGTGGTGTATCAGATCATGATGCTGGTGGCGCCGCATCTACTGCCGCCGATCAAGGTCGCGACCGAACAACTGGCACTCCAATACCTCGAAGAACATGAATAACTGAATTTCGGTTGTACACAAAACAAATGTGGGAGCGGGCTTGCTCGCGAATGCGGCGTGTCAGACGACATCAATGCTGAATGACACACCGCTTTCGCGAGCAAGCCCGCTCCCACATTGGATCTGCGGTGTTCATGGAAACGTGCATAAACAAAAACGCCCGACCTTTGCAGGCCGGGCGTTTTTTTGAGCCCTGAAATCAGGACTGACTGGTTGGCGTCGATGGAGTTGGCGCGGCAGTCGGGGTTGCAGCAGGGGTCGGCGCGGTAGCAGAGTTCGATGTGCTGACCGGAGTCGACGGGGTTGCCGGTTTGGCGGCAGCCACTGCTGGTTTTGGTGCAGCGGCTTTCGGCGCTGCCGGTTTTTTCACTGCCGGCTTCTTCGCTGCGGCAGGTTTTGCCGCGGGCTTGGCTGCCGGTTTGGCGGCTGCGGCTTTCGCCGCCGGTTTGGCAGCTGGCTTGGCGGCTGGTTTTGCTGCTGCTTTGGCGGCGACCGGTTTGGCCGCTGCCTTGGCTGCTGCAGGTTTGGCTGCGGCAGTTTTGGCTGCGGCAGTTTTGGCCGCTGGTTTGGCAGCCGGTTTAGCGGCCGCTTTTGCCAGTGGCTTGGCGGCCGTTTTAGCAGCCGGTTTGGCCGCTGCGGTTTTCGCCGCAACAGGCGCAACCTTGGCACCGGTGAGTCTTTCGATTTGCTTGGTCAGGGTATCGACCTTGCTGTGCAGCGCTTTCACTTCGTTACGGCTTGGTACACCCAGGCGCGAAATGGCGCTGTTCAGGCGCTTGTCGAAAGCGCCTTCCAGCTCATCCCACTTGCCCAGCGCACGATCTTTCACGCCACTGATGCGCGACTTGGCCGAGGAAGCGGAATCCTTGACGTCATCGACTTTTTTGCCGACAGCGTTCTTGGTGAGCTTCTCGGCTTTCTCGCCGTCTTTGACCAATGCATCGAAGAGCTTGCTGCCGTCAGTGTCGATCTTCGAGTACACGCCTAAACCAGCCAGCCAGATTTTGCGGGAGTAGTCTTCGACTTTCCCAATCCACGAGCTGCCTTCTTTTTCGGTGTTCTTTTTACCAGCCATCCCGTTCTCCTTAAGATTTACGCGCGACGCGTTCGAGCAATGCCGTCAGCTCATCGAGCTTAGCAGAGAGTGTCTCAACGTCATGTTTAGACGGAATGCCGATACGATTCAAGGCACTTGCAACACGCGAGTCAAAAGCCTTCTCGACCTTGTCGAGTTGAAGTTCGACCTTGCCTTTGAATGTGCTCACTTCACTCTTGGCTTCATCGATCTCGGCGTTAGCGGCTTCAAGTTTCTCGGCAACTACTTTTTTGCCTTTTTTTTCAACGGTTTGACCCGCCTTCACCAACTCTTGAAAGTACTCGCTGCCCTCTTGGCCGACCTTGGTGTAGGCCCCCAGGCCTGCCAGCCAGATCTTGCGGGCATAGGATTTGACGTCGCTCAGAGCGGTTGTCGAAGCGTCGATTTTTTTCTTCAAAATAACTTTGGCCATGGTGCACCTCACGCGCAGAAGGTTTGAGGAACTGCCCGCGAAAGTGTCGGGCTCATGCACAAAGTAGGGAGAAAAATTAGAAACGGCACCCTAACAACTGACATAAACCTTTGGATTCACCACAAACAAATGTGGGAGCGGGCTTGCTCGCGAAAGCGTCATGCCAGTCGACATCTCAGTCAACTGACAGGCTGCATTCGCGAGCAAGCCCGCTCCCACATGATCGTATTCCAAGGGAACAATCGGATTTACGCGAGGGCTTTATCGAGCGCCTTTTCGATTTCCGATTTGATCATGCCGCTCATGGCCGACATCATCAGGCCCAACTCCACATCGACGCGGATCGAATCTTCGCTGACATGCACCGCACCTTTCACACCCGAGCGCTTGAGGTTCAAGGTGTCGCCAGACCACTGCGGCTCCAGGCCATATTGATCGGACAGCTTCTGCGCCAATTGGTCGGCCTTCTCTCGGGCCGCTTCCTTGCCCAGGCCGTGGGCACGTTCAACACTAATACGGGCCATCGAATGACTCCTGCTTTATGGATACTTTCCTGAAGCATCTTGACCGCTGCTGCGGCAAAACGTCCTGGCGGTTACCTATCTTACCTTCAGCCTTGCCAAGACAAAGCAAGCCACCGGGATTAGAATGTCCCGCATTCTCTTCTGGTGACAGCGATATGACTGATCAGCGCAAAGGCAGCGATGCCGAACCCACCACTCACTTCGGTTTCAAAAACGTTCCGGAAAGCCAAAAAGCGGAAAAAGTCGCTGAGGTTTTCCACTCGGTAGCCGCCAAGTACGACTTGATGAACGACCTCCTGTCGGGCGGCATGCACCGTCTGTGGAAGCGTTTCGCGATCGAGCTGTCGGGCGTGCGCACCGGCAACCGCGTGCTGGACATTGCTGGCGGCACCGGCGACCTGACCAAAAAATTCTCGCACCTCGTGGGGCCAACTGGCCAGGTAGTGTTGGCCGACATCAACGAATCCATGCTTAAGGTCGGCCGTGACCGCCTGCTGGATCTCGGCGTGGCCGGCAACGTTGAATTCGTCCAGGCCGATGCTGAAAAGCTGCCGTTCCCGGACAACCACTTCGACTGCGTGACCATCGCGTTCGGTCTGCGCAACGTGACGCATAAAGAAGACGCCCTGCGTTCGATGCTGCGCGTACTCAAGCCGGGCGGCCGTTTGCTGGTGCTGGAATTCTCCAAACCGACCAACGCGCTGATGTCCAAGGCCTACGACGCCTACTCGTTCGCCTTCATGCCACTGATGGGCAAGCTGATCACCAACGACTCGGAAAGCTATCGCTACCTCGCCGAATCGATCCGCATGCACCCGAATCAGGAAACCCTGAAGTCGATGATGGTCGAGGCCGGCTTCGACCGCGTGACCTACCACAACATGACCGCAGGCATCGTCGCCCTGCACCGCGGCATCAAACCCTGATGTTGCTGGCCGGACTGCTCGCCAGCGTTGAACTCGGCCTGAACCGGGTGCTGCGCCTCGACAGCACGGCGCTGCCGCGGCTGGGGCATTTGAGCGGCAGAGTGATTGCCGTCGACTGCCGCAGCCCGGCGTTGCAATTGTTCATCCTGCCCAGCGACGAAGGCCTGATGCTCGCATCCCACTGGGAAACCGGTGCCGACTGCACCTTGCGTGCACCGGCCTCAAGCCTGCTGAAACTGGCGATGAGCAAGGACAAGACCTCGGTCCTGCATGAACCTCAAGTTGAACTCGACGGCGACAGCGGCGTGCTGCTGGAGCTGGCGGCGATCCTTCAGGACCTCGAACTGGACTGGGAGTACGAACTCTCGCGCTGGCTCGGCCCGGTCGCCACGCAACTGGTCGGCGGTCACCTGCGCAGCCGCGCACGCTGGTATCGGCAAGGGTTCGCCAGCCTCAATCAGAACCTGGGCGAATACCTGGCCGAAGAGTCGCGCACCCTCGTCGGTCAGCGCGAAGCCGAAGCCCGTTTCAGTGAACTGGACCAGATCAAACTCGATCTGGAACGTCTCGAGGCGCGTTTCGAGCGCCTTTCCCGATCCCTCGACCCAAGCGATAACGCATGAAGCTGCTTGCCGTCCGCCGTTTGTTGCGCATCCAGCGCGTTGTGATTCGCTACCGCCTCGATGACTTGCTGTTCGCCCTCCCGCTGCCGTGGTTTCTGCTGGCGCTGCGCTACGCCTTGCCGTGGCGCTGGTTCCCACGCAAGACGCTGGACCTGAGCCGCGGCGCCCGATTGCGCCTGGCGCTGCAGGACCTGGGCCCGATTTTCATCAAGTTCGGGCAGATCCTGTCCACTCGTCGCGACCTGCTGCCGGAAGACATCGCCGACGAACTGATGAAGTTGCAGGACCGCGTACCGCCGTTCGATTCGCAAGTGTCGGTCAGGCTGATCGAAGAACAGCTCGGCAAGAAAATCAGTGAAGTGTTCAGCCGCTTCGACGTCGAACCACTGGCTTCTGCTTCGGTGGCGCAGGTGCATGCCGCGCAGCTGAAAACCGGTGAAGAAGTCGTCGTCAAAGTCATCCGCCCCGGCCTGAAACCCATCATCGCGCAGGATCTGGCGTGGCTGTTCATCCTCGCTCGCGCCGCGGAAAAACTCTCCGCGGACGCACGCTTGCTGCACCCGGTGGACGTGGTCAGCGACTACGAAAAAACCATCTACGACGAGCTCGATCTGCTGCGCGAGGCCGCCAACGCCAGCCAGTTGAAGCGCAACTTCGACGGTTCGCCGCTGCTGTACGTGCCGCAAGTCTATTGGGACTGGTGCCGGCCGAAAGTGCTGGTGATGGAGCGCATCTACGGGATTCAGGTGACCGATCTGGCGACCCTCGCCGACCAGCGCACCGACATGAAAATGCTCGCCGAGCGCGGTGTGGAGATCTTCTTCACCCAGGTGTTCCGCGACAGTTTCTTCCATGCCGACATGCACCCCGGCAACATCTTCGTCAGCACCGTGAATCCGTGGAGCCCGCAATACATTGCGATCGACTGCGGCATCGTCGGCAGCCTGACCCCTGAAGACCAGGATTACCTGGCGCGCAACCTGTTCGCGTTCTTCAAGCGTGACTACCGGCGTGTCGCGCAATTGCACATCGACTCGGGCTGGGTGCCGGCGGAAACCAAACTCAACGAATTCGAAGCAGCGATCCGTACGGTGTGCGAGCCGATTTTCGAAAAACCGTTAAAAGATATTTCCTTCGGCCAGGTGCTGATGCGCCTGTTCCAGACTGCTCGACGCTTCAACATGGAAGTGCAGCCGCAACTGGTGCTGCTGCAGAAAACCCTGCTGAACATCGAAGGCCTGGGCCGTCAGTTGTACCCGGACCTTGATTTGTGGAACACCGCCCAGCCGTTCCTCGAACGCTGGATGCGTGAGCGCGTCAGCCCTAAAGCCTTGCTCGGCAACGTGCAGAGCCAGTTCGAACAACTGCCGCACCTGGCCAATATGGCCCGCGATCTGCTCGAACGCATGTCCCAGCCCCACGCCTACGACCCGCCACCACCGTGGCATCGTCGCCGGGACGACTGGTTCCTGCGGCTGCTCGGCACGGCTCATCTGGCCGGCGGCGCGATACTCGCCATTGGCGGGCCGTTGAACGAACTGGCTTACTGGCCGGCCGGAATCATGATGGCCGTCGGTTTGTATCTGGTCGTTCGCCGATAGCCAGTTGTGTGATCCACTGGCACACTGTTTGAACGTTGGGCTCTGCTAATGAAGTGCGGGGTCCGCTGTCGGAGTCGAAGATGAAAAACTGGCTGGACGAAATCAAGTGGGACGCCGATGGCCTGGTGCCGGCAATTGCCCAGGATCACAAGACCGGGCGCGTCCTGATGATGGCCTGGATGAACCGTCAAGCGCTGGAACTGACCGCCGCCGAAAACCGTGCCATTTACTGGTCACGTTCCCGTGGCAAGCTGTGGCGCAAGGGTGAAGAGTCCGGCCACGTGCAGACCCTGCATGAGATGCGCCTGGACTGTGACGCCGACGTGATCATCCTGATGGTCGAACAGATCGGCGACATTGCCTGCCATACCGGTCGCCAGAGCTGCTTCTACCGCGTCTTCGAGAACGGCGACTGGAAAACCGTCGACCCGGTCCTGAAAGATCCGCACGCCATCTACTCCGCAGGACATACCCATGAGTGACACCCTGACCCGTCTGGCCCAGGTGCTGGAAGAGCGCAAAGGCGCCGCCGCCGACAGCTCGTATGTCGCCAGCCTGTACCACAAGGGCTTGAACAAGATTCTGGAAAAAGTCGGCGAAGAGTCGGTCGAAACCATCATTGCCGCCAAGGATGCCGCCATCAGCGGTGACTGCAGCGATGTGATCTACGAGACCGCCGACCTATGGTTCCACAGCATGGTCATGCTCGCCCAACTGGGGCAGCATCCACAGGCTGTACTCGATGAACTGGACCGTCGTTTCGGTCTGTCCGGACACGCCGAGAAAGCCTCGCGCCCGTCCGCCTGAACAATTATTAGAGAGGAGCAGCAACATGGGCATTTTTGACTGGAAACACTGGATCGTCATCCTGGTTGTTGTCGTTTTGGTCTTCGGCACCAAGAAACTGAAAAACCTCGGCACTGACGTGGGCGAGTCGATCAAGGGCTTCAAGAAAGCCATGAGCGATGAAGACAAACCGGTTGACCCGACAGTGACCCCGGCCCAACCGGTGCCACCGGTTCAGCCACAGACCACACAGTCCGTGAACCAGCCGCACACCATCGACGTGCAGGCGCAAAAAGTCGAAGAGCCGATCCGCAAAGACGTGTGAGCACTGACTAATGTTTGGTATCAGCTTCTCTGAACTGCTGCTCGTCGGCCTCGTGGCCCTGCTCGTGCTGGGCCCCGAACGTCTGCCGGGTGCTGCGCGCACGGCGGGCCTGTGGGTCGGGCGCCTGAAGCGCAGCTTCAACGCGATCAAACAGGAAGTTGAACGTGAAATCGGTGCCGACGAGATCCGTCGGCAACTGCACAACGAGCACATTCTGTCGCTGGAACAGGAGGCGCGGAAGATCTTCACGCCGACTCAGCAGGAAGCCACACCGGTTCAACCTGTTGAGCCTGTAGCGGAGCAGACGATCCATGCTCCAACCGCTGCACCTGTTGCAGTGGCTGTAGAACCAGCGCCCGTCGTTGCAGCCACACCGGTTGAACCCGTTACTCCTGCGGCTGCGCCTGTTGCGCCGGCCCCTCATGACCCAACACTGCCGCCGCGAGCCCCATGAGCGATCTCCCAGAAAACGACCAGCACATGCCGCTGGTTTCGCACCTCACCGAGTTGCGTACCCGTCTGCTGCGCTGCGTAGCGGCGATCTTCATTATCTTCGCCGGGTTGTTCGCCTTCACCCAGCAGATCTACACCTTCGTCTCCACGCCACTGCGGCAATACCTGCCGGTGGGCGCGACGATGATCGCCACCGACGTGTCGTCGCCGTTCCTCACGCCGCTGAAGCTGACCATGATGGTGTCGCTGTTCCTGGCGATCCCGGTGATCCTGCATCAGATCTGGGGTTTCATTGCGCCAGGCCTGTACAAACATGAAAAACGCATCGCCGTACCCTTGCTGGTATCGAGCATCATGCTGTTCTACGCCGGCATGGCGTTCGCCTACTACCTGGTGTTCCCGCTGATCTTCAAATTCTTCGCCGCCGCCACCCCGGCCGGCGTGGAGATGATGACCGACATCAGCAGCTACCTCGACTTCGTCATGACGCTGTTCTTCGCCTTCGGCGTGGCGTTCGAAATCCCGGTGGCGGTGGTGCTGCTGGTATGGATCGGCGTGGTCGACGTCAAATACCTGAAAAAAATCCGCCCGTACGTGATCATCGGCTGCTTCGTGGTCGGCATGATCCTGACGCCACCGGACATCTTTTCGCAGACGCTGCTGGCCGTACCGATGTGGCTGCTGTTTGAAATCGGCATCCTGTTCGGCGGCCTGATCAGCAAGCGTGGCGAGCACCCGGACGACCAGCCGGTTGACGATCACAACGACCAGCCGCCAGCGACCCAGCCGTGAACCTGTTGCTCCTCATCGAGGCCGATTTCATTGCGGCCGACCGGGCGATCCTGCGTGATCGCCGGTTGACCCACATGCAGGAAGTTCACCGCTGTGAAGTGGGTGACACCCTGCGCGTCGGGCGTATCGGCGGCCTGATGGGTTCGGCCGAAGTGCTGCGCCTGGACGCCGATGAAGCCGAACTGCGCGTCACGCTCGATCAACCGCCTCCGGCCAAGCTGCCGCTGACCCTGGTATTGGCCCTTCCGCGGCCCAAAATGCTCCGTCGGGTGTTTCAGACCGTGGCGGCCATGGGTGTGCCGCGGATCGTGCTGGTGAACAGCTACCGCGTCGAGAAGAGCTTCTGGCAGACACCGTTTCTCGAACCTGAAGCGATTCGCGAGCAACTGATCCTCGGCCTCGAGCAGGCCCGGGACAGCGTGTTGCCTGAAATCGTCATCGAAAAACGCTTCAAACCGTTCGTCGAAGATCGCCTGCCGGCCATCACCGAAGGCACCCTTGGCCTGGTCGGTCACCCCGGAAATTACCCGCCCTGCCCCCGCGGCCTGGACGAACCGGTAACCCTGGCCATCGGCCCGGAAGGCGGCTGGATTCCTTACGAAATCGATTTACTCGGCAAATCCGGCCTGCAACCGGTGCAGCTCGGCGAGCGCATCCTGCGCGTCGAGACTGCCGTCACTGCATTGCTCGCACGTCTGTTCTAAACACCGCCGCTCCCATAAGTCATCTTTCACTTCGAATATTGCTGGCCGCACATCGGCCTGCACCTACAGAACCCCGCACCCCTGCCGATATACCTCCCATAAAACCAATTTGTGGTCCGAGGGAGTTGCAGCATGTACCGATGGCTAGCCGAGAAACTGGGAAACGTCAGCGTCAATCGCAAACTGGGTGTCGGCTTCGGTCTGGTACTGCTACTCACCTTGTTGATCACCTTCACCGGCTGGACCGGCCTGAGTGACGTCATCAGTCGCGGCGACAAACTGGGGTTCATTGCCAGTCTCAATGACCTGACCAAAGACTTGCGCCTGGCCCGCCTGGATTACGAAATGCGCCGTGGCGAACAAGGCCCGGGGGCCGTCAACGACCTGCTCGGGCAACTCGACACCGGGCTGAAGACCGCGCGTACACTGATCGAACAACCTGCCGATGCGGCCATGGTCGACCAGCAGTTGGCCGCGGTCAGCGAGTACAAACAAGCCTTTGCCGCCATGGTCCAGGCCGGCGCCAGCCGCGAAGATGCGCGCAGCAAACTCGGCGCCAACGCCGATAACGCCGTAGCACGCGTGACTGAAGTCGAGAAAGCCATGCAGCAGGGCGACAGCGTCGCCGATTTCAACAGTGTGGTTGAAGTCAGCAAATTACTTCAGCAAGCCCGCTATCAAGTTCGCGGCTACACCTACAGCGGCAAGGCCGACGCTGAACAACCGGCGCTGGATGCCATTACCAATGCCCTGAACAGCCTCGACAGCCTGCCATCGAAACTGCCGCAACAGCACACGGCCAATCTGCAACAGGCCAGCGAATCGTTCAAAGCCTATCGCGCCGCCGTCAGCCAGTTCCGCGACTCTCAAGTCGCCAGCGCCGCCGCACTCACACGCATGGCCTCCCAGGGCAACATCCTGCTCGACGTCAGCAAAAAGCTCACCGGCTCGCAAACCGTCGTACGCGACACCGACGCCGCGCACGCCAAGAACATGCTGTTGCTGGCCACTGCCCTGGCCTTGATCTTCGGTCTTTTCGCGGCATGGGCTATCACCCGACAGATCGTCATTCCACTGAGCCAGACGCTGAAAGTGGCCGAGCGCATCGCCGCCGGCGACCTGAGCCAGAACCTCGTGTCCGAGCGTCAGGACGAACTCGGTCAACTCCAGCGCGCCATGCAGAGCATGACCCTGGGCCTGCGCGAATTGATCGGTGGCATCAGCGACGGCGTCACGCAAATCGCCAGCGCCGCCGAAGAACTGTCCGCAGTGACCGAGCAGACCAGCGCCGGGGTCAACAGCCAGAAGGTCGAGACCGATCAGGTGGCAACCGCGATGAACGAAATGACTGCCACCGTGCAGGAAGTCGCGCGCAACGCCGAAGAAGCCTCTGAAGCCGCCCTTGCCGCTGACCAGCAGGCCCGCGAAGGTGACAAGGTCGTCGGCGAAGCCATCGCCCAGATCGAGCGCCTGGCCCTCGAAGTCGGTAATTCCACCGAAGCCATGGGTCACTTGAAACGCGAAAGCGACAAGATCGGCAGCGTGCTCGACGTGATCAAATCCGTCGCCCAGCAAACCAACCTGCTGGCGCTCAACGCGGCCATTGAAGCCGCCCGCGCCGGTGAAGCCGGACGTGGTTTTGCGGTGGTCGCCGACGAGGTTCGCAGCCTGGCCCAGCGCACCCAGAAGTCCACCGAAGAAATCGAAGAGCTGATCGTCGGCCTGCAAAGTGGCACCCAGCAAGTCGCGACCATCATGGACAACAGCCGCAGCCTGACCGACAGCAGCGTCGAACTGACCCGTCGAGCGGGTGGCTCGCTGGAAAGCATCACCCGCACCGTGTCGGCGATTCAGTCGATGAACCAGCAGATTGCCGCAGCGGCCGAGCAGCAGAGTGCGGTGGCTGAAGAGATCAACCGTAGCGTGCTCAACGTGCGCGATGTGTCCGAGCAGACCTCGGCAGCCAGCGAAGAAACCGCGGCCTCCAGCGTCGAGCTGGCGCGGTTGGGGACGCATTTGCAGATGCTGGTGGGCAAGTTCAGGGTTTGAGGTGATGCGGGGGCCTCGGTTCACTCAGGACCGAGGCGATGCCTTCGCGAGCAAGCCCGCTCCCACAGAGTTTTCGGTGTTCACTCTTTTTACGTTCCACCGTTAAACCCTATGGGAGCGGGCTTGCCCGCGATTACCATCTAACAGGCGCTGAAGCTATAGGACCTGACGAAGGAAAGCCTGAGCCCGCGGATCCTTCGGCGCATCGAAGAACTCGGCTGGCGAGGCGTCTTCCAGCAATTTGCCGTGATCGAAGAACAGCACCCGATCCGCCACTTCCCGCGCAAAGCCCATCTCATGGGTGACGCAGACCATGGTCATGCCTTCCACGGCCAGGGTTTTCATCACGTCCAGCACTTCACCGACCATTTCCGGATCCAGCGCCGAGGTCGGCTCATCGAACAGCATGACCTTGGGTTCCATCGCCAACGCCCGGGCAATCGCCACGCGCTGTTGCTGGCCGCCGGACAGGCGCGACGGATACTCGTTGGCCTTCTGCGCGATTCCAACCTTTTCCAGCAGCGCCAGCGCCTTGGCCTCACGCTCTTTCTTGCCGCGCTTGCGCACGACTTTCTGCGCCAGGCAGAGGTTTTCCAGCACGGTCATGTGCGGGAACAGGTTGAAATGCTGGAACACCATGCCGACTTCGCGACGGTAGGCATTCACGTCGGTTTTCGGGTCGGCCAGTTGCAGGCCGTCGATGCTCACCGAGCCTGAATCGAATTCTTCCAGGCCGTTGAGGCAGCGCAGGAAGGTCGACTTGCCGGAACCGGACGGGCCGATCACCACCAGCACTTCGCCCTTGGCCACGGCCGTGCTGACGTTGTCCACCGCGCGTACCACTTGGCCGCGGGTGTCGAAGACTTTTACCAGATCGCGGACTTCAATCACTTTGCGCGAGCCTCCGCTCAAGCCGGCTGGCGATTTTCGACAGCGGCAGGTTGATCAACAAATACAGGCCGGCCACGCAGAACAGGATTTCGAATGGCGAAAACGAGGTAGTGATGACTTCACGACCGCTTTTCAACAGCTCGGTAATCGCAATCACCGACACCAGCGAGGTGTCCTTAACCAGGCTGATGAACTGCCCGGCGAGCGGCGGCAGCACGCGTTTGAACGCTTGCGGCAGCACCACGTGGCGCATCGACTGGCCGGCGCTAAGGCCGAGGGAGCGTGCGGCTTCGTTCTGGCCGCGGGCAATCGATTGCACGCCGGAGCGGATGATCTCTGCCACGTACGCGCCGGTGAACAGAGAGAGCGCGGCGATCCCGGCGAATTCCCGTGACAGGTTCATCACGGTGCCGATGAAGAAGTAGAAAATGAAAATCTGCACCAGCAGCGGCGTACCGCGCACCAGTTCGACGTAGATCGTCGAGAGGTCACGCAGGGTCGGGTTGTTCGACAGACGACACAAGCCGGTGGCCAGGCCAATCAACAGGCCAAGCACGCCCGACACCACGGACAACCACAAGGTGGTCCAAAGCCCCCACATCAGGGGGCCTGCGGCCCAATGGCGAGTCACGCCGATCACGTCGCCCTCAGCCACGTCATCGCCCTGGGCAACTTGCAGGCTGTTGTCGTCGACGGTCAGATGCTGCTCGTCACCCGCGTCGTTGCGCAGGGTGACCTCAGCCTTGTCGCCCTTGCGCACCAGTTCGCTGACAGTGGAGATGTCGGCGGCGCGCTGGGATTCTTCGGCGTGGTAGGCGAAGTACTGTGGCACACGGTTCCAGCGCCATTCGTAGGACATCAGCGAGGTGGCGTAATACAACGCGCCGGCCAGGCCGATCAGCACCAGCACAGTCAACACGTGCCAGGGCCATTGGGCTTTTTTCTGTTTCATCAGGTAAGCAGGTTCCGGATTCTATGTCGCCAGGGAGGCCGCCATCGCCAGCAAGCCGGCTCCTACCGTTGATCCGGGTGAACACAATAGGTGTGTCCGACGCTAATCCTGTAGGAGCCGGCTTGCTGGCGATTGACGCGACTCGGTCTGAAGCCTTATTCCATGTCTTTCTGCCAAGCGGTGTCTTTGAACCACTTGTCATGGATGCGATCGTAGGTGCCGTCTTCGTGGATCTGGTGCAGGAAGTTGTTGATGAAGTTGATGCTGTCGTAGTCACCCTTCTTCAGACCAAAGGCCAGCGGCTCGTAGGTGAACGGCTTGTCGAGGAACACCAGCTTGCCGTTGCCGAACTTGTTCACCGCCACTACGTTGTAAGGCGCGTCATAGATAAAGGCGTCGGCCTTGCCGTTGACCACATCGAGCACGGCTTCCTGCTCGTTGTCATAACCGTGGTACTTGGCTTTGGAGATCAGCTTTTTGGCAACCATTTCGCCGGTGGTGCCAAGCTTGGAGGTGATGCGGTAGTCGGTGGTGTTCAGGTCTTTGTAGGACTTGATGGTGCCCTCCAGCTCCTTGCGGATCAGCAAGGTCTGGCCGACCACGATGAACGGTTCGCTGAAGTTCAGGCGCAGGTTGCGCTCCTGGGTCAGGGTCATGCCGCTGCCGATCATGTCGAACTTGTCAGTGAGCAGGGCCGGGATGATGCCGTCGTAACCGGTGGACACCAGCTCCAGCTTGACGCCCATGGCCTTGGTCATGGCTTTGAGGATGTCGACTTCGAAACCGATGATCTCGCCGCGCTTGTTGGTCATCTCGAACGGCATGTAGGTCGGGTCCATGCCGACTTTCAGCGTGCCGCGCTTGACTGCGTCATCGATGGCACCGGCCTGCGCCGCGCTGACTGCAACCAATGCCGTGACGCCGACCAGCAGCATCGAGAGATACTTCTTCATCATCATGTCCCCAAACCCATTGAGTTATGAGGCGCGCAAACGGCGGCTCCCCTCAGGAAACGCATCGATACGGACAAAAATTATCCGGGCGCACCAATTCGGGGACGGATCCTAACGTACTCGCTCGTTTGCACAAGTGTTTGGAAACGATGAGGCAAAAAAAACCTCGCTTTCGCGAGGTTCTCTTTGTCAGGCCAACTGCGGTTGCGCACTCAGCGGCTTGAGCGGCAGCAGCGGCGCATGGGGATCGGCTTTCACCGACTGGCGCCAGGCTCCCAGCCAATCCGGATGACCTTCGTTCCAGACCTGCTCATGCAAGCGCGCCAGGGCCACCGGATCGCTCAGCAATTGCACACGCTCATTGTTGGTCAAACCGTCAGGCCCGACTTTCAATGCATGGCGAACACGCTCGATCCGCAGCCATTCGATCGGCTCGGCCTCACGGTGACGCGACGTCGCCAGCGAGCAGGCCAGGGCGTTCTGCTGTGGATCGACCACCGCGCGGATGAAGCCGTCTTTCAGCGCGTGATAACGGTTTTCATGGGTGTACTGGTCAGTCGCCAGCAACGCCTGTGGCGGATTGTATTCCTCAGGGATCAGGAACAGGCTCTCGTCACGGGACTTGAGGCCCAGGCCCACGCGACTGGAGATCACCGACACCGGAATCGACAGCATCAACGAACCGACGATCGGCACCAGCCACCAGAGGAAGCTCGGGTTCAGCCAGATCACCAGCAGCGCCCAGAAGAAACCCAGCAAGGTTTGCGGACCGTGACGCTTGACGGCTTCGCTCCATGGCGTGGAGTCGTCGTCACGCTGCGGCGAGTTCCAGGTCGCGGCCCAGCCGAGGAACGCGGCAAGCACGAAGCGGGTGTGAAAAATCATCCGCACCGGCGCCAGCAACATGGAGAACAGCATCTCCAGCAGCATCGACAACGTCACCTTGAACTTGCCACCGAACTCTTTCGCGCCCTTGGCCCAGATCAGGATGATGCTCAACAGCTTCGGCAGGAACAGCAGCACGATGGTGGTCGAGAACAACGCGATCGCCTTGTCCGGGTGCCATTGTGGCCACAGCGGATAGAGCTGGCGCGGTTCAAGGAAATACTGCGGTTCCATCAGCGTGTTGACCGCCAGCAGCGCCGTCGACAGCACGAGGAAGAAGAACCACAGCGGCGCCGACAGGTAAGACATCACGCCGGTCAGGAACACTGCGCGGTGAACCGGGTGCATGCCCTTGACCAGGAACAGGCGGAAGTTCATCAGGTTACCGTGGCACCAGCGACGGTCACGCTTGAGTTCGTCCAGCAGGTTCGGCGGCAGTTCTTCATAGCTGCCCGGCAAGTCGTAGGCAATCCAGACGCCCCAACCCGCACGGCGCATCAGCGCTGCTTCGACGAAGTCGTGGGACAGGATCGCACCGGCGAACGCGCCTTTACCCGGCAACGGCGCCAGGGCGCAGTGCTCGATGAACGGCTTCATGCGGATGATCGCGTTGTGGCCCCAGTAGTGGGATTCGCCCAACTGCCAGAAGTGCAGGCCGGCGGTAAACAGCGGACCGTACACACGGGTCGCGAACTGCTGCATGCGCGCATACAGCGTGTCCATGCCCGATGCGCGCGGCGCGGTCTGGATGATCCCGGCGTCCGGCGTGGCTTCCATCAAGCGCACCAGACTGGTCAGGCACTCGCCGCTCATTACCGAGTCAGCGTCGAGCACGACCATGTACTTGTAGTCACCGCCCCAACGACGGCAGAAGTCGTCGAGGTTGCCGCTTTTGCGTTTTACCCGACGGCGACGGCGGCGATAGAAGATCTTGCCGAAGCCACCGGCTTCGCGGCAGACGTCCAGCCAGGCCTGCTGTTCGGCGACGCAGATGTCGGCATCGTTACTGTCGCTGAGGACGAAAAAGTCGAAGCGATCCAGGTCACCCGTGGCCGCAACCGACTCGAACGTCGCGCGCAGACCGGCAAACACCCGTGGCACGTCTTCGTTGCAGATCGGCATCACCAGTGCGGTGCGAGCGTCCTTGGCAATCGGCTCGTTGCCGGCACTTTTACCGGAAATGCGGTATTTATCGTGACCGGTGAGCAACTCGAGGAAGCCCATCAGCGCTGTCCAGAAACCGGCCGACACCCAGCAGAACAGAATCCCGAACATGATCAGGATGCTGGTCTGCAGCGCATACGGCAGCACTTGCGTGACGGTTTGCATCAGGGGTTGATGCAGGACTTCGTTCAGGTCGACGAACGACCAGCCCTGGTACGGCATGATGCCTTTCATGTACCAGCCGGCGACGATGGTTTGACCGAGCATCAGTACCAGCAGGATGTAACGGCGGATCGAACCGACCGTACGCCAGCGCGCGGCCGGCAATACATTCTCGTCTTTCGGCGGGGCTGGTGGATTGGTACGACCGGTCAGACGCCGCCAGCCACGCACCAGGATATTGGTGCGCCACGGCTCGGGCACGACTTTGGTCCGGCGGATCGGCGGAGTGGCCTTGAGGCAAACACGACCGCTGGCGTCGAGCACCAGCATTTCCGCTTCTTCCAGCTCTTCAGCAGTGTTCAGGGTCAAACGACGGCCCACCGAAGCTTGAGCAGCCTCGGTCGGCGAGTCGAACGTCGAGGACGACAGGCGCTGGTGCAGCTCGCTGAAGGACTGGCAGCCCGCGAGTTCCGCGCGCTGCTCGTCGGTCATCGGTAAATGCGCCAGATACTCGGCAAGAGTCTCTGGCTTTACTTGAGAATTACTCATCGGCAGGCAACTGGTAGCTCCAGGTCTCGGTCAGGACTTCTTCAGTCGCGGCCGATTCCGGTGTGGCTGGGGCCGCGTCCGCAGCAGCAGGCTGCTTGGCGTCTTTGTTGTCCTTGTCCTTGGCATCTGCGACTGGCTTGGCTTCGGCCTGCTTGGCCTCGGCGGCCTTCGCTTCCTTGTCCGCTTTCTCCGCTTGCCGGGCAGCAACCTTGTCAGCCTTGGCAACGGACGAATTGGACGCTGGAACCGAAGACTTGGCGAGATCGGCAGGCACAATGTTCTGAACCAGTGCCGCACGCATCTCGGTGGACTTGCCCGGATCCTTGATCTTCATCCGCAAGGTCAGGCGCCAGCCTTTGGTTTCAGGATTGTAACGCACGCTGTTCTCGACCAGCTCGGCGTTGTCGCCAACGCTGACCTGGCTGCGAACGTCCGCATCCGGGGCCAAGGCCGCCAGGGACGGGCCTTCGAAGTCCACCAGGTAGGCAACGCTGCCGTCCGGCTGGCGGATCAGGTTGGACTGTTTCACGTCACCCGTGGAACGCAGGGTCTGTTGGACCCAGGCGCTGTCCGGTGCATGAATCGCCGCTTCGTCGATGGTCCAGTGCATGCGGTAGCCGAATTCCAGCGGCTGGCCAGGCTCCGGCAGTTTTTCCGGGCTCCAGAACGCAACGATGTTGTCGTTGGTTTCGTCGGCGGTCGGAATTTCAACCAGGTCTACAGAACCCTTGCCCCAATCGCCTTTTGGCTCGATCCAGGCACTTGGACGCTTGTCGTAGCGGTCGTCGAGGTCTTCGTAGTGACTGAAGTCACGGCCACGTTGCAGCAAGCCGAAGCCACGCGGGTTCTCGATCGAGAAGTTGCTCACCGCCAGGTGTTTCGGGTTGTTCAGCGGGCGCCAGATCCACTCGCCGTTGCCGGCATGGATCGACAGACCGCTGGAGTCGTGCAGCTCGCGACGATAGTTCAGCACTTTGGAAGGCTGGTTGGCGCCGAACAGGAACATGCTGGTCAGCGGTGCAATGCCGAGCTTGGTGACCTTGTCACGCAGGAACATCTGGGCCTTGACGTCGACAACGGTGTCGCTGCCCGGACGCAGGGTCAGGCGATACGCGCCGGTGGCGCGTGGCGAATCCAGCAGGGCGAAAATGACCAGGTGCTTGTCACCCGGTTTCGGCTGCTGAATCCAGAACTCGGTGAAACGCGGGAACTCTTCGCCGGACGGCAACGCGGTATCGATGGCCATGCCGCGAGCGGACAAGCCATAAGTGTGCCCCTTGCCGACAACGCGGAAGTAACTCGCGCCGAGCATGGTCATGATTTCGTCTTGCTTGTCGGCCTTGTTGATCGGGTACAGCACACGGAAGCCGGCATAACCCAACTGTTCGGTGGCTTTTGGATCGAACTTGACATCGCCGAAATCGAAACGACTTGGGTCGTACTTGATCTCTTCGACGGTGTTGGCCGTGATTTCGTTGATTTTCACCGGAGTATCGAAGTGCATACCCTGGTGATAGAACGACAGTTTGAACGGGGTTTTCTGATCAGCCCATTCCGCTTTCTCGGTACGGAAACGAATTTTCTGATAGTCCGCGAATTTCATTTCGCGGAATTCGTTCGGCAGGTTACTGCGCGGGGCTTCGTATTTCTGCCCGGCCAGCTCTTTCGCCTTGGCCGACACGTCATCCAGACTGAATGCCCAAAGCTGGCCGGCGCTGAGCAGGCAAAGCAGGGCTGAGCCCGCTACCAGAGCGCTTCGTAACCGTTTGGCAGACAATTTTGGTGCAATACAGGGACTAACAATCACGAGCAACCCTCGCCGAAAACAGATCAAAAAACCAACGGCCAGTTAAAGGGCCTGTGAGGTAAACGGCATGAAAAACCCGTCCCTACAAACCACTCTTGCCAAGTTGGCGAGCATTGTTCCGACTCCTATGGGGCCAAATGATTCCCCAACAGGTCCAGGACAAGTCTCTACCTAAGTCAAAACGGACCAACGAACGCTGATCCCCGTAGCGCGCGATTATCTAGCAGGCCGCGTTACAACGCATCAGGCGCAACAAAGTATTTCTCGCGAAAAACCCCTGTTTTCAGTGAAAAAGCGCTTAAAAACTTGTTTCAAGCGCTTTCAGGTCTGTAACAGGAAGGTAACCGGGCCATCATTGACCAGGTGAACCTGCATATCCGCGCCGAATCTACCTGATGCCACAGTGCCATGCACCTGTTTCGCTTTCCCTAATAGATAGTCGAAAAGCTCCTCGCCCAGCGCCGGAGGGGCAGCAGTCGAAAAACTGGGGCGCAAGCCGCTTTTGGTGTCGGCGGCCAGGGTGAACTGAGAGACCAGCAGCAACCCGCCGCCGACGTCCGCCAAGGACAGATTCATCTTGCCTTCGGCGTCACTGAACACTCGATAGTTAAGCAGCTTATGCAAAAGTTTGTCGGCGCTGGCCCGAGTATCCTCGGGCTCGACCGCTACCAGTACCAGCAAACCCTGATCGACTGCACCGACCACCTCCCCCGCTACCTCGACTCGCGCGCCACGCACGCGTTGCAACAGGCCCTTCATGCTTCTTCTGGGGACAGGTCGAGCAAGCGCCGGGCCATCTGATCGGCGGCACGCACCAGTGCATCGGTAATGCCTGGCTCGGAAGCGGCATGCCCGGCGTCACGGATAACCTGCAATTCACTGTTCGGCCAGTTCTGATGCAATTCCCAGGCGTTGTCCAGCGGGCAGATCACGTCATAACGACCGTGCACGATCACGCCAGGCAAATGGGCGATCTTGCCCATGTCGCGGATCAACTGGTTCGGCTCGAGGAACGCATTGTTGGTGAAGTAATGGCATTCGATACGGGCAATCGACAACGCGCGCTGTGGCTCGGAGAACCGGTCGACCACCAGCGGGTTCGGACGCAAGGTCGCCGTCCGGCCTTCCCAGGTGGACCAGGCCTTGGCTGCGTGCATCTGGGCAATCTGGTCGTTGCCGGTCAGGCGCTTGTGGAAAGCGCTGAGCAGGTCTTCACGCTCGTCCAGCGGGATCGGCGCGATGTAGTCCTGCCAGTAATCGGGGAACAGTCGGCTGGCGCCCGCCTGATAGAACCATTCGATTTCCTGCGGGCGGCAGAGAAAAATCCCGCGCAGAATCAGACCGTGCACACGCTCCGGGTGGGTTTGCGCGTAGGCCAGCGCCAGGGTCGAGCCCCACGAACCGCCGAACAGCACCCATTTGTCGATGCCCAGGTGTTGGCGAATCCGCTCAAGGTCGGCGACCAGATCCCAGGTGGTGTTGTTTTCCAGGCTGGCGTGAGGAGTGGAGCGACCGCAACCGCGCTGGTCGAAGGTAACAATGCGGTAAAGGTTCGGATCAAAAAAACAGCGACTCTGTGCATCACACCCGGCGCCGGGGCCGCCGTGGATGAACACCACCGGCAAACCTTCCGGTGAACCGCTTTCGTCGACATACAGGGTGTGGGTTTCATCGACGGCCAGATCGTGCCGGGCGTGGGGTTTGATCTGCGGGTACAAAGTCTGCATTGCGCGCTCCGTAAGGGGTCGAGGTCATCCCTGGGGGGACTTCTATTATTCTGCCGTCCGGCATCATAAACCCGATTTACGTCAATGAGCATGCCCTTGCTGAGTCAGAGTTTTGCCTCCCGTTTTTTCAGCCAGATAGCCGAGCAGTGTTTCATAGAGCGCATCGACCTCGGCGACCTGGCCCCGCCCTCGCAAACAGCCATGAACCAGACCCTCGCCGTAATAAAGTGTCGCGGCAACGCCCGCGACGTTGAGTCTCTCGGCGTAATGCACACCGTCGTCGCGCAGCGGATCGAACTGCGCCACAGCGATCAGCGCCGGCGGCAAGCCACCGAGATCCTCGGCGAGCAACGGCATCGCGTAAGCGCCCGGCTGTCGACTGCCACGCAAGTACAAGGCGTGATAACAGTCCACGTCGCTGCTGCTGAGCAACGGCGCGTCGACGCATTCGCTGCGCGACGCCAGCCGCTGGTCGCCACCCAGTCCCGGATAGATCAGGACCTGTGCCGCTGGCAGTGGCTCACCCGCATCGCGCAATGCCAGGCAAAGCGCGGCGGCGAGATTGCCCCCGGCACTGTCGCCGGCCACCAGCGTACGCGCGGGGTCTAGTTGAAACGGCCCGGAGCGCAGGGCTCGCCAGACCTTCAGGCAATCGTCGAACCCCGCCGGAAACGGATGCTCCGGCGCCAGACGATAATCGACGGCGATCACCAACACGCCAAGCGTCGACGCCAGTTCGGCGCAGATGAAATCGTGGGAATCCAGATCCCCCACCACCCAACCGCCGCCGTGCAGATACACAATGCATGGACTACCGCCAGTCGACGGCGAAACCGGCGGCTGATACGAACGCACCGGCACACCGGCCAATTCGAAGTCCACGACATACAGCTCGGCGGGACGCGGCGGGGTGAACGCCCGGCACATCTCGCTGTAGGCCTGGCGCATCCCGGCGAGGCTACTGTCAGTGCTGTTGAAGCTGACGGTTTTCTCGACGAAGGCCAACATTTGTGCGGATAGCGGGTAAGTAGCCATGAGTCGGGTGCCGAGGTTTTGTGGAGAGTGGCGCAAACCTGTGGGCGCGAGGCCTGTGTGGCGAAGGGATTTGTCCCCTCGCCACACAGACCTCGCTCCCACAGGTTCTGCGGTGACGGTCAGTTTTTCAGGCTGGCCTGTACGGTCGCTACCCCATCCTTGCCGTCAAAACTGCTGACGCCGGCCAGCCAGCGCTGAAGATCTTCCGGGTGATCACGCAGCCATTGCCTGGCAACGTCCTGCGGCGTCTTGCGCTCCATGATCGGCACCATCAGCTGACTTTCCTGAGCGGCGGTGAACGTGAGGTTTTCCAACAAACGATTCACGTTCGGGCAACGTTCGGCGTAGTCCGGCGCCGTCACCGTGGAGACCGTGGCCGCCCCTTCGTTCGGCCCGTAAACATCTTCGCTGCCGGTCAGGTAGGTGATTTTCATGTTGATGTTCATCGGGTGCGGGGTCCAGCCGACGAACACCACGAATTCCTTACGATTCACCGCCCGCTGAACGGCGGCCAGCATGCCGGCCTCACCGGACTCGATCAGTTTGAAATCCTTCAAGCCGAAGTGATTGGTCTCGATCATGGTTTTGATCGTGGTATTGGCACCGCTACCCGGCTCGATGCCGTAAATCTTGCCGCCGAGCTTGTCTTTGAACCTGGCGATATCGGCAAAGGTTTTCAACCCTGCGTCGGCGACGTACTCCGGCACGGCGAGCGTTGCCTGGGCGTCGGCCAGACTCGGCTTGGCCATGACCTTCAGCTGATTGGCGGCCACGAACGGGGCAATGTTGTTGTCCATCGCCGGTTTCCAGTAACCGAGGAAGATGTCGAGGCGCTTGTCGCGGATGCCGGCGAAGATGATTTGCTGCACGGCGCTGGTTTGTTTGCTTTCGTAGCCAAGGCCGTTGAGCAACACATCGGCCATGCCGCTGGTGGCGATCACGTCGGTCCAGTTGACCACGCCCATGCGCACGGCTTTGCAGGAAGCGTCGTCGCTGGCCAGAGCACTGGTGCTCAGAAGAGCGGTACCGCAGAGGATTGAGAGACAGCGGGTGAACAGTCTTTTCATTGGGGGAGGTCTCGTGCGGCAGATTTATTATGGGCCCGGTGTCTTGTTGCACCGTGCTCAGAACATTACGCAGCAGCGTGAGACCAAAAGCGAACTGTGGCGACCGAGATTTGCACGGTGGCGACTAAGGTGAACGGATTAACTGTGGGAGCGGGCTTGCTCGCGAAAGCGGTGTGCCAGTCGACATCAATGGTGCCTGACACACCGCCTTCGCGAGCAAGCCCGCTCTCACAGGGGGTTATGCGTTGTAGTGTTTTTCGCCCCACGCCAGGAGCCCTTGCAGCAATTCCTTGAGCACCACTTGTGTCGGCTCCGCCAGGTCCGGGCGATAGCGGAACGGCTCGAATTCTTCCATGTAGGTGCACTGGCCCAATTCCAGTTGCACGGCATGAATGTTTTCCGCCGGATTGCCATAGTGCCGGGTAATGTGGCCACCCTTGAAACGACCGTTCAGTACATGGCTGTAGTCGCCGTGCCGTGCGCAGATCGCCTCCAGTTGAGTGGCCAACTGTGGATCGCAACTGGCACCGTTGAATGTGCCCAGGTTGAAGTCCGGCAGCTTGCCGTCAAACAGGTGCGGGATGATCGAGCGGATCGAATGCGCATCGAACAGCAACGCATAGCCGAATTCGGCTTTCAGTCGTGCCAGTTCGTTCTGCAGCGTGCTGTGGTAAGGCGTCCAGACCTGTTCCAGATAGGTCGCGCGTTCCGCTGCCGACGGTTCCATACCCTCACGGAACAATGGAATGCCGTCGAACAATGTCGCCGGGTACAGGCCGGTGGTCGCGCCTGCGTACAGAGGCTTGTCGTCGGACGGGCGGTTCAGGTCGATGACAAACCGCGAGTACTCGGCAGCCAAGGTGCTGGCGCCAAGTTCAGTGGCGAACTCGTAAAGTTTCGGAATGTGCCAGTCCGTGTCCGGCAGGCTTTTCGCGTCGGGGATCAACCCGGCTTCGACTGCCGGGGTCAGGCGCAGGCCGGCGTGGGGCATGCTGATCAGCAGCGGCACGCGGCCTTGTTTGAAGTTCAGAACCTTATCCACAACTGTTCTCCTAAACGCTCGTTTCAACGCCGTGACGCACGACGCGTTTCTCCAGATCACCGCCCAGCCAGTACGACAGGTCAGCGGGACGATCGATTTGCCAGGCGACGAAGTCAGCGACCTTGCCGGCTTCCAGCGAACCATGGGTGTCGGCCATGCCCAGCGCGGCGGCGGCATGAATCGTCGCACCGGCCAGGGCTTCTTCCGGGGTCATGCGCAAACAGGTGCAAGCCATGTTCAGCATCAAGCGCAGCGACAGCGCTGGCGAGGTGCCGGGATTGAGGTCGCTGGCGACGGCGATTTTCACGCCGTGTTTGCGTAGCGCGTCCATCGGCGGCAACTGGGTTTCACGCAGAAAGTAGAACGCACCCGGCAGCAACACCGCGACGGTGCCGGACGCGGCCATGGCGATGGCGTCTTCTTCGGTCATGAACTCCAGGTGGTCGGCCGACAGTGCGTGATAACGCGCCGCCAGACTCGAACCGTGCAGCGATGACAATTGCTCGGCGTGCAGTTTCACCGGCAAGCCCAGTTTTTGCGCAGTGACGAACACTCGCTCGACTTGTGCTGGCGAGAACGCCAGGTATTCGCAGAACGCGTCCACCGCATCCACCAGCCCTTCGGCGGCGAGCGCGGGGAGCATCTCGGCGCAGATGTGATCGATGTAGTCGTCCGCGCGGTCCACATACTCCGGCGGCAAGGCGTGGGCCGCCAGGCAGGTGCTGCGTACGCTGATTGGCAGTTCGGCACCGAGACGGCGGGCGACCTGCAGCATCTTGCGCTCGTTTGCCAGATCGAGGCCGTAACCGGATTTGATTTCGATGCTGGTGACGCCGTCACGCATCAGGCTTTTCAGGCGCTTGGCGGCGCTGGCGAACAATTCGTCTTCGCTGGCCGCGCGGGTTGCGCGCACGGTGCTGGCGATGCCGCCACCGGCTGCTGCGATTTCCGCATAGCTGACGCCTTGCAAACGCTGCTCGAATTCACCGCTGCGGTTACCGCCGAACACCGTGTGGGTGTGGCAGTCGATCAGGCCCGGGGTGACCCAGGCCCCTTTCAAATCGTTGACGGCCGGGTATTCGCCCGCCGGCAGTTCAGCGCGAGGGCCGATCCACTCAATGCGCGCACCGGACGTCACGATGGCCGCATCCTCGATGATCGAGTAGACGCCTTGCGCCATGGTTGCGACGTGGCAGTGTTGCCAGAGGGTTTTCATCCCGTAATCTCCACAATTTCAAAATCGTATCACCAGCAAGCCGGCTCCTACAGGGGATTGCGTTGTCCCTGTAGGAGCCGGCTTGCTGGCGATGGCGCCCTTACAGGCTAGGCAGCAACTTCGCCGACACCAATTCATTCAGGCAACGCGTCGCCAGCAGTTCAGTCGCTGCATTGATGTCCGGCGCAAAGAAGCGATCCTTCTCATAGAACGGCACTTCTTTACGCAAAATCGCCCGAGCCTTCTCCAGTTTTGGCGAGGTCTTCAGACCGTTACGCAGGTCCAGGCCTTGAGCCGCCGCCAACCATTCCACCGCGAGAATCCCGCGGGTGTTCTCGGCCATTTCCCACAAACGCTTGCCAGCAGCCGGGGCCATCGACACGTGGTCTTCCTGGTTCGCCGACGTCGGCAGGCTGTCCACCGAATGTGGATGGGACAACGCCTTGTTCTCGCTGGCGAGAGCCGCAGCAGTCACTTGAGCGATCATGAAACCGGAGTTCACGCCGCCATTGGCCACCAGGAACGGCGGCAGTTGCGACATGTGCTTGTCCATCATCAGCGAGATGCGGCGCTCGCTCAGCGAGCCGATTTCAGCGATGGCCAGGGCCATGTTGTCAGCGGCCATCGCGACGGGTTCGGCGTGGAAGTTACCGCCAGAGATCACGTCACCTTCAGCAGCAAACACCAACGGGTTATCCGAAACGGCGTTGGCTTCAACGGCCAACACTTCGGCGGCTTGACGGAACTGGGTCAGGCAGGCGCCCATGACTTGCGGCTGGCAGCGCAGGGAGTAAGGGTCCTGAACCTTTTCGCAGTTCTGGTGCGAGTCGGAGACTTCACTGCGCTCGCCCAGCAGGTCGCGGTAAGCGGCAGCGGCGTCGATCTGGCCTTTCTGGCCACGTGCGGCATGAATCCGCGCGTCGAACGGCGAACGCGAACCCAGCACCGCTTCGACGGTCAGGCCGCCAAGGGCCAGGGCGCCCGCGAACAGATCTTCACCTTCAAACAGACCGCGCAGGGCGTAAGCAGTGGACACCTGAGTGCCGTTAAGCAGCGCCAGGCCTTCTTTCGCGGCCAGGGTCAACGGCGTCAGACCGGCGACTTTCAGCGCTTCGGTCGCTTCCATCCACTCGCCTTTGTAGCGCGCCTTGCCTTCACCCAGTAGCACCAGCGACATGTGGGCCAACGGCGCCAGGTCGCCGGAGGCACCGACCGAACCTTTCAATGGAATGTGCGGGTAGACCTCAGCGTTGATCAGGGCGATCAACGCGTCGATGACCACGCGGCGAATACCGGAGAAACCACGGCTCAGGCTGTTGACCTTGAGCACCATGACCAGTCGGACCAGCGCGTCGCTGATCGGCTCGCCCACACCGGCGGCGTGGGACAGCACCAGCGAGCGCTGCAGGTTTTCCAGGTCTTCGCTGGCGATGCGGGTCGAGGCCAGCAGGCCGAAACCGGTGTTGATGCCATAAGCGGTGCGGTTCTCGGCGAGGATCTGTTCCACGCAGGCAACACTGGCTTCGATCTGTGCCGAGGCGTTGTTGTCGAGGGTGATCTTGACCGGTTGCTGATAGATATCACGCAGTTGGGCGAGGCTCAGTTGGCCGGGAATCAAATTTAGCGCAGTCACTTTTATTCTCCTTTTGAGAGTCTTTTTGTTAACTAACCAGACGCTCCGGAAATGTCCGTTGTCCGTCGCTTCCCGCCTTTTGGGGGGCTTGCGCCTTGGCACGCTGGTTTGATGTAGGAATCAGTTCAGGTTTGGCAAAGCCTTGTGCAGCAAATTCGAATCTTTCAAAACCCCGGCAGCCGCAGCGATATCCGGCGCCAGCCAGCGGTCCTGATCGTAGGCCGGAACCCGTTCACGCAGCAGACGCCAGGCGGTATCAGTGCCTGCGCCGAAGCGCTGCTCTTTGAGGAATTCAAATGCCTGAGCCGCCAACAGGTACTCGATGGCGAGGATCTGCGTGCAGTTTTCCAGCGCGCGATGGAGCTTCAGTGCGGCGTTGGTGCCCATGCTCAGATGGTCTTCCTGCAGGCCCGAGGTCACGTAGTTGTCGAGCACCGCCGGTTGCGCCAGTTGACGGTTTTCCGCACACAGCGAAGCGGCGACGTATTGCACGATCATCATCCCGGAGTTCACCCCCGGATTGGCCACCAGGAAGGCCGGCAGACCGCTGACGTGCGGGTTGATCAAACGGTCGAGACGGCGCTCGGCGATGGAGCCGATTTCCGCCATGGCAATGGCCAGCAAATCAGCGGCCATGGCCACGGACTGACCGTGCGGGTTGGCCTGGGACATGATGCGAAAATTGTCCGGCGTGCCCAGCAGCAACGGGTTGTCGGTGCAGCCGTTGAGTTCGGTTTCGATCTGTTGGATCGCGTGCGCCAGTTGATCCCGTGCAGCGCCGTGGACCTGCGGGATCGAACGGATGCTCAGCGCATCCTGGGTGCGGATGCCTTTGCTCGAAGCAATCACCTCACTGCCATCGAGCAGCGAACGCAGGTTGATGCCGACCTGCTGCATGCCCGGATGCGGCTTGAGGGCGATGATCTCGGCATCGAACGCTGCGATCTGGCCCCGCTGGGCTTCGAAGCTCATGGCGCCGATCACGTCGGCCCATTGCAGCAGGCGCGTGGCATCGGCAATCGCCAGGGAGCTGAGGCCGCTCATGCACGGCGTGCCGTTGACCAGGCACAAGCCGTCTTTGGCGCCGAGCTGAACCGGTTGCAGACCTTCTTCGGCCAGGGCCTGTTGCGCAGAAACAATCTGCCCGCGATAGCTGACATTGCCGACACCCAGCAGCGCGATGCCGATGTGCGCCATGTGGGTCAGATAACCCACCGAGCCCTGGGACGGCACTTGCGGGGTGATACCGCGATTGAGCAGCGCCAGCAGCGCTTCGACTACCCGGCGATGGATACCGGATTTGCCGTGGCTGTAGTTGCGGATGGCGGCGCACATGATCGCGCGCGTCTGTTCGTCAGTCAGTGGCGCGCCAACGCCACAGGCGTGACTGAGCAAGGTGTTACGCGACAGTTGGCTCAGCTGTTCGTCTTTCAGCGAGACGTTGCACAGCGCACCCAGACCGGTGTTGACGCCGTAAGCGCGTTCGCCGCTGGTGACGATGCGCTGGACGATCGCCTGAGCGTTCTCGATCCGCGCCCAGGCCTGGGCCGACAGCTCGAGCTGCGCGCCGTGGCGGGCGACTGCGACGACATCCTGCCAACGCAGAGGGGCGTCGGCGATAACGATTTTTTCAGCCTGGGACATCTTTGACCTCGTGCGTACAACCTGAATATTGATGCAGCTTTGCCGACGCCTTCGCGAGCAAGCCCGCTCCCACATTGGATCTGTGTCGAACACAAATTTTTAAAACACCAACAATCCAATGTGGGAGCGGGCTTGCTCGCGAAGAGGCCAGCACAGTCACCGCAAATGTCTTAAACCACCGCCGCCCGCCGCTGTACGAACCGGTCGACATACTCATCCGCCGGCGAATGCAGGATCTCTCGCGGCGTACCCACCTGAATCAGGCGGCCATCCTTGAGGATCGCGATGCGGTTGCCGATGCGCACGGCTTCGTCGAGGTCGTGGGTGATGAAGACGATGGTCTTGTGCAGGGTCTTTTGCAATTCCAGCAACTGATCCTGCATCTCCGCACGAATCAACGGATCGAGCGCACTGAACGCTTCGTCCATCAGGATGATGTCGGTGTCCGCCGCCAAGGCACGAGCCAGGCCCACACGCTGACGCATGCCACCCGAGAGCTGGTGCGGGTATTTGTTTTCGTAGCCCTTCAGGCCCACGGTGTTGATCCAGTGCAGCGCGCGCTCGGAGCACATCTGCTTGGTCTCGCCACGCACTTTCAGGCCGTAGGCGACGTTGTCCACCACAGTCTTGTGCGGCAGCAGGCCGAAGCTCTGGAACACCATGCTGATCTTGCGTCGGCGAAATTCGCGCAGGGCGTCCATGTCGTATTGCAGGATGTCCACGCCATCCACCAGGATAGCGCCGCTGGTCGGGTCGATCAGGCGGTTGAAGTGGCGCACCAGGGTCGATTTGCCGGAGCCGGACAGGCCCATGATCACGAAGATCTCGCCACTACCGATGCTCAACGACAGGTCGTTCACGCCGACCACGCAGCCGGTTTCGGCCAGCACCTGATCCTTGGTCTTGCCCTGGCCGATCATGCCCAGCGCTTCCTTGGAACGGTTGCCGAAAATCTTGAAGACGTTTTTGACTTCGATTTTGCTGATGGCTTGGTTGTTCATTTGCTCACCTCATGCCGTGCACGACCGTACGCCTGTGTAATGCGGTCGATCACCACTGCCAGAATCACGATCGCCAGACCGGCTTCAAGGCCACGTCCGACGTTGAGGGTCTGAATCCCCACCAACACATCTTCACCTAGGCCACGGGCACCGATCATCGAGGCAATCACCACCATCGACAGGGCCATCATGGTGGTCTGGTTGATCCCGGCCATGATGCTCGGCAGCGCCAGCGGCAGTTGCACACCGAACAGTTGCTGCCAGCGGTTGGCACCAAAGGCGTTGATTGCTTCCATCACTTCGCCGTCAACCTGGCGAATGCCCAGATCGGTCAGGCGGATCAGCGGTGGTGCGGCGTAGATCACGGTGGCGAAAATAGCCGGGACCTTGCCCAGACCAAACAGCATCAGCACCGGGATCAGGTACACGAAACTCGGCATCGTCTGCATGATGTCCAGCAGCGGCATCAGCACCGAACGCAGGCGATTGCTGCGCGCCGAGAGAATGCCCAGCGGAATGCCGATCAGCACCGAAATGACCGTCGCCACCATCATCAGCGCGAGGGTCTGCATCAGCTTGTCCCACAGGCCGACCGCGCCCACCAGGAACAGCAAACCGACAATGACGGCGGTGGTTACGACTTTACGGGTTGCGTGCCAGGCAACGCCCGCCACGATCGCCAGCATCAGCCACCAGGGCGCCGCACGCAGCAGCCCTTCAAGATTGACGATGGCCCACAACAGGGTATCGGAGATGCTGCGGAACACGTCGCCGTAGTTGGTGACCAGCGAATCGACCCAACCGTTGACCCAGTCGGCGATGGAAAAGGTAAAGCTTTCGGGAAACATAAGAGGCTCTCAATCAAGGGGTTGCGATCAAGCATCCGACTGCCGCTGACGACAGTCGGAGAGGCTCAACCTACAAGGCCGCGTCGATCTTTTTGGCTGCGTCTTCGCTCACCCATGCGTGCCAGACTTCAGGATGTTCCTTGAGGAAGATTTTCGCCAGTTTTGGTGACTCGATCCGCTCTTTGGCCATACGCCCGAGATTCTGGTTCAGCAGGTCGATCGGCAGGTTGACCTTTTCCAGCACAGCCACCAGTTCCGGGGCTTGCTCGTGGAAAGTCTTGGACAGGCCGACCTTGATGGTCACTTCCTTGTTCACCCCAGGTTTCTCTTCGAGCTTGACCAGGTCAACCTGGCCCATCAGCGGTGTTGGCGACCAGTAGTAGAACAGGATCGGCTCGCCACGCTTGTAGCTCGACAGCACGGCGGCATCCAGCGCCGGGCCGGTGCCCGGACGGAAGTTGGTGTAGCTGCTTTCCAGGCCGTAGCTCTTCAGCATTTCGCTGTTGTCCAGCTCACAGGTCCAGCCGGCCGGGCAGTTGTAGAAACGGCCCTTGGCTGGTTCTTCGGCATCCTTGAACACCGAGGCGTACTTGGCCAGGTCAGCAATGTTTTTCAGGTCCGGCGCCTTGGCTTCCAGCTTGCGCTTGGCGTCACCTTCGATCACGTAACGCGGCACGTACCAGCCTTCGACTGCGCCGACGACCGGGGCACCGACACCGACGACTTTGCCGGCCTTCTCAGCCTTGTTCCAGACTTCGCTGCGGCCGACCCATTCTTCGGCAAACACTTGAATGTCATTGCTGCTCAAGGCGTTTTCCATGGTGATGGAGTTGCCCGGCAGGCTGTCGGTCTTGCAGTCGTAACCTTTCTCCAACACGACTTGCAGCACGTCGGTCAGCAACATGGCGCTTTCCCAGTTCAGACCGGCGAATTTCACCGGCTTGCCCGATTCGCACCAACCGGCTGCCTGGGTGGCGCCGGCGCTGGCGAGCAGGCCCATGGAAAGCAATGTGGTCAGCAGGGTCTTGTTCGATTTCATTGTAGTGACGCTCCTAATCATGAATTGGCTTACGGCAGTCAAGAGGCATCCAGCCCTATCCACGTCCAATCAGGCCTGCGCCGCAGCGCGACCGGCCCCGCTTGTTTTAGGTTGTACAACGCTGTCCTGCTCGACCGGCAGAATCAGTTGATCGGGCACGGTGCCGTGCCATTTTTTCGCACACAGGTAATACAGGGCTGCAGGCAGCACCAGACCGATGATCCAGGAAATATCCACATCACCCAGAGCGGCCACCAGCGGACCGGTATAGAACTTGGTGGAAATGAACGGCAGCTGCACCAGCACACCGAACACATAGATGCTGATACCGAGCATGTTCCAGCGACCGTAGCGACCGTTCGGATCGGACAGCGCCGGCACGTCATAGCGTTCGCGGGTGATGCAGTAGTAGTCCACCAGGTTGATCGCGCTCCATGGCGTAAAGAACGCCAGCAAGAACAGGATGAACGACTTGAACGCACCGAGGAACGAGTGCTGGCCGAGCAACGCCATCAGGGTCGCAGCACCGACGATGACCAGCACGAACACCAACCGCTGCAAGCGCGTTACCTTCAGTTCACCACGGAAACCGCTGATGATGGTCGCAATGCACATGAAGCTGCCGTACGAGTTCAGCGTGGAGATGGTGACCTTGCCGAACGCGATGCTGAAGTACAGCAGCGCAGCAGTGGCACCGGTACCGCCCAGACCCACGATGTAGGCCACTTCGTGGCCGGCGAATTGCCCGTTGGCCGAGGCCGCGGCAAACACGCCGAGGATCATCGCCACCTGTGCGCCAATGACCGAACCCGCACCCGCGGCGAAAAAGGTTTTCACCGAGGAAGTCTTGCTCGGCAGGTAGCGCGAATAGTCAGCCACGTAGGGGCCGAAGGCGATCTGCCAGGACGCCGCGAGCGACACCGCCAGCAGGAAGCTGCTCCAGCTGAAGTGGCGGATTTGCAGGAGTGCGCCAACGTCCGTCTGGCTCATCAGACGGCTGAACAGGTAAACAAAGGCAATCACACCAATGACGCTGGCGACACGGCCAATGAAATGGATCACCCGATAACCGAGTACCGTGACCAGCACGATGACACTGGCGAAGATGAGGATACCGACGGTGTCACTGACGCCAAACAACTGGCCCAGCGCCTGACCGGACAGCACGGTTCCGGTTGCGGTGAAGCCGAGGTACATCAAGCAGACCAGCACGATCGGGATGGCCGCGCCATAAACGCCGAACTGCACACGGCTGGAAATCATCTGCGGCAGGCCAAGCTTGGGCCCTTGCGCGGCATGCAGCGCCATCACGCCACCGCCGAGCAGTTGCCCGATCAGCAAACCGATCAACGACCAAAACACGTCACCGCCCAGCACAACGGCCAGGGCCCCGGTGACAATCGCGGTGATTTGCAGGTTGGCACCCATCCACAGGGTGAACTGGCTAAACAGGCGACCGTGTCTCTCCGCTTCCGGGATGTAGTCGATCGAGCGTTTCTCGATCAAGGGTTTGCTGCCTGCACGATCGTTGTTAACAGCCATGATTCAACCTCTGTGGATTGTTATTCTGGGTTGGTGCAACCCTTGTAGGAGCCGGCTTGTTGGCGATTGGGCCTGACACACCGGGGTGTCTGAATCGCCAGCAAGCCGGCTCCTACAGGGCAAGCATTACTTGCCGGTAATCATCGGCAGGTTCAGGCCCTGTTCCTTGGCGCAGTCGATCGCGATCTGGTAACCCGCATCGGCGTGACGCATGACACCGGTCGCCGGGTCGTTGTGCAGAACGCGAGCGATACGCTCGGCCGCTTCGTCAGTACCGTCGCAGACAATCACCATGCCCGAGTGCTGGGAGAAGCCCATGCCGACGCCGCCGCCGTGGTGCAGGGAAACCCAGGTCGCGCCGCTCGCGGTGTTGAGCAAAGCGTTGAGCAGTGGCCAGTCGGACACGGCGTCGGAACCATCCTGCATGGATTCGGTTTCGCGGTTCGGGCTGGCGACCGAACCGGAGTCCAGGTGGTCGCGACCGATCACGATGGGCGCAGACAGCTCACCGCTACGCACCATTTCGTTGAACGCCAGGCCTAGCTTGGCGCGCAGACCCAGGCCAACCCAGCAGATACGAGCCGGCAGACCCTGGAAGCTGATGCGCTCGCGGGCCATGTCCAGCCAGTTGTGCAGGTGGGCGTCGTCGGGGATCAGTTCTTTGACCTTGGCGTCGGTCTTGTAGATGTCTTCAGCGTTGCCCGACAGTGCAGCCCAACGGAACGGGCCGATGCCACGGCAGAACAGTGGACGGATGTAGGCCGGTACGAAGCCTGGGAAATCGAATGCGTTTTCCACGCCTTCTTCCTGGGCCATTTGACGGATGTTGTTGCCGTAGTCGAAGGTCGGGATGCCTTGTTTTTGGAAGTCGAGCATCGCCTTGACGTGCACGGCCATGGACTGCTTGGCGGCCTTGATCACGGCAGCCGGTTCGGTCTTGGCGCGGGCGCGATATTCGTCCCAGGTCCAGCCAGCTGGCAGGTAACCGTTGAGTGGGTCGTGGGCGCTGGTCTGGTCGGTGACCATGTCCGGGCGTACGCCGCGCTTGACCAGTTCCGGCAGGATTTCAGCCGCGTTGCCCAGCAGGGCGATGGAGATCGCCTTGCCTTCTTTGGTGTATTTGGCGATGCGGGCCAAAGCGTCATCGAGGTCTTTGGCCTGTTCATCGACGTAACGGCTTTTCAGGCGGAAATCGATACTGACCTGCTGGCATTCGATGTTCAGCGAGCACGCACCGGCCAAGGTGGCAGCCAGAGGCTGCGCACCACCCATGCCGCCCAGGCCCGCGGTCAGTACCCACTTGCCTTTGAGGTCATCGTTGTAGTGTTGGCGACCGGCCTCGACGAAGGTTTCGTAGGTGCCTTGGACGATGCCCTGGCTGCCGATGTAGATCCAGCTGCCGGCGGTCATCTGGCCGTACATGGCCAGGCCTTTGGCGTCGAGTTCGTTGAAGTGTTCCCAGCTCGCCCAGTGTGGCACCAGGTTGGAGTTGGCGATTAGCACGCGCGGTGCATTGGTGTGGGTCTTGAATACGCCGACCGGCTTGCCGGATTGCACCAGCAGGGTCTCGTCGTCATTCAGGTTGGTCAGGCTTTCGACGATCTTGTCGTAGCATTCCCAGTTACGCGCCGCACGACCGATACCACCGTAAACCACCAGTTCTTTAGGGTTCTCGGCGACTTCCGGGTCGAGGTTATTCATCAGCATGCGCAGTGGCGCTTCAGTCAGCCAGCTCTTGGCGGTCAGCTTGTTACCGCGGGCAGCGCGGATTTCAACGTCACGAAACTTAGTGGGTTTAATGTCAGTCACGAAAAAGACTCCTCAGCGATCAATCCAAACCAACCCTGGCGGTGGGTAAGCCAGCCTGTGCGCGTCAAAGCGACACAAGCGAATCAGTGGACGCTGCGGAGAGTCTCGGTCGACTCATACGCATACGTCTTTACTTGTACATACAAGCATATGCAATCAAGCGGCCAACTTGTTGGATGCGTGTTCAAGAAAAATTCTGAAAGGGGCGCAAAGCCTGTAAATCAAGGGCTCTGAGGAAGATGAAATTTTTCGGGGGGATTTTGCGAAGGGATGATGGCTTGTTACTTCAGCGTGATTTTGCGCCACGCTGGGGCGTTCGGTAACAAAGTGGTGCGCTTTCGGGAACGCTCAAAAGCAAAAGATCGCAGCCTTCGGCAGCTCCTGCAGGGTGTACTCATGCCACCGTAGGAGCTGCCGAAGGCTGCGATCTTTTTGAGATTCGGATATCAGCGTGAAGTCAGCTCGATCACGCAGCAGGCGCCGTTACTGGAGACATCCAGCAGGCCGGTGTTACCGATGAGTTGCAGGCAATCATGACGACCGAGTTGCGAAGCAGCGTTACCGACCTTTACCTCAAGCGCCTCGCTCACACTGAACACCAGCACAGTCCCGGCCTCGCTGAAAAACCGCTGCTCGCCGTCCAGCCACTGCAACCGCGCGCTGTAACGCAGTGGCGCATAAATCAGGTTGAAGTCGCGAATCGGGCCACCCAGCAACGTGCAGGACACCTGGCTTTCGCCGCTGAAGGCAAACGGGTCCAGTGGTAACAACGGCCGCGTGGCCTGGCCATCCACCGACAAGGTCATGCCGTCACCCTGCAACACGGTGATGATCCGCTCGTAACCGGCGAAGGTAGAAAACCCGCCCGACTCGCCGATATCGGCAATCGACAGGCGCCAGCCGAAACCATCAAGGCCAGTGCCCGCGTCGCGGGTGATTTCTTCAGTGCTGCCGCCACCGTTTTTCCACGGCATGCGTGGATAATCTTTGGCGCGTAAAACTTTCACTTCGCTCATTTATGAAACCGACCTTCCAGACGATGACGGGAACCGGGGTGGATCAAACGGGCGGCGGTCACTGGCTGACGACCGGACCAGGTGCGGCGACGGATCAGCAGGCACGGCTCGCCTTTTTCAATCTGCAGCAATTTGCACTCGCTGGCCTCGGCCAGAATCGCCTCGACCACGTGCTCGCCTTCGGTCAGCGGCGCGACCTGGTTCAGATAGGCGTAAGGCGTTTGCAGGGTGAAATCCTGCTTGAGGTAGTCGGGCGCCACCAGCGCGTTGACGAAACGGTCTTCGATTTGCACCGGAATATCGTTTTCGAAATGCACGATCAGCGAGTGGAAGACCTTCTGGCCTTCACGCATGTCCAGGGCCAGGGCGCGCTCGGAACCGGCGGCCTCTTCTTCAAGGGTGATCACCTGGCACGTGTGGCGATGGCCACGGGAGGCGATTTCGTCGGCGATGTTGTGCACTTCAAACAGTGCGGACTGGCTTTTCGGTTCGGCGACGAACGTGCCGACACCCTGCATGCGCACCAACAGACCGTCGGCGGTCATCTCGCGCAGTGCGCGGTTGATGGTCATACGGCTGAAGCCCAGCTGGCTGACCAGCTCGCTTTCCGACGGAACGCGGTAGTGCGGCGGCCAGTTTCCACTGTCGATTTGCTGGGTGATCATCTGTTTGACGCGAGCGTACAAGGGCGCCGGACTGTCGCCCATGTTCGCGGCCAACGGTGACACTGGTGGCGGAGTCGGCACGGTTAATCCTTGTTCATTTGGTGAGGGTAATGTGGCTCGCGTGGTCAGTTCTGTCAGTCAATTTCGGCGCCGGAAATCCAGATCCTGCGTTGCTGCTCCTCGCCCTAGCCAGCTATGACTCGTCGCAGCGCCTTGGCTCTGAATTTCCGGCATCCGAACTTGAACTGACGAACTGACCACACGAGCCACATAGCTTGCCGGAGTTTACCGGGCAGGCAAACGTCTGTATATGTATATACAAATAACACACGATGGGGTGCTGAACCATGTCCGCCTTCTTTGCCGAACGCGCGCTGCTGCCTAGTGGATGGGCCAACAATGTACGTCTTGAGGTCAGCGCCGACGGCGTTTTGACCCATATCCAGGCCGATTCCAACGCAGATGGCGCCGAACGGCTCAGCGGTCCGCTGCTGCCGGGGATGCCGAATCTGCACTCCCACGCGTTCCAGCGGGCCATGGCCGGATTGGCCGAAGTGGCCGGTAATCCGAACGACAGCTTCTGGACCTGGCGCGATCTGATGTACCGGCTCGTCGGAAAGATCAGCCCCGATCAGCTCGGCGTGATTGCCCGTCAGCTGTACATCGAAATGCTCAAGGCCGGTTACACCTCGGTCGCGGAATTTCATTACGTACACCACGACACCAGCGGCCAGCCGTATGCGGATCCAGCCGAACTGGCGCTGCGCATCAGCCAGGCCGCCAGTTCCGCCGGTATCGGTCTGACCTTGCTGCCGGTGCTCTACAGCCATTCCGGTTTCGGTGGCCAGACGCCAAACGACGGCCAGCGTCGCTTTATCAACAGCACTGAAAACTACCTGAAGCTTCAGTCGCGCTTGCAGCCGATCCTGGCGCAGCAACCAGCGCAGTCGCTGGGTTTGTGTTTCCACTCATTGCGCGCGGTCACACCCCAGCAGATCAGCGAAGTGCTGGCGGCCAGCGACAAGCAGTGCCCGGTGCACATTCACATCGCCGAACAGCAGAAGGAAGTCGACGACTGCTTGAGCTGGAGCGGTCGTCGCCCTCTGCAATGGCTGTATGAGAACACCGAAGTCGATCAGCGCTGGTGCCTGGTCCACGCAACCCACGCCAATCCGGAAGAAGTCACGCTGATGGCCAAGAGTCGCGCCATCGCCGGCCTGTGCCTGACCACCGAAGCCAACCTCGGCGACGGGATTTTCCCGGCCGTGGACTTCCTCGCCCAGGGCGGGCGCATGGGCATCGGCTCCGACAGCCATGTGTCATTGAGCGTGGTGGAAGAATTGCGCTGGCTGGAATACGGCCAGCGTTTGCGCGATCAACGACGTAACCGGCTGTATGGCGCGGAACAACCGATGGTGGGTCGCACGCTGTATGACGCGGCTCTGGATGGCGGCGCGCAGGCGTTGGGTCAACCGATCGGTGCGCTGGAGGTAGGCAAACGGGCGGATTGGCTGGTGCTGGACGGTAGCGATCCGTACCTGGCCACCGCCAGTGGCGACGGGATTCTCAATCGTTGGTTGTTTGCCGGTGGCGATCGCCAGGTGCGCGATGTGCTGGTCAATGGCCAGTGGGTTGTGCGGGATGGGCGTCATGCCGGGGAAGAAGAAAGTAACCGCGCGTTCACCCAGGTCCTGCGAGAACTCTTGGGTTGATAACAAACCCTTGTAGGAGCCGGCTTGCTGGCGATGATATGTCAGCGACATTGAAGTCGACTGACACTCCATCGCCAGCAAGCCGGCGCCTACAAGGGTTGCATCATCAGTTGGAAGTCTTGGCCATCTGCGTATCCGTCGCACGCCAGATCAGCCGCGTCGTGTCATACCCCTGCTGACGCGCCTTGCTCAGCAGTTCTTCACGCACTACACCGTTGACCGTCGGGGTTCGCGACAGCAGCCACAGATACCGGCGGCTCGGGTCGCCGACGATGGCGGTCTTGTAGTCTTCGCTGACGTACAGCACCCAGTACTCACCCTTCGCCACACCCGGAATCAGTCGCGAGAACCAGGTGTCGAACTCGACCCACAGCTTGTCGGTCTTGCCCGGCACTTGCGGATACGCCGTGCCCTTGGCTTCTTCCCATTGCCAGTCCGCCGTCAGGCAGCGATTCAGCACCAGGATGTTGCCGTCCGGTTTGAGGGTGTAATGAGCTTCGGATTGCGCACAGTTGCGCTGGAAATACATTGGCAGACGCGCCAATTCGTACCAGGTCCCTTGGTATTTCTTCAGATTGACGCTGTTGACGGTTTTCGGCGCCAACGGATCTTCGCCAGAAGTGGCGCAGCCGGCCAATACCAGGCCGGCAAAAAGGAGGATCAATAACCGCTTCATTGTTTTTCTCCCGCGAGCGTACCGCCCCGGTTTACTTCAGGCCTTGGCCAGAAAACATCAACACTTTGTCACCGGCGTACTGCACGCTGATAAAGCTGTTCTTGTCGCCCCAGGTGCAACTGGACATGCCGAGCGCGCCCGAGCAGTCGGTGGGTTTGCCCAGCAAGGTTTCAACCTCGGCCTTGGGCATGCCTGTCGACAGCTTCGAATAATTTTCCTGATTGATCTTGCCGCACGCGGCCAACAACACGCAGAACGAAAGCAAAGCGATAGAACGCAGCGACATGGTGTAGCTCCTGGGGTGAAGGGAATGGCATGGCTGCCAAGCTGAAGCTTAGAAGAGAAAACCCCATTCTGGTTCCCTGACCAAGCGCCTATTTATCGGGCCGCTCGTCTGCCTTTTGCCGAAAAATCAGCCACTTTCATTTGCTGCCGAGCATTTCGTCGGTTTTGGCAAAAGTCGCCTCATCTTTGGCGCCGGCCAGTCGACATAAGAGCAGCGCAAAGCCCCTTCCTGTGGCACATTGGCACCCCTTGTTGACCAGCCCCTCCGCGGTAGCTCATTTAATGACCAGAAACATGAAGTTCAGCCACAAAATCCTGTTGGCTGCTGCCCTCGTGGTGGCCGTTGCATTCGCCTGTTTTATCCTGTTCAACGACTACCGCCAGCGGCAAACCCTGCGCAGCAATACCGAATCGTCAATGCAGGAACTCGGCAGCCTGACCACCAGCAACATCCAGACCTGGCTGGAAAGCCGCATTCAGTTGCTGCAGTCGCTGTCCCAGCAAATCGTGGTGGATGGCAGTGCACAGGCCAACCTCAAGCGCGCCATCGACCTGCCCGCCTACACCAGCAACTTCCAGCTGAGCTATTTTGGCGGCACCGACGGCGTGATGTTTTCGGTCCCGGCCGGCAATCGCGCCGCCGATTACGACCCTCGCGCACGCGGCTGGTACAAGGCAGCCAACAGCGCGCAACAGACCATCGTCACCGAACCGTACATCGCTGCATCCTCCGGCAAACTGGTGATCACCGTCGCCACGCCGGTGCAGCGCCAGGGCCAGATGATCGGTGTCGCGGGCGCCGACATTGACCTGTCCAGTGTCAGCGCGATCATCAACTCGCTGAATTTCGGCGGTCATGGCCATGCGTTCATCGTCAGCGCCGACGGCAAGATCCTGATTCACCCGGACAGCAAACTGGTCCTCAAGAGTCTGGCCGAGGCCTACCCGAACGGTGCCCCGCAAGTCAGCCCGGGCATGAAAGAAGTCGAGATCGACGGCAAGCGCCAGTTCATCTCCTTCACCCACGTCAACGGCGTGCCGTCGGCGAATTGGTATGTCGCGCTGGTGCTGGATCAAGACACAGCGTTCTCGATGCTCAGCGAATTCCGCACCTCGGCGATCATTGCCATGGTCATCGCCGTGGTGATCATCATCGCGTTGCTGGGCATGCTGATCAGCTTCCTGATGCAGCCGCTGCTGACCATGGGCCGCGCCATGCATGACATCGCCGAAGGCGAAGGTGACCTGACCAAACGTCTGACTATTCACGGCCATGACGAATTCGGTGCGCTGGGCACCTCGTTCAACCGTTTTGTAGAGCGTATTCACACCTCGATCCGCGAAGTGTCCTCGGCCACCGGCCAGGTCAACGAAGTCGCACTGCGCGTCGTCGCCGCGTCCAACTCGTCGATGTTCAACTCCGATCAACAAGCCTCGCGCACCAGCAGCGTGGCCGCGGCGATCAACGAACTGGGCGCCGCCGCCCAGGAAATCGCCCAGAACGCCGCCCTCGCCTCGCAGCACTCGAGCGACGCGCGTGCCTTGGCCGAAGACGGTCAGCAGGTGGTGGATAAAACCATCGCGGCGATGCAGCAGCTCTCGGCGAAGATCAGTGATTCGTGCGGCAACATCGAGACGCTCAACAGCAACACGGTAAACATCGGGCAGATTCTGGAAGTGATCACCAGCATCTCGCAGCAGACCAACCTGCTGGCGTTGAACGCCGCCATCGAAGCAGCCCGGGCCGGTGAAGCCGGACGCGGTTTTGCCGTGGTTGCCGATGAAGTGCGCAACCTGGCGCATCGCACGCAGGATTCGGCGCAGCAAGTGCAGAAGATGATCGAGGAACTGCAAGTCGGCGCTCGCGAAGCGGTGAGCACCATGACCGACAGCCAGCGCCAGAGCGAAAGCAGCGTCGGCATCGCCAACCAGGCTGGCGAGCGTCTGGGCAGCGTGACCCAGCGGATTGGCGAGATCGACGGGATGAACCAGTCCGTGGCGACGGCGACCGAAGAGCAGACCGCGGTGGTGGAATCGATCAACGTCGACATCACTGAGATCAACACACTGAATCAGGAAGGTGTGGAGAACTTGCAGGCGACGTTTTGTGCCTGTTCTGACCTTGAACAGCAGGCCGCGAGGTTGAAGCAGTTGGTGGGCAGTTTCAGGATTTAAGCCTTTCTTACGGGCCCCTTCGCGAGCAAGCCCGCTCCCACATTGGATTTGCGTCGATCACAAAATCCCTGTGGGAGCGGGCTTGCTCGCGAAGGCGGCATCAGCCGCGATGAAGATTTAGAACCTTGACCCAGGCCCTGAAAGAAACGCCAACTCCTCAGCCGTAGACTCCCTTCCCAACACCGCATTGCGATGCGGAAATCGTCCAAACCGTGCAATCACTTTCTGATGCCGTTCGGCGTAATCCAGGTTATCGGCAAACACTGCCCGATCAGCCTCAGGCTGCTGCGCCACCAGATCGATAAACCGCGAAACCGCTTCGTTCTGCACCGACAGATTCTCGCAGTGCTCAAACACCAGGTAGATAAACACCCGCTGAATCGGCCGCAACTGCCGATCGAAATCCGCAGCAATGCCTTGCGCCACCAGTGCCTGAGCCCTGAGATCGCCTGAAAAGGATTTGGGAGTGTCGCGATAGATCATTCGCGGGAGTTGATCGAGCAGCAGCACCAGGGCCAGCCAACCGTCGGGGCGTTGCGCCCAGTCAGTCAATCCGCCGGCCAGTGCCTGCTCGACCCAGTCCCCGAAGCGCGTCCGCGCTTCGAGGTCCTGGCTGTCGCGCTTGCCGAACCATAACTTGCCCTTCTCAGCCGCTGTTTCGTTGGGTGATTCGGCGTTTCCGAACCACCATTCGAGCAACGGCTGCCAGGGCGCGGTCATGGTTTATTCCTTGTGATAAGCCGTGACGCGTGCGACTTCTTCTTTCGAACCGAGGAACACCGCTACGCGCTGGTGCAAGCCTTCCGGCTGAATGTCGAGGATGCGCTGGTGACCATCGGTGGAAGCACCGCCGGCCTGCTCAACCAGGAACGACATCGGGTTGGCTTCGTACATCAAGCGCAGTTTGCCCGGCTTCGACGGCTCGCGGCTGTCGCGTGGGTACATGAACAGACCGCCACGGGTCAGGATGCGGTGCACGTCGGCAACCATCGCGGCGACCCAACGCATGTTGTAGTTCTTTTTCAGCGGGCCTTCGTCGCCAGCCAGCAATTCGTCGACGTAACGTTGCACCGGCGCTTCCCAGTGACGCTTGTTGGACGCGTTGATCGCGAACTCCTGCGTGGACTCCGGGATCGTAATGTCTTCATGGGTCAGCACGAAGCTGCCCATTTCACGGTCCAGGGTAAAGCCTTTCACGCCATTGCCCAGGGTCAGCACCAACATGGTCTGTGGACCGTAAATCGCATAACCGGCGGCAACCTGCTGAGTGCCTGGCTGCAGGAAGGCCTTTTCGTTCAACGGCTCGTTCTGGGTCAGGTATTCGTTCGGGCAACGCAGCACCGAAAAGATCGTACCGACCGGCGCGTTGATGTCGATGTTCGACGAACCGTCCAGTGGGTCGAATACCAGCAGGTATGCGCCTTTCGGGTATTTGCCCGGGATCTGGTAGGCATTGTCCATTTCTTCGGACGCCATGCCGGCCAGGTGACCGCCCCATTCGTTGGCTTCGAGCAGGATGTCGTTGGACATGACATCAAGCTTCTTCTGCACTTCACCTTGGACGTTTTCGGTGCCCATGCTGCCCAGAACACCTCCCAGGGCGCCTTTGGACACGGCGTGGCTGATTTCCTTGCAGGCACGCGCCACCACTTCGATCAGGAAGCGCAGATCGGCAGGAGTGTTGTTGCTGCGGGTCTGCTCAATCAAATAGCGACTCAGGGTAACGCGGGACATGGAAGGCTCCGGTGGAATGGGGGGGCTAAAAACCCGCGCAGTTTAACGCGAGTCGGGGCGCATTTCCTCCTATCAGACGTGGAACACCCAATAGAGTTCATGTGCCGGGTTTAGCGTAGTTCGAAACCGGCCGGATGTCGGCCGGCGACGGGCGGCAGTTTTGATATCTTCTCAGCCTGAAAGTCAGCCTTCGCGGGCAAGCCCGCTCCCACAAGGTTTTGTGTCGTATGTGGAAATTGCGAACGACGCGAAACCTGTGGGAGCGGGCTTGCTCGCGATTTGGCGCGCAGCGCCAGCCATCCTCAGGAGTTGGCCGGAGGTTTGCGCAGCAGACTGAATGCCATCGCCGCCAGAAACAGAACACTCAGCAACAACACCGCCCACAACCCGAACTTCTTCCAGTTGGTCCCGACCTGCGAAGTCGACGTGACTGTCGATGTCGGTGTCGCGACCACCCCGCTGTCCACCGTCGCCTTGCCCAATGCCGCCCACTTCGCCGCGCTGTAATCCGGAATCAATGTCGACAACGGCAGGTTCGCCGCCTTCGCCGTCGCACTGCCCAACACCAGCGTATAAGGCCCGGCACCGCGCGCCAGGAACACCAGTTGCGTCGAGCGCACGGCAAACTTCACAGTCGGCGCTTCGGCACCCAGGCCACCGCCCCGCTCGTCCACCGTCAACTTCAACTGCTGCACCGTTTGCCCTGGCAACTGCAATTCGTTCTGCACCACATCCTGCCCACTTTGCGTCAGGCGATAGAGCAAGCCGCTGCTCAGCGGCTGCCACGGCAGGCTGCTGTCCCGACGACCGGACAAGGTCGCCGGCGCCAGGCTGTTCGGCTGACTCAGCTCGACCTGCAAGCGCTCGACATTCAGTCCCATGGGCAATTGCCAGGTGTATTCCCCGGCCTTCACGCTGCTGCCGGCCAACGGTTGCGACCAGACCAACGGCAGCGGCAGGCTGCGGGTGCTGGCGCTTTCCAGTTGCACCGATGTCAGCGTCGGCGCCGACTGCGGCGTGCTCCACAACAAACGCAGATAGCGCGCCGTTTGCCCCGGCAAGCCGACTTCATGTTGCTCGACCCGCTCGTCGGCAAAAGTCAGTCGTGCTACCTGCCCGTCACCCCACGACTGCCAATGCAGCAAGTCGTCGCTGGCTTCGATACTGAAACGCTGGAAGCCATCGCGCTCGCTGGTCCAGTCGAGGATCAACTGCTGCAGCGGCGCCTTTATGCCGCTGACGTCGAGCAACCAGCCACGCAGCACTTCTTCGCCCACCTCCAGCTGACTCGACGGCTGCACTTCGACCAGCGTGCCATTGGCGTTCGATTGCACCCGCACACTCGGTGCTCGCTCGGTGTCGTCCGCAGAGTTGTACAGCGGGAACCACTTCACGTCGGTCAGGGTACGGTTTTCGCGGGTTGGCGCTGCTTCTCGCGCCAAGGCATAGGCCTGAGCCTCACCCGCTGCGTTGAATACGCGCACGTCGCTCAGATCGGTCTGCAGCGCATTCAATTGCACGGCAAAGGGCAATTCGAGGCGATACCACGGCCCCTCGCCATTCACGGTCAACGGCACTTGCGTGGCGAAATCCGACGGTTTTTCCTGCGCGCCGGCCGACAGCGCCACACCCATGGCAATAGCGCCCAACCAGACCAGGTTCAGCTTCGAACTCAAGATGACACTCCTTCGGTTTGCGGGGCCGGTTTTTCTGAATCCGGCGCAGCGTCGGCACGTTTGGGTGGCAACGGGGCGAAATAACCCACCACCAACAGCAACACACCCACGCCGATAAACGAGACGATCCGCGCCAGCCCGCCACGGTTACTCAATTCGACAAAGAACAATTTGGCTACCACGATGCCGATCAACGCCGCGCCAATCAGCCAGACTTCGCGACGATGCCGTAGATGGCCGCCGATCATCAGACTCAGGGCCATCAAGGTCCAGACGATCGACAGACCGGCCTGCACCTGCATCGACGCGAGCAGCAAATCCAGCTCGAACGGTACGCCGCCCCAATGGTGAGCCGTGCGGTTCACCAGCGAGGTAAAGAACGCGAACAGCGAAACGCCGGCGATCAGTTGCGTGGCGTGATCGAAGGTGTCCTTGCGGATCGCCAGTTGCGTCACCGCGCTACGAGCCCAGGCATAAACCCCGAACAGCGCAAACAGCAGGCCCAATTCCAGCGGATTGATCAGCGGCACGTAAGGCAACGGTTCGGCAGTGCCGTCGCTGACGATGTTCGCCAGCCAGAACCAGCCGAGCATCAGCACCGCCAGTGGCGTCGCCGCGTACAGTCGATATTCGCGCGAGTAAGCCGATACCGGCCAAGGCCAGTGGCGTGGCGCAGCCATCAGCACCAGGTAAAGGCTCGGCAGCATTGCCCAACCCAACCAGCGCCAGGCGTTGTACTGCTCGGACAGCAACATCAGGCCGTAACGCAGCTCCAGCGCCAGCACCCCGATCAACAGCCAGCAACCGAGCACATGAGCAGTGCTCAGGGCCCGCGCCGGCAGCATCGGCGCCAGACGCCGCAGTGAGATGAAATGCACGACGAACACCGCCGTCCAGGCCAGCCAACCGAAATCCGCCGCCGGGTGATAACGCGAGTGCCAGGCTGCGAGCAACACCACACCCGCCGCCGGTATCAGCAAGGTGCAGAGCAAGCCCAGCGACGGCCACGTCAGGCGCAACGCCAATACCGCCCACAACGCCACGCTCACCGCTGCAACTGTCAGCAGCAAGGTCGCTTGAAGATTCACTGGTGCAAACCGCAGCACTTCACTGATCCACGCCAGCGCCCACCAACCGGCGCCCCACACCAGCAGCACTTCGGACAAGCGCTGCAAGCTCAGCCCATCAAACGCCGAAGCATGGTTGCCGAGCTGCAAGCGCCAGGCCCCGACCAACGCGGCCAATCCCAACACCAACGGCGTCCAGAAACCGCTGTGCGCCAATGGTTTCAATCCTTCGCTGGCCAGGGGCCCCAGCAGATCCGGCCCGGCGAACAGGAACGCCGCCCCGCCGATCACCTGGAGCAGCAGACCGAAGACAAAACTCACGCGCTGCTTCAAGTACAGGCTCAGCCAGATGATGAACAAACCACTGGCCGCCCACACCGCGCTCGCGGTTTGCCACGGCAGCACGAACAGCACCGCCAGATTGATCAGCACCAGACCGGCCAGCAACACCACCGACAAACCGCGCAACAATCGAACGTCGCTACGCACCATGTCATCGCGCGCTGCCAGCAACATACCGGCGATCAACGCCAGACCGATCAGGGACGCGCTGAGCAAGCCGTTCCAACCAGCACTGAACACCGCGCCGGACTCACCGTTCGCGCCTTGCAGCCGCAGCAGGAACAACGCTCCTCCCAACAACTGCACAGCGAACGCGGTAAACAGGAACGTGCGCGATTGCAGACGCAGGCCGACAAACAATGTCGCCAGACCGGCCAACGCCCAACTGATTGCGGTGCCGTGGGTGAAAAAGAACAGCGGCGCCAGCAGATAGAGAAAGGTCAGGCCGAGGCACGCCAACACCGGCAAGCCTTTGCGCTCCCACGCCGACGTCTGCTCGGGCAAGGCGTTGCGCAATTGGTAGAAGCTGAACAGCAACGCCATGCCGAGCATCAACGCACCCAGCGGTGCGCCATCGAGCAGGCTGGCTTCGCCGATCCGCAGCTCGCTGAGAAACGCCAGCGCCGACCCCAGTTGCAGCAGCAAGGCAAAGGCGCGGGCCAGTGGTCGTTGCTGACGCAGGCCGAGCCAGAAAATCCCCGCGCCTTCCACGGCCCAGGCGGCGGAAGTCCAGCGTGCATCGAGGCCCAATGGAATCGCCAGGCTGGCGAAGATCACGCCCAGCGCCAGACAGGTTTCCGCCAGCAGCAGCGCGCGTCCGCCCATCAGCAGACGCGCAAGCCCCATGTAGATCATGCCCAGTGCGAGGGCGCTGAAGGCGGCGGCAAATTCCAGGTGCTGCACCAGCGCGAACTGCAAACCGAAACCCACCAACGGCGGGCCGAACAGCATCGTGCCGTCGACGTAATCGCCTTTACGCGCCGACCAGCGCAGCAGCGCCTCGCGGCTGTCGTCCTCGGGCGCATCGCTCATTTCCAGCAACTTGCGTCGCGTGAACAGCAGGCCGATAGCCAGATACATCAGGAAGAACAGAATCAGGAACGGTTCGGTGCTCCACAGCAATTCCGGCGTATAGGAGCGCAGGCCCCAGGCGAAACCGATGCCGAAGGTGCCGACGAAGCCGATCAGGTTGAGCAGCCGCCAGGCCTTGAACCAGGCGATGGCGAGAATGCCGGCGTTGAGCAAGGCAAAGTAGCTGAATAGCGCGACGTGGTTGCCGGCGCCGGTAGACGTCAGGATCGGTGCAGCGAAACCGCCCAGCGCGGCAGCGCACGCCAGGCCAAGGGAATCCTGGGTGATTGCCAGAATGGCGGAGAACACCGTCACCGCCACCAGCAGGCCGAGCGCTGCCGTCGGATCGAGCAGTGGATGCAAACGCATCGCTGCGAACACCGTCAGGTACAGCACAGCAATCCCGGTGCCTTGCAGCATCAGCGCATAGTGGTGGTTGCGATGGCGCAGCCACCAACCGAGCCCCAGCAAACCCAACGCAGCCGCCGCGACCCCGGCGTAACGCAGTTCGATCGGCACCACCATGCCTTCGGTGGCATAACGCAGCAAAAACGCGAGGCCGAGGAACAACAGCACCACGCCGACCCGCAGCACCGTGTTGCCCCCGAACAGCCAGTTACGCGCACCGCTGATGGCCCTTTCGATGAAGTTCGGGCCGCGCGGAACGGCAGGTTGCTGCGGCTCGCGGGCGACGGGCTCGGCTTTCCAGACATCGTCGGGCAAGGGACGGCTGGCTTGCGTCGCCGTTGCGGTGATCGGTTCGAGTTGGGGCGGAAGCTCCCAGACCATCTCCGGGGTTGAGACAGAAATATCTTCGAGAATGAACACAGGAGAGGGGGCGGGGTCACTGGCAACCGGCTCCTCGGCAACCGGTTCGCTGGCTTCAGGTGCCTTGACGCCAGACACCTCCAGCAAGGCCAGGCGTTGCTGGACGGCATTCATCGCCACTTGCGCCTGCTCCAGCAGAACGCGTTGTTCAGCGGCCTGTGAGCCCAAACGGCCGATGCGAATGGCCTGGCCGATCCCCAGCCCGAGCAACGCGCCCAACAGCGCGTCGCTGAACGACTCGTCGAGTATCCAGCCCAGCACCAGCCCAATCAGCATGAACATCCATTGCATGGTCGATATCCCTAAGCAGCCCCGCTGCGGGGCGAATCCGGGTGATACAACATCTGATCCAGTCTAGTGACCAGACACCCGGAATCCAGTGTGAGCGCAGATTGAATCTGCACCACAAATTGGGAGCGGGCTTGCTCACGAAGAGGCCATCACATTCAACATTGATGTCGAATGTCAGTCCGCTTTCGCGAGCAAGCCCGCTCCCACCAGGATCAAGTTGATGCTTAGTATATCGGCCAGGCCCAACAACCGTCGGACCTTGCTCGCAATTATTGCTAAAAGTTACTCCAATGCTTTCCAGATATCCGTGGCGTACTCGCGAATGGTCCGGTCGGAGGAGAACCAGCCCATCCGGGACGTGTTCAACACCGCCGAACGCCACCACTCGTTCGAATCGTGCCAATGGGCTTCCACGCGCATCTGCGCATCCCAGTAGGAATCGAAGTCGGCGCAGACCAGGAAGCGGTCGTAGTCGATCAGCGAATCGATCAAGCCGGTATAGCGGGACGGGTCATCCGGCGAGAACACCCCGCCGCGAATCGCTTGCAGCACGTCATTGAGCCGGTGAGACGCGGCAATGTCCGGCGTCGCATTGAACTCATGATTCTGTTTGCGCGCTTCAACCTGCTGCGCACTGAGGCCGAAGATGAACATGTGCTCGGCGCCAATGCGTTCGCACATTTCCACGTTGGCGCCGTCCAGGGTGCCGATGGTCAGCGCGCCGTTGAGGCCGAATTTCATGTTACTGGTGCCCGAGGCTTCAAAACCTGCGGTGGAAATCTGCTCCGACAAGTCCGCCGCCGGAATGATGCTCTCCGCCAGGCTGACGTTGTAGTTGGGCAAGAACACCACTTTGAGCAAACCACGCACAGTCGGGTCGTTGTTCACTACCCGGGCAATGTCGTTGGTGAGCTTGATGATCAGCTTGGCCTGGTGATAACTGGCGGCGGCCTTGCCGGCGAAGATTTTCACCCGCGGTACCCAGTCGATTTCCGGCTCGGCACGGATCGCCTGATACAGCGCGACGGTGTGCAGCAGGTTGAGCAACTGACGTTTGTATTCGTGGATCCGTTTGACCTGAACGTCGAACATCGCCGCCGGGTTGACCGCGACCCCAAGCCGTTCATGAATGATGTACGCCAGGGCTTTCTTGCTGTGCAGGCGCTGCTCGGCGAAGGCCTTGCGGAACGCGGCTTTTTCAGCGAACGGTTCCAGATCAAGCAAACGCTGTTCCGGGTTATCCAGCAGATCAGGGCCAAGGGCGTCGACCAGCATCGAGGTCAACTCCGAGTTGGCCTGATACAACCAGCGGCGGAAGGTAATGCCGTTGGTCTTGTTGTTGATTCGCTCCGGGTAGATCTTGTGCAGTTCCGAGAACACGGTTTTGCGCATCAGCTGCGTATGCAGCCCGGACACGCCGTTGACGCTGTGGGAGCCGAGAAACGCGAGGTTGCCCATGCGCACACGGCGTCCGTTGTCCTCTTCGATCAGCGATACCGCACGCAGTACGTCGAAATCGTGAACGCCTTTGGCCCGCAGCGAGTCGATGTGCTGGGCGTTGATCAGGTAAATGATCTGCATGTGCCGCGGCAGCATCCGCTCCATCAAACCGACCGGCCAGGTTTCCAGCGCTTCCGGCAACAGCGTGTGGTTGGTGTACGAGAGCGTGTCGACGGTGACTTGCCACGCGGCGTCCCACGCCACGTCGTAGACATCGACCAGTTGACGCATCAGCTCGGCCACGGCAATGGACGGGTGAGTGTCGTTGAGCTGGATCGCCGCGTGATCGCCCAGGGTCAGTACCGAGGTGTGCATGTTGCGGTGGCGGCGCAGCAAATCCTGGAGAGACGCCGCGACAAAGAAGTATTCCTGGCGCAGGCGCAGTTCCTGGCCGGCTTCGGTACTGTCCGCCGGGTAGAGCACACGGGAAATGCTTTCCGCCCGGGCCACTTCCGCGACCGCGCCCAAGTGGTCGCCGGCGTTGAAACGCTCAAGGTGCAAATCTTCCACTGCACGGGCACGCCACAAGCGCAGCGTGTTGACACTCGCGCCGCGCCAGCCGACCACCGGGGTGTCATACGCAATGGCGCGCACGGTTTCCGCCGGGGACCAGACTTGCCTGGACTTGCCGTTTTCGTCGGTAACGGTTTCGACACTGCCGCCGAAGCCGATCGGGTAAACGACTTCTGGCCGTTCGAACTCCCATGGGTTACCGAAATCCAACCAGTGCTCGGTCTGCTCCTGCTGCCAGCCATCGACAATCGCCTGACGGAACAAGCCGTGCTCATAGCGAATGCCGTAGCCGTGGCCGGCGATGCCGAGCGTCGACATACTTTCCATGAAGCACGCCGCCAGACGACCGAGGCCGCCGTTACCCAGGGCCGCATCGGGCTCCAGCAGGCGAATGCGCTCAATGTCGACGCCAAGCTCGGTCATCGCTTCGCGGGCAACGTCGAGCAGGCCGAGGTTGCTCAGGCTGTCGTAGAGCAGCCGGCCGATGAGAAATTCCAGGGAGAGGTAATAAACCCGCTTCTGACCTTTGCGGTAGATCTGCCGGGTGTGATCCATCCAGTGCTCGACCATGTGATCGCGCGCGGCCAGCGCAATGGCTTCGAACCAGTCGTGGTCAAAGGCGTGATCCGGGTCTTTACCCACCGCATAGGTGAGCTTGGTCAAGACGGCGTCGCGAAATGCGGCCACCTCTGCTTCGCGAACAAGTGGTTCTTGAGTCATCGATAGGACCTCGAGCGAGCGTGAAGTAGTTGAGCCTAGACGGTCAGACAGACGGCGTTGGCTCTGGTTCGGCAGTTTTTCCTGATAGTGCGAGATAGGCCGGCATTACATTGTCGTGTGCCCGAATCAATGCAGGGGCCGTGCCGGTTTAACGATGTTTATTGGACGGCAAAGAAAAAATCTGGCGAAAGGTTGTTCAAAAATCCACCAGTCCCGGTATGATCGCGCGCCCTGATACACACGCTGGTAACAACCGATGATGAAGCCCAACCTGATCGCCGCCGCAGAGATCGATCGTCTCGATACCTGGGCCAAATATTCTGCGCCGATGTGCGGCTCGTGTGTATCCAGCTGCTGCACCCTGCCGGTCGAGGTCAAGATCAAGGATCTGATCCGCATCGGCATCGTCGACGAGTTCGAGCGCGGAGAACCGGCGAAGAACATCGCCAAGCGGCTGCAGAAGGAAGGGATCGTCGAGCGCTACAGCCAGAAAACCGAGATCTTCACCCTCCAACGCATGAGCAACAACGATTGCCTGTACCTGGATCGTAAGAGCCGTCTGTGCACTATTTATGAAAAGCGCCCGGATACCTGCCGCAATCACCCGAAAATCGGGCCACGGCCGGGGTACTGCGCTTACAAGCCGAAGGAAGTGGCGCGCGAGACCAGCAGCAGCCGTCGGCCTCTCGAGAAATTCTGATCCGGAATCTCGCTGCCTGACGGGGCCTCATCGCTGGCAAGCCAGCTCCCACAAGGCTCAGAGTCGTACACAAAATATGTGAACACCCCAATCACTGTGGGAGCTGGCTTGCCAGCGATGAGGACGGCAACAACACCACACAAACCCCAGACAAACAAAAACGCCCCCGACCTTGCGGTCGGGGGCGTTTTTTTGTCAGCTAACTAAATGACTCAGTTACCGGACTTCTTGGCAGCGCGGGTACGCTCGCTTTCGCCCAGGATCTTCTTGCGAAGACGGATGGACTTAGGAGTCACTTCGCACAGTTCGTCTTCTTGCACGAACTCAAGCGCTTGTTCCAGGGTGAAACGGATAGGCGGAACCAGAGCGATGGTTTCGTCTTTACCCGAAGCACGCATGTTGTCGAGCTTCTTGCCTTTGGTTGGGTTGACGCCCAGGTCGTTGTCGCGGCTGTTGATGCCGACGATTTGACCTTCGTACACGTCTTCACCGTGACCCAGGAACAGTTTGCCGCGAGCTTGCAGGGTTTCCAGCGAGTAAGTCAGAGCCTTACCGGTAGCAACCGAAACCAGCACGCCGTTCTGACGGCCGGACATGTCGCCGGACTTCATCACGTCGTAACGGTCGAAGATCGAGGTCAGGATGCCTGCACCGGAGGTCAGGGTCAGGAACTCGTTACGGAAACCGATCAGGCCACGGGCCGGGATGTTGTACTCAAGGCGCACACGGCCCTTGCCATCCGGAACCATGTTGGTCAGGTCGCCCTTACGGATACCGATCTGTTCCATGATCGAACCTTGCGATTCTTCCGGCAGGTCGATGGTCACGTTTTCGTACGGTTCGTGCTTCACGCCGTCAACCATACGGATGATCACTTCCGGACGACCAACACCCATTTCGAAGCCTTCGCGACGCATGGTTTCGATCAGTACCGAGAGGTGCAGCTCACCACGGCCGGAGACTTTGAACTTGTCAGCCGAGTCGCCTTCTTCAACGCGCAGAGCAACGTTGTACAGCAGCTCTTTGTCCAGACGTTCCTTGATGTTACGGCTGGTCACGAACTTGCCTTCTTTACCGCAGAAAGGCGAGTCGTTTACCTGGAAGGTCATGGAAACGGTTGGTTCGTCAACGGTCAGCGGCTTCATCGCTTCGACGTTCAGTGGGTCGCACAGAGTGTCGGAGATGAACAGCTGGTCGAAGCCGCTGATGCAGACGATGTCGCCGGCAGCTGCTTCTTCAACGTCGATACGGTGCAGACCGTGGTGACCCATCAGCTTCAGGATACGACCGTTACGCTTCTTGCCGTCGGCGTCGATAGCGACAACCGGAGTGTTCGGCTTGATGCGACCACGAGCGATACGGCCAACGCCGATAACACCCAGGAAGCTGTTGTAGTCCAGAGCGGAGATCTGCATCTGGAACGGACCGTCACGGTCGACTTTCGGCGCAGGTACGTTGTCGACGATCGACTGGTACAGCGGGGTCATGTCTTCCGCCATGGCGGTGTGTTCCAGACCGGCAATACCGTTCAGGGCCGAAGCGTAGACGACTTTGAAGTCCAGCTGTTCTTCGGTGGCACCCAGGTTGTCGAACAGGTCGAAGATCTGGTCCAGAACCCAGTCCGGACGCGCGCCTGGACGGTCAACCTTGTTGATGACCACGATCGGACGCAGGCCGGCTTCGAAAGCCTTCTTGGTCACGAAGCGGGTTTGCGGCATAGGGCCGTCTTGAGCGTCAACCAGCAGCAGAACGGAGTCAACCATCGACATTACGCGTTCAACTTCGCCGCCGAAGTCGGCGTGGCCCGGGGTGTCCACGATGTTGATGTGGTAGCCGTTCCAGTTGATGGCGGTGTTTTTCGCCAGAATGGTAATACCGCGCTCTTTCTCCTGGTCGTTGGAGTCCATCACGCGCTCGTCGTTGAGCTCGTTGCGCTCCAGGGTGCCGGATTGACGCAAGAGTTTGTCTACCAGGGTGGTTTTACCATGGTCAACGTGAGCAATGATGGCGATGTTGCGTAGATTTTCGATCACTTGTGTATCTCGATCAGAGGATTCGGTGTGCTGACAAGTCTTGGCAGCGATTAACAGTAGAGTCAGGCCTTGCCGTTACAGCTTGACGGCAGAGTCGGGGGGCCGATGACGCAGGCCACAGGCAAACAGCCCCGGGCTCTTAGCTCGGTCGATAAACGCGCACATTGGCATGCCCCTCACTGAGCAAATGGTGGGCATGCAGGCGACTCATCACGCCTTTGTCGCAATACAGCAGGTACTGGCGAGTAGGGTCCAGTTCCTTGAAACGAGCGTTCAATGCATAAAACGGCATCGTCTGTACCTCAATGCCTGCGAGTTCCAGCGGATCGTCTTCAGCGGCATCCGGGTGACGGATGTCGATGATGATCTGGCCCGCCAGTGCTTCGCTGACTTCTTCGATCTGCAAGTCCTGGCCCAATTCGTCGATCACGCGATCGATCGGCACCAGTTTGGCGTTCTCGAGCGCACGCTCAAGGACCGCCATGTCGAATTCTTTCTCTTCATGCTCCACGCGCGGCCGCTTGGCGTGGGTCTTGGGGTTCACCGAGATGACCCCGCAATACTCCGGCATGTGCTTGGCGAAGTCGGCAGTGCCGATTTCGTTGGCCAGGTCGATGATGTCCTGCTTGTGACTGGCGATCAGCGGACGCAAGACCAGCTTGTCGGTCACGCAGTCGATCACGGACAGGTTCGGCAGCGTCTGGCTGGAAACCTGGGAAATCGCTTCACCGGTAACCAGCGCTTCGATGTCCAGCCGATCGGCAATACGGGAAGCAGCGCGCAACATCATACGCTTCAAAACTACACCCATATGACTGTTATCGACTTTCCCGAGAATTTCTCCCAGTACTTCCTCGAACGGCACACTGACAAATAACACGCGTTGGGAGCTGCCGTACTTCTTCCAGATGAAGTGCGCGACTTCCATGACGCCCAGTTCATGGGCCCGCCCGCCCAGATTGAAGAAGCAGAAATGGCTCATCAGGCCGCGGCGCATGATCTGGTAAGCGGCAACAGTGGAATCGAAGCCGCCGGACATCAGTACAAGCGTCTGCTCCAGTGCACCCAGCGGATAACCGCCGATGCTGTTGTGCTGGCTGTGGATCACAAACAACCGTTTGTCGCGAATTTCGATGCGGACTTCGATTTCCGGCTCTTTAAGCGAGATTCCGGCGGCACCGCACTGGCGACGCAGTTGGCTGCCGACGTATTTCTCGACATCCATCGAACTGAATTCATGCTTGCCGGCACGCTTGCAGCGCACCGAAAAAACCTTCCCGGCCAGCGAGTCACCGAAGTGCAGCTTGCACTTGGCGACGATGTCATCGAAGTCGCCCAACGGGTATTCGTCGACCTGCAGGAAATGCGCGATGCCCGGCATGCAGCTCAGGCGGTCGGTCATGTCCTTCAGTACTTTGGGCTCAGTCACGCGGGTTTCAAGCTCGAGATTGTCCCACACACCGTTCACCACCACGGCCGGGTCCAGGTCACGGAGCACGGTGCGGATGTTTTTGGCCAACTGGCGGATGAAACGCATCCGTACCGGGCGGCTCTTGATGGTGATCTCGGGGAAGACTTTTACGATTAGTTTCATGAAAACAGCGCGCGCTGGGCCAGCCGAAAAAGGGGGGCGCGGATTATAGCGGAAATTGCTCAAGGTTTAACCAGTTAATGTGCAGAAGGTTTTCGACGCACCAAAACAGGTCATTTACTGGTTTCAACGCAACATTGTAGGGCGACATTTTGCCCCGCAATGCGATTTGTGCCTTTATAAGCGTGATATTGGGGCAAAAAACCCATGGTGGGGCACTGGCATGCAATTTGCTCCCTTGTGAGGCAGGTTGCCTTGGCAGAGTATTCGCGCCGGCATCACCCACATTCTAAGGGCATCCACTACTAAGCCCGAAGCCACCCGGAGGACACTATGTCGAAGTCGGTTCAACTCATCAAAGATCATGACGTCAAGTGGATTGATCTGCGCTTCACGGACACCAAAGGCACTCAGCACCACGTGACCATGCCGGCTCGCGACGCGCTGGATGAAGCTTTCTTCGAAGAAGGCAAAATGTTCGACGGTTCCTCCATCGCTGGCTGGAAAGGCATCGAAGCCTCCGACATGATCCTGATGCCGGACGACAGCACCGCTGTCCTCGACCCGTTCACCGAAGAGCCGACCCTGATCCTGGTTTGCGACGTGATCGAGCCTTCGACCATGCAAGGCTACGACCGCGATCCACGTGCGATCGCCAAGCGCGCCGAGGAATACCTGAAGTCGACCGGTATCGGTGACACCGTATTCGTTGGTCCGGAACCAGAATTCTTCATCTTCGACGAAGTGAAGTTCAAGTCCGACATCTCTGGCTCCATGTTCAAAATCTTCTCCGAACAAGGTTCGTGGATGTCCGACCAGGACGTGGAAGGCGGCAACCGTGGCCACCGTCCAGGCGTCAAAGGCGGCTACTTCCCTGTTCCGCCGTTCGACCACGACCACGAAATCCGTACCTCCATGTGCAACGCCATGGAAGAAATGGGCCTGGTCATCGAAGTTCACCACCACGAAGTGGCGACTGCCGGTCAGAACGAAATCGGTGTGAAGTTCAACACCCTGGTAGCCAAGGCTGACGAAGTTCAGACCCTGAAGTACTGCGTGCACAACGTGGCTGATGCCTACGGCCGCACCGCCACCTTCATGCCTAAGCCTCTGTACGGCGACAACGGCTCGGGTATGCACGTTCACCTGTCCATCGCCAAAGATGGCAAGAACACCTTCGCTGGCGAAGGCTATGCCGGCCTGTCCGACACCGCTCTGTACTTCATCGGCGGTATCATCAAGCACGGTAAGGCCCTGAACGGCTTCACCAACCCGTCGACCAACTCCTACAAGCGTCTGGTCCCAGGTTTTGAAGCTCCGGTAATGCTGGCCTACTCGGCTCGCAACCGTTCCGCTTCGATCCGTATTCCTTACGTGTCCAGCCCTCGCGCTCGCCGTATCGAAGCCCGCTTCCCGGATCCGGCAGCCAACCCATACCTGGGCTTCGCTGCACTGTTGATGGCTGGCCTGGACGGCATCCAGAACAAGATCCACCCTGGCGACGCAGCTGACAAAAACCTGTACGACCTGCCGCCTGAAGAGGCGAAAGAGATCCCACAAGTTTGCGGCAGCCTGAAAGAAGCCCTGGAAGAGCTGGACAAAGGTCGCGCGTTCCTGACCAAAGGCGGCGTGTTCTCCGATGACTTCATCGACGCTTACATCGCCCTGAAAAGCGAAGAAGAAATCAAGGTCCGCACCTTCGTACACCCACTGGAATACGAGCTGTACTACAGCTGCTGATCCGGTAGCGCTGCAGCACGCGGCGCGACAAAAAAAGAGGCCTCCTTCGGGAGGCCTTTTTTATGCCCGCAATTCAGCGGGTGAACATTCCCCCTGTAGGCGCCGGCTTGCTGGCGATAGCGATCTTGTGGATGCCATCGCCAGCAAGCCGGCTCCTACAAGGGGGGTTATGCGGTGTTTGGGGGATTTCGGTAAATCATGCCCAGATGTTTACAACTTGGGCCAACCGTCGCCACTGACCTATGCTGCAATCCAACGCTTTCGTTTCTGGTCGATTTTATGGGTCGTGGTTTTCTATTGATGCTGTTGTTGACTGCCCTGCCCGCCGCCGCAGCGCAGATCTATAAGTACACCGACGCCGCCGGCAACACCGCCTACAGCAATCAACCGCCCGACGGCGTGAAGGCGCAGCCGGTCGAGTTACCGCCACTCAATAGTGTCGAGCGCCAGGCGCCTCCTGCCCCACCTGCCGAAGCCACCAGCAGCGAACAGTCGCGCAGCGCCTACGAGGTGCTGGAGTTGACCAACTTACCCACCACCGAAGCGCTGCGCGCCAACAACGGCACCTTCACCGTCAACGTGCTGATCAAACCCCGCCTGCAAGGTCCGCATTTGTTCAGGTTGTTGCTGGACGATCAGCCTTACGGCCAGCCGAGCAATGTGCCGATCCTGCAACTGGTCAACATTGACCGCGGCACTCACAGCCTCGCCGTCCAGGTGATCGAGGGGGAAGACGTCGTCCAGCAGAGCCCGATCGTGACTTTCACCGTTCAGCGGGTGCACAAGCCGTGAGGTTGTGGCTGTTGATCGCCTGCCTGATCGCGCTGCCCGTATCGGCCGAAGTCTTCACCTACATCGACGCCCAGGGCAATCGGGTCTTCACTGACCAACCCGGCTCTCGCAACGCCAAACGCGTGCCAATGACGCCGAGCAACCGCATGTCCGCCAATCCGACCGGCGCAGCGCCAGTGATCGCCGAGAAAAAAACCGAAACCAGCCCCCCGTTCCGCTACGACCTGCTTAGAGTGCTGGTGCCCGAACCCGACGCCACGATTCGTAGCAGCGCTGGCGAGTTGATCGTCAGCGTCACCAGCGAACCCCGCCTGCAACCGGGTCATCGCTACCGTTTATTGCTGGACGGGCAGCCCACCGCTGCCCCCGGTCCGAGCCCGGTATTTGCCTTGGGCAACATCGACCGCGGCAGCCATAAACTGTCGGTAGAAATTCTCGATGAGCACGGCCACACCGTCGAGCGTACGGCCAATCAACCTTTCCACATGCTGCGCATCTCCCTCGCGCAGAAACGTCAGGTCAACCCCTGCACGTTGACCGACTACGGCCAACGACCGGAATGTCCGCTCAAGGACAAACCCGAAGAAGAAAAAAATCCCTTCCTGCGCTTCTTTTAGCGCCGTTCAGCTTTGCGCACTATATTGGTGCAATAGGTTGCACCGTACCCATAATCCAACCCATTTTGGTTCGAAAGTACCCGCGAAAGCTGGCAGAACGCCACGCAAACGAGCGTAAAACGCCCATTTCAGGCCTTTAACGCTTCTTTTCGGAGCCTTGGTTTGGTTTTTGCATTTTCCTCGCATCAGCGCTTTATTCATGCGCGCGCCCTGCTCCAAAAGAGGTCCCGATGACCATTAGCGACGCACTACACCGTTTGCTACTCGACAACCTCACCACCGCCACCATTCTGCTCGATGCCGAACTGCGCCTCGAGTACATGAACCCGGCGGCGGAGATGCTCCTGGCCATCAGCGGTCAACGCAGCCATGGGCAGTTCATCAGCGAGTTGTTCACCGAATCCACCGAAGCACTCAACTCCCTGCGTCAGGCGGTCGAGCAGGCGCATCCATTTACCAAACGCGAAGCGATGCTCACAGCCCTCACCGGCCAGACGCTGACCGTCGATTACGCGGTAACACCGATCCTGGCCAACGGCGCCACCATGCTGCTGCTGGAAGTCCATCCGCGGGACCGCTTGTTGCGGATCACCAAGGAAGAGGCGCAGCTGTCGAAGCAGGAAACCAGCAAGATGCTGGTGCGCGGCCTGGCTCATGAAATCAAGAACCCTCTGGGCGGGATTCGCGGCGCAGCCCAGTTGCTCGCCCGCGAACTGCCGGAAGAAAGCCTGCGCGATTACACCAACGTCATCATTGAAGAAGCCGACCGCCTGCGAAATCTTGTGGACCGCATGCTCGGCTCCAACAAATTGCCGTCGCTGGCCATGTGCAACGTCCACGAAGTGCTGGAACGTGTCTGCCACTTGGTCGAGGCGGAAAGCCAAGGCTGCATCACGCTGGTGCGCGACTACGACCCGAGCATTCCCGACGTCCTGATCGACCGCGAGCAGATGATTCAGGCCGTCCTGAACATCGTGCGCAACGCGATGCAGGCCATCAGCAGCCAGAACGAGCTGCGCCTGGGCCGCATCAGTTTGCGCACCCGCGCCATGCGCCAGTTCACCATCGGCCACGTGCGCCATCGCCTGGTGACCAAGATCGAAATCATCGACAACGGTCCCGGCATTCCCGCAGACCTGCAGGAAACCATCTTCTTCCCCATGGTCAGCGGCCGCCCGGACGGTACCGGGCTGGGCCTGGCCATTACCCAGAACATCATCAGCCAGCACCAGGGCCTGATCGAGTGTGAGAGCCACCCAGGCCACACCACCTTCTCGATCTTTCTGCCACTGGAACAAGGAGCCACATCGACATGAGCCGTAGTGAAACCGTGTGGATCGTCGATGACGACCGTTCTATCCGTTGGGTCCTGGAAAAAGCCTTGCAGCAAGAAGGCATGACCACGCAAAGCTTCGACAGCGCCGATGGCGTGATGAGCCGTCTCGCGCGCCAGCAGCCGGATGTGATCATCTCGGATATCCGCATGCCGGGTGCCAGCGGCCTGGACCTTCTGGCGCGGATTCGCGAGCAACACCCACGGTTGCCAGTGATCATCATGACCGCGCACTCCGATCTGGACAGCGCTGTCGCGTCCTATCAGGGCGGCGCGTTTGAATACTTGCCCAAGCCGTTCGACGTGGACGAAGCGGTGTCGCTGGTCAAGCGCGCGAACCAGCACGCCCAGGAACAGCAAGGCCTGGAAGTCGTTCCAACCCTGACCCGTACCCCGGAAATCATCGGTGAAGCACCGGCGATGCAGGAAGTGTTTCGCGCCATCGGGCGCTTGAGCCACTCCAACATCACCGTGCTGATCAACGGCGAATCCGGGACCGGTAAAGAGCTGGTGGCTCACGCCCTGCACCGTCACAGCCCACGAGCGGCTTCGCCGTTCATTGCGCTGAACATGGCGGCGATCCCGAAGGATCTGATGGAGTCCGAACTGTTCGGCCATGAAAAAGGCGCGTTCACCGGCGCGGCCAATCTGCGTCGCGGGCGTTTCGAGCAGGCGGACGGCGGCACACTGTTCCTCGATGAAATCGGCGACATGCCGGCAGACACGCAAACCCGTTTGCTGCGCGTGCTGGCCGACGGCGAGTTTTACCGTGTAGGCGGCCATGTGCCGGTGAAGGTCGATGTGCGAATCATCGCCGCCACGCACCAGAATCTGGAAACCCTGGTGCACGCCGGAAAATTCCGTGAGGACTTGTTCCACCGCCTCAACGTGATCCGCATTCATATACCGCGCCTGTCGGACCGTCGCGAAGACATCCCGACGCTCGCCAAGCACTTCCTCAGCCGCGCCGCGCAAGAATTGGCTGTGGAGCCGAAGCTGCTGAAAAGTGAAACAGAGGAATACCTGAAGAACCTGCCGTGGGGCGGCAACGTGCGTCAGCTGGAGAATACCTGCCGCTGGATCACGGTGATGGCTTCGGGTCGCGAAGTGCACATCAGCGACCTGCCACCGGAATTGCTGAGCCTGCCGCAGGATTCAGCGCCGGTGACCAACTGGGAGCAAGCGCTGCGCCAGTGGGCCGATCAAGCGTTGGCGCGTGGCCAGTCGAGCCTGCTCGACAGCGCGGTGCCGGCGTTTGAGCGGATCATGATCGAGACTGCGCTCAAACATACGGCTGGCCGTCGTCGTGATGCCGCGGTCTTGCTGGGTTGGGGGCGCAATACCCTGACGCGCAAGATCAAGGAATTGGGGATGAAGGTGGATGGTGGAGATGATGATGAAGGGGAAGAGGGTTAATCAGCCTTCAGATCTTCGCTGACAGTTACATCCCTTCGCGGGCCATCACTTTTTTTGGCCAACATCGAACCAATGTGGGAGCGGGCTTGCTCGCGAAAGCGGTTGATCAGTCAACATTGATGTTGACTGACACGACGCC
>NZ_BDAG01000035.1 GCF_002091715.1 Pseudomonas migulae NBRC 103157 | reverse complement strand
AATGGCAGGGTGAAGACAGTTGCTCCCACATTTGATTTGGGGTGTGCTTAGTGGCCGTGGCTGCGGCCCACATGGGAATGCTCAACTTCCGTCGCCACAACCCCGCCACTCACCTCCAACCGCTGCAAAATCCCGCATTGATCGATATCCGGCCCTTCGCCACAGCGTTGGCGCAGGTCGAGCAATTGTGTCTGTAACGCCAGCAACCCATCTATCCGCGCTTTCACGTGATGAATGTGTTCATCGATCAGCGCATTCACGCTTTCACACTGATCCTGCGGGCTGTCGCGCAAGGCCAGCAGGCTGCGGATTTCTTCCAGCGTCATGTCGAGCGTGCGGCAGTTGCGGATGAAGGTCAGGCGTTCGGCGTGGGCCTGGGTGTAGACGCGGTAGTTGCCGTCGCTGCGGGCCGGCTCCGGCAGGAGGTTTTCGCGCTCGTAATAGCGGATGGTTTCCACGGCGCAGTCGGTGAGTTTCGCCAGTTCTCCGATCTTCATGACGGCCATCTCCAAAAGGGTGCTTGACCCTATAGTGGCTACAGGGTCTTTACTTGGCAACAGGCACCTTATGGACGCGACCTGATGAGCGATTCTCTTCACACCCACAAACCCGAGTCTGATCACGATCACGATCACGATCACGATCACAGCCACAAGCTGCAGCCTGTGCAGAAGCATGAGCATGGCGGGCACGGCGATTCCTGCTGTTCCTCCAAGGCGGCAGTACCTTCACTGATCAAGTTGAGCGACAAGCCGACCGACGGCGCACGGCTGAGCAGTTTCCGCATCGACGCGATGGACTGCCCGACCGAGCAGACGCTGATCCAGAACAAACTGGGCAAGCTCGCGGGTGTGCAGCAATTGGAATTCAACCTGATCAATCGTGTCTTGGGCGTGACCCATGACCTGCCGAGCACTGCGCCGATTATCGAGGCGATCAAGTCGCTGGGCATGGTGGCCGAACCGATGGAGCAGGGCTCCGAAGCGCCAGCGCCGATCCCTGAGAAAAAACACTGGTGGCCCCTGGCGCTGTCTGGTGTAACTGCGCTGGCTGCCGAAGTGATCCACTTCACCGACGCCGCACCGATATGGGTGGTAGCCATCATCGCGCTGGTTTCGATCCTCAGTGGCGGGCTCACCACTTACAAGAAAGGCTGGATCGCGCTCAAGAACCTCAATCTGAACATCAACGCGCTGATGAGCATCGCGGTAACTGGCGCAATATTGATTGGCCAATGGCCGGAAGCCGCAATGGTGATGTTCCTGTTCACCGTGGCCGAGTTGATCGAAGCCAAATCGCTGGACCGAGCGCGAAACGCCATTGGCGGCTTGATGCAGATGGCCCCGGAACAGGCGACGGTGCAGCAAGCCGACGGCAGTTGGGTCACGCAAGAGGTCAAAACCATCGAGCTCGGTGCGCGAGTGCGGGTGCGCCCCGGTGAGCGGATTGGCCTGGACGGTGAAGTGGTGTCGGGCAGTTCGACCATCAATCAGGCGCCGATTACCGGCGAAAGCCTGCCGATCGAGAAAACCGTGGGCGACAAAGTCTTCGCCGGCACCATCAACCAGGCAGGCTCGCTGGAATATTCCGTGACTGCGGCGGCGAACAATTCGACCCTGGCGCGGATCATCCATGCCGTGGAACAGGCTCAGGGCGCACGGGCACCGACTCAGCGCTTCGTCGATCAGCTCTCGAAAATCTATACCCCGGCGGTGTTCTTGCTCGCCTTGGCGGTGGCGGTCATCCCGCCTCTGTTCATGGGCGCCGTCTGGTTCGACTGGATCTACCGAGCGCTGGTCTTGCTGGTAGTCGCTTGCCCATGCGCGTTGGTGATTTCCACCCCGGTGACCATCGTCAGCGGCCTCGCGGCAGCGGCGCGCAAAGGTATTCTGGTGAAGGGCGGTGTTTATCTGGAGGGCGGTTACAAGCTTGATTACCTGGCCCTGGACAAGACCGGCACCCTGACCCACGGCAAACCGGTGCAGACCGATTATTTGTCGCTTGATCCCACCGTTGACGCGACCGCCCCGGCGATTGCGGCAGCGCTGGCCGGGCGCTCGGACCACCCGGTGTCGTTGGCCATCGCCAATGCGGCTGTGGATAAACAATCCGCGCCGCTCGTTGTGGATAACTTTGAAGCCTTGGGCGGTCGTGGTGTACGCGGGGAAATCAATGGCCGGGTCTATCACTTGGGCAACCATCGCCTGGTGGAAGATTTGGGCCTGTGTTCGCCGGCGCTGGAAGAGAAGCTGTTCGCGCTGGAAAAACAGGGCAAGTCGGTGGTGTTGTTGCTCGACAAGTCCGGCCCACTGGCGCTGTTTGCCGTGGCTGATACGGTGAAATCATCCAGCCGCGAAGCGATTCGGCAACTGCACGATCTGGGCATCAAAACCCTGATGCTGACCGGCGACAATGCTCACACCGCCCAGGCGATTGCCGCGCAAGTCGGTATCGACGAGGCCAGGGGCGATCTGCTGCCAAGCGACAAGCTGCAAGCCATCGAAGCGCTTTATGCACAGGGTCATCGTGTCGGCATGGTGGGCGACGGCATCAACGATGCGCCGGCACTGGCGCGCGCCCAGATCGGTTTCGCGATGGCCGCCGCCGGCACCGATACCGCCATCGAGACCGCCGATGTCGCCCTGATGGACGACGATCTGCGCAAGATCCCTGCGTTCATTCGTCTGTCGCGTCGAACCTCAAGCATCCTCAAACAGAACATCGCCCTCGCTTTGGTCATCAAGGTGATCTTTCTTGGGGTAACCTTCGCCGGGATCGCCACCATGTGGATGGCGGTGTTCGCCGACATGGGCGTTAGCCTGTTGGTGGTGTTCAATGGTTTGCGTCTGTTGCGCAAGTAGTCGATGAGGAACGGGTGTGCTGAGTGCCGAGCTGAAGGCGTTTTACATGGTGGCCCGCCTGGGCAGCATTACCCTGGCGGCGAAAAAGCTCGGCCTGAGTCAGCCCACGGTCACCACGCAGATCCGCAATCTGGAAAGCCAGTACTCGGTTGAACTGTTCTACCGTGGCGGCCGCCGCCTCAGCGTCAGTGACGAAGGTGCGCGGCTGCTGCCGATGGTCAAGACGCTGTTGCAGCAGGAAGCCGACATCGAATTTTTCCTGCGTAACAGCGGCCAGGTCCAGGGCACTTTGCGCATCGCCGCCACGGCGCCGTATTACATCCTCGATCTGGTGAAGGCCTTTCGCGAGCGCTTGCCGCAAGTGGAAGTGTCGGTGGAAATCGGCAACTCGCAGCAGGTGTTGGAAGCGTTGGAGGATTACCGGGTCGATGTCGCGGCGTCTTCGCAATTGCTCGACGATGCACGACTGATTCGCCGGGTGCTTGGCAGCGATCCGCTGGTGTTGGCGGTGCATCGCAATCATCCGCTGGCGGTGCACGATCATGTGCCGCTCAGCGCGTTGGCCGGGCATACGTTGTTGATGCGGGAGTCGGGTTCTACGACTCGGCGGTTGACCGAAGAATTGCTGGCCAGCGCCGGGGTGAGTTTCGGGCCGTTGCTGGAGATTGGCAGCCGTGAGTCGATCCGCGAGGCGGTGCTGCGCAACATCGGCATCAGCATCATCGCCCGGCAGGAAGTGCCGCATGATCCGCAACTTCGCGTGCTGACCATCGAGAATGCGCCGCAGATTCCCGAGTATTTGTACTGCCTCAAGGAGCGAAAAGGCGCGCGGTTGCCGGCGGCGTTTCTCGGGTTGGCGCAGGAAATGGCCCCGGCCTGAAATCTTCATTGCTTGTGCTGGCCTCTTCGCGAGCAAGCCCGCTCCCACAGGGGGAACGCATTCCAAAATGTGGGAGCGGGCTTGCTCGCGAAGGCGCCAGACCAGGCAACACATTTCTCCAACCCAAATCCCTGAATACCACTATCAGCCGTTTTTGCCTCACTGCCACATGACGGACGCATTGCACGTTCAGGATGGCCCCATCTGCTTGATGAGGCCTGTCCATGAACCACTCGATCGCAACTGCCCTGACCAACCCCGGCGCCCCGATGAAGGTGCGCGGTGTGCAGAAACGCTTTGGCGCCTTCACCGCGCTGGATAACGTTTCCCTCGACGTGGCGGCGGGTGAACTGGTGTGCCTGCTGGGCCCGTCGGGTTGTGGCAAAACCACCTTGCTGCGTTGCATCGCCGGTCTGGAGAAACAGGACAGCGGCGAGTTGTACCTCGGCAATCGCGACGTTTCCCACCTGGCACCGCAGGCTCGGGACTACGGCATTCTGTTTCAGTCCTACGCGCTGTTCCCCAATCTCACCGTCGAAGCGAACATTGCCTACGGCCTCGCCGGCAGCGGTCGCGACGAAGTGCGCAAACGTGTCGGTCAGATGCTGGAGCTGGTCGGCCTGACCGGCAGTGAGAAAAAGTACCCCGGCCAATTATCCGGCGGTCAGCAGCAACGTGTCGCACTGGCCCGCGCTTTGGCGCCGGCGCCTTCGTTGTTGCTGCTGGATGAACCGATGTCGGCCCTCGACGCTCGGGTCCGCGAGCACCTGTGCACCGAACTGCGCCAACTTCAACGCAGCCTCGGCATCACCACCCTGATGGTCACCCACAATCAGGACGAGGCCATGCTGATGGCCGACCGTATCGCCGTGATGAATAACGGCAGGGTCGAGCAATACGCCACGCCGCAGAAAATCTACGACCGCCCGGCCACGCCGTTCGTGGCGGAGTTTGTCGGCCAGGGCAACTGGCTGCCCTTCCGGCGCAGCAGCGACAGTCATGCCCAGGTCGGCGGGATGAACATGCGCCTGGCCGACGGTAGCGCAAAAACCGCGTCGGGCCGGTTGTTCTGCCGCCCTGAGGCGATCAACGTCAACCCGCTGGTGCATGAGGAAAACCTGTTCCCGGCCAAGGTTCGCGAGATCACCTTCCTCGGCAACCGCTGCCGCATGAGTTTCGAACTCGATCAACTTCCCGGCCACGCCTTACTGGCGGAACTGGCGCCGGAAGCGATGCCGCGCCTCGGCGCGCAGCAGATCATGGTCGCCTTGCCGCCGCACAGCCTGCAGGTGTTTGCCTGATGAGCGCGAACATCGCGCTGCCGATACCGCACAAGCAGGTTCGGCAGGCCTCCCGTGCCGAGATCGGCGACCGTGTGTTCGTGGTCGGCGGCAAAGTCCTTTTGCTGGTGTTGCTCGGCATCGCGGTGTTGATGCCGTTGCTGGCGATCTTCTGGCGTGGTTTCAGTTCGGAGGCCGGGCAGGGCGGTGGTCTGGTGGCTGCGCGTGAATTGGTCACCAGTGCGAATTTCCACTGGTTGCTCGGTAACAGCCTGAAAGTTTCCCTCAGCGTCGCGGCCATCGTCGTACCACTGGCCTACCTGTTTGCCTACGCGCTGCAACGTACGTTGATTCCCGGTAAAGGCATTTGGCGTGGCATGTCGCTGTTGCCACTGATGGCGCCGTCGATGTTGCCGGGTATTGCGCTGGTTTACCTGTTCGGCAACCAGGGCCTGTTGCGTGGTTTTCTCTCGGACAATATCTACGGCTTCTGGGGCATCGTTCTGGGCGAAGTCATCTACACCTTCCCACACGCCTTGATGATTTTGCTGTCAGCTCTGTCCCTGGCGGATGCGCGCCTCTTCGATGCCGCCTCCAGCATGGGCGCCAGTCCGGCCAAAGCCTTCCGCAGCATCACCTGGCCAGCAACCCGTCAGGCGGTGTTCGCCGCGTTCTGCCTCGTTTTCACCCTGACCATCACTGACTTCGGCGTACCGGTGGTGGTCGGTGGCGACTATCAGGTGCTGGCGCTGGAAGCCTACAAAGCCGTGGTCGGCCAGCAGCAGTTCGGTCGCGGCGCGTTGATTGGCATGGTCCTGCTGCTGCCGGCGCTGTTCAGCTTCGGTGTCGATGCCTGGTTGCGTCGGCGTCACGATGATTCCATGAGCGGTCGGGCTCAGGTGTTTCAACCGGCGCCATCGAAGCTGCGCGACGGCTGCTACCTCGCCATCGTGCTGCTGATCTGCGCGGTGCTGTTGCTGGTGTTCGGCATGGCGGTGTTCTCGTCGCTGGTGAAATTCTGGCCGTACAACCTGTCGCTGTCGCTCAACCATTACCAGTTCAACGACACAGCGGGCGGCGGCTGGCTGGCTTACGGCAACAGCGTGAAGATGGCCCTGTGCACGGCGTTGATCGGCAGCGTGTTGATCTTCACCGGCGCCTACCTGATGGAAAAAACCAAAGGCCAGCGCGGACTGAACCTGACCCTGCGCATGCTCAGTTTCGTACCGATGGCGGTGCCGGGCCTGGTGCTGGGCCTGGGTTATGTCTTCTTCTTCAACCTCACCGACAACCCGCTGCATGTGCTCTACGGGACCATGACCCTGCTGGTGGTCTGCACCATTGCTCACTATTTGACCACCGCGCAAATGTCCGCGACCACCGCATTGCGTCAGCTCGATGCCGAGTTCGAAGCCGCCGCGCTATCGCTCAAGGCGCCGCTGTACCGGCATTACCTGCGGGTCACCGTGCCGATTTGCCTGCCGGCGCTGCTGGACATCGTGCGCTACCTGTTCGTTTCAGCCATGACCACTGTCTCGGCGGCGATCTTCCTTTACAGCCCCGACACCATTCTCGCGGCAGTGGCGGTGCTGAACATGGATGACGCCGGCAACGTCGGCGGCGCGGCGGCGATGTCGACCCTGATTCTGTTCACCTCGGCGGGCGTGTCCCTGCTGCTGGCCTGGGCTTCGCGCGGATTGCTGCGCCGTTCCCAGGCCTGGCGACAGACCGCCCCCGGCCACTGATTTCCAATCCCGCAAACCTCAACTCAAAACAGGAAAAGATCATGTTCAAGCCCCTGGCCCTGGCCGCTGCTGTCCTCACCGCTTTCAGCCTGAACGCCTTCGCGGCGAAAACCGAGTTGACGGTGTACACCGCCCTCGAAGCCGAACAGCTGAAGACCTACAAAGAAGCCTTCGAAAGAGCCAACCCCGACGTCGAGATCAAATGGGTACGCGACTCCACCGGCATCATCACCGCCAAACTGCTGGCCGAAAAAGCCCGCCCGCAGGCTGATGCTGTCTGGGGCCTGGCCGCTTCGAGCCTGGCGATTCTCGATCAACAAGGCATGCTGCAAAGCTACGCGCCGAAAGACCTGGGCAAGATCGGCGGCAACTACCGCGACGCCGCGAATCCGCCAGCCTGGGTCGGCATGGATGTCTGGGCCGCGACCATCTGCTTCAACACCGTCGAAGCCGAGAAGCAGGGTTTGAGCAAACCCGTGAGCTGGCAGGACCTGACCAAGCCTGAGTACAAAGGCAAGATCGTGATGCCGAACCCGGCTTCGTCCGGCACCGGTTTCCTCGACGTCAGCGCCTGGCTGCAGACTTTCGGCGAGAAGCAGGGCTGGCAGTACATGGATGACCTGCACCAGAACATCGGCCAGTACGTTCATTCCGGCTCCAAGCCTTGCAAACTCGCAGCGGCGGGCGAATTCCCGATCGGTATTTCCTTTGAATACCCGGCCGTTCAGTTGAAGCGCCAGGGTGCGCCGCTGGACATCATCCTGCCGAAAGAAGGTTTGGGCTGGGAGATCGAAGCGACCGCTGTGATCAAGGGCACACCGCATGAAGACGCGGCGAAGAAACTGGCGGACTTCTCGGCCAGCCCGGCGGCGATGGAGCTTTATAAAGAGAACTTCGCGGTGCTGGCGCAGCCGGGGATTGCCAAGCCGCAGACTGAATTGCCGGCGGATTACGAGCAGCGTCTGATCAAGAACGACTTTGCCTGGGCGTCGAAGCATCGCGACGAGATCCTGACCGAGTGGCGCAAGCGCTATGACGGCAAGTCCGAGAAAGTGGCTGCCAAATAAGATCTCTATTGGCTGACAGGGCCTCTTCGCGAGCAAGCCCGCTCCCACATTTGGAATGCGTTCCCTTGTGGGGGCGGGCTTGCTCGCGAAGGCGGCTTCGAACTTTGGACAAAACTCCATGACACAACACAACGACATGCTAATCGTCGGCGCCGGCATTCTCGGCCTGTCCCACGCTTACGCCGCCGCCAGGCGCGGCCTCAAGGTCACGGTTTTCGAACGCAGTGAAACCCCGCTCGGTGCTTCGGTGCGCAACTTCGGCCAGGCCCTCGTCACCGGGCAACCGCCGGGCCCGATGCTGGAACTGGCCAAAGCCAGCCGCGAGATCTGGGGTCAATGGGCGCAACTGGCGGGCCTGCAGCTCAAGCGCAACGGCTCGTACCTGTTCGCCCGCACCGAAGCCGAAGAACATCTGCTGGAAGCTTTTTGCGCCGGACGCGCCGTGGAACACGGTTACCGCGTCGACCTGCTGCGCGGTGCGGCATTGCGCGATTTGTACGGCGGCCAGTTCAGCCATCACCGCGCCGCGCTGCACGGCATGGACGATCAACAACTGTATTCCCGCGAAGCGATCCCGGCGTTGATCGATTACCTGCGCCGCGAAATGAACGTCGAGTTTCATTTCTCCACCCTCGTGCGCGACATCGAGCCCGGTCGCTTGCACAGCACCGCCAGCACCTTCTGCGCCGGGCAGATCATCGTTTGCTCCGGCCACGACTATCAGACCTTGCTGGCCCAGCCGATCGCCGCGCTTGACCCGCAAATCTGTCGCCTGCAAATGCTTCGCGCCCGACCGCAGATCAACCTCAACCTGCAACACGCGCTGCTCACCGGTTTGAGTTGCGTGCACTACGGCGCCTTCGCTGATCTGCCGGAAGCGGCGGCGGTGCAGGCGCACATCCTGCGTGAAGAACCGCACCTGCACGAAAACGGCATTCACCTGCTGATCAGCCCGACGCCTTACGGCGAACTGATCATCGGCGACTCCCATCACTATGGCCGCGATCCCTCGCCATTCAACGCCGAGCGAGTGGACGACTGGATGATCGCGCTGGCCGAGCAGACGTTGCGCTGCAACGTGCAAGTGGTCGAGCGCTGGCAGGGTGTCTATGGTTCACGGGGGCCGGGACCGTTTTCATTTCTGCGGCCGATGCCGGGCGTGAGCGTGGCACTGATGCACACCGGCGTCGGCATGAGTGTCGGGCCGGCCATGGCAGAACGTAATGTCGCGACTGTATTGGGAGAGCGTTGATGGACCGCACCGCGCAAGTGATCGACGAGGTATTCGCGCTGTACGAACGTTTGGGTGACAGTGATTACATCGGTGAGCCGGTGTCGCAGATCGAGCACATGTCACAGGCCGCACAACTGGCCATGGCGGAAGGCTTCGATGACGAAGTGGTGCTCGCCGCGTTCTTCCACGACATCGGGCACATCTGCGCCGAGAGTGCGGAGAACATGGGCGGTTTCGGCGTCGTCAGCCACGAACGCCTGGGGGCCGATTATCTGCGCCGTGCAGGCTTCAGCGAGCGCATGGCGCGGCTGGTGGAATACCACGTGCAAGCCAAGCGTTATCTGACACTCAAAGAGCCCGGGTACTACGAGCGCTTGAGCGAAGCCAGCCGCCGGACCCTGGCGTATCAGGGCGGGGTGATGACTGCGGCGGAGGCTGAAGCTTTCGCGCAGGACCCGTTGTGCGCCGTCAGTTTGCGCATGCGCGAGTGGGATGAGCTGGCCAAGGAGATGTGGGTGCCGGTGATTGATCTCGACGTGTTGAAGCGCAAGGCCGCGAACGTCTTGTCCGGCGAGGCGCGTTGAGTTGTCTCACAGGCAATAGCGAAACGGTGGATGGTATGCCTTGCGGCGATGGGCCAGTCTGGGCTTTTCCCCGGGAAGCGCACGGATGCGTTATTTGAAAGTGATTGCACAGGATCGAAGCGGGAAGGGTGTGGCCGACACGCTTCATTTTGAGTTTTTTGAAGATGGCCGGTTGCAGCGCAAGGCAACGGAGGCGGATATCAACCGGCTCAAATCATTCAGTACGAACTATTTGAAATGCGCCTGGTTCAACCGCGCAGAGGGTGAAGAGCGGCACTTGCGCATCTACTCGCAGAACTCCTCCGGGGACGGTACGCCGGAGATGGTGCGGCTGGATTTTCATCAAGGGCCGGTGATTGCCTACAAAGCTGCCGTTCGTGATCTTGATAATGATGGGGTGTTCGAGCTGATATTGAGCTCGGATGTGGATAATGACGGGCGGGCGGATCGGACGGATCGAAGTCGTGTTGCGGCATTGGCGAAGCAGTTTTTGAAGCTGGGTTGGTAGCGATCACCTAAGAGACCGAGGCGCTGCCTTCGCGAGCAAGCCCGCTCCCACATTGGATTCGCGGCAAGCACAGATCCAGTGTGGGAGCGGGCTTGCTCGCGGAGGGGCCAGAACTGAAACCGCAAATTCAAAGCTGCTGCGCCAACACCTCAACCTGCTCCTGCCGCTCCGCCTGACTCAACTTCGCCTGCGGATTGAGCGACGACCACTGCGGATGCGCCCGAGCCTTGTTCAGGGCTTCGGGCAGTTTGCCTTCGCGCCAGGTCTTGTCCTGGGGCGTGGCGACCTGGATGCTGTCCATCGCCGCATGCCCGCGCGCATTCAGCGCCTGCAGCAATTGTCGCTGACGCAACGCCAGCAACCGCAACACGCTGTCATCGACCGTCAGTTCACGCTGGCCCTTGATCTTGCCCAGCAACCGGCTGCCATAACTGCGCGCGGTTTGCAGGGCACCGCCGGCAATCGCGCCGGCCAGTGCCGCGGCGCCGAGGGTCAAGCCGCCGACGAGCAGATCCACCCCGGCCCCGGCTGCTGCTCCGGCCGCGATACCGCCACCGACGCGCACGCCCAATTGCTTGAGGGTTTCCGGGTTGAACAGATCGTCGCCCCAACGGCCATCGAGCAGCGGCAATTCACTGGCCGCCGCATCCTGCGGGCGAAAGGCATAGAGCTTGAGCAGCGCTTCGACACAGCGCTGTTCCCGTTGGCGAACGGCTTTGCGCAGCGCGCTGATCGCCTGCTGTTCCTGCTCGGCATCGCTGACCACGCTGCGCCGACACGCCGCGCAATCGATCAACAACTCGGCAATCAATCGCGTCGCACTTTGCTGTCGGGCCAGACGCTGGGCTTGCTGATCGGCGATCAGACGCTCCAGTTGCTCGCGGGAGTTTTCCAGCAGCAACGCGAGGCTTTCATAGAGTCGGCGTTCGCCATCCTCCGGCGGCGCGACGCTGTCGAAACGCACCAGGGCGTGCAAGCCCAACCGTGCCAGTGCTTCGCGCCAATCCGGTTCGCGGTGGTTGGCGCTGCTGACGAAATTCAGCACCGGCAGCAGCGGTTTGCCGCAGCTGGCCAGCACTTCCAGTTCGTCGCGGTACTTGGCCAGCACCGGTTCGCGGGCGTCGATCACATAGAGGCCGGCATCACAGGTCAGCAGTTGCCGCAGCACTTTGGCTTCTTGCTCGAAACGCTGCCGGGCTTCGCTGCCTTCAAGAAAACGCGCCAGCCGCGCCGGGCCGTCGAGGCGTTCGCCGGGGCGCTCCAGGCGTTCGAGGTAGTCGAGCAGGGCGATGGCGTCTTCCAGGCCGGGGGTGTCGAAGAGGTCGAGCAAGGGTTCGCCATCCACCGACAACCGCGCGCCTTCGACGTGTCGCGTGGTGCTGGGACGATGGGACACTTCACCGAAACCGACGTCACGGGTCAGCGTGCGCAACAGCGAGGTTTTACCGACGTTGGTGTGGCCGACCACGGCGAGCTTCAGCGGCGCTTTCCACGGATTAGTCATGACCGGTCTCCAGCCAGCTCAGCGGTGCGCAGTCGGCGAAGGGCAGCTCCAACTGTTGCAGCGCCACGTGCCAGTCGCCGAGGCGCTCGGCGTCCAGTGCTTCGCCGGGTGGCGCTTGCAGCAACCAGACGCGGGTGGCGCTGGCGTTGCGAGCCAGTTCGGCGATCAGTGCCAGGCTGCCGCGGTCCGGCGAACGGCGTGGATCGCAGGCGATGGCCAGGCGCGCCGGAGGGAAACGGCTGAGCTGTTCGAGGAGTTTGTGGCGCGATTCGCGACTGTCGAGGATGCCCGCGTCGCTCACGTTTTCAGGCAGTTGTGGCGGCCATGGGCGTTGATCGTCCAGCTCGATGGCCACCAGCAACGCGCCATCGCTTTGCAGATCGCTGACGCCGCTTTCCACCCGATGCAGTTGCGCGGGCGCGGCATCGCTGATGCCCAGGCGTTCGCTGGTGGGCATCAGGCGTTCGCGCAGTTGAGCGTAACCGGGCAGGTTCAGGTCCAGATGCAGGTTGGCGCGGCCGCTTTTCCAGCGCCACAAGCAGACCAGTGCCAGAAGCAGCCGCGGCACAATCCCGTAAACCACCAACACGCCGACCAGCCACGTGGCCCAGGCCTGACGGGCACTTTCGATGTTCAGCGCGGCATCGCCACTGGCGCGGATCATTTCCACCGTCGGCACGTTGAAACCCAGCACGGCGGGCAGCGCACCCAATGTTTGGGTCATGGCCACAAAGGTGTCGGCGCTCAGGAGGGTGGTTTCCCAGACGAAGCCATAACGCCGGGTCGCCATCAGCATCAGCAGGATGGCCAATGCGCTGAGCATCGCCAGCAACCACAAACCGTTGACCAACACGCCGAGCGCCCAGCGATTGAGTTTTTGTCGTTGCAGCAACAACAGCAGGGCGGGTGCCAGTTGCACGGCTTTGGCGTCGCGGGCGAGTTTTTCACTGAGCCACAACCACAAGCGTCCCAGCGTTGCGCCGTGCTCGCCGGCAAACATCAGGCCCAGGGCCCAGCTCAGCAGCAGAATCAGGTTCAGCCCGAGCAGACTGCCCAGGGCCCAGAACACATTCACCGGTGTTTGTCCGTCGCCCAAGGCGGCAAACGCCAGCCCGGCACCGCTGACCACGGCCAGCAAGGCCATCACGATCAATGCCAGTCGCGCGCCTTGCAGCCAATGCCTGAGGGCTTCGGCCAACCCATCGCGCTCGGCCAGCCACACCGCGCGGCGCACTATTCTTGTCGGTAGATCGCCGCCGGCGGTGCGCGCCAGTCTGTTGGCTTCCATGTCATCCAGAGGGCCGGCGTGTTCTTCACGCAGGCGGATGGTTTCCGTCAGCCAGAGGTTATTCAGTTCTGTCACGCGGCATCCCGTCGCTCAATTGAGCTGTGAGCATAACCGCTGTGGCGCTTATCGGGGTACGGGAGGCTCTGGTATCCTCGCCGGCATGACTAAATCACTCCCCCTCAGCCTGATCGCAGCCCTCGGTGAAAACCGCGTGATCGGCGTCGACAACAGCATGCCCTGGCACTTGCCGGGGGACTTCAAATACTTCAAGGCTACCACCTTGGGCAAGCCGATCATCATGGGTCGCAAGACCTGGGATTCCCTCGGTCGTCCGCTGCCGGGCCGGTTGAACATCGTGGTCAGCCGTCAGGCGGATCTGCAGCTGGAAGGTGCGGAGGTTTATCCGTCGCTGGAGGCCGCGGTGGTTCGCGCTCAGCAATGGGCGAACGAGCAGGGCGTCGATGAGGTGATGTTGATTGGCGGGGCGCAGTTGTATGCGCAGGGGTTGGCGCAGGCTGATCGGTTGTATCTGACGCGCGTAGCGCTGAGCCCCGAAGGGGATGCGTGGTTTCCGGAGTTTGATTTGAATCAGTGGAAACTGGTGTCGAATGTTCCGAATCCGGCGGAGGGTGACAAGCCTGCCTACAACTTCGAAGTCTGGGAAAAAGCCTAAAAGCATCGCGGGCAAGCCCGCTCCCACAGTAATCAAGGTGGAACACACATTGTGTAAGCACCAAAAAACCTGTGGGAGCGGGCTTGCCCGCGAAGAGGCCCGCTCAGACGATGAAAATCTTAAGCGTGAGCCAACGCCCCATGCTCATCTGCATCCAGCAGCGCTTTATCGGTCTGCTGCATCATCTGGCTGGTAATCGCACCCGCCGTGATCGAACCACTCACGTTCAACGCCGTACGCCCCATATCAATCAGCGGCTCAACCGAAATCAGCAACGCCACCAGTGACACCGGCAAACCCATGGCCGGCAACACGATCAACGCGGCGAACGTCGCGCCACCGCCCACGCCCGCGACGCCAGCCGAGCTCAGCGTCACAATCGCCACCAGCGTCGCGATCCACAGCGGGTCCAGCGGGTTGATGCCCACGGTCGGCGCTACCATCACCGCCAACATCGCCGGGTACAGACCCGCACAGCCATTCTGGCCAATGGTCGCGCCGAACGAAGCGGCGAAACTGGCGATGGATTGCGGAATGCCCAGACGGCTGGTCTGCGCTTCGATGCTCAACGGAATGGTCGCCGCGCTGGAGCGGCTGGTGAAGGCAAATGTCAGCACCGGCCAGATCTTGCGGAAGAAACGCAGTGGGTTGATCCCGGCTGCCGACACCAGCACGCCATGCACCACAAACATCAGGCCCAGGCCGATGTAGGACACCACCACAAAACTGCCGAGCTTGATGATGTCTTGCAGGTTGGAACCGGCGACCACTTTGGTCATCAGCGCCAATACACCGTAAGGAGTCAGCTTCATCACCAGCCGCACCAGACGCATCACCCAGGCTTGCAGGGTGTCGATGGCGTTGATCACTTTCTGACCTTTCTCGACATCGTCCTTCAGCAATTGCAGGGCGGCGACACCGAGGAAGGCTGCGAAAATCACCACACTGATGATCGACGTCGGCTTGGCGCGAGCCAGGTCGGCGAACGGGTTTTGCGGGATGAACGACAGCAATAACTGCGGCACATTCAGGTCGGCGACCTTGCCCGCATAGTCGGTCTGAATGGTTTGCAGACGGGCCATTTCCTGCGTGCCGGCCACCAGGCCTTCAGCCGTTAGGCCGAACAGGTTGGTCAGACCGATACCGATCAGCGCCGCGATAGCCGTGGTGAACAGCAGCGTGCCGATGGTCAGGAAGCTGATCTTGCCCAGCGACGACGCGTTGTGCAGACGCGCCACGGCGCTGAGGATCGAGGCGAACACCAGTGGGATCACGATCATTTGCAGCAACTGCACGTAACCATTGCCCACCAGATCGAACCAGCCGATCGAGGCTTTCAGCACCGGGTTGCCGGCGCCGTAAATCGTGTGCAGTGCGACACCGAACACGACGCCCAACACCAAAGCGAGCAGGACTTTTTTAGCCAGGCTCCACGTCGTATGACGGGTTTGCGCCAGTGCGGCGAGCAGGGCGAGGAACACCAGCAGGTTGAGAATCAGCGGCAGATTCATTGGAACTCCCATTAGACATGTGCCAACTGCCTTCCGGGGCAGCTGCGAACCGGGAAGCCTAACAGCTTGATTTACAATGAATTAATATCAAAAAAGTCTGATAACTGTCGTTTTTGGAATAAGCGGGTGTCGCTCACAGGGATGCAGCTGGCGCGATAGGTGCGTTGACCGTCGCTGACAGACGGGGACTGTCACACTTATTTGTTAGCGTCGATGTCTTTAATTCAGGGAGAAATGCCGATGAAGCTTGCACCGAAATTTCTGGCTGCCGCGTTGGGATTGGGTTTGGGCCTTAGCCTCGCCGGCCAGGTCTTCGCCACGGATTTGAAGCATTGGCCAGCCGATCAGGCCAAGGCGCTGGACGCGATGATCGCGGCCAACGCCAACAAAGGTAACTACGCGGTGTTCGACATGGACAACACCAGCTACCGCTATGACCTCGAGGAGTCGTTGCTGCCGTTCATGGAGAACAAGGGGCTGATCACCCGCGACAAACTCGATCCCTCCCTGAAACTCATGCCGTTCAAGGACACCGCCGACCACAAGGAAAGCCTGTTCAGCTACTACTACCGCCTCTGCGAAGTCGACGACATGGTTTGCTATCCATGGGTCGCCCAGGTGTTCTCCGGTTTCACGCTCAAGGAGCTCAAGGGCTATGTCGATGAGTTGATGGCCTCCGGCAAACCGGTGCCTGCGACGTATTACGAAGGCGACGTGGTCAAGAACCTCGACGTCAACCCGCCGAAAATCTTCACCGGCCAGCAAGAGCTCTACAACAAGCTGATGGAGAACGGCATCGAGGTCTACGTGATGACCGCCGCTTCCGAAGAGCTGGTGCGCATGGTCGCTGCCGATCCGAAGTACGGCTACAACGTCAAACCGCAGAATGTGATCGGTGTGAGCCTGCTGCTCAAGGATCAAAAGTCCGGCGAGCTGACCACGGCGCGCAAGCAGATCACTGCTGGCAAGTATGACGAGAAGGCCAACCTCGGCCTCGAACTGACCCCGTACCTCTGGACCCCGGCAACCTGGATGGCCGGTAAACACGCGGCGATTCTGACCTACATCGATGAGTGGAAAAAACCGGTACTGGTCGGCGGCGACACTCCGACCAGCGACGGTTACATGCTGTTCCACGATGTTGACGTGGCCAAGGGCGGCATCCACTTGTGGGTCAACCGCAAGGACAAATACATGACCCAGATTAACGGCATGATGGCCAAGCACGCAGCCGCTCAGGCCAAGGAAGGGTTGCCGGTGACGGCGGACAAGAACTGGGTGATCGTGACACCGGCAGAAATCCAGTAACCGAAACACCGATCTACTGTGGGAGCCGGCTTGCTGGCGATGGCGGACATTCAGTCGAAATCGTCACTGGCTGAACCACCTCTATCGCCAGCAAGCCGGCTCCTACAGGGACCTGCGTACAGTGTGGATAAAATGATCGGCAAAAAAATGCCCCGCACTTGGCGGGGCATTTTTATTTCTGCGACTGACGCTTACAGCCCGTCAAGCATCGCCTTGTTACGCACGGCACCCTTGTCGGCGCTGGTCGCCAGCAGGGCGTAGGCCTTCAGCGCGGTGGTCACCTTGCGTGGACGTTTCTCCACAGGCTTCCAGCCTTTCTGATCCTGCTCGGCACGGCGCCCAGCCATTTCTTCGTCACTGATCAACAGGTTGATCGAGCGGTTCGGAATGTCGATCAGCACCTTGTCGCCGTCCTGCACCAGACCGATCGCGCCACCCGCAGCCGCTTCCGGCGAAGCGTGGCCGATGGACAGGCCCGAGGTACCGCCGGAGAAACGACCGTCGGTGAGCAAGGCGCAGGCTTTGCCCAGGCCTTTGGATTTCAGGTACGACGTCGGGTACAGCATTTCCTGCATGCCCGGGCCGCCTTTCGGGCCTTCGTAGCGAATGATCACGATGTCGCCGGCCTTCACTTCGTCCGCGAGGATGCCGCGTACGGCGCTGTCCTGGCTTTCGAAGATCTTCGCGTTGCCTTCGAACACGTGGATCGACTCGTCGACGCCCGCGGTTTTCACCACGCAGCCATCCAGCGCGATGTTGCCGTAGAGAACAGCCAGGCCGCCTTCTTTCGAGTAGGCGTGTTCGACACTGCGGATGCAGCCGTTTTCACGGTCGTCGTCCAGGGTTTCCCAACGGGTCGACTGGCTGAACGCGGTTTGCGTCGGGATGCCTGCCGGACCGGCCTTGAAGAAGTGATGCACCGCTTCGTCGTCGGTCTGGGTGATGTCCCACTTGGCGATGCCTTCGGCCAGGGTCTTGCTGTGCACGGTCGGCAGGTCGGTGTGCAGCAGGCCGCCACGGGACAGCGAGCCGAGGATGCTGAAGATCCCGCCGGCACGGTGCACGTCTTCCATGTGGTACTTCTGGATGTTCGGCGCGACCTTGCACAGTTGCGGCACGTTGCGCGAGAGACGGTCGATGTCGCGCAAGTCGAAATCGATCTCGGCTTCCTGGGCGGCGGCCAGCAAGTGCAGGATGGTGTTGGTGGAACCGCCCATGGCGATGTCCAGGGTCATGGCGTTTTCGAACGCCTTGAAGTTGGCGATGTTGCGCGGCAACACCGACTCATCGTTCTCGCCGTAGTAACGCTTGCACAGCTCGACGATGGTGCGGCCGGCCTGCAGGAACAGTTGCTCGCGGTCGCTGTGCGTGGCCAGGGTCGAACCGTTACCCGGCAATGCCAGGCCCAGGGCTTCCACCAGGCAATTCATCGAGTTGGCGGTGAACATGCCGGAGCACGAACCGCAGGTCGGGCAGGCGCTACGCTCGTACTCAGCGACTTTCTCGTCAGAAGCGCTGGAGTCGGCGGCGATCACCATGGCATCGACCAGGTCGAGACCGTGGCTGGCCAGTTTGGTCTTGCCGGCTTCCATCGGGCCGCCGGACACGAAGATCACCGGGATGTTCAGGCGCAGGGCAGCCATCAACATGCCAGGGGTGATCTTGTCGCAGTTGGAGATGCAGACGATGGCGTCGGCGCAGTGGGCGTTGACCATGTATTCGACGGAGTCGGCAATGATCTCGCGGCTCGGCAGCGAATACAGCATGCCGTCGTGGCCCATGGCGATGCCGTCATCGACCGCGATGGTGTTGAATTCTTTCGCTACACCGCCGGCGCGTTCGATTTCGCGGGCGACCAGTTGGCCCAGGTCCTTGAGGTGGACGTGGCCCGGTACGAACTGGGTGAACGAGTTGGCAATGGCGATGATCGGCTTTTTGAAGTCGTCATCTTTCATCCCCGTGGCGCGCCACAATGCGCGGGCACCGGCCATGTTGCGACCGTGGGTGGATGTTTTCGAGCGGTAATCAGGCATGAAGCACTCCGGGCGGCTAATCAGGTATCAAAAGGGAAGTGAGCTTCTATTGACGTCTGGAACACTCAGAAATGGCCGTGTGTCCGGAAGTTGCCGATAACTTTGCGGGATCGCCGCGCGCTTCAGCTTGAGCTCATAAACCCGCCGGGGGATGACTGGCGATGAATGTCGCGATTCTACACGGCTGGCGGCGAGAGGGAATGCCGGGAAGCGTTGATCCCGCGCCGATGGCGTGTGCGGGATGACGACCGGCGTTTATCAATTCACGTTCAGTGCCACATTCCGACTGCGTGGGTTTTCCTTGAGCAGGACGCCTGCCTTTATCCAGACAATGGCCGCCAACACGATAAAGACATAGAAGCTGCCCTCCCAGACCAGATGCATTTGCAGCCAGGTCCCGAGCAGCGGCGATATGGAAATGAACACTCAGCCACCGGTCGTCATCCAGATCCTGATTCGCTCCTGTTCCTTGCCGACGAACAAATCCTGAATCAGCGCCTGCGACAGCACAAAGGAGCCGCAGCCCACTGCCTGGATGACGCGAAAAAGCAGAAACCAGCCGTATTCGCTGGACAGCAGGCAACCAGTCGCACCCACCATCGAGATAGCGATACCGGTCAGCAAAAGATTCTTGCGCCCCCACAAATCCGACAGCGGTCCGACCAGCACCACAGATAACGCTAGGCCAATGGCGAACAGGCTGACCGAAAGGGCAATGTCGGACGCGGAGGTCCGGAAGTAGTCATAGAGCGCGGGAAAGGACGGGAGTACGACGTCCAGCGGGAAAACGCCCAGCGTCATCGTCATCAACAGCAGGATGAGCGACGATTTTTTTCGCGGTGTGCGTGGAAGGGTTCATCAACAACGCTCTCGATCCGTGAGGGGTGGCCGAGAGTTGACCTGATGGACATGGAAGTCAATGCAGGAGGTGCAGGAGGTGCAGGACTGTTCCGAATCTGTTGTAGGAACGAGCTTGCTCGTGAAAAGAGAACAGAAGACGCGAGGGTCTCCAGCGTTATCGCTGGAGACCCTCGCGAGCAAGCTTTTGCGATTAGCTGTTTGGCAGCAACCGGCAAGTAATGCTCTTGATGTAACGCGTTTCAGCAATCGCCGGGTGCACCGGATGATCCGGACCCTGACCGCCACGTTCCAGCATCTGGATGTTGCGATCCAGGTGACGGGCGCTGGTCAGCAGGATGTTTTGCAGGTCGTCTTCCGGCAGGTGCATCGAGCACGAAGCGCTGACCAGGATGCCGTCCTTGCTGAGCAGGCGCATGGCTTGCTCGTTCAGGCGACGGTAGGCGCCTTCGCCGTTTTTCATGTCTTTCTTGCGTTTGATGAATGCCGGCGGGTCGGCCACGATCACGTCGAAACGCTCTTCGCTGGCTTTCAGTTCTTTCAGGGCTTCGAAGACGTCACCTTCGAGGCAGGTTATTTTTTCGGCGAAACCGTTCAGCGCGGCGTTACGCTCGACGCCGTCGAGGGCGAAGGCCGAAGCATCGACGCAGAACACTTCACTGGCGCCGAACGCGGCCGCTTGTACACCCCAGCCACCGATGTAGCTGTAGAGGTCGAGTACGCGTTTGCCTTTGGCGTAAGGGGCCAGGCGTGCGCGGTTCATGCGGTGGTCGTAGAACCAGCCGGTTTTCTGGCCCTGGATGACCGGTGCTTCGAACTTCACGCCGTTTTCTTCCAGTGCAACCCATTCCGGCACCAGGCCGAACACGGTTTCGACGTAGCGATTGAGGCCTTCGGCGTCGCGGGCGGCGGAGTCGTTCTTGAACAGAATGCCGCTTGGCTTGAGCACTTGAGTCAGGGCCGCGATCACGTCGTCTTTATGCGCTTCCATGGTGGCCGAAGCGATCTGCACCACCAGAATGTCGCCGAAACGGTCGACCACCAGACCTGGCAGCAGGTCGGAGTCGCCGTAGACCAGGCGATAGAACGGCTTGTCGAACAGGCGATCGCGCAGTGACAGTGCGACGTTCAGGCGATGCACCAGCAGCGACTTGTCCAGCGGCAACTTGATGTCGCGCGACAGCAGGCGGGCGCAGATCAGGTTGTTCGGGCTCATGGCGACGATGCCCAGCAGTTTGCCGCCGGCGGCTTCGAGGATCGCCTGGTCGCCGGCCTTGAAACCGTGCAAAGGAGTTACCGCTACATCGATTTCGTTGCTGTAGACCCACAAGTGGCCGTTTCGCAGGCGACGGTCGGCGTTGGCTTTGAGGCGCAGGCTAGGCAGGGACATGACGTCGCTCCGGAAAAAAGAGCGGGAGTATAGCGTGTTGAGTGTGGCGACGGGTTTGAAGGCGATGAAACACTGATGACGCCTTCGCGAGCAAGCCCGCTCCCACATTAGTCCCGCGGCGTACATGGATTCTGTATCCGCTGGAGATCGAATGTGGGAGCGGGCTTGCTCGCGAAGCGATTTCAAATGCTACGCCGAGATGAAACTTTGTCCGATATGCCGGCCATGGTGTCGGATCCAACTTTATAAAGGTTAGAATCGCCACCTGTCCCAGAGTGTGTACTTATGTCCCAAGAGCTGACCACCGAACAGATCCAACAGTCCTTGCAAGGCATCAGCGTGCCGGCCCAACCGCAGATCATGGTGGATTTGCAAATGGAGCAGTACATGCCCGATCCGGATCTGGAGGTGATCGCCAAGCTGATCTCCCAGGACCCGGGCCTCTCTGGCGCATTGCTGAAGATCGTCAACTCGCCCTATTACGGCTTGAGCAACAAGATCGCCTCGATCCAGCGCGCGGTGAATCTGCTGGGCAGCCGATCGATCATCAACCTGATCAACGCACAGTCGATCAAGGGTGAAATGAACGATGACACCATCGTTACCCTGAACCGTTTCTGGGATACCGCTCAGGACGTGGCGATGACCTGCCTGAGCCTGGCCAAGCGCATCGGCGTCCAGGCGGGGGATGAAGCGTACGCCTTGGGCCTGTTCCACGATTGCGGCGTGCCGTTGATGCTGCAGCGCTTCCCCAACTACATGACTGTTCTGGAAGAAGCTTACGCCAGCGCCAGTGCTGAGTGCCGCATCGTGGACACCGAAAATCGGGTGTTCAACACCAACCATGCGGTGGTCGGTTACTACACGGCCAAATCCTGGCGTCTGCCGGAGCACGTGAGCACCGCAATCGCCAATCACCACAATGCGCTGGCAATTTTCAGCGATGAGTCTTCGCGCAACAGCCAGCTGAAAAACCTGCTGGCGATCCTGAAGATGGCCGAACACATTTGTGCGTCTTACCGGGTGCTGGGCAGCCAGAACGAGGACCATGAATGGAACACCATCGCGCCGCTGGTGCTCGATTACGTGGGCCTCTCGGACTACGACTTCGAAACCCTCAAACAAACGATTCGCGACCTCGGCACTCACCGCTGAGTGTGGTGAGAACCTGATTCGAGAGCACCATGCCTGAACTGCCGGAAGTCGAAACCACCCGCCGCGGGATTGCGCCGCACCTGGAAGGCCAGCGCGTCAGCCGGGTGATCGTGCGTGATCGTCGCTTGCGCTGGCCGATCCCTGAAGACCTCGATGTGCGCCTCTCCGGTCAGCGTATCGTGCTGGTGGAACGGCGCGCCAAATACCTGCTGATCAATGCCGAAGTGGGCACGTTGATCAGTCATTTGGGAATGTCGGGCAATCTGCGTCTGGTGGAGGTCGGCATGCCGGCCGCCAAGCATGAGCATGTGGACATCGAACTGGAGTCGGGCCTGGCCCTGCGTTATACCGACCCGCGACGGTTCGGCGCGATGCTCTGGAGTCTCGATCCACTCAACCACGAACTGTTGATTCGCCTGGGGCCGGAGCCCTTGACCGACCTGTTCGACGGCGAGCGCTTGTTCCAGCAGTCCCGCGGGCGTTCGATGGCGGTCAAGCCGTTCATCATGGACAACGCGGTGGTGGTCGGCGTCGGCAATATCTACGCGACTGAAGCGTTGTTTGCGGCCGGTATCGATCCGCGTCGTGAGGCCAAGAGCATTTCCCGGGCGCGCTATCTGAAGCTGGCTATCGAGATCAAACGCATCCTGGCCGCCGCCATCGAGCGCGGCGGCACCACGTTGCGCGACTTTATCGGCGGCGACGGTCAGCCGGGTTATTTCCAGCAGGAACTGTTCGTGTACGGCCGTGGCAGTCAGCCGTGCAAGGTCTGCGGGACGGAGTTGCGGGAGGTCAAACTCGGGCAGCGCGCCAGCGTCTTTTGCCCTCGCTGCCAGAGCTGATATGTCCCACGGTCTATAGTCAGTATTCTCACTGCCTAGTCGAAGGACCGCGCCATGAACCTGTTTCGAACCTTTGTCGTCGTTATGCTGCTGAGCGTCGGTACGCCAGTGCTGGCGGCAAACACCGGCAGTGGCGATCCGCGCTACACCATTCAGAACCCTCCGGCCTACGCCATGCTCGGCGATTTGCTGATTGCCCGACCTTTGCTGGTCGTGGCAACGGTGATCGGCGCGGGGGCGTTTGTGGTGTCGCTGCCGTTTACCGCACTGGGCGGCAATGTCGGCGATGCGGGACAGGCGCTGGTGGTTGATCCGGCGAAAGCGGCGTTTGTGCGGTGTCTGGGGTGTATCGGGGAGGGGTTTGAGCAGCGGGAGTGAGGTTCAGTTACCTCTTTGGTGTGGCTGATGGCCCTTTCGCGAGCAAGCCCGCTCCCACATTGGATCTGAGTGTTAATCAGATGGTGTGAACACCGCAGATCCAATGTGGGCGCGGGCTTGCTCGCGAAGAGGCCCGAACAGACGCTAAAAAACTATCTGATTCAAGCCTTGCCGGTAATCTTCCGGTACTTCTCCATCAACTGCTCTTCAGTCTCCGGATGCGCCTCGTCCAGTGGAATGCAATCTACCGGACAGACCTGCTGGCACTGAGGTTCGTCGTAGTGGCCGACACACTGTGTGCACAGGTTCGGGTCGATCACATAGATCTCTTCGCCCTGGGAAATGGCGGCGTTCGGGCACTCGGGTTCGCAGACGTCGCAGTTGATGCAATCGTCGGTGATGATCAGGGACATGCTAACTCCAGCCGGGGCGCAAGGCCCGGGCGCAATAAACCAATGCGCAATTGTGCCGCATTGGAGACCGCAGTGCACGCGGGCGCGACGTTCTGTAGGCGCCGGCTTGCTGGCGATAGCGGTGGGTCAGTGAATGTGTGTATTGGCTGGCACGACGCCATCGCCAGCAAGCCGGCTCCTACAGCCGGCGTTATTTCTTGAATCGAAGTGTCAGGGCGTCCGCCACAGCAGGGTGAACGAACTTGGTGATATCGCCGCCCAGGGCCGCGATTTCACGGACCAGCGTCGAGGAGATGAACGAATAACGCTCGGACGGCGTCAGAAACAGGCTTTCCACGTCTGGCGCCAGCTGACGGTTCATGTTGGCCAGCTGAAATTCGTATTCGAAGTCCGAGACTGCGCGCAAACCACGCAGGAACACGTTGGCGTTCTTCTCTTTGGCGAAATGCGCCAACAGCGTCGAGAAGCCGACGACTTCAACGTTCGGCAGATGTTTAGTGACCTCGCGGGCCAGCTCCACACGCTGTTCCAGGGGAAACAACGGGTTTTTTTTCGGGCTGGCAGCGACGGCGATGATCACATGATCGAACAGGCGCGCGGCGCGTTCGACCAAGTCGCCATGGCCCTTGGTAATAGGGTCGAAGGTACCTGGGTACAACACTCGGTTCATCGCGTCGTCCTGGCGGGAGTCCGTTGGGGAGTCGGATGGTATCGCAGCCTTCCCGGTCGGCCAAGTCGCCTTTTGGGTAAGAAAGCACTATAGACGATGGGAATAGTCGCTCTTTTCACGGGTTTTTCAAACGTTCGGCGAGCGAAGTCGCCAGTTGCGCCGTCAGCCCGTAAACCGACAATTGCGGGTTTGCGCCAATGCTGGTGGGGAACAGCGAGCCATCGTGGATCGACAGGTTGCTGAGTTGATGATGCCGGCCAAGGCTGTCGGTCACGGCGTTTTTCGGGTCTTCACCCATGGCACAACCGCCCATCACATGGGCACTGCCCAGGCGGGTGCGATACAGCTCAAGGCTCAACCCATCGATCAGCGTGCGCGCTTCGGCCAGGGTTTTCACGTAGCGCGCGTCGGCGTGCATCGGCATGACGGCGTTGGCGCCACCGGCGAACTGGATCTCGGCCATGCTGTGGAACGCGCGGCGCAAACCGTCCCAGGCGTAGGCTGAAACCTGATAGTCGAGCACCGGCGTGTTGTCACCGCGCAACTCGACGCTGCCGCCGGGACTGTCCGGGTGAAAACCATCGCGCAGTAACGCCAGCATGGCGTGGGTGTGAGGCAGGTTTTTCATGTGCTGCGCGTTTTCCGTGCCGAAACCGCCGAGCAGGGTGGCCGCCAGCGCCGGGTGCAGCGGTGGCACTTCGAGCTTGTAAGCCATCTTGCCGGTCGTGCCGTCCTGCCATTGGAAGTGATCGGAGTAGATCGACTGCGGCGCGCCATAGAACGGGTTGATCACCTCATCGAACAGCCCGGCGGACATGTTGACCAGATGCAGAAAGGTCCGTTTGCCCAGCCGCTTGTGCGGGTCTGGCGCGTCCGAGCGCAACAGTAGTGCTGGGCTGTTGATCCCGCCGCCGGCCAGCACGTAATGCCGCGCCTTGACCGTGATCGTCTTGCCCGTGGGGGCGACGCAACGGTCGTCCATCGCCACACACTGCAGGCTCGTCACCTTGCCGTCCTTGATCACCAGTTGTTCAGCGCGGGTCAGGTAAATCAGCTCGCCGCCCTTTTCCAGGGTCGCCGGAATCGTCGTCACCATCATCGATTGCTTGGCGTTGGTCGGGCAGCCCATGCCGCAATAACCGAGGTTCCAGCAGCCACGCACGTTGCGCGGGATGACGTGCCAGGTGTAACCGAGCTTCTCGCAGCCCTTGCGGATCACGTCGTTGTTGGCATTGGGCGGAACCATCCACGGTGCGACGCCGAGACGCTGTTCCACTTTCTCGAACCATGGCGCCATCTCCGCCGGGCTGTGGCCTTTGACGTTGTGCTCCCGGGCCCAGTGTTCGAGCGTCGGGTCCGGGGTGCGAAAGCTCGATGTCCAGTTGATCAGTGTGGTGCCGCCCACGGCCCGACCTTGAAGGATAGTGATCGCGCCGTCCTTGCTCATGCGGCCGATGCCTTCCTGATAGAGGCTGGTGTAGGCCTGGTCTTCGAGCATTTTGAAATCGCTGCTGGTCTTGAGCGGGCCTTCTTCGATCAGCAACACCTTGTAGCCGGCGGTGCTGAGGATTTCGGCCGTCGTCCCGCCACCGGCGCCGCTGCCGATGATCGCTACATCCGCTTCGAGGGTCAGGTCCTCGGTCAGTTGCGCGCCGTTGTGGGTTTTCCAGCCGCGGGCCATGCCTTCGCGGAACGGATCGGGTACGGGCATGTTCGGGTTCTCTTATTGTTTTTGGGTTTTGTGGTGATGCGGCTGGCGCTTTCGTCGGAATGCCGCCCAGACCAAGCCCGCTCCCACAGGTTTTGAGTCGTTCACAAAAGGGTGGCCCACCTCGGATCCTGTTGGAGCGGGCTTGCCCGCGAAGGGGGCGACTCGGTCTCAAACCGTGGGAGGCCCGGGATACCCGCAATGCGCCCACGATTCCGTCCGGCTGTACCACGCCATCATCACCAGTTGCAGCAGCGAGCTGTGCCCCATGCGCAACAGGCTCAGCGAGCTGTTTTCCCAGCGATCAAGAAAATGCCGGATCTCGTCGGCACTGGCGTTTTCCCAACTGCCCCAGATCCCGGTCAGCGGCCCACGCGTCACGGCCATCCCCAGCACATCGAACAATTGCCGGGTCAGCTTGAGCATTTCCGGCGACAGGTGATTCAGGCTGTTATCCAGGCAGCGCAAGGTCTGGTCCACCGCCATCGGTATTTTTCCGGCGACCACGGCGCCATCGAGCATCACCGGAATCAGCGCCCGCAAAAACAGCAGATCGCCGCTGCGCAGCATCGTGAAACCGTCGGCCGGAATGCTCGACGAACAACCGCTGAGGCTCGCGCCCAACCCGGCCGTGGCCAGGAAAGCACTCGCGCCGAGGCTGAATTTAAGCAGGCCGCGCCGTGACAGCGCGGGTGTAGCGGACAGGCCTGGGCTCATTATTGTTATTACCCGATGGATTTGATCGTTAGCGGATAAACAGCTTCTGGATCAGTTTCTGGATGGATTTGCCGTACGGCGGGTAGATCAGCTTCGCCGCGTTGAAACGCTGTTTGATCAGTACACCTTTGGCCTTGCTGAAGGTCAGGAAGCCTTCGTGGCCGTGGTAATGACCCATGCCCGAGGCGCCGATGCCGCCGAACGGCATGTCGTCCTGGGCAACATGCAGCAACGTGTCGTTCAGGCACACGCCACCGGAATGGGTCTCGTGCAGGACGCGGTTTTGTTCGCGCTTGTCGTAGCCGAAGTAATACAGCGCCAACGGACGAGGTCGCTGGCTGATGTAGGCAAACGCTTCATCCAGGTCCTTGTACGGAACGATCGGCAGCAAAGGGCCGAAGATTTCATCCTGCATCACCATCATCTCGTCCGTGACGTTGAGCAGCAGGCTATGGCTCATTCGGCGGCCCTGACCCTGGTCGAACAGCGGGATCAGCAGCGCGCCTTTGCTGGTGGCATCGCTGATGTAGCCGTTGAGCCGGGCCAGTTGTCGGTCATTGATGATGGCGGTGTAGTCCGGGTTGTCAGCCAGTGTCGGATAAAATCCGCGAACCGCCTGGCGATAGGCTTCGATGAAAGAGCCTACGCGGTCTTCCGGCACCAGCACGTAGTCCGGGGCCACGCAGGTTTGTCCGGCGTTGAGCGTCTTGCCGAACGCGATGCGTTCGGCGGCATCTTTCAAGGGCACATCGCGGGAAACGATGGCCGGGGATTTTCCGCCGAGTTCCAGCGTCACCGGCGTCAGGTTTTCGGCCGCTGCGCGCATCACATGCTTGCCGATGCTGGTGGCACCGGTGAACAACAAGTGATCGAAACGCAGGCGAGAGAACGCCACGCCGATATCGGCCTCGCCGAGCACAACGCACACCAGGTCTTCGGGAAAGATCCGGCCCAGCAATGCCTTGAGCAGCAAGCCGGTGGCGGGAGTCGACTCGCTGAGTTTTAGCATCACCCGGTTGCCCGCCGACAATGCGCCCACCAAAGGGCCGATGGCCAGGTACAGCGGGTAGTTCCAGGGGACGATCACCCCGACCACGCCCAACGGCTGATAAACGACTTTGGCCGAGGCGGGCTGAAAGGCAACGCCGACTTTGCGCCGTGAAGGCTTCATCCAGCCATTGAGGTGCTGACTGGCGTAATGAATGCCGTGCAGGCTCGGCATCAGTTCGGCGAGCAGGGTTTCATCGGCGCTGCGATGGCTGAAGTCCTGACTGATGGCGTCAATCAGCGCCTGGCGTTCAGTGCTCAGCAAATCCCGCAAAGCCTTGAGCCATTGCTGGCGCTGCGCCGCGGGCGGCATCGGGTTGGCGGCATAGGCTGCGCGCTGGGCGTCGAACAGGGTTTGGAGCTCTTCCAGTGGCTGCTGCAGATTCTGGAGGTAGGCAATTTCAGCAGTCATGGTCATCTCCGGATTTATCGTTGTGACGAGCTTTTTAGAGTCTATACTCTATAAAGTCAAATACCATCCTGGCGCCGTGTTGTTTTATCCACGGGCGGATAGGTCGTAAGATGCCCGTCAACGCCCTCTGAATTAAAGCTCAAGCCATGGCCCCACGGATCAAAACCAGCGAGCGCATCGTGCAGAACAGCCTGGAGCTGTTCAATCAGCAGGGCGAACGCAGCGTCAGCACCAACCACATTGCTGCCCATATGGAAATTTCCCCGGGCAACCTGTACTACCACTTCCCCAACAAGCAGGCGATCATCGCCGTGTTGTTCAGTGAGTACGAAAGCCTGGTCGACAGCTTCCTGCGCCCGCCCCAGGGGCGCGCCGCGACAGTGGAGGACAAGCGTTACTACCTCCAGGAGTTGCTGGCAGCCATGTGGCGCTACCGGTTTTTGCACCGCGACCTCGAGCACCTGCTCGACAGCGATCCGGAACTGGCCGCCCGTTATCGGCGTTTTTCCCAGCGCTGCGTGATCCAGGGCACGGCGATCTACAAAGGGTTCGTCGAGGCGGGCATCCTGGAAATGGACCGGGTGCAGATCGAGTCCCTGACGCTCAATGCCTGGATCATCCTGACGTCCTGGGTGCGTTTCCTGTGCACCACGCGGGAGAACTCCAATCACCTGAGCGAACAGGCGATAAAGCGTGGGGTGTACCAGGTGCTGGTACTGGAAGCAGGGTTTGTCACGGATCAATCCCGCGATGCGGTAAACGCCTTGTTCGAGGAGTTTTACGTGCCGTTGGCGCAAGCCCTGGAAGAAGTACAGTAGGATCAGACATCGCCTAATCACTGGAGCCCGTTATGCCCATTGCGCAATTGATCAGCCCGCAAGCACTGGACCTGAAAAAGGAGCAGCCGGGGCTGGTGATTCTGGATTGTCGTTTTGCCCTCGACGACCCGGATTACGGCCAGCGCAGCTATGCCGAAGGGCATATCGCCGGGTCGAGTTTTGCCGATCTTGAGCGCGACTTGAGCGGGGCAGTGATCAAAGGGGTGACCGGGCGCCATCCGTTGCCCGAGCCTGAAGACTTGATCGAGCGTTTGCAGACCTGGGGCATCAATGCCGACAGCGATGTGGTCTTGTATGACGACGGTCCAGGCGCCTACGCGGCGCGGGCCTGGTGGTTGCTGGCCTGGCTGGGCAAGCGCGATGGCGTGTTCATCCTCGATGGCGGGCTCAAGGCCTGGCACGCGGCGGGTTTGCCCCTGAGCCTCGATGCTCCCGGTGTTGAACGTGGCACCTTTACCGGGACGCCGGACAATGCGCTGGTCCTGAGCGCCGAACAGCTTCAGCAGCGTCTCGGCCAACCCGAGCTGACCTTGCTCGATGCCCGGGCCTTGCCGCGTTTCAAGGGCGAAGTGGAACCCATCGACCCGATTGCCGGACACATTCCCGGGGCGCAATGCGCGGCGTTCACCGACAACCTGGGCAGCGACGGGCATTTCCTGCCGGCCGATCAGCTCAAGCAGCGGTTTGCCGCGAAACTCGGCAATCGCTCACCGACTGATCTGGTCGCGTACTGCGGCTCCGGCGTGACGGCGTGCCATAACCTGTTCGCCTTGTGCCTCGCGGGTTATCCGTTGGGTTCGTTGTATGCCGGGTCGTGGAGCGAGTGGATCAACGAGCCTGCGCGAGGCATCGCCACCGGCGAATAACACAATCCCCTGTAGGAGCCGGCTTGCTGGCGATAAGGACGCTGCGGTGTTTCAGACAGACCGGGTTGTCCCAATCGCCAGCAAGCCGGCTCCTACAATAGAGCTCTGCGATACGCCCCCGGCCCCACCCCGTAAACCTGCTTGAACTGGCGATTCAGATGACTCTGGTCGGCAAACCCCAATTGCGTGGCCACTTCCAGCGGTAAACATCCACTCTGCAATAACCCTCGTGCCCGGGCGATGCGTTGCTGTATCAGCCAGGTGTGCGGTGGCATGCCTGTGGCGCGGCGGAATACCCGGGCGAAGTGGAACGGCGACAGGTTCACCGCTGCCGCGAGTTCTTCCAGCGACGGCGGTGCCGCCAATTGCGCTTGCAGCAGTTCCTTGGCCAAGGTCACCGCCCGGTGTTCCTTGCCAGGTTTACCGGCGTCCGGGACGGCGGCGTGACGTTGCAGCAACGACAGCATCATTTCCCGCCAGGCGGTCTGCTGTTGCAGGGCGGTGGACGGCGTTTCGAGCAGGCGATGCAGTTGGCAGAAACCCTTCACCAGATCGGGATCGCGATACAGCGTTGCGCCAAATGCGGGCAAGGTGTGGGTCGGCAGTTCCAGCTCGGTCAGCAGCGAGAGAATCTGCTCGCTGTCGGGATAAAACGCCCGGTACAGCCAGCCGTCCTCCGTACCCTTGTGACCGGTGTGCAATTCATCCGGGTTGATCAACACCAGCGTGCCGCTGCCCGCCAGGTGTTCGGCGCCGCGATAGCGATAACGCTGGGCGCCGGCCATGATCATGCCGATCACGTAACCGTCATGCACATGGGGGGCGAAACGGTGTTCGATGTAGCGCGCGGACAACAACTCGACCCCGGCCAACGGTGCCGTTTGCCAGAAACGGATCGACTCGCCCTGATCGGTATCCATCGGTTTACCCGCGACCCACGGCGGCCAGCCACTGCGGGATGCGCCGTTCCAGGTAGTAACCCGGTTGCCGGAACGTGCCCTCGACGAAGCCGACATGCCCGCCCTTGGCTTGCAGCTCGAACTGGGTGCAGGCGGACAATTCCTCAGCGGACGGCAGGCTGTGAGGAAACACAAACGGGTCGTCGGCAGCATGGATGATCAGCGTCGGCGTACGAATTTCCCCAAGGAAATAGCGGCTCGAGGCGCGGCGATAGTAATCCTGTGCATCGGTGAAGCCATGCAGCGGCGCGGTGACCCGGCCATCGAAATCCCAGAAGGTGCGCATGTTTTCCAGCGAGCCCAGGGCGGCCAGCTTCGCCAGGCCATCCTCGCGTCCGTCATGCTGGAATTGCCGTTGCTTGTTCTTGATGTAGGTGACCATCTCGCGCATGAAGTGCGCCTGATACACCTTCGAGAACCCCTGGCCGATACGGTCGGCGCATTGATCGAGCCGAAACGGCACCGACACCGCCACAGCGCCGAGCACGCCGCTGTCGCTGCCGGTCTCACCCAGGTGTTTGAGCAAAACGTTGCCACCGAGGGAATAACCGACCGCGTACAGCGGCGCGAGCGGCCGTTTGGCCCGCAGGTGTCTGATGGTTTCGGCGAGGTCTTCACTGGCGCCGGAATGGTAGCTGCGCGGCAACAGATTGGGTTCGCCCGAACAGCCGCGCCAGTTCAGCGCAACACTGGCCCAGCCCAGGGTGCCCAGCGCCTTCTGCACACCGGCCACGTAAGGCGAATTGGAAGAACCGGTCAGGCCGTGCAACACCAGCACCAGCGGTGTATCGGCGCTGTGCGGGCCGTGCCAGTCCAGGTCAAGAAAGTCGCCATCCTCGAGCCACAAGCGTTCGCGCTCGCGTTCGATGTGCGTGGTTTTGCGCCATAGCGGTCCCCACAAGGTTTGCAAGTGCGGGTTGCCAAGGCCGAAGGCAGGGGTGAAGCGTTCTGGCGGAAAAGACACGATGGCTCTCGATACAGCGGTGCGCAACCTGTGCGCACCTTTTCAGGCCGGTCGGTTAACCGGCGATCTCTGTCATACGTTGCCACAACGAGTAGTAGACGCGCCCGGATTTTTGCTCGCGGTGCAGGCGCCAGTTGGCCGGCAAACCGAGTGTCGAGGGGGCTGTTTCGCTTTCGGTGTACACCCAGGCATCGTTCGCCAGCCATTGGCGCTCTTCGAGCAGGGTGCAGACGGTAGGCAACAGGTTCTGGTTGAACGGCGGATCGAGGAACACCAGGTCGTAAGCGACCGCTGGCTGGGTTTCCAGGTAGCGCAGGGCATCGGCCGTCTGAATCTGGCCGGTGGTGCAGCGCAGGGTGCCCAGATGTTCCTTGATGCTTGAGACCGCGATGTTGCTGGCGTCCAGCGCCTGGCCCATCGCCGCACCACGGGACAGTGCCTCGAGGAACAACGCGCCGCTACCGGCGAATGGGTCAAAGACCTTGGCCCCGGGCACATACGGTGCGAGCCAGTTGAACAAGGTTTCACGCACGCGATCTGGCGTGGGGCGCAGGCCCGGTGCATCGGGGAAGCTCAGCTTTCGGCTGCCCCATTCACCGCCGATGATGCGCAGTTGGTTCACGCCGTTGTGCACGTTGTGAACAGGTTTTTTAGGACGAGTGGCCATTAATGCTCCGGAACCCCGAGCGGCTGCTCGGCAGGTTTATCAGTAGGGGCCGGTAACGGCTTTTGCGGCACGGTCGGGCCAGCGCTGACGATGACCATTTTGTCCGTACTCAGGTGTTTGTTCAGTGCGGTTTTGACTTGCTCGACGGTCAGGCTCTGGGACTGCTGCATGAAGTCCTCCAGATGGCTCAACGGCAGGTTGTAGAAACCCATCGCGCCGAGCTGGCCGACGATATCGGCATTGCTGGCGGTGGACAGCGGGAAGCTGCCGGCCAGTTCACGCTTGGCGTCGTCGAGCTCTTTCTCGGTCGGTCCGGTTTTAAGGTAGTCGGCGAGTACGTCCTGCACCAGTTTCAGCGTGCCTTCGCTCATCTCGGCGCGGGTTTGCAGGTTGATCATGAACGGGCCGCGCGCCTGCATCGGCGTAAAGCCCGAATACACGCCGTACGTCAGGCCGCGCTTCTCGCGCACTTCGCTCATCAAACGGGTGCCGAAGCCCCCGCCGCCGAGGATCTGGTTGCCCATGGACAGCGCGGCGTAATCCGGGTCGTCACGGTCGATGCCCAGTTGCGCGAGCATCAGGTTGGTCTGCTTGGACGGAAACTCGATGTGGCCAATGCTGGCTTTCGGCTCGACCGGTTGCGGCAGTTTCGCCAATGCAGGGCCTTTTGGCAGCGCGCCGGAGACTTGCGCAGCAATCGCCTCGGCCTCGGCGCGAGAAAGGTCACCCACCAGCGCAATCACCACGTTGCCCGCGGCGTAGGCTTTCTCATGGAAAGCCTTCAGCTGAGCCAGGGTAATCGCTGGAACGGTTTTCGCCGTGCCATCGCTGGAATGCGCATACGGGTGGTCGCCGTACAAGCGGTTCATCAGCTCGATGCTGGCCAGTTTGCCGGGGTTCTGTTTCTGGTATTCGAAGCCGGCGAGCATCTGGTTCTTGATGCGCGCAAATGAATCGGCGGGGAAGGTCGGTTTGCCGACAACTTCAGAGAACAGTTTCAGCGCAGGCTCGCGTTTGTCGGCGGCACTGAGGCTGCGCAACGAGGCCAGTGCCATGTCCTTGAACGCGCCGTTGCCGAAGTCGGCACCCAGACCTTCGAAGCCCTGAGCGATAGCGCCGACATCTTTGCCGGCCACGCCTTCGTTGAGCATTGCGTTGGTCAGCACGGACAGTCCCGGCGCATCGCCGTCCTGGCTGCTGCCGGCAGCGAAGATCAGACGCATGTCGAACATCGGCAACTCGCGGGCTTCAACGAACAGCACCTTGGCGCCTTCGGCGGTGTTCCAGGTTTGCACGTTGAGCGAACGGCGGCTCGGTGCCTTGCCGTTGAGTTCGGCCAGCGATTGCAGTTTCTGGCTGGACTTGGCCTTGTCAAAGGCTTCGCTGGCGTTGGAGTGGTCGGTCTTCAGGAAATAGAAGGCCGCGGAGCCAATCAATGCGACAGCGACCAGGCCGATCAGGGCCAGACGTGGTTTTTTACGCTCACTCATGAGTCGTCTCCAGTGGCAGGACATGGGCGACGCTGAGACGTTCGCGGGTGAAATACAGCTTGGCGGCTTTCTGGATGTCTTCTGGCGTGACGCTTTCCAGTTCGGCCAGTTCGGTGTCCATCAGTTTCCAGGACAGGCCGACGGTTTCCAGTTGGCCGATGGCGGTGGCCTGGCTGGTGATCGAATCACGCTCGTAGACCAGACCGGCAATCACTTGAGCCCGCACGCGTTCCAGTTCTTCGGCGGACGGCGCGGTGGTTTTCAGCTGTTCGAGCAACTTCCACAGGCCTGCTTCGGCCTGGGCCATGGTTTTCTTTTTCTGAGTGTTGGGCGTCGCCGACAAGGTGAACAGGCTGTCGCCGCGGGTGTAGGCGTCGTAGCTCGACGAGCCGCCGGACACCAGTTCTTCGCCGCGTTCCAGTTGCGTCGGGATGCGGCCGCTGTAGCCGCCGTCGAGCAAGGCCGAGATCAGGCGCAAGGCGTGGACCCAACGCTTGTCTTCGGCGGTGGCGATGCTCGGTACGTTGAAGCCCAGCATCAGGCTCGGCAGTTGCGTCTGCACATGCAGAGTGATCTGGCGTTCGCCGGGCTCGGCCAGTTCGACCGGTTTTTTCGCCGGCGGTACATCACGCTTGGCGATCGGACCGAAGTAGCGCTGTGCCAGGGTTTTCACTTCGTCCGGGGTCACGTCACCGACGACCACCAGCGTGGCGTTGTTCGGCACGTACCAGGATTGGTACCAGTGGCGCAGCTCTTCGACCTTCATGCGGTCGAGGTCCGCCATCCAGCCGATGGTCGGCGTGTGATAGCCGCTGGCCGGGTAGGCCATGGCCTTGAAGCGTTCGTAGGCCTTGGACATCGGCTTGTCGTCAGTGCGCAAGCGGCGTTCTTCTTTAATAACCTCGATCTCGCGGGCGAACTCGTCGGCCGGCAGGCGCAGGCTGGCCATGCGGTCGGCTTCGAGCTCGAAGGCCACGCCCAGACGGTCGCGGGCCAGTACTTGATAGTAGGCAGTGAAGTCGTCGCTGGTGAAGGCGTTCTCTTCCGCGCCGAGGTCGCGCAGGATCAGCGAGGCTTCGCCGGGGCCGACTTTCTCGCTGCCCTTGAACATCATGTGTTCCAGCGCGTGGGACAAACCGGTTTGCCCCGGTGTCTCGTAGCTCGAACCGACCTTGTACCAGACTTGGGAAACCACCACCGGCGCACGATGGTCTTCGCGCACGACGACCTTCAGGCCATTGTCGAGGGTGAATTCGTGGGTGGGTTGCGGATCGGCAGCGAGGGCTGAGAGTGGCAGACAAACTGTGCTGAGCAGCAGGCCTGCAGCGCGGCGGGCTAGAGCATTCATTCGTTTTTTAAACCTGTTGAGCTGCCCGCTTGGTCTTAGCGTCGGCGGGCGAGAGGGTGCTAGGATACTGATCCGTTTTACTGGCGGCCACGCCTATCAGGCCATAGCGTTTGATCAGGTTGTATGGGTTTACGGCAGAAGGCTACGTTTTATCAACTAAACTCCACCTTTTCGCCGATTTTGCCGCATCAGTCCTTCGTGAAATCGTTTTTGTAAGGCGCCATTTGCACCTCTACAAAATGTTGCGCGTGAACAAGCTGGGTCAATCGCAGTCTGTTCTGCATCGAATATTTATTTGCCGAGGCGCCCTTTGGCGCGTCGCTACCGTGAGATAGCCGTCCTCCATGTTTGGTTCCAACGACGACAAGAAAGCACCAGCTGCGGCTGGCGAGAAGAAAAGCCTGTTCGGATGGCTGCGCAAAAAGCCGCAGGAAACCGTCGTCGAACAGCCACAGTCACATCCTGAGCCAACGCCGGCGCCTGTCATAGAACAAGAGCTGGCGCCGATCGTCCTGCCGAATGCCGAGCCGGTGCTGCAGCCGGTGGTTGAGGCACAGGCTGAGGCCCTGGTCGAACAGCCGCTGACGCCAGCCGCCGAGCCGTGGCTGACATTGCCGGTGGCGGAAGAGCCGGTGGCATTGGTCGAAGACGAATTGGCACCGCACATTACGCCGCCGATTCCAGCGCCGACTGCGTTCGCACCTGAGCCGATTCAGGCGCCGGTGGTTGAACCGATTGTCGAGCCGGTTAGTGTGGCCGCCGAGCCTTCGCCCGTTGTTCCAGAGCCTGTGACTCCTGCATTCGTTGTTCCGGCTGCGCCTGTTGTTCAAGCGCCTGTGCCGGTCGTCGCTCCCGTTGCCGCCGCGCCTGTCGTGCCGGTCGAAACCCCCGCACAGCCTGCGCGCACCGAGGAAACCAAGGCCGGGTTCTTCGCCCGCCTCAAGCAAGGCCTGTCCAAGACCAGCGCCACCATTGGCGAAGGCATGGCTGCCCTGTTCCTGGGCAAGAAGATCATCGATGACGAGCTGCTCGAAGACATCGAAACCCGTTTGCTGACCGCCGACGTGGGCGTCGAAGCCACTTCGGTGATTATCCAGCGCCTGACCCAAAAGGTTGCGCGTAAAGAGCTGGCGGACGCCGACGCTCTGTACAAATCCCTTCAGGCTGAACTGGCTGCAATGCTCAAACCGGTCGAGCAGCCGCTGAAAATCACCTCGCAGAACAAGCCGTTCGTGATTCTGGTCGTCGGCGTCAACGGCGCCGGCAAGACCACCACCATCGGCAAACTGGCGAAGAAACTGCAACTCGAAGGCAAGAAAGTCATGCTCGCGGCGGGCGATACTTTCCGTGCCGCGGCGGTCGAGCAATTGCAGGTCTGGGGCGAGCGCAACAAGATTCCGGTGATCGCCCAGCACACTGGCGCCGACTCGGCTTCGGTAATCTTCGATGCGGTGCAGGCCGCCAAGGCCCGTGGCATTGACGTGTTGATCGCCGACACTGCCGGTCGTCTGCACACCAAAGACAACTTGATGGAAGAGTTGAAGAAGGTTCGCCGGGTTATCAGCAAGCTCGACGCTGACGCACCGCATGAAGTGCTGCTGGTGCTCGATGCCGGCACCGGGCAGAACGCGATCAACCAGGCTAAACAATTCAACCAGACCGTCGAACTGACAGGCCTGGCGCTGACCAAGCTCGATGGCACCGCCAAGGGCGGAGTGATTTTCGCCCTGGCCAAGCAGTTTGGCCTGCCGATTCGCTACATCGGCGTCGGTGAAGGCATCGATGACTTGCGAACTTTTGAAGCAGAACCCTTTGTCCAGGCACTGTTTGCCGAGCGGGAGCGTTCATGATTCGTTTCGAACAGGTCGGTAAACGCTACCCGAACGGTCACGTCGGCTTGCATGAGCTGAGCTTTCGAGTCCGTCGGGGCGAGTTCTTGTTTGTGACCGGCCACTCCGGCGCCGGTAAAAGCACCCTGTTGCGGCTGCTGCTGGCGATGGAACGTCCGACCACCGGCAAATTGCTGCTGGCCGGCCAGGACCTCGGCACCATCAGCAATGCGCAGATCCCTTATCTGCGTCGGCAGATTGGCGTGGTGTTCCAGAATCATCAGTTGCTGTTCGATCGCACGGTGTTCAACAACGTCGCGCTGCCGTTGCAGATTCTTGGTTTGTCCAAGGCCGAAATCGCCAAGCGTGTGGATTCGGCATTGGAGCGTGTGGCGCTGTCGGATAAAACCGACCTGTACCCCGGCGACCTGTCCACCGGCCAGCAACAGCGCGTCGGCATCGCCCGCGCCATCGTCCACCGTCCGGCATTGCTGCTGGCGGATGAGCCGACCGGTAACCTCGATCCGCGTCTGGCCGCCGAGATCATGGGCGTGTTCGAAGACATCAACCGTCTGGGCACCAGCGTGCTGATCGCCAGCCATGACCTGGCCCTGATTGCTCGCATGCGTCATCGCATGCTGACCCTGCAACGCGGCCGACTGATCGGCGACGGGGAGGCCGGCGTATGAGTGCAACACGCAGCCCCAAGGTTTCCGAGCGCGTGGCGCCGAAAGCCGCCGACCCGCAACCGCAGAAGAAAAAACGCGACGATGACGACGGTCCGGATTTCGCCACGTTGTTTCGCGCCTGGGTCGAAAGCCATCGCGCCAGTCTGCTGGACAGTTTGCGTCGCCTGGGCAAGCAGCCCATCGGCAGTTTCTTCACCTGCATGGTGATGGCGGTGGCCCTGAGTTTGCCGATGGGCCTGTCACTTTTGCTAAGTAACGTGGAGCGTCTTGGCGGCTCCTGGCAGCGTGCGGCGCAGATTTCCCTTTACCTGCAACTTGAAGCCAGCACGGCTGAAGGCGAGTCGCTGCGTGACCAGATCAAAGGCATTCCGGGCGTAGCTGATGCTGAATATGTCGGCCGCGATCAGGCACTGGAAGAGTTTCAGCAGCAGTCCGGTCTGGGCGAGGCGCTGAAGGAATTGCCGGAAAACCCGTTGCCAGGCGTGGTATTGGTGACGCCGAACGAAGTCGACAAACCCGCGCTTGAAGCATTACGACAAAAACTTTCCGAGTTGCCGAAGGTACAACAGGCACAACTTGATCTAGTCTGGGTAGAGCGTCTGGCAGCCATTCTCAAGCTGGGTGACCGTTTCGTCTTCGGTCTGACCGTGCTTCTGGTTTCTGCATTACTTTTGGTGATAGGCAATACCATTCGTCTTCATATTGAAAACCGCCGCACAGAGATAGAAGTGATTAAACTCGTGGGCGGCACTGACAGCTATGTGCGCAGGCCCTTTCTGTATATGGGCGCGCTGTATGGCTTTGGTGCGGGGATACTTTCCTGGGGTGTATTGGCGTTCGGCCTGAACTGGCTGAACGACGCAGTAGTCGGGCTGGCCGGTTTGTATGGCAGTGATTTCGCGCTGGCCGGAGTGCCGGTTGCCGACGGTCTGTCTCTCTTGCTTGGCGCGGTGCTGTTGGGGTATATCGGTGCATGGATTGCAGTCGCACGCCACCTGAGGGAGCTTGCGCCTAAGTAGTATCATTTTGCTCGTATTGACCTTTCAGCGTTTTTGGGAACTTGTCTTTCGGTTTCCGGTCAATTTTCGCAGTGCTGAACTGCACGAGTTTGTAAGTCGGAGGTTTTTTCGTATGACCAATTCTTTGCAACCTGCATATGCTCTGGTCCCGGGTGCGAACCTGGAGGCCTATGTGCACACCGTCAACAGCATTCCTTTGCTGACGCCGGAGCAGGAGCGTGAACTGGCCGAGAGTCTCTATTATGAGCAGGATTTGGGGGCGGCTCGGCAGATGGTGCTCGCCCACCTGCGTTTTGTCGTACATATCGCCCGTAGCTATTCCGGCTACGGCCTGGCTCAGGCTGACCTGATCCAGGAAGGCAACGTCGGCCTGATGAAGGCCGTGAAGCGCTTCAACCCGGAAATGGGTGTGCGTCTGGTTTCGTTCGCCGTGCACTGGATCAAGGCGGAAATCCACGAGTTCATCCTGCGTAACTGGCGCATTGTGAAAGTCGCGACCACCAAGGCCCAGCGCAAGCTGTTCTTCAACCTGCGCAGCCAGAAGAAACGTCTGGCGTGGCTGAACAACGAGGAAGTCCACCGTGTGGCGGAAAGCCTCGGCGTAGAGCCGCGGGAAGTGCGCGAAATGGAAAGTCGCCTGACCGGTCATGACATGGCTTTCGACCCGGCCGCAGAAGCGGACGACGACAGTGCTTTCCAGTCGCCGGCCAACTATCTGGAAGACCACCGGTACGACCCGGCCCGTCAACTGGAAGATGCCGACTGGAGCGACAACTCCAATCACAACCTGCACGAAGCGCTGGAAGTGCTGGACGACCGCAGCCGTGACATCCTCTATCAGCGCTGGTTGGCTGAAGAGAAAGCTACGCTGCACGACCTGGCGCAGAAGTACAACGTGTCGGCCGAGCGTATTCGTCAGCTTGAAAAGAGCGCGATGAACAAGCTCAAGTTGTCGATCGCTGCGTAACCTGCGCGCCCGGCAATAAAAAACGCCCCGATCATTGATCGGGGCGTTTTTGTTGGTGGCCGACTATTCCGACTCACCAACAATCTAATGTGGGAGCGGGCTTGCTCGCGATTGCGGTGCAACAGTCGACATCTATGCTGAATGACACACTGCAATCGCGAGCAAGCCCGCTCCCACATTGGTTTTGTGGTGTTACTGAGCCCAAGGCGCCCGGCGTGAATCGTTGAGCCCCAGCAGATAGCTATCACCACCAAGCTGACTCATCTGCTGCCGAATCCACCCAGCCCGCCGCGCGACGTAGTTGGTTGGATGACTCGCGCTCCACACCCTTGGGTTGGGTAGAACGGCAGCCAGCAAACTCGCTTGCTGGCGCGACAAAGAACGAGCGCCAACACCAAAGTGATGCCGAGCCGCCGCTTCCGCGCCGAACACGCCGTCATCCCACTCGACGCTGTTCAAGTAAACCTCAAGAATCCGCTGCTTGGGCCAGAGCACTTCGATCAACCCGGTAAACCAGGCTTCCAGCCCTTTGCGCAACCAGCTGCGCCCAGACCACAAAAACAGGTTCTTCGACACTTGCTGGCTCAATGTACTGGCGCCGCGCACCGAACCGCCCAGCTCGTTGTGGGCCAGTGCGGCCCGGATTGCACCCAGGTCAAAACCCCAATGCTCCGGGAATTTCTGATCTTCGCCAGCAATCACTGCGACTTTAAGGTCGTCAGAGATTTCATCCCAGGGTTTCCAGGTGCGTTGCAGGTCAATCGGCTCGCCGTCGAACCAGGATTCGATCTTGCGCTCGACCATCAGCGCCGTGCCCGGCGGTGGTACCACGCGAAAAACAAGCACCAGCAATACGCTACCACCCGCGAACCAGAGCAGGGCCTTCGTGAATCGTCGTAAAAATAAACGCAGCATAGAGATGGCTTGGCCGAACCCGTTGAGCGGGCCATTATACAGACCCTGTTGATCGAGTCTGACTGGAGTTCTTCATGCTGCGTGGCTTTCTGATGCTGGCCGCTTTCTTCGGCTTCACTGGTGTTGCCCTTGGCGCGTTTGCCGCCCATGGCCTGAAAAACCGGCTGACGCCTGAATACCTGGCGATCTTCCACACCGGCGTCACCTACCAGCTGGTGCACACCCTGGCGTTATTGGGTGTCGCGCTGCTGGCCACGCAGATTCCCGGGCGCTTGATCACCTGGGCCGGGGCGTCCTTTGCCATCGGCATTTTGCTGTTTTCCGGCAGCCTGTATGTGTTGACCCTGACCGGCGTCAGCAAGCTCGGAATCATCACACCCTTTGGCGGCCTTGCGTTTCTGGTGGGTTGGCTCTGCCTGGGCCTTGCCGCCTGGCGACTGACCTGACCCCGAATCGATCTTGACGTGACCTTGTAGGTGCTGCCGAAGGCTGCGATCTTTTGATCTTAAAAGAGCAACATCAAAAGATCGCAGCCTTTGGCAGCTCCTGCAGGATCAGTAGAGCGCCGTGTGCGGGATCGTGTTTCAAGACGAATGGCTTGGGTCGCCAAGACTGATCGGGCTAGAATGCCTGCCCCTAAAAATGATGGCGGCATTCGGCATGCGCATTCAGTTGAACGGCGAATCCCTTGAACTGCCCGACGGTGAAACCGTTGCGGCCCTGCTGACCCGTCTGGAACTGACCGGACGCCGGGTGGCGGTCGAACTCAATCTGGATATCGTCCCGCGCAGCCAGCACGCAGAAACCACGCTGAACGACGGCGATTCCGTCGAAGTGGTGCACGCCATCGGCGGCGGCTAGTCGCCCGGCCCCTAAGGGCACAGAATTCTGCAAGAACCTCACCCCTACAGAGGATTTCCCATGAGCATCGTTCGTAGCGACAAGCCCTTCGTCCTGGCCGGTCGTACTTACCAGTCGCGTTTGCTGGTAGGCACCGGCAAGTACCGCGACATGGAAGAAACCCGCCTGGCCATCGAGGCCTCGGGTGCCGAGATCGTCACCTTCGCCGTGCGCCGGACCAACCTCGGCCAGAATGCGGGCGAACCGAACCTGCTCGAAGTCCTGTCGCCGGATCGCTACACCTTCCTGCCGAACACCGCTGGTTGCTTCGACGCTACCGAGGCCGTGCGCACCTGTCGTCTGGCCCGTGAGCTGCTTGGCGGTCACAACCTGGTGAAACTGGAAGTGCTGGCGGACCAGAAAACCCTGTTCCCCAACGTGATCGAAACCCTCAAGGCCGCCGAAGTGCTGGTCAAGGAAGGCTTCGACGTGATGGTCTACACCAGCGATGACCCGATCATTGCCCGTCAACTGGCGGAAATCGGCGTTATCGCGGTCATGCCGCTGGCCGGTCTGATCGGCACAGGACTGGGGATCTGCAACCCATACAACCTGCAGATCATCCTCGAAGAAGCCAAGATTCCGGTGTTGGTGGATGCCGGTGTCGGTACGGCTTCCGACGCCACCATCGCCATGGAACTGGGTTGCGAAGCGGTGCTGATGAACTCGGCGATCGCCCATGCCCAGCAGCCGGTCATGATGGCTGAAGCCATGAAACACGCCATCGTCGCGGGCCGCCTGGCCTACCTCGCCGGCCGCATGCCGAAAAAACTCTATGCCAGCGCCTCTTCGCCGCTGGATGGTCTGATCAAGTAAGAGCCATTGATGACTGAATCAAACGACACGCCTATCCAGACGGAAGAAGGCGACGAGCGCCAACACCGCCGCATCAAGAGTTTCGTGATGCGCGCCGGGCGCATGACCGAAGGCCAGCAGCGCGGCCTGGACCAGGGCACGCCTTTGTTTGTGCTGCCATTGGCTGACGCGCCGGTGGACTTCGACCAGGTGTTCGGTCGCTCGGCACCGCGCTCGCTGGAAATCGGTTTCGGCATGGGCCATTCGCTGCTGGAAATGGCTGCGGCCTCGCCGGAACAGGATTTCATTGGCGTGGAAGTGCATCGGCCGGGTGTCGGCGCGCTGCTCAATGGCGTGCTGACTCAAGGCCTGACCAACCTGCGCGTCTACGATTGCGACGCGATCGAAGTGCTCAACCGTTGCATCGCCGACAACAGCCTCGATCGCCTGATGCTGTTTTTCCCGGACCCATGGCACAAGAGCCGTCACCACAAGCGTCGTATCGTTCAGGCGTCGTTCGCTGAACTGGTGCGCAGCAAGTTGAAGGTCGGCGGTGTGCTGCACATGGCCACCGACTGGGAACCGTATGCCGAGTACATGCTGGAAGTGATGAACGTTGCGCCGGGTTATCGCAACCTGGCTGAAGACGGCAAGTGCGTTCCGCGCCCGGCTGAACGCCCGATCACCAAGTTCGAACGCCGTGGCGAACGTCTTGGGCATGGCGTGTGGGACCTGAAGTTCGAAAAACAGTCCTGAGCACTACGCTATAAACCTGTAGGAGCCGGCTTGCTGGCGATGGAGTGTCAGACACATCGATGTTGACTGACACTCCATCGCCAGCAAGTCGGCTCCTACAGGTGTTTTGTGGTGTCCGGAAATCAGCGGCGGTCGGCTACTACGCCGATGAGCACCAACACCACCAACAACACCGGCGCCAGGCTGTAGTTGTTGAACTGGCTCAGGCCTTTGATGATCCACGGCGTGGCGTAGATCAGCGCGACGCCGCTGCCGACCATGCACAGCAGGGCCATCAGCGGGACGCGCAAGGCGCCGGCGATGCTGCCCAGACGCTGATCGACCCAGCCTTTGATGTCCGCGCCGAACAGCACCAGCAAACAGCCCACCAGCGCCAGCGAGATTTCCGACAGGTTGCTGCGGCTCCAGCGGGAGACGGTGGCGAGCAGGTCGAGTATCAAATCCATTCGTTTTCCCTTAAGGCTGAAATCAGCTCAGAAATTTTTGCAGCAAGTCATTGAGGAACAGTTGCCCGCGCTCGGTGGCCGCCAGGCGTGACGGTTCGACCTGCAACAAGCCGCTTTGTTCGGCCTCGAGACGGCGTTCGGCAAGACTATCCAGGCTCAGCCCGGTACGCTCCGGGTACAGCTTCGATTCCACACCCTCGGTCAGGCGCAACGCATTCATCAGGAACTCGAACGGCAGTTCATCATTGGTCAGTGCCTTTTCGCCAGCCTTGAAACTTTTCGCCGGGTTCAGGTAGTCCTTCGGCAGGCGCGTCTTCCAGGTGCGCACGATGCGCCCGTCCGGGTGACTGAGCTTGCCGTGAGCGCCGGCGCCGATGCCGATGAAGTCGCCAAAACTCCAGTAATTGAGGTTGTGCCGCGCCGGACGACCGGGCTGGGCATAAGCGGAGACTTCGTATTGCGCGTAACCGTGTTCGGCGAGCAGCGCCTGACCCGCTTCCTGAATATCCCACAGCATGTCGTCTTCCGGCAGCGTCGGCGGCTGGTTCCAGAACACTGTGTTCGGCTCCAGCGTCAGTTGATACCAGGACAAGTGGGTCGGTTTCAGGGCGATGGCCTGGCGCAAATCGCTCAGGGCATCGTCCAGCGATTGGTCGGGCAAACCGTGCATCAGGTCCAGGTTGAAGTTATCGAACCCGGCCTGCCGGGCCATGCCGGCGGCCCTTACCGCTTCGTCACCGTTGTGAATCCGCCCCAGTGCCTTGAGTTTCTCTTCCTGGAAGCTTTGGATGCCGATCGACAAGCGATTGATGCCCAATGCGCGGTAAGCGACGAACTTCTCTTGCTCGAATGTCCCCGGATTGGCTTCCAGGGTGATTTCGATGTCACTGGCAAACGGAATGCGCTGCTCGACACCTTTGAGTAGGCGGCCCAAGGCTTCGGCGCTGAACAGGCTCGGCGTGCCGCCACCAAAGAAGATCGAGCTCAACTCACGACCGTAGACCGCGTGCAGGTCCTGATCGAGATCGGCCAGCAAGGCGTCGACGTATTCCTGCTCCGGCAGCACCGGGCTGGCGGTGTGGGAGTTGAAGTCGCAATAAGGGCATTTGCGCACACACCACGGGATGTGGATGTACAGCGCCAGGGGCGGCAGTGTTGGCAGCGCGGCCCGAGGCGATTGTGCGGCACCGCCGAAAATCAGCGGCGACGCGGATGATTCATGGGTCATATCAGGCCTAGACGCTGGCGCAGCAGATCCATTGCACGGGCACGGTGGCTGATGAGGTTCTTCTCGCTCGGGCTCAGCTCGGCGCTGGAGCAATCGCGTGACGGCACCCAGAACAGCGGGTCGTAACCAAAACCGTGTGCACCGCTGGCCTGGGTCAGGATGCGCCCGTGCCACAAGCCTTCGCAGAGGATCGGCAATGGATCGTCGGCGTGACGCACCAGTGCCAGCACACAGACGAACTGCGCGCCGCGCTCGGCTTCCGGCACGTCTTTCAAGGCATCAAGCAGTTTGGCGTTGTTCGCCGCATCGCCCTGGCCATCGGCATAACGAGCCGAGTAGATCCCCGGTGCACCACCCAGGAAGTCCACCGCCAGCCCGGAATCGTCGGCCAGTGCCGGCAGGCCGGAAATGCGCGCGGCATTGCGGGCCTTGAGGATGGCGTTCTCGACGAACGACAGGCCGGTTTCTTCAGGCTCGACGCTGCTGAACTCGCCGATCGAGCGCAGTTGCACCGAGCCGCCGAGCATCGCCTGGAGTTCCTTGAGTTTGCCGGCGTTGTGGCTGGCCAGTACGAGTTGCGTGAAGTTGATCATTGGCCAGGGAAGAGCTCTTGGTTGAAATTGATGGTGTTGATTTTGTCACCGGTCTGCACCTTGATGTCGAAGGTGCGGATTTCCTGCTGATCGACCGGGTATTGCGCGATGTAGTAGATCGCGCCTTGTTCGGTGATCTGTTTGAATTTGAGCGGCACACTCTGGCTGGTCAGGTCTTTCACCGTACCGCTCACTTGGGCCATCAGCGGCTTGCCATCCTTGAGCACCGAAATGTTGATCACGCCTTGGTTCTTGCTGCGGGTCAGTTCCGCGGCTTTGGCGATCTCGGGCGTCAGGAAGGTGGAGTTGAAGGTGTTGTAATGCACCGTCACATCGCCAAATTTTTCCTGACGGTCGCCTTTGATGACGTCGGCGGCCATGGCGGTGACGCTCAGGCAGGCAGTAAGTACGAACAGCGCTAAACGACCCATCATCGTTCTCCTCGAAATGTCGTGTTTCAGACCGCGACCTTGTGGTCTTGCAGCCCGGGGCTGCTGACGCGGTAAATACCAATCTCACCTAACAGATTAGGCCATAGCTTACTGGCCCACCCGTGCCTGTGCTGTTGATCCACGGCAAGCCGATCAATGACCTTGGCTTCACGTTCGCGACATAACGCTTCAAAGTCTTCGAAGGTGCAGAAGTGGATGTTCGGCGTGTTGTACCAGGTGTACGGCAGAAACTCAGACACCGGCATCCGGCCCTTGCTCGCCAGGTACCAGCGGCAGCGCCAGTGACCGAAGTTGGGGAAGGTGATGATGCACTGGCGACCGACCCGCAGCATTTCGTCGAGGATCTTGTCCGGGTAGTGCACGGCTTGCAGCGCCTGGGTCATGACCACGATGTCGAAACTGTTGCTGGCAAAGTTGCCCAGGCCCTTGTCCAGGTCCTGCTCGATGACGTTGATGCCCTTGGCCACGCACTCGGCGATGTTGTCCGGGTCGTTTTCCAGGCCGTAGCCGGTGACTTGCTTGTTGTCGCGCAGCCACGTCAGCAGCTCGCCGTCACCGCAACCGAGGTCGAGCACGCGGCTGCCGGCGGGGATCCATTCCTGGATGATTTCCAGATCAGCTCTCATGGCTTTCTCACAGCGTAATGCGGTTCATGTAATTGCCGAACGCCTGCAGGTAGCGCGGGATCGGAATCAGGAAGGCGTCGTGGCCTTGCGGAGCGTCGATCTCGAGGTAGCAAACGTCTTTCTTGGCCGCCATCAATGCATCCACCAGTTCCCGCGAGCGGGCAGGGGAGAAGCGCCAGTCGGTGGTGAAGGACATCACGCAGAACTTGGCCGAGGCGCCGGCGAAGGTTTTCGCCAGGTCATCGTCGAAGTTAGCCGCCGGGTCGAAGTAGTCCAGCGCCTTGGTCATCAGCAGGTAGGTGTTGGCGTCGAAACGCCCGGAGAACTCTTCACCCTGATAACGCAGGTAGCTTTCGACCTGGAACTCGACGCTGTGGAAGTCGTAGTTGAGCTTCTCGCTCTTGAGGCCACGGCCGAATTTTTCGCCCATCGAGTCATCCGACAGGTAGGTGATGTGCCCGACCATCCGCGCCAGCATCAAGCCGCGCTTGGGGATCACGCCCGCCTCCTGGAACGAACCGCCGTGGAAGTCGGGGTCAGTGAGGATCGCCTGGCGCGCCACTTCGTTGAACGCAATGTTCTGCGCCGACAGCTTCGGTGCCGAGGCGATGGCCAGGCAGTGACGAATGCGATCGGGGTAGGTAATGCTCCACTGCATCGCCTGCATGCCACCGAGACTGCCGCCTATCACGGCGGCCCATTGGCTGATGCCGAGCAGGTCGGCGAGGCGCGCCTGGCTGTGCACCCAGTCTTCCACGGTCAGCACCGGAAAATCGGCGCCGAACGGCTTGCCGGTTTCCGGGTTGATGCTGCTCGGGCCGGTGGAGCCGTTGCAACCGCCGAGGTTGTTCAGGCTGACCACGAAGAACTTGTTGGTGTCGATCGGCTTGCCGGGGCCGATGCAGCTGTCCCACCAACCGGGCTTGCGGTCGTCGGGGCTGTGGAAACCGGCAGCGTGGTGGTGACCGGACAAGGCGTGGCAGATCAGCACGGCGTTGCTCGCCGTGGCGTTCAGCGTGCCGTAGGTTTCGTAGATCAGGTCATACGCTGGAAGCGAACGGCCGCAGGCCAAGGCCAGGGGTTCGCTGAAGTGCGCCACTTGCGGCGTCACCAGACCAACAGAATCGGGGGGAAAGGCAGTTGGCATCGACCCTGCTCTCGTTGAAATGAGGCGTAAGTCTAAAGACCGGTGGGGTTAGCGGCAAGCAAAGGCCGGGCCTGATTTCATTCAGTCAGACCGCGTCATCGTTCTTCGCGAGCAAGCCCGCTCCTGCATTGGAATGCGTACCCCTGTGGGAGCGGGCTTGCTCGCGAAAGCAGCGCCTCGGTCAACCGCCGGGCGCTGAAGGCCGGGTCAGATCAGCAAGCGCAGGATTTCCGGCATCATCGTCATCGCGGCGAGGTTGTTGATCACCAGCATGTCGATCAGCTTCAACACCATGAATGCCAGGATTGGCGAGATATCCAGGCCACCAAGGTTGGGCAGGATCTTGCGGAACGGTGCCAGGGCTGGTTCACAGATCTGGTTCACCAGCTCGGCGCCAGGGTTGTGGCTGCCCGGTGCGACCCAAGACAGGATCACGCTGATGATCAGTGCGAAGAAGAAAATCTTCAGGAACAACGCGGTCACGCCGATCAGCGACCAGATCAGCAGTTGCAGCGGGTTGCCGGTGGTGCCGTAGGTCAGCAGCAGGGTGAGGGCCATGAGCGCCAGCTGCACGAGGATCGCCAGCACCAGCGAGGACATGTCCAGGCCGAACATGCTCGGGATGATCCGGCGCAGCGGCTTGAGCAGCGGCTGAGTTGCCTTGACGGCGAACTGGCACAGCGGGTTGTAGAAGTTCGCGCGCACCAGTTGCAGCACGAAACGCAGCAGCACGATCAGCAGGTACAGGCTGCCGAGGGTTTGCAGCACGTAGACCGCTGCAGTGTTCAATCCAATCATGTAAGGCTCCTTATTGACCCAATTGTTCGGCCATCTCGGCCGAGCGGTGCGCAGCGGCGCCGAGTGCTTTTTCTACCAGAGCTTCGAAGCCACCCGCCTGGAACGATTTGATTGCAGCTTCTGTGGTGCCCGCAGGCGAAGTCACGCGGCGACGCAATTCAGCGGCGTCGACATCGCTGGCAACCGCCATGTGTGCGGCGCCCAGCGCTGTTTGCAGGGTCAGTTGCGCGGCGATGTCCGCCGGCAGGCCCAGCTTCACGCCAGCGGCGGTCATGGCTTCGATCAGCAGGAAGAAATACGCAGGGCCCGAGCCGGACACGGCGGTGACGGCATCCAGTTGCTGTTCTTCGTTCAACCACAAGGCGATGCCGACGGCTGACAGCAGCTCCTGGGCCTGTTGCCGTTGTTCTGCGGTGACTTCGGCGGTGGCGAACAAACCGCTCACGCCCTGACGCAGCAGCGCCGGAGTGTTAGGCATGCAGCGCACGATCGGTTGGGCGCCGAGCCAGTTGTTCATGCTGGCGCAGGTGATGCCGGCAGCGATGGACACCACCAGTTGATTCGGTTTCAAGCTTGGGCGAATCGCTTCGCACACGGCTTTCATCGCCTGGGGTTTGACCGCCAGCACGACCACGTCCGCGCCTTGAATGGCCTCGGCGTTGTCGGCGAATACGTCGATGCCGTGTTCGGCGTTCACTTTGGCGCGGGTTTCAGCGCCCGGATCGCTGGCGCGGATCTGTGCGGCGTCCAGACCTTTGGCGCGCAGGCCGCCGATCAGGCTGGCGGCCATGTTGCCGGCACCGATAAAGGCAATACGAGTCTTGCTCATGTCAGGTCCTTATAAAGAGAGGAGTCAGCCATTGTTCAAGGCTGACCATGCACTTGTTGAGAGCCGCGAGCACCAAACAGGGCCGTACCAATGCGGACCCAGGTGGCGCCCATGGCGATGGCCGACTCGAGGTCGTGGCTCATGCCCATGGAAAGTGTGTCTAGCGGCAGGTTCAGGCTGGCTTGCAGGCTTTGCACGGCAGCAAAAGCGGCGTCCTGGGCGGCGCGATCTTCAGTTGGCTCGGGAATGGCCATCAACCCCCGCAACTTGAGGCGCGGCAGTTCGCTGATGGCGTGGGCCAGGGCGGGCAGGTCGGCCGGGGTGCAGCCGGACTTGCTGGCTTCACCGCTGACGTTGACCTGGATGCAGATGTTCAGTGGCGGCAGATCGGCAGGACGCTGTTCGGACAGGCGTTGTGCAATTTTCAAACGATCCACGGAGTGCACCCAGGCGAAGTGCTCGGCGATAGCGCGAGTCTTGTTCGACTGAATGGGGCCGATGAAGTGCCAGATCAAGGGCAGGTCGGTCAATTCGAGCTGTTTGCCCAAGGCCTCCTGCAGATAGTTCTCGCCAAAGTCGCGCAGGCCGGCGGCGTAGGCTTCGCGCACGGCGTCAGCGGGCTTGGTCTTGCTCACGGCCAAAAGCTGGACGCTGTCTCCGTCACGGTGGGCGGCAAGGGCGGCAGCCCGGATGCGTGAACTAACCAGGGCAATGTTGTCTGCTATCGTGGACATTCAAGAGGCGCCAGCGGGTCTGAGGTTGGCGGCATTCTACTGGAATTGAGGAGTGCTATGGATATCACTGAGCTGCTGGCGTTCAGCGCCAAACAAGGAGCCTCCGACTTGCACCTGTCGGCAGGCCTGCCACCGATGATTCGCGTCGACGGCGATGTGCGGCGCATCAACCTGCCCGCTCTGGACCACAAGGAGGTGCATGAGCTGATCTACGACATCATGAACGACCTCCAGCGGGTGGACTTCGAGAAGCACCTTGAAACCGACTTTTCCTTCGAAGTCCCCGGCGTGGCGCGCTTTCGGGTCAACGCCTTCAACCAGAACCGTGGTGCTGGCGCTGTATTCCGAACCATTCCGTCCAAGGTCCTGAGCATGGACGACCTGGGCATGGGGGACGTGTTTCGCAAGATTACCGAAGCGCCCCGCGGCCTGGTGCTGGTGACCGGTCCGACCGGTTCCGGCAAGTCCACCACTCTGGCGGCGATGATCGACCACCTGAACAACAATCGCCATCACCACATTCTGACCATCGAAGATCCGATCGAATTCGTCCACGAATCGCGCAAATGCCTGATCAATCAGCGCGAAGTCCATCGCGATACCCGCAGTTTCGCCACCGCCTTGCGGTCGGCCCTTCGGGAAGACCCGGATGTGATTCTGGTGGGGGAGATGCGGGATCTGGAGACCATTCGTCTGGCGCTGACCGCTGCCGAGACCGGTCACCTGGTGTTCGGCACGCTGCACACCACGTCGGCGGCGAAAACCATCGACCGGGTGGTGGATGTGTTTCCGGGGGATGAGAAGTCGATGGTGCGTTCTATGCTGTCCGAATCATTGCTGGCGGTGGTTTCGCAAACGTTGGTGAAGAAGATCGGCGGTGGGCGCATCGCGGCGCACGAGATCATGCTGGGGACATCGGCGATCCGTAACCTGATTCGCGAAGACAAGGTCGCGCAGATGTATTCATCGATTCAGACTGGCGGGAATCTGGGGATGCAGACGCTGGATATGTGCTTGAAGGATCTGGTGACCAAAGGCTTGATCAGTCGCGAGCATGCGCGGGAGAAGGCACGGTCGCCGGATAATTTCTGAGGCTCAAAAGCAAAAGATCGCAGCCTGCGGCAGCTCCTGCAGGGGAACGCGATTCCCGGTGTAGGAGCTGCCGCAGGCTGCGATCTTTTGATATTGCTTCAAATCAGCGCTGAACGACCTGCAGAGTGTTTTTCTCTTTCGGCAGAACCCGCTTGGCAACCACGTAGTGGCTTTCCCAGTATGGTTTCTTCAAGGTGTCGATGGTCACCGACTTGCCACGGCGTGGTGCGTGGATGAAGCGGTCGTTGCCCAGGTAGATGGCAACGTGATTGACCCGGCGGCTCTTGATGTTGAAGAAAATCAGGTCGCCCGGCTTCAGGTCGTTGCGATCGACTTTCTCGCCATGACCGCTGGCCATGGCATTCGAGGTGCGCGGCAGGTCGAACGTGGCGTCGTTGAACGCGTATTTCACCAGGCCGCTGCAATCGAACCCTTTGCTTGGGCTGCTGCCGCCCCAACGGTAAGGTGTACCGAGGACGTTCACGGCGCGGCTCAGCACGTTGCTGCTTTCCTTGCTCGCCATCGGCGGTACAAGGTTGCTTTTGCTGGCCAGCTGCGGGGCGCGTTTTACGGCTTGTTTGTTTTTGCTCGAAGGAGCAGAAACATGGGATTTGGGGGTGTAACCATTAACGTTAGGAAGACGTTGCTCACGATTGGTGGCGTGGGCGGCCAGTGGCATCAAAAGGCAAATGGTTAGCCATGTCTTGAAAAATGGACGCATTAGGCAGGGCTCATATAGGTTAGCGCGCAACTTTATAACAGCTTTTTTGAGCCTTCCGAGGCCGTTGGTCGATTCAAACGGAGGGCAACGGAACCAAATAAGCGTTTAAATGGACGCAATTGTCGGACAGAACTCAGTTGTTACAAGGGTTTGACGGCAGACAAGGTAGCACCTGCCATACGTCGGCTACTCGTAAAAAAGTCACAAAGATTTAAAGAATATTTATCTATCGTGTGAATTGAGGTCATCCATGAACACCTATCAACACCCCGTTCAGCATCAGGACACCCACAGCAAAGTGATCGGTTACCTGCTGTGGATTTTCGGTTTTACCGGAGCGCACCGCTTCTATTACGGCAAACCGGTGACCGGGACGATCTGGTTCTTCACCTTTGGTTTGCTGGGCATTGGCTGGCTGATCGACCTCTTCCTGATCCCGGCCATGGACCGTGAAGCGGACCTGCGTTTCACCGCCGGGCCGATCGAGTACAACGTTGCTTGGATTCTGCTGACGTTTCTGGGCGTGTTCGGCGTACACCGGATGTATCAGGGGAAGTGGATCAGCGGGTTGCTGTACCTGGTGACGGGCGGGTTGTTCTTTCTGGGGGTCTTGTACGACTTCTGGACGTTGAATGATCAGGTTTCGGTGCGCAACGCTCAGAATCGCGGCACCTTCCAGTAAGTCATCGCGAGCAAGCCCGCTCCCACATGCGATCTCCGGTGAACGCAAATGCTGTGTACACCCCAGAACTAATGTGGGAGCGGGCTTGCTCGCGAATGCAGGCGACGCGGTGTTACGCCTGGTGGCTGATCCGCCCATCCACCAGGGTGTAACGCACCACACCCGGCAGGGTATGCCCAATGAACGGGCAGTTCTCGCCCTTGGACAGCCACGTCTCACCGGCCACGGTCGAAGCCGCAGGGTCGAACAGCACGATATCCGCCGCTCCACCCACTGCCAGTTTCCCCGCCGGCAAGCGCAAGGCTTCGGCAGGTCCGGCACTCAAGCGCGCCAGCAACGTCGGCAGATCCAGCAAACCATCCTCCACCAGCGTCATCGCCAGCGGCAACAGCAGTTCGACACTGCTGATCCCCGGCTCGGTCGCACCGAACGGTGCCAGTTTGGCGTCCCGCTCATGTGGCTGGTGATGGCTGGAAATAGCCGAAACCACCCCCGACTTCACCGCTTCACGCAAGCCATCGCGGTCGGCGCGGGTGCGCAATGGCGGCTGCACGTGATAGAGGCTGCTGAAGTCGATCAGCGCTTCGTCGGTCAGTATCAGCTGATACAACGCGACATCAGCCGTCACCGGCAACCCACGGGCCTGAGCCTGAGCAATCAGAGCCACGCCGCGAGCGCTGGTCAGCTGGCTGAAGTGCGCGCGCACGCCACTTTGCTCGACCAGCAGCAGATCCCGGGCCAATGCCACGGTTTCGGCGGTCTCCGGAATGCCCGGCAGACCGAGGAAACTGGCGGTCGGGCCTTCATGCGCCAGGCCACCTTCGGCCAGATCATGGTCCTGGGAGTTGAAAATCACCGTCAGGTCAAAGGTCGCCGCGTACTCCAGCGCACGGCACAGCGTGCGGGTGTTGCGGAAGCTTTCCAGACCGTTGCCGAAGGCCACGCAACCGGCATCGCGCAAGGCAACGAGCTCGGCCAGTTGCTCACCGTCCAGACCTTTGCTCAGCGCGCCAATCGGGAACACCTTGGTGTTGCCGGCCTCCCGGGCACGGTCGAGGATCAGTTCGGCCACGGCCGAGGTGTCCAGCACCGGTTTGGTTTTTGGCGGGCAGCACAGGCTGGTCACGCCACCGGCCGCGGCCGCGCGGGTTTCGCTGACGATCGAACCTTTGCGGCTGTAACCCGGCTCGCGCAGGGCGACGTTCAGGTCAACCAGGCCAGGGGCGGCGACCAGGCCTTGGGCGTCAAGGGTGTCGACGGCGACGAAACCGGCCGGTGCGGCGCCAATGGCGACGATCTTGCAGGCTTCGATGTGGATATCAGTCACTTGATCCAGCCCGCTGACTGGATCGATTACGCGGGCGCCGAGAATGCTGAGCTTCACTGAACGTTCTCCTGCTCGAATTGGCGCTGGGCAGTCTGCCCGCTCATGGCCATGGACAGCACGGCCATACGAATCGCGATGCCGTAGGTTACCTGATTGAGAATCACCGAATGCGGACCATCGGCCACCGCCGATTCAATCTCAACGCCCCGGTTGATCGGCCCTGGGTGCATGACGATGCAATCCGGTTTGGCCCCGGCCAGGCGTGCGGTGGTCAGGCCGAACAGGCGGTAGAACTCGCCTTCGCTCGGCAGCAGGCCGCCGGTCATGCGTTCGCGTTGCAGGCGCAACATGATCACCACGTCGACGTCTTTCAGGCCTTCGGTCATGTCGGTGTAGACCTTCACGCCGTATTGTTCGATGCCGATCGGCAGCAGGGTTTTCGGCGCAATGACGCGGATGTCCGGGCAGCCGAGGGTTTTCAGCGCCAGCATGTTCGAGCGCGCGACCCGCGAGTGCAGGATGTCGCCGACGATGGCCACGGAAAGGTTTTCGAAACCGCCCTTGTGCCGACGGATCGTCAGCATGTCGAGCATGCCTTGGGTCGGGTGGGCGTGACGGCCATCGCCGCCGTTGATGATCGCCACTTGCGGGCACACGTGTTCGGCGATGAAGTGCGCGGCGCCGGAATCACCGTGACGCACGACGAACATGTCGGCGGCCATGGCTTCCAGGTTGCGCAGGGTGTCGAGCAGGGTTTCGCCCTTGCTCGCCGACGAGGTGGACACGTTCAACGTGATCACGTCCGCCGACAGCCGCTGGGCCGCCAGTTCAAAGGTGGTGCGGGTGCGGGTGGAGTTCTCGAAGAACACGTTGCACACGGTCTTGCCGCGCAGCAACGGGACTTTCTTCACGGCCCGGGCGCCGACTTCGAGGAACGAGTCGGCGGTGTCGAGGATTTCCGTCAGCAGCTCGCGGCGCAAACCGTCGAGCGAGAGGAAGTGGCGCAGCTGGCCCTGATCATTGAGCTGCAGCGGGCGCTTGGTTTCTAGAGGCGTCATCGCGAGGGGGACTCTCAATAGGGCGAATTAAAGGGCGAGGTCTTGCAGTTCGAGCTTGAGTTCCGGGCCGGACAGTTTCACGCGTTCGTGAGCGGCGAGAGCCAGCGTCGCACCGACGACGTTCGGGCGGATCGGCAGTTCGCCGGCGTCCAGGTCCAGCAGGCACACCAGCGTCACGCTGGCCGGGCGGCCGTAGTCGAAGAGTTCGTTCATCGCCGCGCGGATGGTGCGGCCGCTCATCAGTACGTCGTCGATCAGCACCAGGTCCTGGCCTTCGATCTCGAACGGCAGCGCCGAGGGGCGCACTTGCGGGTGCAGGCCGTTCTGGCTGAAATCGTCCCGGTAGAAGGACACGTCCAGCGTGCCGAGCGGCGCATCGCTGCCCAGTTCCTCGAGCAACGCCTGGGCGACCCAGACGCCACCGGTACGAATACCGATGTACCGCGGTTCGCTGATGCCACGGTGTTCCAGATGTGCCTTGAGACGGATCGCCATCTGGCTGATCAGTTCGGCGGGATTGGGCAGGCTCATGGTTGCTCCTTCTTGGGCCCGAGCCGGGTGGTGCTGGAGGTGGCTCGGGTTGTCGCTATAGAAGAGTCGCTTGTTACGGCTCTTCAGGATTCGAACAGTGCGGTGTTTTCGTCGAGCCAGCCTTGCAGCAGCAGGGCGGCGGCGATGGCGTCGACCGGGTTGTCGCGGTAACTGCCTTTTTGCCCGCCACGATCACGCCGCTCGCCCTTGGCTTCGAAAGTGGTCAGGCGTTCATCGTGGGTATAGAAGGGCAGGTTGTAGCGGCCGTTGAGGCGTCGGGCGAACTTTTCGGCGCGCAGGCACATGTCGCTCGGCGTGCCGTCCATGTTCAGCGGCAGGCCGACGACGACCGCGTCAGGTTTCCACTCTTTAATGAGGGCTTCGACCTGGGTCCAGTCGGGCACACCGTTTTGTGCCTTCAAGGTGCACAGCTCGCGGGCCTGACCGGTAATCACCTGGCCGACTGCCACGCCGATCTGTTTGGTGCCGTAGTCGAACCCCAGGATCAGGCGCAGGGCCATCAGGCGTGCCCCGCTTGGCTGGTGAGCAGGCTGAGGTTGACGCCGAGGTGTTTGGCCGCCGCTTCGAGGCGCAGTTCGCTGCTGGTGTTGAACAGGATATCGGCGTCGAACGGGCAGGTGAGCCAGGCGTTCTGCGCCAGTTCGGCCTCAAGCTGCCCGGCTTCCCAGCCGGCATAACCCAGGGTGATCACACTCTTGGCCGGGCCCACGCCATCGGCGATGGCGAACAGCACATCCTGGGACGTCGAGAGGGACAGGTCGCCTTCCAGATCAACGGTCGCCTGAAACTTCTTGCCCGACGGATGCAGGACAAAACCGCGATCAGTCTGCACCGGCCCCCCGATGAAAATCGGCACATGCTGGCAGAGCAGCGGTGGTTCGATATCGGGGCGCAATTGCTCGAGGATATCGGCCAGGTTGAGGTCTTGCGGACGGTTGACCACCAGCCCCATGGCACCATTGGCCGTGTGCTCGACGATGTAGGTCAAGGTGTGCGCAAAGTTCGGGTCGGCCATGTGAGGCATGGCGATCAGGAAATGATGCTTGAGGTAGCTGGGGCTGACGTTCTTCATGAGCGCTAGTGTGGCGTTGGAGGGGCGAACTGACAAGCTGGGGAATCAATGTTTGCTTGAGATTGATCGATGGCTTGCAGGATCAAACAGAGGCAATACAGTCCTGTAGGAGCCGGCTTGCTGGCGATGGCGCCCTTGAGATTGCTATCGCCAGCAAGCCGGCTCCTACAGGTCATATGTCAGTCAGTTGCTTGAGAGGCGGTCGCCGCGGGCGAATTTCCAGGTGCGGATGATCTCCAGTCGGTCGATGTCCGACAAATCCCCGGTAAACGGCGAAAAAGGCGCCGCCAGCCTTACGATCCGCTGCGCTGCCTGATCCAGCAGCGGTTGCCCGGACGACTCCAGCACCAGCACTTCATACAGCGAACCGTCGCGGTTGATCGAAACCATCAAGCGCAAATTGCCGTAGATCTGCTTGCGCCGCGCTTCGTCGGGGTAATTGAGGTTGCCGATGCGCTCGACCTTCTTGCGCCATTCGTCCTTGTACCAGGCGCCCTTGTCTCTCATGGTCGAGGCGGCGCTCAGGCGGTGGATACGCGGGCGCTTGGCGTACAACTGTTGTTCGTTGGCCAGTTCCGCTTCCAGGCTGGCGATGTCGCTGGACAGCTGTTCACTGTCGAACGTTGGCGCCGCGACAGCGGGTTTGGTCACGGGCTTGGGTTCTTCGGTCTTGGCCGCGGCTTTTTTCGGTTTCGGTGCGACAGTGGTCACGGCAGCCTTGGGCGGCGCCTGCACTTCAGGCTTGGCCGCCGGCGGAGGCGTGACTTTCTGCACCTTGTTGTCCTGGAACGGCGCGACCTCGGTGGTCTTGGGAATCGCCTTTTTATCCAGGGTGCCGCTGCCTTCCTGATTTTCCTGGGCGAGGAAATCGGCCTTCGTTGGCTTCTTTTCGCTTTTGAAGGTGGCGAGGGTGATTTCCAGGGTTTTGCTGATTTGCTTGGGTTCGACCATCGTGAAGCCGACGCCCAACAGCAAGGCCAAGTGGATCAGTGTCGCGAGAAACAGGGTAAATCCGAGGCGATCGGCCGGGCGCACGCCACGGTGGGCGAGTTCTGCGGGCAGATCGGACGGAAGTGTCATGACAAGAAAACCAACATCGCGTTTTTCACAGGCCGCGCATGATAACGCAATGTTGGTCGTACCTTGGCTGTTCTATATCAACGAGCCTTGAGCTTCTGATCGATGGCATCCATCAGCATCCCGCCGATGTCCGTGCCGAACGCATTATCAATCTCGCGAATGCAGGTCGGGCTGGTGACGTTGATTTCCGTCAGGTGCTCGCCAATCACGTCCAGGCCTACGAACAGCAAGCCTTTCTCGCGCAGGGTCGGGCCGACTTGCGCGGCGATCCAGCGGTCTTTCTCGGTCAGCGGACGGGCTTCGCCACGACCACCGGCCGCGAGGTTGCCACGGGTTTCGCCGGCCGCCGGAATCCGCGCCAGGCAATAATCCACTGGCTCGCCGTCGATCATCAGGATGCGCTTGTCGCCATCGATGATCGCTGGCAGGTAACCCTGGATCATGATCTGCTGCTTGCCGTGCAAGGTCAGGGTTTCGAGAATCACCGACAGGTTCGGGTGGCCGGCGGTGTGACGGAAGATCGAAGAGCCGCCCATTCCGTCCAGCGGCTTGAGGATCACGTCGCCGTGATGATCGGCGAACTCGCGCAACACGTCCGGGCGACGGCTGACGATGGTCGGCGGCGTGCACTGCGGGAACAGCGTGGCGAACAGTTTCTCGTTGCAGTCACGCAGGCTCTGCGGCTTGTTGACCACCAGCACGCCGGCGCGCTCGGCCTGCTCCAGCAGGTAAGTGGAGTAGACGAATTCCATGTCGAAAGGCGGATCCTTGCGCATCAGGATCACGTCCAGATCGCTCAGCAGCGCGTCGGTCTCGGCTTCGAGTTCGAACCATTTTTCCGGGTTGGCGAAGACTTTCAGCGGCCGCATCCGCGCGCGCGCTTCACCTTCGGCCTGATACAAATCGCCCTGTTCCATATAGAACAGTTCCCAGCCGCGCTTCTGTGCGGCCAGCAGCATGGCCAGCGAGCTATCCTTTTTATAGGAGATGCTGGCGATAGGATCCATGACAATCCCGACGCGAACGCTCATGGGTTTTTCCTCGAAATTTGGAGAGATTATGCAGGAGCGAGCTTGCTCGCGATGGACTTCAAGGCATCGCGGTTATCCAGCGAATACGCGTCACCGTTGACGACCATCGCGAGCGGGCCTGGCTCCTGCAAGGGACCGTATAAAAGTGGCGTCAGAGTGGCGCCGAGTGTGTTCCCGGTCAAGGAAAAACCACCGCGCCAGTCCCCCGATAGATTGCATTTGGAGACTGTGCTAAAAAGGCTGCCATATCGTTCTGGCCCTTAAACATCAAGGGTTTCGAGCCTCCGGTTATCGCAAACGGACAATTTGATTCGCAAAGGCGACGGTAGAGCATTTATGGACCAGCATTCCAGCGCCTTGAAGGTCATGGTGATCGACGATTCGAAGACGATTCGCCGCACCGCCGAAACGCTGCTGAAGAACGTGGGGTGTGAGGTCATCACGGCCATCGACGGTTTCGATGCCTTGGCCAAGATTGCCGACAATCATCCCGGCATCATTTTCGTCGACATCATGATGCCGCGTCTGGATGGCTATCAGACCTGCGCCTTGATCAAGAACAACAGTGCGTTCAAGTCCACGCCGGTGATCATGCTGTCGTCCAAGGACGGGCTGTTCGACAAGGCCAAGGGGCGCATCGTCGGTTCCGACCAGTTTTTGACCAAACCTTTCAGCAAGGAAGAACTGCTGAACGCGATCCAGGCCCATGTACCGGGCTTCGCCGCCGTTCTGCCGCAGTAGGACACGCACAGTGACGCTCGGCCAGCGGGCCCGGCGTCGACAAGAAGAATGGGGAAAACCATGGCACGAATTCTGATCGTCGATGATTCGCCGACTGAAATGTACAAACTGACCGGCATGCTGGAAAAGCACGGTCATGAAGTATTGAAAGCCGAAAACGGTGCCGACGGCGTGGCGCTCGCCCGCCAGGAAAAACCCGACGCCGTGCTGATGGACATCGTCATGCCTGGCCTCAACGGTTTCCAGGCGACCCGCCAGCTGACCAAAGACCCGGAAACCGGGCACATCCCGGTGATCATCATCACCACCAAGGATCAGGAAACCGACAAGGTCTGGGGCACGCGCCAGGGCGCGAAGGATTACCTGACCAAACCGGTCGACGAAGAGACCCTGATCAAAACCTTGAACAACGTGCTGGCCGGTTGATCGTCCTGCCATGACCGAGTCGCTGACGGCTTTCGAACTGCTGCTGCAGATCGACCAGCGCTGTCGCCTGCTGGCGGCGGATCTGCCCTCCCAGCCGACCCGGCAGCATGGCTGGAGCGGCATCGGTTTTCGCCTGGGCGAGCACTGGTACGTCGCCCCCATGGGCGAGGTCAGCGAAGTCCTGCACGAACCGCGGTTCACGCAGCTGCCGGGGGTCAAACCCTGGGTCAAGGGTGTGGCCAACCTGCGCGGGCGCTTGCTGCCGATGATGGATTTGTGCGCCTTCTTTTCAGATAAAGAGCTTGCCCACGAGTTGTCGGCGGTGCGCAAACAGCGGCGGGTGCTGGTGGTGGAGCATAACGACGTGTTTGCCGGGTTGATGGTCGATGAAGTTTTCGGCCTTCAGCACTTTGCCCAGGACAGCCTGGAACCGGCAGAGGCGTTGAGTGGCCCGATTGCACCGTTCATCAAAGGCCGGTTTCGGCGTGAGCAGAGTTGGCAGGTGTTCAGCCCGTTTGCGTTGGCGCAGTCACAAAGCTTTATGCACGTAGCGCTGTAGCTGGTTCGACACCAACCGAATGTGGGAGCGGGCTTGCTCGCGATAGCGGTGGGTCAGTCAGCATCAATGTTGAATGAATGACCGCATTCGCGAGCAAGCCCGCTCCCGCAGGGGATTATGGTGGGTTCTAAAGGTGCGATAACAGGCGAGGACCGATGATAAAAGCAAAAACAGGCAAGCCAGAAGGGTCGCGCAGCCGGTCGCAGATCATCGCGCTGTTCATCGCGTTGATTGTTTTCATCATGCTGCTGTTCGCCAACTTCGCTTACCTCAACACTCAAGCCACGTACGATAAACAGTACATCGGCCACGCCGGCGAGCTGCGCGTGCTGTCCCAGCGTATTGCCAAGAACGCCACCGAAGCCGCCGCCGGCAAGGCTGCCGCGTTCAAGTTGCTCAGCGATGCGCGCAACGATTTCGCCCAGCGCTGGGGCTATCTGAAGAAAGGCGACCCTTCCACCGGCCTGCCACCAGCCCCGGCCACCGTGCGCCCGGAAATGCGCGCCGTGCAGATGGACTGGGAACGCCTGCTGAAAAACACCGACGCCATCCTCTCCAGTGAACAGACGGTGTTGTCGCTGCATCAAGTCGCCGCCACCCTCGCTGAAACCGTGCCGCAATTGCAGGTCGAGTACGAAAAAGTCGTCGAAATCCTTCTGCAGCGAGGGGCGCCGGCCGCTCAGGTCGCGATGGCCCAGCGTCAGTCGCTGTTGGCCGAGCGGATTCTCGGCGCAGTCAACACCGTGCTGTCCGGTGACGAAAGCTCGCAACAGGCCGCCGACGCTTTCGGTCGCGACGCTGCGCGTTTCGGCCAGGTGCTCACAGGCATGCTGCAGGGCAATCCGGCGCTGAAAGTCAGCCAGGTCGAAGACCACGATGCCCGCGCCCGGTTGGTCGAGATTTCCGAGCTGTTCGAATTCGTCTCCGGTTCGGTGGATGAAATCCTCGAAACCTCACCGGAGCTGTTCAAGGTCCGCGAATCGGCGACCAACATTTTTAGCTTGTCGCAAACCCTGCTCGATGAAGCCTCGCACCTGGCCACCGGGTTCGAAAATCTCGCGGGCGGGCGCGATACGGACACCATTGGCGGCTACGTGCTGGGGCTGGCGGCGCTGATGTCGATCATCCTGATTGGCCTGGTGATGGTTCGCGAAACCAATCGCCAGTTGCGCGAGACCGCTGAAAAGAACGAACGCAACCAGAACGCGATCATGCGCCTGCTCGATGAAATCGAAGACCTGGCGGACGGCGACCTGACCGTAACGGCGTCGGTAACCGAAGACTTCACCGGGACCATCGCCGATTCGATCAACTATTCCGTGGATCAGCTGCGCGATCTGGTAGCCACGATCAACCTCACCGCGGGCCAGGTCGCCGCCGCCGTGCAGGAAACACAAGCCACCGCCATGCACCTGGCGCAGGCCTCGGAACATCAGGCGCAACAGATCAGCGAAGCCTCCACCGCGATCAACGACATGGCGCAGTCCATCGATCAGGTCTCGGCCAACGCCGCCGAATCTTCGGCAGTCGCCGAGCGCTCCGTGGAAATCGCCAACAAGGGCAATGAAGTGGTGCACAACACCATCCACGGCATGGACAATATCCGCGAGCAGATTCAGGACACCGCCAAACGCATCAAGCGCCTGGGTGAGTCTTCGCAGGAAATCGGCGACATTGTCAGCCTTATTGATGACATTGCCGACCAGACCAACATCCTCGCGCTCAACGCGGCAATCCAGGCTTCCATGGCCGGTGACGCCGGGCGCGGTTTTGCGGTGGTGGCCGACGAGGTGCAACGGCTGGCAGAACGCTCGTCCGCCGCGACCCGGCAGATCGAAACCCTGGTGCGGGCGATTCAGGCCGACACCAACGAAGCGGTCATTTCCATGGAGCAGACCACCACCGAGGTCGTGCGTGGCGCGCGTTTGGCGCAGGATGCCGGTGTGGCCCTGGAAGAAATCGAAGGCGTATCGAAAACCCTCGCGGCGCTGATCCAGAGCATCTCCAACGCCGCCCAGCAACAGACGTCTTCGGCCGGGCAGATTTCTCTGACGATGAACGTGATCCAGCAGATCACCACGCAAACGTCGTCCGGCTCCACGGCCACTGCCGAGAGCATCGGCAACCTGGCGAAGATGGCCAGCCAGTTGCGGCGCTCGGTGTCCGGTTTCACCTTGCCGGCCGCCAAGGCGCAAACTGTAGATAAAGTGTGAAGTGCCCACGGGCGTTCGAACGATGAACGGAGCAGTTATGGGTGATCGGCACGACTATGTGGCCCTGGAGTGGGTCAAAGGCGAGATTGCCGAAACGCTGAAAGTGGCTCACCAGGCGATTGAAACGTTGCTTGATGACCCTCAGGCAACGCACGCCCTCAGTGAATGCCTGGCGTGCATCCATCAGGTTCACGGCAGTTTGCAGATGGTCGAGTTTTACGGCGCGGCACTGCTCGCCGAAGAAATGGAGCAACTGACCGCCGCCTTGCAGCAAAACCGCGTCATTCATCGCGACGAGGCCATTCACCTGTTGCTGCAAGCGATCGGTCAGTTGCCGATCTATCTCGACCGCGTGCAAGGCGCGCGCCGCGACCTGCCGCTGGTGGTGCTGCCGTTGATCAACGATCTGCGCAGCGCCCGTGGCGAAAGCCTGTTGTCGGAAACCAGCCTCTTCACCCCGCAATTGCCGGACCTGCCACCGCTCAATGAAGAATCACTGGCGCTGCTGGAACCGGCAGACCTGCCGAATGTGCTGCGCAAATTGCGCCAGATGTTGCAGATGGCCCTGCTCGGATTGCTGCGCGAACAGGATGACGACACCCACCTCGGTTACCTGGCCAAGGTGTTTTCACGCCTCGAAGGGCTGTGTGGCAACGCGCCCCTGAGCCCGTTGTGGCAAGTCGCTTCGGCGCTGGTCGAAGGCATGCGCGGCGGCTCGATCGCCAACAGCCCGGCCCTGCGCAGCTTGTTCAAGGACGCCGACAAAGAGCTCAAGCGCCTGCTCGAACAGGGCATGTCCGCGATCAATCAGCCGGCGCCGCCGGAGTTGCTCAAGAGTTTGCTGTTCTACATTGCCAAGACCGAACACCCCACCGGGCAGATGCTGACCATGAAAGATCGCTATGGATTGGACGACGCGCTGCCTGACAGCGCGATGGTCGACGAAGAACCGGTGCGGCTGGCGGGTCCTGACCGCGACGCCATGCGCTCGGTACTGGCGGCGCTGTGCGAAGAGCTGGTGCGGGTCAAGGAACGCCTGGACCTGTTCGTGCGCAGCGACCGTCAGCACACCTCGGACCTCGAAAGCCTGCTCGCGCCGCTGCGACAGATCGCCGATACCCTGGCGGTGCTCGGATTCGGCCAGCCGCGCAAAGTCATCATCGATCAATTGGCGGTGGTGCTGAGCCTTGCCCAAGGCCAGCGCGAACCCAACGATGCGATCCTCATGGACGTCGCCGGGGCGTTGCTTTACGTCGAGGCGACGCTGGCCGGCATGGTCGGCACCGTGGAGCCGGAAAGCCAGGAAGACAGCCGACTGCCGACCACCGACCTGACGCAGATCCACCAGATCGTGATCAAGGAAGCGCGCATCTGCCTGCAGCAGGCCAAGGACATGATTGTCGATTACATCGACGCCGATTGGGACCGTCAGCACTTGCAACCGTTGCCGGACTTGCTGACCCAGGTGCGCGGTGCGCTGGCGATGATTCCGCTGAGCCGGGCAGCGAGCCTGATCGACGCCTGCAACCATTTCATCCGCGAGCATTTGCTGCTGGACCCGGACCAGCCTGGCTGGCAGGAACTGGACAGCCTGGCCGACGTCATCACCAGCATCGAGTATTACCTTGAGCGCCTCAGCGACGATCCCGAAGCGGCCGGCGAACAGCTGCTCGATGTCGCGGAAAAAAGCCTGGCGTCACTGGGTTTTTTCCCCAGCGAACACAATGTGCCGGTGCTTGAAGACGTGCTCACCCCGAGTGAAGCGCAGGTCATGCAGGGTCTGCAGGAACTGGACGATCCGGAGGTCGTCCAGACCTTGGCCGATGTGCTGGCCAACCCGGTATCTGCCGTGAACCCGCCCGCGCTGAACACCCCGGGCAGCCTGTTGCCGCCGCCGGTGGGCGAAGCGCCGGTGGACGACGAGCTGCGCGAAGTCTTCCTTGAAGAAACCGATGAAGTCCTGGACATCCTTCGCGAATACCTGCCGCGCTGGTTGGCCTATCCCGACAACACGGCGGCCTTGAGCGAATTGCGCCGGGCGTTCCACACGCTCAAGGGCAGTGGTCGCATGGTTCGCGCCTTGGTGCTGGGCGAGTTGGCGTGGGCCATGGAAAACCTGCTCAACCGCGTGCTGGAGCACAGCGTCGAGCCCGGCCAGGCCGTGCAACAATTGCTCGGCGACGTGCTGAACCTGCTGCCGGAACTGGTGGCCGAATTTGCCGACAATGCCCAGCGCCAGCGCAACGATGTCGACCAATTGGCCGCACGCGCCCATGCCCTCGCCAAGGGTGACGAGCCTTTGTCCGATGAAGACGTGCAAGACGTCGCGGCCCTCGATCCGCTGTTGCTGGAGATCTTCCGCAACGAAGCCGAAACCCATCTGGCCAGCCTCAACCGCTTCCTCGAACAGGCCGCCGAACATGTGCCGTTGCAGGCCAGCGACGAGTTGCAACGGGCGCTGCACACCCTCAAGGGCAGCGCCTCGATGGCCGGCGTCTTGCCGATTGCCGAGCTGGCGACGCCGCTGGATCACCTGGCCCGTGAGTACAAGGCACACCTGATTGCCCTGGACCTCGACGAGGTCGAACTGCTGCTGGAAGCCGAAGGCGTGTTCCGCGTCGGGCTGCGTCAGCTCAAGGCCGATCCGCTGGCCGAGATTCCCGGCGCCCGTTCATTGATCGAGAGAACCCAGGCGCTGCTGGCCGAGCGTCTGGACGCGCTGTCGAGCACGCCGAGCGCGGCACTTCGAACCAAGCGCGATCCGCAGTTGATCAACAACTTCCTGGCCCAGGGCATGGACATCCTGCTGGACGCCGAAAGCCTGTTGCAGCGCTGGCAGCAGCACCCCGGCGAACGTCAGGAACTCAGTGCGCTGCTGGACGAATTGACCACCCTTGGCGAAGGGGCGCATCTGGCGGATCTGCATCCGGTGGATGAGTTGTGCGAAGCCTTGCTGGATCTTTATGGTGCCGTGGAAGAAAGTAGCCTCGCCGTCAGCGACCGGTTTTTCCACGAGGCGCAAAGTGCTCACGAAGCGCTGATCAACATGCTCGACGAACTGGCAGCCGGTCAGGAAGTGAGCCCGCAACCGGAGCGCATCCGGGCCTTGCGCGGCTTGCTCGACGAGAGCCTCGACCCGGCCGCCATGGGCCTGATTCGCAGTGACGGCAGCCGCACCCTGAGCATCCGCGAACTGGGTGATGCCACCGCCGAATTGGCACAGACCGTTGTAGGAGCCGGCTTACTGGCGATGGACTCACAGGCGCCGCGTTTATCCGATGAAAACGCGTCATCGTTAACGACCATCGCAAGCAAGCCCGCTCCTGCAGAGGACCGTGTTGTTGAGCTGGACGACGAGATCGTATCGATCTTCCTCGAAGAGGCGGTGGACATCCTCGAGAGCGCCGGCCAGGCCTTGCAACGCTGGCTGAATGACCCGGAAAACGCCGCGCCGCTGTTGTCGTTGCAGCGAGATTTGCACACGCTCAAGGGCGGTGCGCGGATGGCCGAGGTCGAGCCGGTCGGTGACCTCGCCCATGAGTTGGAAAACCTTTACGAAGGCCTTGTCGATCGGCGTTACAGCCACAGCGAAGCGCTGGCGCACCTGCTGCAACAAAGCCATGAGCGACTGGCTCAACTGCTTGAACAGTTGCAGAACCAGAAGCCGCTGGGTGATCCGGGCGAACTGATCGAGGCCATTCGCGAGTTCCGCCAGGGCAACGCCAACGCGCCTGAAGCCGCTGAAGCTGCACGGGCCGAGGATTCGCCGGGGCATGATCCGGAACTACTGGAAATCTTCCTCGAGGAAGGTTTCGACATCATCGAAAACTCCGGCGCGGCGCTGGTGCGCTGGCAGGCCGAACCGTCCAATCGGCAGGAAATGGAAACCCTGCTGCGCGACCTGCACACCCTCAAGGGCGGTGCGCGGATGGTGGAAATCGGCCCGATTGGCGACCTCGCCCATGAACTGGAATTTCTCTACGAAGGTTTGTCCGCCGGCTCGCTGAAACCGACGGCGGCGCTGTTCGGGCTGTTGCAAAGCAGCCATGACCGACTGGCGCAAATGCTCGACGCCACCCGCGCCGGTCAACCGTTGCCGCCGGCCGATCGGTTGATCGACGCGATCCGCAACTTCAGCCATCCGCAGGTGCCGGAAGCGCCGGTTGCCGCACCGGTTGCACCCAAGGCCGAGCCGCTTGCGCCACAAGTCGATGCCGGTGTCGACATGGTCAAGGTCTCGGCAGAACTGCTCGACGACCTGGTCAACCTGGCTGGGGAAACCTCGATCTTCCGTGGCCGCATCGAACAGCAGGTCAACGATGCGCGTGTAGCGTTGAACGAGATGGAAACCACCATCGAGCGTATGCGCGATCAATTGCGCCGGCTTGATACCGAAACCCAGGGCCGGATTCTCAGCCGTCAGCAAGTCGACGCCGAGCGTTCGGGCTACGAAGAATTCGACCCGTTGGAGATGGATCGCCACTCGCAGTTGCAGCAACTGTCGCGGGCGCTGTTCGAATCCGCCTCTGACTTGCTCGACCTCAAGGAAACCCTCGACCGGCGCAACCAGGACGCGGAGAACCTGCTGCAACAGCAGGGGCGCATCAACACCGAATTGCAGGAAGGCCTGATGCGTACGCGCATGGTGCCGTTCGAGCGGATGTTGCCGCGCTTGAAGCGCATTGTCCGTCAGGTCTCCAGCGAGTTGGGCAAGGACGTGGAATTCGTCGTCGGCAACGCCGAAGGCGAGATGGATCGCAACGTCCTTGAGCGCATGGCCGCGCCGCTGGAGCACATGCTGCGCAACGCCGTCGACCATGGCCTGGAATCGGCAGAAGTGCGCATCGCAGCGGGTAAACCGGCGCAAGGGCGGATCACCCTCGACCTGTTGCGCGAGGGTGGCGACATCATTTTCGACATCCGCGACGACGGCGCCGGCGTGCCGCTGGACGCGGTGCGGCGCAAGGCGATCAAGCGCGGTTTGCTGGCCCCGGACAGCGACATCAGCGACCGCGACGTGCTGCAATTCATCCTGCAACCGGGGTTCTCCACGGCCGAAAAAATCACTCAGATTTCCGGGCGCGGTGTGGGCATGGACGTGGTTCATGAAGAAGTCCGGCAACTCGGTGGCACGATGAGCATCGACTCTGTGCCGGGGCAGGGCGTGCATTTTCGCATTCGCCTGCCGTTCACCGTGTCGGTCAACCGGGCGCTGATGGTGCAGTGCTTTGATGACCAGTATGCGATCCCGCTGAACACCATCGACGGTATCGTGCGGGTGCTGCCCAACGAACTCGAAGGGCATTACCGACTCGATCCGCCGACCTACAAATACGCCGGGCAGGTCTATGAGTTGTGCTACCTCGGCGAACTGCTGAAAACCAGCACCCGCCCGAAACTGCTGGGCCAAAGCCTGCCGCTGCCGGTGTTGCTGGTGCAATGCAACGAACGGCACATCGCGGTGCAGGTCGATTCGATGGCCGGCACCCGGGAGATCGTGGTGAAAAGCCTCGGCCCGCAATTTGCGGCAGTGCAGGGCTTGTCCGGCGCGACGATCCTCGGCGATGGCCGGGTGGTGCTGATTCTCGATTTGCTGGCGCCGATCCGCGCGATGCAGGCGCGGGTGCCGCAACAACCGCTGAGGCAGGACGCAGAATCCGAGCCGCACAAGCCGTTGCTGGTGATGGTGGTCGACGACTCGGTCACCGTGCGCAAGGTCACCAGCCGTTTGCTCGAACGCCACGGCATGAACGTGCTGACGGCCAAGGACGGTGTCGATGCCATGTTGCTGCTGGAAGAACACATGCCGGACCTGATGCTGCTGGACATTGAAATGCCGCGCATGGACGGTTTCGAAGTGGCGACTCAAGTGCGTGCGGACGAACGTTTGCAGCACTTGCCGATCATCATGATCACCTCGCGTACCGGCCAGAAACACCGCGACCGCGCCATGGCCATCGGCGTCAACGACTACCTCGGCAAGCCGTACCAGGAGTCGGTGCTGCTTGAAAGCATCGCTTTGTGGAGCAAAACCCATGCTTGAGCATCGCACCAGCAACCTCACCGGGCTGCTGCTGCCCCTGGCTGACCGCAATCTGATTTTGCCCAATGTGGCGGTTGCGGAGCTGATCGACTATCAGCCGGGAGCCTTCGACCTCGACACGCCGCCCTGGTATCTCGGGCGGGTGACGTGGCGGGAGCGGCAGATTCCGTTGCTGAGTTTTGAGTCGGCGTGCGGCAACAAAATCGTGATTGGCGAGCGGGCGAGGATTGTCATTCTCAATGCGTTGGGCGGCCGGCCGGAGCTGAAGTTTATTGCGTTGCTGGTGCAGGGGATTCCGCGGTCGTACAAGCTCGACAGTCAATTGAGCTATGTCGATGTGCCGTTGTGTGCGCTGGAAAAGGCAGCGGTGCAAGTGGGGGACCAAGTGGCCAAGGTGCCGGATTTGCTGGCGCTGGAGGAGTTGCTTGTGAGTGCCGCGCTAGTCTGACGGGCCCCTGTGGTGAGGGGGCAGCCCCCTCGCCACAGGGGTAATCAACCATTACCCTGACCGTAACGATCCGTCTCTCTGCTTGATTGATGCTCCCACCCAACACTCCTAAGGTGACCCCCACGACAGCGAACCCGTGGAGTGGTCATGACAACAACAATATCCCCCGACTCGCGATGGACGCGGCGGCGCAGCGAAAAGCAGCGGCGTCTCGAGTTGGTCAAGGGCCTGGCCGACGGTGTGGTCCTGCCCACCGACAACATCGTGGCGGCGCTCGAAGCGTTGATCCTGCCCGGCGACCGTGTGGTGCTGGAGGGCAACAACCAGAAGCAGGCGGATTTCCTTTCCCGCTCACTGGCAAAAGCCGATCCGACAAAGCTCCACGACCTGCACATGATCATGCCCAGCGTCGGGCGTTCCGAACACCTGGACCTGTTTGAGCGCGGCATCGCCCGCAAGCTCGACTTTTCCTTCGCCGGCACCCAGAGCCTGCGCATCAGCCAGTTGCTGGAAGATGGCCTGCTGGAAATCGGCGCGATCCACACCTACATCGAGCTCTACGCACGGCTGGTGGTGGACCTGATTCCCAACGTCGTGCTCTCGGCCGGTTTCATGGCCGACCGCGCCGGCAACATCTACACCGGCCCCAGCACCGAAGACACGCCGGCGCTGATCGAACCGGCGGCGTTCAGCGACGGTATCGTCATTGTTCAGGTCAATCAGTTGGTGGACGACGTCACTGACCTGCCACGCGTCGACATCCCCGCCTCCTGGGTCGATTTCGTCGTAGTGGCGGACAAGCCGTTCTACATCGAACCGCTGTTCACCCGCGACCCACGCCACATCAAGCCTGTGCACGTGCTGATGGCGATGATGGCGATCCGCGGGATCTACGAAAAACACAACGTCCAGTCGCTGAACCACGGCATCGGCTTCAATACCGCCGCTATCGAACTGATCCTGCCGACCTACGGCGAATCCCTCGGCCTCAAAGGCAAGATCTGCCGCAACTGGACGCTCAATCCGCACCCGACCCTGATTCCTGCCATCGAAAGCGGCTGGGTTGAAAGCGTGCATTGCTTCGGCACCGAACTGGGCATGGAAAACTACATCGCCGCGCGGCCGGACGTGTTCTTCACCGGGCGCGACGGCTCGCTGCGCTCCAACCGAATGTTCAGCCAACTGGCCGGGCAATACGCGGTGGACCTGTTCATCGGTGCGACCCTGCAAGTCGATGGCGACGGCCATTCCTCCACCGTGACCCGCGGACGCCTGGCCGGTTTCGGTGGCGCGCCGAACATGGGCCACGACCCGCGTGGTCGCCGCCACGGCACCCCGGCCTGGCTCGACATGCGCCACGGCGACGCGCCGGAGCCCTTGCTTGAACGCGGCAAAAAACTCGTGGTGCAAATGGTCGAGACCTTCCAGGAGGGCGGCAAACCGACCTTCGTCGAAACCCTCGACGCGATTGAAGTGGCGAAGAAAAGTGGCATGCCGCTGGCGCCGATCATGATCTACGGCGACGACGTTACCCACCTGCTGACCGAAGAAGGCATCGCCTATCTGTACAAGGCGCGTTCGCTGGAAGAACGCCAGGCAATGATCGCCGCGGTCGCCGGCGTGACCGTCATCGGCTTGCGTCACAACCCGAAAGACACCGCACGCATGCGCCGCGAAGGGTTGATTGCCTTGCCCGAAGACCTCGGTATCCGTCGCACCGACGCCACCCGCGAATTGCTCGCCGCCAAAAGCGTGGCTGATCTGGTCGAGTGGTCCGGTGGCCTCTACAACCCGCCCGCCAAATTCAGGAGCTGGTAATGCACGCCTTCAACCTGCAACCGAAAACCTTAACCCTGGCCGAACGGCTGGCGGACCTGGCGGTGGACGCGCTGATCGACGAAGCGGATTTGTCGCCGAAACCGGCGCTGGTCGATCGTCGCGGTAATGGCGCGCATACCGATTTGCACCTTGGGCTGATGCACGCTTCGGCGTTGTCGTTGTGGCCGGCGTTCAAGGAAATGGCGCAAGCGGCCATTGAGTTTGGCGAGGTCGGCGTGCCGCTGCGTGAAGCCATCGGGCGGATGGGGCGAGAAGGGGAGCAAGCGATGCTCGTCACCACTGGCGGTGTGAACACTCATCGCGGGGCGATCTGGGCCTTGGGGCTTTTGGTCACGGCCTGCGCGCTTGAGCCAGAATCCAGTGAGGCAGGCTCGATTGCTTTGCGCGCTGCACGCCTCGCGTTACTCGAAGACCGTTACGCGCCACGTCCACTCAGCCACGGCGCCCAAGTCGCCCAACGCTACGGCGCCCGCGGTGCCCGTGAAGAAGCGCAGTTGGGCTTTCCTTCAGTGGTGCAACGGGCGTTGCCACAACTCAAGCGCAGCCGTGCCGTTGGCCATGGCGAGCAGAACGCCCGGCTCGATGCCTTGCTGGCGATCATGACGACCCTGGCTGACACCTGCGTGCTCTACCGCGCCGGCGAACACGGCTTGCACACCATGCAACTCGGCGCCCAAGCGGTCCTCGACGCTGGCGGCAGTGCCAGCCTCGCCGGTCGCCGCCGTTTGCACGAGCTGGACGATCAATTAATCGCATTGAATGCGTCGCCCGGCGGTGCAGCGGATTTGCTCGCCGCCTGCCTGTTTATCGACCGCATCGAGTCCGGAGCCTTCTGATGGAAACCTTATCCTTTGAATTCCCCGCCGGGCAGCCGCCACGTGGCCGTACCCTGGTGGGCTGTGTCGGTTCTGGCGATCTGGAAGTGCTGATCGAACCGGGTCAGGCCGGCAAATTGACGATCAAGGTACAGACCTCGGTCAATGGTGCCGAGCAACGCTGGCAGCATCTGTTTGCGCGGATGTTCGACGGCCAGACTCCGCCAGCGATGGCCATTGATATCCACGATTTCGGCGCGACACCGGGTGTGGTGCGCTTGCGTCTGGAACAAGGCTTCGAGGAAATCGGCCATGACTGACAGTGCACAGCTCCTCCACAAACATAGCTTCGTCGAACTCGGCGCCCGGCAACGGGCAAAAGCCTTGCTTGACGCCGGCACCTTCCGCGAATTGCTCGACCCGTTTCAACGCGTCATGTCGCCATGGCTGTCGCGCCAGGGCGTGGTGCCGCAAGCCGATGACGGCGTGGTGATTGCCAAGGGCAGCATCGGCGGTTTGCCGGTGGTCATTGCCGCCATCGAAGGCGCGTTTCAGGGTGGCAGCCTCGGTGAAGTCGGTGGGGCGAAGATCGCTGGCGCACTGGAACTGGCCGCCGAAGACAACCGCAACGGCACTCCAACCCGCGCCGTATTGCTGCTGGAAACCGGTGGCGTGCGGTTGCAGGAAGCCAACCTCGGGCTGGCGGCGATTGCCGATATTCATGCAGCGATTGTCGATCTGCGCCAGTACCAACCGGTTGTTGGTGTAGTAGCCGGCAGCGTTGGCTGTTTTGGCGGGATGTCGATCGCCGCCGGGTTATGCAGCTATTTGCTGGTGACCCAGGAAGCGCGCCTTGGCCTGAACGGGCCACAAGTGATCGAACAGGAAGCCGGGCTTGAGGAGTACGACTCCCGCGACCGTCCTTTCATCTGGAGCCTGACCGGTGGCGAGCAACGTTTTGCCAGCGGTTTGGTGGATCGCTTTGTCGCTGACGACGTGGCGCAGATTCAGCAGCAGGTCAGTGAATTGCTGCAACAGGGCTTGCCGGCGCAACAACGCAGTCGTCAGGCCGACCTGTTCCTGCAACGGCTGGCCCGACTGGATGCCGAACCGCAAATCGATCCGGCGACGGTTCGCGAACTGTATCAAGGAGAGCGCTCATGAGTTCGTATTCCCTGAGAGGTTTGAGCTGGTTCAACGCCTTGAGCGATGGCGCGAAACCGGTCGAGGGTTTGCCCGCTTCGTTGAAGGTGGCCGACGGTGTGTTGGGTGATCAGCCTGTCCGGTTCATCGCGGTGGTGGCTGATCCCGACAACCGTTTTGTCCGCGCCCGCAATGGCGAGGTCGGTCTGCTTGAGGGCTGGGGCTTGGCCAAGGCGGTGGATGACGTGATCACGGCTGACGTTGATAAACCGCACAAGCGCGCCTTGATCGCGATCATCGATGTGCCGAGTCAGGCCTACGGTCGGCGCGAAGAAGCACTCGGTATTCATCAGGCTTTGGCGGGTGCGGCGGACAGCTATGCCCGTGCCCGATTGGCTGGCCACGCGGTGATCGGTTTGCTGGTGGGCAAGGCGATGTCCGGGGCGTTTCTGGCGCACGGGTATCAGGCCAATCGCCTGATTGCCCTGCGTGATCCCGGCGTGATGGTGCATGCGATGGGCAAGGCTTCAGCGGCGCGGGTGACGTTGCGCAGCGTCGAAGAGCTGGAAGCACTGGCCGCCAGCGTGCCACCGATGGCGTATGACATCGACAGCTATGCCAGCCTGGGTTTGCTTTGGGAAACCTTGCCGGTGGAGCAGATCGAGCAGCCAACATCAGCGGATCTGGCGCGGGTGACTGAATGCCTGGGCCTGGCGATTGGCGATGTTGGCGCAAGCGGCCGCGATTTGAGCAGTCGCTTGGGCGCGAGCAATCGCGCAGCATCGAGCAAGGTGCGCGAACTGCTGAGAGCGCAGTGGTGAATACGTTTCTGGCCCACGACCTGCTGTGGGGGATGACCCCGGAGCAGTTGCCTGTGGATGCGCCTGCATGGGTCTCTGAGTCGATCAGCGCGGGGCAGCCAGTGGTGGTTCGGCGCGCGCTGAGTGCGCCGGATCACATCGCGGTCGGGGTGCGTGGGCGGCTGCGTGAGCAGCGCTTTGCAACGGTGATGTCGATCGATGTGATCTCGCGTCGGGTTAAACCGGAAGACCTTTGCCATGTTTCGATTGATCGGGATGTGCCGGCCGTTCACGCCCTCAATCAACTGCGGCCAATGCTGGATGATTGTGGTTGGGTGTGGGGTGTCAGCGGCAGTGCCGGGTTTGAATTGGCCAGTGGTTTTCAGGCTTTGCATGCGCGCAGCGACCTCGACTTGATCCTGCGCGCGCCACAACCGCTCGACCGGTTAAAGGCGCAGGCGCTGGTGAGGATTCTGGACACGGCTGCGTGCCAGGTAGACATGCAGCTGCAGACACCTTTCGGCGCCATCGCCCTTCGCGAATGGGCCGGTCCTGCCCGCCGGGTTTTGCTGAAAAACGCCCGTGAAGCTTGCCTGGTCATTGATCCGTGGGAGCAGGCAGCATGAGCAGCTTGCTGGTGTTCCCGGGCCAAGGCGCGCAGCAGCCGGGCATGCTCCATCGTTTGCCTTGCGAAGCAGTGGTCGAGGCGAGTGACGTGCTTGGCGAAGACGCGTTGCTGCTGGATTCGGTCGAGGCATTGAAGTCGACACGGGCCGTTCAGCTTTGTCTGTTGATTGCCGGCGTCGCAGCTTCACGCCAGTTATCCATGGCGCCGGATTACGTGGCGGGATTGTCCATCGGCGCCTACCCGGCAGCGGTGGTAGCGGGTGCCTTGAGTTTCAGCGATGCGCTGCATCTGGTCAGCCTGCGCGGTGAGCTGATGCAGCAGGCTTATCCACAGGGCTACGGCATGACCGCGATCATCGGTCTCGATTTGTCCACAGTGGAAAGTTTGCTGGCGCAGGTTCATAGCGCCGATACGCCGGTTTACCTGGCCAATATCAATGCTGATAACCAGGTGGTCATTGCCGGAAGCGATGCTGCAATGAAGTCGGTTGCCGAATTGGCGAAAGGTCGCGGTGCCGGTCTGACCAAACGCCTGGCCGTAAGCGTGCCGTCGCACTGTCCTTTATTGGACGCGCCCGCTAAAACCCTGGCAGGAGCCTTCGCCAACGTGCAATTGAAAATCCCGACAGTGGGCTACCTGAGCGGCAGCCGCGCTCGGCCCGTCACTAACATTGAAGCCTTGCGCGATGACCTGGCCTTCAACATGTGCCGTGTGGTGGATTGGCGCGGCACGGTACAAAGCGCCTACGAGCGCGGCGTACGTCTACAGATCGAACTGCCACCCGGAGCGGTGCTGACCGGGCTGGCGCGCCGGGTGTTCGAGCAGGGCACCGTCATTGCCTTCGACGGTGCGCGACTCGATACCTTGCAGGCGCTGTTGCGTGAGGAGGGAAGCCGCCAACTTTAGACCTCCGACTCAGGCCTTCGAACAACAAAAACAACATTCGACGATGCACTTTGAGGACAACAACAATGATTATTTATGGTGTGGCGTTTCTCGCCTTTTGTACCCTGGTGGGTATTTTTGTCGGCGAACTGCTCGGCAAGCTGATTGGCGTACCGGCCAACGTTGGCGGTGTAGGTATTGCGATGCTGCTGTTGATCGGCCTCGGCAGTTACCTGAATAAAAGTGGTTGGTTCAAAGGCAAGACAGAGCAGGGCGTGGAGTTCTGGAGCGCAATTTACATCCCGATCGTCGTCGCGATGGCGGCGCAACAAAACGTCTATGGCGCACTCAAGGGTGGGCCGATGGCAATTCTGGCGGGGACGGCAGCGGTGGTTATCGCCTTTGCCTTGGTGCCGGTGCTGGTACGCATCGGCAACAAGGAGCCCGCCTCGGTCATTCCTCCGAAGACGGTAGGGTGATCGCCATGTACGAATCGATGATGAAGGTAATTACCGGTTACGGCCTGATCAGCGGCTTTCTGATTGTCGGCGTGACCATGTGGGTGTCCTACTGGATTTCCAATACATTCACAAAAGGTCGCCTGCACGGCTCGGCCATCGCCATTCTGCTTGGGTTGTTGTTGTCTTATATCGGGGGCGCGCTGACCGGTGGCCAGAAAGGCGTGGTGGACATTCCGTTGTTGTCGGGCATCGGCCTGCTGGGCGGCGCCATGTTGCGTGATTTCGCGATTGTCGCCACGGCGTTCGGTGTCAGTGTCGATGAGCTCAAGCGTGCCGGTTTTGTCGGGGTGCTGGCGTTGTTCGTCGGCGTCGGGACATCGTTCATAGCCGGTGTCGCGGTGGCGATGGCGTTCGGTTACACCGATGCGGTGAGCTTGACTACCATCGGCGCGGGCGCGGTGACGTACATCGTCGGTCCGGTAACCGGGGCAGCGATTGGTGCGAGTTCCGAGGTCATGGCGCTGTCGATTGCGGCGGGGTTGATCAAAGCCATTCTGGTGATGGTGATGACGCCGTTCGTGGCACCGATGATCGGGCTGAACAACCCGCGCAGTGCGGTGATTTTCGGCGGTTTGATGGGCACCTCGAGCGGTGTGGCCGGCGGTTTGGCCGCCACAGATCCGAAACTGGTGCCGTATGGTTGCCTGACGGCGGCGTTCTACACCGCGTTAGGGTGTTTGCTTGGGCCATCGCTGTTGTATCTGATCATGCGCGGGTTGATGGGCTGACATTTTCTGACACCTTCGCGGACAAGCCCCACACATTGGAATGCATTCTCCTGTGTGCGGGCTTGCTCGCGAAATCCGCGATGCGACCTCAAGGGTTGGCCGGGACGGTGAGTGGTGTGACGGCCGGGTTGGCAGCGACGGATCGGCGGTTGGTGCCTTATGGCGCGTTGACCGCGACGTTTCATACCGGGCTTGGGTGCTTGCTTGGGCCTTCGTTGTTGTACTTCGTTGTTCGCGGGATTGTTGGTTAGTTCGGGATTTTTAGCGTTTATATAGACGCCAT
>NZ_BDAG01000034.1 GCF_002091715.1 Pseudomonas migulae NBRC 103157 | reverse complement strand
AAACCCGCTCCCACATTTGGTTTCCAGCGAACATAGATTGGGTGTTCGACGCCAATCAAATGTGGGAGCGGGCTTGCTCGCGATGGCGGCAGAACAGACGACAACGCCCTCAACTGGCGCACAAAAAACGGTAATTCGGTGGCAAACATCCCCGATACGACACCTTTTTACGCTTTACGACTGCCACCACAACACTGGCACGCCCACTGCACACGCCCTCCCCCGAGCTTTACAAACCGTTCAGGGAGCAAACGATGAACACACAACTCAAACCCACTCTGGGCACGCTGCACCTGTGGGGCATTGCAGTCGGACTGGTGATTTCCGGTGAGTATTTCGGCTGGAGTTACGGCTGGGGCGTGGCCGGGACACTTGGATTTCTGGTGACCTCCTTCATGGTCGCCACCATGTACACCTGCTTCATCTTCAGTTTCACCGAGCTGACCACCGCCATTCCCCACGCAGGTGGCCCCTTTGCCTACAGCCGCCGCGCCTTTGGCGAGAAAGGCGGATTGATCGCCGGATTGGCGACGCTGATCGAATTCGTCTTCGCCCCACCGGCCATTGCCCTGGCCATCGGCGCGTACCTGAACGTGCAGTTCCCGGCACTCGATCCGAAGCACGCGGCGGTCGGCGCCTACATTGTGTTCATGGGCCTGAACATCCTCGGCGTGAAACTGGCGGCGACATTCGAGCTGGTGGTCTGCGTCCTGGCAGTCGCCGAGTTGCTGGTGTTCATGGGCGTGGTGGCGCCGGCGTTCAGCTTCAGCAACTTTGCGCTCAATGGCTGGGCCGGTTCCGATGTGTTCGGCGCACCGGCGATTGCCGGGATGTTTGCGGCGATTCCATTCGCGATCTGGTTCTTCCTGGCCATCGAAGGTGCAGCCATGGCCGCCGAAGAAGCCAAGGACCCGAAACGCACGATTCCGAAGGCGTACATCAGCGGCATTCTGACCTTGGTGCTTTTGGCCATGGGCGTGATGTTCTTTGCGGGCGGCGTCGGCGACTGGCGCACCCTGTCGAACATCAACGACCCACTGCCACAAGCAATGAAAACCGTGGTCGGCGAAAGCTCCGGCTGGTTGCACATGCTGGTGTGGATCGGCCTGTTCGGCCTGGTGGCGAGTTTCCACGGGATCATCCTCGGCTACTCGCGGCAGTTCTTCGCCCTCGCCCGTGCCGGATATCTGCCGGCATCGCTGGCCAAACTCTCGCGTTTCCAGACGCCACACCGGGCGATCATCGCCGGGGGCGTGATTGGCATCGCGGCAATCTACAGCGACGGTTTGATCAACCTGGGCGGCATGACGCTGACGGCGGCAATGATCACCATGGCGGTGTTCGGCGCAATCGTGATGTACATCATGAGCATGCTCAGCCTGTTCAAACTGCGTAAAACCGAACCGAACCTGGAACGCACATTCCGCGCGCCGTGCTACCCGCTGGTGCCGTTCATTGCATTGGTGCTGGCGGTGGTGTGCCTGGTGGCGATGGCCTGGTTCAACACATTGATCGGGTTGATTTTCCTCGGTTTCATGGCGGCGGGTTTCGTGTACTTCATGCTGACGGCGCAATTGCGCGCCGATGCGCCGGCGGATGCGATGCTGACAGGCCTCTGAATCGCAGCAGGTGTTGCGGGCAGATCAGGCATAGAATGGAACCACTGCGAAACTGAATCGCTCAAAGTGGTATGCACGATCGGTTGGCGAAACCCGTCAGCCGGCCTGCCCTCAAGGAGAGCCTTTATGCCCTGGTATGCCTGGTTGATTCTGGTCGTTGCAATCGGCTCGATCGTGGGTGGTTTGATGATGCTGCGTGACACCGCCAACAAGGTCGAGCTGACCGAAGAGCAACGTAAACGCGTCGCTGAACGCAATGCGCAAGCGGATGCCAAGGATGCGCAGGACCGCTAGATCAAAAGATCGCAGCCTCCGGCAGCTCCTACAGGGCAAACAACGTAGGAGCTGCCGAAGGCTGCGATCTTTTTGCTCTTACTTCTCCCAATCGGCCTTGGCGATGTGCAAGCCATGCAGCCCTTTGTAGGCCGCACGCTCCGGTTGGCTCCAGCCTTCCAGCAACGAATCCTCCACCCTGTAAATCTCCACCCCCAACGGGCGACACACGCTGAGTGGGTCCTGCGCATCCGGCCCCCACATGGCCAGCGACAGATCGCCTCCCGGACAGGTCGACAGCGCACACAGCAAATCGATCTCGGCAAAAAACTCCAGGTAATCGCCCTTCTGCGCCGGACAGGCTTTCATGAAGTACATGTCGTCGTGGTTGAGCCCCGTGCACTGGAAAATGTTCAGCACGTCATGCACGTCGAACTCAGTCAAGCCATGGGGCAACACGGCACGTGTCAGGTTCGAGTGGCAGTGATGATGGAAGTCTTCGCCGGTGAGCATTTTGTTCACGTAAGGATCGCAGCGAGTGCCCAGCAAGTCGTGCAGGCGACCGCCATGTTCGTCGATGCCGTAATCGGCCAGACTGTCATCGGTGATGGTCACCAGCGGCCGTAAAAAAGGCAGGTTCGACCAGAGTCGGTCATGGGTGCTGACGTGCGCCCCCTGCAACTGCCGGGTTCGCGCCGCCCACAAGCGTTCACGCGGATCGTTGGCGTTCCAGACGTTGAAATCGCCGACTTGCGGGCCGACCGGCGTGGTCACGCGAAACACGTGTCCGGCCGGGACTTTCCAGGCACGACCGGTGCGGATCGGCACTTCGAACTGCTCGATCAACGTGCGACGGTCCTTGCTGTCGCGGATCCGTTCGTAAAAGGCTTTGTCCACCTGCAACGCCGAGCCTTTGCTGACTTGATAAGCCGCCGGATAGTCTTTGTACATGGCACGAATCCTCGATCAGTGATGGGAGTGTGGAGCAAGCATTTGCAACAGGAGCTGTTCGGAGTCGTCGAGATAAAGGCTCATGGCATCTCCGGCAGCGCGTTTGTCACCTTCGGCGAGCAACTCATGGATCTGCCGGTCGCGCGCCAGCCACGGCGCCTGGAACCTCGACTCATCGGGAGCGGTGCAAAACACCAGGCGCAATTGCGCGACTACATTGGTGAAGAACTCATCGAACAACGGACTGCGCAGCAGCCCGACGATGTGTTGATGAAACGCCAGGCTGTGCGTACCGACGGCACGCCAGTCCTCGCGTTCACGGGCCAGTTCGGTGGCTTCCAGCACCTCCAGCATCCGGTCGGACTGATAGTCGCGCAGCGGCTGGCTCGCGCTGATGGCTTGCAGTTCGAGGGTGCGACGCACGTTGAACAGGTCCCGCACATCCCCGGCCCCGAGCCTGCGCACCATCACGCCTTTGTTGCGCACATAAAGGGTCAGCCCCTCCTGCCCCAAACGATGCAAGGCTTCACGGATAGTGTTGCGGGAAGCGTTGTAGGCCGAGACGAGGTCGTTTTCCACCAGTGCCATGCCGGGCAGCAAACGTCCGCCAATGATGTCGGCACGCAATTCCAATGTGATGTGATCGGCCAGGGACAGTCCGCTGTTCATGCTCATCGCCTCATGATTGTTCAACAATCGTCAGCGAACGAGTAATCATTATCCGTGCCAGCTCATTCGATGAGCTCTGACGGAGTTGGACGCATCTGCATGCTTTTTAGAAGTAGAAGTACAGTCACCATCCAATTTTCATTGGTTAAGATGGCGCATTGTTGCGGAGATTCCAGATGCGTTACTCGCAGGACCATAAAGCCCAGACCCATCAACGCATCATCAAGGAAGCCTCAGCGCGATTTCGCCGTGACGGTATTGGCGCGACCGGCCTGCAACCTCTGATGAAAGCACTGGGTTTGACTCACGGTGGCTTTTACTCGCATTTCAAATCCAAGGATGAGCTGGTCGAAAAAGCCCTGCAGGCGGCTGGCGAACAATGCGACGCTGTCTGCGCCGAGCTGTTCGCCCAGGAGCACCCGCTGGAGGCGTTCATCGACACCTATTTGTCCGAATGGCACCAGACTTCACCCGATCAAGGGTGTCCGCTACCGACCATGTCATCGGAGCTCGGCCTGCGTGGACAGCCAAGCCCGACTTCGGATGTGGTACTCAACGCGAGGCTCGAACAAATACAAGGCACCCTTGAGGGCGAGAACGCCGCCGACCAGAGCATCTTCATCATGTCAGCGCTGGTCGGGGCGTTGCTGCTGTCACGCAGTGTCGAGAGCCCCGAGCTGGCTCAGCGGATTCTCGACATCACACGCACATTTCTCAAACAACCCCGGGATTAACCCTGCCAGCGTTTGAACAATACGCTGGCGTTGACCCCGCCAAAGCCGAAGCCGTTGGACAGCGCGTATTCGATTACCATCGGCCGCGCCTTGCCGTGGACGATATCCACACCTTGCGTGGCCGGGTCCGGGTTATCGAAATTGAGAGTGGCCGGCGCAATCTGATCGCGGATCGCCAACAGCGTGAAGATTGCCTCGATCCCGCCCGCCGCGCCGAGCAAATGCCCGGTGGCCGACTTGGTCGACGTGACCGCAATCTTGTTATCTGAGCCGAACAACGACTTGATCGCCGCCAGCTCCCCCGCATCCCCGACCGGTGTCGAAGTGGCGTGAGCGTTGAGGTGCTGCACCTGGTCCGCAGAAATACCCGCCTGAGCCAGCGCCAGCGACATCGCCCGTCGCGCACCGCTGCCGTCTTCGGGGCCCGCGGTCAGGTGATAGGCATCGGCACTGGTGCCGTATCCGACCAGTTCCGCCAGCGGTTGCGCGCCACGAGCCAGAGCATGCTCCAGGGATTCGATCACCAGAAGACCTGCACCCTCGCCCATGACGAAGCCATCGCGATCGCGGTCGAAGGGCCGCGAAGCACGTTCCGGGGTGTCGTTGAAACCGCTGGACAAGGCCCGGGCAGCGGCGAAACCGGCAAGGCTGACGCGATCGATCGCCGCTTCCGCGCCGCCGCACACTGCAATATCCGCTTCGCCACAACGAATCAGCCGCGCCGCATCGCCAATCGCCTGAACCCCGGCCGCACACGCCGTTACCGGAGCACCCAGCGGACCTTTGAAACCATGCTGGATCGACACATGGCCCGCGGCCAGGTTGACCAGGAAAGAAGGAATGGTAAATGGCGACAAACGTCGTGGGCCACGGCTGTCCGTGGTGCGCACCGCATCGGCAATCGCGCCGAAACCACCGACGCCCGAACCGATGATGGTAGCCGTGCGCTCCTGAGCATCAGCGGTTTGCGCCTGCCAACCGGCTTGCTCGATCGCCTGACGCGCCGCTTCCATGGCGAACAGGATGAAACGGTCCATCTTCTTCTGTTCTTTGGGCGGGGTTGCCCGGTCCGGGTCAAAACCAGCCTCGGCATCATCGGCCAGCGTCGGTACTGCACCGCCGACCTTGGCCGGCAGATCCGCCACGACTTCCTCCGGCAAAGTGCGCAAACCGGAGCGTCCGGACAACAGACGTGCCCACACCGCTTCGACACCACTACCCAGCGGCGACACCAGCCCCATGCCCGTTACAACCACTCGACGATCACTCATACCGCAATATCCTCATGCCGATTGCTGGCGCTTTATTTGTAACGCGCAGCGGCTTTGCTTTTGGAAAGGTTTGGCGCCATCACGTGTCGCGCCGCAACAAAGGCGTGCCACTCGCTGGCATCCGGCAACGACGGAATAGTGATCAGCTCGCCCTGGTCCAGACCCGACAGCGCCGCGTCGACCATCTCCCCTGCTTCCATGACCATATCCGCCGGGATCTGGGTGGCGTCGATACCGGAGCGCTCCCAGATTTCGGTGCGTGTTACGCCGGGCAACACAGCCTGCACCTTGACACCCGTGCCATCGAGCTCGGCATTCAACGATTGGGTCAGGCTTAACACATAAGCCTTGCTGGCGCTGTAAGTGGCGTTGAAACGCTCAGGGAACAACGCCACCACTGACGCGATATTGATGATCGTGCCTCGACCCGCCTTGGCAAAACTGGCGGCCGCCGCCGATGCCAGCCGCGTGACCGCCGTCACGTTCAGTTGAATCAAGCGCTCCATCTGCTCCATATCGGAGTTGGCCAGCAAACCATCGGCCGCAACACCGGCATTGTTCAGCAACAGGCTGATACTCGAATCGCTGCGAAGGCGCTGCTCGAGCTTGAGCACATCATCCTTTTGCGTCAGGTCCGCCTTGAGCACCTCGACCTGAACACCGTGCTCGGCGCGTAGCTTGCTCGCCGCCACCTCCAGCCGCTCCTGATCACGAGCGACCAACAACAAATCAAAACCGCGCGCTGCCAACCGCTCAGCGTAGATGGCACCAATACCGGAGGAAGCACCGGTGACTAGGGCTGTGCCTTGGGTCTGGAGAGAATTCATGACAGTGCTCCTGAAAAAGTGTGTAGGGAAGACAATGCCCGCGCTTCAGAACGCTTCGGCCGATAACGAATTTATTATAGGCATAATCTAATAACAATATGATAGTCGTAATTTTTCCCATGCCGACGGAAGGTACTCAAGCGCTACTGACGTCAAAATGCAAAAAGGCCGGTCAATGACCGGCCCCTGGCGCTGAATCTACAAGCTTAGTTCACCTCGAGCTTTTCGCGGTTCTTATCCAGGATGGCTTTGCCTATCCCCTTCACCTCGAGCAGTTCATCTATCGAGGAAAATGGCCCGTTACTCTCCCGATACGCAACAATCGCTTTGGCTTTCGCTTCCCCTACGCCGGCCAGCTCACGCTGCAGTGTCGAGGCGTCGGCCTGGTTCAAGTCCAACTTGTCAGACTGGACCTGAGGTGAAATCTCCATGACCAGAGGTGCGTTGTCTGCACCGGGCTTGGCCGTCGGCGCAGCAACAGCTGCAACAGAGGTGCTGGTGAGCAGGGCAAAAACCAGGGAGTAGAAATAGCCAGTACGCATAAGTGAAGCTCCATGACATCGATTGGGAAAGCAGCTTTTCCGAAGCTGCCTTCCAAACTTAGGCGATGTACGGGGTCTGTCAAAAATGGGTTGGTTACAGAATATGAAACAGTCGACGGCGACGGGGGGACGGATGAACCACGATAACGCTGCCGAGAAAGTTGGCAAAGGTGCCCGACGGACCAGTTATACTTGCTCCCATACCTCGCAGGCACCGCTCTCTTGGGTAAAAAGGCAATGTCCCAGCGACTGTGCGGATCGTTCCAAGTCGATATCACCCCTATTCGTAAACTTTCAGGCAGCCTCCCAATGAGCGTGAATGAAGCGCTGGGAAACACTGCGATGCATTTTCGGGAACATCAATAACAATGATTTACTTGTGGCTGGCACCGGCTCTTGCTCTTCTTTCTCTCGCGTTAACTGCCGCCCTGCGGCGATATGCGTTGTCTCGAAGCATCATCGATATCCCCAATGCCCGTAGCTCCCATACCATTCCAACACCGCGTGGTGGCGGGGTTGCTATCGTAGTGACATTCCTGCTTTCACTACCGGTTTTTGGGGTATTGGGACTGGTTCCTTGGCAGCAGCTGATCGCAATAGGCGGAAGCGGAGCGATCGTGGCTGTTATCGGGTTTATGGACGATCATGGCCATATCGCTGCCCGGTGGCGACTGCTCGGGCATTTTGCAGCCGGTATCTGGGCGCTTGCCTGGCTGGGTGGGCTTGCCCCGATAGTGTTTTTCGGCATCACCCTGAACCTGCATTGGATCGGTAATTGTCTGGCGGTGGTTTATCTGGTCTGGCTGCTGAATCTTTACAATTTCATGGACGGAATCGATGGCATCGCGAGCGTTGAAGCATTGTCCGCTTGTCTCAGCGCATGTTTGCTCTACGGGTTAAGTGGCGCGTCGATGCTTATCTGGGGACCATTGACCATGGCCGTGGCCGTAGTGGGCTTCCTGTACTGGAATTTCCCGCCAGCGCGAATTTTCATGGGGGACGCAGGGAGCGGATTCCTGGGCATTGCCTTGGGAGTTTTGTCTTTGCAGGCTGCTTGGGTTTCTTCAGATTTATTCTGGGCCTGGCTGATTCTGTTAGGCGTATTCATCGTCGACGCAACCTTCACGCTGATACGTCGACTGCTTCGCGGCGATAAGGTCTATGAGGCTCATCGCAGCCATGCCTATCAGTTCGCATCACGCCAATATGGCAAGCATTTACCAGTAACGCTCGCCGTCGGCGCCATCAATTTGTTTTGGTTGTTGCCAATAGCTTACTGCGTAACTCAATTGGGCCTTGATGGTACTTGGGGAGTGGTTATCGCTTATGCCCCGCTGATTATTCTCGCCTCGAAATATCATGCAGGCCAGCTTGAGGCTTCTGTTCCGACTTGATTGTCTTCAGGCGCTCTGGAGTGGACCGACTGCGAGCGCCAAGAACAGTGATTGAGTAATGGCAGTTTCAGGAGCGGGGCCTTTGCATAGAGTGCTCCGCTTCTCATCCAGCTCAATCCTTTAAGCCGTCTCTGCGCTTGCCTCGACGCCTGATTCCCTTACCTATAACCAGACTCATTACCGGACCGGCGCCCCACCCGAACAACAATGCCAGGACGATATAGGCTGCTAACGGTAGTTGCGGAGTAGACCATCCGAAAAAGGTTAGCGCTGCAGGCTGATTGTTTTCAAGAATGAATACGATCACCAGCGTAACTAGCAACACTATCAACGTCAGTGCGATTACTCGCTTCGCGCTAGTCATCTACACCTCTTGCCGATAATCAGAGATCATTCTCTTCATCCTCATTCACCCGATCCCGCAACTCTTTCCCCGGCTTGAAATGCGGAACGAATTTACCGTCAAGGCTGACGGACTGGCCGGTTTTCGGATTGCGACCCACACGTGGCGCGCGGTAGTGCAGGGAGAAGCTGCCGAACCCACGGATCTCGATGCGATCACCGGTGGCCAGGCATTGGGACATTTGCTCGAGCATGGTCTTGATAGCCAGCTCTACATCCTTAGATGAGAGCAGCCCTTGATGGGTGACAATTCGTTCGATCAACTCCGACTTCGTCATATTTTTCCCTTCTTTTTCAAGCAGCTAGGAAAAGCGCTTCAAAGGTTTTAGCATGCCCGGAAGAATTTGAACAGCCCGAGGTCTGACATATCTTTAGCGGTATTCAGCGCGAGCATTGATCCCGCCTTGCCCTGATCATCTGCAGATGACCAGCATGGTGCGCGTCACGAAACCGGCGGGATTGAAGCCGAAAGGATATTCATCTTCGTCTTTGGCATCATCGGATCTCGTGACCACCTTGTAACCAGCTCCCTTGCACTCCTTGGCTGCGCGCTTGTGACACTTTTCCCACCCCGACCCTAACCCGGAACAATCGACCTCGATACCACTAACCCCGCGCACTGCATGAGTCTTGGCATTAGTGGTACAACCCGCCAATGTCAGTAATGCTATTGCGACAATCAGCTTGTTCATTCTTTTCCTTATGCCGGGCGCCCTGCCCGACTGCGTTCGCTTTTGGCTAAAGATTAGCTGCAAATAAGCGATTGATCCGATTAAAGAAAGAGACAGCTTCGCAGGACTGTTGGTTTCATGGGCAGGCATTTTCACGCCAGGCATCCCTGGTCGCATCAAATCGCAGGCACAAAAAAGGGCGACCGAAGTCGCCCTTTTCCTATGGTCTGACAGAACTTAGTTCTGCTTTTCCATTTGTGCACGCAACAGGTCGCCCAGAGTGGTAGGACCAGGAGCAGCAGTGTCCGAAGCTGGCTTGTCGCGCAGGCTTTGGATTGCTTCTTTCTCTTCTTCAACGTCTTTCGACTTGATGGAGAGCTGGATTACACGGCTCTTGCGGTCAACGCTGATGATCTTGGCTTCTACTTCTTCGCCTTCTTTCAGAACGTTGCGCGCGTCTTCAACGCGGTCACGGCTGATTTCGGAGGCTTTCAGAGTCGCTTCGATATCGTCGGCCAGAGTGATGATGGCGCCTTTAGCGTCAACTTCTTTCACGATGCCTTTAACGATTGCGCCTTTGTCGTTCTCTTGAACGTACTCGGAGAACGGATCGCTTTCCAGTTGCTTGATACCCAGGGAGATGCGCTCGCGCTCTGGGTCAACCGACAGGATAACGGTGTCCAGCTCGTCGCCCTTCTTGAAGCGGCGAACGGCTTCTTCGCCCACTTCGTTCCAGGAGATGTCGGACAGGTGAACCAGACCGTCGATGCCGCCGTCCAGACCAATGAAGATACCGAAATCGGTGATCGACTTGATGGTGCCGGAGATTTTATCGCCCTTGTTGAACTGGCCAGAGAAATCTTCCCATGGGTTAGATTTGCACTGCTTGATGCCGAGGGAGATACGACGACGCTCTTCGTCGATGTCCAGAACCATAACTTCCACTTCGTCGCCGACTTGTACGACTTTCGAAGGGTGGATGTTCTTGTTGGTCCAGTCCATTTCGGAAACGTGTACCAGGCCTTCAACGCCTTCTTCCAGCTCAGCGAAGCAGCCGTAGTCGGTCAGGTTGGTTACACGAGCGGTAACGCGAGTGCTTTCTGGGTAACGGGCTTTGATAGCAACCCATGGATCTTCGCCCAGTTGCTTCAGGCCCAGGGAAACACGGTTGCGTTCGCGATCGTATTTCAGAACCTTAACGTCGATTTCGTCACCAACGTTGACGATCTCGGAAGGATGCTTGATGCGCTTCCAAGCCATGTCGGTGATGTGCAGCAGGCCGTCCACGCCACCCAGATCGACGAATGCGCCGTAATCGGTGAGGTTCTTGACGATACCTTTGACTTGCTGACCTTCCTGCAGGGATTCCAGCAGAGCTTCACGCTCGGCGGAGTTCTCGGCTTCGAGGACGCTGCGACGGGAAACGACAACGTTGTTGCGTTTCTGGTCGAGTTTGATGACCTTGAATTCCAGCTCTTTGCCTTCCAGGTGCGTAGTATCGCGCACAGGACGGACGTCAACCAGGGAACCTGGCAGGAACGCACGGATGCCGTTAACGTCGACAGTGAAGCCGCCTTTAACCTTACCGTTGATAACGCCCTTGACCACTTCCTCGGCTGCGAAGGCAGCTTCCAGAACAATCCAGCATTCAGCGCGCTTGGCTTTTTCACGGGACAGCTTGGTTTCACCAAAGCCGTCTTCAACCGAATCCAGCGCTACGTGAACTTCGTCACCGACGTTGATGTTCAGTTCGCCAGCGTCGTTGTAGAACTGCTCAAGCGGGATGAGTGCTTCAGACTTCAGGCCAGCGTGAACGGTTACCCAGCGAGCTTGGTAATCGATATCAACGATAACACCGGTGATGATGGAGCCTGCCTGAAGGTTCAGGGTTTTTAGGCTTTCTTCAAAGAGTTCCGCAAAGCTTTCGCTCATTTTAATTCCTGTTGATGAGGGCGAAGAATACGCCCATCTCCACATCCCAGACGATGTGGGTTAGTTTCATTTAAAAGAAGCACCTCAGGACTATGACTGGTCCCCTGCGAAGCTTCTTGGTCATCCGGCGATATCGCGAATGGCGATCTCGCTCATGATGCGTTCCAGCACCTGATCGATGGATAATTCCGTGGAATCCAGCTGGATGGCGTCAGCCGCCGGCTTGAGCGGGGCTACCGCTCGCTGGGTGTCACGCTCATCGCGGACACGTATCTCATCTAGCAGACTCGACAGACTAACACCATCGACTTTGCCCTTCAACTGCAAGTATCGACGGCGCGCACGCTCCTCGGCACTGGCAGTGAGGAATATCTTCAGCGGCGCATCGGGGAAAACCACGGTGCCCATGTCGCGACCATCGGCCACCAGGCCCGGTGCTTCCTGAAATGCCCGCTGACGCTGCAGCAGAGCGTCGCGCACGGCCGGCAAGGCGGCCACTTGCGAGGCCCACGCGCCCACTTGTTCGTTGCGCAGATCATCGGTGACATCGTCACCTTCGAGGATGATGCGCTGCGGATGACCTTCGGTCGCCCCGACGAACTGCACGTCCAGATGAGCCGCGAGCAGTTTCAGCGACTCTTCATTGGTCAAGTCCACGCCGTGGTTGCGCGCGGCAAATGCCAGCAGACGGTACAACGCACCGGAATCCAGCAGGCACCAGCCCAGACGCTTGGCCAGAATCCCGGCGATAGTGCCTTTGCCCGACCCGCTCGGGCCGTCGATGGTGATGACCGGTGGCTTGATATTCACGACTGAGCCTCTTGGGCAACACGGATACCGACCTGTGCGCACAGCGCCAGGAAGTTCGGGAACGAGGTCGCGACGTTGGCGCAATCATGAATGCGGATCGGTGCAGTGGCGCGCAGGGAAGCAACGCTGAAGGCCATGGCAATCCGGTGATCGCCGTGACCATGCACTTCGCCGCCGCCGATCAGGCCGCCGTCGATGATGATGCCGTCCGGCGTCGGTTCGCATTTGACGCCCAGTGCCAGCAAGCCATCGGCCATGACCTGGATCCGGTCCGATTCCTTGACGCGCAATTCTTCGGCGCCACGCAGGATGGTGCGCCCTTCGGCACAGGCCGCCGCCACGAACAGCACCGGGAATTCGTCGATAGCCAATGGAACCAGCGCTTCGGGAATCTCGATACCTTTGAGTTTAGCTGCACGCACGCGCAGGTCCGCTACGGGTTCGCCGCCGACTTCACGCTGGTTTTCCAGGGTAATGTCAGCGCCCATCAGACGCAGGATGTCGATTACGCCGGTGCGGGTCGGGTTGATGCCGACGTGCTCGAGCACCAGCTCGGAACCTTCGGCGATCGATGCCGCCACCAGGAAGAACGCCGAGGACGAAATATCGCCGGGCACTTCAATGTGGGTCGCGGTCAGCTTGTGCCCGGACTCGACCGAAGCGGTTGCGCCATTGACAGTGACCGGGTAGCCGAAACCGCGCAGCATGCGCTCGGTGTGGTCGCGGGTTGGTGCAGGCTCGGTGACGGTGGTCTTGCCTTCGGCGTACAGCCCCGCCAGCAGCAGGCAGGATTTAACCTGGGCGCTGGCCATCGGCATGGTGTAGGTCAGGCCTTTGAGCTTGTTGCCGCCACGGATGGTCATTGGCGGACGACCTTCTGCAGCGGTCTCGATCACGGCGCCCATTTCACGCAGCGGATTGGCCACGCGATTCATCGGACGCTTGGACAGCGAGGCGTCCCCCGTCAGGGTGCTGTCGAAGTTCTGCGCAGCCAACAGGCCGGACAGCAGGCGCATCGAGGTGCCGGAGTTGCCCAGATAGATCGGGCCCGGCGCAGGCTTCAGGCCATGCAGGCCGACACCGTGGATGGTCACGCGCCCATGGTGCGGACCTTCGATCACGACACCCATGTCGCGGAAGGCCTGCAAGGTCGCCAGGGCATCTTCGCCCTCAAGAAAACCTTCCACTTCGGTGGTGCCTTCGGCGAGGGAGCCGAGCATGATCGAACGGTGGGAAATCGATTTGTCGCCCGGTACACGAATCCGCCCAGTCAGGCGGCCACCAGGTTGTGCCAGGAAAATCAGGTCGTTGGAGTTCATAGCGTCCACATAAGCCCGGCGGGCCAGGATTTTACTGAAATGTTCGCGGGCAACCCGGGCGCGAGTGAATACGCCCAACAATTGGTGCCCATCCCCTGCATCGACCGCGTCGCGCAAGGCGTCGAGGTCGCTGCGAAATGTATCGAGTGTGCGCAGGACAGCTTCGCGGTTGGCGAGGAAGATGTCGTGCCACATGACCGGGTCACTTCCCGCGATTCTTGTGAAATCGCGGAAACCGCCGGCAGCGTAACGGAAGATCTCAAGGTTTTCATTGCGTTTGGCCAGTGAGTCGACCAAACCGAACGCCAGCAAGTGTGGCAAATGGCTGGTCGCCGCCAGCACTTCGTCGTGACGTTCGACCTGCATATGCTCGACATCGGCGCCCAGTTCACGCCACAAACGGTCGACCACGGCCAGCGCGGCCGGATCAGTTTGATCCAGCGGTGTCAGAATCACTTTATGGCGACGGAACAGCTCGGCATTGGAGGCTTCCACCCCGCTCTGCTCGGAACCGGCAATCGGATGGCCCGGCACGAAACGCGCCGGCATGCCGCCAAACGCTTCGGTCGCGGCGCGTACGACATTGCCTTTGGCGCTGCCGACGTCGGTCAGAATCGCCTGGCCAAGGTCCATGCCGGCCAAACGGCCGAGCATTTTCTCCATGGCCAGGATCGGCACGGCCAGCTGAATCACGTCTGCGCCCTGGCAAGCAACCGCCAGGTCGTCTTCGCAGCGATCGACCACACCCAACTCAACCGCGAGCTTGCGCGACTGCGGATCGAGATCGACACCGACGACTTCGCGACACAGGCCGCTTTCACGCAACCCCTTGGCAAACGAACCGCCAATCAGTCCCAGACCGACCACCACCAGGCGACCGATCATAGGTTCAGCAGATTGCAGAGCAGTGACATCAACCACGAGCCAGGACCTTGGTCAGCGCCTCAAGGAAGCGGCTGTTTTCCGCCGGCAGGCCGATGGTGATGCGCAGGTGGTTCGGCATGCCATAGTTGGCCACTGGACGCACGATCACGCCTTCGCGCAACAACCCCTGGAAAACCGGAGCCGCCACACGACCCAGATCGACGCAGATGAAGTTACCCTTGGACGGAATCCAGCTCAGCCCGAGCTCGCGGAAACCCGCTTCAAGCTGCTGCATGCCGGCTTCGTTCAGGCGGCGGCTTTCAGCCAGGTAGTCGGCGTCTTGCAACGCAGCGCACGCGGCGGCCAGGGCCAGGCTGTTGACGTTGAACGGCTGACGGACGCGGTTCAGCACATCGGCAACCACCGCGGTGGACAAGCCATAACCGACCCGCAGCGCCGCCAGGCCGTAAGCCTTGGAGAAGGTGCGCGAAACCAGCAAATTCGGGTAGGCCGCCAGGTAGTCGAGACCATCCGGCAGGTCGCTGCCTTCGGCGTATTCGATGTAGGCCTCGTCCAGCACCACCAGCACGTGTTCCGGTACGTCCTGCAGGAACTCGTCCAGCGCTTCGGCGCCAAACCAGGTTCCGGTCGGGTTGTTCGGGTTGGCGATGAAGACCACGCGGGTATCGGCATCGATGGCAGCCAGCATGGCCGACAGATCATGCCCCCAGTCTTTGGCCGGAATCACTTTGGCGGTTGCGCCGACGGCTTGCGTGACGATCGGATAGACCGCAAACGCATGCTCGCTGAACACCGCGTTCAGGCCCGGCGCCAGATAAGCGCGAGCGACCAGCTCCAGAATGTCGTTGGAGCCATTGCCCAGCGTCACCTGATTCAGCTCGACGCGGCACTGGTCGGCCAGCAGGGTCTTGAGCGCAAAACCGTTGCCATCCGGATAACGGGTCAGTTCGGCCAGCTCTTCACGAATCGCCGCCAGCGCCTTCGGACTGGCGCCCAACGGGTTTTCGTTGCTCGCCAGTTTGACGATGCTGGCCGGATCGATATCCAGCTCGCGCGCCAGTTCGTCCACAGGCTTGCCCGGAACGTAAGGCGAGAGTTGTTGCACGCCTGGCTGTGCCAGAGCGAGGAAGTTGCCACTCATTTGCTACCCCTTAGAGAACTGCTTTCGGGTAGGAACCCAACACTTTAAGTGCCACTGCTTCCTGACTGATTTTTTCCAGCACACCTTTGACCAGCGGATCGCGGTGGTGACCGACGAAGTCGATAAAGAACACGTAGGTCCATTTACCGCTGCGCGAAGGACGCGTCTCGATACGCGTCAGGTCGATGCCGTTGTCGTGGAACGGCACCAGCAACTCGTGAAGCGCACCGGGTTTGTTGCTCATCGACACGATGATCGAGGTCTTGTCGTCGCCGGTCGGCGGCACTTCCTGGCTGCCGATCATCAGGAATCGCGTGGAGTTGTCCGGGCGATCCTCGATTTTCTCGGCCAGACGGGTCAGCCCGTACAAGCCTGCGGCCATGTCGCCGGCGATCGCCGCCGAGTTCCACTCACCCTTGACCCGCTTCGCCGCTTCGGCGTTGCTCGAAACCGCCACGCGCTCGACATTCGGGTAGTGTGCGTCCAGCCACTTGCGGCACTGGGCCAGCGACTGGGCGTGGGAATAGATGCGGCTGATGCTGTCGGTCTTGGTGTTTTCACCGACCAGCAAGTGGTGGTGAATCCGCAACTCGACTTCGCCACAAATGACCATGTCGTGTTCGAGGAAGCTGTCGAGGGTGTGGTTGACCGCGCCCTCAGTGGAGTTTTCCACCGGAACCACGCCAAAGTTCACCGCGCCCGCAGCCACTTCGCGGAACACTTCGTCGATCGCCGCCATTGGCTTGCTGATCACCGCGTGACCGAAATGCTTCATGGCCGCCGCTTGAGTGAAGGTGCCTTCAGGGCCGAGGTAAGCCACTTTCAGCGGCTGTTCGAGGGCCAGGCACGAGGACATGATTTCGCGGAACAGCCGCGCCATCTCTTCGTTGCCCAGCGGCCCCTGATTGCGCTCCATCACACGCTTGAGCACCTGAGCTTCACGCTCAGGACGATAGAACACCGGCACTTCGCCTTCGGCCAGCGAGGCCATCTTTACTCGCGCAACTTCCTGGGCGCAGCGTGCGCGCTCACTGATCAGCTCCAGGACTTTTTCGTCCAGGGCATCAATGCGCAGGCGCAGTGCCTTGAGTTCTTGCTCAGACATTAGCCGTGTTCCTTCTCGAACTCTGCCATGTACGAAACCAGTGCGTTGACCGCAACGATGTCGACGGCGTTATAGATGGAGGCGCGCATGCCGCCCACGGAACGGTGACCCTTGAGATTCAGCAGGCCACGTTCGTCGGCACCGGCCAGGAATGGCTTGTCGAGACGGTCGTCAGCCAGACGGAACGGCACGTTCATCCACGAGCGGTCGGACTTGTTGATCGGGTTGCTGTAGAGGCCGCTGGCATCGATGAAATCGTACAACGTGCGCTGTTTCACTTCGTTGAGCTTGCCGATGGCTTCTACACCACCTTGCTCTTTCAGCCACTCGAACACCAGGCCGGACAAGTACCAGGCCAGGGTTGGCGGGGTGTTGTACATCGAACCGTTATCGGCCGCGACCTTGTAGTTGAGCATGGTCGGGCACAGGGAACGGGCGTGCCCCAGCAGGTCTTCGCGAACGATGTTGACGACGATACCGCTCGGGCCGATGTTTTTCTGGGCGCCGGCGTAGATCATGCCGAAGCGCGAAACATCGATCGGGCGCGAGAGAATGTCCGAGGACATGTCGGCGACCAGCGGAACATCACCGGTTTCCGGGACCCAGTTGAATTCCAGACCGCCAATGGTTTCGTTCGGTGCGTAGTGAACGTAGGCCGCGTCTTTCGACAGCTTCCACTCGTTCTGACCGGGGATAGCGAAATAGTCGTAAGGCTTGGCGGTAGCGGCAACGTTGACGTTACCGTAGCGCGACGCTTCTTCGATGGCTTTCTGCGACCAGATACCGGTGTCGATATAGTCGGCAGTGCCGCTTTCCGGCAACAGGTTCAGAGGGATCTGAGCGAATTGCTGGCTGGCGCCACCTTGCAGAAACAGCACTTTATAGTTCGAGGGGATATTCAGCAGATCACGCAGATCCTGCTCGGCCTTGGTCGCAATGGACACGAACTCATCGCTGCGATGGCTCATTTCCATGACCGAGAGGCCCTTGCCGTGCCAATCAAGGAGTTCACCCTGGGCGCGCTGCAGGACAGCTTCGGGAAGTGCCGCAGGACCGGCACAGAAGTTATAGGCTCTCTTGCTCACATCCAATCTCGCTCTGATTTGGTGGTATCACATATCAGTCGACACCGACCTGATATGGGTGCGGGCTTGCTCGCGAAAGCGGTGTAACAGGCGACATCTGTGCTGAATGTCAGTCCGCCTTCGCGAGCAAGCCCGCTCCCACATTTGATCTTCGTGGGTGTCGATATTTCATTACGGACAAACAACAAGGGGGCGAATTTTCATCCGCCCCCTGTTTGTCCGCTTACTCTTGCGGTTCTTCGTCAGCGGCGGCGTCGAGCTGCTGGTCTTCAGCAGCGTCGTCGATCACGACTTCACCGTCGAACACTGCACCCTCTTCACCCTCCAGCTCTTCGCCTTCGACTTCCGACGGCTCCTGAACCCGTTCAAGACCTACCAGCGTTTCATCGCTGGCCAGCTTGATCAAGGTTACGCCCTGGGTGTTACGACCCAGGCTGGAGACTTCGTCGACACGGGTACGAACCAAAGTACCCTGGTCGGAAATCAGCATGATTTCCTCGCCGTCGAGCACCTGAACCGCGCCGACCAGACGGCCGTTACGGTCGTTGCTGACCATCGCGATAACGCCCTGACCGCCACGCTTGTACTCAGGGAACTCGGTGATCGCCGTGCGCTTGCCGAAACCACGCGCCGAAGCGGTGAGGATCTGGCTGCCTTCTTCCGGGATCAGCATGGAAATCAGCTTCTGGCCTTCCGGCAGACGCATGCCGCGGACACCGCGAGCGGTACGGCCCATGGCTCGAACGTCGGTTTCCTTGAAGCGAGTGACCTTGCCGCCGTCGGAGAACAGCATGACTTCGCGATCGCCATCAGTAATGGCGGCGGAAATCAGTACGTCGCCTTCATCAAGTTCCAGCGCGATCAGACCAACGCTGCGTTGACGGCTGAAGGATTCCAGCGGGGTCTTCTTCACGGTGCCTTTGGCGGTGGCCATGAAGATGAAGTGACCCTCGGTGTATTCCTCGACCGGCAGCATGGTGGTGATGTACTCATCACTGTCCAGCGGCAGCAGGTTGACCAGCGGACGACCACGGGCAGCGCGGGACGCTTCCGGGATTTCGTAGGTTTTCAGCCAGTACACCTTGCCTTTGCTGGAGAACAGCAACAGCGTGGTGTGGCTGTTGGCGACCAGCAGGTGAGCGATGTAGTCCTCATCCTTGACGCCGGTCGCCGATTTGCCTTTACCGCCACGACGCTGGGCCTGGTACGCAGCCAATGGCTGGGTCTTGGCGTAGCCACCGTGGGAAATGGTCACGACGCGCTCTTCTTCCGGGATCATGTCACCCAGGGTCAGGTCGAGACGGGCATCGAGAATTTCGGTGCGGCGCACGTCGCCGTATTCGGCACGAATCACTTCCAGCTCTTCGCGGATCACTTCCATCAGGCGTGTGGCGCTGTTGAGGATGCGGATCAGCTCGCCGATCTGGTTGAGGATCTCTTGATACTCGGCCAGCAGTTTTTCGTGTTCCAGACCGGTCAGGCGGTGCAGACGCAGTTCCAGAATGGCTTGCGCCTGTTCCGGCGACAGGAAGTACTTGCCTTCGCGCAGACCGTATTGCGGATCGAGGTTTTCCGGACGGCACGAATCGGCACCGGCACGTTCAACCATCGCGACCACGGCGGAGGATTCCCAAGGCGTGCTGATCAGCGCTTCCTTGGCTTCCGACGGGGTTGGCGAGGCCTTGATCAGGGCGATGACCGGGTCGATGTTCGACAAGGCAACCGCTTGACCTTCCAGAATGTGACCACGCTCGCGCGCTTTACGCAGTTCGAACACAGTACGACGGGTAACGACTTCGCGACGGTGACGAACGAAGGCTTCCAGCAGATCCTTGAGGTTCAGGATCCGCGGACGGCCGTCGATCAGTGCAACGATGTTGATGCCGAATACCGCTTGCAGCTGGGTCTGGGCGTAGAGGTTGTTGAGGATCACCTCAGGCACTTCACCACGACGCAGCTCGATCACGACGCGCATACCGTCCTTGTCGGACTCGTCGCGCAGCTCGGTGATGCCTTCGAGCTTCTTCTCTTTCACCAGCTCGGCGATCTTCTCGATCAGACGCGCCTTGTTCAGCTGGTAAGGGAGTTCGGTGATGACGATCTGCTGACGGCCACCGACCTTGTCGATGTCTTCGATGATCGAGCGGGCACGCATGTAAATACGGCCGCGACCGGTGCGGTAGGCTTCGATGATGCCGGCGCGACCGTTGATGATCGCGGCGGTCGGGAAGTCCGGGCCGGGGATGTATTGCATCAGCTCATCGATGGTCAACTCTGGGTTGTCGATGAGCGCCAGGCAACCGTCGATGACTTCACCGAGGTTGTGCGGCGGAATGTTGGTCGCCATGCCCACGGCGATACCGCTGGAGCCGTTGACCAGCAGATTGGGAATACGGGTCGGCATGACCGCCGGGATCATTTCGGTGCCGTCGTAGTTCGGCACCCAGTCCACGGTTTCCTTGTGCAGGTCAGCCAGCAGCTCGTGCGCCAGCTTGGTCATGCGCACTTCGGTGTATCGCATGGCCGCGGCGTTGTCGCCGTCCACCGAACCGAAGTTGCCCTGACCGTCTACCAGCAGGTAGCGCAGCGAGAATGGCTGCGCCATCCGAACGATGGTGTCGTACACCGCGGTATCACCGTGCGGGTGATACTTACCGATCACGTCACCGACAACACGGGCAGATTTCTTGTACGGCTTGTTGAAGTCGTTGCCCAGCTCGCTCATCGCGAACAGCACACGCCGGTGCACGGGCTTCAAGCCATCGCGCGCATCCGGCAGTGCCCGCCCGACAATTACGCTCATCGCGTAGTCGAGGTAGGACTGCTTCAGCTCGTCTTCGATATTGACCGGGAGGATTTCTTTGGCCAGTTCGCCCATGAGAAGCCTGATTCCTTTTTCTGGTGAAACTTCGTCACATCCATATGGGACGAACGAAGCTCGCCGATGCAGGCTGAGTGCCAATGCACCGACTTACGACAAATCAACGAGTTATGCCATGGATCTGCGCAGTAAAGGCAGCCGCATCGGGCTACCTTGGAAACCGCCGGATGTTATCACAAGAGCCGCCACGCACCTATCCCCCAGATGCGCATGGAGCATAGTTAGTTGACCGATGACAGGCTGATAGGGGACGAGAGAGGCTTAGAGGCCTTTTTAATGAAGAATTTCGGGGGGAATGGGGGTTGTTTGGTGGCAGCGAGGGGCCCTTCGCGAGCACGCCCGCTCCCACAGCTGACCGAGTTCTCAAGTCAGATACGGTCGAAGGTGGGAGCGGGCTTGCTCGCGAAGGCGGTTTATCAGCCGCCACAGTTCATCAATGCAGACGCTTGCGGCACATCAACTGCGCCATCTTCGCGGTGTCCGGGCGCTCGACAATGCCTTTTTCGGTCACGATCGCATCGATCAAGTCCGCAGGGGTCACGTCGAACACCGGGTTGAACGCATCGACATCCGCCCCGACCCGCTTGCCGCCCACTTCCAGCAACTCGCGGCCGTCACGCTCTTCAATCGGAATGTCGTCGCCACTGGCCAGGTTCATGTCGATGGTCGAACTGGGCGCCACCACCATGAAACGCACGCCGTGATGCATGGCGTTCACCGCCAGTTGATAAGTGCCGATCTTGTTGGCCACGTCGCCATTGGCGGTGATCCGGTCAGCGCCGACGATGACCCAGGTAATGCCTTTGGTCTTCATGATGTGGGCGGCGGCGGAGTCGGCATTGAGGGTCACGGGAATGCCTTCGTTGGCCAGTTCCCACGCCGTCAGGCGCGAACCTTGCAGCCAGGGGCGGGTTTCATCGGCATAAACGCGTTCGACCATGCCTTCGATGAACGCCCCGCGAATGACACCCAGCGCCGTACCGAAACCGCCGGTTGCCAGCGCGCCGGTATTGCAGTGGGTCAGGATCGCCTGCGCGTTGCCCTGATGCTTGCGGATCAGGTCCACACCCAGTTGCGCCATCGTCAGGTTGGCTTCGCGGTCACTTTCGTGAATGGCAATGGCCTCCGCTTCCAGCGCCGCCAGCGGGTCGGCATCGCCCTTGAGGCGATCCAGGCGGTCACGCATGCGACTCAAGGCCCAGAATAGATTCACTGCCGTCGGACGAGAATCGGCCAGCAACGCATAATCCTCTTCCCACGCGGCCTGCCAGTCACCGCCCTCGGCAAAACGGGCGCGGGCTGCCAGCACCATGGCATAAGCAGCGCTGATGCCAATCGCCGGAGCGCCGCGCACCACCATCGAACGAATGGCTTCGGCCACGCCAGCAGCGCTGGTGTAGGCAATCCAGGTTTCCTCGAACGGCAAAATACGCTGATCCAGCAGATACAGGGCGCCATCACGCCAATCGATGGCTTTCACCTTCTCCGCAGCCAACAGTCGATCGCGCATCCCACACCCCGTACTCAGTAACAAAGCGGCCGATTATAGCGATCCCCCCGCGAAGACGCTCGGGTATACTTCGCCATCCTTTACAAAAGCACTGGAACCGACTCTCGATGCCGAACACTGCCGCTGCGCTCGACCTGTTATTGCTGCCGACCTGGCTGGTACCCGTCGAACCCGCTGGCGTTGTCCTCAAAGAGCACGGCCTGGGCATCCGCGACGGGCGCATTGCCTTTATCGGCCCGCGCGCGGCTGCGCTGAAGCTGGGCGCAACCGAAGTCCGCGAACTGCCGGATATGCTGCTCAGCCCCGGCCTGATCAATGCTCACGGGCATGCGGCGATGACACTGTTTCGCGGTCTGGCAGACGATCTGCCGCTGATGACCTGGCTGGAAAACCACATCTGGCCCGCCGAGGCCAAGTGGATTGATGAAGCCTTTGTACGCGACGGTACCGACCTTGCCATCGCCGAACAGATCAAAGGTGGCATCACTTGCTTCTCTGACATGTATTTCTTCCCGAAGGTTGCGAGCGAACGTGTGCACAACAGCGGCATACGCGCACAAATCGCAATTCCGATCCTCGATTTCCCGATCCCGGGCGCCAGTACGGCGGACGAAGCCATTCGTCAGGGCGTCGAACTGTTCAACGATCTCAAGCACCACGAGCGCATCAAAGTCACCTTCGGCCCCCATGCGCCTTACACCGTGGGCGACGAAAACCTGGAGAAAATCCGGGTGATCGCCGAAGAGCTGGACGCGTCGATTCATATGCACGTCCACGAAACAGCCTTCGAAGTGCAGCAGGCGGTCGAGCAGCGCGGTGAACGCCCGCTGGCCCGACTTGCACGCCTGGGCCTGTTGGGCCCGCGCTTCCAGGCAGTTCACATGACTCAGATCAGCGATGAAGACCTGGTGATGCTGGTAGAAAGCAACACCAATGTGATTCATTGCCCGGAGTCGAACCTGAAGCTGGCCAGCGGTTTCTGCCCGGTGGAGCGTTTGTGGCAGGCGGGCGTCAACGTGGCTATCGGCACCGACGGCGCGGCCAGCAACAATGACCTCGACCTGCTCGGCGAAACCCGCACCGCCGCATTGCTCGCCAAAGCCGTCGCCGGCTCGGCCACCGCGCTGGACGCTCATCGCGCCCTGCGCATGGCCACGCTCAACGGTGCCCGTGCGCTGGGGATCGAAGCGGAGGTTGGCTCGCTGGAAATCGGCAAAGCCGCGGACATGGTCGCGTTCGACCTTTCCGGCCTGGCGCAGCAACCAGTCTATGACCCGGTTTCGCAGCTTATATATGCCACCGGCCGCGACTGCGTGAAACACCTTTGGGTGGGTGGCAAGCAACTGCTCGACGACCGTCGCCTGACGCGTCTGGATGAAGAACAACTTTGCGCCACCGCCAAGGCCTGGGGCCAGCGCATCAGCGGCCACACCGAATCGTAAGCACCCCGGGGCCAACCGCCGGGACTACAGGATTTTTCAAGTTTTAGAGGATGAACCATGAGTAACGTCGACTACGCCGAAATCGCCAAATTCGAAGCCCTGGCCCATCGCTGGTGGGACCGCGAAAGCGAATTCAAACCGCTGCACGACATCAACCCGCTGCGGGTCAACTGGATTGACGAGCGCGTCAACCTGGCCGGCAAGAAAGTCCTCGACGTCGGTTGCGGCGGCGGGATCCTCAGCGAAGCCATGGCGCAGCGCGGCGCGACCGTGATGGGCATCGACATGGGCGAAGCGCCGCTGGCCGTCGCTCAGTTGCATCAGCTGGAATCCGGCGTAAGCGTCGAATACCGCCAGATCACCGCCGAAGCCCTGGCAGAAGAAATGCCCGAGCAATTCGACGTGGTCACTTGCCTGGAAATGCTCGAGCACGTGCCGGACCCATCGTCCGTGATCCGCGCCTGCTTCAAAATGGTCAAGCCGGGCGGCCAGGTGTTCTTCTCCACCATCAACCGCAACCCGAAGGCGTACCTGTTCGCCATCGTTGGCGCCGAATACATCATGAAGCTACTGCCGCGCGGCACTCACGACTTCAAGAAATTCATCCGCCCTTCCGAGCTCGGCGCCTGGAGCCGCATGGCTGGCCTGACCGTCAAGGACATCATCGGCCTGACCTATAACCCGCTGACCAAGCACTACAAACTGGCCTCCGACGTGGACGTCAACTACATGATCCAGACCCTGCGCGAGGAGTAAGCCGATGCGTATCAGAGCAGTCCTTTTCGACATGGACGGCACGCTGCTCGACACCGCGCCGGACTTCATTGCGATCTGTCAGGCGATGCGTGCCGACCGCGGCTTGCCGCCGATGAACGACAAGCACATCCGCGACGAGATCTCCGGCGGCGCCAAGGCGATGGTCGCCGTGACGTTTTCCATGGACCCGGAATCTCCGGGTTTCGAAGAACTTCGTCTGGAGTTCCTCGAGCGTTACCTCGCGGGCTGTGCTGTTCACAGCAAGCTGTTCGATGGCATGGCTGAATTGCTGGCTGACATCGAGAAAGCCAACCTGATCTGGGGCGTGGTCACCAACAAGCCTCTGCGGTTTGCCGAGCCGATCATGCAGCAACTGGGGCTGGCCGAGCGTTCGGCGCTGTTGATCTGCCCGGATCACGTGAAGAACAGCAAACCGGACCCTGAGCCGTTGATCCTGGCGTGCAAGATGCTCGACCTCGATCCGGCCAGCGTGCTGTTCGTGGGTGATGACCTGCGTGATATCGAGTCTGGCCGCGATGCTGGCACCCGGACGGCCGCCGTGACCTACGGCTACATTCATCCGGACGATAACCCGCGGCATTGGGGGGCGGATGTGGTGGTTGATCATCCGTTGGAGTTGCGCAAAGTGTTGGATAGCGCACTTTGCAGCTGTTGAGTCGAATCGCTTTCTTTGTAGGAGCGAACTTGCTCGCGAAAAACCCGAGAACTCCGCGGGGTGTCAGGCTTGTCGCGTAATCGTTGACGACCATCGCGAGCAGGCTCGCTCCCACAGGGATAGCGCGTGACCTGAAGAATTTTTGTTGAGGTTTTCCTATGTTTGATTATTCCGCCCGCCCTGAATTGCTCAAGGACCGGGTCATTCTGGTCACCGGTGCTGGTCGCGGCATCGGCGCTGCCGCTGCGAAAACCTATGCCGCCCACGGCGCCACCGTATTGCTGCTGGGCAAGACCGAAGCCAACCTGACGCAGGTCTATGACGAAATCGAGGCGGCCGGCCATCCACAACCGGCCGTGATCCCGTTCAACCTGGAAACCGCCCTGCCCCATCAATACGATGAGCTGGCAGCCATGATCGAGACCGAATTCGGCCACCTCGACGGCTTGCTGCACAACGCATCGATCATCGGTCCGCGCACACCGATCGAACAGCTGTCCGGCGAAAACTTCATGCGAGTCATGCAAGTCAACGTCAACGCCATGTTCATGCTCACCAGCACGCTGTTGCCGCTGCTCAAGCTGTCACAGGACGCTTCGGTGGTGTTCACTTCCAGCAGTGTCGGCCGCAAGGGCCGGGCGTATTGGGGCGCTTACGGGGTCTCCAAATTCGCGACCGAAGGCCTGATGCAAACCCTGGCCGACGAAGTCGACACCGTGGCCCCGGTGCGCTCCAACAGCATCAACCCCGGCGCCACCCGCACCAGCATGCGCGCCCAGGCTTACCCCGGTGAAAACCCGCTGAACAACCCGACGCCTGAGGAGATCATGCCGGTCTATCTCTACCTGATGGGGCCGGACAGCACAGGCATCAACGGCCAGGCGTTCAACGCGCAGTAACACCGTGCGTCGCTTTTGTGCCGTGGCGAATTTCCGTCACGGCACCGGACAAGCGTCATAACTGCGGTTTACCCCAGTCAAACAAATGTCACAAAATCAGCCGAACACCGTCCAGACGCCCTTCAAGACATTGATTTAAAAGCGCTTTAATTCGAATGAACCGAATGGCACGACTTTCGCTCTATATCTGCTCAGACACGCAGTGTGAAAGCAGATGGGCCGACGTTAGCGTCGATAGGTTACTAATCTTCAACAAAGCAGATTAGACTTGCGCCAAATGTCCTACGGGACTGATGGACCAGTATGACGCGCAGCCCAAAGCCGCTCTCACCCAGCCTGTAAGACAGTCTTACTGCTTAGGGGTGCACGCCATATGAAATCACCTTCCCAGACCAACGCAATTGACTTCGATAGCGCCAAATTGCAACGCCTGGGCTTTGGTCAACAGCCCCCGCTTCTCAAGAGGCCGGTCAGCCTTGCGCAAGTGCGCCAGCAACTGAGCCTGCAACTGCAAACCAGTCTTGAGCCACAACGCATTCTCGGGCTCTTCTTCCGTGAAATTCACCGACTCGTGCCGCTCGATGCCTTGAGCTACCAGCACAAGGCCAGCGACTTGCGCCTGGAGTTCGGTCTGCGCGGTCACCACTCGATCAGCTACACCCTCAGCCATGAAGGCGAGCACCTGGGCGAACTGGTATTCCGCAGCAATCAGCGTTTCAGCGAGCAAGAACTGGGCAACCTCGAGTCGCTGCTGTCCGCATTGCTGTACCCAATGCGCAATGCCCTGCTCTATCGCGCCGCCACCCAGAGCGCCCTGCGCGACCCCCTTACAAACACCGGCAACCGCATTGCCATGGACCAGACGCTGCAACGGGAAATCGATATGTCGCGTCGGCATCTGCAACCCCTGTCGCTGCTGATGCTGGACATCGATCACTTCAAACTGATCAACGATACACACGGTCACAGCGCCGGCGATGATGTACTCAAGGCCGTTGCGGCCTCGATCAAAGGTCAGCTGCGTAACGTCGACATGGTGTTTCGCTTTGGTGGCGAAGAGTTCCTGATTGTGCTGTCCAACACCGGCCGCGAGGCGGCGGCCATGGTCGGCGAACGGCTGAGATTTGCCGCACAGGCCAACGATTTTCTGGCCGATGGCAAGTTGATCGAGCTGACCGTCAGCATCGGCTGCTCGACCCTGCTGCCCGGCGAGTCATCCGAAAGCCTGTTGCGACGGGCCGACAGCGCGCTGTATGTGGCCAAGCGAGAAGGACGCAACCGATTGGCGATGGCGGGCTGAAAACCCGCCAGCGCGGGGAGCTTAAAGGCGCCGCGCTTAGCTGGTAAACACGCGCTATCTTTAACGACCATCGCGAGCAAAAGCTCGCTCCTACAGCAGTCAACGGACAGCGCCGCGCAGCTCCCCGACCAGCCCTTGCAACTTCGCCGGTTCTGCCGCTTCAACCGCCACCGCCGGCCCCGCCACCAGTGTCACCCGCGACCACAACCGACGGAATACGCCTTTGTCGGGATCGCGACTGAAGAAACTCCCCCACAACCCCTGCAATGCCAACGGAATGACCGGCACCGGCGTCTCTTCGAGAATTCGCCTCAGCCCGCCCTTGAACTCGCTGATCTCACCATCAGTGGTCAGCTTGCCTTCAGGGAAGATGCACACCAGCTCACCGTCCTTCAGGTATTGGGCAATGCGCGTGAAGGCCTTTTCGTAAATCTGAATGTCTTCCTGGCGCCCTGCGATCGGAATCGTCCCGGCCGTGCGAAAGATGAAGTTCAGCACCGGCAGGTTGTAGATCTTGTAATACATCACAAAGCGAATCGGCCGACGCACCGCACCACCAATCAGCAACGCGTCGACAAAGGACACGTGATTGCACACCAGCAGCGCCGCGCCTTCATCCGGAATCGCCTCCAGATTGCGATGTTCCACGCGGTACATGGAATGGCTGAGCAGCCAGATCATGAAACGCATGCTGAACTCAGGGACGATTTTGAAGATGTAGGCGTTGACGCCGATGTTCAGCAGCGACACCACCAGGAACAGGTGCGGGATCGACAACTTGGCCAGGCTGAGCAACACGATCGAAACAATCGCCGAGACCACCATGAACAGCGCGTTGAGAATGTTGTTGGCGGCAATCACTCGCGCCCGCTCATTCTCTGGGGTGCGTGACTGGATCAGCGCGTACAGCGGCACAATGTAGAAACCGCCGAAAACCCCGAGGCCGAGAATGTCGATCAACACCAGCCAGGTGTGACCAAAGCCGAGAATCTCGATCCAGCCATGGCCGTTGACGCTGTCGGGAATGCCGCCGGAATGCCACCACAGCAGCAAGCCGAACACCGTCAGACCGAACGAGCCGAACGGCACCAGACCGATCTCGACTTTGCGTCCGGAGAGTTTTTCGCAGAGCAACGAACCGAGCGCGATACCCACCGAGAACACGGTAAGAATCAGCGTCACCACGGTTTCGTCGCCGTGCATCCACTCCTTGGCATATGCGGGGATTTGCGTCAGGTAAATCGCCCCGACAAACCAGAACCATGAGTTGCCGACAATCGAACGCGACACCGCCGGGGTTTGTCCCAGGCCCAGTTTCAAGGTGGCCCAGGATTGACTGAAGATGTTCCAGTTCAGGCGCAGTTGCGGCGATGAGGCCGCAGCCCGTGGAATGCTGCGACTGGCCAAGTAACCCAGCACGGCAATGCCGATGATCGCCGTGGACACGATGGGCGCGTAATGCGCGGACGACATCATGATCCCGGCGCCGATGGTCCCGGCGAGGATCGCCAGGAAGGTGCCCATTTCCACCAGACCGTTGCCGCCCACCAATTCTTCTTCGCGCAAGGCCTGGGGCAGAATCGAATATTTCACCGGCCCGAACAGGGCCGAATGCGTCCCCATGGCGAACAGCGCGACCAGCATCAGCGACAGGTGATCGAAGACAAACCCGACTGCGCCGACCGCCATGATGGCGATTTCCCCGAGCTTGATCAGACGGATCAGCGCGTCCTTGGCGAACTTTTCGCCAAACTGTCCGGCCAGCGCCGAAAACAGAAAGAATGGCAAAATAAACAGCAACGCACACACATTGACCCAAATCGAGCGATCACCCGAGAGGGTCAACTTGTACAGAATGGCGAGGATCAACGATTGCTTGAAGACGTTGTCGTTGAACGCCCCGAGGGACTGGGTCACGAAAAACGGCAGGAAGCGCCGGGTGCGAAGCAGGCTGAACTGTGAGGGGTGACTCATCTTCCGTGTTCCTGAAGTTGGAAAGCCTGGTGATGGCGTGGATTCTATTATTGGAATGTCGATTGTCGATCCAGGCCACACCTTACCTAAACTTTGCAGGTTATTTGTTTAATCCTGCGATACACGGAGAGACAAACAACTCTCCCCGCCATGCGCCTTGCACCGTGCGTTTGGCGACGATCAGCCACATCACCGTCAGCAGCGCCACCAGCACACAGCCAAAGGCACTGAAAAACGTCAGGTTCAAGGTGCTGGCCAGTTTCAACGTTGCCAGAGAATAGACACCCAGCGGAAAGGTGAAACCCCACCAGCCAAGGTTGAAGGGAATGCCGGCGCGCAGGTAACGGCCGGTGATCAACAACGCGATCAGCATCCACCACAGACCAAAGCCCCACAACGTGATCCCGGCCACCAGCCCAAGCCCGGCGGCGATCTCACCGATTCCCGACAAACCGTTGGCGGCAAAGATCGCCGGCGCGTCGGCCCCCAGCAGCAGCATGCCCAGCGCTCCGGTGCCAATCGGGCCGAGCGCCAGCCAGCTCGAAGCCGCCATGCTCTCGTGGGGCAGTTTGTGCAGCGCCATGCGCAGCAACAGGATCGTCAGAATGCTGAACGCCACCGGCAGGGAAAACGCCCAGAGCACGTAGCTGGTGACCAGCACCACCAGTTGCGAATGGGTGTCGGCCAAGTGCGGCGCCAGCAGGCCACCGCTGGCCGCCGCCACTTCCGCAGCCACTACCGGCAACAGCCAGACGGCGGTCATCTGATCGATGCTGTGTTCCTGACGGGTAAACATCATGTAGGGGATCAGCACACCGCAGGCCAGCGACATCGCCACGTCCAGCCACCACAGCACTTCAGCCACATGAATCACGCCTTCGCCCCAACGCGGCAGACCGAACAACAGGAAACCGTTGATGATGGTCGCCAGCCCCATGGGAATCGTGCCGAAAAACATCGATACCGTGGAATGGCCGAAAATCCGCCGTGCTTCGTCGAAGAACAGCACCCAGCGTGCCGCGTACAGCGCCGTGAACAAAGCGAACAGAAAGATATTGAACAGCCAGAGGGATTCGGCAACCGCGTGCAAACCAGGGCTCGCGACCGGCAACTGCGCCAGCGCCAACGCTAAAACGCCGGTGCCCATGGTCGCGGCAAACCAGTTCGGGGTGAACTGACGGATCACCTCGCGCGGATGCTGCAAATGACTGAAGGGTTTGATGCCGGGTCTGACGGCATTAGGGCATGTCATGGTCGAACTCCTGTCCTCTGTTGAGGTGGAGCCCATGGTAGATCCGAATCGAATATCGATATAACGGGTAATATCTCTAACTGTTATCTGTTTTGCCGATATGCCATCAGACACTGCCTTCCGATTCGATCACCAATATCCTCGCCACCCCCAACGGATGCGCCACATGCTCGGTGCCCACGGAGGCGTAAAAGATATCTCCTACGCTCAACACCACCTCTTTCTCCAGACCCTCTTCGCGGTAATGCATGTGCACCTGGCCATCGAGCACGACGAACACTTCCTGGCCGTCATTGATGTGCCATTTGTAGGGCTGATCGGTCCAGTGCAAGCGGGTGGTGATGCCGTTCATGTTGGCGATGTCGAGCGCCCCCCAGGCACGGTCGGCAGTGAAGGATTGGCTGCGGATGATTTTCATGGACGGTCCGTCGAGATGAATGGCGCTGCCAAGGCTAGCGATCATTAAACATCGACGCTACAGACTTTGATGGACTGCTGACGCATCAACCCGAGTAACGCACCGACAGACAGGATGATCAGCACCACGCCATAACCATCGGTGGTCGCCACCAGGCCAAACGTCCGCGTCAGACTCCCCGCCAGCAACGACGGCAAACAGAACGCCAGGTAACTGAGCACATAAAATGCCGACATCAACCCTGCCCGCTCATGGGGCAGCGCCAGGGGTACCAGACTGCGCACTGAGCCAAGGAAACCGGCGCCGAATCCGCAACCGGCCACCAGCGTGCCAAGGAAAAACAAAGGCAGGCTTGCGCTGTGCACACCCAGCAAAAGCAACACGACGCCAGTTGGCAGGAACGTACCGCCCAACCGCAGTGCCTTCGCGGCGGGTTGGTGACGCAGGGTAAAGATCATCAGCGCGCCGGTCAGGGTCAATGCTGCGACTGCCGCCCCACCTATCAGATTCGAGGTCGAGCCGGTGGCCGTGCGTAGCAGCGAGGGCGAGAGCGAGGCATAAAAACCGCCGAGCGCCCAGGTCGAGAGATTCAGCGGCAACACCCGCCACAAGGTGGCGCGCGCCTGCGTCGGCACATGCAGGGTTGGACGCAACGAGGCCCATGCCCCCGGTTGCGGACTGACGCTTTCTGGCAGGCGCCAGACGTACAGCGCCTGCATCACAAACAGCGCAATCAGCACCCAATAGGTCAACTGCAACGGCAGCGGCGCAAACTCGGCCAGCAAGCCGCAGCCCATGCCACCAATCGCCATGCCGAGCAGCGGCGCAACGCTGTTGACCAGCGGCCCCTGCTGACGATCGGTGTCCAGCAGCGCGGCGCTCAATACGGCGGTGGCCATCCCGGTGGCAAAACCCTGAAGGACCCGCGCACTGATCAACCACGCCACGCTGTCCGCATTGATAAACAGCAGCATCGCCAGCAGATTAAGTATGACGGCCGTGAAAATGACCGGCTTGCGGCCCAGATGATCCGAAAGCGAACCGACTGTCAGCAGCGCCGCCAGCAAACTGATGGCGTAGACGCCAAAAATCACGGTCAGGGTCGCTGCCGAGAATTGCAGCTGCTCCTGATACAAGTGATACAACGGCGTCGGCGCCGTGGAAGCGGCGAGAAAACTCAGTAAAGTGATCGCCAGAAACCACAGGATTGAACGGTTGGAAGCTTTATTCGACATGCGCACACCCCCACAAAAGCTAATTTTTTGCTTTTGCGGAGTGTGCTACTCGCTAACGCTTAAAGCAAATTCTTTGTGTTAAGGTCCGATGCATGGCTATTAAAGAAGGTTTACGCCCCGGCGGCCGCAGTGCCCGGGTGCAAGAGTCAATTCATTCGGCCGTCCGAGCGCTCCTTGAAGAACAGGACCGCGCCACCGTGACCGTCCCGCAAATCGCTGCACGTGCAGGCGTTACACCGTCGACCATTTACCGGCGCTGGGGCGATTTATCGGCGTTGCTGGCAGATGTCGCCCTTGCGCGCATGCAGCCCGACAGTGAGCCGGCCAACACCGGCAGCCTGCGCGGAGATGTGCGGGCGTGGGCGGAGCAGTACCTGGACGAAATGAGTTCCGAACCTGGCCGCAACATGTTGCGCGATGTGCAATCGAGTCTGACACCGGGCTTTTGCGCGACGCTCATTGGCGGGCAGTTGCAGACGATTCTGGATCGCTATCCTGACCAGCCGAAACCGAGTGTTGACCGACTGATCAATCTGGTAGCGGCGCCTTCGGTGTTTCGCATTCTGTTTTCGAAGGCACCGCTGGAGGTTGAGGAGCTGCATAGGTTAATCGAAATTGCGTTGAGTCAGTGAGGGCCCCTTCGCGAGCAAGCCCGCTCCCACATTCAACCGAGTTTTCCCATAAGAATGCAGTCGAATGTGGGAGCGGGCTTGCTCGCGAAGGGGCCCAAAAAAACACCTCAGAGACATCTGCCCCACCGCCTGCGACACCCCACCACGCCACGACCTTGGTCGACACTGACTAACTTGGACGGTCGTGCGAGACTGTCTGTCCGGGCGGGAGTCCCGGTGTCTTTTGTCTGGAGTTCCCATGTCGCTGTCCAGCGGGCTGATCGCCGCCGTCGCCCTGGCCTATATGGCCATCATGTTCGCCATCGCCTTCTACGGTGACCGTCGCAGTGCGCCGTTGCCGCCGCGGGTGCGCGCCTGGGTGTACAGCCTGTCGCTGGCGGTCTATTGCACCAGCTGGACGTTCTTTGGCGCCGTCGGCCAGGCCGCCGAACAACTCTGGTCGTTCCTGCCGATCTACCTCGGGCCGATCCTGCTGTTGGTCTGCGCACCGTGGGTCCTGCAAAAAATGGTGATGATCAGCAAGCAGGAGAACATCACCTCCATTGCCGACTTCATCGCCGCCCGTTATGGCAAATCCCAGTCACTGGCGGTTGTCGTGGCGTTGATCTGCCTGGTCGGCGTGCTGCCTTACATCGCGTTGCAGCTCAAGGGCATCGTGCTCGGGGTGAACCTGCTGATCGGTGCCGGTGCCGACGCCATGGGCACTCGCGCCCAGGACACGGCGTTGATCGTGTCGCTGGTGCTCGCGTTGTTCACCATTGTGTTTGGTACGCGCAACCTCGACGCCACCGAACACCACCGCGGCATGGTGCTGGCGATTGCGTTCGAGTCGCTGGTCAAGCTGTTCGCGTTTCTCGCGGTCGGCGCGTTCGTGACCTACGGCCTGTACGACGGTTTCGACGACCTGTTCGATCAGGCAATGCTCGCACCGCGCCTCGAAGCGTATTGGAAGGAAACCATCAATTGGCCGTCGATGGTGGTGCAGACCGGCGTGGCGATGATGGCAATCATCTGCCTGCCCCGGCAGTTCCACGTGACGGTGGTGGAAAACATCGACCCACAGGATTTGCGCCTGGCCAAGTGGGTCTTCCCGGCGTACCTGGCGCTGGCGGCCTTGTTTGTCGTCCCGATCGCTTTGGCCGGTCAGATGCTGCTGCCCAGCTCGGTGTTGCCGGACTCGTTCGTCATCAGCCTGCCACTGGCCCAAGCCCACCCCGCGCTGGCGATGCTGGCCTTTATCGGCGGTGCCTCGGCGGCGACCGGCATGGTGATCGTGGCCAGCGTTGCGTTGTCGACCATGGTTTCCAACGACATGCTGTTGCCTTGGTTGCTACGCCGCAATAACGCCGAGCGGCCGTTCGAAGTGTTCCGCCAGTGGATGCTTTCGGTGCGCCGCGTCAGCATCGTGGTGATTCTGCTGCTGGCCTATGTCAGCTATCGCCTGCTGGGCTCCACCGCGAGCCTGGCGACCATCGGCCAGATCGCCTTCGCCGCCGTGACCCAACTGGCACCGGCCATGCTCGGCGCGCTGTACTGGAAACAGGCTAACCGCCGCGGCGTGTTCGCCGGCCTCGCCGCCGGGACATTCCTGTGGTTCTACACGCTGATTCTGCCAATTGCCGCCCACAGCCTCGGTTTGTCGTTGAGCAGTTTCCCCGGCCTGGCCTGGCTGCACAGCAACCCGCTGAACCTGCCGCTCACCCCGCTGACCCAAGGCGTGGTGTTGTCACTGGCGGCCAACTTCACCTTGTTCGCGTGGGTATCGGTGCTTTCGCGCACACGGGTTTCGGAACACTGGCAGGCTGGCCGCTTCATCGGCCAGGAAATCAGTGCCCGCCCCAGCGCCCGCTCGATGCTGGCGGTGCAAATCGACGACCTGCTGCAACTGGCTGCACGGTTTGTCGGTGAAGAACGCGCCCGTCAGAGTTTTATCCGTTTCGCCTATCGCCAGGGCAAAGGCTTCAACCCGAACCAGAACGCCGACGGTGAATGGATCGCCCACACCGAACGCTTGCTGGCCGGTGTTCTCGGCGCCTCTTCGACACGTGCCGTGGTAAAAGCCGCCATCGAAGGTCGGGAGATGCAACTCGAGGATGTCGTCCGAATCGCCGACGAAGCCTCGGAAGTGCTGCAGTTCAATCGCGCATTGCTGCAAGGTGCGATCGAAAACATCACGCAAGGCATCAGCGTGGTCGACCAGTCATTGCGACTGGTGGCGTGGAACCGGCGTTATCTGGAGCTGTTCAACTACCCGGACGGCTTGATCAGCGTCGGCCGGCCGATTGCCGACATCATTCGCTACAACGCCGAACGCGGTCTGTGCGGTCCTGGCGAAGCCGAAGTACACGTCGCCCGACGTTTGCACTGGATGCGTCAGGGCCGCGCCCACACCTCTGAACGACTGTTCCCCAATGGCCGTGTGATCGAGTTGATCGGCAACCCGATGCCGGGTGGCGGTTTCGTCATGAGTTTTACCGACATCACCGCGTTCCGCGAAGCCGAGCAGGCGCTGACCGAAGCTAACGAAGGCCTGGAGCGGCGAGTCACGGAGCGCACGCACGAGCTGTCGCAACTGAACGTGGCACTCACCGAAGCCAAGGGCACCGCCGAGTTGGCCAACCAGTCGAAAACCCGTTTCCTCACGGCGGTCAGTCATGACCTGATGCAACCGCTGAACGCCGCGCGACTGTTTTCTGCAGCCCTGTCCCATCAGGACGACGGCTTGTCCAGCGAAGCGCAGAAACTGGTCCATCACCTGGATTCGTCATTGCGCTCGGCCGAAGACCTGATCAGCGACCTGCTGGACATTTCCCGCCTGGAAAACGGCAAGATCAACCCGGATCCGAAGCCGTTCGTGCTCAATGAACTGTTCGACACGCTCGGCGCAGAATTCAAGGCGCTGGCCCGGGACCAAGGGCTCAAATTCAGGGTTCGAGGCAGCGCGTTGCGGATCGACAGTGACATCAAACTGTTGCGACGGATCTTGCAGAATTTCCTGACCAACGCCTTCCGCTACGCCAAGGGGCCGGTACTGTTGGGGGTTCGTCGGCACCAGGGTGAACTGAGCCTGGAAGTCTGGGACCGAGGGCCGGGGATAGCGCAAGACAAACTGAAAGTGATATTCGAAGAATTCAAGCGCCTGGACAGCCACCAGACCCATGCCGAGAAAGGTTTGGGCCTGGGACTGGCGATTGCCGATGGACTGTGTCGCGTTCTCGGTCACACCCTGCAAGTACGCTCCTGGCCGGGGCGCGGCAGTGTATTCAGCGTCAGCGTGCCGTTGGCCAAGGCGCAAATCCCGGCACCGGCCAACGTCACCGAGCTCAACGGCAAACTCATGAGCGGCGCGCAGGTGCTATGCATCGACAACGAAGACAGCATCCTCATCGGCATGAACAGTTTGCTGACCCGTTGGGGTTGCCAGGTCTGGACGGCGCGCAATCGCGACGAATGCGCGGCGCTGCTGAACAATGGCATGCGTCCGCAACTGGCGCTGGTGGATTATCACCTGGACGATGGCGAGACCGGGACTGACTTGATGGCCTGGTTACGGACCCGCTTGGGCGAGCCGGTACCTGGCGTGGTGATCAGCGCCGATGGGCACCCGGAAACGGTGGCTCAGGTGCATGCGGCGGGGTTGGATTATCTGGCGAAACCGGTGAAACCGGCGGCGTTGCGGGCGTTGTTGAGTCGGCATTTGCCGTTGTAGCTGCGATCTTTTGATCTTACTCAGGCAACTCGGCCAACCCATCGACATCGGTCATCGCCCGCTCCAGCAGATCCGCCGGCAGACTTTTGCTCGCTCGCGCGCCCAGCAACTTGAGCTGCTCGCTGCGACTGACCAGATTGCCGCGGCCTTCTGTCAGCTTGTTGCGCGCAGAACTGTAGGCCTTGTCCAGTTGCTGCAAGCGATTGCCGACTTCATCCAGGTCCTGAATGAACAACACGAACTTGTCGTACAGCCACCCTGCCCGCTCGGCGATTTCCCGGGCATTCTGACTCTGACGCTCCTGCTTCCACAGGCTGTCGATGACACGCAGGGTGGCCAGCAACGTGGTCGGGCTGACGATCACGATGTTGCGGTCGAAGGCTTCCTGAAACAGGGTTGGCTCCGCCTGCAACGCCGCGGAAAATGCCGCTTCGATGGGCACGAACAGCAAGACGAAATCCAGGCTGTGCAAACCATCGAGTCGCTTGTAATCCTTGCCGGCCAGGCCTTTGACGTGAGTGCGTAACGACAGCACGTGCTGCTTGATGGCGATCTGGCCAATGGCATCGTCTTCCGCCGCCACGTATTGCTGATAAGCCGTCAGGCTGACCTTGGAGTCGACCACCACCTGCTTGTCACCCGGCAAATAGATAATCACGTCTGGCTGGAACCGCTCACCGTCCGGACCTTTGAGATTGACCTGGGTCTGATACTCGCGCCCCTTCTCGAGGCCGGCGTGCTCAAGCACTCGTTCAAGAATCAGCTCGCCCCAGTTGCCCTGGGTTTTCTGGCCTTTCAAGGCGCGGGTCAGGTTGGTGGCTTCGTCGCTCAGGCGCAGGTTCAGTTGTTGCAGGCGCTCCAGTTCCTTGGCCAGCGAGAAGCGCTCACGCGCCTCGGCCTGATAACTTTCCTCGACACGTTTTTCAAACGACTGGATGCGTTCCTTCAAAGGATCGAGCAACTGGCCCAGACGCTGCTGACTGGTTTCGGCGAAACGCTGCTCGCGCTCGTCGAAGATCTTGCCCGCCAGCTCGGCGAACTGGGCACGCAATTCGTCTCGCGAGCCTTGCAGGTCGCTGAGGCGCTGCTGATGGCTTTCCTGCTGCTCACGCAGCTCGGCGTTGAGGGAGGCGGCCTGGGCGTCCAGACGCCGCAACTCAGCCTCTTTGCCGGCGCGTTCGATGTTCCAGGCGTGGGCGGCATCGCGGGCGTCATCGCGCTCGATCTGCAACAGTTCGACTTCACGGCGCATCGCGGCAAGGTCTGCCTGTTTGGCGGCGTTGGCCAGTCCCAGATCAGCGATTTCGTCACGGCAGGATTCGAGTTGGGCGTTCAACCCATCCTGGGCCAGTTGGGCCATGGCCAGACGCTCTTCCAGCAGCGCAACATCCGACTGCGAGGCGCTCGCCCGGCGCTGAAGTTGCCAGGCCAATGCCAACAACGGCAGTGCAGCTCCCGCCAGACCGAGCAATATGCTGGTCAAGTCCATCGCCATCGCCATTCCTGCCCATTCGATAAAGCTTGAAGGTTAACCAAGGTGTCAGGTCTTGGACAGCTCAGTCTTCGATCAGACCCAGTTCCTGTTGGGCTCGTCGATCCCCTGCCCGCGCGGCCTGACGCAAAAGGTCCTGGCCGATACGACGATCCCGGGCATTCCCGCATTCGCGGCACATCAACCGGCCGAGACGGCTTTGCGCAGCCACCACACCTTCGCGGGCCGGTTGCTTGAGCAAACGCCCGGCGAAGTGTTTGACGTTGCTGTTTTCACCCAGGCGCGGGCTGTCGAGCAGCCACTCGGCCACACGCATCGAAAATCGCTTGGGCGGGGGAACACGGGGAGGTGTAGAGGTAACGGAATCTGATACTGAGCGAAACTTCATAAAGCACTGTGGGGCAGATCGGAAGGCGCGCCACTCTACTCTTTTTTTCTTACAGGTAAAGCCTAAAAAACCCGGCACGCCCGTGCTAGAGCAAGCGCTCGGGACAATCCACAGAAGCTGTGGATAACTCAGTGGACAACCGCCCCTGAACTCTCGCAAAGCCCTGTGGAATGGGGCTCGCAGTCAAACTGACGATTTTTTCACCAGTAAAAAAAAGCGATGTTTTTCATTGACTTAAATTTTGGTTACAGGCACCCACTGTGCTTGAAGGCAAGATGACAGTGGGGTGACAACGCGCGCAACTTATGTGCACAAGTACCTTCGCGGCAGTTATATCGATGCGCCCTTTCGGCGCATTTTGTTACCCGGCCTGGGGATAAACCTTGGCAAACCCTTGATCCAGGCTGACCTGGCCCGATGAACGTGACCGACCGACTGTCGGATTTTGGGGCTATAGCAGGGCAAAACGGAGGGTCAATACCATCAATGAGTCCTTGGGGGTCGGCGTGCACGCAGAGGTTTTTTGCTAACACACTTCCATTCGGCAATTCAATCCGTTACTATCCGCGGCGTTAGTACCAAGCTGAAAGTCAATTCTGGTCGAACAAATCCTCCCGGTCAGCCTTCCCAAAGGAAGCCTCTACCGAACAAGCGGGATCGACCACCTCGATGGTTTCCAGGTAAACCTTGCGTCAACACTGCCTTTGAATCGAAAGCAAAGGGTGTTGCGAAGCTCACTTACTCTGACCGAACCAGCCTGCAAATTGATCAGGATCTTCACCCCGGGCCCAGAACCTTTGCCCTTGATGTGTTGCCTGCCCTCCTAAGTACCTACCTGCCAGCCCAAGCGCGCCAATTTAATCAGCGCTTCAAACTGGCTGCTTTGTTCCAGTCGGGTTCTTCGTTCGACCAATGGTGGTCGTCGTCACTGGAACGTTTTAATTTTGCACGGTTCTTATCCGTGTCGCTTGTAGGAACACCCATTAATGACTACTCAAATCCACACCCAGGATGCCATCCGCACCCTAACCAATGCTTTTGCACCAATGAACTGCCTGATCATGGCCGCTCGCAAAGGCTGCTTCAGCTTCACACTGGTCAACGAACACGGCATCGCTCGTCACAGCGAACGCCTGTACCCCGATCAATACTCCAGCGCCGAGCCGCTGCAGGCCGTGATCGAGCGTACCCGTCAGGCACTGGTTGCCTGATACGCCACAAAGGCTGAAAACCTCAGAAGCCTCGCTGAAAAGCGGGGCTTTTTATTGCCCGATATTTCTCTTTGCGTGTCCGCCGCGTAAGCACTAACCGATATAACGGTTATAACTGGCCGCCGGAAATATTTTAAAAACAGTCCTTTACAGCGCGAATATGACACTACACTTCAACTCAAGCGGCTCAAGCCGCTTCCGGCGAGCCTGATTCGATCCACCCGCTGCCAACGCTACCTTCAGGACTCGCCGACCACTTCATGTTCGAGGGTTTTATGGGTATCGCTGCCAGCGAACTGTGCCGTTATGTGATACGTCCGACATTGATTTACCTTGGGCGCCATAGCGCAACCGCCGAATCCCTGCTGCTGGGCATCGCCGCCAGTCAGTCAGCGCTGGGATCCGCCCTTCACGATCGCCGTGGACATGGCCTGTACCGAATCGCCGAACCCCGCCACCAGGCACTCTGGGACCATTACCTGGCACTTGATCCGGAACGCGCCAGCCTGGTCCGCGGCCTGGCCAGCCAACATGCTTTTCTGAGCGGCCCCCACCTCGAACTGACCGTCAACCTGCGTTATGCCACCGCCATCGCCTGGCTGCTGGTCGAAGAACAGAATACTCCGCTCCCCGAATCAGACGACCTGCTGGGAATGGCCCGCATCTGGCGCCAGACCTTCCAGCCTCAAGGACGCCTGAGAGACTTCACCTATGCCTGGCAAACTTGTGTTTCACCACTGAACCAGGTCGCCTGCTGATCCCCCTTTCCGAAGATCGCGCAACATGCCGCGAATTTGGTCGGATTGTCCTACAAAACCGCTCTAAATCAAGCATTACAGCCTATGGCGCTGGGACGAAAATGTTGGTAATTTCCGCCCCGGTGATCACCAGGAGTTCTAATAATGAAAAAAGTAATGCTCAAAACCACCCTTAGCCTTGCCGTTGCCGTGGCATCCACCCAAATCTTCGCAAGTGGTTTTGCCCTCAACGAACAAAGCATCAGCGGAATGGGGACAGGTTTTGCCGGGCGATCCTCTGCTGCCGACGACGCATCCACCGTTTTTGGAAACCCTGCCGGCATGGCTCGCCTCAAGCGCGAACAAGTGACTGGTGGTGTTGCATTTATCGACGCACATGCTGACATCAGTGATGCCAGCTCCCGCCCTAATAGTGGTACCAACAAAGGTGACATGGTCCCTTTCATGGGTGTCCCTATGGGTTACTACGTCAAGCCAATCGATGACCATTGGGCATTCGGTATCGGTGTATACGCACCGTTCGGCCTGGTGACCGACTACGAGAACAACTTTGCCGGCCGTTATTTCGGTAGCAAGAGTGAAGTCAAAATCGTCACCGTGCAGCCAACCGTCAGCTATGCCTTCAACGACAAGGTGTCGATCGGTTTCGGTCCGACCATCAACCGTATTGACGGCACCCTGGAATCGAACCTGTCGGCCACGCAGGCCCGTCCAGACGGCAAAGTCAAGATCGAGGGTGACGACACTGCTCTTGGCTACAACTTCGGTATCCTGGTTCAAGCCACCGATAGCACTCGCGTCGGCCTGACCTACCACTCGAAAGTGAAATACAAGCTCGAGGGCAACACCAAGGTCGACTACCAACTCTTCGCGCTGCAGGGTCAGAACCCGAGCCAGAAGTACGACGCATCGCTGGACATCACCACGCCTGAGTCGGTCGACTTCTCGGTGACTCATCAGTTGGACGATCAATGGACTCTCTACGCAGGCAGCACCTGGACTCGCTGGAGCCGCCTGAAAGAGATCACCGTCGAGAACGAAGGCGTCCCAGCTGCCCTGCGTTCCCAGTTCGGCACCATCACCGAAGAACAGAACTGGCATGACACCTGGGCTCACGCCATCGGTGCTTCGTATCAGGTCAACAAGCAATGGGTCCTGCGTACCGGTTTCTCTGTCGATCAGGCACCGACCAACAACGAGAACCGTTCCCCGCGCATCCCGACTGGCGATCGCAAGATTTTCAGCCTGGGCGCCGGCTGGAGCCCGACCGAGGACCTGACCATCGACGTCGCGTATTCGTACCTGATGGAAGAGTCGGTCAAGATCAACGAGACCAACGCTCGCAACCAGAACTACACCGCCAAGTATGAGAACTCGGCGAACGGTTTCGGTGTTGGTGCAACCTACCGCTTCTAATGATTCCCGGCGAACCTGAACCACTCGCCGCCCGAATCAAAAAGCCCCGCTCTCTTGTACAGAGGCGGGGCTTTTTTGTAGGAGCCGGCTTGCTGGCGATCCAGACGCCGCGGTTAGCAGGCAAACCGCGTGATCGTTCATCGCCAGCAAGCCGGCTCCCACAAATGGAATGGATCAGGGTTGCGAGGCCAGCGCCTTTTCCACAGCCTCGATAAACTTGGGGTCATCAGGCTCGGTCAGGCTGGAAAAATTGGCAATGACTTTGCCCTTGCGATCGACCACGTATTTGTAGAAGTTCCACTTGGGCTCATCGCTTTGTGCAGCGAGCACCTGGAACAGGTGAGCCGCGTCATCACCGCGCACTTTCTGCGGCTCGGTCATGGTGAAGGTCACGCCATAATCCACGTAGCACACCTTGGCGGTCTGCTCAGCGTCCCTGGACTCCTGCTTGAAGTCATTGGAAGGCACACCGATTACCTCCAGCCCCTGCGCTTTGAAACGCTGATTCAGCGCCTCCAGGCTTTTGAACTGCGGGGCGAAACCACAAAAGCTCGCGGTATTGACCACCACCAGCGGTTTACCGGCGAAGCGCTGGCACAAGTCGATCGTTTCCTTGGCGCGCAGCTTGGGCAACGAGCCTTGCAACAGCTCCGGGCACTCGCGGGCTTGTGACAAGCCGGTAAACGCCATCAGTAACGCGGGAACGGCAAGCCAGCGCATCAGCATGTCCATGCCTCCTTGAAAAGTCGTCTGAAACGAACTTACTCGCCCTCACGTCATGCTAGCAAGCGCCCATGCCCAATTGCATCAACGCCAGCCCGCCCTGATGCCAACCCCACCACACCAGGGACAGCAGCAAGACGCCGCCCGCCGTTATGGCAATCCGCGGCCAGAGGTTGTTCATGTCGCACTCATCCGGGTTTGCAGGCGCTCCACCGGCCGCTCACGCACCGGCCAGTTCAAGGCAGCGGCCAACAGACTCAAGAGAATCGCTACCTGCCAGATCAAGTCATAGCTCCCGGTCCGGTCATACACCACCCCGCCCAACCAGCCACCGAGGAATGATCCGAGCTGGTGAAACAGGAAAACAATCCCACCGAGCATGGACAGATTTCGCACGCCAAACAAGGTCGCCACGGTGCCGTTGGTCAATGGCACCGTCGACAGCCACAGGAAGCCCATGGCCATGCCGAACAGATAAGCCGTGGTCGTCGTGACCGGCGCCCACAGAAACAGCGCAATCACCACGGCCCGCACCAGATACAGACCGGTGAGCAAACGCGGCTTGGACATCCGTCCGCCGAGCCAGCCTGCTGTGTAAGTCCCGAAGATGTTGAACAAGCCGATCAGCGCCAGCACGGTGGTTCCGACGGAAGCAGGCAGGTGCTGGTCCACCAGATACGCCGGCAAGTGCACGCCGATGAACACCACCTGGAAACCGCAGACAAAAAAGCCGAACGACAACAGCCAGAATCCTGAATGAGAACAGGCTTCGCGTAGCGCTTCGGTCAGCGTTTGCTCATGACCGAGGACCGGCAACGGATTGTCCTTGAGCATGCTCACCAACGGCACGATCAGCGCCACCAGCAGGCCCAGCACCAGCAATGCCGCCGACCAGCCGAGCCAGCCGATCAACCCCAGCGTACCGGGCAACATGGCGAACTGGCCGAAGGAGCCGGCGGCACTGGCAATGCCCATGCCCATGCTGCGTTTCTCCGGCGGCACCGCGCGGCCGACCACGCCGAGGATCACCGAGAACGAAGTGCCCGACAGACCGAGACCGATCAACAGACCGGCGCTCAACGACAAGGTCACAGCCGAGTCCGACATGCCCATGAAAACCAGGCCCAATGCGTAGAGTACGCCACCGACCAGCACCACTTTCGCCGCGCCGAAGCGGTCGGCCAGCGCGCCGGTGAAGGGCTGCGCCAGTCCCCAGATCAGGTTCTGCAAGGCGATGGCAAATGCAAACGTCTCGCGCCCCCAGCCAAATTCGGCACTCATGGGCGCCAGGAACAGCCCGAAGCCATGTCGCACTCCCAGAGACAACGCAAGGATCAGCGCACTCCCCACCAACACCCAACCGCAAGTACGCCACATCGATGTCATTCTTATTCTCCGGTAGCGGGTATATACCCGCTTAAGATCGGAAAAACCGGCGTCAGGCCAGTTCGTCCAGCAGCTTCAGCAAGATTTCGCGTTTTTCGGCACCCAATCGGTCAACCAGTCGCTGTTGCGCCGCCTCCCAGGCTGGCAAAGCCGCAGTCAGGCGTTCAGTGCCGGCCTCGGTCAGCTTGACGATGCGATTGCGCATGTCTTCGCCCTCGACCAGCCTGACCAGGCCTTCGCCCTCCAGCACTCGCAGATTACGACCGAGGGTGCTGCGGTCCAGGCCCATGGCTTCCGCCAGGACGGAAATACTTGGTGCATTCAGACGCTGCAGATTACACAGCAAAGAATACTGGGCAACGTTGATTCCGAAGCCGTCGAGAGCGCCGTCGTAATGCCTGCTGACGCCACGGGCGGCGCGGCGCAGGTTGATGCATAAACATTGGGATTCGAGCATGGTGCGTGTATATACCCGCGAGTGTGTTAAATCAAGTTACAGATGGGGTTCGTTCACAGTATTGAAGTGTCTGGCAGACCGCCTTCGCGAGCAAGCCCGCTCCCACATTTGATCACCGGCGTTTACAGTAGAACAAATGTGGGAGCGGGCTTGCTCGCGAAGGGGCCGAAAAATCCCGCACAGAAACCATCAGACCAACGCCAGCCCCACCAGCACAGCAACCTCCAGCAATTCCAGCAACGCCCCCGCCGTATCGCCCGTCGCCCCGCCCAATCGCCGAAGCATCACTTGCCGCAGCCAACCGAAAACCAGCGCCGCCAACACCACAGCAAAAACACCACTGAGCCCGGCAATCAGCACACAACCCAACGCACTGACCGCCAGCACCCACTTGCCCGCCAATCGCGGAAGATGATCCGCCAGCGCCTGCCCCAGACCACCGGCCCGCACATATGGCGTGGTCAGGAACAACCCCAACAACGCGGCACGGCCAATCAACGGAACGATGATCAGGAAAACGCTGTGCTGCTGCTCGATCAATGCCAGCACCGCGGCGAACTTGAGCAGCAACACCAGCACCAGCGTCACTACCGCGATCGGACCGCTGCGCGGATCTTTCATGATCGTCAGTGTGCGTTCACGGTCGCCGAATCCACCGAGCCACGCGTCAGCGCTATCGGCCAGGCCGTCGAGGTGTAACGCGCCGCTGAGCAACACCCAAACCGTCAACAACAACGCTGCGTGCAGTAACAACGGTGTGCCGAACAACACCTCGTTCAGCGCCCACAAAATCGCGCCAAACAGCAGCCCCACCAACGGATAAAACAGCAGCGAACGCCCCAACTCCTGAGGCGCCGGCATGCCCGGCAGACGAATCGGCAGGCTGCTCAAAAATTGCAGGGCGATCCAGAACGGCAGCATGGTCAGCTCGCTTCCTTGAGGATGACGCCAGTCTCGACGCTCAGAGAAAACAGCGCACCATGCGCAACTTCAACGTTGAGCAACTGCTCACGCGGCAAGCCTCGTGCCTGCGCCAGCAACAAACGCATGACGCCGCCATGACTGATCACCAAAACACGTTCGCCCGCATAAGCCTCATGCAACCGAGCGACGGCCGCCAATACCCGCGTCGAAAAATCCTCGACCCGCTCCCCTTGAGGTGGCGTAAACGAATAAGGGTCGGCCCAGAACAGGCCCAACGCTTCGGCATCGGTTTCCATCAACGCCGCCGCGTTCTGCCCTTCCCACGCACCGAAATGCAGTTCCTGCAGATCTTTATCCAGCTGCACCGGCAAACCCAGTTGCGCCCCGAGCTCTTGCGCGAACCGCGCACAGCGTTGCAACGGCGAACTGACCAGTCGATCCCAAGGTCCCTGCTCGACCACCGCCGCGCGCATCTGCGACCAACCTGTGTCTGTCAACGCATCGTCGAGGCTACCGCGCAGGCCGCCGCCGAGTTCGGTTTCACCGTGGCGCAACAGGTCAAGGCGCAAGGTCATGCCGGACGGTCCGCCACGGCCGCTTCGGCGAACGTCGCCATTTGTCCGTGAAGGTCGCAGGCCAGACGCAGCAGCGGCACGGCCAACGCGGCGCCGCTGCCTTCGCCCAGACGCAGGCCGAGGTCGAGCAAGGGTTCGGCGTTCAGGGTTTCCAGCACATGGCGATGACCCGGCTCGGCGCCGCGATGACCGAACAACAGCCACGGCCGGCAGTCAGGATTCAAGCGCACCGCCACCAACGCGGCGACGCTGCAAATGAACCCGTCCACCAGCACCGCCACGCCTTCCTGGGCACACGCCAGATACGCACCGACCAGCGCTGCAATTTCGAAACCGCCGAGGTTGAACAGGGTTTGCAGTGCATCGCCACGCTGAAAGCTGTGCAAGGCCAAAGCGCGCTCGATGACCTGAGCCTTATGACTGACGCCTGCCGCGTTGAGGCCGGTGCCCGGCCCAGCCAGGTGCACCACCGGACAATCCAGCAAGGCACAGGCCAACGCACTGGCCGACGTGGTGTTGCCGATGCCCATCTCGCCGCCGATGAACAACTGCGCGCCCGCCGCAATGGCGCGCCGCACGCTGTCGCGACCGGCCTGCAAGGCAAGTTCACCCTGGGCTTGAGTCATGGCCGCGCCGTCGACAAAATTCGCGGTGCCGGCACCGATGTTCAAGTGGCGCACGCCCGGCAGATTCAACGACGGCGTCACCGTGCCGAGGTCGACCACTTCGAGGGACGCGCCGAGTTGGCGCGCCAGCACACTGATCGCCGCGCCACCGCTGACAAAGTTGTGCAGCATCTGCCCGGTAACTTCCTGGGGAAACGCCGATACGCCTTCGGCGACGACGCCATGGTCACCGGCAAAAATCGCGATCCACAGCTGATCCAGGCTCGGTTTGACCTGCCCCTGCAACCCGGCCAATTGCACCGCCACCGACTCGAGTCGCCCTAGGGAACCGGCGGGCTTGGTCAGCTGCTGTTGCCGCGCCTGGGCCTGTTCGACGGCGTGGGCGTCAACCGGCTTGCATGGGTTCAGCCACCAGGATTGGGTCATAACGCAGTTCCTTTCAAAGTCAGGGGCAGGCCGGCGACGGTCAGGACAACTCGCTGACAGCGCTCGGCCAAGGCTTGATGCAGCCAACCGGCCTCATCGACATAGCGGCGAGTCAATTCGCCCAGCGGCACGACACCCATTCCGGTCTCGTTGCTGACAAAAATGATTTCGCCCGGCAATTCAGCCAGGCAGTCCAGCAAGGCTTCACGCTCGGCGGTCAGGCGCCCGGTGTCATCGAGCATCAGTAGATTGGTCATCCACAAGGTCAGGCAATCCACCAGCAGGCAACGATCGGCTCGGGCGGTTTCGCGCAGGACGCGGGCGAGTTCAACGGGCTCTTCGATCAGCGCCCATTCGGCCGGACGGCGTGCGCGGTGATGGGCGACCCGTTCGTTCATTTCACCGTCCAGCGGTTGGCTGGTGGCGATGTAGGTCACGGGCAGGTGGCTGTCTGCTGCCAGTTTTTCGGCCAGACGACTTTTGCCGGAGCGGGCGCCGCCGAGGATCAGTTGCAGCATGGTTCATTCCTTAAAATCTTTGGTGTAGCAACTGCCGCCTTCGCGAGCAAGCCCGCTCCCACAGGGGAATTGCATTGATTGCAAAATGGCCTGAGATCCAATGTGGGAGCGGGCTTGCTCGCGAAGGGGCCCGTCCAGCCAACTTAAATCCCGCAGAGCTCACGCAACAGTCGGGTATCCAGATGCTTCTCCACCAAATCCGCCAACCGCTCGATATCCCGCTCGCGCAACCCGTGGTAATCCACTTCCTGTACATCCTGCAAACCCGCCCAACGCAACAGCGCGCTGCACGCCGCCGGGGATTCGAACAGGCCATGCAGATAAGTGCCGAAAATCTGCCCGTCGCCACTTTGCGCGCCGTCGCAACGGCCATCGTCCAGTTGCACGGCAGCATTTTCCAACGCCGGCCCGGTGGTCACGCCGGCATGAATTTCATAGCCGCTGACCGGCGCATCTTCCAGCGCCAGAAGCCCGCGCACATTGCGCAACTGCTTCTCTTCTTCCAGTTGCGTTTCGAACGCCAGCAACCCCAAACCGGCGCTGGAGCCCGGCGCACCTTCAAGGCCCAAAGGATCGTGCACCTGCTCGCCGAGCATTTGCAGGCCGCCGCAAATACCCAGGACTTTTCCGCCGTAACGCAAATGCCGGGCGATGGCGGTGTCCCAGCCATTGGCGCGTAAATACGCAAGGTCGCTGCGCACGCTTTTCGAGCCGGGAAGAATGATCAGGTCAGCGGGTGGAATCGCCTGGCCGGGGCCGATGAATTGCAGGTCGACTTGGGGATGCAGGCGCAGCGGATCGAAATCGGTGTGGTTGCTGATGCGCGGCAACACCGACACCACCACTTTCAACACTTGATCGGCCTTGTCGGTCTGGCGCTGATCGATGCCGTCCTCGGCTTCCAGGTGCAGGTCCATCACGTAAGGCAGAACGCCAATCACCGGTTTGCCGGTACGTGCTTCCAGCCAGTCGAGGCCCGGTTGCAGCAAGGCGATGTCGCCGCGAAAACGGTTGATGATGAAGCCTTTGACCCGTGCCTGCTCGCTCGGCGACAGCAGTTCCAGAGTGCCCACCAAATGCGCGAAGACCCCACCGCGATTGATGTCGGCGATCAGCACCACCGGGCAATCCACGGCCTCGGCGAAGCCCATGTTGGCGATGTCGCCGGCACGCAGATTGATCTCGGCCGGCGAGCCTGCACCTTCGACCATGACCACCGGATACGCCGCGCTCAGTCGCGCATGGGAGGCCAGTACCGCTTGCATGGCGATGGCTTTGTAGTCGTGATATGCGACCGCGTTCATCGTCGTGACGGCGCGACCATGAATGATCACTTGCGCGCCGGTGTCGCTGTTGGGTTTGAGCAGCACCGGGTTCATGTCGGTGTGCGGTTCGAGATGGGCGGCCTGCGCCTGCACCGCTTGCGCACGTCCAATCTCGCCACCGTCGGCGGTCACAGCACTGTTGAGCGCCATGTTCTGAGGCTTGAACGGCACGACGCGTACGCCCTGGCGCGTGACCCAGCGACACAGCGCCGTCACCAGTGTGCTTTTACCGGCATCGGAGGTGGTGCCTTGCACCATCAACGTAGTCATCGGGTTTCCTTGGCGTAGGCATCGAACGCTTGATCGAGTCGGGTCCAGTCGGCTTCTTCGCCAGGCAAGCCGAAACGCAGGCTGCTGTTGTGGGTGAACAAGCGCAGCAGAATGCCGTGCCGGGCCATGAACTCATGCAGTTCTTCGGCGCGATCGGTGGTCAGCCACTGAAACAGCGCACAACCACCCTGAGGTTTGAAACCGTGTTTTTCCAGAAGCACCGCCAGACGTTCGCTGGCTTGTTCGGTACGCACGCGTTGCCTGGCATGGCCTTCGGTATCCTGCAAACAGGCTTGGCCCAACACCCGAGTCGGTCCGCTGACGGCCCAGGGCCCGACTTGTTCGGCGAGCAATTTGAGCAACTTGCGCTCTGCCAGCACGAACCCCAACCGCACACCGGCCAGACCAAAAAACTTGCCGAAAGAGCGCAACACGATCAAACCGACCTGATGGGCACACGGCGCCAGGCTCAGTTGGGGTGTGTTGTCCATGAACGCTTCGTCCACCACCAGCCAGCCACCGCGCTGGGCCAGTCTGGAATGCCAATCGAGAAGACGACTCGGAGTCAGGCTCAGGCCCGTGGGATTGTTCGGGTTGACCACCACCAGCACGTCGAGGCTGTCGAGGAAGAAGTCGACCTCCTGCTCCATTACTTCACGCACGACGTAGCCATTACGGCGCCACGCTTCGGCGTGCTCGGCGTAACACGGCGACAGCACGCCGACCTTGCCGACCCGACGCAAACGCGGCAGCAACTGGATCGCCATTTGCGAACCGGCCACCGGCAGCGCCTGCGCGGCACCGTAATAATCGCAAGCTGCTTGTTCCAGCCCGTCATCGCTTTCCGGCAATCGCGCCCAGGCGCGCAACGGAATGTCCGGGACCGGAAACGCCCAGGGCGCGAGGCCGCTGGACAGGTCAAGCCAATCGGCTTCGGCGATGCCGTATTCGAGCGCGGCCTTGCGCAACCGTCCACCGTGTTCAAGCATAGAATTCAGCCCCCACGCAGAGAATCAGCAGCCATAACCATACCCCGCGCTGGACCAATTGCCAGCCACGGTCAATGGAGTCGGCATCCGCCGGCACGCCTTCGCCCAACGGCGGACGCTGATGCAATTCGCCGTGATAAATCGCCGCCCCGCCCAACTCGACGCCCAGTGCACCGGCACCGGCGGCCATCACCGGACCGGCGTTCGGGCTGTCCCAGGTCGGGCCCTGGGTGCGCCAGCATTTCAGGGCGAGTCGGGTTTTGCCCAACAGCGCGTAGGTCAATGCGACCAGTCGCGCAGGAATATAGTTGAGCACGTCGTCGATCTTCGCTGCGGCCCAGCCGAAACGTTCGAAGCGCTCGTTGCGATAACCCCACATCGCATCCAGCGTATTGCTCAATCGGTAGAGCACCACGCCGGGCGCGCCGGCCACGGCAAACCAGAACAGCGCGGCAAACACCGCGTCACTGCCGTTCTCCAGGACGGATTCGGTGGCGGCACGAGCGACTTCGGTTTTATCCAGTTCACTGGTCTGGCGACTGACCAGGTAACCGACACGCGTGCGCGCTTCCTCCAGATCATCACTGCGCAGCGCCTTCGCCACAGGCGTGACGTGTTCACCGAGGCTGCGCATGCCGAGCGCGCAATAGAGTGCGAGAATCTCGACGATCCAGCCGACATAAGGCGCCCAGGAAAAAGCCGTGGCGAGCAAGGTCAGCGGTACGACCGCGATCACCCAGGCGGTAACGCCGTGGCTGCGCCAGCCGCGTCCACCGCCATTGAAACGTTGTTCGATGCGGTCGGCAAAACGGCCGAACGCCACCAGCGGATGCCAGCGCCTGGGTTCACCCAGCAGCGCATCCAGCGCAACTGCGGCGACACTCAACAACGCCACACTCATTGACTCACTCCCCAAAAATTCTCATACAGCAATTCACTTAGCGGACGCGCCTGCGCCCAGCCTTCGAGTACCAGCATCGGCGCCGGATAGAATTCCTTGACCGGCCCGAGGCAAAGAATCGCCAAGGGCTTGGCTCCGACGGGCAACCCCAGCAGGTCGGCCAGGGCTTGCGGTTCGAATAAAGAGACCCAGCCCATGCCGAGTCCTTCGGCACGGGACGCCAGCCACAGGTTCTGGATTGCGCAGGACAGCGAGGCCATGTCCATTTCCGGCAAGGTCCGGCGACCGAAAATGTGGCGTTCACGATCGTCCATCAGCGCAGCGACCAACACTTCTGCGCAATCGTTGATGCCTTCGACTTTCAGCCTCATGAATTCGTCGGTGCGTTCGCCGAGGGCTTCGGCGGTGCGGATGCGTTCTTCTTCCACCAGCAACTGGATCTTTCCGCGCAGGGCGCGATCGCTGATGCGGATGAATCGCCAGGGCTGCATCAGGCCGACGCTTGGGGCCTGATGCGCGGCTTCGAGCAGGCGCCGGAGCAACTCGGGTTCGACGGTGCCGCCGCTGAAGTGGCGCATGTCTCGGCGCTCGGCTATCGCGCGATACACCGCCTCCCGTTCGGCCGGACTGAATGCGTTGTCGGTCATGGCCTCTTCGCGAGCAAGCCCGCTCCCACAGGGGTTAGGTGATCCAGTGTGGGAGCGACGGTGCGACGATTCGACGTGTTCGCGATGGCGTCCTCACGGTCAGGCGCAAACAACGCGGCAACAGCCGTCGGATTGGACGGAAAATAAAAATGCACGTAGGAAGCCGTCATCCGCCCCTCACGATAAACCGCTTCCGCACCCCGCCCGCCGTTAGGGCTCAGGCCACGGGCAATCGGCTCAAGTTCGGTACTGGTCAACGAATGGTGATAGGTATGCCCACGCAGCGAACCTTCGGGTAACTCGACCGCCTGCAACGCCAGTGCCGCCAGCCGTTTCTGCATCACCGCGTCACCGGCCAGCAAACCGACCAGCTCTGCGCGAGTACCTTCGACATCGGTCAACGAATCGAGCAAATACAACATCCCGCCACACTCGGCCAACAATGGCTTGCCCGCCGCGTGGTGAGCGCGGATGGCATTGAGCATCGGGGCGTTCTGCGCCAGCGCCACATGGTGTAACTCCGGGTAACCGCCCGGCAGATAGAGGCTGTCAGCCTCCGGCAATTGCGCGTCGCGGATCGGCGAGAAAAACAGCAACTCGGCACCCATGGCTCGCAGCAAGTCCAGACTTGCGCCGTAGGTGAATGCGAAGGCTTCGTCGCGGGCCACGGCAATTCGCACACCGGCCAACAACGGCTCGGCGGCGATCACGTCAGGCGCAGCGAATTCCACTGCGGGTGGCAGCGCGACTTCGCAACTGCTGGCCAAGGCATCGGCCGCCGCATCCAGGCGCAGATCGAGATCGTTCAATTCACTGGCCTGGACCAGGCCGAGGTGCCGACTCGGCAATTCAATCCCGGTTTCCCGGGACAACGCGCCGTACCAGCGCAAGCCTTCAGTGAGGCTGCCTTCAAGCAATTGCGCATGGCGCAAAGTGCCCACACGGTTGGCCAGCACTCCGGCGAACGGCAGGTCCGGCTGATACTTCGCCAACCCCAACGCCAGCGCACCGAAGGTCTGCGCCATCGCCGTGCCGTCGATCACCCCGAGCACCGGCACACCGAAATGCCGCGCCAGGTCAGCGCTGGAAGGCATGCCGTCGAACAAGCCCATGACACCTTCGATCAGGATCAGATCCGCTTCGCCGGCGGCTTCCCACAACAGTCGACGACTTTCCTGCTCGCCGACCATCCACATGTCCAGTTGATAGACCGGCGCACCGCTGGCGCGCTCGAGAATCATCGGATCGAGAAAGTCCGGGCCGCATTTGAACACGCGCACCTTGCGCCCCTGATTGCGATGCAAACGGGCCAGCGCGGCAGTGACGGTGGTCTTGCCCTGACCGGAGGCCGGCGCGGCAATCAAGACCGCCGGGCAATGACGGGGCTGATTCACAGCTCGACGCCTTTTTGCGCTTTGATCCCGGCCTGGAAGGCGTGCTTGATGACGCCCATTTCAGTGACGGTGTCGGCCAGTTCGATCATTTCCGGCTTGGCGCCGCGGCCGGTGACGACCACGTGCTGCATTGGCGGACGCGCCTGCAAGTCGCTGAGCACCTGATCAAGATCGAGGTAACCGTGCTTGAGGGCGATGTTCAATTCATCCAGCACCACCAGACCGACCGACGGATCACGCAACAATTCACGGGAAACGGCCCAGGCGGCTTCGGCGGCGGCGATGTCACGCTGGCGGTCCTGGGTTTCCCAGGTAAAGCCCTCGCCCATCACATGAAAACGCACCTGCTCGGGAAAGCGCCGGAAAAACAGTTCTTCGCCCGTGCTGTTGCGGCCCTTGATGAACTGCACCACGCCGCACTGCATGCCGTGGCCCATGGAGCGGGCGAGCATGCCGAACGCCGAGCTGCTTTTGCCTTTGCCATTGCCGGTCAGCACCAGCAGCAGGCCGCATTCATTCGGCGAATTGGCGATGCGTTCGTCGATCACGGCTTTTTTACGCAGCATGCGCGCCAGATGGCGTTCGTCACGATCGGGAGTATCAGTCATGGGGGAGCTCTCCGTTGAGGCTGGATAACGGCGGGCAGGCACAAGAATAGACGGCAAGAAGCCTGGCATCGCCCACCGTGATGCCGCTGGATGGATCAGGCCGGTCTCCGGGCTCATGAGCGGCGTTTCGCCTGACTGCGCGCCTTCCCATGCCGGTATCGACACAGTGGCAAAAATGCTCAGTCTTCACTCATTTACCGTTGCGGGGGCAGCGCCGGAATCGTGATTGTTCCTGAATTGAACGAACGCACTCACCGGCTTCCCTGTTTCACTCTGTCGACCAAGGTCACAGAGCACCTGAAACAAGCCGCGAAGGTTAGAGGGTTGGGGGTGGAGCGTCAATTAAAGCCGGGACGCCGTCGGGCGAATAACTGCCGCTGATCAATTTACTGACGCCAATCTTGTGCCACACTTCCAGCAGTGATATCAAAGAGCCACAACCCCACATCACAATAACAAGGGTAAGCCACATGCAAGGCATGATCATCAGCAATCCGAAGCTGGAATTCCTGCGCCCGGTTCTCGAACGCTGGTTTGACTGTATCGACCGTTATAACGCCGTGCGCGGCGATAATGACACGCCTTACTGGTACGACGAAAAAGCCAACCTCGGCTTGCTCTCGGCCGCCGCGTGGATGGCGGAAATGGTCACGCTGCAACAGACCCCCAGCCGCAAACAGAACGAGGAAGGTGAACGCAACGCCCGCGCCGACCTGTTCATCGCCACCAGCGAAGAGCGTGCCTACCTTCAAGCCACGCAACGCTGGCCGCGGGTCAACAGCCTGAACCTGACACAAGCGCTGGCCGATATCACCAGCGACGCCAGGCGAATCAGCTACGCCAGCGACCTGAAACTCGGCTGCCTGTTCGTTGCACCGCAAAAAGCCCAGCACGGCGCTACCCCGGAAGAACTCCAGGACATGGTCGACGACCTGCAAAAGGAACACACCTGTGCCGTCGCCTGGTATTTCCCCTACGCGTATCGCAAGTTGCGCAATGAAGCGGGCAACTATCACCCCGGCATCGCCGTGCTGTTCAAGGAAGCCCGCGGCTGACGGTTGAACCATCGCGGGCTTGCGCTTCTCTACTGATCAGGTCACTGCATTTTTAGGGAAGATCAGCATGCGCAAGCCCCCGTTCGTTCTCGTCATCGTCCTCGCCGGAGGGCTCGTCGCCTGCGGCGAAACCTCCAGACTGCAAGTCTCCGACGGCACCGGCCCGTCGCCCAAACTGCCCGAACCGAACAAAACCCTGATCCCGACGGTGAACATCGCCCCGGCGATCGGCTGGCCGGACGGTGCCAAACCCATCGCCGCCGCGGGCACTCAGGTGGCGGCGTTCGCCGAAGGCCTCGATCACCCGCGCTGGCTGTATGTGCTGCCGAACGGTGACGTGCTCGTCGCCGAAACCAACGCGCCGCCAAAACCCGATGACGGCAAAGGCGTTAAAGGCTGGGTCATGAAGAAAGTCATGGGACGCGCCGGTGCCGCCGTGCCGAGCCCGAACCGCATTACACTGTTGCGGGACAAGGATCATGACGGCATCGCCGACACCCGTACGGTGTTTCTGGAAAACCTCAATTCGCCCTTCGGCATGACGCTGGTCGGCAATGACCTGTATGTCGCCGACACGGACCGCTTGCTGCGTTTCCACTATGAGAATGGCGACACGGCCATCAAGTCGCAGCCGATCAAAGTGGTAGACCTGCCGGGAGGTACGCTGAATCACCACTGGACCAAAAACGTCATTGCCAGCAAGGACGGCAGTAAGCTGTACGTCACGGTGGGTTCCAACAGCAATGTCGCCGAAAACGGCATGGATCAGGAAGAAGGCCGCGCGGCGATCTGGGAAGTGGATCGCGCCACCGGCAATCACCGGCTCTTCGCCTCCGGCCTGCGCAACCCCAACGGTATGGCGTGGGAACCGCAGAGTGGAGCGTTATGGACTGCTGTGAACGAACGGGATGAAATCGGCAGCGACCTGGTGCCGGACTACATCACTTCAGTGAAGGACGGCGGGTTCTACGGCTGGCCTTACAGCTATTACGGCCAGCACGTCGACATTCGCGTCGAACCGCAAAACCCTGACCTGGTCGCCAAAGCCATCGCGCCGGACTATGCAGTCGGCCCGCACACCGCGTCACTGGGCCTGACGTTCGCTGAAGGCAACTCGCTGCCAGCGCAATTCAAGGAAGGCGCGTTCATTGGGCAGCACGGTTCGTGGAACCGTAAACCGCACAGTGGTTACAAAGTGATATTCGTGCCGTTCAGTGCTGGCAAGCCAAACGGGCAACCTGTGGATGTACTTACGGGTTTCCTCAATGACGAAGAGAAAGCCATGGGTCGGCCGGTGGGTGTGGTGATTGATCAGCAGGGTGATTTGCTGGTGGCCGATGATGTGGGGAACAAGGTGTGGCGGGTTTCTGCGGCGAAGTAATCTCGAACCGCCAATACATAACAAATGTGGGAGCGGGCTTGCTCGCGAATGCTGACCGACAGTCAACATTGAAGTTGAATGTTATGACGCATTCGCGAGCAAGCCCGCTCCCACATTAGATCGGTGTAGTGCCTACCTTTTTGCGACACAGCGTTAAACCGTCTCCTACAGGCAACAACGACAGATCCACACGCGAGTCATCCTTCAAGGCGAGATTGAGCGCCTGGATGGCTCGGGTGTCTTCGCTCTCAGGATTCTGCTCAAGCACCCGCCCGCTCCACAGCGTGTTATCGAACACCGCCAGGCCTCCGCCACGCAGCAAACGCAGCGCATGCTCCAGGTAGGCTGGATAGTTCGCCTTGTCGGCATCAATGAAAATCAAATCGAATTGTCCGGGCTGATCCAACTGACCCAAGGTTTCCAGCGCAGGCGCCAGGCGCAGGTCAATTCGTTCGGCGAGCCCTGCTTCCTGCCAGTAACTGCGCGCCGTGGCGTTGTAGTCACCAGGAATGTCACAGCAGATTAGTGAACCGTCCTCCGGCAACGCCGCCGCCATGCACAACGCGCTGTAACCGGTGAAGGTGCCGACTTCCAGCAAGCGCCTGGCGCCGGTGAGTTTCACTAGCAATGCGAGGAATTGCCCCTGCTCCGGGGCCACCTGCCAGCGTGCCATCGGCAGCGCCTGGGTTTCATCGCGCAAACGCTTGAGCAGCGGCGTTTCCCTCAGGGAAACGTCGAGCAGGTATTGATACAGGGAATCGTCGAGATTGAGTGTCCGAGCGGTCATGACGACCTCTGCGAATTAAGGGTTGCGCGCCAGATGCTCAGGTTGCAGGACACGCTTGGCGCTGAGGTAGGCTTTCTGCCAATAAGCTTTGGACAAGCTGTCGAGCTTCACCGTGCCACCCGTGGCCGGCGCATGGACGAAGCGGCCTTCACCGACGTAGATCCCGGCGTGGCTGACCTGAGAGCCGCCATTGGTGGCAAAGAAAATCAGGTCGCCGGTTTGCAGGCCTTCCTTGCCGACATTGGCCGCTTGCATGCTGATCATCTCGCGGGTAGTGCGCGGCAGAGAGATGCCGGTGACGTCACGGTAGACGTAACCGATCAGGCCGCTGCAATCGAACCCGGAATCGGGCGTATTGCCGCCCCAGCGATAAGGCGTGCCGACCAGGCCCAACGCGCGAAACAGCACATCTTCGGCCTCAGGCGAAAAAGGTTGGGGTGAACCGAAGACAATCGGCGCGCGAACCACCGGCGCAGGCGGCGGTGTACGGCTGGCGCAGGCGCTGAGCAGCGCTGCGAAGAACATGAGTGCGAGGCGGGCCGACATCGTCATAAGCAGAACATCCTGATCTGGCTGCGGCTTTTTTCTGCCGACAGGGCAGAAAAGAAAACCGCCTGCGCAGGACGCAGGCGGTTTGCCATCAATAATAGATCAGGATTCTAGCGGCTATGCGGCAAACTTCAAGTAAGACTTTAAGTTCGCCTTACAAACTGTCCGCCTACTCTGTTGCAGAGAGGCTTTTTGTCGCCACTGAAGTGGCGACAAGTTGATGCATTACTTGCGAGCCGTGACCACGGTCGGGGCCATCGCGAGTGCGCGCTTGGCTTCAATGAAGGTCTTGCTCCAGTAGCTGTCGCCCAGGCTATCGACCCGGACACCACCGCTTTTGCGGCTGCTGGAGTGGATGAACTGGTTGTCACCGAGGTAGATCCCCGCGTGACTGACACGACCGCGACGGCCGTTGGTGGCGAAGAACAGCAGATCGCCCGGTTTGAGCGCGCTACGAGCAACCAGCGGCGCGTCCACGTTGATCATTTCGCGAGTGGAACGCGGCAGGTTCATGCCGGCTTCTTCACGGAACAGATAACCGATGAAACCGCTGCAATCGAAGCCAGCCTCGGAGGTGCCGCCGAAACGGTAACGGGTACCGATCAGGGACATGCCACGTTCGAGGATGCTGTCGGCCAGAACCGGAAGCTGGTAGGACTTGCCGTCAGCGAAGTCTGCCAGTTCTTTATCGGTGGCCAGCTCTTCCTGGAAAAGAACGGAAGAGGATTGCGCAGTAACAGAATTTTTAACCTGCTGTTGAGGCGCTTGCTCCGACACTGGAGAGTGGGCAGCGCAACCGAACAACAGGGTGACGAGTGCGAGAGGCACGAGGGGTGCAAAGCGATTTAGCATGGGCACGACCGTGGCTGATAGTTGTAAAGAAGCCGAGACTATGCCCGCTATCATCCTCATTTGCAAATTCAATCGAACTTTATGTGACTTTCCGGTTTCGCGTTTCCATCTAAGCGCTTAAGCCCCATTTAGACGCTTGCGCGACCTACACCCCGTAGGAAAGCGCACTTTTTGGCGCCTGAAAAATGCCAAAAACCTTGCAGGGCTTGGCTTTTACCAGCCCAGAGTCTCCTTCAGAAACGGAATGGTCAGCTTGCGCTGAGCTTGAAGGGAGGCCTGATCGAGACGCTCAAGCAGCTCGAAAAGCGCACTCATGCTGCGAGTGCCACGGGTCAGAATAAAATGCCCGACTTCATCGGTCAGGTGCAATCCACGACGAGACGCACGCAGTTGAAGGGCGCGCAATTTGTCTTCGTCGGACAGCGGTCGCATCTGGAAGATCAGTGCCAGCGTGAGACGGGATTTCAGGTCCGCCAGCTTCACCGGCAATTCGCGCGGTGACGTCGATGCTGCAATCAGCAGGCGCCGACCGCTGTCACGCAGGCGATTGAACAGATGGAACAACGCCTCTTCCCAGTCCGCCTTGCCAGCAACCGCCTGCAGATCATCCAGGCAGACCAGTTCGTACTGTTCGAGGTTGTCGAGAATTTCGGTGCCGCGATCCATCAACTCGGCCAGTGGCAGATACACCGCCGGCTCACCCATCTGCTCGAAGCGCAAGCAGGCTGCCTGCAACAAATGCGTACGCCCTACCCCGTGCTTGCCCCAGAGGTAAATCAGGCTCTCGGTCCAGCCGGCGTCGGCTTCGCACAGCCGCTCGACATAGCCGAGTGCAGCGGCATTGGCGCCTGGGTAGTAATTGATAAAGGTAGCGTCATCACGCAGACGCACACCTAGGGGCAGCTGAATCGGTTTCATGCTGACTGAACAGTTCCAAAGGAACCGTTAGTGGCCTCTGTGTAAAGTGTGCGAAGTTTATACCCGTGAAGCTGACCGCACAATGCGACAGACCATAAGCAAAATCAAAGGTTTGCGTTATCGCCCCGGTTTCATGTGCGTTTCTTTGGCGGCGTATGTGACAGCCGCCCATGGGACACGGGCCAGCCTGTCACTGAACCAGGCCGCCCGCAATGCGTCATCGGCGACCTCTAGAGCTCAGGTTCGTCGACGCCGCCGTAGATATCAGAATCTTTATACAAATCATGCACATGGCGCACCAGCACCATAATCACCGCCGCCACAGGGAGCGCCAGCAGCACGCCGGTAAAACCGAACAGCTCACCACCGGCCAGAATCGCAAAGATCACCGCCACCGGGTGCAGACCGATGCGGTCGCCCACCAGCAACGGCGTCAGCACCATGCCCTCCAGCGCCTGGCCAACCATGAACACCGCAACGATGCCAACCATTGGGTACAAGTCGCCACCAAACTGGAACAGGCCGGCAATCAGCGCCGCGCCAATCCCGATGACAAACCCCATGTACGGCACAATCGCCGCCAGACCGGCAATCATCCCGATCAACAGCCCCAGTTCCAGCCCGACCAGCATCAGCCCTGCCGAATAGATGACACCCAGCGCCACCATCACCAGCAATTGCCCGCGCACGAACGCACCAAGCACTTCATGGCATTCGCCTGCCAGGATCACCACGCGCTCTTCACGGTCACGGGGTAGCAGGCTGCGGATCTTGGCCACCATCAGGTCCCAGTCCCGCAATAGATAGAAGCTCACGACCGGGATCAGCACCAGATTGGCCAGCCAACCGATCAACGCAAGACCGGATGCAGTGGCCTGACTCAGCACCACGCCCACGATGTCGGTGGTCTGCCCCATGTGTTCGCTGATCGCCGCTTTAAGCTTGTCGAACTTCCAGAAACCGTCCGACAGCCCGAATTTCGATTGCGCCCACGGCAATGCGGTGTGCTGCAACCAGTCGAGCATCTGCGGCGCCAGCTCGTACAGGCGAAACAACTGCTTGGCGAGCATCGGCACCAGCACCAGCAGCAACGTGGTGAAGATCAAGGTGAACAGCGCGAACACCGCCACCACGCCCCAGGTCCGGGACAGGCCGGCCTTTTCCAGCCGATCCACCAGCGGATCGAACAAATATGCCAACAGCAACGCCACAAGAAACGGCGTCAGAATCGGATGCAACAGCCAGATAAACGCGCAGAGCAGAACCACCCCACCCAACCAGAACCAACGCCGCGTATCGGCCATGTACCACTCCATTTGCATCTATATAAAGAAAGAAAGCCTTACCAACGGAAACGCAACTGCGGCACCGGTGCAGGCGGTGGCGCGACAACAGTCGCCGAGCCCTCTGCCACCGGCTGGACAGGCACGGTCGGCGCCGGGGCTTCACCCGCCGGAACCTCTTGCAACTTCGCCAGCGACAACTGCGACCGCAACTGCTCGGCGCTGCCATTGACCCGGTAGAGAATCCGGTCAGCGTCAACACTTTGCAGGCGCGCGCCAAACGGTTCCAGCAAACGCCCAAGCGTCGCATAACGCTCCAGATTCATGCCCTGCACTTCCAGCAGCTGCTCGCCCGAACTTCCGGGCTTGACCACAAAGCGTGGTGCCAGTCGCTGGCTGACCGCGAGCAGTACCGCATCGGCGACAGCGGCCTGATCCGCGCCCTGCACGCTGCCCGCTTCTTTCTGGTCGCCCAGCCACAGATGCCATTTTGCCTGCCACTGACCACTCTCTTCACGGGCATGCACGGCCAGCAAGGCGTCGGCATTGTAACGATCCGATGCGCCGCGCAGGGGCGCCGCATCGGTGCCTTCAAGATTCGGCGCGGTGGCGACCAGTTGCTCGCTCAGGTCCGCCAGTGGCAGCCGCAGTGGCAGACCACGGTGCTGTGCCGCGCGACGCAGTGGCGCCGCGCTGGCCTGGCCATCACCCACCAGACTCGAACCTTCGGTCGAGTCGTTCAGCCACCACGTCAGAATCGATGGCCGGTTCGCGCCCCACAATGACAGCCCGGCACGGCGCAACGCCTGCTCGGTGCTGGCCGGGTCGAAATCCACCTTCAGCACTTCCGGCGGGCCGGCTTCGAAACCGTACTGGCTGATGATCTGCTGCGGGTCCTTGCGAATGGCGGCCAACCCCGGACTTTGCACAGCCTTGGGATCGCCGGTCAGGCGCAGCACCAGCGTGTCGAGCGCACGCTGGGTGGCTTGATCACGCTCCTCTGGCGCCTGGCTGGTGACAGGCTCGCGCACCTGATAAAGGCTTTTGACCGTTTCGGCATGACTCACCAGGCTGACCAGAGACAAACAACCCACAAACAATGATCTGAAAAAACGCATGGAGGATTCCTGACGACAAGAGCGGCTGGAACTGACCGCATGAAGATAATCGGGCAAGGCTGTGACCATCGCCCCACGCAAAACATTCACACGTCCCGGTTAAGTTTTTCGCACTGCCATAACGATAGACGGATAATCGCGATACCTTATACAGCCAAGCGGGAGGCGACCAACACGGGCAATAACGGTTTTTTTGTATCGATATGCCCCTGCTGTCGGCCTGAGGATGGCCGCTGCCCCTCAAGCCTGATAAAATCGCGCGCCTTCGCAGACCGGCAACAGCCGGGCACCCTGAAATTCGCGCAAGGCACATGCCCTTCGTTTGTTTCGGCGGTCCCACTGGACTCGGTCGTTACCCCTGAATCCCCCCTAAAGGCCTGGATCATGAGCAAGCAACCCTCCCTGAGCTACAAGGACGCCGGTGTAGACATCGACGCCGGTGAAGCATTGGTCGAACGCATCAAGAGCGTCGCCAAGCGCACTGCGCGCCCGGAAGTCATGGGCGGCCTGGGCGGTTTTGGCGCCCTCTGCGAAATCCCGGCCGGCTACAAGCAGCCAGTGCTGGTTTCCGGCACTGACGGCGTCGGCACCAAGCTGCGTCTGGCGCTGAACCTGAACAAGCACGACAGCATCGGCATCGACCTGGTGGCCATGTGCGTGAACGACCTGGTGGTCTGCGGCGCCGAGCCGCTGTTCTTCCTGGACTACTACGCCACCGGCAAACTGAACGTCGAAACCGCGACCCAGGTCGTGACCGGCATCGGCGCAGGCTGCGAACTGTCCGGCTGCTCCCTGGTCGGCGGTGAAACCGCTGAAATGCCGGGCATGTACGAAGGCGAAGACTACGACCTGGCCGGCTTCTGCGTCGGCGTCGTGGAAAAATCCGAAATCATCGACGGTTCCAAAGTCGCTGCCGGCGATGCCCTGCTCGCCCTGCCGTCTTCCGGCCCGCACTCCAACGGCTACTCGCTGATCCGCAAGATCATCGAAGTGTCCGGTGCCGACATCGAAAACATCCAGCTCGACGGCAAGCCGCTGACCGACCTGCTGATGGCCCCGACCCGCATCTACGTGAAACCGCTGTTGAAACTGATCAAGGAAACCGGCGCAGTCAAAGCCATGGCCCACATCACCGGTGGCGGCCTGCTGGACAACATCCCGCGCGTGCTGCCAAAAGGCGCTCAAGCGGTGGTTGACGTTGCAAGCTGGACTCGCCCTGCCGTGTTCGACTGGCTGCAAGAGAAAGGCAACGTCGACGAAAACGAAATGCACCGCGTGCTGAACTGCGGCGTTGGCATGGTGATCTGCGTGGCTCAAGAGCACGTCGAAACCGCGCTGAACGTGCTGCGTGAAGCCGGCGAGCAGCCTTGGGTCATCGGCCAGATCGCCACCGCTGCCGAAGGCGCGGCCCAGGTTGAACTGAAGAACCTCAAGGCTCATTGATGTCTCAGACCTGTGATGTGGTGGTGCTGTTGTCCGGCACCGGCAGTAACTTGCAGGCCCTGATCGACAGCACGCGGACCGGCGACAGCCCGGTCCGCATCGCCGCGGTGATTTCCAACCGCGCCGACGCCTACGGCCTGCAACGTGCCAGGGAGGCGGGTATCGACACCCGCTCCCTGGATCACAAGGCGTTCGAAGGCCGCGAAGCCTTCGATGCCGCGCTGATCGAACTGATCGACACCTTCAATCCCAAACTCGTGGTCCTGGCCGGATTCATGCGCATCCTCAGCGCTGACTTCGTGCGCCACTACGCGGGTCGCCTGCTCAACATCCATCCCTCGCTGCTACCCAAATACAAAGGGTTACACACCCATCAGCGCGCGCTGGAGGCCGGAGACACTGAACACGGCTGTTCCGTGCACTTTGTCACCGAGGAACTCGATGGCGGACCACTGGTCGTACAGGCAGTAATACCGGTAGAGTTGCAGGATTCGCCGCAGAGTCTGGCGCAGCGAGTTCACACCCAGGAACACCTGATCTACCCGATGGCCGTACGCTGGTTTGCCGAAGGCCGTTTATCACTCGGCGAACAAGGTGCTTTACTGGATGGCAAGTTACTCGCGGCCAGCGGCCACTTGATTCGAACCTAGGAGATTTTATGCGTCGCGCCCTGCTCTTCGCTTGCGCTCTGCTTGCCCTGCCTTTTGCGCAGGCAACAGAACTTCAACCTTTCTCCGCCAGCTACACCGCCGACTGGAAGCAGCTTCCAATGAGCGGCACTGCCGAGCGCAGCCTGACCAAGGAAGCCAACGGTGTCTGGAAGCTCAGCTTCAAGGCCTCGATGATGATCGCCAGCCTGACCGAAGAAAGCACCCTGACCCTGGACAAGGACACCCTGCTGCCACAGTCCTACCACTTTGAACGCGGTGGCCTGGGCAAAGCCAAAAAGGCTGACCTGGATTTCGACTGGACCGCCAAAATGGTCACCGGCACCGATCGCGGCGACGCGGTCAAGATCCCGCTCAACCGCGGCATGGTCGACAAATCCACCTATCAGCTGGCCCTGCAACACGACGTGGCCGCCGGCAAAAAAAGCATGAGCTATCAGGTGGTCGATGATGGTGAAGTCGATACCTACGACTTCCGCGTGCTGGGTTCGGAAAAAGTCGACACCAAGGCTGGCCAGATCGACGCGATCAAGGTCGAGCGCGTGCGCGACCCGACACAAAGCAAGCGCATTACCGTGCTGTGGTTCGCCAAGGATTGGGATTACCTGCTGGTTCGCCTGCAACAGGTCGAAACCGACGGCAAGGAGTACAACATCATGCTCCTGGACGGCAAGGTCAACGGCAAGTCCGTCAAAGGCAGCTGATCCGGATCGACACGAATGAGCCCCGCAAATGCGGGGCTTTTTTTCGCCCAATGCTTCGTCTGCATAACCTGTGGCGAGGGAGCTTGCTCCCGCTGGGTTGCGATCACCTCAACAAGAAAGTGGAACGCGCATCAGGTGGAATGCTCTATACCTTCAAGGTCTTTTTTGATCGAATGACTTTTCCTACTGCTGAGGTTTCCCATGACAGTTACCGTCAATACCGTTTCCGCCGAAGGTTTTCGTCACAGCGTACAAATCGATGACCACGAACTCTTTGCCGACGTACCGACCTCCGCGGGCGGTGAAGGCTCGGCACCCGAGCCGCACGATTACTTCGACGCAGCGCTCGGCGCGTGCAAGGCCCTGACCCTGAAGCTGTATGCGAAGAAAAAAGACATTCCGCTGACGGGTGTTGGTGTGGAGGTCAAACGCGACAACAGTGAAGAGCAGAAAGGCAAATACGCCCTGCACGTCAAACTCACCCTCAAGGGTGTGCTCACCGATGCCCAGCGCGACGAACTGCACCGCGTGGCCGACCGTTGCCCGGTGCACAAGCTGATGACCACCACGCAAGTCAGCATCGAAACCCATCTGTCTGAAGGCGCATTCAGCCAATAGCGGCAAGGGCGGGGCAAGCGGGTTATGCTCCACGCGTCACCCGCTCAGCCTGGAATGCACCATGAACACTCCCCTCGTGATCCGCCCCCGAGCCGAAGATGTCGAAGGCCAGCCGATTCTTCGTCCGCTGCCGTCAGCCAAATGCCGCAGCGTCGGGCCTTTTGTGTTTTTCGACCACATGCTGGAAACCCGTTATCCGGCGGGCAAAGGCATGAACATCCGTCAGCATCCGCACATTGGTCTGTCGACCCTCACCTACTTGTTTGAAGGAAAAATCCAGCACAAGGACAGCCTTGGCTCCGATCAGGTGGTGGAGGCCGGTGACGTCAGCTGGATGACCGCCGGCAGCGCCATAGCCCACGTCGAGCGTACGCCCGAGGCATTGAAGGAAAGCGGATTCACGATGCACGGTTTGCAGATCTGGCTGGCATCGCCGAAGGATCATGAGCGAGGCCCGGGGCACTACAGTCATCATCCAGCGTCCACATTGCCGGTCAGCGATAACCTTGGGGTGAAGATCCGAATGATCGCCGGGTCAGGCTTTTGCCTGGAGTCGCCAGTGCCGGTGCTTTCTCCTACGCTGTACGCGGAATTGAACCTGCAAACAGCAACCACGCTGCTGATTCCCACCGAGCATGAAGAACGGGCGCTGTATGTGTTGAGCGGTGATGCGCAGCTCGATGGCGAGCCGTTAGAGCCGTACTCGCTAGTGGTGCTGCCGGCCGGGGAAGAAATGACGTTGTTCGCCGAGAGCGACTGTCATGCGGTGTTGTTCGGCGGCGCGCCGCTGGATGGACCGCGACGGATCAACTGGAATTTTGTGGCGAGCGATCCGGCGGCTATCGACGAAGCGCGGCGACGCTGGGCGGCCGGGGATTGGCCGACTGTGCCGGGGGAAAGCGAGCGTATTGAGCTGCCTTGAGGTTTGTGGCGTTATTGCCGCCGCCATCGCGAGCAGGCTCACTCCTACGGTAGACCGAGTCGCAATCACTGTTCCCACATTGGAATGCGGTCTACTGTAGGAGCCGGCTTGCTGGCGATGGCGGCGTCGAAATCGCCATCGCCAGCAAGCCGACTCCTACAGGATCGGGTTCACAGCCAAAAAAATTCAGGTCATAAAAAACCCGCCGAAGCGGGTTTTTTTACAACGTCGTTAAACCGACAGTTCAACCAGCAGCTTGTTGAGACGGCGCACATACGCGGCCGGGTCCTTCAAGCTGTCGCCGGCCGCCAGAGCCGCCTGATCGAAGAGGATGTGCGACAGGTCGCCGAAGCGCTCGTCGCTCTGCTCGTTGTCGAGCTTCTCGATCAGCGGGTGCGCCGGGTTGAATTCGAAGATAGGCTTCGAATCCGGAACCTTCTGACCGCTGGCTTCCAGGATCTGACGCATTTGCATGCCCAGGTCCTGCTCGCCGATGGCCAGAATCGCCGGGGAGTCGGTCAGACGATGGGAAACCCGCACTTCAGCCACGGATTCGCCCAGCGCAGTTTTCAGACGCTCAACCAGACCTTCTTTGGACTTGGCGACTTCTTCCGCGGCTTTCTTGTCTTCTTCCGAATCCAGGTTGCCCAGGTCCAGGTCACCGCGCGCCACGTCGACAAAGCTCTTACCATCGAAGTCGCTGAGGTAGCTCATCAGCCACTCGTCGATGCGGTCGGTCAGCAGCAGCACTTCGATGCCTTTCTTGCGGAAGACTTCCAGGTGCGGGCTGTTTTTGACTTGCGCGTAGGTTTCGCCGGTCAGGTAGTAAATCTTGTCCTGACCTTCCTTGGCGCGCGCCAGGTACTCGGCCAGACCCACGACTTGCTCGCCTTCTTCGCCCTGAGTGGACGCGAAACGCAGCAGGCCAGCGATTTTCTCTTTGTTGGCGAAGTCTTCTGCCGGGCCTTCTTTCATGACCTGGCCAAAGTTTTTCCAGAAGCTTTTGTATTGCTCAGGCTCGTTCTTCGCCAGCTTTTCCAGCATGTCGAGAACGCGCTTGGTCAGCGCCGACTTCATGGAATCGATGATCGGGTCTTTCTGCAGAATTTCCCGCGACACGTTCAGCGACAGGTCATTGGAATCGACCACGCCTTTGATGAAGCGCAGGTACAGCGGCAGGAACGACTCGGCCTGATCCATCACGAACACGCGCTGCACATACAGCTTCAGGCCTTTCGGCGCTTCACGCTGGTACAGGTCGAACGGAGCACGGGCCGGTACGTAAAGCAGCGAGCTGTACTCGAGCTTGCCTTCGACCTTATTGTGGCTCCAGCTCAGCGGGTTTTCGAAGTCATGAGCGATGTGTTTGTAGAACTCCTGATATTCCTCGTCCTTGATCTCGGTGCGAGGACGGGTCCACAGGGCGCTGGCGCGGTTGACGGTTTCCCACTCAACGGCCGGCTTCTCTTCTCCTTCAGCGGCTGCCACTTCTTTCGGCAACTCAATCGGCAAAGCGATGTGGTCGGAGTACTTCTTGATGATGTTGCGCAGACGCCAGCCATCGGCGAACTCGTCTTCACCGGACTTCAGGTGCAGGACGATGCGAGTACCACGATCGGCTTTCTCGACGGTGGCAACTTCGAAATTACCTTCGCCCTTCGACGACCAATGCACGCCTTCGCTGGCGGCAGCACCGGCACGACGACTGAACACGTCGACTTTGTCGGCGACGATGAAGGCAGAGTAGAAACCCACACCGAACTGACCGATCAGGTGCGAATCCTTTTTCTGATCGCCCGTCAGGTGTTTCATGAAATCGGCGGTGCCGGATTTGGCGATGGTACCCAGGTGGGTAATCGCATCTTCACGGCTCATGCCGATGCCGTTGTCTTCGAGGGTGACGGTTTTAGCGTCCTTGTCGAAGCTCACACGGATTTTCAGTTCGGCGCCACCTTCCAGCAATTCAGGCTTGGACAGGGCTTCGAAACGTAATTTGTCGACAGCGTCAGAGGCGTTCGAGATCAATTCGCGAAGGAAGATTTCCTTGTTGGAATACAGCGAATGGATCATGAGGTGCAGCAGCTGCTTCACCTCGGTCTGGAAGCCCAGGGTTTCCTTTTGAGTTTCCACACTCATGGTCATCAAACTCCAATCAGATGGCAGTGGCCGCGACCTAGAGGGTCGGCGGCGGGTTGTCATCAAAGTTGGGGGCTCGGATCAGGATTTCAAGGGCTCATCGATTTTGAAGTGGGCGCGGGCCGTGGCGATGGGTTCGGATTCGGTGCTTTGCCAGGCGGTCACTGCCACGTTGGCGACACGCCGCCCCTGACGGCACACCTGACATCTGGCCCACGTGTCACGAAACTGCCCAGCGCGCAGGTAGTCGAGGGAAAAGTCGATGATCTTCGGCACGCCCGGCGAACCGGTGAGAATCAGCAAGTGCAATGCGGCGGACAGCTCCATGAACCCTGCAATCACACCGCCATGAATCGCCGGCAGTAAAGGGTTACCAATGTTGTCCTTGTTTGCCGGGAGGCGAAACAACAGGTCATCCCCGACCCGCGCGCATTCGACACCGATCAGCTTGGCGTAGGGAATCAGGTGCAGCAGCGCGGCGTAGTCGCCCTGCTCATGGGCCTGTTGCAGTTGTTCCTTGAAGGTGTCGGTCATTTCGCTCCTCCGGCGATGGCGCCACCAAACCCCTTGGTGCCTTTGACGCCCTTGCCCATGCGCATGAACGTACCCACGACATGGGCGATGGGCTGTTCGGGATCGTCCTGATAGGCAAAACCACGGGCGAAGATCACGTCCGTGGTGACCCGGTAGCACTGGGCAAAGCCATACACATCCTTGTGCAGCTCGGCCGCGTGCATGTAGTCGATGCGCAGGTCGAGGGTCGGGCAGACTTCGAACTCGGGCAGTACGCAGAGGGTGGACATGCCGCACGCGGTGTCCATCAAGGTAGTCAGCGCCCCGCCGTGGATCACGCCGGTTTGCGGATTACCGATGATTTGCGGGCTGTACGGCAGAATCACTGTGAGTCCGTCACTGCTGGCACTGTGAACTCGCAGCCCGAGTACCTGACAGTGTCGCAATGCCGATAGAAATCGTGTCGCGCGCTCAAAAACGGGGTTTTCGGCCATTTGATAAAAACTCTTCTTAGTATTCCGACATCGCACTAGGCGTGTTCGGTAAAAGTTCCCGTGGGAATAATCTTATATATCTGAACGAATTGAGGAACTTAACCCTGTTGGCTGTGCTCGAAAGGCCAAGTAGATATTTTTCCCAAGGAGAAACACCCCATGCGTAAGACTTTAGCTATTGCCTTGATGTTGACCGCTTCCCTCGGTCTCGCTGCCTGCGATAAAAAATCCGAGGACAAAGCTCAAGATGCTAACCAACATGCTGAGCAAGCTCAGCAAGACATGAACAAAGCTCAGGATAAAGTGAACGACGCAGCGAAAGAAAACGCCGAAGCTGCCAAAGCTCAGGCTGAATCGAACGAAGCCGCTGCAAAAGAAGCACCTAAAAACTAAAACAGTTTTTAGCGTGATAAAGAAAACCCGCCAAGTGCGGGTTTTCTTTTGCTCGTCATTTGCCTTGCTAGAGCAAAACAGTTCTAAAAGTCGGACTAATCATCAACAGCAACGAACACACTAGTCCGACAAACCACACCAGACTTCGCTGCCAGGCGAGATCGCTCCAATAGCACACTAAGTAAATGACCCGCGTCATCACGAAGATGATTGCCAGCGAATCAATCAGCCATCCCGCCGTCTGCGTGGTGTGCGCCATCAACACCCCCGCCGAGAACAAGATGAAGGCTTCGAAGCAGTTCTGATGGGCCGCCACCGCTCGTGCACCGAAGCCGGTGAGTTGTGCCTGCTGCTGGCGCGGCAGGTGATTGTTGTAACCCCCCTGCTCTTTCATGGCCTTGGCCACCGGCATGCGGGCCACGTAAATCAGCAAGGCGCTGATAAACACACACCAGAACGGAATACTCATCAAGCAGCCTCTTTGATCGCTTCAGGCAAGGGCGCCTCTGTAGGGGTATAGACCATCACGTCGAGAACGTCGGAATGAAACTCCCGGCGATAGAGCACCAGCACCACGCCGGCACTCATCAGCATGAACAACCAGGGGCTGACAAACCAGGCCAGCATGGTCATGCCGAAGTAATAGGAGCGCAGGCCGAAGTTGAACTGGTTGGCGGCCATTGAAATGACACGCGCCGCCCGGGACGCAAAGGCTTTGCGCTCCTGCTCCGAGACATGGCGCTCGCCGACCATGGGCGCCGAACCGATCAGAATGGCCGCGAAGTTGTATTGGCGCATGCACCAGCTGAATGTAAAGAACGCATACACAAACACCAGCGCCAGGCACAACAACTTGATCTCGGACATTCCCTGGGAGGCCTGCTGCACCATCGGGATATCCGCCAGCAAAGACACAGCCCTTTCCGACGCACCCAGCACGGTGAGAATGCCGGCCAGGATAATCAGTGTGCTCGAGGCGAAGAACGACGCGTTGCGCTCCAGGTTACCGACCACGCTGGCGTCGGCGATGCGGTTGTCGCGCAGCAGCATGCGGCGCATCCAGTCTTCGCGGTACAGGTGCAGCACACTGGCCAGGCACGCAGTGTCGCGGCCCTTCCACGTCGCATAACGGGTATAGCCGCCCCAGCAGATGACAAACCAGATAGCGGCGAGAATGTGGATCAGGTTGGCGTGGATGAACGACATGCAGGTCCTTGTGATGTGTTAAGGAGTAACGAAATCCAATGTGGGAGCGGGCTTGCTCGCGAAGACGGAGGGTCAGTCGATATCAACGTTGAATGATAAGCCGTCTTCGCGAGCAAGCCCGCTCCCACATTGGATTTTGCAATGCTTCGACGTTAGCTCAAGAAAAAAGACACCGCATCACGCGCATAAAAAATGCCCCGTATCGATTGATACGGGGCATTTCTGTTGTAGCTCAAGACCCGCTTATGGCGGGCCGTGACAGCCTTAAGCCAGCGCTTCTTCGCGCTTGCCCAGCATACGGTCGCAAACCACCGCAACCACCAGCGTCATGACCGACGGCACCAGCCACGCCAGGCCTTGCTCGCTCAGCGGCAGGTGAGCCAGTTGCGTCGGCATCCAGTCCGCCAGACCTGCGCCCTTGAGCGCGTCGATCAGACCGAAGATGAACGACACCAGCATCACCGGACCGACGATGCGGCCCTGTTCATGCCAGAAGTCCTTGCAGAAGCTCAGGGCGACCAGCGCGATGCACGGCGGGTAGATCGCGGTGAGTACCGGGATCGAAAACGCAATCAGCTTGGTGAGGCCCAGGTTGGACACAAACAGGGAAAACACGGCGAGGATAATGACCAGTGTCTTGTAGGACAGTGGCAACACACGGCTGAAGTATTCGGCGCAAGCACAGGTCAGGCCGACCGCTGTGACCAGGCAGGCCAACGAGATCAGCACCGCGAGGAAACCGCTGCCCAGCGAACCAAAGGTGTGTTGAACGTAAGCGTGCAATACCGCTGCGCCGTTGGTCGCACCGGCAGCCACTTCATGACTGCCCGAACCGAGACGGAACAGGCTGACATACACCAGCGCCAGACCAACGCCCGCAATCAACCCGGCAATGATCGCATAGCGGGTGATCAACACCGGCGACTCGACGCCACGGGAGCGGATGGCGTTGACGATGACAATGCCGAACACCAGCGCACCGAGGGTATCCATGGTCAGGTAACCATTGATGAAGCCTTGGGAAAACGGTGCTGCGACATACTCCGGCGTCGCCACGCCGATATCACCGGCCGGCAAAGCGAACGCGGCGATGCCGAGAGCGGCCAGGGCGATGATCTTCAGCGGTGCGAGAAACCGTCCTACGGTATCCAGCAAACGGCCCGGGTAGAGCGAGATGAAGAACACCAGCAGGAAATACACCGAGCTATAGAGGAACAGCGCCAGCGGGCTTTCGCCGGTCAGCGGCGCCAGGCCCACTTCGAACGATACGGTCGCAGTGCGCGGCGTCGCGAACAGCGGGCCAACGGCGAGGTAGCACGCAGCGGCCAGCAAGCCACCGGCGATTTTGCCGATCGGACTGCTCAAGGCATCCATCGCGCCGCCGACCTTGGCCAGGGCCACGACGGTGATCACCGGCAGACCGACCGCGGTAATCAGAAAGCCCAGCGCCGCCATCCAGACATGAGGCCCGGACTGCAAACCGACGATAGGCGGGAAGATGATGTTGCCAGCCCCGACGAACAGGGCAAATGTCATAAAACCAAGTGCCAGGATGTCCTGGCCTTTCAACACTTTCATTAAGGAAATACCACACTACTGAATCGGAATTTAGAGAGGGATTTCCCTTATGGGTGAGGGAAATGCTGTCGGTCCGTATAGGACTGACCCTTTAGCGCGTAGCGGCCTTGTGGGCTGCGGACGCAAAAATGGCGGCTAGCCTAACGAATTTGCGCGACAAACGCACTGTTAGGGGGCGAACTATCCGATCTGCGACAGTTTCGTGTCGCGTTTTTGCATGTAAATGGTTGGCGTCTGTAAGTACGCCTTCGCGAGCAAGCCCGCTCCCACACTGGATCAGCGTCGTACATAAGAATTTGTAACAACGCAGATCCAGTGTGGGAGCGGGCTTGCTCGCGAAGGGGCCGGTCCTGCTTGAAGTAAACCCCGGAAACGACAAAGGCCACCCGAAGGTGGCCTTTGTCTGGTGAAGCGTCAGCTAAGCGCGAGGCTTACTTGACAGCCCAACCGGTCAGCTCGGCCAAGGCCTTGCCGATGTCTGCCAGCGAACGCACGGTTTTAACGCCTGCGTCTTGCAGCGCAGCGAATTTCTCGTCCGCAGTGCCTTTGCCGCCAGAGATGATTGCGCCAGCATGGCCCATGCGCTTGCCCGGAGGAGCAGTCACACCAGCGATGTAGGAAACAACCGGCTTGGTCACGTGTGCCTTGATGTAGGCAGCCGCTTCTTCTTCAGCCGAACCGCCGATCTCGCCGATCATGACGATCGCTTCGGTCTTCGGGTCTTCCTGGAACAGCTTCAGGATGTCGATGAAGTTCGAACCCGGGATCGGGTCACCGCCGATGCCGACGCAAGTCGACTGACCGAAACCGGCGTCAGTGGTCTGCTTCACAGCTTCGTAGGTCAGGGTGCCGGAACGGGAAACGATACCGACCTTGCCTGGCAAGTGAATGTGACCTGGCATGATGCCGATCTTGCATTCGCCTGGAGTGATCACGCCTGGGCAGTTAGGGCCGATCAGGGTGATACCCAGCTCGTCGCACTTGACCTTGGCATCCAGCATGTCCAGGGTAGGAATGCCTTCAGTGATGCAAACGATCAGCTTGATGCCGCCGAATGCTGCTTCCAGGATGGAGTCCTTGCAGAAAGGAGCTGGAACGTAGATCACGCTGGCGGTGGCGCCAGTGGCAGCTACAGCGTCTTTCACGGTGTTGAACACTGGCAGACCCAGGTGCTCGGTGCCGCCTTTACCAGGCGTTACACCACCTACCATCTTGGTGCCGTACTCGATGGCTTGCTGGGTGTGGAAACTACCTTGCGAACCGGTAATACCCTGGCAGATAACTTTGGTGTCTTTATTGATCAGGACGCTCATTATTTGCCCTCCGCAGCTTTAACGACTTGTTGAGCAGCGTCGGTCAGGCTGGTAGCAGCGATGATGTTCAAACCGCTTTCTGCCAGTACTTTAGCGCCCAGCTCAGCGTTGTTGCCTTCAAGGCGAACAACAACCGGGATTTTCACGCCGACTTCTTTCACAGCGCCGATGATGCCTTCGGCAATCATGTCGCAACGAACGATGCCGCCGAAGATGTTGACCAGTACTGCAGCGACGTTAGTGTCGGACAGGATGATCTTGAACGCTTCGGTAACGCGTTCTTTGGTAGCACCGCCGCCCACGTCGAGGAAGTTGGCTGGTTTGCCGCCATGCAGGTTGACGATGTCCATGGTACCCATGGCCAGGCCAGCACCGTTGACCATGCAACCGATGTTGCCTTCCAGCGCTACGTAGTTCAGTTCGAACTTGGCAGCGTGCGCTTCGCGCGGATCGTCTTGCGACGGATCGTGGAAAGTCTTCAGCTTAGGCTGACGGTACATGGCGTTGGCGTCGATGTTGATCTTGGCGTCGAGGCAATGCAGATCGCCGTCAGCCTTGATCACCAGCGGGTTCACTTCCAGCAGAGCCAGGTCGTGATCCTTGAACAGTTTGGCCAGACCTACGAAGATCTTGGCGAACTGAGCAACTTGCTTGCCTTCCAGACCCAGTTGGAATGCCAGCTCGCGACCCTGGAATGGCTGAGCGCCAACCAGTGGATCGATAGTGGCCTTGAGGATTTTCTCAGGGGTGTCGTGAGCGATTTTCTCGATGTCCACGCCACCTTCGGTGGAAGCCATGAACACGATGCGACGGCTCGAACGGTCAACGACAGCGCCCAGGTACAGCTCTTTAGCGATATCAGTGCACGATTCAACCAGGATCTTGGTGACTGGCTGACCATTGGCATCAGTCTGGTAAGTCACCAGACGCTTGCCCAGCCACTGCTGTGCGAATGCCTTGGCGTCTTCTTTGCTGCGAACCAGCTTTACGCCGCCCGCTTTACCGCGACCACCAGCGTGGACCTGGGCTTTGACAACCCACTCGGTGCCGCCGATCTTGTCGCAAGCTTCTGCTGCTGCTTCCGGGGTGTCTACCGCATAACCGGTGGAAACTGGCAGGCCGTATTCAGCGAACAGCTGCTTACCCTGATACTCGTGAAGATTCATGCTTATTACCGTCTTCGTTAGGTACTGCGCATTCGGTGCTGCACTTGTTCAAGTGCCGCACCACCTGTGACTGCTGCTTGCGTAGCCTTTCCGGATACCCGGTGCAGCCACGCAAGACTGCGTCCAGCGGATATTCCGCGGTGAGTCTTGCATGCAAGGCTCACGACGGGCCATACCGCCGTGGTTTCTTATTGTCTTAACGCTTCTTGCGGTTGGCGATGTGGATGGCGCCGCCATTCACAGCCAGAGCTGCTTCGTGCAAGGCTTCAGACAGGGTCGGATGGGAGAAAACCATCATGCCCAGGTCTTCAGCGCTGGTGCCGAATTCCATGCCGATCGCGCCCTGCTGAACCAGTTCTGCAGCGCTCGGGCCAATCACGTGGACGCCCAATACGCGGTCAGTCTTGGCATCGGCAATGACTTTCACGAAACCGCCGGTGTCGTTGGCTGCCATGGCACGGCCACTGGCTGCGAACGGGAAGGTACCAACGTTAACTTCAACGCCTTCAGCCTTCAAGGTCTGCTCGGTTTTGCCGACCCATGCGATTTCCGGGTGAGTATAAATAACCGAAGGGATCAGGTCATAGTTGATTTGCGCTTTGTGGCCCTTGATGCGCTCAACCACCATGATGCCTTCTTCGGACGCCTTGTGCGCCAGCATCATGCCGCGAACCACGTCACCGATCGCGTAAACGCCCGGTACGCTGGTGGCGCACTGGTCGTCAACGAATACGAAACCGCGCTCGTCGATGGTCACACCGCTGTCGGCAGCCAACAGTTCGGTGGTCACTGGACGGCGACCAACGGCAACGATCAGCTTGTCAAAGGTGATGCTCTGTTCGCCGTTGGCGTCGGTGTAGTTCACAACGACTTCGTCGCCGTTCACTTTGGAACCGGTGACGCGAGCGCCCAGCTTGATGTCCAGACCTTGTTTGGTCAGGGTTTTGTAGGCTTCTTTGGAAACGGCGTCGTCAGCAGCCGGCAGGAACTTCTCCAGCGCTTCCAGAACAACCACTTCAGCGCCCAGGCGCGACCATACCGAACCCAGTTCCAGACCGATTACGCCAGCGCCGATAACGCCCAGACGCTTGGGTACGGATTGGAATTCCAGTGCGCCGGTCGAATCGACGATCACTTTCTGGTCAACCGGAGCCGGTGGAATGTCGATCGGACGCGAACCCGAAGCCAGAATCACGTTCTCGGCTTCGATGATTTCAACGCTGCCGTCTGGCTTGGTCAGTTCGACTTTCTTGCCGGCCAGCAGTTTGCCGTGGCCTTGCAGGGAAGTGACGCCGTTCGCCTTGAACAGGGTGGCAACGCCAGAGGTCAGGCCTTTGACGATGTTGGCTTTACGGCCAACCATTGCCGACACGTCCATGGTCACGCCAGCGTGATTGATACCGTGGATCGCGAAGCCTTCTTTAGCTTCCTTGTATTTCCAGGAGCTGTCCAGCAGCGCCTTGGATGGAATGCAACCGACGTTCAGGCAAGTACCGCCGAGGGCCAGTTTGCCTTCCTTGTCGGTGTATTTCTCGATGCAGGCAGTGGTGAGGCCCAGTTGCGCTGCTTTAATGGCAGCCACGTAACCGCCAGGGCCCGCGCCAATCACTACCACGTCGAATTTCTGAGTCATGTGTCATTCCTTCTCGAATCAAACCGGACGGCCCCTTATGGGGACCGTCGTGGGACGAAGCTGGTCATTACAGACGGGCCGCCATCCTGCACGGCCCATGCAACGAAATCAGATATCCAGCAGCAAACGAGCCGGGTCTTCCAGCAGGTTCTTGATGGTAACCAGGAAGGTCACAGCTTCTTTGCCATCGATCAGACGGTGATCGTAGGACAGAGCCAGGTACATCATCGGACGGATTACGACCTGACCGTTGATCGCCATAGGACGCTGCAGAATGTTGTGCATGCCCAGGATAGCCGCTTGCGGCGGGTTGACGATCGGAGTCGACATCATCGAACCGAAGGTACCACCGTTGGTGATGGTGAACGTGCCGCCGGTCATTTCGTCCATCGACAGTTTGCCGTCGCGAGCCTTCTTGCCGAAGGTGGCGATGCCGCCTTCGATTTCAGCCAGGCTCATCAGTTCGGCGTTACGCAGAACCGGTACAACCAGGCCGCGGTCGCTGGAAACAGCAACGCCGACGTCAGCGTAGCCGTGGTAAACGATGTCGCCACCGTCGATCGATGCGTTGACAGCCGGGAAGCGTTTCAGCGCTTCGGTGGCAGCCTTGACGAAGAACGACATGAAGCCCAGGCGTACGCCGTTGTGGGACTTCTCGAACAGGTCCTTGTACTTCGAACGCAGGGCCATGACTTCGGTCATGTCGACTTCGTTGAAGGTGGTCAGCATCGCCATGTTCGACTGAGCTTCTACCAGGCGCTTGGCCACGGTAGCGCGAACGCGGGTCATCGGTACGCGCTTCTCGATGCGGTCGCCAGCGGCGAACACAGGAGCAGCGCCAGCAGGAGCGGCAGCCTTGGCAGGCGCGGCAGCCTTGGCAGGCGCGGCAGCCGGAGCGGCTTTCTTGGCAGCAACGGCTGCAACCACGTCTTCCTTGGTCACACGACCGCCTTTGCCGGTACCGGCAACGGAAGCGATGTTGATGCCGTTTTCTTCAGCCAGCTTGCGAGCAGCCGGTGCAGCAACAGGATCGTCTTCGCCTTCGGCGGCAGGAGCAGCAGCCTGTGCCGCGGCCGGAGCAGCAGCGGCAGCCGGAGCAGCGGCAGCAGCGCCGCCTTCAACGATGGAGCCCAGAACTTCGTCGGACAGAACGGTGTCGCCTTCGTTCTTGACGATAGCGCCCAGCACGCCGTCAGCAGTCGCCAACACTTCCAGCACAACCTTGTCGGTTTCGATGTCGACGATCAGGTCATCACGCTTTACAGCGTCGCCCGGTTGTTTGTGCCAGGTGGCAACGGTGCCGTCGGCAACCGATTCCGGGAAAGTGGGGGCTTTGATTTCGATAGCCATTATCTGTGAGTCCTTAAATTCGGTTTCAGGTGCGCGAAGGCGTTAAACAGTAAAGGCGTCTTGCAGCAGTTTTTCCTGCTGCTCAGCGTGCATCGATGCGTAACCGCATGCAGGTGCAGCAGAAGCCTCACGGCCCGCGTACTCAAGTACGAGAGACTTGTTGAGATTGCTGATGCTGCGACGCATGTGGTGTTGGCTGCAGTACCACGCCCCCTGGTTCATCGGCTCTTCCTGGCACCACACGGCATTTTTGACGTTGGTGTAAGGAGCCAGGACTTCTTTCAGGTCGTCCTCAGGGAATGGATACAGTTGCTCGATACGCACGATGGCGATGTCATCACGACCTTCGGCACGGCGTTTTTCCAGCAGGTCGTAGTAGACCTTGCCGCTACACAGAACAACGCGCTCGACCTTTTTCGGGTCCAGTGCATCGATTTCCGGGATAACGGTCTGGAACGAACCTTCGGCCAGATCTTCCAGGGTCGAAATGGCCAACTTGTGACGCAACAGCGACTTCGGAGTCAGAACGATCAATGGCTTGCGCAGCGGGCGAATCACCTGACGACGCAGCAAGTGGTAGATCTGAGCAGGTGTAGTCGGTACGGCTACCTGAATGTTGTGCTCGGCGCACAGTTGCAGATAACGTTCCAGACGAGCCGAAGAGTGCTCCGGCCCCTGACCTTCATAACCGTGCGGCAACAGCATGGTCAGACCGCAGAGACGGCCCCACTTGTGCTCGCCACTGGTGATGAACTGGTCGATAACCACCTGGGCACCGTTGGCGAAGTCGCCGAACTGGGCTTCCCAGATAACCAGGGCATTCGGCTGGGTAGTCGAGTAACCGTATTCGAACGCCAGTACCGCTTCTTCCGACAGGAACGAGTCGTACAGGTCGAAGCGTGGCTGACCGTTGTACAGGTTCTGCAGCGGAATGTAGCTGCTCGCGTCTTTCTGGTTGTGCAAGACAGCGTGACGGTGCGAGAACGTACCGCGACCGATGTCCTGACCCGTCATGCGAATCGGGTGACCTTCGAACGCCAGGGTCGCGTACGCCATGGTTTCGGCGTAACCCCAGTTGATCGGCAGGCCGCCGGCTTGCATTTTCTGACGGTCTTCGTAGATCTTCGAGACCTGGCGCTGAACCACAAAGCCTTCTGGAATTTCCAGTAGCTTGGCAGACAGTTCCTGCAAGGTTTTCAGATCGAAACGCGTGTCGTGACGCGCGGTCCAGGCGTGGCCCAGATACGGACGCCAGTCCACGAACAACTCTTTGTTCGGCTCTTTGACCAGGCTTTTTACAACATGCAGACCGTTGTCCAACGCGTTGCGGTATTCATCGACTTTCGCCTGAACACGCTCAACGTCCAGCACACCGCTCTGAGTCAGGCGATCGGCATACAGCTCACGGGTAGTGCGCTGTTTGGTGATCTGCTGATACATCAGAGGCTGGGTGCCGCTAGGCTCGTCGGCCTCGTTGTGGCCGCGACGACGGTAGCAGACCAGGTCGATCACCACGTCACGCTTGAACTGCATGCGGTAGTCGATGGCCAGCTGGGTCACGAACAATACGGCTTCCGGATCATCACCATTCACATGGAGGATCGGCGCCTGGATCATCTTCGCAACGTCGGTCGCGTACTCGGTGGAACGCGAGTCCAGCGGGTTGCTGATGGTGAAACCAACCTGGTTGTTGATCACGATGTGCACGGTGCCGCCGGTCTTGAAACCGCGGGTCTGCGACATCTGGAAGGTTTCCATGACCACGCCCTGACCGGCGAATGCCGCGTCACCGTGGATGGAAATCGGCAGAACCTTCTCACCGGTAAGGTCGTTACGACGATCCTGACGGGCGCGAACGGAACCCTCGACCACTGGAGATACGATTTCCAGGTGGGACGGGTTGAACGCCATGGCCAGGTGAACTTCACCACCGGTGGTCATGACGTTGGACGAGAAGCCCTGGTGATATTTAACGTCACCGGAACCCAGCTCGACCTTCTTCTTGCCTTCGAACTCGTCGAACAGCTCGCGCGGGTTCTTGCCGAAGGTGTTGACCAGCACGTTCAGACGGCCACGGTGGGCCATGCCGATGACGATTTCCTTGGTGCCGTAGGAACCGGAACGCTGGATCAGCTCGTCGAGCATCGGAATCAGGCTCTCGCCGCCTTCCAGACCGAAACGCTTGGTGCCCGGGTATTTGGTGCCCAGGTATTTTTCCAGGCCTTCACCGGCAGTCACGCGCTCGAGCAGGTGGCTCTTGATGTCGGCGGAATACGTCGGACGACCACGCACGCTTTCCAGACGCTGCTGGAACCACTGGCGCTGCTCGGAATCGGTGATATGCGTGAATTCAGCGCCGATGGTGCGGCAATATGTCTGCTGCAACGCTTCGTGAATTTCGCGTAGGCTCGCCTCCTCTTTGCCGATGAACAGGTCGCCGGCACGGAAGGTCGTATCAAGATCGGCATTGGTCAAGCCGTAATGATTGATCGACAGGTCTGCAGGTGCAGGACGCTGCCACAGCCCCAGCGGGTCAAGCTGGGCTGCCTGGTGGCCACGCATACGGTAGGCCTGGATCAATCGCAGCACTTCAACTTGCTTCTTCTCGTGCTCACTGCTCACGCTGCCGGCGGAAACCGGTTGTGCGCGGCGCTGGTTCTTTGCCAGCAAGACGAAATGATCGCGAATTGTGGAGTGCGAAACATCGGTGGCAGAGTTGCCGTCAGTAGGCAACTTCTGAAAGTAGGTGCGCCACTCTTCTGGCACAGCGTTAGGGTCGTGCAGGTAGAGCTCATAAAGCTCTTCCACATAGGCAGCGTTTCCACCTGAAAGGTGGGCACTGTTCCACATGCGCTGCATCACGCTTTCTTGCATGCTTGGTCACCCTCGGTTAGGGGAACACCACCGGCGTCGACACCGAGCAAACTTGCAGAAGTCCGAATGCAGCGACCAAAACAAGCCACTTAGGATCACGCTGATAGTCCGGGTACCAGCCCGGATGCCCCTGCTTGTCTCATTTCTTCAAAATAAGAGCGGCAGCTTTGTGAGCTGCTGCTCAGGTTAAAACTACGGCGCCGGTTGAAGCCTGCGCCGTAGCATCTACGGGTACAGCGGTCCTACGGGTACTGCTGAATCACACGCCGCTTTGCAGCAACATGTGACGTACGTGACCGATGGCCTTAGTCGGGTTCAGGCCTTTCGGACAAACGTTGACGCAGTTCATGATCCCGCGGCAGCGGAATACGCTGAACGGATCATCCAGCGAAGCCAGGCGCTCGGCAGTCTTGGTGTCACGGCTGTCTGCCAGGAAGCGGTACGCTTGCAGCAGAGCAGCTGGACCCAGGAACTTGTCCGGGTTCCACCAGAAGGACGGGCAAGAGGTCGAGCAGCAAGCGCACAGGATGCACTCGTACAGACCGTCGAGCTTTTCACGCTCTTCCGGAGTCTGCAGACGCTCGATGGCCGGAGCCGGCGTGTCGTTCTGCAGGAATGGCTTAACCTTCTCGTATTGCTTGTAGAAGATGCTCATATCGACGACCAGGTCACGGATAACCGGCAAACCTGGCAACGGACGAACGATCAGCTTGTTACCTTTTAAGACAGAAGACAGCGGCGTGACGCACGCCAGACCGTTTTTGCCGTTGATGTTCATGCCGTCGGAACCGCAAACGCCTTCACGGCAAGAGCGACGATATGAGAAACCTTCGTCCTGCTCTTTGATCAGGGCCAGCACGTCCAGCACCATCAGGTCTTTACCACCGGTATCGACCTGGAATTCCTGCATGAACGGCGCAGCGTCCTGATCAGGGTTGTAGCGATAAACACTGACTTGCAACATGGCGGCCACCCTTAATAAGTCCGAATCTTAGGTTCAAAAGTCGGAACAGTCTTCGGCGAGAAGTTCACAGCACGCTTGGTCACGCGCTTGTCACCCGGGAAGTACAGGGTGTGGCACAGCCAGTTTTCGTCGTCGCGATCTTCGTAGTCTTCACGGGCGTGAGCGCCGCGGGACTCTTTGCGGATCTCTGCAGCGATGGCGGTGGCTTCGGCCACTTCCAGCAGGTTTTGCAGTTCCAGGGCTTCGATTCGAGCGGTGTTGAACGCCTGGCTCTTGTCGTTGATCTTGACGTTGGCGATACGGCCACGCAGATCAGCCAGCTGGGCAATACCCTTCTGCATGTATTCGCCGGTACGGAATACACCGAAGTAGTTCTGCATGCAGCTTTGCAGCTCTTTGCGCAGAGTAGCGACGTCTTCGCCTTCGGTACGCGAGTTCAGGCCATCGAGACGTGCCAGGGCAGCGTCGATGTCGGACTGGCGAGGACGGGCGTAATCAACGCCTTCTTTCAGGGTCTGCTCCAGGAACAGGCCAGCGGCACGACCGAATACCACCAGGTCGAGCAGCGAGTTGCCGCCCAGACGGTTGGCACCGTGAACCGATACGCACGCCACTTCACCTACGGCGAACAGGCCAGGAATGATCTGGTCCTTGCCTTCAGCGTCTTGAGTGATTGCCTGACCGTGAATGTTGGTGGCAACGCCGCCCATCATATAGTGGCAGGTTGGAACGACCGGAATCGGCGCCACGGCTGGATCGACGTGAGCGAAGGTCTTGGACAGTTCCATGATGCCTGGCAGACGGCTGTGCAGAACTTCTTCACCGAGGTGATCGAGTTTCAGCATTACGTGGTCGCCATCCGGACCGCAACCGTTGCCGGCGATGATTTCCTTAACCATCGAACGGGCAACAACGTCACGACCCGCCAGGTCTTTGGCGTTCGGAGCATAACGCTCCATGAAACGCTCGCCGTGCTTGTTGATCAGGTAACCGCCTTCACCGCGGCAGCCTTCTGTAACCAGTACACCGGCGCCGGCGATGCCGGTCGGGTGGAACTGCCACATTTCAATGTCTTGTACCGGTACGCCAGCACGCAGAGCCATGCCGACGCCGTCACCGGTGTTGATCAGGGCATTGGTAGTGGACGAGTAGATACGGCCTGCACCGCCAGTCGCCAGAACGGTGGCGTTAGCGCGGACGTACGAGGTTTCACCGGTTTCGATGCAGATGACGATCATGCCGACAAAGGCGCCGTCTTCGTTCTTCACCAGGTCGACGCCGTAGTATTCGTTGAGGAATACGGTGCCGGCCTTCAGGTTGGCCTGGTACAGGGTGTGCAGCAATGCGTGACCGGTACGGTCGGCAGCAGCGCAAGTACGGGCAGCCTGGCCACCTTTACCGAAGTCTTTCGACTGACCGCCGAACGGACGCTGATAGATGCGGCCCTGTTCGGTACGGGAGAACGGCAAACCCATGTGCTCGAGTTCGAAGACCGCTTCCGGGCCTACGGAACACATGTATTCGATAGCGTCCTGGTCACCGATATAGTCGGAACCCTTGACGGTATCGTACATGTGCCAGCGCCAGTCATCGTTCGGATCTGCCGAAGCGATGGCACAGGTGATGCCACCCTGGGCGGATACAGTGTGCGAACGGGTCGGGAAAACCTTGGTAACTACGGCAGTCTTGTGACCACCTTGTGCCAGCTGCAGCGCAGCGCGCATGCCGGCACCGCCGCCGCCAATGATGATGGCGTCGAACGAAAGCGTATTAACTGTAGTAGACATGAATCAGATACCCCAGAGAATCTGCACACCCCAGACGAAGTAAGCGAACATCGCAACGCCGCATACCGCCTGGAAAAGGAAACGTACTGCAGTCGCGGACTTGCCCAGCGCCATCGGCGTCAGGTAGTCGGTCGCGATGGTCCACATGCCGACCCAGGCGTGAGCGCCCAGGGCCACAAGGGCCAGCAGACTGAAGATACGCATTCCGTTGTGCGCGAACAGGCCATGCCATTGGTCGTAGCCAATGCCCGGATTCGCAACGAGGTATCCGATCAGGAAGATGAAATAAGCCGCGAGAACGACCGCAGACACACGTTGTGCCATCCAGTCGTAGAGGCCTGAACGCGACAGGTTCGTAACGCTGGTTACCATATCCAAACTCCCGCCAGAACGATCAACACCGCAGACACGGCGATAATGATTTTCGAGCCCAGTGTGCCGCCTTCCAGCGTCTCACCGATGCCCATGTCCATGATCATATGGCGCACACCGGCTACCAAGTGATACAGAAGAGCGGACAGGAGGCCCCATGCTACGAACTTGGCCAGAGGGCTGGTCAAGGTTGCCTTCACGTCGGCAAAACCTTCCTCGGAACCCAGGGATTTGCTCAATGCATACAGCATGAAGCCAAGGCCCAGGAAGAGGATGATGCCGGAAACACGGTGAAGAAACGACGTAACGCCGGTGATGGGGAGTTTGATGGTCCTTAGGTCTAGGTTTACAGGTCGTTGGCTTTTCACGGCTTTTTTTCACACTGAAGAGCCCCTAACAATCAGGGCAAAGTTGTTGGGGAGTGCACTGGTCAGGTAACCACCACCCAGGGATGCGACCCCCAATAAAGCAGGCCCAAAAGCCCCTGGCGGTCGGTGGCCGAGTATAGACAGTTAGGCTACTAATGACAACGCGTTCGCCTTCCCCTAATAGCTGATTGCACAAGTTGGATAAAAGGCGTAAATGGCAGTCAATTTCGAGGAAAAAGTCCGGTTAAAGCCTTCTGGAGCAAGACTTTAGGCAAATTGACATTCGAATTTATCTCACTATAGTGGTGCGGGCCCTGCGTGGGGGGTCTGTCTGATGATTTCAAGCATAAATAGGAGGCCACATGGCTGACAAAAAAGCGCAGTTGATCATCGAGGGCGCAGCCCCCGTCGAGCTGCCCATTTTAACCGGCACCGTTGGTCCCGATGTTATCGATGTTCGGGGCCTGACGGCCACGGGCCGTTTCACCTTTGACCCTGGTTTCATGTCGACAGCTTCCTGCGAGTCGAAGATCACCTATATCGACGGCGACAACGGCATTCTGTTGCACCGCGGCTACCCGATCGAACAGCTGGCTGAAAAGTCGGACTACCTGGAAACCTGCTATCTGTTGCTCAACGGCGAACTGCCGACCGCAGAACAGAAGGCCCAGTTCGTCAGCACCGTAAAGAACCACACCATGGTTCACGAGCAGCTGAAGACGTTCTTCAACGGCTTCCGTCGCGACGCCCACCCGATGGCCGTCATGTGCGGCGTAGTCGGCGCCCTCTCGGCCTTCTACCACGACTCCCTCGACATCAATAACCCGCAGCATCGCGAAATCTCCGCGATCCGCCTGGTTGCCAAGATGCCGACCCTCGCAGCGATGGTTTACAAGTACTCCATGGGCCAACCCATGATGTACCCGCGCAACGACCTGTCGTACGCGGAAAACTTCCTGCACATGATGTTCAACACCCCGTGCGAGATCAAACCGATCAGCCCGGTACTCGCCAAGGCCATGGACCGGATCTTCATCCTCCATGCCGACCACGAGCAGAACGCATCGACGTCCACCGTGCGCCTGGCCGGCTCTTCGGGTGCCAACCCGTTCGCCTGTATCGCCGCCGGCATCGCTGCACTGTGGGGCCCTGCCCACGGCGGCGCGAACGAAGCCGTTCTGACCATGCTCGATGAAATTGGCGATGTCTCGAACATCGACAAGTACATCGCCAAGGCCAAGGACAAGAACGATCCGTTCAAGCTGATGGGCTTCGGTCACCGGGTTTACAAAAACCGCGACCCGCGCGCCACCGTGATGAAACAGACCTGCGACGAAGTGTTGAAGGAACTGGGCATCACCAACGATCCGCAACTCGAACTGGCCATGCGCCTGGAAGAGATCGCCCTGACCGATCCGTACTTCATCGAGCGCTCGTTGTACCCGAACGTCGACTTCTACTCGGGGATCATCCTCAAGGCGATCGGCATTCCAACCAGCATGTTCACCGTGATCTTCGCTCTGGCGCGGACTGTCGGCTGGATCTCCCACTGGAAAGAAATGCTCTCCAGCCCGTACAAGATTGGCCGTCCGCGCCAGCTGTACACCGGCTACGAGTCGCGTGATATCACCAAGCTGGAAGACCGCAAATAAGACCTGTCTTGCGATAACGTCTTAAAGTCGTATCGGGAACGGCCTCTATTTATATAGGGGCCGTTTTTGTTTGCGCTGACGCAGCGGCCTTAGGGCCGACTGGCTCTTTGGTTGTGTGTATATCCGTTTCTTCGGTAACGGCCGCCTATGGTTCCGCCCTTGCGGCGGGTTACTTGGAAATGCGCCAAGTAACCAAGCGCTTTTGCCACTTTCGTTCGGTGCCTCGCCAAGCCCTCCTTCCGACCCTGCTCCGTGGGCCCGCCGCCACAGCACCGCGAGGCGGCCTGCGGGCCGGCCTTTCTCTTTGATCGTACACCCCCCCCTGCTAGCGATGAACGCTAACGATTACGCGTGCGGTCTGAATGAACACGGTGTCCGGACGTTTTTCGCGAGCAAGCCCGCTCCCACAAGGTCAGCGTATGTCGGCGAGAACAGGTTGGTTGGCAGGCCGTCTTCGCCAGCAAGCCGGCTCCTACGAGGTCAGCGTAAATTAGCGAGAATAGGTTGGCTGGCAGGGCGTCTTCGCCAGCAAGCCGGCTCCTACAAGGTCTGCGTATAGCCGCGAGAGCAGGTCGGCTGGCAGGCCGTCATCGCCAGCAAGCCGGCTCCTACGAGGTCAGCGTATTTCCGCGAGAACAGGTCGGCTGGCAGGCCGTCATCGCCAGCAAGTCGGCTCCTGCGAGGTCAGCGTATTGCCGCGAGAGCAGGTCGGCTGGCAGGCCGTCATCGCCAGCAAGCCGGCTCCTACGAGGTCTGCGTGTATCCGCGAGAACAGGCCGGCTGTCAGGCCGCCATCGCCAGCAAGCCGGCGCCTACAAAAGCAGATCGGCGTACCCCCGCTTCTCACCACTCATCAGGCCGAGCGTTAGCTCGCCTGCAGCTCTTGATCTTGATTCACCCGCCCCTTCGGGAGGCTGAGTGGAGGTGTTCATCCGGGGAGTGGCGCGCAGCGCCGTTCGACGCAGTCGAACTCATCGCATGTAGGTGCCAGCGAAGCCAACCGGAGGGCGATGCCCCCGGATGAATACCGGAGCGAAGGAACGCCGAGCCTTAGCGAGGGGCCGGACGCTCGGGGCGAGACCTTTTGGTTCCTTTTGGGGCGTTTGCCAAAAGGGACTCGCCGTAAGGGCGAAACCGCCAGCCGCC
>NZ_BDAG01000033.1 GCF_002091715.1 Pseudomonas migulae NBRC 103157 | reverse complement strand
AGCTTGCTGGCGATAGCGATTTTGAGAACGCCATCGCCAGCAATCCGGCGCCTACAATTGAACGTCGCTGGCCCGGCTGTATGAATCCCCATTCCGCGCAAAAATAGTGGCTCCGCTTCCGGCGGCTGACGACTAGGGTGTATGCACCCTCAGCTCTCAGGATTCGCCATGCACCCGTACTTTTCCCTGCAAGGCCGCACCGCTCTGGTGACCGGCGGCACCCGTGGTATCGGCAAAATGATCGCCAAGGCTTATGTCGAGGCCGGCGCTACGGTGTACGTCTGCTCGCGGGATGCCCAAGCCTGCCTGCAAACCGCCGAGGAGTTGAGCGCCCTCGGTCACTGCCACGGCGTGGCGGCCAACCTGGCCACCGAAGAAGGTGTGCTTCAGCTCGCCACGCAACTGGGCGAACAGATCAGCCATCTGGACATTCTGGTGAACAACGCCGGCACCACCTGGGGCGCGCCGCTGGAGAGCTACCCGGTCAAAGGCTGGGAAAAGGTCATGCAGCTCAACGTGACCTCGGTATTCAACTGCATCCAGCAGTTCTTGCCGCTGTTGCGCAAGGCCGGGACGGAGGCGAGCCCGGCGCGGATCATCAACATCGGCTCGGTGGCGGGGATTTCTTCCTTCGGCGAACAGGCTTATGCCTACGGGCCGAGCAAGGCTGCCTTACATCAACTGTCGCGGATTCTGGCGCGGGAGCTGGTGAGCCAGCACATCAACGTCAACGTGATTGCGCCGGGACGTTTCCCGAGCAAGATGACACAACACATTGGCAATGATGAGGAGGCGCTGGCGGAGGATACAGCGCTGATTCCGATGAAGCGCTGGGGGCGGGAGGAAGAGATGGCGGCGCTGGCGATCAGTCTGGCGAGTACCGCTGGGGCGTATATGACCGGGAACATTATTCCGCTGGATGGTGGGTTCAGCCTCTAATCCGCGGCGCGGCCATCGCGAGCAAGCCCGCTCCCACATTGGATCTCCTGTGACCACACCCTTTGTGGCCGATATAAATCCAGTGTGGGAGCGGGCTTGCTCGCGAAGGCGTCCTGTCAGGCTCCACCGATGCATGAGTTGATCGGGTTATCATGCCCGCTTCATTCCCGCCTCGACCCCAAACCATGACCTACAGCGTTTCCCCCATCGGCTTCGTGCGCTCCTGCTTCAAGGAGAAGTTCGCCATCCCGCGCCAGCCGCAACTGGCCCCCGCCGCTCGCGGCGTACTGGAGCTGGTAGCGCCGTTCGATCAGGGCGATGCGGTGCAAGGGCTGGAGCAAGTGAGTCACGTCTGGCTTCTGTTCCTGTTTCACCAGGCCCTGGAAGAAAAACCACGCCTGAAAGTCCGCCCTCCTCGCCTCGGCGGCAACAAGTCCATGGGCGTGTTCGCCACCCGCGCGACGCATCGGCCCAATGGCATCGGCCAATCCGTGGTGAAGCTGGACAAGGTTGAAGCCAATCGCCTGTGGATATCCGGTATCGACCTGCTGGATGGCACGCCGATTCTCGACATCAAACCTTACGTGCCTTACGCCGACATCATCGACACGGCCTCCAATAGCATCGCCAGCGCTGCGCCGCCGTTGATTCCCGTGCAGTGGACGGATTCGGCGCTGGAGCAGGCGCACGGGCATGCTCAGCGCCTTGAAGAACCGCTGGTAGAACTGATCGAGCAATGTCTGGCACAGGATCCGCGCCCGGCGTACCAGACGCCTGCGCCTGAGCGGGAGTATGGGGCACAGTTCTGGGATGTGGATGTGCGGTGGCATTACCCGACGTCGGAGCTGATCCGCGTTCTCGAAGTCATTCCCGCGAAAGTCTGAACACCGGAACGAAAAAGCCCGCATGACCTTCTCAGGCCATGCGGGCTTTTCTTTGCGCTACATATCTATTGTAGGAACTGGCTTGCTAGCGATGAACTTGAACTCACCGCATTCAACCAGCAAGGAACGCGTCATCGTTAACGACCATCGCTAGCAAGCCAGCTCCTACAAGTGACCTACGGTCACTTTTCGACGAACGCACGCTCGATCAGGTAATCACCCGGCTCGCGCATCCGCGGCGAAACTTTCAGGCCGAAGCTGTTCAACACTTCGCTGGTCTCGTCGAGCATGCTCGGGCTGCCGCACAGCATGGCGCGGTCGTCCTGCGGGTTGATCGGTGGCAGGCCGATGTCGCTGAACAGCTTGCCGCTACGCATCAGGTCGGTCAGGCGACCTTCGTTCTCAAACGGCTCACGGGTCACGGTCGGGTAGTAGATCAACTTGTCACGCAGTGCCTCGCCGAAGAACTCGTTCTGCGGCAGGTGCTCGGTGATGAATTCGCGGTAAGCGACTTCGTTGACGTAACGTACGCCGTGGCACAGGATCACTTTTTCGAAACGCTCGTAGGTTTCCGGGTCCTGGATGACGCTCATGAACGGTGCCAGACCGGTACCGGTGCTGAGCAGGTACAAATGTTTGCCAGGCTTCAAGTCGTCCAGTACCAGCGTGCCCGTAGGCTTCTTGCTGATGATGATCTCGTCGCCTTCCTTCAGATGCTGCAACTGGGAAGTCAGCGGACCATCCGGCACCTTGATGCTGAAGAACTCGAGATGCTCTTCCCAGTTCGGGCTGGCAATCGAGTAAGCGCGCATGAGCGGCCGGCCGTTGGGCTGTTGCAGGCCGATCATCACGAACTGACCGTTCTCGAAGCGCAGGCCCGGATCGCGGGTGCACTTGAAGCTGAACAGAGTGTCGTTCCAGTGGTGAACACTGAGGACACGCTCGTGGTTCATGTTGCTCATGTACGTGGGACTCCTGGAGATTTTGCCTGCGCCGATGATGTGCGCAATTGCATCGCATTCTAATGGCAGCGACAATATCTGTTAAATGGATTATTAAGATAAGGGTTATCGGTTATATAGATATGCGATTTACTCTCCGTCAACTTCAAGTATTCGTCGCCGTCGCCCAGCAGGAAAGCGTATCCCGTGCTGCCCTGACGCTCAACCTTTCGCAATCGGCGGCGAGCACCTCGATCACCGAGCTAGAGCGTCAGTGCAGCTGCCAGCTGTTCGACCGCGCCGGCAAACGGCTGAGCCTCAACGCCCTCGGCAAACAGCTGTTGCCCCAAGCGGTGGCGCTGCTCGACCAGGCCAAGGAAATCGAAGACCTGCTCAACGGCAAGTCCGGTTTCGGCTCGCTGGCGGTCGGCGCGACCCTGACCATCGGCAATTACCTGGCAACGCTGCTGATCGGCAGCTTCATGCAGCGCCATCCGGAAAGCCAGGTGAAGCTGCACGTGCAGAACACGGCCAACATTGTGCAGCAAGTCGCTCACTATGAAATTGATCTGGGTCTGATCGAAGGTGACTGCAGCCATCCGGACATTGAAGTGCAGAGCTGGGTCGAGGATGAGCTGGTGGTGTTTTGCGCGCCGCAGCACCCGCTGGCTATTCGCGGCACCGCGACCATGGATGAGCTGAGCCACGAGGCGTGGATCCTGCGGGAACAAGGCTCGGGTACGCGGCTGACCTTTGATCAAGCCATGCGTCACCATCGCAGCGCATTGAACATCCGCCTGGAGCTGGAACACACCGAAGCCATCAAGCGCGCGGTGGAGTCAGGATTGGGAATTGGCTGTATTTCGCGGCTGGCCCTGCGCGATGCGTTCCGGCGCGGCAGCCTGGTGCCGGTAGAGACGCCGGACCTGGACCTGGCGCGACAGTTCTATTTCATCTGGCACAAACAGAAATACCAGACGTCAGCGATGCGCGAATTCCTCGACCTGTGCCGCGCCTTCACCGCCGGGGTTCAGCGCAGCGACGAGATCGTGCTGCCCACCATCGCTTAAAGCAGGATCACCGCCCACACCAGCGCGATCATGGTCAACGCCACGAGTTGTGCGGCGCTGCCCATGTCCTTGGCGTTCTTGGACAGCGGGTGCAACTCGAGGGAAATGCGGTCGATGGCCGCTTCCACTGCCGAGTTGAGCAATTCGACGATCAATGCCAACAGGCAGACGGCAATCAATAACGCTTGCTCGACGCGGCTGACGTTCAAAAAGAACGAAATCGGAATCAGGATGACATTGAGCAACACCAGTTGCCGAAAAGCCGCTTCGCCGGTGAAGGCTGCGCGTAGGCCGTCCAGCGAATAACCGGAAGCGTTGAGGATGCGTTTCAGGCCGGTCTGGCCTTTAAAAGGGGACATAGAAGTGGCAACTGACCAAAAAGGAGTGGGAAAGCTAGATCAACGAAAGTCAAAAAAGCGTGAAGACGCCAATCCTTAGTGGCTTGAAATTGACTCAAGTTGTTGCAGGAGCAAAGCCGCCTGGGTCCGGGTCCGCACATTCAGCTTACGGAAAATCGCCGTGACGTGCGCCTTGATTGTTGCTTCGGACACGCTCAGTTCGTAGGCAATCTGCTTGTTCAGCAGACCTTCACAGACCATGGTCAACACCCGGAACTGTTGAGGCGTCAGGCTGGCAAGGCCTTCGCTGGCGGCCTTGGCTTCATCGGAAACGCTGACAGCTTCGAACGCCTGGGGCGGCCAGAACACATCGCCATCCAGCACCGCACGTACGGCTTTCTGGATAACGCTCAGGTCACTCGATTTAGGAATGAAACCACTGGCCCCGAACTCACGGGACTTCACCATGATCGAGGCTTCTTCCTGGGCCGACACCATCACCACCGGAATCTGCGGGTACTGACCGCGTAACAGCACCAGCCCGGAAAAACCGTAGGCCCCCGGCATGTTCAGGTCCAGCAGCACCAGATCCCAGTCGGACTTTTCGTCCAGGCGGGTTTCCAGCTCGGCAATGCTCGCCACTTCCACCAGACGGACGTCCGGGCCAAGGCCCAGCGTCAACGCTTGATGCAGGGCGCTACGAAAAAGAGGGTGGTCATCGGCAATCAGGATTTCGTATGTGGCCATTTTTCAAATGATCCTGTTCTTCTAACAACTCAAGGCACAGCCAGGGAGCTGCACCGGCAGGGCACGTTCAACGCCAATCACGTGGCAATCCACGTAGCTTTTCACGTAAAGAAGCGGCGAATCAAACTGCGGCCGCGCCCTAATCGGCGCCAAGCATGCCCAGCGAAGCCGGGGTGGTCAAGGTGCTTGGCCGGTACAGTTCTTTGCAGTATGGGCGACAATCAGGCCGTGACGGTGGCGATGTTCTGCACGAAAGGCATCAGCTCGGCATGTGCCGGTGTTGCAACATTCATTTCCAGTTGGTGTTTGGCATCGAGGTAATGCTGGCTGAATACGTCGAAATAAGCGTCCAGTGCCGACGCGGCTTCCACATCTCCCGCCAGATCGAGGCACAGCGCCGCCACTTCGGCCGTGCACAAATGCTCGCTGCGGGTCGAGCGGCGCAGCCGATAGCGTGAAAGCTTATCGGGCAGCAGGCTCAGGATCGGCAGCGCATCAAAATAAGGACTTTTGCGAAATATCTTCCGGGCTTCGGTCCAGGTCGCGTCCAGCAGAATGAACAGCGGCCGCTTGGTGCCATCGACTTCGACCGTGTTCGTCACTCGCTCAGGCGCGACATACTCGCCGGGAAAGACCAGATACGGTTGCCATTGCGGGTCGGCGAGCAATGCCAGCAACTGCGGATCGGTTTCCGTACGCGACCAGATGAACGCATGGTTGTCGCGCACCACATCAGCGATCAACCACCCCGTGTTGCTCGGCTTGAACACTTCCTTGTTGGTCATGATCAGACACACGCCAGAGCGGGTCTCGACCTGCGGACGCCACGCGCACAGGCAGTGGCTTTCGATCACGCGGCAGGCACGGCAGCGGGTTGCCCTCCAGCCACGGGCCTGAATCGGCTTGATGCCTTCTTCTTCGCGCTGATCGCGCAGACGGGCTACGGCGTTGGGAGCGTGGTTCATCGTGGGCAACACCGGCAGACAGGAAAACTCGACACGAGCAGCACTCAGGGCAATAAAGGCCGGCAGTTTACCAGAGCGGCCGGCGCAAGCCTGTACCGTCCAGACGGGCTCCCCTATAATTCGCCACCACTGAACGCACAGTCATGTGACGGGTCGAACCACCAGTCACTGAACCAGGAGAGTTTCATGTTGCGCCTTATCGTTCCCACCGCTGCCATTCTGCTGGCGTCGTCCTTCAACGCTCAAGCTGCGTCCTTGAGTGAGCAGAATCTCAACAGAGAGCTGCGAAACGTCGCTGCCCAAAGCAGCGTCGGCACGCCACGGGCGATCAACGAAGACATCCTCGATCAGGGCTACACCGTCGAAGGCAATGTATTGATCAATCACCTGAGCGTGCAAAGCAGCCACGCCAACAAGATGCGGGCTGACCCGAAAGCCGTGTATTTCCAGCTTGGCGCCTCTGTGTGCAACAACCCCTCGTACCGCAAACTGATGGCCAAGGGCGCGGTCATGCGTTATGACTTCACGGAGGTGAAGACCAACCGCTCAGTCGGCTCCGCCAGCTATCAGGAATCGGATTGCCCGAAAGCCACACCGGCGAAGAAAAAGTAATTCAACGGGAATGGGAATTGGCGCGCCGCTGTTCATCGTCGGCGCGCAGTTCTGCCAGGAGCGCCTGCAAATAGCGCGAGCGCCGCTCGGCGCCCTCCAGACGCCGGCAGCACTCCTCTTCAAGACTCAAATGATTGGTCTCGGCCGATGACTTCAATAATCGATACAGTTGCGTATCGATCTCCAGAATGACTCTGGCCATAGCATCCCGCCTCCTTGCACCTCGCCCTTGTTTGAGCGACAAAATCCTTGAACCGCTTGTGCCGTGCGCCCTGCCATTGACGCAAAGTTGTTGTGTTACACCTGTCATTCAGTAAATCAGAGTGTCGGGCACTCGGCGCGCGTTCAGACGAGCGGTGAAATCACCTTGCAAATCGTCAATAAGCGGTTGCCAGGAAAGACTTTGCAGCGCAATGATCAAGTCAGCGAAAAACACCGTGAGGGTCTAGATTCATAGTGTTCCCGTTCACTTTTCAGGGCAGAAAAGGGGCTGCCTGGTTTGCGTTTTCTGATGCGAATGTTTCCTTCATCCAAAGGAACAACAGAGCCTGTATGGAAGGAGAAGTTGATGCCTTACCAACCGAATGACCTCCTGAGCCGTCATTTCGAAGAAAGCGGCCACGACCTCATCAGCAAGGTCGAAGAACAACTCAACCTGGTTTCACCCAACAGCCCGAACATTCCAATTTACCGCGACATGATCCTGACCGTGCTGCGCATGGCCCAGGAAGACCACAACCGCTGGAACGCCAAGATCACCCTGCAAGCCCTGCGCGAACTCGAACACGCCTTCCGTGTGCTCGAACAGTTCCGGGGACGGCGCAAAGTCACGGTATTCGGGTCGGCCCGCACACCGATAGAACACCCGCTGTACGGCTTGGCCCGAGAACTCGGCGCCGCGCTGGCGCGCTCGGACCTGATGGTGATCACCGGTGCCGGCGGCGGCATCATGGCCGCCGCCCACGAAGGCGCCGGCCTGGAACACAGCCTGGGATTCAACATCACCCTGCCCTTTGAGCAGCATGCCAATCCCACCGTGAATGGCACCGCCAATCTGCTGCCGTTCCACTTCTTCTTTACCCGCAAGCTGTTCTTCGTTAAAGAAGCCGATGCGCTGGTCTTGTGCCCTGGTGGTTTCGGTACGCTGGACGAGGCGCTGGAAGTGCTGACGCTTATCCAGACCGGTAAAAGCCCGCTGGTGCCAGTGGTGCTGCTGGACGCTCCGGGAGGCAAGTTCTGGCAAGGCGCCCTGGACTTCATCCGCAATCAACTGGAAGAAAATCGCTACATCCTGCCCACCGACATGAAGCTGGTGAGCCTGGTCTATAGCGCCGAAGAGGCGGTGGAGCAGATCAATCAGTTCTACAGCAACTTCCACTCCAGTCGCTGGCTCAAGCATCAGTTCGTGATCCGCATGAATCACCAGCTCAGTGACGATGCGCTGGCACACATGCAGCATGCGTTTGCCGACCTGTGCCTGAGCGATCACTTCCATCAGCATGTCTACAGCGGTGAGGAGCACGACGAGCCGCAGTTCAGCCATCTTGCACGTCTGGCCTTCACCTTTAACGCCCGTGACCATGGACGCCTGCGGGAACTGGTGGACTACATCAACTTGCCGGAAAACTGGGCGCAGCCCAAACCTCAGGCGCAGCAACGCACGCGGGAACCGTCAAAGGTTACGTGAGGCAAAAAAAAACGGCCCGCTATCGAAATAGCGAGCCGTTTCAGTCAATCGTCCATCCCTCGGCCGCTGAACAAGCGGCTGATCATTTCCATGGAATAGCCCCGATAACTCAGGAACCGCCCTTGTTTAGCGCGCTCCCGGGCGTCTATCGGTAAATGCCCGGAAAACTTGCGCCGCCAGGTGTCTTCCAGTTGTTCCTGCCAGTTGATACCGCTTTCGCGTAATGCGAGCTCGATGTCGTTGCGTTGCAGACCACGCTGGCTCAACTCTTCACGAATACGCAAGGGGCCATAGCCGGAACGGGCACGGTAGGAAACGAAGCTTTCGAGGTAACGGGATTCGGACAACAGACCCTCTTCCGTCAAGCGGTCGAGTGCTGTGTCGATCATTTCAGGGAGGGCGCCGCGCTGACGCAGTTTACGCGTCAGCTCGACTCGACCATGCTCGCGTCGTGCGAGCAGGTCCATTGCGGTTCGCCGCACTGCGACGAGTGTATCGAGTACGGCGGTCATCGGATCAATCAGATATCAGCGTCAGCCAGGTCATCTTCAGTCTCTTTGACTGGCGATGCTTTGACGTCCGGCGCTGGAGTCAGCAGCTTGTCGCGCAGTTGCTTCTCAAGTTTCGCGGCGATTTCCGGGTTGTCCGCCAGGAACTTGGCCGAGTTGGCCTTGCCCTGACCGATCTTGGTGCCTTCGTAGGCATACCAGGCACCGGACTTCTCGACGAAACCGTGCAGAACACCCAGGTCGATCATCTCACCATTGAGGTAGATGCCCTTGCCGTAGAGAATCTGGAACTCGGCCTGGCGGAACGGCGAAGCGACCTTGTTCTTCACGACCTTGACGCGGGTTTCGCTACCGACGACTTCATCACCTTCTTTCACAGCGCCGGTACGGCGGATGTCCAGACGAACCGAGGCATAAAACTTCAGCGCGTTACCACCTGTGGTGGTTTCCGGGCTGCCGAACATCACGCCGATTTTCATACGGATCTGGTTGATGAAGATCACCAGGCAGTTGGCGTTCTTGATGTTACCGGTGATTTTACGCAACGCCTGGGACATCAGACGGGCTTGCAGGCCCACGTGCATGTCACCCATTTCGCCTTCGATTTCAGCCTTCGGTACCAGGGCAGCCACGGAGTCGACGATGATCACGTCAACCGCGTTGGAACGCACCAGCATGTCGGTGATTTCCAGGGCCTGCTCGCCGGTGTCCGGCTGGGAAACCAGCAGGTCGTCGACGTTGACGCCGAGTTTGCCGGCGTACTCAGGGTCGAGGGCGTGTTCGGCGTCGACGAATGCGCAGGTCGCGCCGGCTTTTTGAGCCTGGGCGATCACCGACAGTGTCAGCGTGGTTTTACCGGAGGATTCAGGACCGTAGATCTCGACGATACGACCTTTTGGCAGACCGCCAATGCCGAGCGCGATGTCCAGACCCAGAGAGCCAGTAGAGATAGCCGGGATCGCCTGACGGTCCTGATCGCCCATACGCATTACGGCACCCTTGCCGAATTGACGTTCGATCTGACCCAGGGCCGCAGCCAAGGCTTTCTTCTTGTTGTCGTCCATTAAAGTCCTCACGTAATCAATAAGGCCTGACGGCCAACACCTGTATAAGTAGCCAGTATTATTCCACAGCGATTCAGGATCGCCTACCCCTGATTTGAGATTTCTCCAGAGGCATGACGCAGCAGCCCCTCTAGCGCGGCCTTCACCGTTTGTCGGCGAACCTCGTCGCGGTTACCGGGGAAGTGCTGCACCTCGCTGAAGACCCGCTCCCCCACGCCCCATGCCAGCCAGACCGTGCCCACCGGCTTGCTCGGCGAACCGCCGTCCGGCCCTGCGACACCGCTGACCGCCACGGCAAAATGCGCCCGGCTTTTTTCCTGCGCGCCCCGCACCATGGCCTCGACCACCTCGCGACTGACCGCCCCCGCCGTCTTAAACAACTCGGCCGGGACATTCAATTGCTCGGTTTTCTGACGGTTGGAGTACGTGACATAACCAGCCTCGAACCACGCCGAACTCCCCGGAATACGGGTGATCGCCTCGCAAATGCCGCCGCCGGTACAGGACTCGGCCGCCGTGACGTGAGCATTGAGAACCTGCAGGCGCCGGCCAAGTTCAGCGGCCAGTTGGGTGATTTCTTTCACGGTCATCTCCTGAGCGGGCGGAATGGGACTACCGTACACGAGCGGATCGCGCTTGCAAGTTACAGGATCGATCAAAATGTTAGCGGCCGAGCGCCCGGATGTAGGCCTGACAAGCCTGCAAGGCAATCAGCGCACGGTCGCCGGCGTCGGTGATGGCGATAATTCGTTGAGCATGCGTCGGGTCAAGTCGGGCTCGTAGGGTGCCATGATCCACGCCGCTGGCACCGGGGGCGGTTGGCACTGTGCAGCCGATGGAAGTGTCGCTGGCATTGAGGAGGACTGACAGCCGCACATCAGCAGTGGCAAGACGATCGCGCAAGCGACCTTGATCACGTTGGGCATCGCTAAGCGCTCGATAATGGGTTTGTTCGCTGACCGACAGTTGTTGCTCCAGCGTCAGCCGCTTGTCCTGCTCGGCCTGTTGTCGGGCGGCGGCCGCCAGAGTCAGTTGGTTGAGCGTCTCGGCGTGCGCCCTGGCCTGTTCCGCCAGTTGCCGCCCGTAACGCCCCTCCTGAAATCGCCAGGCCAACGCCGCCGAGCCACCGGCCAACACAGCCAGTAACACAACAACGCCAATCACCCGCCAAGACACCGGGATCAAACCGAAGGCTGGCATAACACCGCCCTCGCCCGCGCCCACAGCTGCAGACGGTTCTGCAGTCCATTGAGGCCACCGTTGATCCGGCGGGTGATGCTGTTGAACTGGTCACGATCAGCCAGCTCGTTGAGGCCGTTTTGCGCCCAGAACCAGGCGGCGGATTCGGCGGCCCATTGCGGCTGTTCCAGCAGTTCCGGCAACTGGAGCAGACGCTCGTCGCCGAACAATCCGAGGCTGCACTGTTGGTAATTGTGGCGGCCGGTAATCTGAATCAGACCACGACCGCGGTACTTTTGACCGTCGCCGTCGAGTGCCAAGGTATTACCCAAACGAGTGGCCAACAGGCCCGTGTCGTATTTGCTCAAATACTGGTTACTGCCGAGTTCGCGTACGTACCGCAACTGGCCCGATTCGTGCCCCACTTGCGCCAGAAAAGCAGCAATGCGTTTTGGGGTGCCGATTCTGTAGCGAGCCATGGCGGCGTTGAGAGCAGAAATGAAAACGCCCGCTTGGCTGCGGGCGTTGGGCATGATTTTTTGCAGTTGTGATTGTGTAATCGTCATCGCATCCCTTGAGCGAGGCAACCGTCGGGGCCCCGGGGTTTCAGATTGAATTCGGGCCGCAGGCTATGACCGGGCGTCCAGGCAAGTCGCCTCGATCGAGCAGCGATAGCTGTTCTGGCGACTGCCACTGGTCGTGACCTTGTCAATCGACCAGCAACCGCGCATAAAGTCCGGCCAGGTCGTATCCAGCAACACCAGGCCTTCGGCAGCCAACCCCGGATGACCGGGGCACTCGATCTTCACTTTCAGCGCTTCACGCATCATCCGACGCACTTCGCCTTCACCGGCGGCCCGCGCTTCGTCTGCGCTGTGATAGCGCTGGCGGATTGTCTTGAACGGTGCGATGCCGCTCTCCTCGACACGCACTTTGCCAGCCGCCGCATCCCACCAACTGGTCCTGCACCCTTGATATTTGGCTCGGCTGGTTTCATCCAGCGTGGCAGAAATGAAGGCATGATCGCCGGGTCGATTGTTGGTCGTCACCGACAACTGAATGTCTGGCAGCACCTTGCCCGACAATGATTTCGCCTGACCGCGCCGCGCCAGCACATACAGTTCGTTGATCGGTTTGGCGACGGCGTCATGAAGGTAGGCAAGTCGCGTCAGAAAACCCATGTCGGTTTCGTTCGATTGATCTACGTGTTCAATCTTGATAAGTGCCAGATCGGGGGCAACACGAGGGGAAAAACCATGCCTGGACGTTAGCTGGCGAAACAGTGCGCCCAGGGTCGTCGGACCGTGGCTGACGGAGCGACGCTGTTTGAACCCTGTTTGATCCGCCGCACTGAATGGCGCCGCCGTGGCCACCAGCGTCAGACGCAGGGGAAACAACGTCGGCGTGCGCCGCGTGATAACGAATTGGCCTTTGTCGATCAGACCCGACTCCAGGTATCCGACCCTGAGACCGACTTTTCCGCCGAGGCTCGGCAGCCCGTCGAGCCCCTCCAAATCGATCGTGAGCGTCAATTGATCGGACTCGATCCCGGCTGCGTCGATGTGTTGCCACGAAATCAATCGCTCGTTGAGCAGTACCGCGTTCGCGCCGTAAATTTCCACCGAGGGAGTGAAACCCAGTGACATGGTGCCTCCTTATTCCCAGGCCGAGACCGGTGTGGGTGCGATGGGTTTCGAGTCCAGTTCCGGCAAGGCAACCCACACCCCCGCCGGCAACACGGGCCCCTGTTCAGCCAGCAGCGGGTTGAGACGCCACAGTGCTTCCTCGGCGACATCGTCGCAACGCTCGATCTCGCGGTACAACAACAGACTCACCGAATCACCGGCAATACTTCGAACTCTACGCATTGGCGAACTCCATCAATTCGATCACCCAGCCGACCACCATCGCGGTGCCGTCATCAATGACGCCTTCTTGGTTTTCCGAGATCTTGTTGATCTGCCAAAGCCCCCAGTTGCGACCGATGCCATCCACCAGCGGCACAGGGATGCGCTGCGCCTGCAATGCACGCAGCTCATCGAGCCGATCCATGGCCGTCGCGTACATCGATTTCCCCGTGATCGTCAGCCCCTGCAGGCCTTGGCCGGTCTGGCTGGATTTGGGTTTGCTGGTAAGGATGTCGATGTTCTTCCAGCCGCCGTCCGAGGTACGCGCCAACGAGCTGTAGGCGAAGTTTCTGGACAGGCCAAAAATGAAATTGCCCAACGCCATTTGCTGACGCATTACGTACCTCCATCGGTCAGGGCCGCGTCACTTCGCACGGCGAGCGGATTGGTCATCATCAACGGCATGAACTCGCCGTTAAAATGCAGGCGCAGATTCGCCATGATCTTTTCAATCAGACGCTCGGTGTCCGTCGGATCGGCGCCGCTGATCTGGATCAGCGGCGAATAGTTGACCTGTCGGTTGTCTGCCGTAGCGCTGGTCAGGTCTTTGCTGACCTGGTCGGGTGACTGAAGTCGATCGGCTGCGGTGTAAAGGGTTTCGCCTGCCTCTTCTCCCAGGCTGCTGCCGAAGTAGCTGCCTACGAGGCCGCCGATGAGGCCACCCACAGCAGTACCCAGAACGGGAACAGGGATGAAACTGCCGATCATGGCGCCTGTTGCAGCACCGGCATAACCACCGGCCAGTGCGCCAGCGCCCGATCCGGCAGCACCGGCAGCCGCTTTATAATCGCCCGCCATCAACGCTTTGATCCCGTCGTAAGCCACCGTGGCGATCGCCAGAGGAACACCCAGCCTGCCAGTGAAAGACTTGGCTCTGGCCGCAGAGGTGACCAGTCGATTGCGCATCGTAGGACGAGAGGTTCTGGCGTTATCTGAACCCAGTTGTGGCTGGATGGCAGCGTCCGGTTTCAGAAGCTCCGTGGCGGTAGAAGACGCAACGGATACCAGTTTGCTCAAGATAGCCCCGCGTAACGGAGTCGTGAGCGCGGCGCCGAGCAACGTCAATGCAGCAGCGACTTTCGGTAACGTTTCAACTACCGCACCAAAGCCGCTGATCACTTTACCGGCACTCAGCATTGCAAGGTCGGTAAACGGAGACACCGCGTTGGCAATCGCCGTATCGAGACGGGTCAAACTCGCATCCAGCGCATTCCAGCGTGCTTGCGAGGTGTTGCCTCGGACTTCGGCGGTCTGCGCCATCGAGCCCTCGCCAGAGGCCACCGTGAACGCCGTGTTCAGATCCTGAGGCGCCATCACCAACTTGCGGATGCCTTCATCACCCTCAAACAGCGTCTTGATCAATGAGGTCTGTTGTTCGGCAGGCTTGTTCTTCAGCGCCGCCAGCACATCCTTGATCGCCCCCGACGCATCCGTGCGCATTCTGCTGACCAGTGCGCCCGGCTCGATATCAAGTTGCGCCCAGGCTGTTCGCTGCTCTGCCGTAGCGTTGCTGCCCTTGCCGAAAGCAGTGCCGAGCGTTTTCAACGAGGCGCCGGCCTCGTCCTTGCCCACAGATGCATTCAGCAGGGCCGCCGCAATTGCCGCCACCTGCTCTGGCGTCATGCCCGCCGCAAAACCCTCCTTGCCGCCGCGCTGGACGACCGAGCCGATGTCTGTCGCGGAGGCATTCAAATTGATACTGGCGCCAAGGCGGGTGGCGGCGTTGCCCAAGTCGAGACTTTTTTCGCGATCAAGGCCCAACGTGGTGCGCCAGCCGGTCATGATCGCGCCGGCCTCTTTGATGTCAATCTTGTACGCCGACGCCATGACGCCACTGTCGCGGGCGAAATCGGCCAGCGTTTGCTTCAGGTCCTCCGGTTTGACGACCTTGACCAGCCCCGCGTTGACCGCCGCCAATTCAGCCTGCGCCAGCTGCACTGGCGTAGCGCCGCTGGGGGCGATTTGTTTGTCGCTGGCCAGCTTCTGATTGTCTACGGACAGCGCTTGAAGGTCATCCGGGTCCAGCTTCACTTTCAGATTGAGATCGACCATGGCCGTCTGCAACGCCATCGCCGACTTCAAGTCGTCGGGAGGCGAGCGCTGCTCAATCTCAGCCTTGAGCGCTGACTTTGTCTCACCGCCCGACACGGGCAGCGGTGCGCTTGCCTTGAGCAGCGACTGCTGCGACGTGTTCAACAATGCCAGTGTTTCACGGAGCTTTACCTGCTCCGCTACCAACAAACGGATGTCGAGACTGGCCGTGGCCAAGTCCAGACTCAGTTGGGTGAAATGATCCTTGAGACCACCCAGCCCGACCACTTCATTCGTGCTGCCGGATTGCGGCAGCACGACGCTGTTCATCGCTGCTCCGGACAGCTGATATTGACTGTCTGCCATCCCGCTCTACTCCTGTTTCACGCCAAGGCGAGTGATCGCAATGTCGTAGCGGCGCAAGGCCTTGCCGACGTCCCATTCCAGAATGTCCGCTTCACTTATCGGGTAAATGAGCGGCACCACATCGAGGATTACTTCGATGTCGCGCTCCGAAAGAAGGCCGCCGGTTTGTTTAAAAAATCGTCGATGCGTACCTGAAGCTGTGTCCAGTCAGGCACGGTCAAACTGGCCAGATCGGGCAGCATCAGGCCGGTGCAATGGGCCGTGATGAATTCGGCGCGCTCCTTGGCGGTCTTGAGTTTTTTCATCGCCTTGGTCGCACGCAGCACCGGCATTTCCAGGGTCAGCGTGGTCAGGGTTCGACCCGCCACGGCGAGCGGTTGCAGCAAGCTCACTTCGTCGGGATCGGCCGACGGTTGTTCACCCTCGTCCGCTTGTTCAAGGAAATGCGACGTCGGCAAGGTCGACATGTCATGCACGTACTGCGCGATGCTCACGTAGTCCGGGCGTTTGAGTTGATCGAGTTCCTTGACCGACAGTCCGGTGGCCAGCAGCGCCAGTTCGAAGAACTGATCGTCCTCATCATCGCCGGCACGGGCCAGGGCTTCTTTCTGTGCGGCGTAGTACAGCGGTTTGAGCTGAATCTGCTCGATCGACGACTGATCGTCGGCGGTGATCGGCGACAACAAGGCGTGAACAGGAGGTGTCCAGGACATGAAATGAATTCCTTGGTGAATCATGAGAAGGCGTTACGCATTGCACCTTGTGGGAGCGGGCTTGCTCGCGAAGGCGGAGTGTCAGTCGACCTTTACTTTGACTATCAATCCGCGTTCGCGAGCAAGCCCGCTCCCACATGAGTTCGGTGCTCGCCGAGCGAATTAAGGGATCAACACCGCGCGACGGGCGTCGCCGAGAATGTCGATGCCGTTGAGCACGAACTTCTGCGTGCGCACGTCGATGTCGATCACCGGGATGCCGTTTTCCAGGCGGTTGTAGGTGCGGCAGGACAGCTCAAGCGTGGTGGTCGGTTTGTCATTCATTTTGAGCGCCGTCTCAGCCAGGGACTTCAGCTTGCCGCCGACGGTGTGGTAGGTGAACCAGGTGTTGCCATCCTGATCCTGACCGGCCTCACGGACGTTCAGCAAAATGTCGTCGCCCAGTTTCACGCCCAGGGCGAGCATGACTTCTGCGCCCACGCCTTGCAGCTTGAGCGTGGCGGTGAGGGCTTTGCCGCTCTTGGCCATTTCCTCGCCGATGAAGCGCCCGCCGACCATGTTCTCCATCTCGAACTCGATCTTCGGCGGGGTGAACTCTTCCACCGTCGCCGACAACGGCAGGCCTTGCAGGGTGGCCGCGATGGCCTGTCTTACGCGGTTGGTAAACATTAGAGAACGTCCTCCAGGAACTGCTCGATGATTTCATCGCGGGCATTGAGTTGATAAACCATGTGTTCGTTCGGCGCGTAGCGGCCGTAGTCGATGACCACGTACCAGGTGCCGTTCTTGTACTTCTCGACGCTGTTCAATTCCGGGTGCAGGTACACGCTGCCGCCGGGAATGGTTTCGTCGGCGACCAGGGTTTGCAGCCAGTCGTTGATGCGCTTGACCTCCTGGTCCATGAACGACTTGGTCAGGTTCTTGGCCATGGCTTTCTGGCCGGCCTTGACCAGCTTGCGGCTGATCGCATCTTCGAGGCCGACGTAGCTGATGAACTTGCCGGTGATGGAGCGGTTACCCAGCAGCGAGAAGCCGCCGAGGATGGTGCGGGCGTAGTAGCTGATGCCGTAGCGGTTGAGCAGATCGCCCTCGGTGGAGGTGTCGAGGATGTTGTATTCCACGACCCGCGAAACGTCCTCGGCAAAGGTCACCTGATTGCCCGGGCTCTCCCATTGCTTGACCTTGGCCAAGGCCGCGATGGCCAGGCTCGACGGTGACAGGAACACGTTTTTCTTCGCCGCCTTGGAGTACACCGACGGCATGTTGTGCACCAGCAGGCAGCGGTCGAAACCCAGTTCCGCGCCACCCAGTTCCTGGCTGTACGTCACCTGATCGGCGACCGCGGCATCCTTGCCGTCGAGCACCACACGAGCCTTGATGCGCTTGCCGAAAGACGCGAACTCACCGGCCACGGCTTTGGTGCTGGTGAAGCCCGGCGCGCCGATGATGGTCAGGTCTTCAGGCACGCTGCCCAATGCCGCGAGGCCGAGCTTGCGGCCGGTCAGCGGATCGATGCCGCCGATCACATTGTTCAGGGTGTCGGCCGGGGTCGCGCCCTCTTCGACGATGACCACGTAGACCGGCACCTTGACCACTTTCAGGATCTGGAAGACCGCGTGGTACAGCGTACCCGCCTCGGTGCCGGTCGGATCGAGCAGCGCCTGGGTGGTGAAGCTGTTGATGCGAAACGGCGCGTTGCGTGGAATCAACGGATCAGCCTTCGGCGCGGTGCCGATCAGACCGATGACGTTGTCACCCTGGCCACCCATGGCCTCGGGGGATTCGGTGGCATTGACGGTAATGCCGTTGTGCTCGAAGTTCAAAACCTCAGCCATGGTTATTCAGCCTTCTTGGCGGCGGCTTTTTTTGCCGCGGTGGATGTAGAGGCAGTCTCGGCAGCCTCGGTTTTTTTCAGCTCCAGACGACCAGCGCTGCGCAACGCACTGGCCTCCACATCGAGCAGATGCATTTCCTGGCCGATGCTCGACCAGTGACCTCCGCCGGTGGGGAATGGGAGGAGCACGGTGTACGTTTGGCGTTCTGCCATTTCTGTTTCTCCTTGAACGAAAAAGCCCCTTTGAGAAGGGGCTGTCGGGTGTTGTGTGTGTTGTATTGCGGGAAAGAAAACGCCCCGACGGTGCGGGGCGTTTATTGGGGAGTGATGAAGGTTTCCAAAGGTGGATCATCAAAGCCCTGAGACACAAGCCAGGCAGCCGCCAAGGCATCATTAGGACTGGTCGGCCACTCGCTGTCCTGCGGAGCCTGACCAACGACATCGACACGATTCAGCTCGACGCCGTAGATTTTCCAGAACTTGAGATCCGCAACCTCGCGCTCATTGGCAATCTCCAGATCCAACGCGTTCTGCAAAGTGGAAATCATGTTTGCGCTGAATTGCGTCAACAACGTTTTCTTCTTGGCGGCCTTATTCTTCAGTGCGCGTGCCGTCGCGACTTCATCGACGGACCAGTGATCGTCCTGCCATTTATCGAAACGGGTCACCGGGGCTTCAAGCGTAAAACCTTCAGGCAAGTCGCCCAGCAGCTCCCAGACTTGAGACTCTCCGGTCTCGGTGCTGTAGACCGGCAAACCGCGGTGGTCCGCGACCTGCTTCCAGCCTTCGCCCGATAGCTTGACTGCCGCATAACCAGCCTCCAGCGCAGGCGGCTCGCACTCATAAGCATGCGCAGGGATCAACCAGGTAAAAGGTTCCAATGGGCTGGGGTCCGCGATCCCAATGCCGATGAACTCTCCAGTAATGGGGTGCACATTGCAGATGGTCGGTGGCGTGACCTCATCAGCGAGCCACCAGGACACCTCGCCTTTCGAGGTAATGCGTTCGTCTGACATTCTCAAAAACTCCAATAGGGATCTGATCAATATTTGATACAGGCAAGAAACGCCGTGTTGAGTGGCCGGGCTTCAGTGCCACCGGAACTGGCAATGGTGATCGCGTGAGTGTGATCTCCGTTTGAGCTGGTGGTGGTTCCTGCAGACCCGTACCAAGGCTCGTCACCCCACACCGCATTGCCTTCGGTACCTGGCCCCCGATCCAGGTTGATCCAGATACCGTGTGTATGGGCGCCGGCGACCGCCGCACTGGCGGTATGCACGTGAGCGGCGTTCTGACTCGCCTGGACGCTACCGAAAACACGACCCGGGTCGACGTTTCGCCCGTCATCGAATGCTCGATCGAAATGAGCCCGGGAATCCGGCAAATTGAACGTGGTCGCACCATCCCCCACGCCGTAATAAGTGCCGATTCTGGCGAACAGTGCGGCGTAGGTCGTGCGTGATACCGCAGCCCCATTGCGCTTCAAAAAGCCGGCAGGCGGCGTGACCATTGCGAAGTGCGTGACCTCGCCAACCCGGTCCCCCGCGACACTCAATGCAAATGCCTCGACCTGTGCTTTGGTGTAAACATCGGTCAATCCGTAACCCGCCACGGTGGTAGGGTTGTCACCCGCAATGGCGCGACCGTATTTATCAACCGTCAGACTCTTGTAAGCCCCCGCCTGAATCCCCGTTCTACCCGCCAGCATTTCAAAGCTCAGCGCAGTAGTGCCCAGCGTGATCGGACCATTCGTGACCAGGTGCCAAAGCGAATCACCGTTCGCCGTGCCCTCCTCGACCATCACGGTCAGCCCCGGCGTCACTTTGGCGCTGGTGTTCGAATCGACCGAGCGCACCCAGTCACCATTGGCGGCAACGTAAATGCCGTTATCTTTCGCCGTCGCCTGGCCCGCCACCAGCACCCGCTGACCAGACACCACCGCGACGCCATCAATCTGCTGCGCACCGTTTAATACGATGTTCCCAGTGGCAACCACGCGAACCGACGGCTTGCCATCAAGCTTGGCCAACTCATCGGCGAGATACCCCATCACCCATGCCCGGGTCGCTTTGACCACAGTGTCGTCAATCAACAACGTCACCAGAGAGGCATTGCTCGTCTCGAAAATCGAGCGAATGTAAAACTCTTTCCCCGAACCCGACGTTGCCAGCACAGGCTTGAACGACTCCGGGTATTTGACGATGGCGTACAAAATCCCGGTGTCAGTCCAGAGCCCCGCTTCACGCACATACCAACCGCCCTCTTCCGGCGGGATGGTCACTTCGGCCAATAACCAGCTCGGATTTTTCTCATCCTGGAACAGCGCATTCAGTGGCCCGCGCCACACTTCCCGTTTGAGCGCGGTGGCGGTCGCCGCCGGGTTGTAAACCGCGCCGCCGCCGTCACCGACCGAAATCTGCGACAACTTGATCGGCACGCCCGCCGCCTTGCAGGCGGTTTCGTAGGCAATCCCTGCATTCGTGAGCAGGGTGTAATAGTCAGCCATTCAGGCCCCCTGAGGATAAATAGTGGATGTTTCGACGGCGTAGAGCCCGGCAGCCATAAAGGCCTGACCCGAGGCTTCGAGCCCTTCGATGACAATCGGATACACCGTGGTGAGTTCGCCGCATACCGTCGCCGCGCCGATGACATGACTGCCAAATGCGCTCAAACCCACGGACACCGACAGAATGTCGCGTTCGCTTTTGGCGTCCGCCAGGCGCCGGTCGAGACGTGCGTCGATTTCTTCGCTGTAGGGCTGCTCGGTAAACGCCCTGACGGAAAAGCTGTAAGGCTGACCCGGTGGTGTCTGCTCGTACCAAGCCCGGATTTCGGGCATCAACCGCAATCCTTTCGCGGCGTTTTCCAGCGCCTGTCGCGTCCCGGCCTGCCGCGCCGTGGGCCAGGCGAATTCAACCGTCAGGCGCTTTTCCGCCTCGACCGCCTCGGAGCTCCATTCGCTGACACCGCGATCCGCGGCGAGATACGGCAGAAACGCCAACGGCGTCGCCTTCGGGTTCATCAGCTCGGGAAATGGCGGCGTGATGCGATCAAGCAATGCGCCGAAACCGAGATCCAGCGCTTTTTCCAGCGGCGAGCTGTTGGACGGCAACAGGCTCGAACGAGGTGTCTGGTCACTCATAGCGTGAGCACCTCGACCTCGACACCCATGCAGTACGGCGCTTCGAAGGCGGTCGTCACAATCGGCGCGACCGGTTCGAGAATCTCGAGTTGAACCGCGCCGGCGCTGTGCAGCGTGTAGTCGATCCAGCTCGGGTCGACCCGCCCTTCCAGGCGATGACAACTCTGGGCATACGCTTGCAGTTGCTGTTGCGCGGCCACTTTGGTCAGCCCCGAATCCGGGCCGGCGTTGATCCTCGCGACGACGCGGATTTTGTAGTTCTTGATGTGAGCGCCCTGCACCGTGACCCGATCCGTTTCCGGTCGGACGTCAGGCCGGGCGAAGTGCTGGCGCACACCGTCGAGCAGCTCTTCGGACGCGGTGCCATCGCCTTCCCTTGCAAGCACCGTGACCATCACCTCACCGGGCGCCGTGCGACGCCCGTTGCCGTCCTTGACCTGTGCGGCATGGCCGTCCGGATCGAAGGTGTACGTGACCGTCACCTCCCCCGGCGCCGCCGTTTCCACCTTCACCACAGGACGCTCGCCCAGGGTGAACACCTCGCGGCGATACTGCATGCGCGAACCGGCGGCCGGTGCATGCGGCGCCAGGTAGTAACGCAACCGGGCGTCATCGTCGCTCTCGTACACGGGGGCAATCGGCGGGAATGCCGCCGGATCGCCCGGGTCGAGCAGTTGACGCTCAAGCCCCATGTCGGCGAGGCGAGCATCCAGATTGCTGCCGGTCGCCCACCAGGCCAGCATCTGCATGATGCGGGCGTTGTATTTTCGTTCGTGGATTTGCAGGCGCACACAAAACGCCTCAAGGGCCAGGGTCAGCAACTCGCTTTCGTTTTCAAGACTGGCCTTGAGCTTCACCGCCGTCTCGGGAGACCGGGCGCCGACGTACTCGACGACAAATGTCTTGAACTCGGCGAGCAAATCCTCGAACGCTTCGACGGTGACGATCGACGGTTCGGCCAACTGGTTCTGGCCAGGGATCAACATGCTCATGTCACCACCTCGAAGGTCTGGCTGCGGTTTTTCCAGGTGCCGGCGAATCGCAACACCAGCCCGGCGCCTCGCCGGCCGGCGACAATGGCCTGCGGCTGGAAATCACTGATGCCGTTCTGCTCGTTGTAAAACGCCTGCGCCGCATGGCTCTGGGCAAGGATCAGCAGGTCGTCGCCGAGGTTGCGACCCAGCAGGTCCGGGATCATCGAGCCATACAAAGGACGCTTCTGACGTGTGCCCAACGGCGTGGTCAGCGCCCGGGTCGCGCGCTGCACAAACTGCGGCCAGTCGTCGACCGCCGCCCCGGTGTTTCTATCGATTCCGATCATGGGAAACTCTTTATGCGGTACTGATGACGCGTCCCTGGTGGTCCACCACCGGGCCGCTCAGGTGCACACCGGAAGCGTCGAGTCGCAAGCCGACCGCGCCCAGTTGCAATTCGATGGCCTCAGGCGTGATCGCAAGGCTCGCCGGGCCGAGATTCAACTCGAGCGCTTCGCGAGAGCCAGTGAACGCAGCCGGGCCGTTCTTCCAGTGCAAGGCGTGACGGGCGTCGTCGTAACCGCTTTCAGTGCCGTCCAGATAGAGGCGACGCGTCAGCGAGGCCTGTGTCGAAGCGGGGGGAAACTGATTGCCGTTAAGCCCGAACAACGCCACGGATTGAGCGCTGCCCTCGCCGCCGCCATGGTTGAGCAACAGGCATTGCTCGCCGACCGAGGGGATCCGCGACTCGCGTTGCGCCCCGGCGCTGGGGTTGAAAAAGCGGATCGCCGGGGACAGCAATTCACCGTGTCTGACCCGGCACGTGTTAGTGGCCGCATCGACTTCCTGGCACACGCCGATACGACACAGGCTGTCGGTTCGCCGGTGCAAGTCTTCAAGTTCAGCCTCCATCTCGGCCAGGCGCTCAATGATCGGGCCGAGTTGCTGACGTAAAAGCGCATCGAACATGGCTCAGCCCTCGAGTGCGGTGTATTGGTCCGGGTCGTCGATGTTCGAGACCTCCCAGGTTTTGGCGAATTTCGGGATGCCCAGCGGGTCCTCCAGCAGCAATGCGCCGAGGTAAATCGTCTGGGTAAAGGAGAGGGTCCAGGCGAGGTACTCCTGCGAACCGCTGATGAGCGTCGACGGCAAGGCATCGATGTTCATGGGCAGGTCGCATTGGTTCCCCGGCAGGCCCCAGCGGTTATCCGTGGCCAATCCCTTGAGTACGCTCGCCAGATCGCCAGCGGCCAATCCCGGGTTACTCAGCGTTGGCGACACAATGACTTGCAGCGAGACCGTCAAAACATGGGCGATCCGCCCGTCATGGGCGCGCTCGCCGGGTGCATTGCGTTCGATGGCGATCAGGACCCACGCCTGATCGAACGTGCCGTCGAAGTCCTGACGACCTCCGACCTTCAAACCCAGGCCAGCCGAACGCAGCGCTTCGGCAATGGCAAACAACAGCCGCGACGGCTTATCGATGTCGGGGGACATAAGGGGCTTCCAGTTGAAATATTGAAGCGTTCCGCTGCGCGAGGGATGCAGCGTGCCGGCGTTGCCAGAACGGCAAAGGTGTTGGTGTTATTGATCCGGACGAGAATCACGCGGCGGCACTTCGCACACGCCGATCCGCTTGGCCGCCCAGCGTTCGTAAAGGCCGATGGCGACATCGGCGCCGGCCATCGCCGTGAGGCAACCGAACGCGCCGGCCGCCCAGATCGACATGCCGGCGGCGTACAGCAGCATGATGGCCGAGACCCCACAGATCATGCAGGCCCCGGAACGCAAGGCCAGACGCCGCAGCAATGACCAGCCACGGGCGCCCTCCTTATCGGCGCGCCACATTTCGCCAGACACCCCGCCCATCAAGGCGAGCACGATGACCAGCCAGATCGGCATGTCCAGCAACGCTTGTTGCTCGTTTGTCATGTCACGCCTCCTGGGGGGTGAATGGCCCAAAAATGAAAAAGTCCTGCGCAATAAAAAGACGCCCTGCCACCTGGCAGGGAGTCCTTGGCTCTACCCTTAAAACTCCCAACCGATATGACCGTAAGTTGGATACGGTGCAGTACCGTTATGCTCGGGACTTGTGGTGTCCGGATAATAGATTTTTCGGGCGCGAATGGTTGGCGTATAGCCGAAACGCGCCCAGACAGGCACATCCTGGACGACCGCCAGGCTGCCATTGGGTTGAAGGCGCAAAGAAGCTCCCGGACGGCCACCGGTTCCCGAGTTCCACAGCGGAACGTCATTCGCTGCATAAACAACGAAGTTGCCGTCCGCCTGGAACACTGCCTTCACCGCGCCTTTGTTCTGCGTGTAACTGGCCCAGCGAACACTCCAGTTCGGGCCGTAGTTCACAACGTTGCCATCGCCCTGGAAGATGATGGCGCCGTCACCGGCAAAGTAAGGCTGTCCTCTGACCAACTCCGATGGCCCAGGGAATATCACTGCGGCACTGCCCGTCACGACAGGAATCGACGGAGTGCCATTCCAGAGCGTCTGCGAGTCGATGATCACGATGTTGCCATCGTCCTGCACCTGAAGATAAGTGCGATTGGCGGCTGCCTCTACACTGTCCATTGCCGTTGTATTGACCGTGGTCCAGCAACGGTTACGGGTGTGGTCTACAAGAACACCGCTGTAATACACGTAGAAACAGTTGGGCACCGCTGCTACAGGATTCAGTGTGTTCGTGTAAGCGTTACCGTCAGCTACCCAGGCCAGTGCGCCATTATCGTAGAGCGCCAGGTTCATGTCCGGTTGCAGCAGCAGTTTGAACCGCTTGCTCGGCGATTCGAGATACTGCCCCGGGCTCATCGAGTTGCGCGGCGGCAACACCGGGCTGCCATTGTTTGTGAACTGGATACGGGGTGGTCCTAGTGGTCCTGCCATTTTTGTCACCTATTGAGTCGAATGGTTTTGTGCGCAGGATTGCGCGTTCATGTCGCTCAACGGCGATCGCTCATGGCTCGCGGCCTTCACGTGATTCAATGTTCCGCAGCGGGAACATTTGATCTGGAGCTCGGTGTACTCACCCACTCGGGCGAGAAGTCTTTTGCACTGCCCACATCTGCAATCTTTCAACATCGCGATGCCTCCTGGCTTCTGTCGAATCCTTGTTGTCGTCGAGGTCGACAGACCTCGGTCGAGGTAGGCATTCCAAAAAGCCCGGCGCTAACCGGGCTTTTCAGTAATGCGATCCTTCGCGTTGACCTTTCGGCGCTACTGGCGCGGTACGGGTCCATTCAGATTGTTTTTCCGACCGCGGTCCCTGCCCGCCGGATAACTGCTTCTGGTGCTTTACGCTGCACACCCGGGTCAGTTGCCAACCCTCTGAACCGTTGAGGCCGGTTCATCGCTGCCTTTGTGGTGGAACTAAAGAGCTTCGTTTCGAGCTGCTTTGTTGAGCGGCTTGAGACAAAGAATATGCATGGATGCATATACAGTCAATGCATAAATGCATTTATTTATGCACTGAGAATGCACTAGCGCATGAAAGCCCCACAGACAAAGGCGTTGGCGGTTTTCAGCAGGCGAAAAAAAACCCGCGCAGTGGCGGGTTTTATCTGACAGCGGTGAGGTTAACGGGCGTACATGCCCCACCAGAAGACGTGACCGAGGATGACGATTTGTTCTTCCTGGATTTCCTGGAAGGTGTAGTCCTCGTCCGGATGCTCATCGCGATTGAAGCTGCGCAGGCGAATCCCCGTCGGCAAACGATAAAGCTGTTTAACCCGCAGTTGACCATTGTGGTTGATCGCATACAGGTCGCCGTCGACGATATCGCCGATCCCGCATTTGCCGGCATTGACGCCCACCGTGGCGCCGTCGCGCAGTACCGGCAACATGCTGTTGCCACGCACTGTCACGCATTTGGCCTGGTCGAACTGCACACCGTTGTGGCGCAAGCTGCGTTTGCCGAAGCGCAGGCTAGAGCGCTCGCTTTCTTCGATGACGAATCTTCCTGATCCAGCAGCCAATTCAACCTCGCGAAGAAAGGGGACCGACACCTCGTCGTCATCGACGGGCGTATCGTCATCCCACAGGCTTATGTCCTTGAGTTCGGAATGCAATTCATCGCGACCGGAATTGACGGCGGGCGCGACATCCGCACGGCCTCGCAACTGGTCAGTGCTCACGGCAAAGTACTCGGCGATCTTCGAGATGTGTTTGTCCGAAGGATCGACGATCTTCCCGCTGAGGATTCGCGAGAGAGTGGATTGAGGCACGCCGGTGCGACGGTGAAGCTCCGTGGGGGAGATCCCGTGCTGATCGAGCAGCGCTCTTAATACGGTAGAAACATTGCGTTTTTGCATAACGCGCATAGTGCTTGATCTTTTTTCCGATGACAAATGCTGTTTTGCATAATTCGTGCATAAGCTGCAGAAATGTATCCCGCGGCTTTCATGCCTGCGTCGGGTGGACCGCCCATGTTAACCTTGCGCCCATCGCGGAAAAGCCGGGCCGATGTCCCTCCTTTGCCCTACACCTTTCAACGAATTTGCCTGATATCCGATGAATAAAGCACTCACCGATCTGTCCTCTCACACGCCAATGATGCAGCAGTACTGGCGCCTGAAGAACCAGCACCCCGACCAGCTGATGTTCTATCGCATGGGTGACTTCTACGAGATCTTCTATGAAGACGCGAAGAAGGCCGCCAAGTTGCTGGACATCACCCTGACCGCCCGTGGGCAGTCGGCCGGTCAGGCAATTCCGATGTGCGGGATTCCTTACCACGCCGCGGAAGGTTACCTGGCGAAACTGGTCAAGCTCGGCGAGTCCGTGGTGATCTGTGAGCAGGTCGGCGATCCGGCGACCAGCAAGGGGCCGGTGGATCGTCAGGTGGTGCGGATCATCACGCCGGGCACGGTCAGCGATGAAGCGCTGCTGGATGAGCGTCGGGATAACCTGATCGCGGCGGTGCTGGGTGACGAGCGTCTGTTCGGGCTGGCGGTGCTGGACATCACCAGCGGCAACTTCACCGTGCTGGAGATCAAGGGCTGGGAAAACCTGCTGGCGGAACTGGAGCGGGTCAATCCGGTGGAGCTGATGATCCCGGATGACTGGCCGAAAGATTTGCCGGCGGAGAAACGCCGCGGGGTTCGTCGTCGTGCGCCGTGGGATTTCGAGCGCGACTCGGCGCTGAAAAGTCTCTGCCAGCAATTCTCGACCCAGGACCTGAAAGGTTTCGGATGCGAGAACCTGACCCTCGCCATCGGCGCCGCCGGTTGCCTGCTCAGCTACGCCAAGGAAACCCAACGCACCGCCCTGCCCCATTTGCGCAGCCTGCGCCATGAGCGTCTGGACGACACCGTGGTGCTGGATGGCGCGAGCCGTCGCAACCTGGAACTGGACACCAACCTGGCCGGCGGTCGCGACAACACGCTGCAATCGGTGGTCGATCGTTGCCAGACCGCGATGGGCAGTCGTCTGCTGACCCGCTGGCTGAACCGGCCGTTGCGCGACCTGAAGGTTTTGCTCGCGCGTCAGACCTCGATCACGTGCCTGCTCGACGGCTACCGCTTCGAAAAGCTGCAACCGCAGCTCAAGGAAATCGGTGACATCGAGCGGATTCTCGCGCGAATCGGTTTGCGTAATGCCCGTCCTCGCGACCTCGCTCGTCTGCGCGATGCGCTTGGTGCTCTGCCTGAGCTGCAAGTGGCGATGACCGAGCTCGAAGCGCCGCACATCATTCAACTGGCCAAGACCACCAGCACCTACCCGGAACTGGCGGCACTGCTGGAAAAAGCCATCATCGACAACCCGCCTGCGGTGATCCGCGATGGCGGCGTGTTGAAAACCGGTTACGACAGCGAACTCGACGAGTTGCAATCGCTGAGCGAAAACGCCGGGCAGTTCCTGATCGATCTGGAAGCACGCGAAAAGGCCCGCACCGGTCTGTCGCACCTGAAAGTCGGGTACAACCGCATTCACGGTTACTTTATCGAGCTGCCGAGCAAGCAGGCCGAATCAGCGCCGGCCGACTACATCCGCCGCCAGACCCTGAAAGGCGCCGAGCGTTTTATCACGCCGGAACTCAAAGCATTCGAAGACAAGGCACTGTCGGCCAAGAGCCGCGCCCTGGCTCGCGAAAAGATGCTTTACGAAGCGCTGCTCGAAGACCTGATCGCCCAGTTGCCACCGCTGCAGGACACCGCCGCGGCACTGGCCGAACTGGATGTGCTGAGCAACCTTGCCGAACGCGCGCTGAACCTCGACCTGAACTGCCCGCGCTTCGTCGATGAGCCGTGCATGCGTATCAGCCAGGGTCGTCACCCGGTGGTCGAGCAAGTGCTGACCACGCCGTTCGTGGCCAATGACCTGAGCCTCGACGACAGTACTCGCATGCTGGTGATCACCGGTCCGAACATGGGCGGTAAATCCACCTACATGCGTCAGACCGCATTGATCGTGTTGCTGGCGCACATCGGCAGTTTCGTACCGGCGGCCAGTTGCGAATTGTCGCTGGTGGACCGGATCTTCACCCGGATCGGTTCCAGCGATGACCTGGCCGGTGGGCGTTCGACCTTCATGGTCGAAATGAGCGAAACCGCCAACATTTTGCACAACGCCACCGAGCGCAGCCTGGTGCTGATGGACGAAGTCGGTCGCGGCACCAGCACCTTCGACGGCTTGTCCCTGGCGTGGGCCGCAGCCGAACGCCTGGCGCACCTGCGAGCCTACACGCTGTTCGCCACCCACTACTTCGAGTTGACGGTGTTGCCGGAAGCGCAACCGCTGGTGGCCAACGTGCACCTCAACGCCACCGAACACAACGAACGCATCGTGTTCCTGCACCACGTGCTGCCCGGGCCTGCCAGCCAGAGCTACGGCCTGGCCGTGGCGCAACTGGCCGGCGTACCGAGCGAAGTGATCGTGCGTGCTCGCGAGCACCTGGGTCGACTGGAAGCCACCGCGCTGCCCCATGAAGTGCCCAAGGCAGCCAAAGGCAAACCGGCCGCGCCACAGCAGAGCGACATGTTCGCCAGCCTGCCGCATCCGGTGCTCGATGAACTGGCCAAACTGGATCTGGATGACTTGACGCCGCGTCGCGCGCTAGAAATGCTCTATACACTAAAGACACGGATCTAACGCACTTGCCTGCAAGCTGTTAGAATCTCGCGCGGTTTGGGATGCTGCAGGCTAATAGCCTGGTCTGCAGACTATCGCTCCCAAACCTGGCGACCCCAACGTGAAGGGGCTCCGCTGCCGCCGCCTGAGGAGAAAATTAGAAATGACCTTCGTCGTCACCGACAACTGCATCAAGTGCAAGTACACCGACTGCGTAGAAGTCTGTCCGGTGGACTGCTTTTACGAAGGCCCGAACTTCCTGGTGATTCACCCGGATGAGTGCATCGACTGCGCACTGTGTGAACCAGAATGCCCTGCCGTGGCCATCTTCTCTGAAGATGAGGTCCCGGAAGAGATGCAGGAATTCATTCAGCTGAACGTTGAGTTGGCCGAAATCTGGCCAAACATCACCGAGAAGAAAGAATCGCTGCCCGATGCCGAAGAGTGGGATGGCGTCAAAGGCAAGATCAAAGACCTCGAACGCTGATTTGCCCCGCGTTCCCGAAAAGGCCCCTTGCGGGCCTTTTTGCTTTTCTACAGACGGAAAAGGTTCTTCATAGCCCCCTGGAAACACGGATAACGCAAAACCCGTAGGAGCCGGCTTGCTGGCGATGGACTCAAATACGCCGCGTTGATTCAGACATCACGTGTTATCGTTAACGATCTTCGCCAGCAAGCCGGTTCCTACAAGAGACCGTACCCACGCTGAAAATGAAGCGGCATCCCAACCAAAAAAAAGGCAAAAAAAAGGGGCGGTTTGACCCGCCCACATTTTTTCCCTATTCCCTGTGTTCCTTTTCATCGTCCTGATGAATCGCGTCCTGCAATGTCCTTTCCCCTCATCCTTGAAGGGCGTGTCTGTCCGTCGACACAACCTGAATACTAGAGAGTTCCCGGGCAAGCGCAATCGCCTTCCCAGGCAAAAACCGGCTGCCATATGCGCTTAACTTTTATAAATATCTATAAATATCAGTAAGATAAAGCAAGAACAGACAAACAATAGTCGTCTGCCAGGGTGTAAAAATAACGAACACTTACGAAAGAGTAAGCAAAGACTTACAACGCGAAACTACAAACCTGAGGTCCCCCCCTGTAGGAGCCGGCTTGCTGGCGATGAACGATCACGCGGATTATCTGGTTAACCGCGGGGGTCTGGATCGCCAGCAAGCCGGCTCCTACAGGGACAACAAAAAGCCCCGAACCAGTCGGGGCTTTTTACTTGCGGCTCAAGCGATTTTCTTATTGAAACAGCGACTCGCTGGACAGACCATTTTTCTCCAGAATCTCCCGCAGCCGCTTCAGGCCTTCAACCTGGATCTGTCTGACGCGCTCACGGGTCAGGCCGATTTCCAGACCTACATCTTCCAGCGTACTGCTCTCATGACCGCGCAGACCGAAGCGGCGTATCACCACCTCGCGCTGCTTGTCGGTCAGTTCCGAGAGCCATTGATCGATGCTCTGAGACAGGTCGTCATCCTGCAGCAGTTCGCACGGATCGGTTGGACGGTCGTCGGTAAGGGTATCCAGCAGGGTTTTATCCGAATCCGGACCCAGCGAGACGTCGACCGAAGAAACCCGCTCGTTCAAGCCGAGCATGCGCTTGACCTCCCCCACCGGTTTTTCCAGCAGGTTGGCGATTTCTTCGGGTGAGGGTTCGTGATCGAGTTTTTGCGTCAGCTCCCGTGCGGCCCTCAGGTACACGTTGAGTTCTTTGACCACATGGATCGGCAACCGGATAGTCCGGGTCTGATTCATGATCGCACGCTCGATGGTTTGACGAATCCACCAGGTTGCGTAGGTCGAAAAACGGAAGCCACGTTCGGGGTCGAACTTCTCTACCGCCCGAATCAGCCCGAGGTTGCCCTCTTCGATCAGGTCCAGCAGCGACAAGCCACGATTGACATAGCGTCGGGCGATTTTCACCACCAGCCGCAGGTTGCTTTCAATCATGCGTTTGCGCCCGGCCGGATCGCCACTTTGCGACAAGCGTGCAAAGTGAACTTCTTCTTCGGGGGACAGCAGAGGGGAAAAGCCAATTTCATTGAGGTACAGCTGCGTCGCATCGAGTGCACGCGTGTAGTCAATGTACTTGTGTTGCTTTAACGAAGCGGAGTGTTTGGATTTGGCACGAACGGAAGGTGGAGCAGCCCCTTCATCATTCGACATCGAATCCGTATCGATACCGGCCTCCATCAGGAGAACCTCATCGTCGATGTCAAACTCCGGCACTTCTTTACTGAGAGCCATTGTTATAGTCCTTTGGTGAGTTCGACCTCAAGCTCAAGCGGCGCCTCTATCCTTGGCAACGCTGGAGCCTGTTCCCTCTACGTGACGGAACAGGCTGGTAACAAATCAACGACGTGGCAGGAACTGCAGCGGATCTACAGGTTTACCTTGTCGGCGAATCTCAAAATGCAGTTTCACCCGGTCTGTACCCGTTGACCCCATTTCGGCAATTGTCTGTCCGACCTTGACCTGCTGCCCCTCCCGAACCAACAGCCTGCGGTTGTGACCGTAGGCACTGACGTAGGTATCGCTGTGTTTGATGATGACTAATTCGCCGTAGCCCCTTAAGCCACTCCCGGCGTATACCACCGTCCCATCAGACGCAGCTAAAACAGGCTGTCCCAAATCTCCGGCGATATCAATTCCTTTATTCAAACTACCGTTTGAAGAGAATTTTCCAATAAGAATGCCATTAGAAGGCCACCCCCAGCCGGTCGGGGCCGGGCCTGCAGGAGGCATCGGAGCAGGCGCTGGCTTGTTGGCGACGGACGGTGCTACCACCGTTGTCGTCGTAGTTGCGCCATTTGGCTGGCGCCGGATTACCGTGGTTTTACTCGACGATGAAGGCGCCGAATTGGCCGGGCTGACCACCGCCGTCGGCGTTGAACCGGTGCGACCGTCAAAGCGAATCGTCTGACCCGGATGTATCGTGTAGGGCGCAGGAATGTTGTTGCGCGCCGCGAGGGCTTTGTAGTCCCAGCCGTAGCGAAAAGCGATCGAGAACATCGTGTCTTTAGGTCGAACCACGTACTGACCCGTGGTCACTGCCGGACGCTGGGCGACGGCGTTGTTGCGATCGACGACGCGCACGTCGCTCGATTTGGTGCTGGAACAACCGACCAGCAAGGTACTCAAGACAAGGCCAGTCACCAGGCGCTGAAAGCTCGTTATACCCATTCGCTGCGCAATGACTGTGAGACTCACCCGCCGCTCCCTTTGTGGTGGCTGAAATATTGAATTGCCGTGTTCCCGGCATGAAGTGTCGCAAGTATAACGGGCGGTGCAGGCTTTACCTTTAATGAAGCGAAGCACACGTTTGCTACCTGACGATGAATCCCGTTTAACTGATCGACGCCGCTGTAAGACAGGGGCAATCGAAGAGAATTCACCGGGACGAAACAAATGCTCAGGCCAGTGGCCCGTTGAGCAATGGAACGAAACGCACCGCCCCCAGAACACGCCTGGAAAACCCGTGCTCTTCACGGATGATCAGCATCAACTGTTGAACCTCACCCGACCCGACCGGTATCACCAGTCGCCCTCCAGGGGCCAACTGGTCGAGCAATGCCTGGGGCACATCGGTCGCCACCGCCGTCACGATGATGCCGTTGTACGGTGCCAGCGCCGGCCAGCCTTCCCAGCCATCGCCCCAGCGGAAGACCACGTTGCGCAGGTTGAGGTCGACCAGACGCTCCTTGGCCCGGTCCTGCAAAACCTTGATGCGTTCGACGGAAAAAACCCGCTCGACCAGTTGCGACAGGATCGCGGTCTGATAACCCGACCCCGTGCCGATTTCCATCACCTTGTCCAGCGGCCCCGCCTCCAGCAGCAGCTCGCTCATGCGGGCCACCATGTAAGGCTGGGAGATCGTCTGGTTGTTGCCGATCGGCAGCGCCGTGTCTTCATAGGCACGGTGCGCCAGCGCCTCGTCGACGAACAGGTGTCGCGGCGTACGGCGAATCACTTCCAGCACCTTGGCGTTGGAAATGCCCTCCTCATACAATCGCTGGATCAGACGCTCGCGGGTGCGTTGCGAGGTCATCCCGATACCGCGATGCATCGGGTCTTGTTCACGAGCCATTAGCGCAATCCCTCCAGCCAGCCATCAAGGCTTCGGAAGGCATCATTGAAGGTGCGATCCAGTTGCAGTGGCGTGATGGACACATAGCCTTGCATCACCGCATGGAAATCGGTGCCCGGACCGCCGTCTTCGGCATCGCCCGCCGCAGCGATCCAGTAACCGGCCTTGCCACGCGGGTCGACCACTTTCATCGGTGCCGCTGCGCGAGCGCGATGACCGAGGCGAGTGAGCTGGATTCCGCGGATGTGGTCCAGCGGCAAATTGGGAATGTTCACGTTCAATACCGTGCGCGGTGGCAGGTCAAGGTCGGCGTGGGCCTCCACCAGTTTGCGCGCATAGTAAGCGGCTGTGGGAAGGTTCTCGACTTGCCGTGAGACAAACGAAAAGGCAAACGAAGGACGCGCCAGGAAACGTCCTTCGAGGGCCGCTGCCACGGTGCCGGAATACAACACATCGTCGCCCAGGTTCGCGCCCAGGTTAATACCGGAAACCACCATGTCCGGTTCGAGCTCCAGCAAGCCGTTGAGACCCAGGTGCACGCAATCGGTCGGTGTGCCATTAAGGCTGATAAAGCCGTTGATCAGGGTTTGCGGGTGCAACGGACGGTCGAGCGTCAGCGAACTGCTGGCGCCGCTTTTGTCCTGGTCCGGGGCGATAACCACGCATTCGGTGTAATCCGCCAGCGCAGCATAAAGCGCAGCGAGACCGGGTGCGGTTACCCCATCGTCGTTAGAAATCAGAATACGCATGGGCTGTCCGTCTGCCCCACCGGCACCAGATCGACGAGTTCACGCACCAATACGGTGGCGAAGCATCCGGCCGGCAGGACGAATTCCAGTTGCAGAATGTCAGGCTCGGGATAATGCCACGTCAACCCACCAATGGGCAGTCGCAGGATGCGACGTTCGTGGCTCATACCGGCGTTAATCAACCAATCACGCAGATCCGCTTCGCGCGCGGCGATTGCCTGCTCCAGTTCATGGACAGCGCCCGTCGCCGGCGAGTCACCTTCTCCCCACTGCGGGCCGGTCGGGTGCAGGTCGAGAATCGCCAGTCGCGGGTCGCTGCACTCGGCCTCACCGGCCGGAAAGAAGCTTCGGCTGTCGGTGAACGCCAGCAGATCACCGACCTGCGCCTGCTGCCAGGTACCATCAGCCACACGCGCCGCCAATACCTGGTTGAACAGAAAACTGCGCGCGGTGGAGAGCAACCGCGAACGAACGTTGCGTTGCTCCGGCAAAGCCTTGCGCGCCGCCCAGGCTCGGGCGTCGACCACATTGCCGCCGTCGAACCCGAACCGCTGGGCGCCGAAATAATTGGGGATACCTTGTTTGGCGATCAGTTGCAGGCGCGCTTCGATGGCCGCTTTGTCGCCCGCGAACTGTGTCAGGCGCAAGGTGAAACCGTTGGCCGAATGGGCACCGCGTTGCAGCTTGCGTTTATGTCGACCGGTCTTGAGGATTTTCAGCGTATCGTTTTCCGCCGCCGACAAATCAGGATCGGCCTTGCCCGGCAGTTGCACGCTGAACCACTGGCGGGTAAGCGCCTGACGATCCTTGAGGCCGGCGTAGCTGACGGTGCGCAATGGCACACCCGCTGCCTTGGCAATTCGCCGTGCCGCTTCTTCGGTATTCAGTCCGCGCTTTTCCACCCAGATCCACAGATGTTCGCCATCGCCACTGAGCGGGATGTTGAGCACTTCATCGACCTGGAAATCTTCCGCCGTGGCTTTCAACACTGCGGTGCCGAGGGCTTCACCGTAGGCACGCGGGCCGAGCAATTGCAGTTCGTTCATGCGCGCAGCAACAAGGCAACGGAATGCACGGCGATACCTTCTTCGCGACCGACAAAGCCGAGTTTTTCGGTGGTGGTAGCTTTCACGTTCACTTGATCCAACTCAACTTGAAGATCCGCGGCAATCAGCGCGCGCATCGATTCGATATGCGGGGCCATTTTCGGCGCCTGGGCGACGATGGTGTTATCGACGTTGCCGACTTTCCAGCCCTTGGCGTGGACCAGTGCGACGACGTGACGCAACAGCACACGGCTGTCGGCGCCCTTGAATTTCGGGTCGGTGTCCGGGAAGTGCTTGCCGATATCACCCAGCGCAGCAGCGCCGAGCAAGGCATCGCTCAAGGCGTGCAGCAGGACGTCACCGTCGGAGTGAGCGAGCAGCCCGAAGCCGTGTGCAATGCGCACGCCGCCCAGAGTAATGAAATCGCCTTCAGCGAAACGGTGCACATCATAGCCGTGGCCAATACGCATAAAAAAACGCCCCGATTTTTGTCAGGGCGTGATTCTACCTGCATTAGACGCCTAGGGCGCGTGCGTGATGCTGCAAGTGTTCATCAATGAAGCTGGCGATGAAGAAATAGCTGTGGTCGTAGCCCGGTTGCAGGCGCAACGTCAGCGGATGTCCGGCCAGTTTGGTCGCTTGTTGCAAGGCTTCAGGCTTGAGCTGCGTGGCGAGGAAATCATCACGATCACCTTGGTCAACCAACAGCGGCAGCTTCTCGTCGGCCTCGGCAATCAATGCGCAGGCATCCCATTCGCGCCATTTCGAACGGTCCTCTCCCAGGTAACGGGAAAAGGCTTTCTGACCCCACGGGCAGTCCATCGGATTGTTGATTGGCGAGAACGCCGACACCGACTGATAGCGCCCCGGATTGCGCAATGCGCAGACCAGCGCGCCGTGACCGCCCATGGAATGACCACTGATGCCGCGCTTGTCCGATGCCGGGAAATGAGCCTCGACCAATGTCGGTAATTCCTGCACGACATAGTCATGCATCCGATAGTGGCGGGACCAAGGTTCCTGCGTGGCATTCAGATAAAACCCGGCGCCGAGACCGAAGTCCCAGGCGCCATCCGGGTCACCCGGCACATCCGGACCGCGAGGACTGGTATCCGGTGCGACGATGATCAGCCCGAGCTCCGCGGCCATGCGCAGGGCGCCGGCCTTGTGCATGAAGTTCTCGTCGGTGCAGGTCAGCCCGGACAACCAGTACAGCACCGGCAGTTTGCCGCCCTGCTCCGCTTGCGGAGGCAAGTACACGGCAAACACCATGTCGCAACCGAGCACCTCGGAGCGGTGCCGGTAGCGTTTGTGCCAGCCGCCGAAGCTTTTCTGGCAGGAGATATTTTCCAGGCTCATGGCGGACCTCAGAAATGGATGACGGAACGGATGCTTTTTCCTTCATGCATCAGGTCGAAAGCCTTGTTGATATCTTCCAGGCCCATGGTGTGAGTGATGAACGTGTCCAACGGGATTTCGCCGGTTTCGGCCATTTCGACATAGCTTGGCAATTCGGTGCGACCACGCACACCGCCGAACGCCGAACCGCGCCAGACGCGACCGGTCACCAACTGGAATGGACGGGTGGAGATTTCCTGACCTGCACCGGCCACGCCGATGATCACCGACTCGCCCCAGCCCTTGTGGCAGCACTCGAGTGCGGCGCGCATCAGTTGGACATTGCCGATGCACTCGAAGGAAAACTCGACGCCGCCATCGGTCATGTCAACGATGACTTCCTGAATCGGGCGGTCGAAATCTTTCGGGTTTACGCAGTCGGTTGCACCGAGCTGCCTGGCGATCTCGAACTTGGCCGGGTTGATGTCGATGGCAATGATCCGCCCAGCCTTGGCTTTGACCGCACCGATGATCGCTGACAGACCAATACCGCCAAGACCGAAAATCGCCACGGTATCACCCGGTTTCACCTTGGCGGTATTCAGCACGGCACCGATGCCGGTGGTGACACCACAGCCCAGCAGGCAAACTTTTTCCAGTGGCGCTTCTTTCTGGATTTTGGCGACGGAGATTTCCGGCAACACGGTGTACTCGGAAAACGTCGAGGTGCCCATGTAGTGGAAAATTGGCTGGCCCTTGTAGGAAAAACGCGTAGTGCCATCCGGCATCAGGCCTTTGCCTTGAGTGGCGCGAATCGCCTGACACAGGTTGGTCTTGCCCGACAGGCAGAATTTGCACTGGCGGCATTCCGGGGTGTACAGCGGGATGACGTGATCGCCGACCGCCACTGAGGTCACGCCCTCACCGATGGCTTCAACCACCGCGCCACCTTCGTGACCGAGGATCGACGGAAAGATGCCTTCCGGATCAGCGCCCGACAGCGTGTACGCATCGGTATGGCAGACACCTGAGGCAACTACACGCAACAAAACTTCACCGGCCTTGGGCATGGCGACATCGACTTCAACGATCTCGAGGGGTTTCTTGGCCTCGAAGGCAACGGCAGCGCGCGACTTGATCATGTGGATTCTCCAGTGCATAAAAACGAGACAGGAAGTGTAATACGGCGCCCGACGATGAATAATCAGGACGAAAGCAAAACATTATTGCCACACAGGGATAATCTCGATGCTCGAGAACCGCTGGGAAGGTATCGACGAATTCGTCGCCGTTGCCGAATGCAGCCAATTTACGGCGGCTGCGGAGCGTCTGGGGGTTTCTTCCTCCCACATCAGTCGCCAAATAGTACGCCTCGAAGAGCGCCTTCACACGCGACTACTTTATCGCAGCACCCGTCGCGTGACGCTGACCGAAGCCGGCCAGACTTTTTTGCAGCATTGCCAGCGTTTGCAGGACGGTCGTGAAGAAGCGCTCAGAGCAGTCGGCGATCTGACCAGCGAGCCCAAAGGCATGTTGCGCATGACCTGCGCAGTGGCGTACGGCGAGCGCTTCATCGTGCCGCTGGTAACGAGATTCATGGGGCTTTATCCACAACTTCGAATCGATATCGAACTGAGCAACCGGCAATTGGACCTGGTGCATGAAGGCCTGGATCTGGCGATTCGCCTCGGTCGTCTTCAGGATTCGCGATTGGTGGCAACGCGACTGGCGCCGCGGCGCATGTACCTGTGTGCATCTCCTTCCTACCTAGAACGGTATGGTCGCCCACACAGCTTGTCGGAACTGAGCCGCCACAACTGCCTTATCGGCAGTTCGGACCTCTGGCAACTGGAACAGAACGGGCGAGAGTTTTCCCAGCGAGTACAGGGAAACTGGCGCTGCAACAGCGGGCAAGCGGTGCTGGATGCGGCGTTACAGGGTGTCGGCTTGTGTCAGTTGCCGGACTATTACGTGCTGGAGCATTTGAAAGCCGGCTCTTTGATTTCATTGCTGGAGGCGCATCAGCCACCGAACACGGCGGTGTGGGCGCTTTATCCACAGCAACGACACTTGTCGCCCAAGGTGCGCAAGTTGGTGGACTATCTGAAGGAAGGTTTGGCCGAGCGGCCGGAGTATCGGACTTAAGGTCAAAAGATCGCAGGCTGCGATAGCTCCTACATTAGAAATGCGGTCTCTTGCAGGAGCTGCCGCAGGCTGCGATCTTTTAGCGGCGGTTAGCCCAACGCTGGCGCAACCATTCGAGGTCTTCGGGGCGAGTGACTTTCAGATTGTCCGCGCGCCCCTCGATCAGCCGTGGCGCCAGCCCTGCCCATTCCATGGCCGAAGCCTCATCGGTGATGACCGCATCAGCCACCAGGCTGTCGGCCAGGGCCCGATGCAACGCACCCAGTCGAAACATCTGTGGCGTATACGCTTGCCAGATCACACTGCGATCCACGGTTTCAACAACACGACCGAGCTTATCGACCCGCTTGAGGGTATCGCGCGCCGGAACCGCCAGCAGACCACCGACCGGATCGTCAGCCAGTTCAATCAGCAACTTATCCAGATCATCACGGCTAAGGTTGGGCCGTGCGGCATCGTGCACCAGCACCCAATCCTCATCGCCAGCCCCCAACGCATGCAAATGCAGCAAGGCATTGAGCACCGACCCGGAACGCTCGGCACCGCCGTCAACGCGTTGAATACGCGAATCGCCAGCGCACGCCAGATTTGGCCAGTAAGGGTCGTCCACAGCAAGACTGACCACCAACCCCTTCAGGGAAGGATGATCAAGGAAACAGCCGAGGCTGTGTTCAAGAATAGTGCGCCCGCCCAGCTGCAAATATTGCTTGGGACGGTCCGCGGCCATACGGGCACCAACACCCGCGGCAGGAATCACGGCCCAGAAGGCCGGTAACGAGGAATTCATTGAGCCAACTGGTAAAGGGTTTCACCGTCCTTGACCATGCCCAACTCATGGCGAGCGCGCTCTTCAACGGTCTCCATGCCTTTTTTCAATTCACTGACTTCGGCGTCCATCACCCGATTACGTTCCAGTAACCCTTGGTTCTCAGCCTGTTGATCCGCGATCTGCTGAGTCAGCTCGGCCACTTGCGCCAGACTGCCATTACCCACCCACAGGCGGTACTGCAGGCCAGCCAGCAACAAGAGCAAGACGAGGAACAACCAATTGGGACTGCGCATCGAATATCAGGTATCCAGTGAAAAAAGACAGCCATGCCAAAACTTTGAAGCGACTGATAGCACGAAGCCTGGAATATCCAGGCTTGTGCTAGTAAGGCATCAGATTAGTGGCAAATCCGCCGCTGTCGCGACTTTTCCGACACAATCCGCTGACTTTTTACCATCTACAGCTTAACCGCGAAACTCGCTGCGGCCGTTGTACTTGGCTTTGCCATTCAACTGCTCTTCGATACGCAGCAGTTGGTTGTACTTGGAAACACGATCGGAACGGCACAGGGAGCCGGTCTTGATCTGGCCAGCCGAAGTGCCCACGGCCAGGTCGGCAATGGTCGAATCTTCGGTTTCGCCGGAACGGTGCGAGATCACGGCAGTGTAACCGGCAGCCTTGGCCATCTGGATGGCTTCCAGGGTTTCGGTCAGGGTGCCGATCTGGTTGAACTTGATCAGGATCGAGTTGGCGATCTTTTTATCGATGCCTTCTTTCAGGATCTTGGTGTTGGTCACGAACAGGTCGTCGCCTACCAGCTGGGTTTTCTCGCCGATCTTGTCGGTGAGGATTTTCCAGCCAGCCCAGTCGGACTCGTCCAGGCCATCTTCGATGGAGATGATCGGGTAACGCTCGGTCAGACCCTTGAGGTAGTCGGCGAAACCTTCAGCAGTGAACACCTGGCCTTCGCCGGACAGGTTGTACTTGCCGTCTTCATAGAATTCGCTGGCCGCGCAGTCCAGTGCCAGGGTCACGTCGGTGCCCAGCTTGTAACCGGCGTTGGCCACGGCTTCGGAGATCACTTTCAAAGCGTCTTCGTTCGACGCCAGGTTCGGCGCAAAACCACCTTCGTCACCGACAGCAGTGCTCAGGCCACGGGCCTTCAGAACGGCTTTGAGGTGATGGAAAATCTCGGTACCCATGCGCAGACCTTCCGAGAAAGACTTGGCGCCAACCGGCTGAACCATGAATTCCTGGATGTCGACGTTGTTATCGGCGTGCTCGCCACCGTTGATGATGTTCATCATCGGAACCGGCATCGAGTAGACACCCGGGGTGCCGTTCAGGTTGGCGATGTGTGCGTACAGCGGCAGGTCCTGGTCCTGAGCTGCTGCCTTGGCCGCGGCCAGGGAAACGGCGAGGATCGCGTTGGCGCCCAGGGAACCTTTGTTTTCAGTGCCGTCGAGCTTGATCATTGCGTGATCGAGGGCTTTCTGGTCGCTTGGGTCTGTACCTTTCAACAGGTCGCGGATCGGACCGTTGATGTTGGCGACGGCTTTCAGAACGCCCTTGCCCAGGTAACGGCTCTTGTCGCCATCACGCAGCTCGAGCGCTTCACGCGAGCCAGTGGAAGCACCGGACGGCGCGCAAGCGCTGCCGATGATGCCGTTATCGAGAAGCACGTCCGCTTCCACGGTGGGGTTGCCACGGGAGTCGAGAACTTCACGACCTTTGATGTCGACGATTTTTGCCATTGTTGTAAACACTCCAAAGTTGACGAAAACGCTTTGTGCTCGATTTATAACTTGTGGGTCGCACTGCTTTTGTAGGAGCCGGCTTGCTGGCGAAGGCGTCTGTAAAGGCCCCATCGCCAGCAAGCTGGCTCCTACAACAACCGAATTCCGATGTTACGCGGTTTCTACCGTCGGAAAACTCTTCACCAGTTCGTCCAATGCTTTGAGCTGGGCCAGGAATGGCTCCAGTTTGTCCAGACGCAAGGCGCAAGGGCCATCGCATTTGGCGTTGTCCGGGTCCGGGTGCGCTTCGAGGAACAGACCGGCCAGCGACTGGCTCATGCCTGCCTTGGCCAGGTCGAGGACCTGGGCACGACGACCGCCGGCGGAATCCGAGCGACCACCGGGCATTTGCAGCGCGTGGGTCACGTCGAAGAACACCGGGTATTCGAACTGCTTCATGATGCCGAAGCCGAGCATGTCGACGACCAGGTTGTTGTAGCCGAAGCTCGAACCGCGCTCGCAGAGGATCAACTGATCGTTACCCGCTTCCACGCATTTGTTCAGGATGTGTTTCATTTCCTGAGGCGCGAGGAACTGGGCTTTCTTGATATTGATCACCGCACCGGTCTTGGCCATCGCGACCACGAGGTCGGTCTGACGCGACAGGAAGGCCGGCAGCTGGATGATGTCGCAGACTTCAGCGACGACCGCCGCCTGTTCAGGCTCGTGGACGTCGGTGATGATCGGCACGCCAAAGGCTTGCTTGATGTCCTGGAAAATCCGCATGCCCTCTTCCAGGCCGGGACCACGGTACGAGGTCACGGAGGAACGGTTGGCCTTGTCGAAGCTGGCCTTGAACACGTAAGGGATACCGAGTTTCTCGGTAACCTTCACGTACTCTTCGCAGACCTGCATCGCCATGTCGCGGCTTTCCAGCACGTTCATGCCGCCGAACAGCACCATTGGCTTGTCGTTGGCAATCTCGATATCGCCTACGCGGATGATCTTCTGGGCCATCGGATTTACGCCTTCTTCTGGTGTTGAACCAAAGCTGCTTTGACGAAACCGCTGAACAACGGGTGACCGTCGCGTGGTGTCGAGGTGAACTCAGGGTGGAACTGGCAAGCGACGAACCATGGATGATCCGGCGCTTCGACCACTTCAACCAGCGCGCCATCACCGGAGCGACCGGAGATTTTCAGACCGGCTTCCATGATTTGCGGCAACAGGTTGTTGTTCACTTCGTAGCGATGACGGTGACGCTCGACGATCACGTCCTTGCCGTAGCAACCGTGAACCAGGGAACCAGGTTCCAGCAGGCAATCCTGCGCGCCGAGGCGCATGGTGCCGCCCAGGTCGGACGTTTCGGTACGGGTTTCGACCGCGCCGGTGGCATCTTCCCACTCGGTGATCAGACCCACGACCGGGTGACCGCTTGCACGATCGAACTCGGTGGAGTTGGCGTCTTTCCAGCCCATGACGTTACGAGCGAACTCGATCACGGCGACTTGCATGCCCAGGCAGATGCCAAGGTACGGAACCTTGTTTTCGCGAGCGTACTGAACGGCGGTGATCTTGCCTTCCACGCCACGCAGACCGAAGCCGCCTGGAACCAGGATCGCATCGACGCCTTCCAGCAGCGCGGTGCCCTGGTTTTCGATGTCTTCGGAATCGATGTAGCGCAGGTTGACCTTGGTGCGGTTGCTGATGCCGGCGTGACTCATCGCTTCGATCAGCGACTTGTAGGCGTCCAGCAGTTCCATGTACTTGCCGACCATGGCGATGGTGACTTCGTGCTCAGGGTTGAGCTTGGCGTCGACCACGGCTTCCCACTCGGACAGATCCGCGCCGCCACATTGCAAGCCGAAACGCTCGACCACAAAATCATCCAGGCCCTGGGAGTGCAGGATGCCCGGGATCTTGTAGATGGTGTCGGCGTCTTCCAAGGCAATCACCGCACGCTCTTCAACGTTGGTGAACTGCGCGATTTTGCGACGCGAGGAGATGTCGATCGGGTGATCGGAGCGGCAAACCAGCACATCAGGTTGCAGGCCGATGGAACGCAGTTCCTTGACCGAGTGCTGGGTTGGCTTGGTTTTGGTTTCGCCGGCAGTGGCGATGTACGGCACCAGCGTCAGGTGCATGAGCATCGCGCGCTTGGCGCCGACTTCGAAACGCAATTGACGGATCGCTTCGAGGAACGGCTGGGATTCGATGTCACCCACGGTGCCACCGATCTCGACCATCGCCACGTCGGCGTCGCCGGCGCCCTTGATGATCCGGCGCTTGATTTCGTCGGTGATGTGCGGGATCACCTGGATGGTGGCGCCCAGGTAATCACCACGGCGCTCTTTGCGCAGGACGTGCTCGTAAACACGGCCGGTGGTGAAGTTGTTGTTCTGGGTCATGGTCGTGCGGATGAACCGCTCGTAGTGACCCAGGTCCAGGTCGGTCTCGGCGCCGTCGTGGGTGACGAACACTTCACCGTGCTGGAACGGGCTCATGGTGCCCGGGTCGACGTTGATGTACGGATCCAGCTTCAGCATGGTGACCTTAAGTCCCCGCGCCTCCAGGATGGCCGCCAATGAAGCCGATGCAATGCCTTTCCCCAATGAAGAAACAACACCGCCCGTGACGAATATGTAGCGCGTCATGAAAAACCCTAGAAGTCTGCGTTAAAGCGGTCCGAGCCGCCGGGGAAAGCGAAGGAAGGCCGAAGCCCCCGATCACCTGCATTAATCACAGTGCACCTTTCAAAAAAACCGCCGCGTTGGGACAGACCGGGAGATGAAACACCGGTACGTTGCTCGCTACACATTTTTTGGAATCGCCCAGCAAAGACTGCTTGGTAATCGGCAACTCCTGCAATTCAGGCGAATCCACAGAAGTTGTATCAAGAAGGGAGCGTAGTCTACCGGAAAGCCCCTTTCAGCTCAAACCTTGATCTTCGTTCGGTGGCTGCCAATGCAAATTCCAGCCGTCCTGCTCACACCCATTCAAGCCCCGAAGGTTGGCCACCGCCAGCAATTGCTCGCCCCGGTACAGCAGCGGCAATCTGCCACGGACGAACCCTGGAACCCCGCGCTCATTGAGCAAACGCTTCAGGTCCCGATGGCCACGATCGGGCAGGTTCATGGTCTCGCCTCCCTCTCGATAGCGGATATGCAGCGGGCCTTCGGGGGGTTGTCCGGTGAACGTGAGCACGCCATTGTCAGGCAAAACCAATGCTTGCGAGGGGTCAGCCCACCTTCCCACGTCGAGTGCAGGACGTCGCCAACGGCCGGATAACCACCAGATGCGTCCGCCCGCCCGATGCAGTTCGCCATCCGCCAACCGCCAGATCGGACGGGCATCGCCGGTGGCATCACGCAAATCCTCCCAACCCGACCAATGGTCGCTGTCCGGCAGACGCGTCAGCGCAGCGAGCCAGTGACTCATTGCATTTCGCTGGCGAGCGGCGGACAGCTTTGCAATCGGCGACAACTCGAGGGACGGCACACCTAACCAATCGAATTCACTGTCAGTAAGGGCATGCGCCAGATCAATGTGCGCCAGCTCATCAAGCAATCCACGGGCTTCACTCAGATGGGCCGCGCTGCGGGCCATGCTCGCCACGGCTTGAGGCCAACGTGCGGTCATGACCGGCAACACCTGATGCCGCAGGTAATTGCGCGAAAATTGATGATCCTGGTTCGAAGGGTCTTCTATCCACCTCAACTGATGCCCGGTCGCGTAAGCCTCAAGCTCTGCGCGCGAGACATCGAGCAGCGGTCGCAGCAGATGCCCCCGCCCCAACGCACGCTGGCTCGGCACCCCCGACAAGCCTCTTACCCCTGCCCCACGCAGCAATCGGAACAACAGGGTTTCGGCCTGATCATCGCGGTGTTGGGCGGTCAGCAGCACTTCATTGGCTTGAGTGGCCTCGATGAACGCGCCATATCGCGCATCACGGGCTGCGCGCTCAAGGCTGGCGCCGGGCTGAACCTGGACGTGAACGACCTGCAAAGGTACACCCAGCCCATCACAGACAGACTGGCAGTGCTCCGGCCATGTATCAGCCACAGCCTGTAGGCCGTGATGAATGTGTATAGCCTTGAGCTCGGGGAGGTGTTCGTTTTTTGCGAGATTGGCGAGAAGGTGCAGAAGGACCGTGGAATCGAGGCCCCCGGAGAAAGCAATGCGCCAGGTTGTGGCGTTGCGCCAAGGCTTGAGATTCAGCAAGAGCCTGACAGGCAGATCAATCATGGGCTGGCTCATATCGACCCCTTTGCACAAAACAAATGTGGGAGCGGGCTTGCTCGCGAAGGCGGCTCAACATTCAACACATCAGTTGACTGTTATACCGCTTCCGCGAGCAAGCCCGCTCCCACATTGAAGCCAAGGTCAGATCAGAGACCGTAGCTCATCAGACGCTCGTAACGGCGGGCCAGCAGCGCTTCGTTATCGAACTTCTTCAACATCGCCAGCTGCGAACTCAGCTCGGCACGGATCGATGCAGCGGCTGCAGCCGGATCACGATGAGCGCCGCCCAAAGGCTCGCCGATCACTTTGTCGACGATGCCCAGGCCTTTCAGGCGCTCGGCAGTGATGCCCATGGCTTCGGCGGCATCCGGTGCTTTTTCTGCGGTTTTCCACAGAATCGAAGCGCAACCTTCCGGCGAGATCACTGCGTAGGTCGAATACTGAAGCATGTTCAGCTGATCGCACACGCCGATTGCCAGAGCGCCGCCGGAACCACCTTCACCGATTACGGTGGCGATGATTGGGGTTTTCAGGCGGGCCATGACGCGCAGGTTCCAGGCAATCGCTTCGCTCTGGTTACGCTCTTCAGCGTCGATGCCAGGGTAGGCGCCCGGCGTATCGATGAAGGTCAGGATCGGCATTTTGAAACGTTCAGCCATCTCCATCAGGCGGCAAGCCTTGCGATAGCCTTCCGGGCGCGGCATGCCGAAGTTGCGGCGAACTTTCTCGCGCACTTCACGGCCTTTCTGGTGGCCGATGATCATCACCGGCTGGTCATCCAGACGGGCCACGCCGCCAACGATGGCAGCGTCGTCGGAGAAGTGACGGTCACCGTGCAGTTCGTCGAACTCGGTGAAGATGTGTTCGATGTAGTCCAAGGTGTATGGACGTTTCGGGTGACGCGCCAGACGCGCGATCTGCCAGCTGGTCAGCTTGCCGAAGATGTCTTCGGTCAGCGTGCTGCTTTTGTCCTGCAGGCGGGAGATCTCATCGCCGATATTCAGCGAATTGTCATTACCGACCAAGCGCAACTCTTCGATCTTGGCTTGCAGGTCGGCGATCGGCTGTTCGAAATCTAGAAAATTCGGGTTCATAGGCGTCCGTCTAGGGTCGACGTCCAAGAGAGCTTGGGCCGGCCGGTTGTCTATTCGCGCCCTACCTTAAGGGACAGGCGCGTTCAGGTCGAGATTAAAAATTCAGGTCGAGATCAAGGCCTATGGAAGGCACCTGACCGTCAACGGTATTGGAGGAAGACGTTGTCTCGCCCGAACTGGTCACGCAGGGCTTGAATCAACGCATCCGCCGGGTCGATTCGCCAGGTCTCGCCGAACTGCAGCAAGGCCTTCGCATCGGGGCTCGTGTATTCCATGGTGATCGGGCACGCGCCGCGGTGACGCTTGAACAACTCACCCAGCCAGCGTAGCTGATCGCCCTTCAAATCCTTGGTCTGCAGCTTCAATCGCAGGCTTTCGGCCAGGTTGGTGCGCGCGTCCTCCATGCTCATCACCCGTTTGACCCGCAGACGCAAACCGCCGGAGAAGTCGTCATTGCTGACCTCGCCTTCGACCACCACCATCGCGTCAGTCTGCAACAGCGACTGCGCGGAATGGAACGCGTCGGCGAACAGCGAGGCTTCGATCCGGCCAGAACGGTCGTCGAGGGTGATGAACCCCATCTTGTCGCCCTTTTTGTTCTTCATCACCCGCAGGGCGATGATCATGCCTGCGACGGTCTGGGTATCCCGAGCCGGCTTCAAGTCGATGATGCGTTGACGAGCGAAACGGCGGATTTCACCTTCGTATTCGTCGATCGGGTGACCGGTCAGGTAAAGGCCCAGGGTGTCTTTCTCCCCTTTCAGGCGTTCCTTCAGGGTCAGCTCTTTCGCCTTGCGGTTATTGGCGTAGACGTCGGCATCTTCCTCGACAAACAGCCCGCCAAACAGGTCGGCGTGGCCACTGTCGTGGGTGCGGGCGGTTTGTTCGGCGGCCTTGATCGCCCCTTCCATCGCGTTCAACAAGACCGCGCGGTTCTGGTCGATGCTCGCTTGATAGGCTTTCGGTTCGTCATGGAAATAGGGCCCCAGACGATCCAGCGCACCGCTGCGGATCAAACCGTCCAGCGTGCGTTTATTGATGCGTTTGAGGTCGACCCTGGCGCAGAAATCGAACAGGTCCTTGAACGGACCGTCCTGGCGCGCCTCGGTAATCGCCTCAACAGGGCCTTCGCCCACACCCTTGATCGCGCCGAGGCCGTAAATAATCCGGCCTTCTTCATTCACCGTGAACTTGAATTCGGAGGTATTCACATCCGGCGCGTCGAGACGCAGCTTCATGGTGCGAATTTCTTCGATCAAGGTCACGACCTTGTCGGTGTTGTGCATATCCGCCGACAGTACCGCGGCCATGAACGGCGCCGGGTAGTGCGTTTTCAGCCACGCGGTCTGGTACGACACCAGGCCGTAAGCGGCGGAGTGGGATTTGTTGAAGCCGTAACCGGCGAATTTTTCCACCAGGTCGAAAATGTTACCGGCAAGGTCAGCGTCGATATTGTTGGTCTTGCAACCTTCAATGAAACCGCCGCGCTGCTTGGCCATTTCCTCGGGCTTTTTCTTACCCATGGCCCGACGCAGCATGTCCGCACCACCAAGGGTGTAACCGGCCATGACCTGGGCAATCTGCATCACCTGTTCCTGATACAGGATGATGCCGTACGTCGGTGCCAGTACCGGCTTCAAGCCTTCGTACTGGTAGTCCGAGTGCGGGTACGCGAGTTCGGCGCGACCGTGCTTACGGTTGATAAAGTCGTCAACCATGCCCGATTGCAAAGGGCCCGGACGGAACAGAGCCACCAGTGCGATCAAGTCTTCCAGGCAGTCGGGCTTGAGCTTTTTGATCAGCTCTTTCATGCCGCGCGACTCGAGCTGGAACACCGCAGTGGTTTCGGCTTTTTGCAGCAGCGTGTAGGTCGGCTTGTCGTCCAGCGGAATGAACGCGATGTCCAGCGGTGGCTCGTTGACCTTGGCGCGATCGCGGTTGATGGTTTTCAACGCCCAGTCGATGACCGTCAGGGTCCGCAGCCCCAGGAAGTCGAACTTCACCAGGCCCGCAGCTTCAACGTCGTCCTTGTCGAACTGGGTTACCAGGCCATCACCGGCTTCGTCACAATAGATCGGCGAAAAGTCAGTCAGCTTGGTCGGCGCGATCACCACACCACCGGCGTGCTTGCCGACGTTGCGCACAACACCTTCGAGCTTGCGCGCCATTTCCCAGATTTCGGCGGCTTCTTCATCGACCTTGATGAAGTCACGGAGGATTTCTTCCTGCTCGTAGGCTTTTTCCAGGGTCATGCCGACTTCAAACGGAATCATCTTCGACAGACGATCCGCCAGACCGTAGGACTTGCCCTGCACCCGCGCCACGTCCCGGACCACAGCCTTCGCGGCCATGGAACCGAAAGTGATGATCTGGCTTACCGCGTTGCGGCCATACTTTTCGGCCACGTAGTCGATGACCCGATCACGACCGTCCATGCAGAAGTCGACGTCGAAGTCGGGCATCGATACCCGTTCCGGGTTAAGGAAACGTTCGAACAGCAGGTCATATTCCAGCGGATCGAGGTCGGTGATCTTCTGCACATAGGCCACCAGCGAGCCGGCACCCGAACCACGGCCAGGACCTACCGGCACGCCGTTGCTCTTGGCCCACTGGATAAAGTCCATAACGATGAGGAAGTAACCCGGAAACCCCATCTGGATGATGATATCCAGCTCGAAATTCAGCCGGTCGACGTAGACCTGACGCTTGGCTTCGTAGTCTTGCGTCGTGTCCTTGGGCAGCAGAACGCTGAGGCGCTCTTCCAGGCCATCGAAGGACACCTTGCGGAAATACTCGTCGATGGTCATGCCATCGGGAATCGGGAAGTTGGGCAGGAAGTGAGTGCCCAGCTTCACTTCGATGTTGCAGCGCTTGGCGATCTCGACGGTGTTTTCCAGCGCCTCGGGAATGTCGCTGAACAGCTCGGCCATTTCCTCGGCGCTTTTGAGGTATTGCTGATCGCTGTAATTCTTCGAACGCCGCGGATCGTCGAGGGCGCGGCCCTCACCGATGCAGACGCGGGTCTCGTGGGCGGCGAAGTCTTCCTGCTTGATGAAGCGCACGTCGTTGGTTGCCACGAGTGGCGCGCCGATTTTCTCCGCCAGGGCCACGGCGCCGTGCAGTTGTTCTTCATCGTTGGGGCGATTGGTGCGCTGGATTTCCAGGTAAAAGCGATCCGGGAACACCGCCATCCATTCACGCGCGAGCTTTTCCGCTTCTGCCGGATTGCCGCTGAGCATGGCCAGGCCAATCTCGCCTTCTTTCGCTGCCGACAGCATGATCAAGCCTTCGCTGGCCTCGGCCACCCACTCACGCTCGATGATGACCGAACCATTGCGCTGGCCGTCGATGAAGCCGCGGGAGATCAGCTCAGTCAGGTTGCGATAGCCGACAGCGTTCATTGCCAACAGGCTGATCCGGCTCAGGGCGTTGTCCGGATCCTTGTTCGACAGCCACAGGTCGGCGCCGCAGATCGGCTTGATGCCTGCGCCCATGGCAGCTTTATAGAATTTGACCAGGGAACACATGTTGTTCTGGTCGGTGACCGCGACGGCAGGCATGTTCATGCCGACCAGGGTCTTGACCAGCGGTTTGATCCGCACCAGACCGTCGACCAGGGAATATTCAGTGTGCAGGCGTAGATGAACGAATGAAGCCGGCATAGTGATCCTGTCTAGAAACGTGAAGACAACAAGGCCCGGATTGTACCGGGCCTTGGCAAAAACATCAGCCTTGCAACTAACTCTCGATCAGGCTTTCCCGAGCTTCGTATGCCAACCGCACCGGGGCAAACGAGCGGCGATGAATCGGTGTCGGGCCCAGACGCGCCAAGGCTTCCAGATGAACGGGCGTCGGATAGCCTTTGTGACCACCGATGCCGTAACCCGGGTAAATCAATTCGAAAGCAGCCATTTCACGATCGCGACTGACTTTGGCCAGTATCGACGCCGCAGCAATTGCTGGCACCTTGCCGTCACCCTGCACCACCGCTTCGGCACGCATGGACAGTTTCGGGCAACGGTTACCGTCGATCATCGCCAGTTTTGGCTGAATGTGCAGGCCTTCGATCGCACGCTGCATGGCCAGCATGGTGGCATGGAGGATGTTCAACTCGTCGATTTCTTCAACTTCCGCGCGCGCGATGCACCAGCTCAGGGCCTTCTCGCAAATTTCGTCGTAGAGCTTTTCACGGCGGGCTTCGGTGAGCTTCTTCGAATCGTTCAAGCCCAGGATCGGACGGTTCGGATCAAGGATCACAGCCGCGGTTACCACGGCGCCACAAAGCGGGCCGCGACCGACTTCGTCGACACCGGCAACCAGATCTTCGACTTCAGCGACCAAGGTGAAATCCAGCCCCATTTGCATGCTTGTTTTACTCATTGTACTTGGCCGATCAGTTTCAGCACTGCATCCGCAGCCTGGTTGGAGGCATCCAGACGAAGGGTCCGGTGAATCTGGTCGAAGCCGCGTGTCTGTTCCTCGCCACCCTCGATCAGTGGCGACAAGGTCTGGGCCAGCGCTTCAACCGTCGCATCGTCCTGCAGCAACTCGGGCACCAACAGGCGCTGGGCCAACAGGTTCGGCAACGAGACGTAGGGGCTCTTGACCATGCGCTTGAGAATCCAGAACGTCAGCGGTGCCAAACGATAGGCAACGACCATCGGCCGCTTGTACAACAAGGCTTCGAGGGTAGCCGTTCCGGAGGCGATCAACACCGCGTCGCAAGCTGCCAGCGCCAGATGGGATTTGCCGTCGAGCAGGGTCAGCGGCAGATCGCGACCGACGAGCAACTCTTCAAGCTGCGCGCGGCGCTGAGGACTGGCGCACGGCATGACGAACCGAACGCCAGGACGCAGGGCGCGCAGACGCTGGGCGGTATCGAGGAACAACGCCCCCAGACGACCTACTTCGCCACCGCGACTGCCGGGCATGAGCGCAACCAACGGCCCGTCAGGCAAACCGAGTTCAGCCCGTGCGGCGGCGCGGTCAGCTTCAAGCGGGATCGCATCGGCCAGGGAATGCCCGACAAACCGCACCGGCACACCCTTCTCTTCATAGAATTTTGCTTCGAATGGAAACAGCGTGAGCATCAGGTCGCAGCCTTCGCGAATCTTCAGCACCCGCTTCTGCCGCCACGCCCAGACCGACGGGCTGACGTAGTGCACGGTCTTGATCCCGGCCTGGCGCAGCTTGAGTTCGATATTCAGGTTGAAGTCCGGGGCATCGATACCGATGAACACATCCGGCTTCTCGGCGATCAGGTCAGCGACCAGTTTCTTGCGGCGCTTGAGCAACTCGCGCAGTCGACCCAGCACTTCCACCAGGCCCATGACCGAGAGACGCTCCATCGGAAAGTACGAGGTCAGGCCTTCGGCCTGCATCAGCGGACCACCGACACCGATGAACTCGACTGCCGGATGCTGTGCCTTGAGCGCACGCATGAGACCGGCGCCCAGAATGTCACCGGAAGCTTCACCCGCCACCAGCGCAATACGCAGATTAGCCATGATTAACGCGTGATGCCGCGGGTCGAAGACTGGATGGAATCACGGAACACCGCGACTTCCGGAAACTGCGCCGAAGGTTCGGCCAGTTCGGCGAGCGCTTGTTCGACGGTCAGGCCCTGGCGGTAAACCACCTTGTAGGCTCGACGCAGGGCGTGGATCGCGTCTTCGCTGAAACCACGGCGACGCATGCCTTCGAAGTTCATGCTGCGCGCTTCGGCCGGGTTGCCGAACACCGTGACGTACGCTGGAACGTCCTTGCCGATGGCGGTGCCCATACCGGAAAAGCTGTGGGCGCCGATATGGCAATACTGGTGGACCAGGGTGAAACCGGACAGGATCGCCCAGTCTTCAACGTGCACATGGCCCGCCAGCGCGGTGTTGTTGACCAGGATGCAGTGGTTGCCGATGACGCTGTCGTGGCCGATGTGGGCATAGGCCATGATCAGGTTGTGATCGCCCAGGGTCGTTTCCGAACGGTCCTGAATGGTCCCGCGGTGAATCGTCACGCCTTCACGGATGACGTTATGGTCGCCGATGACCAGACGGGTTTCTTCACCTTTGTATTTCAGATCGGGAGTGTCCTCGCCTACCGAAGAAAACTGGTAGATGCGATTGTGCTTACCGATTCGGGTCGGGCCTTTGAGAATCACATGCGGCCCGATCACTGTCCCCTCGCCGATTTCCACACCTGCGCCGATGATCGACCAGGGGCCGACCTCAACGTCGTCAGCCAGAATGGCCGACGGATCGATGATTGCGCGAGGGTCAATCAAACTCATAGTTTGCGTTCCGCGCAGATGATTTCAGCGGAGCAGACTGGTTTGCCATCGACCGAAGCCTGGCATTCGAACTTCCAGATCTGACGCTTGCAGCTGATGAAGCGGGCTTCAAGGATCAATTGGTCACCCGGGGTGACGGGCTGGCGAAAACGAAGCTTGTCGGAGCCGACGAAGTAGTAAAGCGTGCCGTCGGCGGGCTTCACGTCAAGCATTTTGAAGCCAAGGATACCGGCAGCCTGAGCCATCGCTTCGATGATCAGCACGCCCGGCATGATTGGATGCGCGGGAAAGTGACCATTGAAGAACGGTTCGTTGATGCTGACATTCTTGTAGGCGCGAATGCGCTTGCCTTCCACGTCCAGTTCCACGACCCGGTCCACCAGCAGGAACGGGTAACGGTGAGGCAGGTATTCGCGAATCTCGTTGATGTCCATCATTTCGGGGGGAAGCCTATGTAGAGATTGGAAACGCGCGACTGACGCGCGTTCCTCTAGCAAATCAAGGAGGCAGTCTAGCGGCTGTGCACACTTGATATGGAAATGGTATCAGCCATCTGATGAAGCATTACCGTCAGGGGTCACTTCCCCTGCCCGCTTTTCCAGCTGTCGCAGCCGCCGCGCGATGTCATCGAGCTGACGGATGCGTGCCGCGCTTTTGCGCCATTCGGCAGCCGGTTGCATGGCCGTACCGGAAGAGTAGGAGCCCGGCTCGGTAATCGAGTGGGTCACCATGGTCATCCCGGTGATGAAAACCTTGTCGCAAATTTCGATATGCCCCACCAGCCCAACGCCACCGGCGAGCATGCAGTGCTTGCCGATCTTGGTGCTGCCGGAAATGCCCACGCACGCGGCCATGGCGGTGTGATCACCAACCTGGACGTTGTGAGCGATCTGAATCTGATTGTCGAGCTTGACGCCATTCCCGAGGACGGTATCGGCCAGCGCACCGCGGTCGATGGCGGTATTCACGCCGATCTCCACATCGTCACCGACCAGAACACCACCGATCTGAGCGATTTTCTGCCAGATGCCTTTCTCGTTGGCAAAGCCGAAGCCTTCGCCACCCAGTACCGCACCGGATTGAATCACCACCCGCTTGCCGATGCGCACGTCGTGATACAGCGTGACGCGCGGTGCGAGCCAGCCACCTTCACCAATGACGCTACGGGCGCCGATGAAGCAGTGCGCGCCGATGGTCGTACCCGCATCAACTCGCGCCCCGCTTTCGATAACCACAAATGCACCGATACTCGCCGCCGGATCGATCACCGCGTCCTCCGCCACTACCGCTGTCGGATGAATACCGGCAGCCGCCTTGGGCTTGGGATCGAACAGGTGGGAAATGCGTGCATAAGCAAGATACGGGTCGGGCACGACCAGCGCATCCCCGTCAAACCCTTCGGCGTCAGCGGCTTTCAGCAACAGGGCTGCAGCCCGGCTGTCAGCCAGGTATTTACGGTATTGGGGATTTGCCAGAAAGCTCAACTGAGCTGGGCCAGCCTCTTGCAAAGTGGCTAGCCCAGTAATTTCCTTCTCCGGGTTGCCACGCAGGGTGGCGCCGAGGAACTCGGCCAACTGGCCGAGTTTTATGGTCGCTGTCATGGATTACTTCAGCTGATTCATGCGCTCGATAACCTGGCGAGTGATGTCGTACTGAGGCTTGACATCAATCACTGCGCCACGCTCGAAGACCAGGTCAAAAGCACCTTTCTTGATGACTTCTTCCACAGCGCTGTCCAGTTTCGGCTTGAGCTGCTTCAGCATTTCACGGTCAGCAACGGCTTTGGCTTCGTTCAGTTCCTTGGACTGGAACTGGAAGTCACGGGCCTTTTGCTTGAATTCAAGTTCCAGACGCTCACGCTCGCCTTGCTGCATCTTGTCGCCGCCCGCCATCAGGCGGTCCTGAATACCCTTGGCGCTGCTTTCCAGCGTCTTGAGCTTGGTCAGCTGCGGGCCGAACTTCTTCTCGGCATCGACGGCGTATTTCTTGGCCGCGTCGGATTCCAGCAGAGCCATCTGATAGTTCAGAACGGCGATTTTCATGTCGGCAAAAGCCGGACCTGCTACCAGTACGGTCGCCAGGAGAACCAATTGAGTCAACTTACGCACGATGCACTCCTACAAAATCCATTGTCGTTATCTTGGGTCAGACGCTTAGAACGTCTGGCCGAGGGAGAATTGGAACACTTGAGTTTCAGCCTCATCCGGTTTCTTGATCGGCATGGCCAACGCGAAACTCAGAGGACCCAGTGCGGTAACCCATGTCACACCTACACCGACAGAGCTGGCCATGTTGCTCAGACTGATGTCGTTGCATTGCGTATTGGACTTCGAACCGTCGGCATTGGTCGGCGTCTTGCACTGCGAGTCGAACACGTTACCCACGTCCCAGAATACCGAGGTACGCAGGGAACGCTGGTCCTTGACGAACGGCAGAGGGAACAGAACCTCCACACCGCCCTGGATCAGGACGTTACCACCGAATGGCAGCGGATCCTGGTCCGGATCGAGCGCGGTGCCCGGATTGCGGCCGGTACTCGGTGTACTGCGAGGACCCAGGGTGCTGTCCTTGAAGCCACGAACCGAGTTGAAACCACCAGCATAGTAGTTTTCATAGAACGGCAAGCCATCGGTCGAACCGTAGCCATCGCCATAACCCAGTTCGGTATGCAGGCGCATGGTGTAGTTTTCGCTCAGTGGCTGGAACAACTGACCACGGTAGTCGAGCTTGAAGAACGACAGGTCACTGCCCGGCGTCGTGGATTCCAGCACCAGGCTTTGGGAATGACCACGGGTCGCCAGCACACCTTTGTTCAGGGTCGACTCGGACCAACCGGCCGACGCCTTGAAGTTCAGGTAGTTGTCGCCTTCCTTGTTAACGAAGTCGAAGATCTCGTCAACGGTGTACAGGCCAGTCTTGATCTTGTCCTGTTGCGCGGTCAGACCGAAGGTCAGACGCGACGTTTCGCTGATCGGGTAACCGACGCTCACGCCTGCACCCAGGCTGTCTACGGCATAGCTGGCTACGTCGACGTCGAGGTCTTTGTAGTCAGTGGTGCGATAGAAAGCGTTGTAACCCAGGCTCACGCCATCAGCAGTCCAGTACGGGTCGACATAACCGAAGTTATAGCGGCTCTGGTATTCACTGCGGGTCAAGCCGACGCTGACCTTGTTACCGGTACCCAGGAAGTTGTTCTGGGTGATCGAACCACCGAGGATCAGACCAGCACTCTGTGCGAAGCCGACGCTGGCGGTAATCGAACCGGAAGCTTGCTCTTCAACGCTGTAGTTCACGTCAACCTGGTCATCGACACCCGGAACGGCCGGGGTTTCGACGTTGACTTCCTTGAAGAAGCCCAGACGCTCAAGACGGGTCTTGGACTGGTCGATCAGATAGGTCGAAGCCCAGCCACCTTCCATCTGACGCATTTCACGGCGCAGCACTTCGTCTTCGGACTTGGTGTTGCCACGGAAGTTGATGCGGTTGACGTAAGCACGCTTGCCCGGATCGACAGCGAAAGTGATATCGACAGTGTGGTCTTCATCGTGCGGCTGAGGTACGCCGTTGACGTTGGCGAAGGTGTAGCCCTCGTTACCCAGACGGCGGGTGATCAGTTCGGACGTGGTGGTCATCAGCTTGCGCGAGAACACCTGGCCTTTCTGCACCAGAAGCAACGACTTGACCTGGTCCTCAGGGACTTTCAGGTCGCCGCTCAGCTTGACGTCACGAACGGTGTACTTCTCGCCTTCGTTGACGTTGACGGTGATGTAGACGTGTTTCTTGTCCGGGGTGATGGATACCTGGGTCGAAGCGATATCCATGTTGATATAGCCGCGGTCCAGGTAGTAGGAACGCAGACGCTCCAGGTCACCGGAAAGCTTTTCACGGGCGTACTTGTCGTCGTTCTTGAAGAACGACAGCCAGTTGGTGGTCTTGAGTTCGAACAGGTCGATCAGGTCTTCATCAGGGAAGACGGTGTTACCCACCACGTTGATGTGCTGGATAGCAGCGACGGTGCCTTCGTTGATGTTGACCTTCAGCCCGACGCGGTTGCGCGGCTGCGGCACCACTTCGGTGTCGACGGTAGCCGAGTAGCGGCCCTGCGCGACGTATTGGCGCTGCAGTTCGTTACGTACACCTTCGAGGGTGGCACGCTGGAAGATCTCGCCTTCGGCCAGACCGGATTGTTTGAGGCCTTTCATCAGGTCTTCAGTGGAGATCGCCTTGTTGCCCTCGATCTCGATACTGGCGACTGACGGACGCTCGACTACCGTAATGACAAGAACATTGCCATCGCGGCCCAGCTGGATATCTTGAAAGAACCCGGTTTTGAACAGCGCACGAGTGGATTCCACCAGGCGACGATCATCCGCCTGTTCACCGACGTTCAACGGCAAGGCACCAAAGACGCTACCCGCGGAGACCCGCTGGAGGCCATTGACGCGAATATCAGAGATAGTGAAGGACTCGGCGTGAACTTCGGCGATCATCAATACGGTGAGAACCGCAGTTAGCAGCAGACGTTTCATGAAGTCCTTTCTTATTCCAACTGGCAATAAACAAACTGCCGCAAAATGCGGCAGATTCGCAATTCAGCGAAGTGTTACAGACGGCCCAAATCATTGACCAGAGCAAGCAACATCACCCCGACCACCAAACTGATACCGATCTGTATCCCCCAACCCTGCACCCGATCCGACAAGGGGCGACCACGCGCCCACTCGATCAGATAAAACAACAAATGCCCCCCATCCAGTACAGGAATGGGCAACAAATTCAGAACCCCCAAGCTAATACTCAGATAAGCAAGGAAATTCAGGAAATCAGCGACGCCCGACTGGGCAGAAGCGCCCGCCACTTTAGCAATGGTTATCGGTCCACTCAAGTTTTTTACCGAGAGCTCACCGAACAACATTTTCTTGAGCGAATCGAGGGTCAGTACGCTCATGGTCCAGGTGCGTCGAGCCCCCTCGCCAATCGCTGCCAAAGGCCCGTAACTGACCTCGCGAATCATCTCCGGTGGCCAATCGATTGCTTTCACCCCGGCACCGAGATAACCACTGGGCGACTTTTTCTCGCCGCGAGCAGCGAGCGTCACAGGGACGTCGATTTGAGCACCATCACGCTCGACGCGCAGCATGATTTTGGTATCCGGTTGCGTACGAACGGTGTCGACCACCTGCTGCCAGTCATCGAGCGCCTTGCCATCCAATGCCAACAACCGGTCACCGGTTTTCAGGCCAGCCGCCTGTGCAGGGCCTTTCGGGTCAAGCTCGGCCAAAACCGGCGGCAATGCCGGACGCCAAGGGCGAATACCCAACGAACGAATCGGATCCGGTTCGTCGGCGCCCTTGAGCCATTTATTCAGGACCAGCTCACGAGACGAATCCGCTGTGGAACCCTGCTCGCGGACCAGCACCTGAAGGGAACCGCTCTCGCCAAGACGGCGAACCAGCTGCAGATTGACGGCCCCCCAACCCGAAGTCGGCTCACCATCGATGGCGACAATTTCCTGACCAGGGCTCAAACCGGCCTTGGCGGCGATACTGCCGGACTCAACGGCACCGATAACAGGCCGCACCTGCTCGCTGCCGAGCATCGCGAGCACCCAGAAAAAAATCATCGCCAGTAAAAAGTTGGCAATCGGGCCTGCCGACACAATTGCAATGCGCTGACGGACGGATTTGCGATTGAAGGATTGATCGAGCTGATCGGCTGGCACTTCGCCTTCGCGCTCATCGAGCATCTTCACGTAGCCGCCCAGCGGGATCGCGGCGACGACGAACTCAGTGCCTTTCTTGTCGTGCCAGCGCAGCAACGGCATGCCGAAGCCCACGGAGAAGCGCAGCACTTTGACCCCACAGCGACGCGCGACCCAGAAATGGCCGAATTCGTGGAAGGTGACCAGCACGCCCAGGGCTACCAGGGTGCCGACAATCATATAGAGCGCGCTCATCTACTTTCTCCGCAATCCTATCCAGTGCTGCATGGGCCAACGTGTGGCAGCACTTACCGCCCGTGACGACTCAACCATTGCCCGGCCAGGACTCGCGCTTTCGCGTCAGCCGTGAACACAGCCTCGAGATCATCCACCGCAACCACAGGCTCGAGATTCAAGACTTCTTCGATGATACTCGCGATTTCCAGATAACGAACCCGCCCGTCGAGAAACGCGGCGACTGCCACTTCATTTGCCGCATTTAGCATCGCTGGTGCGCTATTGCCAGCCTCGGCAGCCTGACGCGCCAGCCGCAGGCATGGGAAACGCTCTTCATCGGGCGCCTGGAAATCCAGACGTGCGATGGCAAACAGATCCAGCGGAGCAACGCCCGAATCGATACGCTCCGGCCAGGCCAGGGCGTTGGCGATCGGTGTGCGCATGTCAGGATTGCCCAGCTGAGCCAATACTGAACCGTCGATGTAGTCGACCAGCGAATGAATCACACTCTGCGGGTGAATCAACACTTCTACCTGGGACGGCTTGGCATCGAACAGCCAGCAGGCCTCGATCAGCTCGAGCCCCTTGTTCATCATGCTCGCCGAGTCCACGGAGATCTTGCGCCCCATGGACCAGGTCGGGTGCGCACAGGCCTGCTCAGGCGAAACATCGGCGAGCTCGGCCAAGGGTGTCTGCCGGAACGGACCGCCAGAGGCTGTCAGCAAAATCCGACGAACGCCCACGACCCCGAGCCCGCGGGAAAAATCCTGCGGCATGCACTGGAAAATCGCGTTGTGCTCGCTGTCGATCGGCAGCAGCACTGAACCGCTTTTGCGTACGGCCTGCATGAACAGCGCGCCGGACATCACCAGCGCTTCTTTGTTGGCCAGGAGAATTTTCTTGCCGGTTTCAACGGCCGCCAGGGTCGGACGCAAGCCCGCCGCACCGACGATGGCCGCCATGACCGTATCGACTTCCGGATCGGAGGCGACCTGACACAGGCCCTCCTCCCCAACCAGCACGCGAGTCGACAGACCGACTGCACGTAAATCGTCCTGCAGGACCCGGGCGGCGCTCTGCTCCGGCACGACGGCGAACTTCGGTGCATGACGGACACAAAGCGCATGCAACTCGCTCAGACGCGTGAAGCCGCTCAAGGCAAAAACCTGATACCGCTCGGGATGACGGGCAATGACGTCGAGCGTGCTCAGACCGATCGAACCGGTCGCCCCCAGAACGGTAATCTGTTGAGGGCGGCTCACGGTGCGGCCATCCAAAGCAGCACAGCGAATACAGGAATCGCAGCCGTCAGACTGTCGATGCGATCCAGCACGCCGCCATGACCGGGCAGCAGATTACTGCTGTCCTTGATGCCGGACTGGCGCTTGAACATGCTTTCGGTGAGATCACCCACCACCGAGATGAACACGACAATTGCCGCACCGATCAACCCTTTGAAAAGCTCGGCAACCGTCCAGTCGCGAACCAGGCCGACAATGACGGTGATGACCAGGCTCAGCGCCAGGCCGCCATACACGCCTTCCCAGCTTTTGCCGGGACTGACCTGCGGCGCCAGTTTGCGTTTGCCGAACGCGCGACCAGAGAAGTAGGCACCGATATCGGCCCCCCAGACCAGCACCATCACCGCCATGATCAGCAAGTTACCCAATGGGTATTGTTTGATCTGCACCAGACCTTGCCAGGCCGGCAGCAGAACCAACAGACCGATCACCAATTTGGTCGCCGCACTGGACCAACGCTCGCTGGAACGCGGATACGTCAGCACCAGATACGTCGCCACACCCCACCACAGCACCGAAGCGCCCAAAACCCAGGGCGCAAGCCCCGGCAGGATGTGCATGACAAACAACATCAACGCGACCATTGCTGCGTAGGCCACGCGCATCGGTTGAGCGGCAAACCCCGCAAGGCGCGCCCATTCCCAGGCACCGAGGGTCACGACCAGCCCGATAAACAGCGCAAAGCCGGAACCTTCAAGCAGGAAAAACCCGCCCAAGGCAATCGGCAGCAGTATCAGTGCAGTGATGATTCGTTGTTTAAGCATTAAACCCGGGCTCCAGCCTCGACCTGCTCGCTCGTTTTACCGAAGCGACGCTGACGAGAAGCGAAATCGGCCAGCGCGGTGCGCATGGCGTCGTGTTTGAAGTCCGGCCAGAACAGGTCGGAGAAGTACAACTCGGCGTAAGCCAGTTGCCACAGCAGGAAGTTGCTGATGCGGTGTTCACCACCGGTGCGGATACACAGGTCCGGTAACGGCAGGTCGCCGGTGGCCAGGCAGGTTTGCAACAGTTCCGGGGTAATGTCTTCCGGACGCAGATGGCCGGCCTGGACTTCTCGCGCCAGACGCTGCGCGGCCTGCGCAATGTCCCACTGACCGCCGTAGTTGGCCGCGATCTGCAGGACGAAGCGATTGGCGCCCGCCGTCATGGCTTCAGCCTCGCGCATGGCCGCCTGAAGCTCTGGATGAAAACGCGAACGGTCGCCAATGATGCGCAGACTGATGTTGTTTTCGTTCAGGCGCTTGGCCTCGCGACGCAACGCCTTGAAGAACAGGTCCATCAAGGCACTGACCTCATCGGCCGGGCGCTGCCAGTTCTCGCTGGAGAAGGCGAACAGGGTCAATACCTCGACCTTGGCCTCGGCACACACCTCAATCACCGCACGAACTGCATCCACACCCGCTTTATGCCCGGCGACACCCGGCATAAAGCGTTTTTTCGCCCAGCGATTATTGCCATCCATGATGATCGCGACATGGCGCGGCACCGCGGACGGCGCAACCTGCTTGGTCTTTTCCATGAAAACGCGACCCTTACACGGCCATCAGGTCTTTTTCTTTCTGCGCCAAATTCGCGTCGATTTCAGCCACGTACTTTTTGGTCAGATCATCAATTTCGCCAGTGGCGCGACGCTCTTCGTCTTCACTGATTTCCTTTTCCTTGACCAGGTCCTTGAGCTGGCTGTTTGCGTCACGACGGATGTTGCGCACGGCAACACGGGCATCTTCCGCAACATCACGAGCCTGCTTGGTGAAGCCCTTGCGGGTTTCTTCGGTCAGGGCCGGCATGGAGATCAGCAGCAGCTCACCCAGGTTGGTCGGATTGAGGTTCAGACCCGCGCTGCCGATGGCTTTGTCGACGGCACCGAGCATGTTGCGCTCAAAGGCAACGACTTGCAGGGTACGGGCGTCTTTGACGGTGATGTTCGCCACTTGCTTGATCGGGGTGTCGGAACCGTAATATGGCACCATCACGCCTTCCAGAATGCTTGGGTGCGCCTGGCCGGTACGAATGCGGCCGAAGTTGTGAAGCAGCGATTCCACCGATTTCTTCATGCGCTCTTGAGCGTCTTTCTTGATTTCGTTGATCATTGTTGGCCTTCCTCGATCAGGGTCCCTTCAGCGCCGCCATGCACGATGTTCAGCAGGGCGCCGGGCTTGTTCATGTTAAATACGCGCAACGGCATTTTGTGGTCGCGGCACAGACAAATGGCTGTCAGATCCATCACGCCCAGCTTGCGATCCAGCACTTCATCGTAGGTCAGATGATCGAACTTCTCGGCATGCGGGTCCTTGAATGGATCTGCGGTGTAGACACCATCGACCTTGGTCGCTTTCAGCACGACGTCAGCGTCGATTTCGATCGCACGCAAGCAGGCTGCCGAATCCGTGGTGAAGAACGGATTGCCGGTGCCGGCCGCAAAGATCACGACTTCCTTGGAGTTCAGGTGGCGCATGGCTTTGCGGCGATCATAGTGATCGGTGACGCCAACCATGGAAATGGCCGACATCACGATGGCCGAGATATTGGCACGTTCCAGCGCATCACGCATGGCCAGGGCGTTCATCACAGTGGCCAGCATGCCCATGTGGTCGCCTGTGACCCGATCCATGCCGGCCGCGCTCAGCGCTGCCCCGCGGAACAGGTTGCCGCCGCCGATCACCAGACCGACCTGGACACCGATGCCAACCAGTTGGCCGACTTCCAGCGCCATGCGATCCAGAACTTTCGGATCGATCCCGAACTCTTCCGAGCCCATCAGGGCCTCGCCGCTAAGCTTGAGTAGAATGCGTTTATAGCGAGCCTGATAACCACTGCCCTGCTGAGCCATTGCGAATCTCTCCTGCGGCGTATTTTAAAAATTCTTTGCGAGCTGTTTACAGCTGGCGTTCACTCTAGCTTGGCGCTGCTTCAGCGCCATCGGAACATGGCTTTGTAAGCCAGTTCCAAAGGGAAACCAATAAAAATTGGTGCCCCATCTGAAAAGAGGCTGCGCGCGTAAGCGGGCAGCCTCTTCAGGGCGACAGTTAAAAAACCGTCTTATTGCTTGGCGGCAGCCAGCTGGGCAGCAACTTCTTCAGCGAAGTTGTCGACCGGCTTCTCGATGCCTTCGCCTACTTTGAAGTAGGTGAAAGAAACGATTTCAGCACCGGCTTTCTTGGCCAGTTCGCCGACCTTGATTTCAGGGTTCTTGACGAACGCCTGCTCAACCAGGCTTGCTTCAGCCAGGAACTTGCTGATACGGCCTTTGACCATGTTCTCAACAATGTTTTCTGGCTTGCCTTTGATTTTTTCTTCGTTCAGCTGCAGGAACACGGCTTTTTCGCGCTCGATTGCTTCAGCGGAAACTTCCGATGGCAGCAGGAACTCAGGGTTGCTGGCCGCTACGTGCATAGCGATGTCTTTGGCCAGCTCAACGTTGCCGCCCTTCAGAACAACCGCAACACCGATCTTGTTGCCGTGCAGGTAACCACCAACAACATCACCTTCAACGCGAGCCAGGCGACGGATGTTGACGTTTTCGCCAACCTTGCCGACCAGTACCAGGCGAGCAGCTTCTTGAGCTTCGATCAGCGGAGCGACGTCAGTCAGTTTGTCAGCGAACGCTTTTTCAACGCTTTCAGTAACAAATGCCTTGAAGTCGTCCTGCAGAGCCAGGAAGTCGGTCTGCGAGTTCACTTCCAGCAGAACGGCGGATTTACCGTCTTCTTTCAGAGCGATAGCGCCTTCAGCAGCCACGTTGCCTGCTTTCTTGGCAGCCTTGATTGCGCCCGAAGCACGCATGTCATCAATGGCTTTTTCGATGTCGCCGCCAGCCTTGGTCAAGGCTTTTTTGCAGTCCATCATGCCTTCGCCAGTACGCTCGCGCAGTTCTTTGACCAACGCTGCAGTAATCTCTGCCATTTCAAAATTCCTCTTGGATAGGTTTTCAACCATTCCACCCGATCGAACGGGCGTTCAATTCTTCCCGAACCACCCTTGTTAGCAGCTGCAAGTTACAAATACTGTAAATGCGCCACCGGACAAATGGTTTTCGAGGTGGCAAAAAGGGGGCCAAGCCCCCTTTTTGCTTACTGAGTCAACGCCAAGGCGTCAATTACTCAGCTGCAGCTGCCGGAGCTTCTTCAACGAACTGCTCGGTGCCACCAGCAACGTGGTTGCGACCGCGGATTACAGCGTCAGCCATCGAACCCATGTACAGCTGGATAGCGCGGATTGCGTCATCGTTGCCTGGGATGATGTAGTCAACGCCTTCCGGGCTGCTGTTGGTATCGACTACGCCGATAACCGGGATGCCCAGCTTGTTGGCTTCGGTGATCGCGATGCGCTCGTGATCAACGTCGATAACGAACAGTGCGTCTGGCAGACCGCCCATGTCCTTGATACCACCCAGGGAACGATCGAGCTTCTCAAGATCGCGAGTGCGCATCAGCGCTTCTTTCTTGGTCAGCTTGGCGAAAGTACCGTCTTCGGCTTGCACTTCAAGGTCACGCAGACGCTTGATGGAAGCACGGATGGTTTTGAAGTTGGTCAGCATGCCGCCCAACCAGCGGTGATCGACGTACGGCGAACCGCAACGTGCTGCTTCTTCAGCAACGATCTTGCCAGCGGAACGCTTGGTGCCGACGAACAGAATCTTGTTTTTGCCCTGGGCCAGACGCTCTACGAAAGTCAGAGCCTCGTTGAACATTGGCAGGGTTTTTTCAAGGTTGATGATGTGGATCTTGTTACGCGCGCCGAAAATGTACTTACCCATTTTCGGGTTCCAGTAACGGGTCTGGTGACCGAAGTGCACACCGGCCTTCAGCATATCGCGCATGTTGACTTGGGACATGATAGTTCCTTAATAAGTCGGGTTTGGCCTCCACGTATCCCAATGACCAACCAGCAGCATCAGCTGAAGGCACCCAGGTCATCGTGTCGACACGTGTGTGGATTTAAGCCTTTCGGGGTATCCCCGGAAAGCGGCGCATTTTATATCACAAGACTCCAAAAAACGGAACCCGGATTCTCAATTCCTGATGCGAGCCTTCATCTACACCCTTGGAATCGCTCAAGAATGCGCCTATCTATAGAGAGAAGCGATGCACAGAGGCTCAGATTTGCGCTGATCGTCTGTTAGAATCGCGTTTTTCAGGGCGGCGAACATCGATCGCACACTGCCCATTCCGTGTTAGCAAGCGCCATTGAGCGCAGAGAGAGCCTGTATGACCGTCACCCTCAAAACCCCGGAGGACATCGCAAAAATGCGTGTCGCCGGCAAACTGGCCGCCGATGTGCTGGAAATGATTGCTGAACACGTCAAGCCGGGCGTCACCACCGAAGAGCTGGACCGTATCTGCCACGACTACATCGTCAACGTGCAGCATGCCATCCCTGCCCCGCTCAACTACAAAGGCTATCCGAAGTCGATCTGCACCTCGATCAACCACGTGGTCTGCCACGGCATTCCGAACGAGAAGCCATTGAAGGATGGCGACACGCTGAACATCGACGTCACCGTGATCAAGGACGGCTTCCACGGCGACACCAGCCGCATGTTCCACGTCGGCACCGTGCCGGTCTGGGCGGAGCGCCTGTCGCAAGTGACCCAGGAATGCATGTACAAGGCCATCGAAATCGTCAAACCCGGCTGCCGCCTGGGCGACATCGGTGAAGTGATCCAGAAGCACGCCGAAAAGAACGGTTTCTCGGTGGTTCGCGAGTTCTGCGGCCACGGCATCGGCAAGGTGTTCCACGAAGAGCCGCAGATCCTGCACTACGGCCGCGCCGGCACCGGCATGGAACTGAAAGCCGGCATGACCTTCACCATCGAGCCGATGATCAACCAGGGCAAGGCCGACACCAAAGTACTGGGCGACGGCTGGACCGCGATCACTAAGGACCGCAAGTTGTCGGCACAGTGGGAGCACACGCTGGCAGTGACCGAAACCGGTTACGAGATCTTCACCTTGCGCAGCGATGACACCATCCCGCGCGTTTCGGCCTGATCCGGTCCGAGCTGAACCCAGCCTTATAGAAAGGAAAGCCAATCGATGCCGCAGGTGGATCCCGAACTCTTCGACCGTGGCCAGTTCCAGGCTGAACTGGCCCTGAAGGCCAGCCCGATCGCGGCTTTCAAAAAGGCGATCCGCCAGGCCCGCGAGGTCCTTGACGGACGCTTTCGCAGCGGCCGGGACATTCGCCGGCTGATCGAGGATCGCGCCTGGTTTGTCGATAACATCCTGCAAAAGGCCTGGGAGCAGTTCAACTGGAGCGAAGACGCCGACATCGCGCTGATCGCGGTCGGCGGCTACGGTCGCGGCGAGTTGCATCCTTTTTCCGACATCGATCTGCTGATCCTGCTGGACAGCGCCGACCATGAAGTTTTCCGTGATTCCATCGAGCGTTTTCTGACGCTGTTGTGGGACATCGGCCTGGAAGTCGGCCAGAGCGTGCGCTCGGTGGACGAATGCGCCGTTGAAGCCCGCGCCGACCTGACGGTTGTCACCAACCTGATGGAAAGTCGCACCATCTGCGGCCCCGAACGTTTGCGCCAGCGCATGCTCGACGTCACCAGCACCGCACACATGTGGCCGAGCAAGGACTTCTTCCTGGCCAAACGCGCCGAGCAGAAGGCCCGTCACCACAAATACAACGACACCGAATACAACCTGGAACCCAACGTCAAAGGCTCGCCCGGCGGACTACGGGATATTCAGACGATTCTGTGGGTGGCCCGGCGCGAGTACGGCACCCTGAACCTTCGGGCATTGGCAGGCGAAGGTTTCCTGGTCGAGAGCGAAAACGCCCTGCTGGCCTCCTCGCAGGAGTTCCTGTGGAAGGTTCGTTACGCGCTGCACATGCTCGCCGGTCGCGCCGAAGACCGCTTGCTGTTCGACCACCAGCGTTCGATTGCCGGCCTGCTGGGTTTCAAGGGCGATGACGCCAAGCAAGCCATCGAAAACTTCATGCAGCAGTACTACCGGGTGGTCATGAGCATCGCCCAGCTCAGCGACCTGATCATCCAGCACTTCGAGGAAGTCATCCTCGCGCCGGAAGATGAGGCGCCGCCACAGCCGATCAATTCTCGGTTCCAGTTGCACGACGGTTACATCGAGGCGCGCAACGACAACGTATTCCGCCGCACGCCGTTCGCCATGCTCGAGATCTTCGTGCTGATGGCCCAGCAGCCGGAAATCAAGGGCGTGCGCGCCGATACCATTCGCCTGCTGCGGGAAAACCGGCATCTGATCGATGACGATTTCCGCAATGACATCCGCAACACCAGCCTGTTCATCGAGCTGTTCAAGTGCAAGATCGGCATCCACCGCAACCTGCGTCGGATGAACCGTTACGGCATTCTCGGGCGTTATCTGCCGGAGTTCGGTTTCATTGTCGGGCAGATGCAGCACGACCTGTTTCACATCTATACGGTCGACGCGCACACGCTGAACCTGATCAAGCACCTGCGTAAGTTGCAGTACACGCAAGTGTCGGAAAAATTCCCGCTGGCCAGCAAGCTCATGGGCAAGCTGCCCAAGCCTGAACTGATCTATCTCGCCGGTCTGTATCACGACATCGGCAAAGGTCGGCACGGCGATCACTCGGAAATCGGCGCAGTGGACGCCGAGGCTTTTTGCCAGCGCCACCAATTGCCAGTGTGGGACAGCCGCCTGATCGTCTGGCTGGTGCAGAACCACCTGGTGATGTCGACCACCGCCCAGCGCAAGGACTTGTCCGACCCGCACGTGATCCACGACTTCGCGCAAATCATCGGTGACGAAACCCGCCTCGATTACCTGTACGTGCTGACCGTCGCCGACATCAACGCCACCAACCCGACGCTGTGGAACTCCTGGCGCGCCAGCCTGTTGCGCCAGCTCTATACCGAGACCAAGCGAGCGTTGCGTCGCGGCCTGGAGAACCCGGTGGATCGTGAAATGCAGATCCGCCAGACCCAGAGCGCCGCCCTCGATATTCTGGTGCGCGGCGGCAACGATCCGGACGACGTCGAACAGTTGTGGTCGCAATTGGGTGATGATTATTTCCTGCGTCACACCGCCGGCGACGTGGCCTGGCATACCGACGCCATCCTGCAGCAGCCGGCGGACGGCGGGCCGTTGGTGCTGATCAAGGAAACCACCCAGCGCGAGTTCGAGGGCGGTACGCAAATCTTCATTTATGCGCCGGACCAGCACGACTTCTTCGCCGTGACCGTGGCGGCGATGGATCAGCTGAACCTGAACATTCACGACGCCCGGGTCATCACGTCCAGCAGTCAGTTCACCCTCGACACCTATATCGTGCTCGACACTGACGGCGATTCGATCGGCGATAACCCGGCAAGGATCAAACAGATCCGCGAAGGCCTGACCGAAGCCCTGCGCAACCCGGACGATTACCCGACGATCATCCAGCGTCGGGTGCCGCGCCAGCTCAAGCATTTCGCGTTTGCGCCACAGGTGACGATCCACAACGACGCCCAGCGGCCGGTGACGGTGCTGGAGCTCAGTGCCCCGGACCGGCCAGGCTTGCTGGCGCGGATCGGTACGATTTTCCTGGAGTTCGATCTGTCGCTGCAGAACGCCAAGATCGCCACCCTCGGCGAGCGCGTGGAAGACGTGTTCTTCATCACCGACGCGAACAACCAGCCATTGTCCGACCCGTTGCTGTGCAGCCGCTTGCAGGATGCGATCGTTGAACAGTTGAGCGTCAACCAGGAACCCGATATCAAACTGTCACGAATCAGTATCTGACCCGACAAATTTCCCCCTGCGGAGATAGCCCTTTGTAGGAGCCGGCTTGCTGGCGATAGCATCACCTCGGTGTGTCAGATGCACTGGAGTGATGCTATCGCCAGCAAGCCGGCTCCTACGGAGTGCAGGCCTCCACATTGAACGAGATCGACCGATGAACAACGCTTTGTCCCAGCTCCAGCCCTACCCGTTCGAGAAGCTCCGCGCCCTGCTCGGCAGCGTCACGCCCAACCCGGACAAACGCCCTATCGCACTGTCCATCGGCGAACCGAAGCACCGTTCGCCAAGCTTTGTCGCCGAAGCCCTGTCCAGCAATCTGGATCAGATGGCCGTTTACCCGACCACCCTCGGCATTCCGGCGCTGCGTGAAGCCATCGCCGCGTGGTGCGAACGCCGCTTCAACGTTCCGAGCGGCTGGCTCGACCCGGCGCGCAACGTGCTGCCGGTCAACGGCACTCGCGAGGCGCTGTTCGCCTTCACCCAGACCGTGGTCAATCGTGGCGATGACGCGCTGGTGGTCAGCCCGAACCCGTTCTATCAAATCTATGAAGGTGCCGCGTTCCTCGCCGGCGCCAAGCCGCATTACCTGCCATGCCTGGACGAGAACGGCTTCAACCCGGACTTCGATGCCGTCTCCCCGGACATTTGGAAACGCTGCCAGATCCTGTTCCTGTGCTCGCCAGGCAATCCGACTGGCGCCTTGATCCCGGTTGAAACCCTGAAAAAGCTGATCGCCCTCGCCGACGAACACGACTTCGTGATTGCAGCGGACGAGTGCTACAGCGAACTGTACTTCGACGAACAAACCCCGCCAGCCGGCCTGCTTAGCGCCTGCGTGGAACTGGGCCGCAAGGACTTCAAGCGCTGCGTGGTGTTCCACAGCCTGTCGAAGCGCTCCAACCTGCCAGGCCTGCGTTCGGGTTTCGTGGCCGGTGATGCCGACATTCTCAAAGGCTTCCTGCTGTACCGCACTTATCACGGCTGCGCGATGCCGGTTCAGACTCAACTGGCGAGCGTCGCCGCGTGGAATGACGAAGTGCATGTGCGGGCCAACCGTGCGCTGTATCGCGAAAAGTATGATGCGGTGCTGGAAATCCTCAGCCCGGTGATGGACGTGCAACGCCCGGACGGCGGCTTCTACTTGTGGCCGAACGTTAATGGCGATGATGAAGCGTTCTGCCGTGATCTGTTTGTGGAAGAGCATGTGACTGTGGTGCCGGGTTCCTATCTGTCCCGCGAGGTAAACGGCGAAAATCCAGGGGCCGGTCGCGTGCGCATGGCATTGGTTGCACCATTGGCGGAATGTGTTGAAGCGGCAGAGCGTATTCGCAACTTCATTTCCTCCCGAAAATAGCAACTTGAGTAAATCCGCACTGTGCAATGCAGTGCGGATCTAGCTAACTTGGTTACAACCCTGCCATATACAAATATCCACTCGAACATTAACCTGAGTCACGCCATCAAAACCTGTATATTAAATTTTATAACCCCCAACTAAACAACTACTCGTTACATGGAAGTAACAAGCATGAATTCATTTAAACCCTGTCAAATACCGCAACCAAAAAACGACGCAGACTCCTACATAGCCGCCATCAACGAACGTCCTCTTAACGCGCTAAATAGCCAATCAAATCGCCCAAAAAGAAACATCGGCGCTCATACAAAGTACTGGGCTACAGGAAGAACTCTAAAAATCGCAATGTATGACGCCAGCGACGAGGTTATCGAAGAGGTAAAAGCCGCCGCCAGTGAATGGCTCCCTTACGTCAATCTGAAATTTGATTTTGTAACAGGTGATACAGGCGACATCCGGATCCACATCAACCCTCCAAATGGAGTAAACAGTTCTGAAATTGGCACTGACGCATTGATCGACGACATAGGAGGCACTGATGCAGAAAGGCGTGCCCCCAGTATGTTTCTCAATTGGAAGTCGGGGAGCCAACGCTTTAGATATGTCGTTCTACATGAGTTCGGGCATGCCTTGGGAGCGATGCACGCACACCAGCACCCAGACTCGGAGATACCATGGAACGTGCAGAATACTTATAAACACTGTGCCAAAAAGTACGGTTGGAACAAAGCTGATGTCGACACGAATATCTTGCCCCTGCCCCGAAGCCACCAACATGCTTACGAACCTTATGACGGCGACTCAGTCATGCACTATGAGATCCCTCGGGAATGGACATTCGGAAACTGGGGTCAATCGGAATCGTGGGCAATCAGCAACGGGGACATCATCATGATGCGCAAAGCCTATCCCAAGGATTAAGCACTGCTGCAGTGACGGTACTACTTTTCACCGTCGAAACTTTATTCCTCATTGATGCACCCGCTCCCTGACAAGGCGCATATAAAACACAAAAAAATGCAATAAACCCATCCTGGGCCCTCTATAAAAATGGATATTTATATATGGACATCATGTCAACTTATCACTTGGAAACTCCGATGGACCCTAAAGCCTCTTATGAGGTTGCCATCGCCGAAAACCCTGCAAACCGTGTAGTTTCTACGCCTGGCCGCCAAAAGCGCGCCGCAGGCAAACATACCCACTTCTGGGCACCTGGCCGAACCCTGCGAATTGCATTTTTGAATGGCGATGAAGCATTCAAGAATGCCGTCAAGACTGCTGCCAGTAACTGGCAACCACATATCAATCTGAACCTGGATTTTGTCGAAGGAACGGAGGGCGATATTCGTATCAAGTGTGAACAGGGCATTTATTGGTCTTTCCTTGGCACCGCCGCTTTGACACAGACAGATCAGAGCCTGCCAACGATGATCCTGGCGACGGATTACCGCTATTCATTAAAGTTCTTTCTTGCCAATGCCATGCATGAATTTGGTCATGCATTAGGTGCCCAACATGAGCAACTGAACCCTGCGGCAAACATCCCCTGGAACAAGCCAGCCGTCTACGCCGCGCATTGGTTACCTGAAAATGCTGACGAAGACAGTTACCAAGACAGTCTCACCCGCAAAAAAGTGGACGACCTTTACTTCAATCTGCTTGATGCCAACGAAGTAAAAAACTCGCCCTACGACCCGCTGTCGATCATGCATTATGCCGTCCGGCAGGAATGGACCGATGGCGACTTCAAGGTCGACCTTAACTTTGTCCTCAGCGAGAAGGACAAGGCCTTTATGACGCAGGTCTACCCTTACCCTGAAGCGCAAAGCGAATGATTCGGTCGCCAGGCCATCAACACGCGTTATTTGACGGCCCCCAGATTCGCTTCACTCAAATCCAGTTCACCTAATACTTCTCGCAATACGTCATCACCAATCTGGTGATGACGGCTGAGCTTGTATAACTCCAGGCGTTGCGCCCGCAGCGCCTTCAAACGCAAGCGCCGCTCCAGCAAGTCCATCTGGAATGCCAGGGCCTGGGCCTCCGCCGAGTCGTTGAACACCTCCAGTTGGTGCCGATACTCGGACATGATCCGAGCCTTCAGCTCAATGGCCAGCGCAGCCTGGGCTGCGTCATGAGGGGTGACCTCTTCGGTTTCGAGCGCATGAATGGCCGCTTCGGCGGTTTTGCGCCAGGCATCGCGCACCTCACTGCGACGTTTGTCGTCCGGGCTCTTTTCAATGCCACGCAACAACAGTGGCAGCGCGATACAGGCCGCAACCAGCGACAGCAGAATGACCCCGGCTGCAATGAAGATCAGCAGATCTCGTTCAGGAAACGCATCACCCGCCATCAACATCGGCACAGACAACACGCCCGCCAGCGTCACCGCTCCGCGCACGCCACCCACCGTCAGTAACCAGCAGGATCGCGCAGTCGGCACGTTGACCATTTCACCCTTGCCGCGCCAACGGCGCAGCAGCCCCGACAACCGCCAGATGCTCTGCACCCAGACAAACCGCAACACCACCAGCACCAGGAAAATCGCCACCACGTCGAGGCAGCGATAGAGCAGTGTCGGCCACAACGAGGTTTCGTGGCTGACCACGGCTTTGATAATGTCCGGCAATTGCAAACCCAGCAGGAGGAAGATCAATCCGTTGAACGCGAACTCCAGCAACGACCAGACGCTGCGATTGAGCAGTCGAGTGCTGGTCTGGCGCGGCAGCAGATCGAGCCAGCTCTGCATCATCCCCGCCGCGACCGCCGACAAAATGCCCGATGCGCCCAGCCGTTCGGCCAGCACGTACGCCGCAAACGGCAGCAACAACATGAAGACAACGTGCGTCGCCGGATCATCCCAGCCCCGGGCGATCATCCATGAGCGCAAACGCCCGACCAGCCAGCTCAGCGCCACACCGACAGCCAGGCCACCAACCGCCACCAACACAAACGTCAGGCTGGCGTTGGCCAGCGAGAACACCCCGGTCACCGCCGCTGCCAGGGCGAACTTGAAGGTCACCAGGCCCGACGCGTCATTCATCAGCGCCTCGCCCTGCAGCATATGCATCAGCGGGGTCGGCAGGCGGTTTTGAGAAATCGCCGAGACGGCCACGGCATCCGTCGGCGACAACACTGCCGCCAAGGCAAAAGCCACCGGTAGCGGAATGCTCGGCAACAACCAATGGATGAAGTAACCCGCACCGACGACGGTAAACAGCACCAAACCGACCGCCAGGGTCAGGATCGGCCCGCGCAGTCGCCAGAATTCGCGCTTGGGCATGCGCCAGCCGTCGGAGAACAGCAGCGGTGGCAGGAACAAAAACAGGAACAATTCCGGGTCCAGTGCGACGTGCAACCCGAGCGTCGGCCAGGCCAGCAACGCGCCGGCACCGATTTGCACCAGCGGTAATGGCAATGCAATCACGCGTCCGACCAGGCGCGAAACACTTACCAGCATCAACAGGATCAGGACGGTGTAGGCGGTTTGCATAAAGCGCAGTTCCCGGGCAATCGATAGCATTGAAGTGCCATATTAGCCGCCTAGACTGTTCCCTGACCGTTACACCAATGTCGCATCGCCTGAAAACACCTCAATCCAATGTGGGAGCGGGCTTGCTCGCGAAGGGGGCTTAACAGTCAACATTTGTGTGTCTGACACACCGCTTTCGTCGGAACGCCGCCCGGAGCAAGCCCGCTCCCACAAGGGATTTGCGGTGGCATAACGACCAAGGCCGACGCGAAACCGTCCGGTCATGGCATAATCCTTCACCTTTTTTTTCCAGCACCTGCAAAGGGGGCAATTCCTTGACCGTTTCAAGCAAAACGTTGCACCTTTTCGGCATCAAAGCCTGCGACACCATGAAAAAGGCGCGCACCTGGCTCGATGAACACGCTGTCAGCTATGACTTTCATGATTACAAAACGGCCGGAATCGACCGTGAACACCTGACCCAATGGTGCGACGAGCACGGCTGGCAAGTGGTGTTGAACCGTGCAGGCACGACCTTTCGCAAGCTCGACGACGAACGCAAAGCCGATCTCGACCAGCCGAAAGCCATCGAACTGATGCTCGCACAACCCTCGATGATCAAGCGCCCGGTGCTCGATCTCGGAGACAGAACCCTGATTGGCTTCAAGCCAGACATCTACGCGGCAGCGCTCAAGTAAGCCCGCCCGTTCAATTTTGTTAGAGGTATTTACATGTCCACTACCGTATTCAGCCTGGCCTTTGGTGTCGGCACTCAAAACCGTCAAGGCGCATGGCTGGAAGTGTTTTACGCACAGCCATTGCTCAATCCTTCGGCCGAACTGGTCGCGGCCATCGCGCCGGTCCTGGGCTACACCGACGGCAATCAGGCCATCGCCTTCAGCACCGCTCAGGCTTCGCAACTGGCTGAAGCCGTCAAAGGCGTCGACGCCGCACAGGCTGCCTTGCTGACCCGCCTGGCCGAGAGCCACAAGCCGCTGGTCGCGACCATTCTGGCCGAAGACGCGCCACTGACTTCCACGCCTGAGGCTTACCTCAAGCTGCACCTGCTGTCCCATCGTCTGGTCAAGCCGCACGGCCTGAACCTGGCGGGCGTGTTCCCGCTGCTGCCGAACGTCGCGTGGACCAGCCAGGGCGCAATCGACCTCGCCGAACTGGCCGAGCATCAACTGGAAGCCCGTCTGCGCGGCGAATTGCTGGAAGTGTTCTCGGTGGACAAGTTCCCGAAAATGACCGACTACGTGGTACCGGCCGGCGTGCGCATCGCTGACGCGGCGCGGATTCGTCTGGGCGCTTACGTCGGCGAAGGCACCACCGTGATGCACGAAGGTTTCGTCAACTTCAACGCCGGCACCGAAGGCCCGGGCATGATCGAAGGCCGCGTTTCCGCGGGTGTCTTCGTCGGCAAGGGTTCGGACCTGGGCGGCGGTTGCTCGACCATGGGCACCCTGTCGGGCGGCGGCAACATCGTGATCAAGGTCGGCGAAGGCTGCCTGATCGGCGCCAACGCCGGTATCGGTATCCCGTTGGGCGACCGCAACACCGTTGAATCGGGCCTGTACGTGACCGCTGGCACTAAAGTGGCGCTGCTGGACGAGAACAACAAGCTGGTCAAGGTCGTGAAAGCCCGTGAACTGGCCGGTCAGCCTGACCTGCTGTTCCGCCGCAATTCGGAAACCGGCGCCGTGGAATGCAAAACCCACAAATCGGCGATCGAACTGAACGAAGCGCTGCACGCTCACAACTAAGCGTCACATGATCACCCTGTAGGAGCGAGCTTGCTCGCGAGAAACGTAAGGGCAACGCGGTTATTCAGGTCACACGCGTTAACGTTAACGTCCATCGCGAGCAAGCCCGCTCCTACAGGGGTACGGTGTACACCCCGCCCATGTTTAGCAGGGCCAAATTGCATGATGATTCCCTCTCCCTGGCGCGCCGATTTTCCGGCCATCGCCGCGCTGCAACGGCAAGACCAGACCTATCTGGACAACGCCGCCACCACTCAAAAACCTCAAGCGCTGCTGGATGCCCTGGCGCATTACTACGCCAATGGTGCGGCCAACGTGCATCGGGCGCAGCACTTGCCCGGCGCGCATGCCACCCAGGCGTTCGAGGACAGCCGCAGCAAAGCCGCCCACTGGCTGAATGCCGGCGATTGCGGGCAGATCATTTTTACCCACGGCGCCACCTCCGCGCTGAACCTCCTGGCCTATGGCCTGGAACACCTGTTCAATCCGGGCGACGAGATTGTCATCAGCGCCCTTGAGCATCACGCCAACCTGTTGCCATGGCAGCAATTGGCTCACCGTCGCGATTTGAAGCTGGTGATCCTGCCACTGGATACCGACGGCTTGATCGACCTCGATGCCGCCGCGTCGCTGATTGGCCCACAGACTCGTTTGCTGGCGGTCAGTCAGTTGTCCAACGTGCTCGGTGCCTGGCAACCGCTGCCCGCCTTGCTGACGATGGCCAAGGCACACAGCGCGATGACTGTGGTCGATGGCGCTCAGGGCGTGGTCCATGGTCGACATGACGTGCAGGCACTCGGTTGCGACTTCTATGTGTTTTCCAGCCACAAGCTCTACGGACCCGATGGCCTGGGTGTGCTGTTCGGGCGCCACGAAGTGCTCAAGCAACTGCGCCATTGGCAATTCGGCGGCGAAATGGTGCTGGATGCGGATTACCAGCACGCACGCTTTCGCCCGGCGCCATTGGGATTCGAGGCGGGCACGCCGCCGATTTCCAGTGTGATTGGACTTGGCGCGACGCTGGATTACCTCGCCGGTCTCGATCAGGACGCGGTCTCAGCCCATGAAGCGGCGCTGCACGACTATTTGTTGAAAGGTCTTGAGGCACGCAACGGCATCCGCCTGCTGGGCAAACCGCAACTGGCGCTGGCGAGTTTTGTCGTCGAAGGTGTGCATAACGCTGATCTGGCGCATTTGCTGACAGAACAGGGGATCGCCGTGCGCGCCGGTCATCACTGCGCCATGCCGTTGCTGAAAAGCTTTGAACTGGCCGGGGCGATTCGGGTGTCGTTGGCGCTGTACAACGATTCCGAAGATCTGGAACGGTTCTTTGAAGCGCTGGATCAGGCGCTGGAGTTGTTGCGATGACCCTCCCCGCTGATGCCGTCAAGGCGCTCGAAACCTTTCAGGCTGCCGCTGGCTGGGAACAACGGGCGCGGCTGTTGATGCAATGGGGCGACCGTCTGCCCGTGTTGAGCGATGTGGACAAGATCGAGGCCAATCGCGTGCATGGTTGTGAAAGCCAGGTGTGGTTGGTGGGCTCGCTGCAGGACGGTCACTGGCAGTTTGCCGCGAGCAGTGATGCGCGATTGATTCGCGGGTTGGTGGCGTTGTTGCTGGCGCGGGTTAACGGGTTGTCGGCGGTTGAGTTGCAGCAGGTGGATTTGCCGGAGTGGTTCAATCAGCTTGGATTGAGCCGGCAGTTGTCGCCGTCGCGCAGCAACGGCCTCAACGCCGTGCTCCAGCGAATGCGGAGCCTGAGCGACATGTAGGGGCCGGCTTGCTGGCGATCCAGGCGACTCAGTATGGCTGAGACACCGCGGCGCATGGATCGCCAGCACGCCGGCTCCTACAAGGATCGCGTTTCAAACCCCGGGTTTGACCCGATCCGCCGGGCGCCGCACACCCGCCACAATTTTATCCACAGCCTTGGTCGCCGCGACCATGCCGAATGTCGCCGTCACCATCATCACCGCGCCAAACCCGCCCGCGCAGTCCAGCTTCACACCATCCCCGACAAAACTCTTCTGCAGGCAAATGCTGCCATCCGGCTTCGGGTAGCGCAGCTGTTCGGTGGAAAACACACACGGCACGCTGTAATGACGGGTCACCGTGCGGGAGAAGTTGTAGTCGCGGCGCAGGGTCGAGCGCACTTTCGAGGCCAACGGGTCGTTGAAAGTCCGGTTCAAGTCGCAGACCTGAATCAACGTCGGATCAATCTGCCCGCCCGCCCCGCCGGTGGTGATGATCTGGATCTTGCGGCGTTTGCACCAGGCGATCAGCGCAGCCTTGGCGTTCACGCTGTCGATGCAGTCGATCACGCAGTCGATGTTCGGCGTGATGTACTCGGCCATGGTGTCGCGGGTGACGAAATCCGCCACCGCGTGCACCGTGCAGTCCGGATTGATCCCGCGCAGGCGCTCGGCCATCACCTCGACTTTGGGTTTGCCGACAGTGCTGTCCAGCGCGTGCAACTGACGGTTAGCGTTGCTGACGCAGACGTCGTCGAGGTCAAACAGCGAAATCTCGCCCACGCCACAACGGGCTACGGCTTCCGCCGCCCAGGAACCGACGCCACCGACGCCGACGATCGCCACGTGGGCGGCGCGCAAGCGCTCAAGCCCTTCGATGCCATACAAACGGGCGATGCCTGCAAACCGCGGATCTTCTGTGCTCATGACCATTACCCCAAAAACCGGCGCGCATTATAGGGCCGTCGGCGGCCAAGAGCATCTTTGGGCTATGAACGGGCGTCTTGAACTCATTATTCAGCCTACGCAGAACCAAGATTTAACCTACAAGGTCCAACGAAAGAACTTAAGTCGAGTTGGATTGCCCAACGTCCGGCTGTTCCCTGTCTGCTGTACGGTCAGGGAACGCCCGGTGTAGGATGCGCGCCCCTTGGCAACCGCCGACCGTAACTTCGTTCCACAGCCTTTGGAACCCGAAATAGCTATGTCATCGCGTAAATTTGGACTCAACCTGGTCGTGGTGCTCGCCATCGCTGCCTTGTTTACCGGCTTCTGGGCGCTGATCAATCGCCCGGTCACCGCCCCCAACTGGCCAGAACAGATCTCCGGGTTTTCCTACTCGCCGTTCCAGCAAGGCCAGTACCCGCAGAAAGAGCAGTACCCGACCGACGATCAAATGCGTCGCGATCTGGAGATCATGAGCAAGCTGACGGACAACATCCGCACTTACTCGGTCGATGGCACCCTGGGTGACATTCCCAAGCTGGCTGAAGAGTTCGGCCTGCGGGTCACCCTCGGCATCTGGATCAGCCCGGACCTGGAACGCAACGAGCGGGAAATCACCCGCGCCATCGAAATTGCCAACTCCTCGCGCAGCGTGGTTCGCGTGGTGGTAGGCAACGAGGCGATTTTCCGTAAGGAAATTACCGCTGCTGAACTGAGCGTGATTCTTGATCGCGTCCGTGCCGCCGTTAAGGTGCCGGTCACCACGTCCGAGCAATGGCACGTCTGGGAAGAGCACCCGGAACTGGCCAAGCACGTCGATCTGATTGCCGCGCACGTCCTGCCTTACTGGGAATACGTCCCGGTGGACAAGGCCGGTCAATTCGTCCTCGACCGCGCCCGCGACCTGAAAAAGATGTTCCCGAAAAAACCGCTGCTGCTCTCGGAGGTTGGCTGGCCGAGCAACGGTCGCATGCGCGGCGGCACCGATGCGAGCCCGGCGGATCAGGCGATCTACTTGCGCACGCTGGTGAACAAGCTCAACCGCCAGGGCTTCAACTACTTCGTGATCGAAGCGTTTGACCAGCCGTGGAAGGCCAGTGACGAAGGTTCGGTGGGCGCGTACTGGGGCGTGTTCAACGCCGCGCGTCAGCAGAAATTCAACTTCGAAGGCCCGGTCGTCGCGATTCCGCAATGGCGTGTGCTGGCCATCGGCTCGGCAGTGCTGGCCTTGCTGTCCCTGACCTTGCTGATGATCGACGGTTCGGCCTTGCGTCAGCGTGGCCGCACCTTCCTGACCTTTATCGCGTTCCTCTGCGGTTCGGTTTTGGTATGGATCGGCTACGACTACAGCCAGCAATACAGCACCTGGTTCAGCCTGACGGTCGGATTCCTCCTCGCACTCGGCGCGCTCGGGGTGTTTATCGTTCTGCTGACCGAGGCGCATGAACTGGCCGAAGCGGTCTGGACCCACAAGCGCCGGCGCGAATTCCTGCCCGTTGTAGGCGATTCGGACTACAGACCGAAAGTCTCGATTCACGTCCCTTGCTACAACGAGCCGCCGGAGATGGTCAAACAGACCCTCAACGCCTTGGCCAACCTCGACTATCCGGATTTCGAAGTCCTGATCATCGACAACAACACCAAGGACCCGGCGGTTTGGGAACCGGTGCGCGATTACTGCGCAACCCTCGGCCCGCGCTTCAAGTTCTTCCACGTCGCACCGCTGGCCGGTTTCAAGGGTGGCGCGCTGAACTATCTGATTCCGCACACCGCCAAGGATGCCGAAGTGATTGCCGTGATCGACTCCGATTACTGCGTCGACCCGAACTGGCTCAAGCACATGGTGCCGCACTTCGCCGATCCGAAAATCGCTGTGGTGCAGTCGCCGCAGGATTACCGCGACCAGAACGAAAGCACCTTCAAGAAGCTTTGCTACGCGGAATACAAGGGCTTCTTCCACATCGGCATGGTCACCCGTAACGACCGCGACGCGATCATTCAGCACGGCACCATGACCATGACCCGTCGCTCGGTGCTCGAGGAACTGGGCTGGGCCGACTGGTGCATCTGTGAAGACGCCGAGTTGGGTCTGCGCGTGTTCGAGAAAGGTTTGTCGGCGGCGTATTACCACACCAGCTACGGCAAAGGCCTGATGCCCGATACCTTTATCGACTTCAAGAAACAGCGTTTCCGCTGGGCTTACGGTGCGATTCAGATCATCAAGCGTCACACCGCGAGTTTGCTGCGCGGCAAGGACACCGAACTGACCCGTGGCCAGCGTTACCACTTCCTCGCGGGCTGGTTGCCGTGGGTCGCGGACGGCATGAACATCTTCTTCACTGTCGGCGCACTGTTGTGGTCGGCGGCGATGATCATCGTTCCGCAGCGGGTCGATCCGCCGTTGCTGATTTTCGCGATCCCGCCATTGGCGTTGTTCGTGTTCAAGGTCGGCAAGATCATCTTCCTTTACCGTCGCGCGGTTGGCGTGAACCTCAAGGACGCGTTCTGCGCGGCGCTGGCCGGTCTGGCGTTGTCGCACACCATCGCCAAAGCGGTGCTGTACGGTTTCTTCACCAGCAGCATTCCGTTCTTCCGTACGCCGAAAAACGCCGATAACCACGGCTTCTGGGTGGCGATTTCGGAGGCGCGTGAAGAGATGTTCATCATGCTGCTGTTGTGGGGCGCGGCGCTGGGGATCTTCCTGGTGAACGGGCTGCCGAGCAACGACATGCGCTTCTGGGTGATCATGCTGTTGGTGCAGTCGCTGCCGTACCTGGCGGCGCTGATCATGGCGTTCCTGTCTTCGCTGCCGAAACCGGCCGTCGAGGCCGAAACGGCACCGGCAGTCTAAATCTTTACAGATGCACTAAACGGCGGCCAATGGCCGCCGTTTTGCTTTAAGATAACCGCCATTTTGCAGGGCTTGGCGTGATATACGGTCTTACTGACCGCACTCAAAACCTGTGAGAGCGGGCTTGCTCGCGAAGGCGGTTTAACATTCAACATTTCCGTTGTCTGACACACCACCGTCGTGAGCAAGTCGAATCGTCGCACCGCCGCTCCCACATTAGTCCGTGCCCATATTCAAGTTTTCCGGAGTTTTCCATGACGGCCCACGCCGACCTTTCGCCGACCCTTCAACTCGCCATCGACCTGATCCGCCGTCCGTCCGTGACGCCGCTCGACGCCGATTGCCAGAAGCAGATGATGCAGCGCCTGGGCGATGCCGGTTTCAACCTGGAACCGATGCGCATCGAAGATGTGGATAACTTCTGGGCGACCCACGGCAAACATGACGGCCCGGTGCTGTGTTTCGCCGGCCACACCGATGTGGTCCCGACCGGCCCGGTGACCGCCTGGCAGATCGACCCGTTCAATGCGCTGATCGACGAACACGGCATGCTCTGCGGCCGTGGCGCGGCAGACATGAAAGGCAGCCTCGCCTCCATGACCGTGGCCGCCGAGCGCTTCGTCGCCGACTATCCGGATCACAAGGGCAAGGTCGCGTTCCTGATCACCAGCGACGAAGAAGGTCCGGCGCATCACGGCACCAAGGCAGTCGTCGAGCGCCTCGCCGCTCGCAAGGAACGCCTGGACTGGTGCATCGTCGGCGAACCGTCGAGCACCACGCTGGTGGGTGATGTGGTCAAGAACGGCCGTCGCGGTTCCCTCGGCGCCAAACTGACCGTGCACGGCGTGCAAGGTCATGTGGCCTATCCGCACCTGGCCAAGAACCCGATCCACCTTGCCGCCCCGGCCCTGGCCGAACTGGCAGCCGAGCATTGGGATCATGGCAACGATTTCTTCCCGCCGACCAGTTTCCAGATCTCCAACGTGAATTCCGGCACCGGCGCGACCAACGTGATCCCGGGTGATCTGGTGGCGGTGTTCAACTTCCGTTTCTCCACCGAATCCACCGTCGAAGGCCTGCAAAAGCGCGTCGCCGACATCCTCGACAAACATGGCCTGGACTGGCACATCGACTGGGCGCTGTCCGGCCTGCCGTTCCTCACCGAACCGGGCGCGTTGCTGGATGCCGTGGCATCGAGCATCAAGGACGTCACCGGTCGCGAAACCAAGGCGTCCACCAGCGGCGGCACCTCCGACGGTCGCTTCATCGCGACCATGGGTACGCAAGTGGTTGAACTGGGCCCGGTCAACGCAACGATCCACCAGGTCAACGAGCGCGTGCTGGCCGCCGACCTCGACGTGCTGACCGAAATCTACTACCAGACCCTGATCAAGTTGCTCGCCTGATGCTCGCCTGCCCGATCTGCAGCGAACCGCTGAACGCGGTGGACAACGGCGTGGCCTGCCCCGCCGGGCATCGCTTCGACCGTGCGCGCCAGGGTTATTTGAACCTGTTGCCGGTGCAGCACAAGAACAGCCGCGACCCTGGGGATAACCTGGCGATGGTCGAAGCCCGTCGCGACTTCCTGAACGCAGGCCATTACGCGCCGGTGGCCAAGCGCCTGGCGGAACTGGCGGCCGAATACGCACCACAGCGCTGGCTCGACATCGGTTGTGGCGAGGGTTACTACACCGCGCAGATCGCCCAGGCCCTGCCCAACGCTGACGGTTACGCGCTGGACATCTCCCGGGAAGCGGTCAAACGCGCCTGCAAGCGCAACCCGCAGCTGACCTGGTTGATCGCCAGCATGGCGCGGGTGCCGTTGGCGTCTGGCAGTTGCCAGTTTCTTGCCAGCGTCTTCAGCCCACTGGACTGGGAAGAAGCCAAGCGCTTGCTCAGCCCCGGCGGCGGCTTGATGAAAGTCGGGCCGACCAGCGGCCATCTGATGGAATTGCGCGAGCGACTGTACGACGAAGTACGCGAATACACTGACGACAAGCATCTGGCGTTGGTGCCGGAAGGCATGGCGCTGCAACACAGTGAAACCCTGGAGTTCAAACTGACGCTTTCAAAGGGTCAGGATCGCGCCAACCTATTGGCCATGACGCCTCACGGCTGGCGCGCCAGTGCCGAACGCCGGGCGGCGGTCATCGAACAGGCCGAGCCGTTCGAGGTCACCGTGTCGATGCGTTACGATTACTTCGTACTTCAATAATTTTTTGGTCTTGAGCAACGGCTTGAGGCCGGCTAAATCCGCGAATGGATTTTTCAGACCCGCAGTGAGGACATCCATGCGCCAACCCGATATCGAGATTTACCTGAAAGACGCTGACGTCGACTACAAGGCCATCGCGGCCTGGCTCGGCAGCGCATTGGGCCCGTGCACCGACTGGGTTCAGAAAGGCCAGACCTACAAGTGCAAGGCCGGCAACGTGCCGGTGACCTGGTTGCCGAAAGCCGTAGGCAAATGGAACAGCCTGTACCTGGAAAGCGACCAGACCCCGTGGGAAGACGACATCGCCTGTGCCCGCGCCGCGTTTGCCGCGCTGAACGTCGAAGTGCGTTGCGCACCGGGCAGCTGGGTCGAGGAAGAAGGTGAGGAAACAGCGGATCGCTGGATGCGCATCAGTGCCGATGGCGAAGAAGAGATCACCTGGAAAACCGCTTAACATCAGCAACATTGATCAAACGTGGGAGCGGGCTTGCTCGCGAATGCGGTGTGTCAGTCAAAGTTAATGTCGACTAACCCACCGCATTCGCGAGCAAGCCCGCTCCCACATTGGTTTTCGGGTGATCTGGAGAGTGGTTTTACAGCCCCACCACATCCTCAGCCTGCAACCCCTTCTGTCCTTCCACCACTGCGTACTCGACCTGCTGACCTTCAGTCAGCGAGCGGTGGCCTTCACCGCGAATCGCGCGGTAGTGCACGAACACATCCACCCCGTCCGCGCGCTGAATAAAACCGTAGCCCTTGGCGTCGTTGAACCACTTCACGTTGCCGGTTTCACGTGTTGCCATTTGTTCATACCCCTTTTTTATTATTGATCGGGCTTTTCGCAGGAAAGCCTCGGGAACATTGCTTGCGCGGACCAGGTGCCACTATCTGGCCAGTGCGGGCTCGCCGAGTATATGACAGCTGCCAAAACTCTCAACTCAACTTTACTTAGGCGCTTTTTTGCCGATTTTCGGTGAATCCGGCACACTATCGGCCGCCCGAGCAAACGCTCGGTTTTATTCACTCATGCAGATGCCGTATGACCCGTTCCCCGTTCCGCCGTCTTGTGTTTGGCACCCTGCGCCGACTGCTCTATCTCTGGGTTCGCTCCGAGACGATCAATCAGTCGTCGTTCACCCTCAACCTCGACCGCAGTCGTCCGGTGTTCTACGTCCTGCAAAACCCTTCGCTGACCGACCTCGCCGTGGTCGACACCGAGTGCAGCAAGGCCGGCCTGCCCCGCCCGGTGCTGCCGGTGTCGGTGGGTAACCTGCTGGAACCCGCCGCGTTCTTTTACCTGACACCAGACCCCGACTGGCTCGGTCGCCAGGACAAGCGCGGTGCGCCGCCGACGTTGACCCGCCTGGTCAGCGCCCTGAGCCAGAATGCCGCCGAAGACGCGCAGATCATTCCCGTCAGCGTGTTCTGGGGCCAGTCGCCGGACAGCGAATCGAGCCCGTGGAAACTGCTCTTCGCCGACAGCTGGGCGGTTACCGGGCGTCTGCGCCGCTTGCTGAGCATCATCGTGCTGGGGCGCAAGACCCGCGTGCAGTTTTCCGCGCCGATTCACCTGCGCGAACTGATCGATCACGACAAGGGGCACGAGCGCACCGTGCGCATGGCCCAGCGGATTCTGCGGGTGCACTTCCGCAACCTCAAAGCTGCGGTGATCGGCCCGGACATTTCCCACCGGCGCAATCTGGTCAAAGGCCTGCTCAATCAGCCGCTGGTCAAGCAAGCGATCCTGGATGAAGCCGAGCGCGAGAACATCTCCCCGGAAAAAGCCAAGGCCCAGGCCCTGCGCTACGGCAACGAGATCGCCTCGGACTACACCTACACCGCGATTCGCTTTCTGGAAGTGGTGCTGAGCTGGTTCTGGAACAAGATCTACGACGGAATCAAGGTCAACCACATCGAAGGCGTGCAGAAGGTCGCCCAGGGTCACGAAGTGATCTATGTGCCGTGCCATCGCAGCCATATCGACTACTTGCTGCTGTCCTATCTGTTGTTCCGCAACGGCCTGACCCCGCCGCACATCGCCGCAGGGATCAACCTCAACATGCCGGTGATCGGCAGCCTGCTGCGGCGTGGCGGTGCGTTCTTCATGCGTCGTACTTTCAAAGGCAACCCGCTGTACACCTCGGTGTTCAACGAATACCTGCACACCCTGTTCACCAAAGGTTTCCCGGTCGAGTACTTCGTCGAGGGCGGCCGTTCGCGCACCGGGCGCATGCTGCAACCGAAAACCGGGATGCTGGCGATCACCTTGCGCAGCTTCCTGCGTTCATCGCGTATGCCGATCGTCTTCATCCCGGTGTACATCGGTTATGAGCGCGTACTGGAAGGCCGGACCTACCTCGGCGAATTGCGCGGTGCGAGCAAGAAGAAAGAATCGATCTTCGACATTTTCAAAGTCATTGGCGCCCTGAAGCAGCGCTTCGGCCAAGTGGCGGTGAACTTCGGCGAACCGATCAAACTCGCGGAATTCCTCGACAGCGAACAGCCAGACTGGCGTCAACAGGAACTCGGCCCGCAGTTCAAACCGGCGTGGCTCAACGAAACCACCAACCGCCTCGGCGAAAAAGTCGCGCAGCACCTGAACGAAGCAGCGGCGATCAACCCGGTCAACCTCGTGGCGTTGGCATTGCTGTCCACCAGCCGTCTGGCGCTGGATGATCGCGCCATGGCGCGAGTGCTGGATCTGTATCTGGCACTGTTGCGCAAGGTGCCATACTCGCCGCACACCACGCTGCCGGAAGGTGACGGGCGTGCGCTGATCGAGCATGTGAAGGACATGGATCTGCTGTCCGAACAAAGTGATGCGCTCGGCAAGATTCTGTACCTGGACGAGCAAAATGCCGTCCTGATGACCTACTACCGCAACAACGTCCTGCACATCTTCGCGTTGCCGTCGCTGCTCGCGAGCTTCTTCCAGAGCGCCTCTCGCATGAGCCGCGAACAGATCCTGCGCTACACCCGCGCACTGTATCCGTACCTGCAATCGGAGCTGTTCATTCGCTGGTCGCTGGACGAACTGGATGCAGTGATCGATCAATGGCTCGAAGCGTTCGTCGAGCAGGGCCTGCTACGTTTTGAAAATGACGTTTACCTGCGCCCGGCGCCGAGCTCGCGGCATTTCGTGTTGCTGACCTTGCTGTCGAAGAGCATCGCCCAGACGCTGCAACGCTTCTACATGACCGTTTCCCTGCTGCTCAACAGCGGCCAGAACAGCATCAGCGCCGAAGAGCTGGAGGACCTGTGCACGGTGATGGCCCAGCGCCTGTCGATCCTGCATGGCCTGAACGCCCCGGAGTTCTTCGACAAGAGCCTGTTCCGCCACTTCATCCAGACGATGCTCGACCTGGACGTGCTCAAGCGCGACGAAGCCGGCAAATTGAGCTATCACGAACTGCTCGGCGAACTGGCCGAAGGCGCGGCCAAACGGGTGTTGCCGGCGGAGATTCGTTTGTCGATTCGCCAGGTGGCGTTGCATCGCAGTGAAGATGCGGCGGATCTGGCTACCACACAGCCCGAGCAATAACGCAACCCCCCTGTGGGATCGCCGCACCGCCGCTCCCACATGAGATTGGAGATATCAGATGAAAAAACTCTCTCTATTGGCCATCACCGCTTTGCTCGGAGCCTGTCATTCGATGCAGCCCGCCGACAAAACCAGCCTGGATGGCGAAGTCTTCTACCTGCAACGCATCGCCCTGCCCCCGACCGCCACCCTGAGCGTCAGCTTGCAGGACGTGTCTCTGGCCGACGCCCCGGCCGTGATCCTCGACGAACAGAAGGGCCCGGTCAAAGGTCAGGTGCCGCTGCCATTCCATCTGAGTTACGATCCGGCTCAGGTCAAACCCGGCCACAGATATTCCGTCAGCGCGCGCATCGAAGTGGATGGCAAGTTGATGTTCATCACCACCGAACACCACGCCGTGCAACTGGATGGCAGCGATCCGCAGCCACTGAAAATCCGCGTCGACGCAGCCCGTTGATTTTATTTTTCAAACACTTTTCATGAACAAGGAAGCCGCCATGTTCCGCCCTACCCTTCGCTTCGCCGGCCTCTGCGCAGGCTTGATGATTTCCGCCAGCGCCATGGCGCTCTCGCTCAGTGACCTGTCGCAAAAAGATGCCACCGGCGGCCTCAAGGATGCCCTGACCCAAGGCGCGCAACTGGCCGTAAAACAACTCGGTACACCGGGCGGGTTCAGCAACAACCCGGACGTGAAAATCGAACTGCCAGGCAAACTGGGCAAGGTCGCCAGCAAGATGAAACAGTTCGGCATGGGCGACCAGGTCGATCAACTGGAAACCAGCATGAACAAAGCGGCAGAAACCGCCGTGACCCAGGCCCAGCCGATCCTCGTGGACGCCGTGAAGAAAATGTCCGTTGAAGACGCCAAGGGCATCCTCAGCGGCGGCAACGATTCGGCCACCCAATACCTGAACAAAACCAGCCGCGAACAAATCCGCGCCAAGTTCCTGCCGATCGTCAAGCAAGCCACCGACCAGGTCGGCCTGGCCAAGCAGTACAACTCGTTCGCCGGCCAAGCCGCGACCATGGGCGTGATCGATACAAAAAATGCCAACATCGAAAGCTACGTCACCGAACAGGCACTGAACGGCTTGTTCGAAATGATCGGCAAACAGGAAGAAACCATTCGCAAGAACCCTGCTGCGGCAGCGACCAGCCTGGCGAAGAAAGTGTTTGGCACCCTCTAAGCCACAACGCCGATCCTGTGGGGGCTAGCCTGCTCCCACAAGATCAGCGTATATCCGCGAGAACAGGCCGGCTGGCGGGGCGCCATCGCCAGCAAGCCGGCTCCTACGAGGTCTGCGTGTATCCGCGAGAATAGGTTGGTTGGCAGGGCGCCATCGCCAGCAAGCCGGCTCCTACAAGGTCTGCGTATAGCCGCGAGAACAGGTCGGTTGGCAGGGCGCCATCGCCAGCAAGCCGGCTCCTACGAGGTCTGCGTATAGCCGCGAGGATAGGTTGGTTGGCAGACCGTCTTCGCCAGCAAGCCGGCTCCTACAAGGTCTGCGTATAGCCGCGAGAACAGGTCGGTTGGCAGGGCGCCATCGTCAGCAAGTCGGCTCCTACAAAAGCAGCGTATGTCGGCGAGAACAGGTGGCTGGCAGGCCGTCTTCGCCAGCAAGCCGGCTCCTACGAGGGCAGCGTATATTGGCGAGGATAGGTTGGCTGGCAGGCCGCCATCGCCAGCAAGCCGGCGCCTACAAAAGCTGACC
>NZ_BDAG01000032.1 GCF_002091715.1 Pseudomonas migulae NBRC 103157 | reverse complement strand
TGACTCACAAAAAAGCCGCGAATATCGCGGCTTTCTCGTTATCAGCGTGCAGTTTTTTCCAGCGTCCAGCCCAACACATCCAATGCATCACAGCCGTCGTGGACCGCATGTACTTCCCGGTTAGACGCGTTGCTCTTGAGCTCATCGCGAGCAAGCTCGCGCCTACAGAGGACCGCACGGCGAGATGAGCTTTATTGAGCCGGTTTGACCGCCGCCACACGCCACACCTTGTTGCCGACATCATCGGCTACCAGCAATGCACCGCTCTGATCCAGCGCTACCCCCACCGGGCGCCCTTGCGCTTCGCCGTCGGCATTGAGGAAACCGGTGAGGAAGTCCACCGGCACACCGGAAGGCTTGCCGTCGCTAAACGGGATGAACACCACTTTATAGCCGGCCTGCGGATTGCGGTTCCACGAGCCGTGTTCACCGATAAACACGCCATTGGCGAAGCTGGCCGGCATGGTGCGCGAATCGGAGAACGCCAGGCCCAGCGGTGCGACGTGGGTGCCCAGCGCGTAATCCGGGGAGATGGCCTGCGCCACCTTGTCCGGGCGCGGCGGTTCTACGCGGGTGTCGACGTGGTTGCCGTAGTAGCTCCATGGCCAGCCATAGAACGCCCCGTCCTTCACAGAGGTCAGGTAATCCGGCACCAGGTCGCTGCCGAGTTCGTCACGCTCGTTGACCACGGTCCACAACTCGTTCGAACCCGGCTTCCATGCCAGGCCGTTGGGGTTGCGCAGGCCGCTGGCGAACAGGCGCTTTTCTGCGCTTTTAACGTCGACTTCCCAAATCGCCGCACGACCTTCTTCGGCCTCCAGACCGTTTTCACCGACGTTGCTGTTGGAACCCACCGTCACGTAAAGCTTGGTGCCCTCGGGATTGGCGAGGACGTTTTTGGTCCAGTGGTGGTTGATACCGGCCGGTAAGCCGGTGACTTTTATCGGCTTCGCGCTGATTTCGGTTTGTCCTGTGGTGTAAGGCACCTTGACCACGGCATCGGCGTTGGCAATGAACAGCTCGTTGCCCACCAACGCCATGCCGAATGGCGAGGCCAGTCCGCTCATGAACACCGTGCGGGTTTCAGCGTGACCGTCGCCGTCGGCATCGCGCAATAGGGTGATCCGGTCTGCACTCGGCGCATCGGCGCCGACCCGGCCCATCACGAATCCCGTGACCGTGCGTTTCGCCCAGGCCAGCGGCCCGCTGCCGCCATCAGTGGCACCTTCGGGCATCGGCGGGTGATTGCTTTCGGCGACCAGCACATCGCCATTGGGCAACAGGTAAATCCAGCGCGGATGGTCGAGATCGTCCGCCAGCGCGGTCACCTTGAATCCGGCGGGCGCCTTGGGCGTGTCACTGCCCGACCAACCGACCGCCTTTGACACCTTCAACGTGGGAATCAGCGAAGTGGTGGGTTCAGGCAACTGCGGCGACGGGCCGACGCTGGCGTGAGGCGGCAGTTTGGATGATTCACCACAAGCGGTGAGCAGCGCGGCAGCGGTCATCAAGAACGCCAGTCGGCGGGAGACAGTCATGGTTCGAACCTCGCAATGGCCATCCGTGGGCCAATTTAGGGGAAGGCAAAATCCTGTCGAGTATCACGGCGTTGATCCGCTAAAAACACCGCACCCGCCACAAATCAATTTTGCCTGAATAGCACGAATGCGCACCGTCGATGCCGGGCACTATCCCAGATACAACGCGACCCACTGTAGGAGCCGGCTTGCTGGCGATGGGGACCGTGAGTTTTGCATCCATTTCAAGGCCGCCATCGCCAGCAAGCCGGCTCCTACAAGGGATTCAACAACGCCTCGCGTAACAGCCTGGCCGCCGGCGAGTCCGGCACGCCTTTGCGCGACACCAGTTCATAGGGTTCGCTGCGTGAGGTGATGGGCAGCGGCAGCGTGGTGGTAAAGCCGTAGCCGGAGCAGAACTTCGCTACGTCGGTCGACACCAGCGCGACGAGGGTCGGGTTTTCCTGGAGCAACGACAAGGTGGCAAAAGCCGAGGTGGTTTCCAGCAGGTGCACCGGAAAACGCAGGTCGGCCTCATGAAACTCCCGCTCCAGCAACAACCGCATCGGCATGTTGGCGCGATAGACGACCCAGCGGTAATCCACCAGGTCCTTCAGCGACAACTGCCGGGCATAGGCGAACGGATGTTGGGTGCTGGCGATCACCGCCAGGGTTTCCTCGACGAAGGTCGAACTCTCGTACAAATACGGAGTGGTGCTGATGGTGGTACGGCAGATCGCCAGATCCAGGCGCCCGGCGTCGAGCTGGCTGAGCAGCGCGGCGCTGGTGTCCTCGACAATCTCGATGGACAGCTTCGGGTTGTCGGCAATCACCCGACTGATCGCCGTGGTCAGCAGTGGAACGGCGCCCATGATGGTGCCGACGGACACGCGCCCGCCCTCGCCGCTCATGATGCCGATGATCTCTTCGCGCAGGTGTGCGAGGTCGGTCTGGATCAGCCGTGCGTACCGGATGACCGAGCGCCCGGCATCGTTCGGTTCAAGCCCGCGGTTAGTGCGGGTGAACAGCGAAGTGCCGAAGGTGGTTTCAATTTCTTGCAGCGCCTTGCTCGCGCCGGGCTGGGTCAGCGCGACCTGTTTGGCCGCGCCCAGCAAGGAGCCGTGCTCATCCAGGGCGATCAGCAAACGAAGCTGCTTGATGTGCAGGCGGGACATGATCGAGTTCAGTGAGGGCGTCATCAGGGTTAACTAAAAGTTATAGAGGTATCGAAAGTTGTCAGTATCGAGGCTGGCCACGACGGCCCTATAGTCCACCCCACAACCAGGCAATGCAACGGGTTTGACCAGAGTGCGAAGGCTCTCCTGCCCAAGACCGGTTGCAACAATAACAATCCTGTATAACTTGTGGTGAATCATGTCACTCATCAATTACGTCACTAAAATCCAGTTCGGCTATGACAGCCTGCAGCACCTGGCAGCCGAAGCCGAGCGCGCCGGCATCACCCGGCCGCTGATCGTCACCGACGTCGGTGTGCGCAATGCCGGGATCGTCGACAAAGTCATCGCGGCCCTCGGCGGCCTCCCTCCGGCGATTTTCGACGCCACCCCGCCCAACCCGAACGAACACGCCGTGCGTGAAGCCGTGGCGCAATATCGCAGTGGCGAGTGCGATGGCATCATCGCCGTCGGCGGCGGTTCTTCGATCGATCTGGCCAAAGGCGTCGCGGTCTGCGCCACCCACGAAGGCCCCCTGCTCAGCTTTGCGGTGATCGAAGGCGGACTGGACCGCATCACTTCGGCCACCGCGCCGCTGATCGCGATTCCGACCACTGCGGGCACCGGCAGCGAAGTCGGCCGAGGCGCCATCCTGATCCTCGACGATGGCCGCAAAGTCGGCGTCATCTCGCCGTATGTCGTGCCTCGCGTGGCCATCTGCGATCCGGAGCTGACCCTGGGTCTGCCGCCCATGCTTACCGCCGCCACCGGCATGGACGCCATCGCCCATTGCATCGAAACCTTCATGGCACCGGCCTTCAACCCTGCCGCAGACGGCATCGCCCTCGACGGCCTGTGGCGTGCCTGGGAACACATCGAACGCGCCACCTCCGAACCCGGTGACCGCGAAGCGCGGATGAACATGATGAGCGCGTCCATGCAAGGCGCGTTGGCCTTCCAGAAAGGACTGGGCTGCGTGCACAGCCTTTCCCACGCCTTGGGCGGCATCAATCCGAAACTGCACCACGGCACGTTGAACGCGATTTTTCTACCGGCGGTCGTGCACTTCAACGCCAACGCCCCGACTGTCCGTGGCGAGCGCAAACTGGAACGACTGCGCCATGCCATGGGCCTCGAGGCCGACGCGAACATCGGTGCGGCCATCGAAGACATGACCAAACGCCTGGGCCTGCCTACCCGTCTGAGCCAGATCGGCGTCGATGAAAGCCTGTTCGCCGGCATCGTCGAGGGCGCGTTGCACGATCACAGCCACAAGACCAATCCGCGCGAAGCATCCTCGGCCGACTACCTGTCGATGCTCGAACAATCGCTGTAAGCAGCCGCTATCCAACAACAATAAATCAGGAGGCATCCGCGTCGCCGATCTCACCCCTCGAGCATCGACGACAGCGGAACAATCATGAAGCCCACCGTCCTTATCGAACGGCAAGACGCCATTGCCATCGTCACCCTCAGTCATCCGGGAAAGATGAACGCCCTGACCCTGTCCATGTGGCAAGACCTGGGTGACGTCATGACCGAACTGTCCGCCGACCTCAGCGTGCGCTGCGTGGTGTTGCGCGGTGCGGGCGAACAGGCCTTTGCCGCCGGCGCCGATGTCGGCGAGTTTCCGGCCGTGCGTGCCAACCAGGCGCAAGCCCGACACTATGCCGAAGTCACTTCAGCGGCGATGCGCGCAGTTGTCGACTGCCCGCACCCGGTGATCGCAATGATCCACGGCGTGTGCGTCGGCGGTGGCCTGGAAATCGCCGCGCTGTGCGACCTGCGCATCTGTGGCACTTCCAGCCGCTTCGGTGCGCCGGTCGGCAAGCTCGGGCTGGTCATGTCCTATGACGAAATGGCCGGGGTGGTGGCGCTGGCGGGACGCTCGACGACCCTGGAGATTCTTCTGGAAGGCCGCATTCTCGACGCCCACGACGCCTACGTGAAAAACCTCGTGACCCGCGTCGTACCGGATGCCGAAGTCGAATCCGAAACCCTCGCCACCGCCAAACGCATCACCCACGGCGCGCCCCTCGTTGCTCGCTGGCATCGCCAGGCAGCGCGCCAACTGGAAGCCGGCGTCGCACCCACCGTCGAACAGATCGATAGCAGTTACTCCTGCTACGACACCGCCGACTTCCAGATCGGCCTGAACGCGTTCATCGCCAAAGCCAAACCACAATTCGAGGGCAAATAACATGGGACCGCTGACAGGAATGCGCGTGGTAGAACTGGCTCACATCATGTCCGGCCCGGTGTGCGGCATGATGCTGGCCGACATGGGCGCTGACGTGGTGAAGGTCGAGAAAGTCCCGGACGGTGATGACTCCCGCCGCTTCTCGCCGATCATGGCCAGCGGCGAATCCGCTTCGTTCATGGTGGTCAACCGCAACAAGCGCGGGATCGGCCTGAACCTTAAAACCGAGGGCGGCCGCGACGTCTTGCGCCGCCTGCTGATGGACGCCGATGTGGTCACGGAAAACTACCGCGCCGGCACCATGGAAAAATTCGGCCTCGGTTACGAAACCCTCAAAACCCTCAACCCCGGGCTGATCTACTGCGCGATTTCCGGTTACGGCCGCAGCGGGCCGTTCGGCGAAAAAGGCGGTTTCGACCTGATCGCCCAAGGCATGAGCGGCATGATGAGCATGACCGGTGAAGCCGGGCGTGAGCCGGTCAAGGCCGGTTCGCCGGTGGCCGACATCAACTCCGGCATCCTCGCCGCCCTCGGCATCTGCGCCGCGTTTGCCGCGAAGCAGAAAACCGGCCTTGGGCAGATGGTCGACACTTCATTGTTCGAAGCCGGCCTGCAACAAATGTACTGGCCCGCCGCGGCGTATTTCGCCGACGGCACCATCCTGCCGAAAATGGGCTCGGCCAACTCCACCAGCGCGCCGTACCAGGTGTTCCGCACGGCGGATGGCTGGATCAACATCGGCGCCGCCAACCAGGCCAACTACGAGCGACTGGTCGAGGCGCTGGCCGTTCCGCAGCTGAAGGCCGACCCACGTTTCGCCAGCAACGCGTTGCGCATGGAGCATCGCTTGGCGCTGGTGGAAATTCTCAACGAAGTTCTGGTCGCGCGCACCACGGATGAATGGATGATGTTGTTCGACAGCCTCGGCCTGCCTGCCGGGCCGGTCCTGGACATCGCCGCCGCATTGGCCCACCCGCAAACCAAGGCACGCGGCATGGTCGTCGAGACCGAACACCCCACCGAAGGCCGGGTGCGCGGCATGGGCTTGCCGATTCACTTTTCCGACATGGACAACGCCCCGCCAACCACTAGCCGCCCTGCACCACTGCTCGGCGAACACACTCGCGAAGTGCTGAAGGAAAGCGGCTTTGCGGACGATGAAATCGACGAGCTGATCCGAAGCCAGGCAGTGGTGGCACTGGCCTCCTGAATCGCCGGCAAAACTAACTATGTGGGAGCGGGCTTGCTCGCGAATGCGGTGGGTCAGTCAATGTAGATATCGAATCTGATGGCCCCTTCGCGAGCAAGCCCGCTCCCACAGGAAAGCCGCGTTTATTCAGAACACACGCGTCATCGTTAACGTCCATCGCGAGCAAGCTTGCTCCTACAAACACAAAACAAAAACAAGAAGGTGAACATCATGAGCCGTATCTTGACCGAGGCCGTCAGCCGCCGATCCTTTCTAGTGTCTGCCGGCGTCACCGTGGGTGGCGCGTTCGCCGCCAACCTGCTGCCCTCCAGCGTCTTCGCCGCGACCAAACCGATCGTGCTGCGCTACACCAGCAGCCTGCCTGACACCCATCCGCTGAACATACAAATGAAGGCTGCTTCGCAAGCCATCAAAGCCGAAACCAACGGCGCGGTGGACTTGCAGGTATACGCCAACGGCGCCATGGGCGGCGACACCGACATGCTGTCCCAGGTGCGTGCCGGGGCGATCGATTTCATTCCGTTGCCCGGCGCGATCCTCTCGACGCTGGTGCCGGCCATGTCGATTGAAAGCATGCCGTTCGCGTTCAAGGACTACGACAGTGTCTGGGCCGCGCTCGACGGCAAACTGGGCGAGCACGTGCGCGCCAAGACAGAGAAGGTCGGCCTGATCCCGATGGAGAAAGTCTGGAACAACGGCTTCCGCCAGATCACCAGCTCGACACGGCCGATCAATACCCCGCAAGACCTCGCCGGCTTCAAGTTGCGCGTGTTGGTCAGCCCATTGTGGACCTCGATGTTCAGCGCCCTCGGCGCCTCGCCGACCGGCATCAGCATCAACGAAACCTACTCGGCCTTGCAGACCAAAGTGGTCGACGGCCAGGAAAACCCATTGGTGGTGGTCGAGTCCGCACGCTTCTATGAAGTGCAGAAATACTGCTCCATGACCGACCACATCTGGGGCGGTTTCTGGATCGTCGCCTCGGGCAAGACCTTTCCAAAACTGCCCACCGATGTGCAGGAAATCGTCTCCCGGCAGATCAATGCCGCCGCGCTGGTCCAGCGCCAGCAGGTGATCGACCTCAACTCCAGCCTGGAGCCGTCCCTGACCGCCCACGGCATCACCTTCAACAAAGTCGACCGTTCATTGTTCAGGACGGACCTGCAATCGAAAGGCTTCTACACCCAATGGAAGGAAAAGTACGGCCCGGAAGCCTGGAGCTTGCTTGAGCAATACGCGGGTCAACTGTCCTAAGCCGGAGACAAGGTCATGAAAAATGAAATACCAATGACGGATGTGTCCCCCGCTGAAGGAATCAGCCCACGCCAAACCACGTTTCGTCTGGGTCGCGCACTCGACACCGGCCTGCGCTGGCTGACCGAAGGCAGCGCAGCGTTGCTGGTGGTCATCGAAGTCACGCTGTTGTTCTGCAATGTGTTCTATCGCTACGTGCTCAACCAGCCGATCGTCTGGGGTGATGAGCTGGCTTCGCTGCTGTTCCTCTGGCTGGCGATGCTCGGTTCGGTGGTGGCGATGCGTCGCGGCGAGCACATGCGCCTTACCTCGTTCATCGGGCGGCTGCCCGTGGAAAAGCGCGCCTTTATCGACACCTTGGGCGCGGTGATTGTCATCACCTTCATCGGGCTGCTGTTCACCCCGGCGTGGGAGTACGTCAGCGACGAGTGGATCATCACCACCGCCGCCCTGGAAATCCCCAACGCCTTTCGCGTGTCCGCTATCGCCGTCGGCCTGAGCCTGATGCTGATGACCTGCGTCGCGCGGCTGTTGACCAGCGCGCGGTTGATCGACTTCTCGGTGTCGGTGGCAATGCTCGCCTCCCTCGGCGCGCTGTTGTGGGTGGCCGAAGGCTGGATGCTGCTGATGGGCAACTGGAACCTGGTGGTCTTCTTCATGATCGGCGTGATGGCGATGATCGTCATCGGCGTGCCGATCATGGTCGCGTTCGGCCTGGCGACGGTGGCGTATCTGTCGACCATGACCAGCACACCGCTGACCCTGGTGATCGGGCGGATGGACGAAGGCATGGCGAGCCTGATTCTGCTGGCCATCCCGCTGTTCGTGTTCCTGGGTGCGCTGATCGAAGCCATGGGCATGGCGCGAGCGATGATTCGTTTCCTGTGTTCGTTGATCGGCCATGTGCGCGGCGGTTTGTCGTATGTGCTGATCGGCGCGATCTACCTGATCTCGGGTATTTCCGGTTCAAAGGCTGCGGACATGGCCGCCATCGCCCCGGCGCTGTTTCCGGAAATGAAGAAACGCGGCGAGGATGAAAACGAACTGGTGGCGATGCTCAATGCCTCCGGAGCGATGTCGGAAACCATTCCGCCGAGCCTGGTGCTGATCACCATCGGCTCGGTGACCGGCGTGTCGATTTCCGCACTGTTCACCGGTGGCTTCATGCCGGCGGTGGTGGGTGCGATTGCCATGGCCGCCGTGATCTGGTGGAAGAACCGCAAAGGCGAGGCTTCCACCGGCAAACGCGCCTCGGGCAAGGAAATCGGCCACTCATTGCTGCTCGCGATCCCTGCGCTGGCCCTGCCCTTCGTGATCCGCACCGCCGTAGTTGAGGGGGTCGCCACCGCGACCGAAGTCGCCGCCATTGGCGTGGCCTACACCTTCATCGTCGGTTTGCTGTGCTACCGCTGCTTTGACTGGCGGCGCCTGTACCCGATTCTGGTCAGCACCGCGTCATTGTCCGGCGCGATCCTGATCATCATCGGCAGCGCCACCGCCATGGCCTGGGCACTGACCCAGTCGGGCTTCTCCCATCAGTTGGCGCAGGTGATGTCGACAGTACCTGGTGGTGCGATGGGCTTCCTGATCATCTCCGCCGTGGCGTTCATCCTGCTCGGCAGTTTCCTGGAAGGCATCCCGGCCATCGTGCTGTTCGGACCACTGCTGTTCCCGATTGCCAAGGCCATGGGCATCAACGACGTGCATTACGCCATGGTCGCGATCTTCGCCATGGGCCTGGGCTTGTTCGCCCCACCGTTTGGCGTCGGTTTCTACGCCGCGTGCGCCATCGCCAAGGTCGACCCCAGTGGTGCCATGCGCCGGGTCTGGCCGTATCTCGGCGCGTTGGTCGTAGCGCTAGGGGTGCTGATTGCCGTGCCATGGATTTCCATCGGTTTCCTGCCCAACGCCTGAATCACTTTTTGACTGTCCGCATGCAAACACGAGGTTTCTCATGAATTTCTCCACGCTCGAAGCCGGCACCGCCACTGAACGCAAACTGATCGTCGACACGCCACGCACCATCTCGTTTCTCGGCGAGGACCTGCGCATCTACGCCACGCCACGGTTGGTCGACGACATCGAACAGACCTGCCTCGATTACCTGCTGACCTTCATTGATGAAGGCGAAAACACTGTGGGCGCGGCGGTGGATATCCGTCACGTCGGCGCCACGCTGCTGGGCATGTCGGTCAGCATTGTCGCCACGGTCACCCGCATCGAAGGTCGCAGCGTCACTTTCAACGTCGAAGTGCGCGATGACGTCGAGCTGGTCGCCACGGCGGCGCATACCCGGGTGGTGGTGAACGTCGCCAAACTGCGCAGCCGCGTGCAGGCCAAAGCCGAGGCTGCCGCCGCTGGCGAAGTCGAAGACGGCGTGCTCAGCCCTTCCCAATTCTCTGCATCGCGCTGAAAAAGGGTCGAGTCATGATCACGCTGCACGAACGCAACGGTTTGCCGAACCTTGCCGCCGAGGATGCGCTGCCGGTTGTCGATGCTCACCATCATCTGTGGGATCTCGGCAGCGGTCGCTATCCGTGGTTGCAGGACGACTATCACGAGGACTTTTTCCTCGGCGACTATCACAGCCTGCGCCGTGATTTCCTGCCGGACGCCTTCCTCGCGCTGACTGAAAAACAACGCTTGGTGGGCACGGTGCACGTCGAGGCCGAGCGTGCTCGCGACGAGCAAGTTGCCGAGACACGCTGGCTGGAACAGGTAAACGCCCGTTACGGTTTCCCGAACGCCATCGTCGCCCACGCCTGGTTCGATCGCGAAGACAGCGCGCAGATTCTGGCGGAACAGGCCGCCCGGCCACTGGTTAAAGGCATTCGTTCGAAACCGGTGACCTCGGCTTCACCGGACGTATCGGTTGCCGGGGCCAAGGGCACCCTGCAGGACCCGAAATGGCTGGAAGGATTTTCCCGACTGGCTGACCACGATCTGTCGTGGGACCTGCGCGTACCGCCGTGGCATCTGGTCGAGGCGGCCGAGGTCGCGGCGATGTTTCCGCAGATCCGTATCGCGCTCAATCACACCGGTTTCGCCTGGGATCGCAGCCCCGCAGGCATGGCGCGCTGGCGCAAAGGCCTGGAAGCGTTGGCCTTGCAGCCCAACGTGCACATCAAGTTGTCGGAATTCGGACTCAAGGATTCGCCCTGGAACTACGACGATAACCGGGTGGTGGTGTTGACCGCCCTGGAGATCTTCGGCCCCGAGCGCTGCATGTTTGCCAGCAACTTTCCGGTCGCCGGTTTACGCGCTTCCTACGACACGATTGCCGATGGCATGGCCGCGATGCTCGCACCCCTGGGGCGAGCCGTGCAGGAAGCAGTGTTCGCTGGCAACGCTCGACGCTTCTATCGTCTGGAGGCGCCACATGGATAACCTGTCCGCCCTCGATTGGCGCGCGCGTTTTCTGGCCAGCGGCGATGATGCGGACTTGCCCATCGTCGATGCGCATCAACACTATTTCGACATCGAAACCCATTACTACCCGTGGTTGAACGACCGCCCGTTGCGACCGTTTCGATATGGCGATTATTCGTCCATCTGCCGCAATTTCCTGCCGGCAGACTATCACCGGCTCACCGGCAGCCATCATGTCGTGCAGACGGTGGTGATCGAGGGTGAATGGGACCCGACGACGCCATTTGAAGAAGTGAGGTTTGTCGAGTCGCTGGCGAAAACCGAATCCACCCTGGGCGCCATGGTTGCGCAGGCCTGGCTTGATCGCGAGGACGCTTTCGATCTGCTGCGGCTGTACGGCGATCACCCGCTGGTGCGCGGTATACGCCACAAGCCAACGGTGACCAGCCGTGAGGCCTGGCGTGAAGATTTCGCCGAACCCGGCTCCATGCGCGATCCGCGCTGGCGCGACGGTTACGCCCGACTGGCCGAAAACGGCCTGCACTTCGAGTTGCAGGCGCCGTGGTGGCATCTGGCGGAAGCCGCCGAACTGGCCCGGGACTTTCCCGACACGACCATCGTGGTCAATCACACCGCACTGCCGGCAGATCGTTCGGCAGAGGGTTTGGCCGGCTGGCGTGAAAACCTCGCGCTGCTGGCACGCGAACCGAACGTCGCGCTGAAGATTTCCGGCATCTGCATCCCGGGCGAGGCATGGCCGGTCGAGGCGAATCGCGAGGTAGTGAACGACGCGATTTCGATCTTCGACGTCAGCCGCTGCGCCTTTGCCAGCAATTACCCGGTCGATGGCGTGGTGAACAGTCTCAGCGAAGTGTTCGACGGTTTCAAAACCATCGTCAGGGAGCGTTCCCTGACCGAGCGGCTGTCCCTGTTTCATGACAACGCCCGGCGCCTTTACCGCCTCGCGTGACCCGATTTGAACAGCTCATCAGGAGTCCAACATGTTTGAAGTTTCAGGCCACAACTACATCGCCGGCGCACGCTCGGCACAGGGTACGACCACCTTGCAAAGCCACGACGCCAACACCGGCGAAGCACTGCCGTATCGCTTCCATCAGGCGACAATCGAGGAAGTGAATGCGGCAGCCCAAGCGGCGGCCACGGCGTACCCGACCTTTCGCAACCTGTCGGCCGCTCGCCGCGCCGGTTTTCTCGATGCCATCGCCACAGAGCTCGACGCTCTGGATGAATCGTTCATCGCCCTCGTGTGCCGGGAAACCGCCCTGCCCGCCGGGCGCATCCAAGGTGAACGAGCACGCACCAGCGGCCAGATGCGCCTGTTCGCCACGATGTTGCGCCGGGGTGATTTCTACGGCGCACGCATCGACCGTGCGCTGCCCGACCGTCAGCCGTTGCCCCGTCCCGATCTGCGTCAGTACCGCACCGGGCTCGGTCCGGTCGCGGTGTTCGGCGCCAGCAACTTTCCGCTGGCCTTCTCCACCGCCGGCGGCGACACCGCTTCCGCCCTCGCCGCCGGTTGCCCGGTAGTGTTCAAGGCCCACAGCGGCCACATGGCCACGGCCGATTACGTGGCCGATGCAATCACTCGCGCAGCGCGAAAAACCGGCATGCCCGAAGGTGTGTTCAGCCTGCTTTACGGCAGCGTCGGTGAAGCGCTGGTCAAGCATCCGGCCATTCAGGCGGTCGGTTTCACTGGTTCGTTGCGCGGCGGCCGCGCCTTGTGCGACATGGCTGCGGCGCGCCCTCAACCGATCCCGGTGTTCGCCGAGATGAGCAGCATCAACCCGGTATTGCTGATGCCCGAAGCCCTCAAGGCTCGCGGCGAAAAGATCGCCGCCGAGCTGAGCGCTTCCGTGGTGCTGGGCGCGGGCCAGTTCTGCACCAACCCCGGTTTGGTGCTGGGCATTCGCTCGCCGGAGTTCACGGCGTTCCTTGAACGCTTCGCCAGTTTGATGAACGAGCAACCGGCGCAAACCATGCTCAACGCCGGCGCACTGAAAAGCTACTGCCATGGCCTGGACAACCTGCGCGCCCACCCCGGCATCACGCACCTGGCCGGCTCCGAGCAACTGGGCAATCAGGCAAGGCCGCAACTGTTCAAGGCCGACGCCAGCCTGTTGATCAATGGCGATGTGTTGCTTCAGGAAGAAGTATTCGGCCCGACCACCCTCGTCGTGGAGGTCGCTGACCACGCCGAGTTGATCCTGGCACTGCACGGTTTGCGCGGTCAGTTGACTGCAACGCTGATTGTCGAGGATTCGGAAGTCGCCACGCTGGGCGACGTGCTGGCCCTGCTGGAACAGAAAGTCGGCCGCGTGCTGTTCAACGGTTATCCCACCGGGGTCGAAGTCTGCGACGCCATGGTGCACGGCGGGCCGTACCCGGCGACATCGGATGCACGCGGCACTTCGGTCGGGACGTTGGCGATCGATCGTTTCCTGCGGCCGGTGTGTTTCCAGAACTGTCCCGACAGCCTGCTGCCGGACGCCCTGAAAAACAGTAACCCGCTGGGCATTGCCCGACTGGTTGACGGCACCAGCCGCCGCGATGCGCTGTAGGTCAACGCGCTTCAACTGACACCCACTGATAGCCACACCTTCCGCGCCTGTTGAACACAGGCGCCGGATTCGCTCGTCCCGAAAACCGCTGCACCCACACAACAACAAAAACAGAGGAAGTCTCATGCAAGTTCAACGTCACCCGAAACACCGCTTTTGCAAACTGGTGCTGGCCGTGACCGCCGCCGTGATGATCACCACCGCAGGTACTCAACTGGCCGTTGCCGAAACCACCCCCACCGCGACGACATCGCCCATGCAATGTGCCACTGAAGCCACACCGCGCTACACCAAAACCCCCACCGGTTACCTCATGGTGCTGCGCATGGGCGACAACGCGTTCAAGGAACTGACCAAACTGGCCATTGCCGAGAAGATTCCCAGCGCGTCCATCACGGGTATCGGTTTCGGCAACGTGAAGTTCGGTTTCTGGAACAAGGACAAAAAGGACTTCGACGCCAAGACCTTGAACAGCGTCGAGATGGCGAGCATCACCGGCTCGGTGGCGTGGAAGAACGATCAGCCTTCGATCCATATGCACGGCGTAGCCGGTGACGCCACGTTCCAGGCCTACGGCGGCCATATCCTCGACTTCGAAGTCACCACCGGTTCGATGGAAATCACGGTGATCGTCCATCAGCGTCGTCTGGAACGCGGCATCGATCCGTGCATCGGGGCCAACGTGCTGGGTATCTGAAGCCTCACGCTCCCGCCTGTCACGGCGGGAGCCACCCTCCTGAATTCAAATTACAAAAAATAGGGGCGTTCTACATGAGCAACACGAACACGGTTGTAACCCTGGCGCTGGGCGCCATTGCACTCAGCACCCAGGCGCACGCCGACTTCCTGAGTGACAGCAAAGCCACCTTGGGGATGAGAAATTTCTACTTCAACAACGACAACCGCGACGGCCCGGCCGCCCCTTCGAAAACGGAAGAGTGGGCGCAGGGTTTCATGCTCGACTTCAAGTCGGGCTACACCGACGGCATGGTCGGTTTTGGTGTCGATGCATTGGGCCTGATGGGGATCACCCTGGACAGCGGCAAAGGACGCCACGTCGGCAGCAGCATGATTCCATCGGACAGTGACAACCGCGCGGTCGACGAGTGGAGCCGGCTCGGGTTGACCGGCAAGGTCAAAATTTCGAAAACCGAACTGCGCCTCGGCACGCTGATGCCGAAACTGCCGATCCTGGTGGCCAACGATGGCCGCCTGCTGCCCCAGACTTTTGAAGGCGGGCAGATCACCTCGGGCGAGTTCAAGGACCTGACCCTCACCGGTGGCCGCATTGAACATGCAACTGGCCGAGGTTCAAGTGATCAGACCGGGCTCGCGGCCACGGGTGGCACCCGTGAAAGCAATGCGTTCGACTTCGCCGGCGGCGACTGGAAAATCACCAAGGACCTGACCGCCCAGTATTACTACGCCAACCTCGACGACTACTACACCCAGCAATTTTTCGGCCTGATGCACACGCTGACGATCTCGGACAATCAATCGCTGAAAACCGACCTGCGCTACTTCAAGACCGATTCGTCCGGAGCGAACAGCTCGGGCACTTCAGGCTACCGAATCAGCGGCTACACCGAAGGCGCCGATGGCGAAATCGATAACCGGACCTGGAGCGCCGCACTGATTTACACCGCCGGCGCCCATGCCGTCACTGCTGGCTACCAAAGCGTTTCCAGTGGCAGCAACTTTACCCAACTCAGCCAGGGCAACCTGCCGGACAAAGGTGCCGGCGGCGCCAGTCTTTACCTGTACACCGACCGCCTGATCCAGACCTTCACCCGCGCGGGTGAACGTACCGCTTTCGGGCAGTATGCGTATGACTTTGCGGGGGTGGGCGTGCCCGGTCTGAAGGCGTCGGTCATCTACCTCAGCGGCGACAACATCAAGACCGCCACTGGCGGAACACAAAAGGAATGGGAACGGGATATCGGCCTGGATTACGCGATTCAGTCCGGGGCGCTCAAGGGCGTCGGGTTTGGCTGGCGCAACGGCAAGTCCAACAGTGAAGCGAGCCGAAACCAGGACCAGAACCGCCTGATCGTCAGCTACAGCATTCCGCTGCTTTGACCAAAGGCGTTCGGAGGCTATGGAGGAAGATCCCGACGTAGCCTCCGGGGGTTGATCTCAGTCCCGGAACTGCGTCAGTTGCCGGTTTACCGAACCGGCCTGATCGCGCAATTGCAGTGACTGATCGAGCAGGCCATCTCAAGGGTTGCCGTGAAAGATTCTGCCTATCGACGCGTAACACTCCACCTATTAGCTGACTTCCCGACTCGGGTCTAACCTTAGTCTGCGCTGGCGTCATAAGCCGGCCGGATTAGCGCTGGAAAGGAGACAGGAATGAGCCCGAAGCTTGACTAGGCCGCCCGTGGGTCACCGCGCAGGCAACCTGATTGCCGCTGTTCAGAATTCCGTGTGGTCACACAATCAGTTGATCCAACTGCTGGCCCTGCAGCCTGTGTCTTGATCTCGCTCGTCGCTATTTAACGCCCGCTCCGGGCCCGATAGCCGGAAGAACACGACCAAAAGGTAGCTCGCACATGGCAAACGAATCGAAATGCCCGTTCAATCACGCCGCTGGCGGTGGCACGACCAACCGCGACTGGTGGCCGAACCAACTGAATCTGAAGATCCTGCACCAGCATTCGTCCCTGTCTGACCCCATGGACGAGGGCTTCAACTACGCCGAAGCGTTCAAAAAACTCGACTTTGCGGCGGTCAAGCGAGACTTGACTGCATTGATGACCGATTCGCAAGACTGGTGGCCGGCAGACTTCGGTCACTATGGCCCGCTGTTCATTCGCATGGCGTGGCACGCAGCAGGCACGTACCGCACCGGTGACGGGCGTGGCGGTGCCGGTTCCGGTCAACAGCGCTTCGCCCCGCTCAACAGTTGGCCGGACAACGTCAGCCTGGACAAGGCGCGCCGGCTGCTGTGGCCGATCAAGCAAAAGTATGGCAACAACATTTCCTGGGCAGACCTGATCGTCCTGACCGGCAACGTCGCACTGGAATCCATGGGCTTCAAGACCTTCGGTTTTTCCGGTGGCCGTGCCGACGTCTGGGAACCGGATGAAGACGTTTACTGGGGTTCGGAAAACAAATGGCTGGGTGGCGACACCCGCTACGACAAGGCGCAAAAACCCGTGCAAGCCCCCGGCGATGTTCCACTCGTGGCCGAGCCCGGTAGAAATGAGGACAGCCGTACCGATCAGGGGCGCAATCTGGAAAATCCACTGGCCGCCGTGCAGATGGGCCTGATCTATGTGAACCCGGAAGGTCCGGAGGGCAATCCCGATCCCGTCGCTTCGGCCCTGGACATCCGCGAAACCTTCGGCCGCATGGCCATGAACGACGAAGAAACCGTGGCGCTGATTGCCGGCGGCCATGCCTTCGGTAAAACCCACGGCGCCGGGCCTGCCGATAATGTTGGTCCCGAGCCTGAAGCGGCCGGCCTCGAACAACAGGGCTTTGGCTGGAAAAACAACTTTGGCACCGGTAAAGGCCCGGACACCATCACCAGCGGGCTGGAGGTTACCTGGACCACCACGCCCACCCGGTGGAGCAACAACTACCTGGAAAACCTGTTCGGCTTCGAGTGGGAGCTGAGCAAAAGCCCGGCCGGCGCAAACCAGTGGGTCGCAAAAAACGGCGCTGGCGCCGGGACCATTCCGGATGCACACGACCCGTCGAAACGGCGCAACCCCACGATGCTGACCTCGGACCTGGCCCTGCGCTTCGATCCGATCTATGAGCCGATTGCGCGGCGCTTCCTGCAGAACCCCGATCAGCTCGCCGACGCCTTCGCCCGCGCCTGGTTCAAGCTGATCCACCGCGACATGGGTCCCCTCTCCCGCTACCTCGGCCCGGAAATGCCCAGCGAAGAACTGCTGTGGCAAGACCCGATTCCGAAAGTCGACCATCCACTGGTCAGCGATGGCGACGTGGCCGCGCTCAAGAGCAAAGTCCTCGCCTCGGGCCTCAGCGTTTCGCAGCTGGTATCAACGGCCTGGGCAGCGGCTTCGTCCTTCCGTGGCTCCGACAAGCGCGGCGGCGCCAACGGCGGTCGCCTGCGCCTGGAACCGCAGAAGTCCTGGCAAGCCAACCAGCCTGAACAACTGGCCAACGTGCTGGCGAAACTCGAAAGCATTCGGAACGAGTTCAACAACAGCGGCAAGAAAATCTCGCTGGCGGACCTGATCGTGCTGGCCGGCAGCGCCGGTGTCGAACAAGCCGCAAAAAATGCCGGTCACAGCGTCACAGTGCCGTTCACACCGGGGCGCACGGACGCCTCGCAAGAACAGACCGACGTGGAATCCTTCGGCTTCCTCGAACCCATCGCCGACGGCTTCCGCAACTACCTCAAAACCCGCTACCGCGTTCCGGCCGAGCATCTGTTGATCGACAAGGCACAACAACTGACCCTCAGTGCGCCGGAAATGACCGCGCTGATCGGCGGCTTGCGGGTGTTGAACACCAACGTCGGGCAAACGAAGCATGGTGTCTTCACGAAGCAACCAGAGGCGTTGACCAACGACTTCTTCAAGAACCTGCTGGACATGGGCGTGGAATGGAAACCGACCTCAGAGACTAGCGAGGAGTTTGAAGGACGCGATCGCAAAACCGGCGAATTGAAATGGACCGGCACGCGGGTCGATCTGGTCTTCGGTTCGAATGCTCAGTTGCGCGCGCTGGCTGAGGTCTATGCCAGCAGCGATTCGAAGGAGAAGTTTGTGAAGGACTTTGTGGCGGCGTGGACGAAGGTGATGAATCTGGATCGGTTTGATCTGAAGTAACACGGCTGAAAACTGCAACGCCTCCCAAGTGGAGGCGTTGTGCTTTTTGCCGACTGGCAAAACGGACTAAGTGGGAGAGATCGTCGCCAGGGCACCGATCAAAAGGGTTAAAAGCAGAAAACCACCCAGGAAAAGGGACATCTTGGCCATGGAGCCTCCTACGGAATGAGAATGCGGTGCAAGGGCTACTGCGAATGCGGACCGTGCTGTCATTGTGAGGCGCAGGCCTGATGCGTAACAGATGCAGATCACGCAGAAAAATACGGATCAGATCACCTGTCGTGTCAACGCCCTGCCGGGATTGCCGCTGCCGGGGATCCTTTGATCGAAAGATGGCGCTTGCGACGTTTCCATCAGCAACTCGTCCACCACTTGCGACAGTGCAGCCTGAACATCCTCCCCTCTGCGCAACGCTCGCTCGTAGACGCCAAGTTGTCGCTGCGCACTGGTTCCTTCACGAAGCATTTGCCTGATGTGAGCAAAAACCGACTCTGCGCCCAATGTTCGCGCAGCATCGCCCAACATCTGTTCAGCCATGAACAGCCACTGCTTAATGGAGAACGGCCGGTCGTAGCCTTCAATAATGAACGACGCCCGAGTTCCGTAGCGTTTCGCCCGCCAGCGGTTCTCCTTGAGAATCCATTGGGATGTTTGTGAATAGGCAGAACCGGGACGCGGTTGATCCATGGCATACGCCACCACCAGTCGAAAGAACGAGGCGATGCACAACGCATCATCCAGGCGTGGACAGGCATCCGTCATCCGCAACTCCAGGGTCGGATACTTCGCCGCCGGCCGCAAACCCCACCAGATATCGCCAGCCTGCCGAACAGTCCCGGTACGCATCAGCAGCGCAACGTAAGCGTCATAGGCGGCTTGATCTTCAAGGAACTCCGGAACGCCCATCCGCGGCCATTCATCACAGGCCGTTTGCCGGTAGCTCGCAAAGCCGCTGTCGGCGCCGTCCCAAAACGGTGATGAACTGCTCAAGGCCAGCAAAAATGGCAGCCACGGCAAGACTTCGTTCATCACCTGTATTCGATCCAGATGCCCCGGCACTTCAACATGCACGTGAAGACCGGACAGCAGACTGCACCGGGCCACGCGCTGGTAGTCTTCGAACAGTTGAAGAAAATGATCCTGCTCCGTGGCCTGTTGCAGGCGCCAGTCCGCCAGCGGGTGGCTGCCGACACTGAGCAATCCCAGGCCATAGGGATCAAGCGTTTGTCGCAAGGTTTGGCGAGCGGTGCCCAAGTACTCCGCGGCTTGCGCAACGTCGGTAAAAATCGGCGAAGCGACTTCAACTTGCCCTTTGAACATCTCATAGGCAAAGCACGGGCTCAGCTCAGCCTTGCACGCCTCAATCGCTGCGCCGGGCGGGTCCTCCGACATGCGTCGGGTGCGCAGGTCAGTGATGAAGTATTCCTCTTCAATGCCGAAGTTCAGATGTGGGTTCATCAAATGCCCTCACGGGGTCCGCCATGCGGTCTGGAATCCGTGATTGGGCGAGTGGCTGAAGAACTGCGCCATTGCCGGATTCAAGAATTAGCGTTCTTAAGGCTATGGCTGCATTTGGGCGCAGGAGTTCTTGTTTTTTTCGCAATACGGCAACGACACCTGTATTGCCAGCGCAGGTTGCGGAGTGAATGAAAACGGGCGACCTTTTGGGTCGCCCGTTTTATCGCGTGAGCAATAGATAAATCCCTTTCACACCGCGGGTACGCTCGTCACGGAAATACGTTGATCAGGCTGGGTGACATCGTAAACATGCTGTTCGCAACGCGAGCCAATGAACTGGAACTCCACCAGGTAAACTTTGCTTCTTTCGGGGATGAAGGCGCTTTTCAACGGACCGCAGCTATAGGTCCCCCCGGCACCCGTGCCATTCGAATATCCCGACACCTGAAATTCCTGATCGGCATCGGCCTGTGCTTCCAACTGAGGGAAGCGTTTAACCGTGGCGCTGTTGGCGACTTCGTTGAGTTTGGCGATCCAGCCGAACACCTTGCCTTGGCCCGAATCAACCACGGTTCCAAGCAGCTCCATTCGCTGGTCGGGATCTGCGGCACGTTTGACTGAAAACTGTACCGGGTAGGTGTTACCCGAAGCTTTCATGATGACCTTGGCGTGTTGTGCATCAACCGTTACCGTATTTTGGCGTATCAATCCATGGGCGAAGATTCTTCAACAGCAATGCTAGCGCTCTTTTTGGGTCCTTGGTCTTTGAAGCGATGTCGGCCGGTAACGGTGATGACCCGGACGCCCGTGCTGTGGTCACGACCTTGCCGGCGCACTCAAAGTTTTATCGCGCGCGCATTGCCACAAAAGATTCCGAAATCGCCGAATCCAGATCTGAACCCTTGGAAAAACTGGGTGCTCCGCCAAAAGATCGTGCAGCGAACAACTGAATGAGCCCGGCCGGTGTTCCTCTGATGTACGTTGCTGCTGACCGCCAGACCGCCATCGCCGAGGTTCGACCTTCGATCGGGGATAAGGTAGTCGTGGGTGAGTTCGTCTCAAAGCGAGAACTTCATTTTTTTGATTTCACAGTTCTGAGCAAGCTCACGCATGCGGAGATTAGTTTGTTTGAAACTCGATACAGACACCGCACTGATCGGCGCCTGCTTCTGGAGTACTTGCACGACCTTATCGCTCGCCCGGTCCGAGCACACGACACTGACTATGTGATGACTCAGGCCTTAGCCGAATACATCCGGTATTGCGATAGTCAACGATTTGATGGGATAGCCTTTCGCTCTGTGCAGTGTGACGGAGGGATCAATTTTGTACTGTTCGATAAAAGTGCGCCGGAAGCGTTACAGGTACCGGATTGGACTCCGCAGTTCGACATGAGTATCGCGAAGGAGGCGGTGACGACTTACGAGATTAGGCGTGTCCAATACGAGTCGGTTGAACAACAAGTGCCCTGCTGGCAATTGTGAGCCAAGTCATATAAGTGACTTTCGGAACGAAGCCCTGACCCTGACGAGGCGATATGCCGTTGTTAGAGTCACGTCCAGATAGTCTGGGCAACGCCGGCAAGCAAATTACAACCTAACACCTCCCATAGCTTTCTTGGATCATGGCATTTTTTAACTTTTACAAGTTGACTTCCGTTACCACACTTGGTTCCGAGGGCATTTGAATAAAGTTAATCCACGCCAGCAAAGCCACTTCAAACGACTCTATATCTAGCAGCTCGATATAATTTTCATCATAGAGAGAATAGATTTTAACCTGCGCTTTTGTCAGTTCAGCGCCCCAAGCATCCCTACTCCAGTCTGCACAAGGTATGCTCGATCTCTTGACATTGCTTATCCGAGTCAAACCTTCTTTCAGCCACGGCGTAGTATCCAGAAAATAAATTCCGCCATCATCATTTAACAAGCAAGCGAGCGGGCTGACTCCATCTTCATTGAGGATGCTAGACCTGCAATATGGGGAAAGCCCACCACCTGAGTCTTCCCATGAGAAACATATTTTCACTAAGCCCCCCTAACGCTTTGGATAGCCAGTTGTATTGGGAGTCAAATACCCTTCGACCCGCACACCATTCGAAGTGGTGCCAGATCATTATTACCTACTATAATTTTATTCTTGATCGACCATTTTGCACCTACTCAGGAATGATTTGTAACTCACTCCATAGTGGTTTCAGTCCTAGACTTTCCATATAAGTCCCATAGTCGACAAAGGCCTTAACCCCAATGTTTTCGTATAAAAACCATGAGGCCTCGCACTCTTGACATACGAACAAGCAAGTGTCGTTAGCTACAATTCTAGCCTTGACAACATCTCCCTGCTCACACCTTGGACACAGCATATAAAACTTCTCTATTTAACAGGATAGGCGGCAGTGACCTGATTGGTCCCAGGCCGAACAATAATTTTAATACTCGTTTCTCCCGAAGTACCAATCGCTCGGCCCATCGGGACAACATATGCACCCGGATCACCTACTACGGGACTACCTTTCTTGAGCCATGCCTCATCGACAGCTCCTAAAATTTCTTTTCTGTCCATACTAAAGACGCTATGCGTTGTCTTGGCCGGATTCGGCTCTGCATGCTCTAAAACATGTAAAACTCTGTTTCCTTGAACCGATCCTTGTCCATAGTCTAGACCTGCTGGGGTTGTCCAAGTCCGGGTAGCTTTGTCAAATGTTAGCTCTACTGCACCACCTGTCGCTTTTGCACCCTATTGTTTTCTATTGCGACTCTATTGCGACTTTTATTTCAAGCCCAGTCATCAGGAACTACGCCGTCCTTTTTTGCTTCAGTCTCAGGGATCGGCACATTCAGTTCTGGGATGGCTAGAAAAACAATTTTGTAAAATCGATTTATAGTCTGATTACGCCATTCGTCATCAGAGCAAAACTTTTGGAACTTGGACCTTGGAAGAAATATTTCACATTCCCCCCCCATGTGCCCCCCATATTGAAAGCCGATGCAAAAATGCCCTTCACTAGTGTTCTTCAACCAATAACCAAGTGGCAAATCAATTTCCATTGAACAACTCCTTCACAGCCTTTACAGCGACTTGATCAATTCGCAACTGCCCGGGAATGACAGCCTCTGGTACGCCACCAGAAGTATACCCCCCAGGAACCCAATAACCAGGAAATGCACCAACTTCATTCCCTGACGGCATGCGAACATTTGGCTTAGCAATTACCGCTGCCTGAGCCTGATCCAGATAACCAGCAGGCAAGCTAAGTTTCGTTTCCACGGCGCGAATATTCCAACCTGTCGACTTGTAAAGCTCATCCAAATAGCTTTTCGGAAACACAAACGAGTTCTCAGGGCCAACTGTTCCACTAGCGTGCGGTGTAAAAAATCTAACGGCCCCCTCATCAAACTTGGCCAAATGAGCGTCTATCTCTGCCCGCCCCATGTAGGTTGACGGATCGGGGCGACTACCTTTCGGCGTATTTATGATGCTATTTATTTGAGATTGCGAAAGCCGTGCTTCACCTTTTGCACCTACAAATCATACTCTCGACGACAGTAGACAAAACCTCCCAAGCACTCAAGTCTTCCAATCGGATCCGACTCAAACTTGCATTCCAAATCTATGCGAAGAATTTTGTCTTGACCAATTGAGGCTGAAATATTTGTAGCAACAACCTCTAAGCTTTCCCAGTCAAAGTCTGTAGGTTGCCTGTCAAGGTAGTAGCAAATAAGCAACGTCCGATCATCCGCTAGAGAAAGAGCGATCGCTCTTATTGCAGGATATATCTCACCAATCAGAGCGCGCCAAACACACAAAACCAACCAATCAGGTAAAACTTTCATGGCTCCGCTCCAACAGTAGCAGGGTTTGTCGGAACAATATGCGCTCCGTTCTTGCCTGAATGTATTGTTCCATATCTCGTCGCCAAACCAGAGGAGCCATCAACACCAATGTTTTGACCAAAATCAACTATTGGCTGACCTCGGGAACCATAACCTACGACAGGAAACTCTCCTGCATGAGCACCATTCAACAGTTTTTGAGGATCCACACCCTCATCAAAATAACTGCGTCCGGGAATAAAATTGTTATGCCCCAGAACATGCTTGCCTTGCTGCCCAGCATGAATGTTGCTGGCTACGTTGTCCAGCGAGGCACCTGTGGCTTTTGCACCGTCAGCATTGGTACTTTCGTTATAGACCGCCCCCGGATTCAGCTGATGCCCCGGCGTCACATAAACATTACCGCCTTGCTGACCATCCAATTGGCTTCCACCGGTATGGGGCGTTGTGGAGGCCTGCCCGCCCTCCGCATAACCGCCGCTACTCGGGTTTTGCTTGCCCGCCTCAACCAACAGACCTTCGTACTTCTTCAACCTCGGGTCAAGCACATGAATCGGAAGCCCAAGGTTGGTAAGCGCGACATCTACGATCAGCTTGACCATCTCAGCACGCTGATTGACATCGCGCACGTTCGTCTCAATAGAGTCTATCGCGCTCGACACTGCCGCCTGCATCTCTGCTTGCCGTTCAGAAGGCAGTTGCGTGCTCGCCAGTGCTGCGCTGGCCATCGTTGCTGCGCGATAACCCGACGCGCCAAGGCTTTTGCGGCGTGTTCTTGACCAGGATTTCGCTGCCACCGACGTTCTGGCCGGGCGCCAACTCCATCTGTGCCTGATTCGAGGGCAAGCGGTTGAGCTGATCGACCATTTGCTCGATTTCGCGCAGGTTGACCAGTTCGCCGGTCTTGCCGGGGAAAGCCATCGCCAGTTCACGGTCCGACAATTGGCTCCCGTCCGCGCCCTTCAGTCCTTCCAGTTTTCCCTCGACCACCAGCACCTGCAGATGCCCGCCGGACAAATCCTGTTGCGGCAAATAGGCGCGACTGGTGACCAGGCCTTTTTCGATGTAGTGGTTGGTGATGACTTTCAGCAACTCATTGAGTTGGGCGACGCCCAGGCACTGGCCGATGTAAGGCTTGAGCAGGCGATTTTTATCGCTGTCCGAGAGACTGTCGGCGCCCTTGAGTTCGATGTCCTTGATGGGGAAACAACGGGTATCGACAGGTGCCGCGGGCTGGACCGGTTTGGCTGCCTTGCCGGGCAATTCCTTGAGTTCTTCGAGACGCCGACGTTGTTCTTCGAGCAGGCGATCCTGGCGTTCACGGATGAGGTCGGTTTCCCCGGGCGTGGGGGCGGCATGAGCGAGGTTCAGCGGAGAAAGGCACAGCAAAGCCAGGCACAACCTCGCCACGAGGGCGGGTGAGTACATGTTCGATCCCTCGAAACGGAAGGCGATAGCAAAATAGTGGCGCGATATTAGATGGCCACTATTCTGACGTCAATTTTTCTTATTGGCGCCAGCCAGCAACAGAGGGATTATCGACTCGAAGCGAAAGGAGAAATGGATCAGAGCAAAACCGGCGAGGTGGCGCGTCGTTCATACGCGCGCCACATCGCCCTGGGAGGACTAGATCATCGGAGAGCTACTAACCACCCGCAGCGCCAACCCTTCATAAGCATCCAGCGTAATCGTGAACTCCCCCTCGGGCGTGAGATCACCCTCGACCCGTTCATTGATGATGTCGACCACCGGCCCCGGCGCAATATTGGGCAGGTGCAGGGTCTCGGTGATCGCTGTGGAACCGAAGTTCAGCGCGGTGATCTGGGTGCCTTTGCCGGCCGGCAGTTCGTGGACCATGATCAGCAACCCCGGATGCTCGACATCCGGGATCAGGATCTGACGGCTCGCGGCAATATCATAGGAACGGCGCGCCGCCAGGATTCGCTTCAGCTGCGAGGCAAAGGAGTCATGGTCTTTCAGTTGACTGGTCAGGCTGCCGTAAAGCGTTTTCGGGCGCGGCATCTGACCTTCCGACAGCTCCGCTTCCGGATTGAGATCAACCAGATCGTAGGCGCCGCGATGAATCCAGCGTGTGTCGCCGTCGAGCATCAAATGTGCGACCTGCTCTGCCGGCAGCGGCAGTGCACCGACGAGGTCCCAACCCGATAACGCGAACACGCCGGGCTGCATCGCGTTGTACATCACCAGCAGCACATGAATCTGGCGGATCTGCTGGATATCCGCTGCGGTAATGGCATCGAGGTCACGAATCCCCAGTGCTGCGGTGATGATGCTGGCGGTGGTGCAGGACACGCCGTTGGTGACGAATTTCAGGTTGTACGGCGCGTGTTCGCCGGCCAGACGTTCGTACATCTGCTCGCGAATGTGCTCGCGCAAGATGTTGCCGGGGAAGGTCTGGCCCTGATAGAGGAAAGTGTCATGGGCGTGCAGGGTCCAGAAATGCACCAGTTCGAGGGTCAGTTCGTCGTGGTTCTGCAAGGCATGGATCAGCGAGCCCGGATCGATGCCCAGGGTATGCATCTGACGCAGCATCAACCGCAGGAATTCGGTATCGCCCATCAGCAACGCATGCTGGTAAGCGGGTCGGGTGATGAAGTCATAGGAAAGGTCGGCCCCGCCGTGGGACATGGCGGCGATGTCGTCAACGGTGAGGTTCAGTTCCTGAAAACTGAAACCGCCCGCCTTGCGAATCGCGCCGGCGAGCAACTGGTTGCCGGTGATCGATAGCGGATGGCTTTCGGACCAGGCGGTGCCATCGAGCTTGCGTTCAACGCCGAGAAAACCGTTGGCGTCCAGACGCAGGATTTTCGCCCCCATCACGTCGATGGCGTGCAGTGCGTCGCCGATGATCATCTGCTGTGCGGCGAAGGTCGGGTCCAGCCAGTTCAGCGACGGCTGCCCTTCCTTGAAGTAATGCAGGTAAACCCAGCGACGCGGTTTGCCGTCGACCCCGATCACCACCGGTGTCGCGCTCCAGTCGGTCTCCTTGACTCCGGGCTCGAAGAAGATCACCCGCTGCAACTGACCGACGATGTAGTGCTTGTCGCGCAACACATCGACCTGCTGCGGGCTGAGGTTCTGCGCGTCGCGCCCCGCGATGACATCGGGCAGCAGCGGCCAGTCCTCCTCGCGGATTTCCACCATGTGGTAGAGCCCCGGATAGTCTTCGTAGCCCATCTCGGCCAGGCGAAAGTCCGCGCCTTTGCCGGTGTGCGACGGGATGACGTCGTCGATGATTACCGCATTGTGCGCGGCGGCCATGCGCACCAACGCTTGCAGCTGCGCCTCGGTGCCCAGCTGCGGGTCGATGTCGAAACTGATGCGGTCAAAGTTGCCGTCAATGGTGGGCGTGTGTTGGGTGCCCGAAAGGCCACCCGACCTTTTCAGCGGACCGTTGTGAATGCCCTGGATACCGATTCTCGACAAGGCGTGCCATAAGGTTTCGTCCCCCAGGGCCTCCAGCACCGTGCCATTTTCACGGGTGACGATGGACGCCGGGTACGCGGTGAACCACACCGAAGCGAGGGCCGAGGCATCACGGGGCCGGGTATGCGCGTAGGGCTGTTGCCACAATCGGCCTTGCCCCGAGTAGAGCTTGGCCCGTTGTCTTGCGGCCTGCAGCATCGATTGTTCGACCAGCCAGTCCACATGGTTTTTCTCAGCTGCCGTCATGGAAACAATCACCTCTCGTCATGAAAAAATGGCATCCGCCCTTCTGCACCAAAGGCACTGCTCGTTTTCATATGAGGCCATGACGTGGCATTCGTTGCATCGTGCTGCGTTATGACGACCCGGGTTGCAGCTGGCACAGCGTCCCCAGTGCATCGATCTGCGGACGGCCAAACAGGTAACCCTGCCCCCACTCACTACCGCAAGCCGTGGCGAGGGCACGATCGGCTTCGGATTCAATCCCCTCGACGATCACGCACGGCGCCAGCGTTTTGCACAGCTGCACGAGATGACCGAGGGTCTGGGCGTTGTTGGTCTCCAGGCGTGCGCGCTGGAGGTAGCCTTGATCGATCTTGACGATGTCCGGCCGGGTCTGGCGGATGAATTCCAGCGTGCCCAGTCCCGCGCCAAAATCATCGATGGCCACCCGGCACCCCAGTTCGCGCAGGCACAACACGAATTCGATCGCCGCCGAGGTGCTTGGCGGGGTGGCGCTTTCGGTCACCTCCAGCACCAGTCGCGCGGCCACCGAAGGGGCGTCGCGCAATTGCATGAGGATCGGTTGCCAGTAGTGGTCGACGATAGCGCTTTGCGCGGAGATGTTGCAGCCCAGCCGCAGGTGTTCGTTTTGCAGCAAGCGTTCAATCACGCAGTTCACCACGCTGCGGTCCAGCTCACGCATCAATTGATGTTGTTCCAGCATGGCGAAGGGATAGACCCCTTCTCCCCGTGCATCGATATGCCGCAACAGCCCTTCCTGGTACAGCACCCGGCGGCTGTCGGGCAACCAGACGACCGGCTGAAACGCCAACACCAACTTGCCCTGCGCCAGTTCATTGTAAAAATTTTTGACTCTGTGCATGTCACATCCGTAGACAAAGCGGCGTCCTGCCGCCGGGTGAGTATGGCTACGCCAAGCGGGCGCTCCTGCAACTGCAGCGTTGACTGCCGGCCATAATCGACGCTCCCCGACCGGTCAGGAAGTGTTCCCGGATACCTTTCGCTTGTCCTTGGAAACGTGTCGGTTGTGTTAATCGACTGTGACCATTTGTTTATTGCGATCATGCGCCGGCTTGCGCGACATCAATTAGCCATTACGCCGGGAAGAATCATGCACAGAATGACCAGCACCGGTTTTCGGGTGCTCGCCGACGTCTTGACCGACGCCGGCGCCAACGTAGAAACCTTGCTCAAAGCGTTCGACAGCAGCCACGAGGAGGTCTGGGCAAACCCCAACGGCGTCAGGCTGGAGCTGGTCTATAAGGTGATGGCTGAAGCGGCCAGGCGTACCGGCAACCCGGATATCGGCCTGCTGGCCTATGCCCGCGCTCACCCGGCGAATCTGGAAGTACTCGGTTACGCCGTGATGTCCTGCGCCACGCTGGGCGCCGCGCTACAACGCCTGGTGGATTATCAATCGCTGATCTGCAATGGCTTTTACATGTGCCTGGACCAGGAAGCGACGGCACTGAAACTGATCGGTTTCGACATCAGCGCCCAGCCGTCCCTGACACCCCGCCCCTTCATCGATGCGGGCGCCGCGCAAATCGTGGGACTGGTCCACTGGCTGTTGCCCCAGCGCAAGCCGCATCCCGTGGCAGCGACCTTTACGTACCCCAAACCAGCGGACACCACCCGGCTGGAGCACTTGCTCGGCAGCAACCTGTCATTCGGCGCGTCTTACAACAGCCTGACGTTCAGCCTCGACGACTGTTCGATTGCACTGCCAACGGCCGATCCGGCACTGGATGTCCTGCATGTCGAATACGCTCGCACACGCTTGAACCTGCTGCTCAACGGCTCAATGACCGAGCGTGTTCGACGGGTGCTTTCCGAGCGGCTGGCCCAAGGCGTGCCCAGCGACCTCAACCGGATCGCCCAGGCGGCCGGCGTGAGTGCACGCAGCCTGCAACGGCGCTTGAGCAATGAAGGCATGCACTTCTCGGCACTGCAGGATGAAGCGCGATTGATGCTCGCGCATAACTTCTTGCGCAACTCGGCGCGAAGTGTGAAGTACATCGGCGCGCTGCTGGGTTTCCGCGATCAGAGCAGCTTTCACAAAGCCTGCATCCGCTGGTTCGGCATGACGCCTGGACGCTACCGGGAAGACGCCTGACCGCCTGCCGGCCTATTCAGACACGGCGACCTGATTGCGCCCGCGCGCCTTGGCTCGATACAGCGCCTTGTCCGCATTGTTCATCAAACTGTGCAGATCGTTATCTTCGGCATTCATTGACGCAACACCGACGCTGGCCGAGATGCGATGGACCGGCCCGGTCATCAGGCCGGCGATCGACTGGATGAGTTCCTCGGCAATGTGCTGCGCGACCTCGATCGAGGTGTCCGGCAGCAGGACAGCGAACTCCTCCCCGCCCAACCGTCCGTAAACGTCGGTTTCGCGAAACGAGCGGCTGATGACCACGCCCATTTGCCGCAGCACCTGATCCCCGACCTGATGCCCGTAGGTGTCATTGATGTGTTTGAAGTGATCCATGTCCAGCATCACGGCACACAGCGGCAACTGGTTGTTCTTGCAGTGGCTATATAGATGCTGCGCGTGCTCGAAAAAAGCCCGGCGGTTCATCAGGCCCGTGAGTTCATCGGTCTGGGCGGCACGCGTGGAAACACTGTGCGCCTGCTCCATTTCACGGGTCAGGCGAAAAGCGGTTTCCAACGCATCGGACAGGTTGCGCGTCGCACTGAACACAAAGGAGGCGAACACCAGAACCGCCACCCCCATGCCGACCTGCAGGGATGAGGCTTGAAACAACAGCCAGATCGTACAAGGAAACAACACCAGGGAAATGGACACGATCGTCATGTAGCGATAGGCCGAGTAACAGGACACTGCACTGACCGACATCCCGACGCAAAACAGCATGACCAGCGCCTGGGCCAACAGGTCATCGCCCGGAATCACCGCGAGTGCACCTGCACCCCAGATACCGGCGGACAATACGAGCGTGACCCAATACGTGCGCTCCCAGCGCTCAGGGGTGCGTTCACTGGTGGGGCTGCGGAAGTAGGCGATGAACATCAAAATCCGCAACATCGACGACGCTGCCAGCACGGCTATCCACCACGCAACGACCGTGTGGTCAAAACGTTCCCAGCACAGCCAGCACAGCATCAACACCGCGAGAAAACTTCCGAAAACCGCCGAGACCGACTGGCGGAACAGCTGGTGCAATCGGTCCGTGTGCACCTGACTTACGATTAACTCTTCCGTTTCGTACCGCAATCCAAGGCCATCCATTTCATCCGCCTGATCGTAATGCTGCGACGAATGCAATTGTGGCACATTGCTTGGGGCTACTCACTCGGTGATCGGGCCGATCCTTTGGATCGATCAAGGACGAAGTGTCTCAAGTCAGGCTTTCATTTCCGCCACCAGCAGATTCACCAGCGCCGCGGCCGGCAGTTCACGCGCCAGCGGTGCGCCCTGCCCGGCCCATTGCACGGCAAAATCGGTGTCTGCCTGCACGGTCGCAGCGGCGTTGAGTGCCTTGTTGGCGTCATAAGTCAGCGGATAATCGGGCAGTGCCGTGGCAGCCGTCGCAAGGAGGGTGAAGTTGCGATTGACCATGCCGCGGGCAGGACGGCCGGAAATCACGCTGGTGACTTTGGTCTGATGCGCGCGCGGCCCCTTCAAGGCCTCACGGTAGGCGCTGTTGGCCGAGGATTCAGGGCAGAGAATAAATGCCGTGCCCAACTGCGCGGCACTCGCGCCCAGTTGCATGACCGCCTTGATGCCTGTGCCGTCCATGATCCCGCCTGCTGCAATCACCGGCAGGCGGCAAGCGCTGGTCAACACACGCACCAGCGCAAACGTGCCCATTTCGGTGTCCTGCTGTGGGTCGAATACCCCGCGGTGCCCGCCGGCTTCATAACCTTGAGCCACCAGTGCATGCACGCCGGCGTGCTCCGCCAGCTGCGCTTCGGCCAGGTTCGTCACAGAGCACAAGAGGATGATGCCGGCGTCCTTGAGCGCATCGATTGCCGATTGTGGGGGCAATCCAAAATGGAAGCTGACCACTGCCGGTTTTTCTTCCAGCAGCATCTGCAGCATGTCCAAGTCTTCGACGAACGAGGTGTAGATCTCCCGCAGCGCGGCAGGCGCAACCGCGTCGAATTCGGCAAAAAACGGCGCCAGAACATTCAGCCACTGCGTCTCTCGGGCGCTGTCATGGATGGCTGGTGCGTGGCAGAACAGGTTCACATTGAAGGGTTTGTCCGTCAGCGCCGCCGTCTCTCGAATCATGGCCCGCGCCTGCTCGACGTTGCTCGCCCCAATGCCGATGGACCCCAGGCCACCGGCACTCGACACGGCTGCCGCGAGCCTGGGCGTGGAAACGCCCACCATGGGGGATTGAAGGATCGGCCGTTGAATGTTCAAAAGGGACAGCAGTGGATTGGACATGACAGCACCTGTACGTGATGAATGGGAGTAAAAACGATGGCGCCTGATCACTCGGCGCTGCCCGGCGCTACAGTTCGCCGGTCAGGAACTGCGCCCGTCCACGTCCGAAGGACCAGTCCGAATCGGCGTTTTCCACCAGCGAAACAATCAGGTCATCGGGTGACAAGCCGCAATCGGCACGTAGCCTCTCAGCCAGTAAACGGTAGAACGCTGTCTTCTGCACTTGTGAACGCGGTCGAGAAATCACCGTCAGCAACAGCACATTGGCCGAACGCGTGTAACCCAATCCCGTGTCGTGCAGCACCAACTCACCGGGACGATGTTGAGTGACGCATTGGTAGCGATCGCTGGCGGGCACTTCAAAGGCCTCGACCATCGCCTGATGGGTCGCATCCAGAAGAGTCTTGAGCTGCTCGTCATTGCGCCCCTGGATGATGTCGAACTTGAGCAATGGCATAGCGGTTCACCTGTGCGAAAAAACCGGGAGCGAGCAGTTCGCTCCCCCTGGGAAAAAAGATGCCGTGACAGCCCGTGCCAACACGTCATCCACCCCCAAACCTGTGGAGCAGAAAACCGTATTACTTGGACGTCGGCATGGCGAACTCAGCGCCCTTGGCGATGCTGTTCGGCCAGCGCTGCATGATCGATTTCTGCTTGGTGTAGAAGCGCACGCCCTCTTCGCCATAGGCGTGTGTGTCGCCGAACAGCGAACGCTTCCAGCCGCCGAAGCCGTGCCACGCCATCGGCACCGGAATCGGCACGTTGATGCCAACCATGCCCACCTGAATGCGGCTGGCAAATTCACGGGCGATGTGGCCGTCACGTGTGTAGCAGGCGGTGCCGTTGCCGAACTCGTGGGCGTTGACCAGATTGACCGCTTCGGCAAAATCCTTGACGCGCATGCACGCCAGCACCGGGCCGAAGATTTCCTCTTTGTAGATTTTCATCTCGGGCGTGACATGGTCGAACACCGTGCCACCGAGCCAGAACCCTTCGGCACAGTTCGCGCCGGCCTGAGCACCGTCAAAACCACGACCGTCGACCAGCAGTTCTGCGCCTTCCTGGATGCCTTGTTCGATGTACCCGGTGATGCGCTGCAAAGCCACTTGCGACACGATCGGGCCCATCTCTGCGGCCAGGTTCATGCCTTCGAGGACTTTGAGCGCACGGGTGCGTTCCACCAGTTTTGGCATCACCTTGTCGGCGACATCCCCGACAAAAACCGCCACCGAGATCGCCATGCAACGCTCGCCGGCGGAGCCGAATGCCGCGCCGATCAGCGCGTCCACCACTTGGTCGATGTCGGCGTCCGGCATCACCACCATGTGATTCTTCGCGCCGCCGAGCGCCTGTACACGCTTGCCTTGGCGGGCGCCCGTTTCGTAGATGTAATTGGCGATCGGCGTCGATCCGACAAAGCTCACGGCCTTGACGTCCGGGTGATCGATCAGCGCATCCACCGCTTCTTTGTCGCCCTGCACGACGTTGAACACGCCATCGGGCAGCCCGGCTTCCTTGAACAGTTCGGCGATCAGCAACGAGGGCGACGGGTCGATCGGGCTCGGCTTGAGCACGAAGGTGTTGCCGCAGGCGATGGCCACCGGGAACATCCACATCGGCACCATCACCGGAAAATTGAACGGGGTGATGCCGGCTACCACGCCCAGCGGTTGGCGCACGGTCCAGTTGTCGATGTTGGTGGAAACCTGCTCGGTGTAGTCACCCTTGAGCAATTGCGGGATGCCGCAGGCGAACTCGACGACCTCGATGCCGCGCGTCACTTCACCCTGGGCATCGGTGAAGACCTTGCCATGCTCGGCAGTGATCATGCGCGCCAGGGTGTCGCGGTGCTCGTTGAGCAACGCCAGGAACTTGAACATGATGCGTGCCCGACGCAATGGCGGCAGCGCCGACCAGGCCGGAAAAGCTTGCGCTGCCGACTTCACCGCCGCGTCGACTTCAGCGGCATTGGCGAGCGCCACTTTGCCGATGACGGAACCGAGGGCGGGGTTGGTGACGTTCTGCGTACGGCCTGAAGAACCGTGTGTCACGCGGCCGTGAATGTAATGTGCGATGTCTGCTGGCTGGGTGCTCATGGCGGGTGTCCCCTGGTGGTGGATAAGAGCCATCTCTTTTTGTTGTTCGGGAATGCCAGGCGGTCCTGTCGGCGCGCCTCAGGGTCAAAGTAGGCCAGCCTTACGATCATGTAAAATGATGATTAATGATCCTGTAGATCACAAATGGTGAATAAACTGTTACCCGGGTGCATGTACGGCTATTTGTTTTGCAGCGCTTTTTGCAGCCACTTCGCCCGCTCCGACAGCCGCCGCTTCCAGTCCTCGGCCAAACCACCGGTGTCAGCCAGCGCGAGTACATCGTCGATCACCGGCCGGTGCGACAGCTGCACCTGCCAGAACTCATCGATGGAAAATCGCTGCGTTTGCCGCTCCAGCAGTTCAATCGTGTCCCCGGCCTCGACAAAGCCCGGCTGAAGAACCCGGTAATACCAACCGGTGATGCGCTCTTTGGCGACATGCATCGACATGCGCTCGGCGTCAAAACGATGATTGATTTTCCAGCACGGGCTGCGTGGCTGAGAGACTTGCAACACCGCACTGCCCACCCGGAACACGTCGCCGATGTGCACGTTTCGCTCAGAGAGCCCGAACGCTGAAATGTTTTCCCCGAGGCTGCCCGGGATCAGTTCAGGAGCGCACTGCGCAAAGGCCTGCGCCAGGCGCTGATAGTTTTCTGCCGCATAGTGATGTACCGCTTTTTCCGGACCGCCGTGAACCCGGCGATCGGCGTGCTCATCACCGACAATCCCCTGGAGCTCCACGCGAGCGGGGCCGGAGCGTCGTTGTTTGAAGATGCCCGAACGCTGCCCCTCGGGCTTCAGGACGCCCATGCCGCCGGCAAAGACATGGTCAATTATTGAAGTCAGGTTCATCGTCCGGGCCGCGCTCATTCGTCTGTTTTGTTGACTTTACTAACCGTCGACAAAGCCCGTAAAATGATGACTCGTGATGCTATTCATCACTTTTTATGATAGGTGGCAATGATCATGGAAATGCGCCAACTGAAGATTTTCTGCGCGGTTGCCGAGCTTGGCAGCTTCACAGCGGCCGCCGTCAATGTGAATACGGTGCAGTCCAACGTCACCATGCGGGTGAAGGAACTGGAAGCCGAACTGAACCGGGAACTGTTCATCCGCAAAAAGTCCGGGGTGGTGCTCACCTCGGCGGGCCAGACCTTCCTCGGGTATGCACGGCGCATCCTGCAACTGACGGAAGAGAGTCGCAGCGCCCTGATGGACACCGGCATTCCGGCGGGCCTGCTGCGGTTGGGCTCGATGGAAACCACCGCCGCCATCCGCTTGCCGCAAGTGCTGACGAAGTACCGCGAGAAATACCCCGAGGTTCAGCTGTCGCTGTTGACCGGCACCACTTCCGAACTGATCAAGGCGATTGAAGCGCATCGACTCGACGGCGCATTCGTCGGCGGTTTCCACCAGAACTCGGCGTTGACCCAGGAAGAGGTTTTCCAGGAAGAACTGGTGCTGGTCAGCAGTAACCAGTTCCCGTCGCTGCCCGCACTGATCGAGAAAATCCCCCAGCAAACCGTACTGGTCTTCCGCACGGGCTGCTTCTACCGCTCAACCCTGGAAAACTGGTTTTATCAGGTCGGGTTGGTTCCCAACCAGATCATGGAACTGGGCACCCTCGACGGCATCCTGTCGTGCGTTGCCGCCGGCATGGGCGTGACGTTGCTGCCCAAGGCCATCGCCGAAAATTGCAGTGTGCGCCATGCCATTCGCTGCCACGCGCTACCGCCGGAATTCGCCAACGTCTCGACCGTCTTCATCCGCCGAAACGACACGATGATCACCTCGGCCATGAGCGCGTTCATCGGCCTGGCACAAGACCAGATCGCCCGGCCGGCCACGGCGTAATATGTCTGCATCGACAAACGACCACTGTAGGAGCAAAGCGTGCTCGCGAAAGCGTCAGGACAGTCAACATTGACGCTGAATGTACCGCCGCCTTCGCGAGCACGCTTCACTCCTACAGGTTGTTCGAGTTTCGGCTCACTGCCAGCCGAGTGACCTTCTCTCCTCCTGCAGGAATCGTCCTGTCACGGCGCCGCTCTCCTGCACCGACAGTAAACCCGGTGTTGTCGGCAAGCCTAAGGCAAGCTCCGCCACGCGCTCGGCCGCGGGAACGACACTGTGAATCTTGCCCACCCCCTGCCCCGCGTACAGCGACAGCTTTTTAGCCATCCGCGGTTTGTCGATCGCCCGGGCGCCGCCACCGATGAATCGCAGCAGGTTCCACTTGTCCCGATTGGGAATCACCCGATGAGGCGTGCCGTAGGTCCAGCCGAACGAATAACCGGTCCGGTACTCGGTGTCATCCGTCGTCGCTTCAACGATCTTTTGCTTGTAGAGCGGGTGTGCATTCGACTCGTCGGTGGCAATAAACGCCGTGCCCACCACCACCCCTGACGCACCGAGCGACATCAGTGCCCGGACATCGTCGCCCGCCACAATGCCGCCCGCCGCCAGGACCGGTCGCCCTTCCGAAACACGCAGGATCGAGGACAACAACGGCATGATGCCAATGGTGCCCCGATTCAGATGACCACCACTTTCGCTGCCCTGCGCCACAAGAATGTCGGCACCTTGCGCAATGGCAATTCTGGCCAGTTCCACTGACCCCACTTGCACCATGACCGTCAGCCCCGCGTCCTTCGCGCGGGGAATCATGTCGGCGGAATAGGCCTCGGCGTAAAACAGTGAAAGCAGTCGCGGCCTTTCTTCAAGCACTACCTGAAACTGCGCTTCGAATACGTCAGGGCCGCCGAACTGCGGAACCAGGTTCACACCAAACGGTTTGTCGGTCAGTGCGCGGGTTTCCTGTATCCACCGGCGCAAGGTCAGCGGCGGCAGGCGCAAACCACCCAGCACGCCCATCCCCCCGGCATTGGCCACCGCCGCAACGAGCTGAGGGCCGGAAATGGCTGCCATGCCACCAAGAAAGATCGGGTACTTCACGCCGCAGAGTTGAGTGATGGCGTTTCCTGCAAAATCGAATCTGGCTTCGTTCATGACTCACAGCTCCACATGTTTTCCAAGCATCCGCTTGAGCGTGTTGTTCTTCAGGAGAAAGTGATTCTTGACCGCACCAAAGACATGCAAGGCCAGGCCGGCAAGGAACGCCGAGGCACCGATATCGAACAGCACATCGACGACATGCTTGAGCCCGGCGTGCGTGGGCAAGAGCATCGGAATGGCGAATCCTCCCGGCAAAACCACCGCCTCGCCGCCCGCCGACCGGGAAGCCCAGACCGCAATCGGCAGCAGCACCATCGCCAGGGCGAGTGCCACCGCAACCGAACGGCTGATGATGACCTCGATGGGGTTGGGCGTGCCCACGGGCAGCGGATGGTAAGAGGTGATCCTGGCCCAGAATCGATAGACCGACACCAGAAACAGAATCAGCCCGACCAGGTTTTGAAGCTGGGCCAACGGCATCCGTACTGCGTCGCTGGAGGCCTGGCCGATCATCAGCTGCAAACCGAAAATCGTCAGCAGCGACAGTGCCACGACCCAGTGCAGCGCCACGGTAATGGGTGAAAACCTTAAGCCATTGTCTCGAAGTTGCATGGCAGACTCCTTTGGCAGAGTGCGCAAATCAGGATAGGAAAGTGTACGAACCGGGCCCTAATGGTTGACCGCCTGCGATGCCCCGAGGCCGGTCTGGGCACGGATGAGCTGGTCATCGAAACGCTCCCGCTCCAGCATGGCCTCGCCGCTGCGATCGGTGACGGAGCCGAGCCAGGTAAAGAAGAACGCCACGTTCATCGAAATGATCGCCGGATAGTCGAAGGGGAAAATCGCCTCGGGATTGCCCAACACCTTGACCCACACCGCCGGCGAGAGAATCACCAGGCTGACCGAGCTCACCAGTCCGGCAATCCCACCGATCAACGCCCCGCGTGTCGTCAGCCCTTTCCAGTACATCGAAAGCGCGAGGATCGGGAAGTTGACCGAGGCCGCCACGCCAAACGTCAGCGCCACCAGGAAGGCGATGTTCTGGTCCTTGAACAGGATGCCCAACACGACCGCAACGATGCCGATGCCAACCGAAGCGATCCGCGACACACGTCGCTCGTCCTTCGCTTCGGCCCGACCTTTCTTGAAGACCATGACGTAGAGGTCATGGGAAATCGCCGAAGTCCCCGCCATCGTCAGTCCGGAGACCACCGCGAGGATCGTGGCGAACGCAACGGCAGAGATGAAGCCCAGTAACAGGTCACCGCCAACGGCCTTGGCCAGGTGCATCACCGGCATGTTGCCACCGCCGATGAGCTTGCCACCCAGAATGCCGGACTCGTAGAACGCCGGATCGCGCCCGACAATCACGATGGCCGCCAGCCCGAGCACCGCAACGATCAGGTAGAAGAAACCGATGAAACCCGTCGCGATAAACACCGATTTACGCGCTTGCCGCGCATCCGGCACGGTAAAAAAGCGCATGAGGATATGCGGCAATCCGGCGGTGCCGAACACCAGGCCAAGGGACAGCGAGATCAGCGCCAACGGGTCGGCCACCAGTTTGCTCGGCAACAGGATCAGCTCGCCATCGTGATGAGCGGCCACCGCTTGCTTGAACAACTGCTCGAAGGAGAACCCGAACTTGCTCAATGCCAGCACCGCCAGCAAGGTTCCGCCCACCAACAACAATCCGGCCTTGATGATCTGCACCCACGTGGTGGCGACCATCCCGCCAAACGTGACGTAGACCGCCATCAACAACCCGACAGCAATCACCGCATAGTTGTAGGGAAGACCGAACAGCAGCTGGATCAACTGCCCCGCGCCTACCATCTGAACCACCAGATAAAAGCAGACCACGGTCAACGAACCGAAGGCCGTCAGGGTGCGAATGCGGTTTTGATCGAGTCGAAACGATGCAATGTCCGAGAGCGTGATCCGCCCCAGATTGCGGATGCGCTCGGCAAACAGGAACAACAGCAATGGCCAGGCGACGAAGAAACTGATCGAGTACAGCACCCCATCGAAGCCGTTGAAGAAAATCATGCTGGTGACACCCAGTAACGCCGCCGCCGACATGTAGTCCCCGGCCAACGCCAGACCGTTCTGAAAGCCGGTGATGCCGCCACCGGCGTTGTAGAAATCGTCCATCGATTTAGTCTTGTTGGCCGCCCAGTAAGTGATGCCCAACGTCGTCAGCACGAAGACGAGGAACATCGCAATGGCGGTGATGTTGAGGGGTTGTTTTTCAACCGCCTGCAAGGTCTCGGCGGCCGAAGCACACGTGGCTGCCGCACTCAGGAGAGCAGGCGCGATGAGGACGCGAAAGAGAGGTTTCATACGATGGCTCCTTCGCGAATTTCTGCAGTGAGTGCGTCGAACTCGCCATTGGCCCGAAGGATGTAAAGACCCGTGAACAACCAGGCCCCGACGATGAAGGCGACGCCGAGCGGCCAGCCTATGTTGATGATGCTGGTCGCGGAGAGCTTCTGCGCCAGCAGGTGCGGTGCGAACGCGGCGATAAGGATGAAAGTGAAGTAAGGAACGAGGGTTGCGGCAACAAGACAGGCGACGAATCTTCGCTGCCGTGAGACCAATTCCTGATACCGGGGATGGTTGCGAATTCTGGCTGATTCGATTGCATGGTTCACGTTGACTCCGTGTTGCAGTGGAAGCGTTTATTGTTGTTCCACAGCCTCAATTCGAAGACTCGATTTGCCACTGGCTGCGGGGTATTTGCACCTTCAACCTATGCCTGGCACCGGATCATGTAAAACGATGATTAATGATGCTTGTGATCTCTTTTGATGAACCTAGTAGCCTCTTTTCTTGCCTTTTGCGATGCGTGAAACCTAATCTCCTCAACGTGTATTGTTTGAATCAGTTATTGCTTTTAGAGATAGGTGAATTCGATGGATGTGACGGATCTCAAGGTGGTTGACGCGGTGGCGCGGCACGGCAGCATGAACAAGGCCGCCAGCGAACTGAACACCGTGCAATCGAACGTTTCGGCGAAGATCCGGGCGCTGGAAGAGGAGCTGGGCGTGGCGCTGTTTCAACGCAGCGCCCGAGGGGTCCAGATCACGCCGGCCGGGCGACGGATCCTGCCCTTCGCCGCGCGCCTGTCGAAGCTGCTCTTCGATGCCTCCAGCGCCGCGCGTGACGATGGACATCCAAGGGGCGTATTCGAGATCGGTACGCTGGAGACAACGCTGGCGCTGCGTCTGCCACGGCTGATCGCGAGGTTCGCCAAGGCCTACCCGGACGTTCGCCCGCTGATACGCACCGGCACCACGTGCAGCCTGATCCTGGGGGTCATCGACTGTCAGCTCGAGGGCGCATTTGTGGTGGGGCCGGTGAATCACCCGGAACTGCTGAGTGAGATCGCCTTTCGCGAAGAGCTTGTTTTAGTAACGTCTACCGCCGTCAACCGCCTGGAAGAGGTCGCTTCTGTCGACAACCTGAAGACCGTCGTCTTTCGAATCGGTTGTTCCTACCGCCAGCGCCTGGATTCCCTGCTCACCCGATTGGGCATCCCGGCGCCCGAGCCGCTCGAGTTCGGGTCGATCGAAGCCATCGTTGCCTGCGTTTCCGCCGGCGTCGGCGTCACGCTGTTACCCAGAGGCGTCGTCGCCAGTGCGTTGCGTGACGGGTTGGTCAACGTGCATGAGCTGACACCGGACATCGCCGACGTAGAGACAGTGTTCGTGCGACGCATCGATGGCTATTTTTCCAGCGCGTTATCGACCTTTCTGGACAGCGTTCGTCTGGACGGGGTGCCTGCTCTGGCGCCGACGTAGCGATAGCTCATCCAGCCGTTCATTGCGGCGCATAACAGTAGAAGCGCGGCAGTCACCAGGAACACATGATGCAAGCCGAAATGAGCACCGATCTGCCCACCGATCAGTGGCCCGATCACCTGCCCGGAAAACTGCGCCGATTGCAGATAACCGAGGATTTTCCCGGTGCTGTGCTCTTCGACCGAATGCCGGATCAGCTTGGCAATCGCCGGCAGGAGGCCAGCAAGGGTCATCCCCATGACACCGCGTAAAACCGCCAGTTGCCACCATTGCGTGACGAAGGCCTGGGGCACCATGACCAGCCCCGTCAACAGCAGACAGCCGACGATCACGTTCCAGCTGCCGACCCGGTCTGCCAGCGCCCCGAGTCTGGCGGCCGTCAAAATGCTGCCCAGCGCTGAAGCGGCCATGACAAAACCCGCGACACGCGCCTGACGATCAAACGGTACGCCGAGGTCGCCGATGTAGACGGTAATGATCGGCTCGATCGACATATTGGCCAGGAGCACCATCATCGCGGTCACGAGCAGCGCGCCGATGACCGGCCATTTTGACCCCGCCTCCTCAGGCTGGTTTTTTCGGTCCCGTTGTCTTGCATCCACCACGCGATCGAAGTCCTCGCGCACCAACAGAATGGTGGCAACGGCAGCGACCGTGATCATCCCGCCGCCGACGAAAAACGTACCGCGGATGCCAACGAACTCGGGCAGGAAACCGCCCACCAATGGCCCGATCAGATTGCCGGACAAGGCGCCCGTAGACAGAACACCCAAGGCCCAACCTGCCCTCTCCTTTGGAACCTGTGAGCCGATCATGACAATCGAGGCGGATGCGTAGCCACCGATGAGACCCGCGACCAGGCGCAGTGCGACCAGTTCGGTCACGTCCCGCGCCAGGCCAATCAGCGACATCACAATGGCCATGCCGATGGCCGCCCTGACCAGCATGGGTTTGCGGCCAAAGCGGTCCGCGAGGCGTCCCCAGATCGGGGCCGTTACAGCAGTCCCCAAAAACGTCGCACCGAAGGCCACCGCCGACCATTGCACCACGTCACCCTGCACAGTAACCCCCAATTGCTGGACGTACAGCGGCAGAAAGGGCAACAACATGCTCAGGCTGACCAGCGTGGTGAACGAGCCGAAAACACACACGGCGAGGTTTCGGCGCCAGTACCGCCGGTTACGATCGGAGTAATTCACGTGGAAAGGTGTTCCGTTTTGATCGAATGGAAGTTGCTCTTCAGACAGGCCAACACTACGCAGGCGCAGATATCCAAAGAAGCGAATTAATTCGATCAGGGCTATCTCGAATCAAGATAACCAAACGGGGCCAGGACGCGACAACGCCTCGGAAGGTCGCAAGCGCCCTGGCCCGTCAGCGGTTTCAGCTTTGGGCGACAGGCGCGCTCGAACGCAACGATGAAACGGGCTCCGGAGCCGGTTCGTCGTCCAGTTTGATGAACATCGCCAATATCGGTCCCATCAGCACCACGGCGATCGACGCGCCGAATGCCACCGACCAGTTATTGCCGGTGATGTCCAGTAACCAGCCGATCACCACCGGCGACACGGCACCGGCCAAGGCCATGCCGGTGAAGGTGCAGGCACTGGACGTCGCGGAGTGGGCGTGGGATACCTCGGTGCCAATCACCCAGAGCGGTGAGTCGGCCAGTTCCGAGCAGAAGAACGAGAAGCTCAGGCCACAGGCGCAGATCATCAGGTCATGGGTGAACATCAGTGGAATCAGACCAATGATCGAGGCCAGAAAGCCGAAAATGATCAGGTCGCGACGTGAGCGCAAGCGATTGCCGGTGACCTTGAAGCGCCAGTCCGAGAGCATGCCGCCGACCGCGGTGCCAACCGTTCCGCCGAGCAGCACGAAGGTCGAGAACATGGCGGTGTGGGTCAGGTCCATGCCGTAGCGCTGTGTGAAGAACGATGGAATCCAGTTGAGGAAAAACCACAACACCCAACCGTGGCAAAAACAGGTGGCGGCCGCCGGCCAGACACGGCGCAGCATCTGCGGCCAGTTGACCGGAGCGGCGACCACAGGCGCCATCGGTGCAGCGGCCGTGGCTTCGACCAGTTTCTTCGATTCGCTGAGGCTGAAATACATGACGAACATGTAGATCAGTGTCACCACGCCGAGAATGACGAAAGTCATGCGCCAGGAAAACTGGATGATCATGAACGTCACGATCAAAGGTGCCAGGGCATTCGCCAAGCGGCCTGACGCGTGCATCATGCCCTGGGCTGTGCCGCGCTGGGTGATGGGGATGGCGCGGGCGATCATGCGTGCTGCGGTCGGGTAGATCGGCGCTTCGCCGATGCCGACCACGAAACGCGCAATCACCAGCACCACCAGGCCACTGACCAGGCCCGTGGCAATGGTCGCGACCGACCAGATGATGCCGTACAGCAACATCGCCTTGCGCGAACCGATCCGGTCACTGAACCAGCCGCCGGGAATCATGAAGCAGCTATAGGCGATGGCAAACGCGGAAAACATCAGGCCCAGGTTGGTGTTGCTGAAACCCAGTTCCTTGCTGATCGTCGGTGCGGCGACCGCCAGGTTGGTGCGGTCCACGTACATGATGAACGCCATGACGCACAGCAACACGAAGGTCAGCGTTGCCCTGCGTTTTTGCGCAAGCGTAGTCGGAATCATTTTTTCCACCTTTTTTTATAGTTGTAGTGGGCAGGCGGTCATCCCGGACCGCCTGTCATGGCGTTACTTGAAGAAGCCGCTGAGCACCTCGTAGGTCTCGTCCGGGCACTCTTCCTGCAAGTAATGCCCCGAAGGCACCGTGGCGGTCTGCACAATGTTGGTGGCGTAGCGGCTCCAGATTTGCGCGGCGTTGTGGTTGCGGCCAACGCCGCCCTTTTCGCCCCAGAGGATCAGCGCCGGGTTATCGATGCGACGGCCCGCGTCGAAGTCGACGGTGTCCATGTCCAGGTCGATGCCGAACGTGGCGCGATAGTCTTCGCACATGGCGTGGGTGGTGGCCGGGTTCTTGATGCAGCGGATGTAATCAGCCAGCGCTTCGGGCCCGAAGAAGCTGGTGCCCTGGTCGGTCTTCGACAGTTTGCGCAGGATGAAGAATTCCGGATCGGCGTTCATCATGCGCTCCGGCGTCGGCGCGTCCTGGGTCATGAAGAACCAGTGCCAGGAAAATTTGCCCCACTGGCGCGTGACGTTGTTGAGCAAGTAATGCTGCGGCAGCATGTCGACGAAACCGGCTTTCAGCACCTTGTCGCCGTGGTCCAGGCACATGCGATGCAACACCCGCGCCCCTCGGTCATGGCCGGCGGCATAGAACTGCTCGAAGCCCAGCGACTGCATGACTTCGACCTGATCCTGGGCCATGGCGCGGAACGAATAAGCTGAATGATCACCGCCGCCTTCCGGCTTGGAGCTGTCGCCATAGCCGCGCAAGTCGGTGCAGACCACGGTGAAGTCCTTGGCCAGGCGCGGTGCAATCTTGTGCCAGGACAGGTGATTGAACGGGTTGCCGTGCATCAGCAGCAAGGGCGGGCCCTCGCCTCCCACGACAGTGACGATGTCGGCGCCACTGGTTTTGGTGATGGTTTTGGTGAAGTTCTCGAACATGGTCTCAGCCTCGATGGGTATGCCTGGCCTGGGCGTTACGCCCTGCTCTTGTTATTCGTGGAGGGCTCAGCGTTTGAGCTTGCGCGCGGCGGCGTTATCGGCGGCCACGCGGAACGCAGCGGCCATGGCGCCGACATCGGCAATGCCTTTGCCGACGATGTCGTACGCCACGCCATGGGCCGGGGTGGCATAGACGGTCTTGAGGCCGCCGGTCAGGGTCACGCCGGACGAGAAGCCCAGCAGCTTGGTCGCGATCTGCCCCTGGTCGTGATACATGATCACCACCGCGTCGAAATCGCCGTTGCGCGCCTTGATGAACACCGTGTCGGAAGGAAACGGCCCTTCGCAGGCCAGGCCTTTCAAGCGCAAGGCTTCGAGGGTCGGGCGAATGATCGTGATCTCTTCGTCACCGAACAGACCGTTCTCGCCGCCATGGGGATTGAGTGCGGCGACACCGATTCGCGGCGCGTCGTTGCCCAGTGCTCGCAAGGTGTCGTGGGCCAGTTGCAACGCCCCTTCGATACGATCCGGTTGCACCATATCGACGGCCTTGCGCAGCGCCACATGGGAGGTCACGCGGAAGGTCGAAAACTGCGGGATGATGTTGACCTCCCCGAAGTAACCGACGTGCTCGGTCCAGGCGGCAAACATCTGGTGCTCGTCGTGATAATGCCAGCCACCGCGGTGCAGGCCGGCCTTGTTCAGCGGCGCGAAGCAGATGCCGTCCAGCTCACCGGCCAGGGCCATGTCGGTCATGATCTTCAGGGTTTCGCCGGTCAGCCGACCGGACTCCGCGTTGACCACGCCGCGTTCATACAACCCAGGGTCAACGTTGTGCAGATCGATCAGGGGCACGGCCGTCTGGGTGTGGTCGGCCTCGCTCAGATGCGTGATCTTCTGGTACGGAATGCGCCGACCCGCATCGCGCATGCCCAGTTCGAGCACCCGTTCATCACCAATGATCACGACATCCGCCCGCTCACGTGCCTCAGGTGTCGACAACAGCTTGACGACCAACTCAGGGCCAATGCCGGTGACATCGCCGAGCATAAGTCCAATCAGGGGTTTCATCAGATTCTCTCCAGTCCGGTCAAGATGTGTCTTTCTTGTTATCGGAGCACCTGGGAGCAAGCCCGGTTTTGCGGGCCGACGCCTGGGTGCAACCGCTGTGGACATCCTAGGCCGACGGGGTAGGCCTTCAAGGTGCAAAACGTGGGGTGGGCGTTCACAGACTGTGGTTTGAGCGGGGTCGGTTGCGGCTGCGACGACGAAGAGATTACTGATTTCTGGTCACAACACCTTTGCGAAAACAGCCGTTTTGTTCAAGGCGTCCGGCGGGGATACTGATCCCAGCAGGCCGAGTGATATCGGGTTGAACGGGGCACAGCCGTAAAAATGACATCGCCCGAGGCTCCGGAAGGGAGCGCTCGGGCGACAGGTTCAGCGGGATCGGCAGTTGCGACGTGGTTACGCCTCAGCGAGGGTTTCCTTTTGCTCCAGCCAATCGATCATCAGTTCACCCCAGGCGATGTCCGCCTGCAACGCGTCTTTGGCTCTGGCCGAGTCGCGGGTGCGCAGACCTTCCAGCACCTCGAAATGCTTGTGATCGGCGCTGGCCAGCTCGCGCTTGGGGACTTCGGCATGGAACCGGCTCAGCAGCGGTCCCATGATGACCCACATGTTTTCGAGGGTTTTCGACACCACCGGCATGCGCGCCGCAGAGATCAACCCGAAGTGAAACTCGCGGTTAAGCAGGGCCGCTTGTTTGTAGTCGACGGGGACTGCCTTCTGGAACGCCTCCTGGATGGCTTCGAGTTTTTCCAGTTCCGGTTGAGTGATCCGCTGGGCCGCCACGCCTGCCGCCTCGCCTTCCAGCAAATGGCGGATCAACTGAATTTCACGCAACTGGCTGACCGTCAGTTCCGGCACATAAATCGAGGTCGCGGCCTTCATGTCCAGCGCATGGTCGCTGACCAGACGGAAAATCGCTTCCCGCACCGGGGTGATCGACACACCGAATTCTTCGGCCAACGTACTGATGCGTAATCGGTCGCCGGGTTGGTACTGCCCGTCCATCAACGCAGTGCGAATAATGGAATACACCCGTTCGCTCAAGTTGCCTTTATCAATGGGCTTATGCACGGTCACTGTTACTCGATCTCCAGGGTCAATGAAGGTGCGCCGGCTCGGCAGATCAAGCAACTGCAGGCCTGAAGCGCGGATAACGCATCATACATCATCGGTTTTCGGCTGCCACTGCGCCCGCATTCATCCCCGTGTTGACTCACGCCAGTATCAAGGATATATCATGCATCACAATAAAATCACACAGGAACGTCGCAATGCCTATCACCGGTAAAACCCGGGTCGTGGTTCACCTCACCTACCCTGCCAAACACCTGCGCACCCCCGAATTTTTCAACCCGTTGCTGGAACGACTCGGCTACGACGGCGTGCTCGTACCCTGGGAAGTCTCACCGGAAAACCTCGCCACGGCGTGGGAAGGTTTGCGCGGAATTGAAAATCTGGCGGGAGTGATTGTCACCGTCCCGCACAAGCTGGAGGTGGCGAACCTGTGCGATGAGCTCCAAGGCACGGCGAGTGTGCTGAAGGTCTGCAACGTTGCCAAACGTCTGCCCGACGGACGTTTCAGTGGGCGCATGTTCGATGGCGACGGCTTTGTCGGCGGTCTGAAAAAGCAAGGCCATGACCTGAGCCACAAACGTGTGCTGTTGCTGGGTGCGGGTGGCGCGGCGACCGGCATTGCTCATGCGCTGCTCGCCGAACCCCTTCAAGAACTCGTGATCAGCAACCGCACACCGGCCAAGGCCGAAGCGTTGGCCCGTGAACTGCGCCAGCTGTTCCCCGATCGACAGGTCAATGCCGGCCCCGCCGACGCGACGGGTTTCGATGTGGTGATCAACGGCACCGCGTTGGGTCTCAAAGCCGAGGACCCGCTGCCACTGCCCGTCGACACCCTCGCCCCCGGCACGGTGGTCGGCGAAGTGGTGATGAACCCGGACATCACCCCGCTGCTGAACGCCGCCGCCGAACGTGGCTGTGTCATCCACAAAGGCGCGCACATGATCACGGGCCAGATCGATCTGCTGGCCGAGTTTCTGTTTTCCAAAACCGGCGTCTGATACGCCCTTCTCCGTATAAGGAACGACCATGAAAAAGACTGCAATCGTGACCGGCGGCGGCTCCGGCATCGGCCTGGCCACTGCGCAACGCCTGCACGCGGACGGTTATGAAGTGTTCACCGTTGGGCTCGGCGAACCCGAGCATCGTGTCGAGGGCATTCATTACCAGGAACTGGACGTGACCAACGACGAGGCGGTGACGGGCTTCTTCGAGCAATTCGAACGCGTCGACGCCATCGTCAATGCCGCCGGCATCATCGACCACAACCGTGAGTGGGAACTTGAAGGCTTCAGCCGCGTGATGGATGTCAACCTCACCGCGGTCCTGCGCATCACCAACGCCGCCCTGCCCGGCCTGAAAGCCGCTCGGGGTGCGGTGGTGAACTTCGCCTCGATGTACGGGATTTTCGGCTCGGCCAAGACCCCGGCCTACGCGTCGAGCAAAGCGGCCATCTCCGAACTGACGCGCTGCATGGCCGTGGCCTGGGCGACCGATGGCGTGCGCGCCAATGCCGTGGCGCCGGGCTGGATTCTGACCAATCTGTCGCGCCGCGCCTTCGAAGACCCGGCACGCTCCGAAGGCATCATGGCGCGTATCCCGATGAAAACCTGGGGCGCGCCGGAAGACGTGGCCAATGTGATCGCCTTCCTGGTGTCGGACAACGCACGTTACGTCACGGGCACAACGTTGCCGGTGGATGGCGGTTATTCGATCGCCTGACGGCCTCTCGTCGATTGAGCGCTTGACCGTCTAAAAACATGATATATCATGCATCACACAAAACCGAGGCGCCGGCAGTCTGCCGCCGAGTCCTCGAATAACAACAAAGCAGTGAAGTGAGAGGTGCTGAATGAATCTGGTTTTCGGCTCGCCCGGACGGTACGTCCAGGGCACTGAAGTGCTCGCCCAGGCGGGCACTTATCTGGCGCATTGCGGACGCCAGGCCGTGGTCGTCATCGACAGCTACGTGCTGGGTTTGATCCGGCAACGACTCGACGACACCTGTGCGCAAGCCGGCGTCGAGTTGCACTACCTCACCTTCGACGGCGAGATCACCGCCGACGGGATTGCCGGCCTGAGAAAGGCGGCTGCTGAAGTCGAGTTCGACATGATCCTGGCGGTCGGCGGCGGCAAGTGCATCGACGCCGGCAAAGCCCTCGCCCACACCTCGGGTCGCGCACTGATCACCATGCCGACCGTAGCGTCCAACGATGCACCCACCTCGAAAAACTACGTGATCTACGACGCCCATCATCAACTCAGCGAAGTCGGTCACCTGCTCGTCAGCCCTCGCTACGTGCTGGTGGACACGTCGCTGATCGCCCAGGCACCGCGTCAGTTCCTGCTCGCGGGGATTGCCGATGCGTTAACCAAAAAGTTCGAAGCCGAGCAATGTTTCAAGTCCGGTGGGGTGAACATGTTTGGCGCGCGCCCGGCACTGTCAGGGTTGGTGCTGGCGCGCGAGTGCTATGACCTCATTCGTCAATACGCCGAACCTGCGCTGGCACAGGCAGGTACCGGTGAAGTCACGGTCGCCTTCGATCACTTGATTGAAGCGGTGCTGTTGATGAGCGGCCTGGGGTTCGAAAGCGGTGGCCTGTCCATTGCCCACGCGATGACCCGCGGCCTGTCGAAAATCCCCGGCGCGCAACAGCAGGTTCACGGTTTTCAAGTGGCGTATGGCTTGCTCGTGCAACTGGTGCTTGAAGACCGCGACGCCGAACTCATGGGCGATATGTTGAGCTTCTATCAACGTATCGGCTTGCCTCGCAACCTGGCCGAACTGGGCGTCCTCAGCGTCGACGATTCGGTGCTGATGCAAGTGGCCGAGCCCACCTTGAAAGCCCCCCACGCGCGTAATTTTTTCTCGGCATCGGGCGGCGCACTGACTTGCGACGGACTGATCGGGGCGATGCACGCGCTTGAAGGCCTGACCCACTGAGCACCGACTCAAAAGCGCCGTTGAACCCACAACCACCCCGTTGAAGTTCAACACCCGCCACTGAGATTCAACTTCAACAAATTCATGCCTGTGATTGGAGGTAGAGATGTCTGCACCCCGCAAAACACTCGAACAGTGGAAAGCCAGCAATTTTGTGCCCTCCGCCGAGACTGTGCGCCTGTTGAAAGACCGGGCGAAATTCGTCCGTCTGGAAACGATCCGCCTGATTGAAATTGCCAAGACCGGCCACTACACCTCGGTGTTTTCCGCTGCCGAATTGTTCTCCGCGCTGTACTACGACGTGATGACCATTCGCCCGGAAGAACCGAAATGGCCGGGGCGTGACAGGTTCCTGATGGGCAAGGGCCACGCCGCCGTGGGCCAGTTTCCGATCCTGGCCGACCTCGGGGTCTTCCCCAAGGAATGGCTGGATGAATACACCCGCTTGGGTAGCCCTTTGGGCGATCACCCTGACATGCGCAAAGTGCCCGGCATCGACTTCTCTTCCGGCTCCATCGGCCACGCCCTCTCCGGCGGCCTGGGCATGTGCCTGGCCCAGCGTTTCACCGGCGAAGTCTACGACGTGTTCGTGATGCTGGGAGACGGTGAAATGCAGGAAGGCCAGGTCTGGGAAGCCGCGATGAGCGCCGCCCATCACAAGGCCAGGCACCTGATCGCGATTGTCGACCGCAACGGCTTCCAGCTCGACGGCTCGGTCGACGACGTGATCGGCATCGAACCACTGGACGAAAAATGGCGTGCGTTCGGTTGGGAAGTGCACGTCATCGACGGCCACAACATCGCCGAAGTGACTGAAACCCTGCGCCGTGTCAAAGCCGATGAAACCCGTGAGAAGCCGGTGTGCATCATCGCCAGAACCGTCAAAGGCAAAGGCGTTTCCTACATGGAAACCGAACCCGGCTGGCACCTCGGTTACCTCGACCCGGAAGACGCCAAACGCGCTATCGCTGAAATTGAAGCCATGGAGATCTGAACATGAATGCCCCTCTTTCCCCCAATTCCTGGCAGTACCGTGGCCTTAACGCGCTTAACCCGGGGCTGTCCTACCTGTCTGATGCGCTGATCGAATTGACCGAGGCCGGTTATCCGGTGATGGCCGGTTCCGCCGACTTGCAGTACTCCAACGGCCTGAACAAGTTCGCCAGCCGCTACCCCGAGCGTTACCTGCAATTCGGTATCTCGGAGCAGAACATGGTCACGGCGGCCGCCGGCCTGGCCACCTGCGGCGTGATGCCGTTCGTGGCGACCTTTGCCTCGTTCCTCGGCCTGCTGTGCTGCGAACAGATCCGCATGGACGTCGCCTATTCGGCGCAACCGGTGCGCCTGATCGGTCACCACACCGGCATCTCCCTGGGTTTCTACGGCACCTCGCATCACGCCACCGAAGACATCGCCACCATGCGCTCGATTGCTGATCTGGCGGTCGTGTCGCCGGCGGACGGCGCACAACTGGTGGCGGCGATCAAAGCCTCGGCCACCTACGACAAGCCGGTGTATTTTCGCATCGGTCGCGGTCGCGACCCGATCGTTTACGAGGACGGTGTGGTCTTCGAATTCGGCAAGGCTCATGAGCACTTTGAAGGCGAGGAACTGACCATCATCGCCTGCGGCATCACCGTGCATGCGGCGTTGACGGCGGCTCGCAAGATGAACGCTGAAGGCCGCTCGGTGGGCGTAATCGACATGGCGTCGATCAAGCCGATCGACCGTGACGCCATCCTGCGAGCGGCTGCCCGCAGCAAACGCATGATGACCGTCGAAGAGCACAACGTGCTCGGTGGCCTGGGGGCCGCAGTGGCTGAAGTACTGGCGGACGAAGGCGTCGGCGTGAAGCTCAAGCGTCACGGCATCTACGACGAATACAGCCTGATCGCCCCGCCGACTCACCTGTACGAGCACTACAAACTCGACGCTGCCGGGATCGAGGAAGTGGCGCTGGCGCACATCAACGCCTGACGCTGACCCCACCTGTAGGAGCCGGCTTGCTGGCGATGAAATCACCACGGTGCACCTGACACACCGCAGCGACTGGATCGCCAGCAAGCCGGCTCCTACAGAATTGTGTATTTCAGGGACATCTCGTTTTTTCAGGGAGCTTTCCGCACCGCATCGTCACCCACCACATCCCGTGGTTCATGAAACATCTCGGAGCCAACAATGAATAACATCACCGAGACCATGCCCGACTACTCGATCGGGCAGGCCAAAACACGTACCACCCTGCGCAGAAAGTCATTGATGGCCACCGGCGTCGGCAACCTGCTGGAATGGTTCGACTGGACGATCTACACCGTCGCATCGGTGTACATCGCGGCGGCACTCTTCGATAAAAGCAACGCCACCTCTGCCCTGCTCAACACGCTGGCGGTGTTTGCCGCCGGGTTCCTGTTACGGCCGATTGGCGGCATCTTCTTCGGCATCCTCGCCGACAGGCTGGGCAGGCGCGTGGTGTTGCTCAGCACCATGTTGCTGATGGCCGGCGCCAGTTTGCTGATTGCGTTCATTCCCTCGTATGACGCGATTGGCAGTTGGGCCTCAGCACTCCTGCTGCTGGCCAGGCTGGTGCAGGGCTTTGCCCATGGCGGCGAAACCACCACCTCTTACGCCTACATCGCTGAAATCGCGCCGCCGAAACACCGCGGGCTATGGTCGAGCACGGTGTTTCTGGCCGTCGGTTGCGGATCGTTGCTGGCGACGTTTTACATGGCCTTGCTGACGTCGTTGTTGTCCGTCAGTGAAATGCAGGAATGGGGCTGGCGCATCCCTTTCGCCACCGGTGGCCTGTTGGCGGTTTTTGCCTTGTGGCTGCGGCGCAACATGATGGAAAGCGAACACAGCCCAAGTGCCGGTGGCATGTCCGAAGAACCGGCGTGGAGCCGCGGCACCATCATTCAACACGGCGTTCGCTTGTTTCTCTATGAAGCCGGCGCCACGTTGACGTATTACACGTGGGTCACTTCAGCGTCGATCTACGCCATCAGCGTCAAGGGCATGGACCCGCGCAGTGCGTTCACCATGAGCTGTATTGCACAGGTCATTTACCTGGTGTTCCTGCCGATCTCCGGCTGGATCTCGGATCAGTGGGGACGCAAGATTTCAGCGCTGATTTCCTTGCTGGGGATTGCCGCGACGCTGTTCCCGCTGTGGGGTTTGATCTCCAATGAGCCGTGGACGTTGATGGTGGCGCAGACGGCAGGCTTGCTGTTGGTAGGCTTTATCACCGGCTGCAAACCTGCTTCGATCTCGGAGCAGATTCCGACCCGCTATCGCACACGCATGTTTGGGGTGTGCATTTCTTTGGGTGTGGCGGTGTTTGGCGGAACGGCTTCGTACCTGACGACCTGGTTGTACTCGGAAAACATGGGGTGGATGTTCAACATTTACCTGATCGTGGTCGCCGTGATCGCCAGTGCCGTGGTGTTGATGTGGAAGAACAACCACGGGGTGCCGATCGATAAAATCTGACGCGCGAAGCCAGGCCGGCCGGCGCTCACTGCAACGGTGAGTGCTTTTTCAAAGAAGGTCGTCGGTGGCCACTTCCCGGGTCAGAAAGTCGATCAAGGCCCGCGCTGTCGCGGACAACTGGCGATGGGGCGGGTAGATCACAGAGAACGGTCGGGAGCGTCCGCCCGACTGTTCGAGCAGCGGCACCAGGCGGCCACTTTGAATCCGCTCACGGACGATGAAGTCGTAACTCTGACAGATCCCCATGCCGTGCTCGGCCAGAGACACAATGCCCAGCACGTCGTCGGACACCTGCACATTCGCCTCAGGTATCCACTCCCGATCCACCCCCTGTTCGCGAAACAGCCAGGGCCCGACGCGACCGCTGCTGGGCATCACAAACGGCAGGCAGGCATGCGCCGACAGTTCGTCGACACTGCGCGGCGTGCCGGCACGACTCAGGTAATCCGGTGCGGCGACCAGGCACAAACCCGCGTCTTCAAGCTTGCGGCCGATCAGGCCACTGTCCGGCAATTGCCCGAGACGAATCGCCAGGTCATACCCCTCCGCCACCAGATCCACATTGCGATTGCTGATGCTCAACTCGATGCGCACCTGCGGGTACTGCCGCGTAAATCGAGACAGCAAGGGCGGCAACCGGTAATGCCCGTAGGTCGTCGGCACACTGAGCCGCACCCGCCCGGTCAACTCGCCCTCCTGCCCCTGGATCGTCCGCTCGGCATCATCGATCAACCCGAACGCCGCGCGTGATTGTTCAAGGTACAGCAGGCCCGCCTCGGTCAGGCTCAGGCGTCGGGTCGTGCGTCGCAACAGCTGGACCCCGAGACGCGCTTCCAGGCGCGAAATCGCCCGGCTGACCACCGACGGTGTGGTCGCCAGAAACACCGCCCCGGCGCTCAACGAACCCTGTTCCACCACGGTGACGAACACTTCAACGTCCGCGAGATAATCGAATCGCCGGCTCACCTTGACCTCCAAAGAACAAGTGCTTTCCTTTGCAGCGAGTTTATCGCCCACGGAGGCATGAATATAGTGAATCAACGATCAGCACCCGCCGATCGATCACTCACGGAAGCCCCATGCGCCCTATCGCCCGACTCGCCCTCGCCATGACCATTTCCGCCGCCGCCTTCAACGCACAGGCCGGCAATGTCCTGATCGTGCTGTCAGATTCCGACCACCTCGACCTCAAGGACAACAAGGTCTTCGCCACCGGTTTCTACCTGAACGAACTGATGCAACCGGTAAAACTGCTGCTCGATGCCGGGCACTCGGTGACCTTCGCCACCCCGACCGGCAAGGCGCCGACTCTGGACCAGTCGTCCAACGACAAGATGTATTTCAACAATGACGTGGCGGCCTTGCAGGCCCACAAGGCACTGCTGGATCACCTGAAAATCACCTCGAAAGGTGAGTCGCCGGTCATCAGCCTGGCGCGGGTCGAACAGATCGGCTACGAACAGTTCGATGCCGTCTACGTCCCCGGCGGCCATGCGCCGATGCAGGACCTGCTGCACAGCGCCGCGCTGGGCAAGCTGCTGAATAACTTCCATGACAACGGCAAGACCACTGCCCTCGTCTGCCACGGCCCGATTGCCCTGCTGTCGACCCTGGCCGATCCTGTCGCTTTCACCCGACAACTCGAGACCGGCGGCAAAGCCTCGACAAAAGGCTGGACCTACACCGGCTATAAATTCACGGTCATCAGCAATCAGGAAGAGGAACTGGCCAAGGGCTTGCTCAATGGCGGCGCCATGAAGTTCTATCCGCAAACGGCACTGGAACAAGCGGGCGGCGTCTATCGCAGCAACACCTCGCCCTGGACTTCCAACGTCGTCATTGACCGCGAACTGGTGACTGGACAAAACCCGGGCTCAGCACTGGACGTGGGCAAGGCGATCGTCGAACGTCTCAAGTCCCGGAGTTAGGGACTGAGTGGGCTCGGAGTGGTAAAACTCATCGCGACGTTTTCTGTTTGACGCGTCTCGAAAAAGGATCACCTCGGTGAAGTCACCCGCCACGCCCGATCCACGTACCACAACCGAGTCCGGCCTGAGCCTGCAAACCCGGCTGATCGCGCTGGTGGTGGCGGTGACCTTTTTCATGGAAAACCTCGACGCGACCGTCATCGCGACCGCGCTGCCCATCATGGCCAGCGCCTTCGAGATCACACCGGTCGACATGAACGTGGGCATCACCGCCTACATTCTGGCGGTGGCAATCTTCATCCCGCTTTCCAGCTGGATCGCCGACCGCTTTGGAGCGCGGCGAGTCTTCGCCGGCGCAATCGTCGTGTTCACCCTCGCCTCGCTCCTGTGCGGGCTAAGCCAGAACATCGAAATGTTTGTTCTGGCCCGCGTGCTGCAAGGCATCGGCGGCGCGTTGGGGGTGGCCATATGCAAGGCGCGCAGGGTTACTACAACGACAACTACTTCCTGCCTTTTTTCACTCAATTAAGTGATTCAGAAAAACAGTCGTATTACGCAAAATTTGAAGCTCCGACCGAGTGGATCAAGGCCTTGGAGCTAATACATGACGATGAATGAATCCATTAAGTCTTCTTCGAAGCCCAACGGGGCTGCACCGCTTACTACGAAAAAGCGCCAATCAAGCGTTCAATAAGCCATCCGCGATGGTCCCCGAAAAAGTCGCCTCCACCGGCCCAGTAAGAAACACCGCCCCTACGCCATCCCACTGAACCGTCACGCTCCCACCATCACACTCGACCTCAACGGATTCATCCAGTAAACCCCGACGAATCCCATTAACAACCGCACCACAACAGCAAGAACCTGAACCCAGCGGAATTCCACCCCCACGTTCCCAAATACGCAACCGAATGTGCTTGCGGTCAATAACCTGAACAAAATGCACGTTCGTTTTAAGGGGAAACAGCGGGTTGGTTTCAATGGCCGGCCCGATGCTCGCGATATCAATCGCCGTCAGGTCATCCACAAAATAAGTGCAGTGCGGATTGCCCATGCTGCACGCGGTCGGGCCTCCCTCCAGGGGCAGGACAGTCGTATCCAGTTCCTGAGCCAAAGGAATATCCGACCAGCCAAAAAGCGGCGCGCCCATGCTGACCGAAATGGCGCCGGTCGAGGTTCGTTCGCACGTCAGCAAACCCCGGTTGGTGCGCAGCACAATCGAGGTGGAATTGGCTTCGCGCATCAGCCTGTCCGCGGCACCGCGCGTTGCGCTGCCGCAAGCATCCAGCGGTGAGCCATCGGCGTTCCAGAACACCACGCGCGCGGCGGCGTCATCGCAATCGAGCAGTACCGCGAGTTGATTGAATCCGATGCCGCGGTTGCGATCGCCCATTCGCCGAGCGATGGCACTGGTCACTGGGTTGGCCGAGTTTCGTGCGTCGACAACAACGAAGTCATCGCCATTGGCGTGCATCTTGTGAAAACTCAGCGGCATAAACAGATCCAGGCGACGAGGGATGTGGGAAGGATCTAGCCCCATTCGCAGCGCTTTTTCAAGCTGGCCGCGAATAGCGCTCAACTACTCCACAGCCAAGAATTTCGCTCAGGCGCATGCCGTCGCTCATCCGGCGAAACAACCCCGGCGTCTGCCACGGCGCGTAACCGTCGATGTTGGGGGCGCCCAACCCGGCCATCACGTCGGCGATCAGAACCGAGCGCGTCTCGAACGAGATCCGTGTCAGGCCGGTGCTGTTGCCGACACCGACGTGGGCATGGGCACCGGAAAAGGCGATCAGACTGCCCGGCGCGATCTCAACGGCAATCCCCTCTTCCCAATCTATTGCCTCCAGCAGGTGCGGGATGGCCTCGTCGGCGTCCACTGCGTTGCGTCCGTCCTGATGGGAGCGCTGCAAAATGGCGCGCATATCGAAGGTGACACTCGAATTGAGCAGCGGCCGCTGCCACAGGCCGGGGTACAACGCGAACGTCCGACCGGCCGTGACCGGATAGACCGGCGCCCACCAATTGGTCTGCGCGTACATGTTCGAGCCCCATGTATCGCGGTGGAAGGCGATGGTGGCCGTGGTGCGGGCGCGTGGGGTGAACTGCTCGGCTTCCCGGTGGGGCTGGAAACGCAGGTGCAATCGATCGCACGCCAGAGAATCCGGGGTCAACCCAAGCTGTGCGATGACCGCCTGCCACAGGCGCTGGATCTCGGCCGAGCGAGCGAATTCGTTCTGGCATTTTGCGAACAGCACCGTCTGCTGTTCGTGGCTCAAGTAGCGATGGATGTGTTGTGGCGGCCAGGGATGCAGCGCCTCTTCGAGGAAGGCACGGGTGAACTCGACCAGTGCTGTCATGGGCTGCAAGTCCGCGACAAGCATGATGTCGCCGGCGTAGATGCGGTCGTGGAAGTGGCGAGCGGTAGCCGGGAGGGCAAGCGGGCTGTACATGACCAGAAGTTCCCTGAAGAGGCGCCCTCGACTTTAGATCCGCCGCCCTTGTGGCGAAAGTGGCAGATTGGGTAAAAAACTGCGGATCACAGAGCCCGGGCGGCCGTCATGAAGGAAACAGGTCCAATGTGCGCTCCACCTCTTCAATATCGATTTTGAAGCCATCGCCCTCAGGCGTACCGACCACAAAGCCAAAATTCTGCTGGTCGCGATCCGTCAGGTATTTGAAGTAACTGACGAAGCGGTTCGGTGGCTGCAGCGTCAGCAACGAACCGCCCTGCTGCAATACATTGACACCGTGTACGAGCTGACTGCCTTCGACCCCGATCACGGTCCGCGCTCCGGCGCAGGTCGCCACGATGGTCGGGACGTCGGTTTTCAAAGGATCGAGTACACGAAAACCTCGAGTCTTGCGCAGATGTTCGGCAATCTCGAGTTCGTTGCGCAAAAGGCGCAAGTCGCCGGCGCTACCGCGAAGAATGAACACGCCCGGGTGATCCTCATGGCTCACGTGCGACAGCAGCTTTTCCCCCATGGCCCGGTAACGCAGGTGCCTGCTTTGGTTGTTGCTGAAATCGTCGAATAGCACGAGCTCATGAAAAAACGCGCCGTTCAAGCGAACCGGCTTCATGCCAAGCCACTCTTCGTACGCGAGAGTCTGGGCAGAGAGAGGAAACCGGGCGGATGGCGCGGTGGTCACCGGGACGCCTTCATCGCAGGCCAATGGATAGGTCGGGAAGTCTTCCATCAACCGCGTACCAAACCAGGTATTGCCATTCTGCGTGCAGAAGACGGCCGCGCGGTCGATCTCATGCTCCACGACAATGCGCGGAAACCTGCCGGGCTTGAGAGACAACCAGAAACTTGCGTTGTCCTTGTAGAGCGCTCCATCGATCAGCCAGACATTCTCGAGCAAATAACCGCGTGTCGGGCCTTGGACCACGTCACCCAGCCCTTCCATCGTGCGCGCCGGATGCTCGAACGGATAAAAACGCTTTGCCTCCCACCCCGTCACGCGTTCCATCTGACCGGGCAGGAAGAAAGCCGGTGGAGAGTACGATACGCCACCCGGCGCAACGTCCCAGCGTTTGACCGCCAGGCTTTTCAGGTTGATCTCTGCCTTGCGCGCGAGTCTTTTTCTTGCCATGTACCTGTAGGCGGCAAGGGTCCATTTCCTTCGATTGCCAGCGGTCGAAGTGCTGATGTGCGAGACATCGCTTTCCATGAAAAGTCCTCCCTTCTGGACAGAACGTTCTGAAAATACTCAGCTGGATGGAATCCTTTCCATAACGGGTGGGGTCTGCAAGTTAGCGTAGCGACTGCGCAAGGTTTCGAGAAACTGTTCGCCCGAGTTCTGCGCGCAGTAGAGATAAATCTTGTGCAGCCCGCCGAATACCATTTCATGATAGCGGCTGGCGGCCTCCTCATCGCTTGGCCCGTCAGGCAAGCCAAGGTGAAGGGTCAATTCCTTTCCTTCGGCAGCAAAAAGCGGCGTGTCCCAAAGGAATCTGGCGACTCCTGCCTTGGGCAGTCGCAGAAACATATAAGCGTGGTTGCCCAGGGAATCAACGTCACCGCCGCGCCTTCGTTTCCATTTCAGCAGTCCTTCATCCGGCCGTGCCACGCAAAGACCGATGTCGTAATAATCGAAGCCTTCATGGATCGCCGACTCAAGCGCCATGAAGGTGGTAATCGCGTTGACCTCGCCCAGTCGCTTGGCATCTGAAAAAACCGCCTCGGTGTACCCGAAACGCAGCGTGCTCCAATAGCGTTTTCCGCCACGCGTTACGGCGCAGCCCAGGTGACAGCCAATTACTTCGTCATCCCGCATGATCAGGTCGAGCCGCCCGACAGTCCTGGCGATCCTGAACACTTCCTCGGTGGGAAATTGCGCAGCGTGGATGCCTTGCCTGGGCATAAGGCCGAAGCATTTCCCTGTCGGCCTTGTCTATTTCTTCATCCAGCAGCGCCGGCCTCATGTGATAGTGCGGTCGGTTTTTGCGGATGTTTCGACGCAGCTCACCATCGTATTTTGCGGTGATGTCCTCGATGGAGCGCCCCAGCGGAACGACGGCACTCAGATACAAGGGAATAGACAAAGTCCCCGGGGTCCGCACCTCACTGACCACCACATGATTCGACTCGGCGGGTTTCGGCTCGCCGTCAGTCACAGAGGTGTTCTTCCCCCCGATGAGTAGCTTGGCCATTTCCCGTTGCTGTTTCCTCCCGATATAGAGGATCTCGTAAGGACTGTCCTTTTGCAGCCTGAACCTGGCAATTTCCCAACGCCAGACACACGCACGCCCAAGGATGTCTCGCAGACAACTTGAAGCCTGCCTCATTTCATACCGCATTGAAGGGGAAATGAGTTTTCGGATAACTGCCGCCAAGTTATCTTTCACTTTTCGTCATCCTTTGAGCTTTATCTTAGGCAGATCAGATATAAAAGATCCGGGCGGAACTTCAATAAGCGCGCTTAAACCTTGAAAAACAAGACATATTTTATGATGCAGCGCGATTACATTGAGTAACAGTAAAGATATAAGGCCGGGACTTTGCAAGGCGGCCTACCGGTCTTTCCGGATTGAAACCCGTGTCTAGTGCTCAAATCGGTTTACACCACATTTCATTTTGTAGGAACGAGCCTGCTCGCGAAAAAACCAAGGTCGCCACGGGGCATCTGGTGTTTCGCATTATCGTTGACGACCATCGTCGGAACGCCACCCGCAGCAAGCTCGCTCCTGCAGTGTCTTCGCCCACAAAAAAGCCCACTGACCGTCACCGGTTCAGTGGGCTTTCAGATTACGCCCTGATTACAGAGCCATGTCGCTCGCAGCGTTGGCTTTCGGTGCCTTTGGCGCCTCGGCCGGAGCGGCAGCCGGAGCCGCCACCTGACCGATCGCCGGCGGCGGAGTCAGTTGCAACACCTTGGCGGTGTAGGCCCACTCTTCAGCCACTTTTTCAGGGCTGCCGTTCAGCTGAGTGCCATAGCTCGGCACGATCTGGTGCAGCTTTTCCTGCCAGGCAGGCGAAGCGACCTTGTCCTTGAACACTTTCTGCAGCACGGTCAGCATGATCGGCGCAGCAGTCGAGGCACCCGGCGAAGCGCCCAGCAGACCGGCGATGGTGCCGTCAGCGGAAGCAACGATTTCGGTACCCAGTTTCAGGACGCCACCCGCCGCTTCATCACGCTTGATGATTTGCACGCGCTGGCCGGCTTGCCACAGGCGCCAGTCTTCAGCCTTGGCGTTCGGGAAGTATTCTTTCAGGGCGTTGAGGCGGTCTTCATCCGACAGCATCAGTTGACCGGCAAGGTACTCGACCAGCGGGTATTCCTTGATGCCGACCTTGGTCATTGGCCACACGTTGTGCGTGGTGGTGGTGGTCAGCAGGTCCAGGTACGAGCCTTCCTTGAGGAACTTGGTGCTGAAGGTCGCGAATGGGCCAAACAGGATAACGCGCTTGCCGTCCAGAACACGGGTGTCCAGGTGCGGAACCGACATCGGCGGAGCGCCGACAGAGGCTTTACCGTAGGCCTTGGCCAGGTGTTGCTCGGCGATGGTCGGGTTCTCGGTCACCAGGAACGAGCCGCCAACCGGGAAGCCTGCGTATTCCTTGGCTTCAGGAATCCCGGACTTCTGCAGCAGGTGCAATGCACCGCCGCCCGCGCCGATGAACACGAATTTGGCGTCGGTTTCGGATTTGCTGCCATCTTTCAGGTTTTTGTAGCTGACGCGCCAAGTGCCGTCTTCGTTCTTGGTGATGTCTTGCACTTCGCTAGACAGTTTCAAGTCGAACTTCGGCGTGGTTTGCAGGTGCGCAACGAACTGGCGGGTGATTTCGCCGAAGTTGACGTCGGTGCCGATCGGGGACCAGGTGGCCGCGATTTTCTGGTTCGGGTCACGCCCTTCCATCATCAGCGGAACCCACTTCTTGATCACGGCCGGGTCTTCGGAATACTGCATACCGGCAAACAGCGGGCTCGCCTGCAGGGCTTCGTAGCGTTTCTTCAGGAACTTGATGTTGTCGTCGCCCCACACAAAGCTCATGTGCGGCGTGGAGTTGATGAACGAACGCGGGTTTTTCAGCACGCCTTGCTGAACCTGCCAGGCCCAGAACTGACGGGAAATCTGGAACGCTTCGTTGATTTCAACGGCTTTCGGAATCGAGACGTTGCCCTTCTCGTCTTCCGGGGTGTAGTTCAACTCGGCCAGGGCAGAGTGACCGGTACCGGCGTTGTTCCAGCCGTTGGAGCTTTCCAGGGCGACGCCGTCAAGGCGCTCGATCATTTCCATCGAAGTGCCAGGTTCCAGCTCATTGAGCCAGACACCCAGGGTCGCGCTCATGATGCCGCCGCCGATGAGCAACACATCGACTTTCTTTGCCTCTTCCGCGTGAACGGACGTGATCCCCATCGACAAAGCCAGCCCCAACAGGGCCGTGTTCATTTTCTTAAACATCTGTAGCACCTTTGATAAAACGCCATCCGCCCTTCGATCTTCACTCACAAGCCCTTGTTTCACGGCATTCAGGCAGGATGTCGTGGGTGCTCGCACATGAAATCGGAGGGTGGGCACACAAGGCCGACGTGATCCATCGACCTCAGTTTATATGTCCCTACTGAACTGACTTTTTATCTTTATTGGCTTCAGCTACTTGAGCGACAGTGATTCTGTTGGCGCGTCTCGAGGACACGCAAACTGAATAGGTCAAACCAAGTTGAGGCGAAGAATATCACGACATCGCAAACCCGCGCGTCTGTTCCCGACCTGATAGTCCGAACACGCGCGCCGGGGCCACTATACTCAATCTGTTTTTTCGACGAGCCGCTGAGGAGCAGTCATGAGCGATAAAAAAGATCTGCGCAAATATTCCTCCCAAGTGGTCGACGGTGTGGAGCGCGCCCCCGGCCGCTCGATGCTGCGAGCCGTGGGTTTCACCGACGAGGACTTCAAGAAGCCGCAGATCGGCATCGCCTCGACCTGGGCGATGGTCACGCCGTGCAACATGCACATCGACAAACTGGCGAAAGAGGCCGAACAGGGCGCGAATGCCGCCGGGGCCAAGGGCGTGATTTTCAACACCATCACCATTTCCGACGGCATCGCCAACGGCACCGAAGGCATGAAGTATTCGCTGGTGTCGCGGGAGGTGATTGCCGATTCAATCGAGGTCGTCGCCGGGTGCGAAGGCTTCGACGGTCTGGTGACGGTGGGCGGTTGCGACAAGAACATGCCGGGCTGCCTGATCGGCATGGCGCGGCTGAACCGCCCTTCCATTTTCGTTTATGGCGGTACGATCCGGCCGGGCGCCGGCCACACCGACATCATTTCCGTGTTCGAAGCCGTGGGCCAGAATGCGCGCGGCGACATCAACGAAATCCAGGTCAAGCAGATCGAGGAAGTGGCGATTCCCGGCCCCGGTTCTTGCGGCGGGATGTACACCGCCAACACCATGGCCTCGGCCATTGAAGCGCTGGGCATGAGCCTGCCGGGTTCCAGCTCGCAGGACGCCGTCGGCAGCGACAAGGCCTCGGACAGTTTCCGCGCCGGCCAGCAGGTCATGGAGCTGCTGAAACTGGACCTCAAGCCGCGGGACATCATGACCCGCAAAGCCTTCGAAAACGCGATCCGCGTGGTGATCGCCCTCGCCGGCTCGACCAATGCGGTGCTTCATCTGTTGGCCATGGCGCACGCGGTGGATGTCGAGTTGACGCTGGATGATTTCGTCGAGCTGGGCAAGGTGTCGCCGGTGGTGGCCGACCTGCGCCCCAGCGGCCAATACATGATGAGCGAACTGGTCGCCATCGGCGGCATTCAACCGTTGATGAAGCGCATGCTCGCGGCCGGCATGCTGCATGGCGATGCGATGACGGTGACCGGCAGGACCCTCGCGCAAAACCTCGAAAACGTGGCGGATTATCCGGAAGGTCAGGACGTGATCCTGCCCTTCGATCGGCCGGTCAAAAAGGACTCGCACCTTGTTGTGTTGCGCGGCAACCTTTCACCGACTGGCGCGGTGGCCAAGATCACCGGTAAGGAAGGCCTGCGTTTTGAAGGCACGGCACGGGTCTATCACGGTGAAGAAGGCGCCTTGGCCGGCATTCTCAACGGCGAAGTGAAAGCGGGTGACGTGATCGTGATCCGTTACGAAGGCCCCAAGGGCGGCCCGGGCATGCGCGAAATGCTTTCGCCGACGTCGGCGGTCATGGGCAAAGGCTTGGGCAAGGACGTTGCGCTGATCACCGATGGCCGTTTTTCCGGTGGTTCCCACGGTTTCGTGGTGGGACACATCACGCCGGAAGCCTTTGATGGCGGGCCGATTGCGTTGATCGAAGATGGAGACAAAATCACTATCGATGCGCAAAGCAGACAGATCACGGTCGATGTTTCCGATGCGGAACTGGCCGATCGCAAGACCCGCTGGGTGCGGCCGGAATCGAAGTACAAACGCGGGGTGCTGGCGAAGTATGCGAAGACGGTGTCCAGCGCTTCAGAAGGGGCGGTGACGGATAAGTACCTGTAGGAGCCGGCTTGCTGGCGAAAGTATCAACGCGGTTTGACGGGATACCGCGTTGTCAGCATCGCCAGCAAGCCGACTCCTGCAGGGTCGGGTTTCATGTCTCAGAGACGAAACCTGTCGACCGACTGGGACAGCTTGCCCGCCAGGGTGGACAGCTCGTCCGTGGTCGAAGCCGTCTGGCCAATGACCTTGCTGTTCCCTTCGGACATGCCCGCTATCATCTCCACCTGATGCGCGATTTCATTGCTGGCCAGGCTCTGCTCGCCGATCGTGCGGGAGATGTCGTTCACCAGTTGCGTGGTGTTCAGCGTGGCCTCGAGGATTTCGCGGATGGCGCGTTCGACGTCGGCGGTCACGGCCATGCCTTTGTCGACCTGGGCCACACCCGCCTCCATGCTGGTGACCGCCTCGCGGGTGCTTTGCTGGATGCGCGCGACCATGGTGGCGATTTCCTGGGTAGAGGCGCTGGTGCGCCCCGCCAGGCTACGGACTTCGTCGGCCACCACGGCAAAGCCGCGGCCCTGCTCCCCGGCACGCGCGGCCTCGATGGCGGCGTTCAGCGCCAGCAGGTTGGTTTGATCGGCGATGCCCTTGATCACCTGAATGATGCTGAAAATGCCCTCGGATTCCTTGTCCAGCGTGCGGATGACCTGGGCCGACTGCTGCGCCGAACGCGCAATCCCGTCCATGTCGTTGACCACCTGATGGATCACCCGACCGCCATCCTTGGCCAGTGCCTCGGCCTGGTTGGCCATGTTCAGCGCGCGCTCGGCGTGGCGGGTAATGTCCTCGATGCTCGCGGTCATTTCACTCGCGGCGGCGGCCATGGTGCTGGCGGCGGCGCTTTGCTGCTGGCTGCTGTCGGCGACTTCATGGCAGCCATTGCTCAACTGTGCGCTCATGCCACTGACACCATGGGCGTTGCTGCGCACCACTTCGATCATGCCGCGCAAATCGCGCTGCATGGTCGCCAGGCTGCGGATCAGCGCGCTGGCTTCGTCCTTGCGGGTGGGCTCGGCAATCGTTTCGCTCAAGTTGCCGTGGGCGATGCTCTCGGCGATACGGCTCGCAGTCTGCAACGGCCCCATGATGCTCAAAATCACCCAGCGTCCCTGGGCGAGCAGCAGCAACAGGCTGGCGGCAAGCACGATGCCCAGCGTGAGATTGGCGTTGCCGATGACCTGCTGAGTGCCTGCGCTGGTCTGCTGGGTGTTGGTCTCGATCAGCTCACTGAGGGCAGCCATCTGGTCTTCCAGCTGGCTGAACGCGGTGTTGAAGTTACCCAGCTCTTTTTGTGCCGCATCCGGATTTCCCAGGGCCAGCCCGACAATGCGCTCGGCGGCGTTGATGTAGGTATCGAGGCTGGGTTTGATCGTGTTCAAGCCGGCCTTGATGGTGTCGTTGACCGGCAGCTTGAGGTTTTCACCCAGCACTTCACGAAAGTGCGACGCGTGTTCCTCGATGGAACTGCGCACTTCGGCATTCGTACTGGTGCTTTTGCCGAGCCCGACCAACATCGCCGACAGCACATCGGCGCGTAATGCGTCGTGCATCATGTCGGCTTCGAGGTGATTGCGCAGCGCGGTCATGCTGACCTCGTTGTCGTTCACCGCGGTCGCCATTTGCGAATTTCCCAGGTAACTCACCAGGCTCATGATCAAGGCCGTGAGCAGACCGGTGCCAATCAGCAGGATCAAGCGTAATTTTATCGACACTCTGTGGGTCCCCTGGTCAGTTGGCTACAGCCATTCGTGGATGGCGTCTGAACAGGTTATCGACCGCGACGCAGGGGAATTGAAGGTTATGTCGATGTGTTCGTGCTTTTGCGACATGCGGTCGTCATCGGCGCTTTTTGCGTTTTGCCGCGGAGGGGAACCAGCAGCGTGAGCTCGTACCGGGGATGTGGATTTGAGCGCCTCACAGGTTGGATACAGCGCGGGCCTTGGGGCCCGGAAGCGCCTGCAGGGTCTGAGCTTTTTGCCCAGGCTCAACAAGCGTGCAGCGGTGGTCTCGTCGTAACGCACGTAATGGGCTTCACCCAACATCAGGACCCATTCGCGATGGCTGCAGCTTCCAAGCTTTCGCGGGGTGGCGCGGCCGTGTTTTTCAACGATGACGCGATAAGCCTGCGCGGTTCCTGACTTCGAGAAAAGCCCGGCCTGCAAGTTCGTTTTTCCCACAGCACATGCTAGGTTGTACGACGACTGATGAATAACCCCTTTTATTCCTCACTCGATCACCCACAACAACAAGGAAACACCCATGAAAAAAATGAAAGTGCTGATTGGTTTTCTGTGCCTGTTCAGTGGCTACGTCGCCGCCACACCAGCCTCCGCTGAGAAAGATGTGGCGCAGGCCGTCGACCACCTGACCCAAGCCATGCTGAAAAAGAACATTCCCGAACTGAACGCGCTGACCGCCGAGAACCTGACCTACGGGCATTCCAGCGGGAAGATCCAGAACAAACAGGAATACATTGCCGACATCGAAACCGGCCGAAGCGCGTTCAAAACCCTGGAGATGCAAAACCAGACCATCACCCTCTCCGGTGACGTCGCCCTGGTTCGCAACCATTTCTCGGCACAGGCGCTGAAAGGCACCGAAGTGATTCCGACCGAAATCGAGAACTTCCAGATCTGGCAGAAGCAGAAAGGCAAATGGCTGCTGGTTGGGCGCCAGGCGTTCAAGTTCTGATTGTGACGTGATGAAGGGGATGGGGTATTCGAGCCCTGTCCCCTTTTATCTCAACCAGGAACAGCGTCAGCGTTCAGACCGAACACGCGTGTTTCACTCCACTGGCGAGAACGCTAGAGTGTCGCAACTCTCCTGGACAACGTGGACGCCAATGGATAACCAAACGCCTGAACCTCAAGCCGTCTGTAACCCCATAACCAGCAGCGCAATTTTTATCGTGGCAACGCTGGCGCCTGGCAGTGACGCTGCCGGTAAAGTCCGGGCCTGGTGCGCCGATGTCGCGGCCCTGACACGATCGGTTGGCAAACGCGTTCCCTCCGGTAACCTGTCGTGTGTCTGCGGTTTTGGGTCTACGGCGTGGGACGCGCTGTTCGGCAATCCGCGCCCTGCCTCACTGCATGCCTTTCGCGAATTTGGTGTAGAGGGACGCCGAGCCATTGCGACGCCCGGCGACCTTTTGCTGCACATCCGTGCAGACCAGATGGACCTCTGCTTCGAACTGGCAACGCAGTTACTGTCATCACTTGGAGAGGCGGTTTCGGTCGTCGATGAAATCCAGGGTTTTCGCTATTTCGATATGCGCAGCATCATCGGTTTCGTGGATGGCACCGAAAACCCGGTCGGTCGCAAGGCTGTCGACTTCACGCTCGTGGGCAACGAAGATCCGTCGTTCACCGCAGGCAGCTATGTGCTGGTGCAAAAGTACCTGCACAACATGACTGCCTGGAACGCGTTGTCCGTCGAGGCTCAGGAACGGGTTATCGGGCGAACCAAACTGTCCGACATCGAACTCGATGATTCGGTCAAACCGACCTCCTCGCACAGCGCCTTGACGACGATTACCCAAGACGGTCAGGAAGTAAAAATCCTGCGCGACAACATGCCCTTTGGTCGCCCGGGCGCCGGTGAGTTCGGCACGTATTTCATCGGCTATGCGCGCTCGCCTGCCCCGCTTGAGCTGATGCTCGAGAACATGTTTGTCGGCAGACCCGCGGGCAATTACGACCGTTTGCTCGATTTCAGCACGGCGGTCACCGGAGGCCTGTTCTTCGTTCCTTCAGCAGACCTGCTGGAAGAACTGGCGGATCGTTGAACCAAAGAAGTGCCCGTTCCCTTGGCGAAGTCAGAGATTGCAGTGGTCATCCTCTCAAAGGTAGTATTGAGAACGATTCACACTAACATCTGGAAAGCCAACCGGTGCAATCTCCTCCAACCAGCAAGCTGGGCTTCTTTTTCAGCGACCATCATCGCTGGCTGCTGCAGCATATCCAGCGGCGCCTGCGCAATCACGCGGACGCTGAGGACACCGTCGCCGATACGTTTTGCCAGATGCTGGTGGCCCGGGTGGACCCGGACAGCATCGAACAACCCCGCGCCTACCTCTCGACCATTGCCCGACGGCTGATCTTTGACCGCCATCGCCGGCGCAAACTGGAACTGGCCTACCTCGAACGCCTGTCCACGCTGCCCGAAGCGTTCGCGCCCTCCCCGGAAGAACAACTACAGCTGATCGAAGCCCTGGTCGCCATCGACCGAGCGCTCGACGGCTTGCCAATGGTCGTCAAAACCACGTTCCTCTACAGCCAGCTGGACGGTCTGAGCTACGTGGCGATTGCTCAAAAACTGGGGCTGTCGGAGCGTACGGTCAGCCGCTACATGAAACAGGCATTGTGTCAGTGCTATCTGAGCGAGTTCGCGCCATGAGCAAAGCGCGCCTTGACCCGGTCAGCGAGCAGGCCATTGACTGGATGGTGAGCCTGCGTGCCGGCAAGCCCGATGCCGCACTGCAAGAACGGTTCAACGCATGGTTGATGATGGATCCCGCACACGCCCGCGCCTGGGCAACATTGCAGGAGCGCCTCGGGGGTTCCTTCAACACGATTCGTACGCTGGATCGACGCCTGCCCGGCCAGGCCGACGAAGCACGGCAACTGCTGCTGCAACCCCGCAGTTCACGCCGCGATACGCTGCGCGTGATCGCGGGCCTGGGCCTGCTGGGCGGCGGCGCATGGCTGGGTGTTCGCAGCCCGCTGGGTGACTCGCTGCTGGCGGATCTGCACACCGTTCGCGGCCAGCGCCAAAACTTCACGCTGGCCGACGGTAGTCGCCTGAGTCTCAACGCCAACAGCGCGGTGGATCTGCGCTTCGATGACAAGCAACGACTGGTGATTCTGCGCCATGGCGAACTGGTGATTCAGGTGGCGGCTGACCCCAAGCGTCCACTGCGCGTGCGGACCGCTCAAGGGGAAACACGTGCGCTGGGCACCCGATTCCTGGTGGCTCAGGAACAAGACGTCACTCGCGTCGTGGTGCTGCAGCACTCGGTCGAAGCCCGCCTGTTCGATGGCACGACGCTCGACCTGCAGGAAGGTCAATCGGCCATGCTGTATGCGGGAAAAATTGCACCGGTCGCCGGCGATCAGCGTCATCGCGCCGACTGGCTGAGCGGTCGATTGAATGTACTGGACGATCCACTGGAGCAAGTCGTCGACGCGCTACGCCCTTACAGCCGGGGTTTTGTCCGCGTGGCGCCCGACGTTCGAGGCTTGCGCGTCCAGGGCGTATTTCCGTTGAACGATCCCGATCGGGTGTTCATGGCGTTGGCGGAAACTTTGCCGATTCGCGTGGACCGCTACAGCCCATGGTTGACGCTGATTCGTGCGAAATAACCCCGCGGGAAGATTTTTTTTGCAAATCGCTCTCATTCGTGTCCGGTTTTCATTTCTCGTCCCACCTATCTCCTGACACTTCCACATTTTCAGGAGAACGCTGTGTTCAACCCGTGGCCCCACGCCCTTTCCGCCGCCGTCGCCCTGGCAACCCTCGCGAGCTCTGCCCTGTCGCAGGCGCAAGACCTGACGTTCAATTTGCCGGCCGGCCCACTCGCCAGCACGCTGAATGCCATCGCCAGCCAGAGCGGGCATATCGTTTCATTGGAGCCGTCGCTGGTGCGGGGCAAACAGGCGCCGGCAGTGGTCGGCCAGATGCCCGCGGAACAGGCAATGCAGATGGCCTTGGCAGGCAGCGGCCTGCAATTGCGAGTGACCGGACAAGGTAACTTCAGCGTCGAGCCAGCCGCGGACAACAGCGCAGCGTTGCAACTGGGCGTCACCACCATTGTCGAGCGCAGCACCGACGCCACCACCGAAGGCTCGGGTTCCTACGCCGCGCGGGCGGTGACCATCGGCAAGGGCAGCCATACCCTCAAGGAAATTCCGCAGTCGGTCACGGTGATGACCCGCAAGCAAATGGACGATCAGGATATCGTCGATCTCAAAGACGCGGCCAACAAGACCACCGGCGTGGTCGGGGCTCAAGGCGTCGGCAGAGGCTTGGTCCTCAGTTCGCGCGGCTTCCAGATCGATGACTGGCAGTACGACGGCGTGCCGATCCCGCGCAACACTTACGCGCTGGGCAACTGGGCCACGCAGGACCTGATTTTCTTCGATCGCATGGAAGTGCTGCGTGGCGCGTCCGGTTTGCTGCAGGGCACCGGCAGCCCCGGCGGCGCGGTCAACCTGGTGCGCAAACGCGGCCAGAACGCACCGACCGTAACCCTCACCGGCAAGGCCGGCTCGTGGGATCACTACGGTCTGCAGCTGGACGCCGGCGGGCCGCTGAACCAGGCCGGCACTGTGCGCGGACGCCTGGTTGCCGACCAGGATGACACCCACTCGTTCGTCGATTCCGAGTGGTACAAGACCACCTCGCTGTACGGCGCGCTGGACTTCGATCTGAGCGAGGCCACTACCCTGGGCCTGGCAGTCAGCCAGTCCGACGGCGAATCGCGCTCGAATGTCCGCGGCTTCCCGCGTTACGCCGACGGCAAACCCATCGACCTGCCGCGCAAGACGTACACCGGGGCAAAGTGGAACCATTCGGATATCGATGTCACCACGCTCTACACCGACCTGGAACACCGTTTCAACGACGATTGGGCCTTCAAGGTCGGCGCTGTGCGCATGACTGAAACCAACAAGGCAAAGAACACAAGGGTGCAATCCAGTGGCACCGGCATCAATGCCGATGGCAGCGGTGTGCAATACGCTGACTTCGTGACGGATATGGATTCCACCAAAGTCGCCCTGGACATGAACCTCAACGGCAAGTTCGAAGCCTTGTCCATGCAGCAGGAAATCATGGTGGGCGGCAACTATTCCAAGTACACGTCGGACGACAAATTCGCCCGGACCTTCAATAACAGCACCGACAATATCTTCAACATTGATCACGATCGTCCGGAAATCAGTTACGACGGTTTGCTCGATAGCCCCGGAGGTCGTGGGACGCCGAGCAAATATGACATCCGCCAAAAAGGCCTGTATGGCAGCTGGCGGGTCAAGCCGATCGATCCGCTGACCCTGGTGCTCGGCTCACGGGTGAGCTGGTACGACTACAGCTATAAATCGTGGCGCCAGGACGCAACCAGCATCACCGCCGATCCTGAAAGCACCAGCAACGAAAACGGCGAAGTGACGCCCTACGCCGGTATCGTCTATGACCTGAGCCGCGAATGGGCGGTCTATGCCAGCTACACCGACGTGTTCACACCGCAAACCGAACGCGATACAGGCGGCTCGGTCGTTAAACCGATTATCGGTACGAACTACGAAGTGGGTCTCAAGGGTGAGTTGATGGAGGGTCGGGTCAATACGTCCCTGGCCCTGTTCCGTTACGACCAGGAAAACCGTGCCACTCTCGACACGGACGGTGGGCAAATCTGCGACGGTTGGTACTGCTCGAAGGCATCCGGCAAAGTGCGCAGCCAGGGTCTCGACGCTGAAATCAGCGGCGAAGTGATCGACAATCTGCAACTGTTTGCCGGCTACACCTACAACACCACCAAGTACCTCAAAGACCCGGAGAACGAAGGCAAGGTCTTCAGCTGGTGGACGCCGAAACACATGCTGCGCGTGTGGGGCAACTACCAGTTCAGCGGCGACTGGAACCGTGTCAGCACGGGCCTGGGCTTCGTTGCTCAAACCCACACGATCGGTTACGACCACACCGTCAACGTACCGGGTTACACCGTGTGGAATGCCCGTGTCGGTTACCAGCTCACGTCGGAAATCGAGCTGGCGATGAACGCCAACAACCTGTTTGACAAGACCTACTTCACGGCGGCCTACAACCAGATCAATGGCAACAACAACTACGGCGATCCGCGCAACGTGATGTTCAGTGTGAAATACACGCCGCAGTTCTAGCATCGTCGATCGTTTCATCCACGCCCTCCCCGTTCGCAAGCTCGGGGTGGGCGGCTACAGCATCCTTACGCCTGGCTCCGACTCCCTTTGAAAGCCTCACGCCGCGCTTGTCGTTCTGCGGCGTAGGCTTCGCTCTGCTCACTGATCAGTTCATCCCGACGCAACAACTCACCGCAATGTTCGCAAAGCGGTCCTAATCCCGCGGGCTCGCCACAGGTTTTGTGGGTGTACACCACCGCCAGGCCTTCCTCCGGCGACTTGCACCAGGTTTCCCCCCAGGCGCGCAGCGCCAGCACCACCGAGTAAAAGGCCAGCCCTTTTTCGGTCAGGTGGTATTCGTAGCGTGGCGGGCGTTCGTTGTAGAGACGGCGTTCGACCAGGCCGTCAGCCTCCAGACTCTTCAAGCGTGCCGCGACCATTTGCGGGGTGCCGCCGGTTTGCGCCTGAATCTCGTCGTACCGATGACTCCCCATAAGCAGCTCACGCAGGACCAGCACGGTCCAGCGGTCGCCCACGATCGCCTCGGCCCGGGAAATCGGGCACAGGGTGTCGGGAACAGTGGTACTTATCGACATACGGACTTGCCTCTTTCACAGTTACTATGATTATCATATCAACAAGATGCCCAGGCAAGTCCCCGGCACCGGTCACTCAACTTTTCGTGGAGAACATCGCCATGTCGAACGCCCCTTATCCGCTCAACAGGACCGCCTACCTGCTGGTCGATCCGTACAACGATTTCCTGTCGGAAAACGGCAAGGTCTTCCCCTTGATCAAGCCGATCGCCGAGCAAGTCGGCCTGCTGGACAACCTGCGCACCCTCGACCGCGCGGTGCGTGACCGCGACATTCCGGTGGTCATCGTACCGCACCATCGCTGGGAACACGGCGACTACGAAGGCTGGGATCATCCGACGCCGACCCAGTGCAAGATCATGCACATGCATCACTTCGCTCGCGGGGAATGGGGCGGCGAATGGCATCCGGATTTCGCGCCAAAGGACGGTGACATCGTCGTTCAGGAGCATTGGGGGTCCAGCGGTTTCGCCAATACCGACCTCGATTTTCGCCTCAAGCAGAAAGGCATCACCCACGTGATCATCGTCGGCCTGCTGGCCAACACCTGCATCGAAGCGACTGCCCGCTACGCGTCGGAACTGGGTTACCACGTCACTCTGGTGCGTGATGCGACGGCCGCCTTCCGCCCGGAGATGATGCACGCCGCCCACGAACTGAACGGCCCCACCTTCGCCCACGCCATTGTGACGACGAACGAACTCGTTGCCACCCTGGCACAGCAGGAGTAACCGCCGATGAAATTGACAGGAAACCTGATCATCGGCGCCCACGACGTCCCGGCCACAGAAGGGACAATGAAAGCGCTCAACCCCGCCATCAACAGGTTGATCGAACCGGATTTTGCGCTGGGTGGGGTGGCACAAGTCCACCAGGCGGCAACGCTCGCCGACGAGGCATTCGACAGTTACAGCCATACCTCGCTCGCGGCGCGCGCGGCGTTTCTCGACAGCATTGCCGACAATCTCGAAGCGGTCCGCGAAGCGTTAGCGGCACGCGCCGCGCTTGAAACGGGCTTGCCGCAAGCGCAACTGGAAGGCGAGGCAACAAGGGCCGCCACCCAGTTTCGTCAATTCGCGGAAGTCGTGCGCAAAGGCCGCTTCCTGCAACTGGCCATCGATCCGGCTCAGCCTGATCGTCAGCCTCGCCCGCGCATGGACCATCGGCTGCAAAAAATGGCCATCGGCCCGGTGGCCATTTTCGGGGCGAGCAACTTCCCGATCGCCTATTCGGTGGCGGGCGGCGATACCGCATCGGCACTGGCCGCTGGCGCGACCGTCATTCTGAAGGCGCACAACGCCCATCCGGGTGCTTCGGAAATCCAGGCGCGCGCCATCCAAAAAGCGGTGCATGACCACGGCTTGCACGAGGGTGTTTTCTCGATGGTGCGCGGCACCGGCAACACGATCGGTGAAGCCCTGGTCGATCATCCGCTGATCAAGGCGGTGACGTTTACCGGTTCGGAACAGGGCGGAATGGCGCTGTATCGCCGAGCACAGCTACGGCCCGATCCCATTCCGGTGTTCACCGAGATGACCAGCATCAACCCTACGTTCATCCTGCCCACCGCACTCGCCGAACGTGGCACGCAGATCGGTGACGGTTTTATCGAGCGCATGCTGGTCAATGTCGGGCAAGCCTGCCTCAGGCCCGCCCTGCTGATCGCGATCAAGGGCGCTGGTCTTGAAGCACTGCGCGACGCCATGGTGAAACGCGTAGCCGAGGCCTCGGCACGCACGATGCTGACCCCGGGGATTCATGCGTCCTACCTGAACGGTCTGGCCGCGATGGAAAATGCCGGTGCGCGCCGCGTCGCCGAAGGCTCGGCCGCCAACGAGGACTTTGACGGCCAGTCCGCGTTACTGGAAGTCGACGGCCAACGCTTCCTGAACGAAGCGGTACTTTCCCAGGAAGTCTTCGGTCCATCTGCCCTGCTGGTGACTGTCGAGGATGAAGCAGAACTGCTCGCCATTGCGCGCTCGCTCAAAGGCCAGCTCAGCGCCGCCCTGCACCTTGAAGAAAGTGACTTGCCATTGGCCCGGCGCTTGCTGCCGGTGTTGGAACGCCGCACCGGGCGCATCGTCGTCAATGCGTTTGCCCATCCCCAGGAGGTGACCTACGCCACCGTTCACGGCGGCCCGTTCCCGGCCACCTCGGACAGCCGCTTCACCTCGGTAGGCATGACGTCGATCGAGCGCTTCTTGCGTCCGGTGGCTTACCAGGGTTTTCCGGATGCGCTGTTGCCTGAGGCACTGCGTGATTTCAACCCGTTGAAACTGCCTAGCCTCGTGGACGGGCAATAGGCACCCGCTGCTGCCAAAACCAAGCGGGTCATTTGCCACTGCTCAGTGGCAAATGACCCGGATTGCGCAGATGGAATGCAGGTAGGCGCTGTTTCAACACCCGGCTAGACCGGTTTGCCCAGTGCGCTGTCGATCATGTGACGCACGCCCCGCAACACCTGGGCCGACACCTCTGGCCTGGCCTTCGCCGTGGCCCGCGCAACCGAGAGCGCGCCAACCATTGCCGCTACGATGGCCATGGCGGTGTCAAGCGCGTCGACGTCGGGATTGTTGGCGGCAACCCTGCGCTCAAACGCCCGCACCAGCACCATATAACCTTCGGTAAACGTTGCGCTGGTCGCAACATCCTGGCGGCCGATTTCGCTGGCGGACGCGGCCATTGCACAGTGGTCGGCGTAATCGTCGCGCCTGTCGACGGATAGATAGTCGGACAGGAAACGATCCAGGTCCGGCTCGCCATCAACCGTGCCGGTATAGAGCTTGGCATTCCCCTGCTCCAGGCTCCATGCCAGCGCCTCGGCGGCCAACGCTTCCTTGGATGGGAAATGCGCGTACAGCGCGCCGTGGGTCAAACCAGCCGACTTGCTGATCTCGGCAACGCCCACCCCGTCGATCCCTTTCTGTTGAAACAGGCGGCTTGCCGTCTCCACCAGTGCGGCGCGATTGGCTTGTGCTTTTTCTTTCGAGATTTTCATGATGAGTCTCCTTCGCGCGCACTCTGGCACATTATCGTTGCAACCGCAATTATCGACAATTCCCTGTTTAATTAGGCATTAAAATTGTTTTGTTTTTTAGCTTGACTTTAATAATTGCGATTACCACTATAAAAACATTGATTGCAACCGCAATCTTAATGAGCGTAAGTCGCTCCCCTGCCAGAGCACACCACCATGAACATCAAAAACTCCGTAGCATTTGTTACCGGCGCCAACCGTGGTCTTGGCCTTGCCTTCGCAAAAGAACTCGTGGCACGCGGCGCCAGCAAGGTCTACGCAGGGGTGCGCAATCCTGAGGGTGTCGACATTCCGGGCGTCATCGCCATTCGCCTCGACGTCAGCGACCCGGCATCGGTCGCCGCGGCCGTTGCCCAGGCTCGCGACGTGACGCTGCTGGTCAACAACGCCGGTATCGCCCGCGTGCTGCCTTCCATGCTTGATCCTGGCCTGGTGGAAGCCGCCCGCGAAATCTTCGAAACCAATTACTACGGCGTCATGCACGTCAGCCTCGCTTTCGCACCTGTACTCAAGGCCAACGGCGGTGGGGCAATCGTCAACGTACTGTCGGATGCGACCTGGATTGCCGCGCCTTTCCTGTCCGCCTATGCGGCATCGAAAGCAGCGGCGTGGAGCTTCACCAATTCGCTGCGAATCGAACTCCATGGTCAGGGCACAAGCGTGCAAGGGCTGCATGTTGGCTTCATCGACACTGACCTGACGCATGGTTTCGACGTACCGAAAGTCCAGCCATCCGACGTCGTGACCCAATCGCTGGACGGTGTGGAAGCAGGCCTGCAGGAAGTGCTCGCAGACAAAGGCACACGCGCCATCAAGGCCAGCCTGTCTACCGAGCAAGCGGCTTACCTGAACCCAGAAACCGTTGCGTAAGGAGCACACCGTGAAACTCTTCCAGCGGCTGGCCCTCGGGGCTGCATTCTTTACCATCGCGGTCGCCGGCGCCCTTGCGGCGCCGGCTGCCACGCACAACAACGCACCCAATCAATTCGTCGAAGCTGACGGCGTGCGTTATGCCTATCGCCACTTCGGGGCGCAGACCGGCGTTCCCGTGATCTTGCTCCAGCACTTTCGCGGCAATATGGATTACTGGGACCCCGCAGTGACCGATGGCCTGGCAAAGCAGCGCCCGGTCTACCTGTTCGACAATGCAGGCGTCGGCCTCAGTAGCGGCGAAACACCTGATTCGTTCGAGGGCATGGCCGACCACGTCGCCGCGTTTGCCCGCGCCCGTGGGTTGAAGCAGGTAGACGTGCTTGGCTTTTCAATCGGCGGCATGGTGGCGCAGGAAGTTGCGTTGCGCCATCCGCATCTGGTGCGCCGGCTGATCCTGGCGGGAACGTCGCCGCGCGGCGGGGTCGCGGGAAATGATCCACGGGTTCCCGAAATCGCGCTGCGCGAATCCATCGCCACGCTGGAAGAAACCGCGTATCTGTTCTTCGATCCGGCGCCATCAAGCCAACTGGCAGCCCGGGAATTCTGGGAACGGCGCCATCAGCGCCAAGAGGGTCTCGACAAGCTCAATTCGATGAAAGTCATCGCGGCCCAAGGGGCGGCGCTGGGCAAGTGGAACACTCCCGGTGACGGCACTTTTTCGCAACTGAGCAAGATTGGCCAGCCCACGCTGGTGGTCAACGGCAGCAAGGACATCATGGTGCCCACCCAGAACTCGTACACGCTGCAACAGCACATTCCGAACGCCAGGCTGCTGATCTATCCGAACTCGGGGCACGGTGCATTATTCCAGTATGCCGACGACTTCGTGACGCAAGCCAATGCCTTTCTTGACTGATGGGCCGCCGTGGAACAGAAGCCCCGGGATATCAAGATTCCTGTAGCCGTGACGGTGTTTCAGGGTGAAATCTACCAGGCACCGAAAACCTGGACCGAGCGCGCCTATCCCAACCTGAGCTATTTCAACGAAGTGGACAATGGCGGGCATTTCGCTGCGCGCGGCCTTCCGCAGCTTGCTGCTAAAGGCCGCGTCGCATTGGCCTGTCCATTGTCCCGATGTGTAGGTCGATCCCTTGTGGGAGCGAGCCTGCTCGCGATGGAGGTTAACGATAACGCGTGCGGTCTGAATGAACGCGGTGTCTGGACGTCCATCGCTAGCAGGCTAGCTCCCACAGGGGAGTTTTGGCGGCCATGACATGGGGATTCACCGCCGATGACCTTGACGAACATCAGGTCGGCTACCAGGCCGCCTCGCTTTGTTTTTGATTTTGATCTTGATCTGCCCCGTCGGAAGGCCGAGCGCAGGTTCTGCGCAGTGGGCAACCCGGCAAGGATGCCGGGTTAGCCGCCCCCGGCCATGGATGGCCGATGGCGGCGGGCCCACGGAGCAGGACCGGAGCGAGGGGATGGCGAGCCTTAGCGAGCCACCGTACGTCAGGGGCGCAGGCGCTTGGTTACTTGGCGCTCTTCCAAGTAACCCGCCGTAAGGGCGGAACCCATAGCCGTCGTTACCGCAGGAATGGATATATACACCATCAAAACCTATGTCGCCTGACGCTCAGCCATCGCTAGCAAGCCAGCTCCTACAGGGATTCCGGGTACACGCGCGAGAACAGTGTCAGGCCGCCATCGCGAGCAAATCGGATCGCCGCACCGCAGCTCCCACAAGAAACATCGCTTCAGTCGAGGCCAGCGCCCTCAAGGATCGACCTGAGCCATCAACTCGACAACGCTTTCCGGGCGATTGGCATAACGCTGCGCCAGCACCGCGCAGACCATCAGCTGAATCTGGTGAAACAGCATCAACGGCAGGATCAACACGCCAATGGTGCTGCCGGCGAACAACACCTGAGCCATCGGCACGCCGGTGGCCAGGCTCTTTTTCGAACCACAGAACAGGATGGTGATGCGGTCTTCCTGACTGAAGCCAAAGGCCTTGCCCAGCACGGTGGACGCCAGCAATACCAGGCCCAGCACGATGCAGCAGACCACCACCAATCCGGCCAGCTCCCAGAGCGGAATCTGGTGCCAGATGCCTTCGATCACCGCCTCACTGAACGCGCCGTACACCACCAACAAAATAGAGCCCTGGTCGACGAATTTCAGCCAGCTCTTGTTGCGCCCCACCCATGCGCCGATCCAGCGCCGAGCGATCTGCCCGGCAATGAACGGCAGCAACAGTTGCACGCTGATCTTCAGAATCGCATCAAGCGTCGATCCGCCCTCGCCGTGCACATTCAGCAGCAACGTCACCAACAACGGTGTGAGGAAGATACCGAACAGGCTCGAGGCCGCCGCGCTGCAAATCGCTGCCGGAATATTCCCCCGAGCCAGGGACGTGAAAGCAATCGCCGACTGCACCGTGGCAGGCAACGCGCAGAGGTAGAGCATGCCCATGTACAGATCGTCGCCGATCAGCGGCGAGAGCAAGGGTTTGAGCGCCAGGCCAATCAGTGGGAACAGGATGAACGTCAGGCTGAACACCAGCAGATGCAGGCGCCAGTGGCCGGCACCGGCAATGATCGATTCACGCGACAGTTTCGCGCCATGGAGGAAAAACAGCAGGGCAATGGCGAGGTTGGTCAGCCAGCCAAAACCGACCGCGACCTGGCCACTGGCGGGCAGCAGACTGGCGAGAACGACCACGCCGATCAGGGTCAGGGTGAAGTTGTCGGGCAAGAAACGGGGGCGGGTCATCGGTGTCATCCGGCGGTGGCGAGGAACAGTGCCTCGACTCTAACGCGCCTGCCGATTGCCGACTAACGCTAATAAGCCAGTAGATACCGCCAAAAGGACATAACGCTGACGTCAATGCATTCGGTAATAAAAACAACGGCAACCTCATGCGAACGCGGTACTCGCCATGACACCAATCAATTGTAGGAGCCGGCTTGCTGGCGATAGCGGCCGAAAGGGCATTGCAAGGCTTAAGGACCAATCGCCAGCAAGCCGGCTCCTACAGGGGGAACGAAACATTTGAATAATCGCCCCGCACCCGCTCAATCATCCTCATGCAACTTGATGCCCCTGGCGTGCAGCAGATGCGGCACCAACAGCACCAGCAGGGTCAATGCGAGAAACGCAGCGGAAATCGGTTGCGTCAGAAACACCGTCCAGTCGCCCTCGCTGATCGACAACGCGTTGCGCAGTTGTTTTTCCGCCATTGGCCCCAGCAGCATGCCCACGATCACCGGCGCGACGGGGAAGTCGAATCGCCGCATCAACACCCCGCCCCAGCCGATCGCCAGCATCAGCAACAGGTCGAAGGAAGAGTGGCGCATGCCGTACACGCCGATGGTGGCGAACACCAGAATCCCGGCGTTCAGGTACGGTCGCGGGATTTGCAACAGTTTCACCCAGAGCCCCACCAACGGCAGGTTCAACACCAGCAATATGACGTTGCCGATGTAGAGCGACGCCACCAGGGTCCAGACCAGCTCCCCCGAGGTTTCAAACAGCAGCGGTCCCGGTTGCAGGTTGTAGTTCTGGAAGGCGGCCAACAGGATGGCGGCCGTGGCCGACGTCGGGATACCCAGGGTCAGCAACGGCACCAGAGAACCGGTCGCACTCGCGTTGTTCGCAGCTTCAGGGCCGGCGACGCCCTCGATGGCGCCCTCGCCTTTGCTGGCGGCAAATTCTTTCGGGTATTTGCTGAGCTTGCGCTCGGTGGAATAGGACAGGAACGTCGGGATCTCCGCGCCACCGGCCGGAATCGACCCGAAGGGAAACCCGATCAGCGTTCCCCTCAGCCATGCCGGAACCGAGCGTTTCCAGTCGGCGCGCGTCATCCACAAGGAGGTCAGGCGATGCCGGCCCGTCGCTTCTTCTTTCTGATACAGCAGACTGTACAACGCCTCGCCCACCGCAAACAACCCGACTGCGACGAGCACGACTTCGATGCCATCGACCAGCTCCGGAACGCCCAAGGTGTAGCGGGCAATGCCCGAGGTCGAGTCCAGGCCGATCAAACCCACGGTCAGGCCAACACCCAGCGAGGCAAAGCCGCGCAACATCGACGCGCCGAGCACGGCAGACACCGTCGTGAATGACAGCACGAGGATTGCGAAATACTCCGCAGGTCCGAATTTGAGCGCCAGTTTGGCCACGATCGGCGCAAACAGGGTCAGCAGAATGGTCGCAATGGTTCCCGCCACGAAGGAACCAATGGCCGCCGTGGCCAAGGCCGGTCCTGCCCGACCATTGCGGGCCATGAGGTTGCCTTCCAGGGCGGTCACCATGGAAGACGATTCCCCGGGCGTATTAAGCAAAATGGACGTCGTAGAGCCGCCAAACTGAGCGCCGTAATAGATGCCGGCAAACATGATCAGCGCGCCGGTGGGATCGACCTTCGCGGTGATCGGCAACAGCAACGCCACCGTCAGCGCCGGCCCGATGCCCGGCAAGACACCGATGGCGGTGCCAAGCAGGCAGCCAATGAACCCCCACATCAGATTGATCGGCGTCAGGGCCGAGGAAAAACCCATTGCCAGGCTTGCAAGAATGTCCACCCTGTTGATCTCCTTCGGCCCGAATCAGATCCAGGCGTTGACAAGCGGCGGAAGGGAAACCCCCAGCCCGGCATTGAACAACCAGTAAATCGGCAGCGTCAGGGCAATGCCGATGGCGAGATCGCGCAGGGGATGGCGGCTGCCAAAACCTCGCGCCGAACAGGCGAACAACAGCGCGGCCGACAGGACGAATCCGATCAGATTGATCAGCACGGCCACCCCCAACAGCCCGCCCGTCACCCACGCCACCCCTGCCTTGCCGCCGGGCAACGCCTTGGCGGACTCGTCTTCGTGGTCAGCCAGTTCGCGAAAACCGCCGGTGAGGGCTTGATAGATCAGGAACACACCCACGCCCCCCAGGAACACCGCTACAGCATAGGGATAGACATACGCGGCGAGGATGACGAACCCCATCTCGGGGGGAAACAGGAAAGCGCCGTACGCCAGCACGGCGCTGATGGCCAGCACTCCGGCGCCAATCGCCAGTTGCACCGGTACGACTTTGCGCGACGGAGTCATTTCGCAACCAGCCCGACCTCGACCAGCATCGCATGCAGCCTCACGTGCTCCTCGTCGACGAATTTGCCGAACTCGTCACCGGTCAGAATGTTGGCAGACCATTTGTTGGTTTCAATATTGTCTTTCCAGACTTTGCTGTTGGCGGCGGCGACCACGGCGTCGGTTACTTCCTTGCGCTGCTCGGGTGTGAGATTCGCGGCACCGTAAACACCACGCCAATTGCCGATGATCACGTCATACCCGCTTTCCTTGAGCGTCGGGGCATCGATGCCGGCAACGCGCTCCGGTGCACCAATGGCGAGCACACGGAACTGATCGCTCCTGATGTACTGGCCAAGCTCGGCGTAACCGCCGGTGATCACTTTGATCTGCCCTCCCAATGCCTGGGCAACCACTTCCCCCCCGCCCGCGAAGGCAACGTAATTGACCTTGTTGACCGGAATGCCCATTTTTGCGGCCAGTTCGGCAATACCGATGTGATCGATCGATCCCTTGGAGCCACCGCCCCAGGAAATACTCGTCGGTTTGTCCTTGAAGGCTTTCAGCAGGTCCTCCAGGGTTTTGAACTCGGACTCCTTGCGCACCGCAATCACGTTGTACTCGGTAAAGAGCCGCGCAATCGGCGTCACATCCTTCAAGGTAATCTGCGGTTTGTTCTGCTCGATGCCCGCGACCATGATCGCGCCAACCACAAGCAACGCATCCGGATCGCCCTTGGTGCTGTTGGCAAACTGCGCCAGCCCCAGCGTGCCCCCTGCTCCTCCCTTGTTTTCGAAGGTGGCGGATTTGGCGACCTTGGCTTCAATCAAGGCTTTGCCCAGGACACGGGCGGTCTGGTCATAACCGCCGCCGACCGAACCGGGGGCCATGAATTTGACGGTATCCAGCGCAAAGGCAGGCGTTGTGAGCACAGCGGTCGTGACGACAACCGCGAGGCAACGGGTGGATCGACGTAACAATGCAAACATGCGTTTTCTCCCGAGACTTTTGTTTTTATGGGGCGCCGGTTGAACGTCGATCAGGGCGAATACCCCGATCAATGAACATCCATCTCGGGATAAGCGTAGGCCATGGTTAGAATGGCGGCATACAACAGTGAATCACTTCATTTCAGGAAGACGCGTACATGGACGAACCCCGTGCCGATAGCCGCAGCAGCCCATGGTCGGTGTTTATCATTTTCCTGCGCCTCGGGCTGACCTCTTTTGGCGGCCCCATCGCTCACCTGGGCTACTTCCGTGACGAGTTCGTCACACGACGGCGCTGGCTGACGGAGCGCAGTTATGCGGATCTGGTGGCGCTGTGCCAATTCCTGCCCGGACCGGCCAGCAGCCAGGTCGGCATTGCGGTGGGCATGTCCCGGGCGGGATACTGTGGAGCGCTCGCCGCTTGGGCCGGCTTTACGCTGCCTTCGGCCGTTGCCCTGATCCTGTTTGCACTGGGGCTTTCCCGATACGGTGCACTCCTCTCGCCCGGCGCGCTGCACGGGCTCAAAGTGGTGGCCGTCGCGGTGGTTGCCCAAGCGGTATGGGGCATGGCGCGAAACCTGTGTACGGATGGGCTGCGCGTCGCCCTCATGATGATTTCAGCCTGCGTTGTTCTGCTTGAACCGTCCGCATGGGCGCAGGTCGGGGTGATTATCGCCGCCGGTGTCGCCGGCCTGCTGTTGTTCAAGCCCGCGCAGCGCGACGGGCACGATCCTCTGCCCATCCCCCTCAGCCGCCGGGCCGGGGCGATCTGGTTGTCGCTGTTTCTGGCACTGCTGATCGGCCTGCCGATTTTCAATCAACTCTATCCGAGTCAAACCCTGGCGCTGGTGGATGCCTTCTACCGGGCCGGCTCACTGGTGTTCGGTGGCGGCCACGTCGTACTGCCGCTGTTGCAAGCCGAGGTGGTGCCTTCGGGGTGGGTCAGCAATGAAGCGTTTCTCGCCGGGTATGGCGCCACGCAGGCCGTGCCGGGTCCGCTGTTCACGTTCGCGGCGTTCCTCGGCGCATCCACGAGTCTTGCGCCGTCGGGATGGCTCGGCGGGTTGATCTGCCTGCTGGCGATCTTCGTGCCATCGTTCCTGTTGGTCCTGGGTGCCTTACCCTTTTGGGAACGGTTGCGCAGCAATCTGCGCGCACAGGCGGCACTGGCCGGGGTGAATGCAGCGGTGGTCGGCCTGCTGTTGGCTGCCCTGTATCAACCGGTCTGGACGAGTGCGATTTTCACCGCACAGGACTTCGGTCTGGCGCTGGTTGCCCTTGTTGCGTTGATGTTCTGGAAGCTACCGCCGTGGCTGGTGGTGCTCGGCTGCGGGGTTGCGGGTTGGCTGTTAAGCGCCGGGTGATCCAAGACAGGTGAATAACCGTTTGATTTTCAGCCAGTTACTTTTCTGGAAACACTAATCGTCGAGTCATCGACGTAACACTGAAAACGGACAGCTATTCTAAAAACCGACTGGACTTCGCGACTTGAGTTTGTAGATGACGTGCATCAGGAGACAGGTCATGAAAGGCATCCTCGGCGGCATTGGTTTATCACTGATACTGACGGCAACCGCAGCGTTCGCTCATCACGGCTGGAGTGAATACGACTCCGACAATCCCTTGCAATTGAATGGCACGATCGAAGAGTCGGGTTACTCCCATCCTCATGGATTCGTGCGCCTCAAAACACCGGACAAGACCTGGAACGTGGTATTGGCCCCGCCCTCGCGCATGGAAAACCGTGGTCTTTCCAAGGAGATGCTAAGTGTCGGCAGCACGGCCAGTGTGGTCGGCTATCAGAATCGCAACAAACCGGATGAACTGCGCGCCGAACGCATTACGGTGGGCGGCAAAACCACAGAGTTACGCTGATGCAAACCCTCAATACCGGCGTGGAACCCGGTGCGGACAGCTGGCTGGACTGGGTGGGTGACTCGTCACTGGGCGCCGCCATGCGGGGCGACCTGTGGCTGTATCCGATGGTGGAGGTGGTTCACATCATCGGGTTCGCGGTGTTGGTCGGCTCGGTCGTGATGTTTGACCTGCGGGTGCTCGGGCTGTCGAAAAACATTGCCGTGACCGACCTCGCTCGCCACCTCCTGACCTGGTCAGTCGCTGCACTGCTATTGATCGTGCCTGCCGGACTGATGATGTTTTCAGCCCACCCACATGATTTCGCCTCCAACAGCGTTTTCATCCTCAAGCTTTGCCTGATTGCGACGGCAGGCCTCAATGCAACGCTGTTCCACGTCGGCGTCTATCGTTCAGTCAATCGATGGAACACTGCTGTCGCGGCGCCCGGCATCGCAAAATGCCAGGCGCTGCTGTCGATCGCGTTGTGGCTCGCCGTGGTGGTGTGCGGTCGGCTGCTGGCCTACACCTGACGATCAGGTATTGGTTTTCAGCTTGCTCCACAGACGCGTGCTCAACCGTCCTGCTTCACGGCCGGATAACAAACTCGTTGAGTCTGCAACCTACAACCGCTGCACATCCCGCCTGCACGCTGATCCTGCAATGGTTCGCGCAGCAGGCTGAAAAGGAAGCCGGTGAGCGGATTGGGCCCTAAGTGCCTTTGCCCACCCCTTCTGTCGCATTGGAAAACGCCACCCCGGCCTCGCGTACCAGGGTTCGCCATTCAGCGCTGCTGATCAGTCCCTTGCGCTCCATCTCATCGGCTGCCTTGAGCAACTCGTCATACTGCTCCTCAACATCCATGCGAATTTCGGGGTGTGCGAGGAGCTTGTACCAGGCCGCCAGGGCATCCTGTCTCAGAACATCGGTCATGGTCTAACTCCCAAGTATTGTCTTCGATTGGAAGTGTATGAGTGGGTGACCGTTCCTCGACGCCGACGTACGGCAGTCGTCTGGATCGATGAAACTCTGCGACCCCTTCGCCAGCAAGCCGGCTCCTACAGGGACTCGATGATCGCATGAACGACAACAATCTGTAGGAGCCGGCCTGCTGGCGATGGCAGGCGAAAGACCTGCGCCTATCCAAAGCCCTGCATTACAAACTTGTCATCGACTTGTCAGCGTAGCCAGCACCCTCGCTTCCTACAGTGGCGTCGTCTGTCACCCACACCGGGCGACGCCTCCCACTGAAGACGACAAGGGTCGATACCATGAAACCATTAAGCAAACTCTGCCTGATCGCCGCCAGCCTGTTGATGCTCGGCACCGGGTCCGCCATGGCCAGCGACATCGCGCCGGTCAAGGCCGACAACGTCGTGCTGGTGCACGGTTCCTGGGCCGATGGCTCGAGTTGGGCGGACGTAATCTCGCGGTTGCAGGCTGCCGGACTGCACGTCACAGCGGTGCAAAACCCGCTGACTTCGGTTGCCGACGACGTCGCCGCGACCCAGCGCGTACTCAATCAGCAAGACGGCCCGACAGTTCTGGTCGGCCATTCCTACGCCGGCACTGTGGTCAGTGAAGCCGGGGTCAATCCAAAGGTCAGCTCGCTGGTTTACGTCGCCGCCCGCGCGCCGGACGCCGGGGAAGATTTCGTCGCACTGTCGGGCAAATACCCGACCATGCCCGTGCGCGCTGGCACCGAAGAACACGATGGTTTCGTCAGCCTGAAGCAGGACGCCTTCCTCAAATACTTCGCCAGCGACGTGCCCCACGACAAGGCGATGCAACTGTTCGCTGTGCAGCAACCGATCGCCAAAACCCTGTTCACTGATCGCACCACCGCAGCCGCCTGGCACAGCAAACCGTCGTGGTATGCGGTCTCCAGCCTCGACCAGACCATCAATCCGGACCTCGAACGCTTCCTCGCCAAGCGCATGGGCGCGACCACCATCGAACTGCCGTCGAGCCACTTGTCGCTGGTCTCCCACGCCAAGGAAATCACCGACCTGATCCTCGAAGCGTCCGGCCGCCAGCCATAACGCCGAGGCCGTTTCATTACAACTTTGTCATTGAACTGTTGGTCGGCTGTCCGGATCGCCTGGTTAACCTCAATTCATTGTCAGGCCACCCGCCGGCAGCCACCAAAAACCCGAATAGAGAACCTCATCATGAAAATGTTTATCCTCGGTTTCGCCGCCCTCCTCGCCACCGGTTCGGCGTTTGCCGATACGCAGACAACCACGGCGCCGGTGATCCACGACAAGACCGGCTTTTTCGTGCACCTGGATGTCGATAAAGTCCTGTCCAGCACCGATATTTCGCAGCAGTGCGGCCTGATTCCGGCGCGGCTCGACTACCTGGACCACCAGGGTCGCGAGCATGTGCTGGACTACCAGGTCAACGGCACCGGCTGCACCAATGATCATTGATCCGGCTACACTGGCGCCAATTGTCTGAGGCACAACCCCATGAACATCCTCGTAGTCGAAGACGAACCCAAAGCGGGTAACTACCTGCTCAACGGCCTGCAGGAGCTCGGTTACTCCGTCAGCCTGGCGCGGGATGGCGCCGACGGTTTGCACCTGGCCCTGGAGCACGATTTCGACGTCATTGTCCTCGACGTGATGATGCCGAAAATGGATGGTTGGGAGGTCCTGCGCCGCTTGCGCAAGGAGGCCGACACGCCGGTGCTGTTTCTCACTGCCCGGGATGACATCGCCGACCGCATCAAGGGCCTGGAACTGGGCGCCGACGATTACCTGATCAAGCCTTTTTCCTTCGCCGAACTGGTGGCGCGCCTGCGCACCCTGACCCGCCGTGGTCCCACCCGCGAAGAAGAACAATTGCACGTGGACGACTTGCAAATTGACGTGCTCAAGCGCCGCATCACCCGCGCAGGCGTCAAGATCACCCTGACCAACAAGGAATTCGCCCTGCTGCACCTGTTCGCCACGCATCAGGGCCAGGTGTTGTCGCGCTCGATGATCGCTTCAAGGGTCTGGGACATGAATTTCGACAGTGACACCAACGTCGTCGACGTCGCCGTGCGCCGCTTGCGCCTGAAAATCGATGACCCGTTCCAGCTCAAGCTGATCCATAGCGTGCGCGGCATCGGCTACCGCTTCGATACTCAGCCATGAGTCGTCTTCGCCATTCCCTGACACTGCGCCTGGCGCTGGTGTTTGCCCTGCTAGCCTTTGTTTCGCTGACCCTGTTGGGCGTGGCGCTGTACCGCGACCTGGAGCGCGAACTGATCCGCCGAGACGACGCCGCGCTGGTGAACCGCATCGATCAGCTGCGCACCTTCCTCAACGACAGCAATACGCTGGAGCTGATCCGAACGAAACCGGCGCTGTTCCAGAACATGCTGGGCAATCGTGAAGCCCTGTTGACCATCGGCGCACCGGGACAAAAACCCTTGTTGGTGGTCAACCCCGGCAACCTTGCCATGCCGTCGCTGGCGCCGGTGTCAATGGACCATCCGCTGAGTCTGAGCGACGTGCAGCACTACCCCGGCGTGGATGGCGTGCCTTTCGCGGCGTTGGCGGCGACCATCGATTCCGGCGACATGGGCAGCCTGCAAGTGGTCACCGGGCGCCTGATGACCGAACGCACCGCCGTGCTCGCCCGCTACCGCCTCAACGTGTACCTGTTTGCCAGCGTGGCAGCGATTCTGCTGGCGCTGTCCGGTTATCTGCTGGTACATCGCGGCCTGTTGCCGGTACGGCGCCTGGCCCGGCACGCCCACGGCATCGGCGTCGGCAACCTCACCGAGCGTCTCGATGGCCAGGGCGCACCTCGGGAACTGCTGCCGATGATCGAGGCATTGAACGCGATGCTCGACCGGCTGGGAAAGGGGTTCATGCAACTGGGTCAGGTGTCGACCGACATGGCCCATGAACTGCGCACGCCAATCAACAATCTGCTTGGCGAAACCCAGGTCGCGCTGCAGCAGAACCGCAGCGTCGAAGCTTATCAGCAGCTGCTCGCCTCCAACGTCGAAGAACTTGAGCGTCTGGCGCGGATGCTCGACAACATGCTGTTTCTGGCGCGCACCGATCCGGCCAGTGCCCTGAGCCAACGCCAGGAACTGGACGCCGCCGATGAAATGGAGCGCATGGCCGACTACTTCGAAGGGCCGGCAGCAGACGTCGGGATCAGCATCGACGCCCAAGGCAGCGGCGTGATCTGGGCTGAACCGATGCTGTTGCGCCGTGCGCTGGCCAACCTTTGCGCCAACGCTATCAAGTACGGCGCGGCGCATTCCGAGCTGTTCATTCGCGCCACGCCTACGGCTGACGGCATCCGATTGATTGTGCGCAACCATGGCCCGACCATCCCTGCCGAACACTTGCCCCGGTTGTTTGAACGTTTTTACCGGGTCGACGAATCCCGCGAGCGCTCGGCTCATTCCAATGGTTTGGGGTTGTCGATTGTGGCGACGATCATGCAGTTGCATCACGGGGGTTACAGCGTTAGCAGCAGTGAGGGGGTGACGTGTTTTGAGCTGTTTTTTCCGGGGCGGCGGGTGGGTGAGTGAGGTTTGGTGTTTTTACGGTTGGTGTGAATATCCGTTTTTTTGGTGATGGCGGCTATTGGTTTCGCCCTTACGGCGAGTCACTTGGAAGAGCCCCAAGTAACCAAGGGCTCTTGCCCCTTTCGTTCGGCCTCTCGAGGGGGCGCTCAGATCAAAAGCTGAAGGCGAGCTAACGCTCGGCCTGATGAGTGGTGGGAATCAAAAGCGTGTGGGATTCCCTGTAGGAGCCGGCTTGATCTGGCGAAAAGCGTCTGGGCGACGCGTTCATTCAGACAGCCCGCGTCATCGTTAACGTCCATCGCCAGCAAGCT
>NZ_BDAG01000031.1 GCF_002091715.1 Pseudomonas migulae NBRC 103157 | reverse complement strand
GCTCCCACATTCGATCTGTGTTTTACCGTCCAGACAGGCGCTGGCCCAGGTTTTCTTCCTTGAGAATATCGAACAACGCCTGCGCCGCCGCCGACAATTCCACCCCCGGTTGGGTCAACACGCCAATCGCCCTTTCCACTACCGGGTCGCGTAACGTGATGCACCGCGCGCCCAGCTCGCGCATCTGCTCGGCGCACAGCGCCGGCACCGCGCTCACCCCCAAACCGCTGGCAACCATCCTTCCGACCGTCGCCAGCTGGTGACTCTCGAACTCCACCGGCAACTTCATCCCTCGCGCCTGCAAGTGCTCTTCCAGCATCACCCGCACCGTCGACGGTCGCTGCAAGGTAATGAACGGTTCTTCAAGCAACGTCTGCCAGTCGATATCGTCCAGTTCGGCAAACGCGGAATCAAACGGCACCACCGCAACAAAACGGTCGATGTACAGCGGCGTGAACGCCAGCGAGGAGCTTTGCGTCGGCTCGAACGCCACCCCGAGCTCGACCTGCCGGTCACGCACCATTTCCAGCACCTGTTCGTTGATCACGTCATTCACCGTGACGTTGACCTTCGGGTAGCGCGCGCGAAACGTCTTGAGGATTGGCGGCAGCAGGTTGCCGGCAAACGACGGCATCGCCGCCAGCGTCACCCGCCCGCGCTGCAGTGTAAAACGCTGGCGCAGTTCGTCCTCGGCATTGTCCCAGTCGGCGATCAAGCGACGGGCCAGCGGCACCAACGCCTCACCTTCAGCCGTCAGCGCCACATTGCGCGTGTTGCGCGTAAACAGCCGCCCGCCCAGGCCTTCCTCCAGCGCCTTGATGGTCAGGCTCAGCGCCGATTGCGACAGGTGCAACCGCTCGCAGGCCACGGCAAAGCTCAGACTCTGGGCCACGGCCAAGAACGCGCGGATCTGCTTAACGGTCATCTGCGGTATCTCCGAGGTATTGTAGGAGCTGCCGAAGGCTGCGATCTTTTGATCTTTGTCTGGCGATGCTGAATTCGCTGAACATCAAAACATCGCAACCTTCGGCAGCGCCGACAGATTGGTGAGTTTTATCTATCAATCAACCTTAAAAATCAACTTAACAAATGAATTCTCTGGCGAGACACTCCTTCCCATACGGCTAGCCAGCCGCCCACAAAGAATAAAAGAGGTGCATATGGCAGGTTTCGACAAGCGCGTGAGTTCCTACGAGGAAGCTCTGGCAGGTCTTGAAGACGGCATGACCGTGATCGCGGGCGGCTTTGGCCTCTGCGGCATCCCGGAAAACCTGATCGCCGAGATCAAGCGCAAAGGCACCCGTGACCTCACTGTGGTTTCCAACAACTGCGGTGTCGACGGTTTCGGTCTCGGTGTTTTGCTGGTAGACCGGCAGATCCGCAAAGTAGTGGCCTCCTACGTCGGTGAGAACAAACTGTTCGAAGACCAACTGCTCAAAGGCGAAATCGAAGTCGTCCTGACCCCTCAAGGCACCCTCGCCGAAAAAATGCGCGCAGGCGGCGCCGGCATCCCGGCCTTCTTCACCGCCACCGGCGTGGGCACGCCGGTCGCCGAAGGCAAGGAAGTGCGCGAATTCCATGGCCGCAAGTACTTGATGGAAGAATCCATCACCGGTGACTTCGCCATCGTCAAAGGCTGGAAAGCCGACCATTTCGGCAACGTCATCTATCGCCACACCGCTCAGAACTTCAACCCGCTGGCCGCCACCGCCGGCAAGATCACCGTGGTCGAAGTCGAAGAAATCGTCGAACCCGGCGAGCTGGAGCCGTCGCAGATCCATACCCCTGGCATCTACGTCGACCGGGTCATTTGTGGCACGTTCGAGAAGCGCATCGAACAGCGCACCGTGCGTAAGTGATCCCCTGCCCCCGGACCGAATGAAGGAATAACAACAATGGCACTTTCCCGCGAACAAATGGCTCAACGCGTCGCCCGCGAAATGCAGGACGGCTTCTACGTGAACCTGGGCATCGGCATTCCGACCCTGGTCGCCAACTACATCCCTGAAGGCATGGAAGTCATGCTGCAGTCGGAAAACGGCCTGCTCGGCATGGGTCCCTTCCCTACTGAAGAAACCATCGATGCCGACATGATCAACGCCGGCAAACAAACCGTGACCGCGCGGATCGGCGCTTCGATCTTTTCCTCGGCCGAGTCCTTCGCGATGATTCGCGGTGGTCATGTCGACCTGACCGTGCTGGGCGCCTTTGAAGTGGACGTGCAAGGCAACATCGCCTCGTGGATGATCCCCGGCAAGCTGGTCAAAGGTATGGGCGGCGCCATGGACCTGGTGGCCGGTGCAGACAACATCATCGTCATCATGACCCACGCGTCCAAGGACGGTGAGTCCAAGCTCCTGTCCCAATGCAGCCTGCCGCTGACCGGCGCCGGTTGCATCAAGCGCGTACTGACCGACCTGGCTTATCTTGAAATCGAAAACGGCGCGTTCATTCTCAAAGAACGTGCGCCAGGCGTCAGCGTCGAAGAGATCGTCGCCAAAACCGCCGGTAAATTGATCGTGCCGGACCACGTTCCGGAAATGCAGTTCGCTGCCCAGTGAGGAATCATCCCATGCAAGAAGTCGTCATTGTCGCCGCCACCCGTACCGCCATCGGCAGTTTCCAGGGCTCGCTGGCCAATGTGTCCGCCGTTGACCTCGGCGCCGCGGTGATCCGTCAGTTGCTGGCGCAAACCGGTCTGGACCCGGCGCAGGTTGATGAAGTCATCATGGGCCAGGTGTTGACCGCCGGTGCCGGGCAAAACCCCGCGCGTCAGGCGTCGATCAAGGCCGGCCTGCCTTTCGCCGTACCCGCCATGACCCTGAACAAGGTGTGCGGTTCGGGCCTGAAAGCCTTGCATCTCGCCACCCAGGCGATTCGCTGCGGCGACGCCGACGTGATCATCGCTGGCGGCCAGGAAAACATGAGCCTGTCCAACTACGTGATGCCGGGCGCACGCACCGGTCTGCGCATGGGTCACGCACAAATCGTCGACACCATGATCAGCGACGGCCTGTGGGATGCGTTCAACGATTACCACATGGGCATCACCGCCGAGAACCTGGCTGAAAAATACAACCTGACCCGCGAGCAACAGGACGCCTTCGCGGCGGCCTCGCAGCAGAAAGCCACGGCCGCCATCGAAGCCGGGCGCTTTGCCGACGAGATCACGCCGATCCTGATTCCGCAGCGCAAAGGCGATCCGCTGTCCTTCGCCACTGACGAGCAGCCACGCGCCGGCACCACCGCCGAATCCCTGGGCAAACTGAAAGCCGCCTTCAAGAAGGACGGTTCGGTGACCGCCGGCAACGCTTCGTCCCTGAACGATGGCGCCGCCGCCGTGATCCTGATGAGTGCGGAAAAAGCCAAGGCGCTGGGCTTGCCAGTGCTGGCGAAAATCGCCGCTTACGCCAACGCGGGCGTGGACCCGGCGATCATGGGCATCGGCCCGGTCTCCGCCACTCGCCGTTGCCTGGACAAGGCTGGCTGGTCCATCGACCAACTGGACCTGATCGAAGCCAACGAAGCCTTCGCCGCGCAATCTTTGGCAGTGGCCAAGGACCTGGAATGGGACTTGAACAAGGTCAACGTCAACGGCGGTGCCATTGCATTGGGCCACCCGATTGGTGCGTCGGGTTGCCGGGTGCTGGTGACCCTGCTGCACGAAATGATCAAGCGTGACGCCAAAAAAGGCCTCGCCACCCTGTGCATCGGTGGCGGTCAGGGCGTGGCGTTGGCGCTCGAACGAGCATAAAGCGTTCAACAGACGGCGCGGGGACCCACGAAGATCCGCTGCCGTCTGGCAACACCCCCGGTGTGACTCACATCACACCGGGCTCCGGCGAAACCCTGTAGGAGCGAGCTTGCTCGCGAAAAACGTCAGGGCAATGCGTTCATTCAGACGGCTTGCGTTATCGTTGACGTCCATCGCGAGCAAGCCCGCTCCCACATTAGATCGCGTTTGTTTGAACAACTCGGTCAAATGTGGGAGCGGGCTTGCTCGCGAAGAGGCCCTGACAGTCACCCAAAAAACTGCAGCATCAACCAGCTATTCGCCCCACTGATCACCACAAACAATCCCCACGCCAACACTCGCGTCGGCAGCCGATTCACAAACGGCCCCATCAATTGTTGGTCATTGGTCATCCGGATCAGCGGATACAGCGCAAACGGCAATTGCAGACTCAACACCACCTGACTCAGCACCAGCAACTTGCCAATCGCATTGTCACCCATCAGCCACACGCCGATAAACGCCGGGATCAGCGCCAGCCCTCGGGTGATCAACCGCCGTTGCCAGCAGGGAATCCGCAGGTTCAGGTAACCCTCCATGATCACCTGCCCGGCGATGGTGCCGGTGAACGTCGAACTCTGACCGGACGCCAGCAATGCAACACCAAACAACACGCTGGCCAACGCCCCGCCCACCAGTGGATCAAGCAAGTGATAGGCGTCCTGGATGTCCACCACGTCGGTGTGCCCGGTCTTGTGAAATGCCGCCGCCGCGAGGATCAGGATCGCCGCGTTGACCAGCAGCGCCAGTGCCAGGGAACCGATGGTGTCGATGCGCGCCAGCTTCACCGCGTCCTGCTTGCTGGCCAGGTCTTTGCCGATCATCCGGGTCTGTACGATCGAGGTGTGCAGGTACAGGTTATGCGGCATCACCGTGGCCCCGAGAATGCCGATGGCCAGGTACAACGGCGCGGCATCGCCGATGGCGGACAACGACGGCGTGAATCCCAGAGCGACCTCCGGCCAGTAAGGTTTGATCAACAACAGTTCAACGAAGAAACACACACCGATGGTACTCACCAGCACCAGCATGATCGCTTCCAGTCGGCGGAATCCCCGGTTCTGCAGGGCCAGTACCAACAGCGTGTCAAACGCCGTGAGGGCGATGCCGAAGGTCAGCGAGCAACCCAGCAGCAGATGGAATGCCAACGCGCAGCCGAGTACTTCGGCGAGGTCAGTGGCGATGATCGAGATTTCCGCCAGCACCCATTGGGTGCGCGCGGTCCGCGTGCTGTAGCGTTCGCGGGACAGTTGCGCCAGGTCCCGCCCGGTGGCAATGCCCAGGCGCGAACACAAACACTGCACCACCATGCCCGCCAGACTGGCCAGCAGGACCACGAACAACAAGCTGTAGCCAAAGCGCGAACCGGCCTCGATGGCGGTGGCCCAGTTGCCCGGGTCCATGTAGCCGATGGACACCAGCAAACCCGGACCGGCGAAACGCAGGACCCGCTTGAAGAATGACGCGCGAGGGTCAACGGCAACGCTGCCCGCCACTTCCGGCGGGCAAAACGGCGCAGTGGCAACTTTAGGCAAACTGAATTTCACGCATTCATTCCAGAAAACAGACGGGAGGGCGCAGCTTAGACGTTTCGCGCTTTTCGGTGTACAGACAAACGCAAAGATCGCCGCAGTTGCTTTTTGCTTTTGCTTTTGTAGGAGCAAGCTTGCTCGCGATGGATTCAAGGGCGCCGCGTTTAATCAGGAAGCACGCGTTATCGTTAACGTCCATCGCAAGCAAGCTTGCTCCTACAAAGGCAAAAGCAACGGCGGGTGATGTTCAGGGCTTGGCAATGCCCAGCAACTGCTCCCGCAACTCGGGATTGCTCGTACGCGGATCAAGCCAGATATCAAAAAACGCCCGGGCGAACACCGGGTCCGTCACCTCGTACTGCAACTGCGGGCCGACAAAAAAGCGCGCGCCCTGCCCCGGCAAGTAAACCCCGATGAGTCGGGGCCCGGCCTGCACATCGACAAACGCCTGCTGCATCTGCGCCTGCCATGCCGCGAGTTGCCCGACACTCACCGATGTGCCCGACAGTCGTTTGATTTCTTCGACGCTGGCCTGGACCAGATCGTCCCGGGAAATCCTGCGCTGATAAATCAGCTCCAGGGCGAACGGCTGGTCGCTCGCAAATGGCTGCGCGGCACTCCACAGACGAGCGTTGTAGATATCGAAACCGAACATCCGGAACTCGCCGGTACCAACGATTTGGGCGCCAGGCAAAGACTCCTGCCAATTGGCCAACGCGTGGTTGCCCAGTAATACCAACAGCCACAGGGTATGTCGCAGAGGTGATCGTGGTCGGGTCATGATCGGCTCGATTCAGCGCGTATGGGTTCTGTTACTTATACGCATAAAGTGTTGCTGTACAAGATTTCAACTTTGTATACAAAAACAGCCAATCCTTAGAGCAATCTACTTGTCGCAATGCTAACGTTGCCGCTTCGCTAAGGTCGGAGGCGCCTACGTGCTGCTGCTCAAACTGCTGGTCATTCCCGGGTTTCTCTTGTTGATCTCCCTCGCGGGCAAACGCTGGGGCCCGAGCGTCGCCGGATGGCTGTCGGGATTGCCGGTGGTGGTCGGGCCGATTCTGTTTTTCCTCGCCATCGAGCAGGGCGAAGTGTTTGCCGCGCAATCGGCGACCGCCGCGTTATCCGCGATGTTTGCGATGATCGCTTTCTGCGTCACCTACGCCCAGGTCGCACAACGGGCCGGATGGCCATGGGCACTGACGGTTTCGCTGCTGGTCTGGGCGACGGCCGCCGTGGTGCTGTCGGTGATCCCGCCGTCCCTGGTGTTCTCCGTCATCGCCGCCGCGACTGCGCTGCTGGCGGCGCCGTATCTGTTCCCGGCCGTGCAGCCCATCGTTTCGGGCCCGGCCCCCAAGTCCGACAAATTGTTGCTGCGCATGATCGCGGGCGCCCTCCTCACCCTCGCCGTGACCTTGCTGGCGAGCACCGTCGGCGACCGCTGGAGCGGTCTGCTCGCAGTGTTCCCGGTATTGGGCAGCGTGATGGCCGTGTTCTCCCAACAAACCCGCGGGCCGGCGTTTACCGCAGCCTTGTTGCGAGCCACGGCGACGGGCATGTATTCGTTTGCCGCGTTCTGCCTCGTTCTCGCCCTGACGTTGCCCGTCATGGGCCTGAGCGGGTTCGGCGTCGGCGTCGCAGTGTCCGTGGCCACGCTCGGCATCACCAAACGCCTGCTGGCCAAACCCGTGAGTATGCCGACAACTCGTTCAACTATTTCGAATGAGTAGAACAACAACCTCGTGCGTCAATCGAACGGGTTTCGCCCACCATCAGCCTCAGTTACTTACCCACTGACCGAGGCCTGCACCATGAAGTTCTTTTTCCACCCTTCGCCCAACCCGATGAAAGTTGCCCTGCTGCTCGAAGAGCTGCAAACGCCGTACGAACTGATCGGCGTCGACACCTTCAAGGGCGAGCAACACCAGCCAGCCTTTCTGGCGATCAACCCGAACGCCAAGGTGCCAGCGCTGGTCGATGGCGACGCCACGGTCTTCGACTCCCAGGCAATCCTGCTGCACCTGGCGCAAAAACATCAGCGCTTCCTGCCGACCTCGGTCACCGGGCAAGCCGAGCTGCTGTCGTGGCTGATGTTCATCGCCACGGGTCTGTCGCCGTTCTCCGGTCAGGCCGTGCATTTCCTGCACCACGCACCGGAAGACCTGGCCTACGCGAAAAACCGCTACCTCAAGGAAGTCGAACGTCACTATCGCGTGCTCGACCAGCGTCTGGCCGATCATCCCTATCTGGCGGGCGACACCTACAGCATCGCCGACATGGCGCTCTGGGGCTGGGCCAGTTACGCACCGTACATCCTCGGCGAGAATGGCTTGGCGGCGTACCCGAACGTCAAGCGTCTGTTCGACGAAATCAGCGCCCGCCCGGCAGCGCAGCGCGCCCAGGGTCTTAAAGAGAAACTGGTGTTGAAAGCCGAGTTCGACGAAGAAACCCGCCGCAATCTGTTTCCTCAGAACCAGGCGCAGTAAACCGTTTCCTACATTCGAAGGTGATGAAATGAGTGATCAAGTCGCGTTTATCGTTTACCTGCCGGCCAAACCGGAGCGTTTCGCCGAAACCAGGGAGCGGCTGCTGGACGTGGTGCACCAGATGTCGGCCGAGCCGGATTTCATCAACACCTGGGTCCATCAACTCCAGGACGATCCGAACACCCTGGTGCTCTATGAAACCTGGAACTGCAGCAAGGAAGACTTCATCACTCGTCACCTGAGCAAGCCGTATCGCCAGGAATATGAAAAACATTTGCCGGCGTTGTTGGCCAGCGAGCGCCGGATCGAGTTCATGGATGTGATCAAGGGCTACCCGGTGCGCCGCGAGGTGTAGTCGCGTCAGATCCCGTGGTGAGGGCTAGCCGCTCACCACGGGACACTGACTACATTCAAAAGCGGTTTGCTCACCGAAACCCGACCGTCCGTTAGACCACGCTGGAATGCGTCACGACCTCCATGGGATGATCGCCCCCCACCGCGACAACCCTGGAGATTTTGAATGTCACTGTTGAGTAAAAAAGCCGTTGTCCTGCTGCTGGCGATTGCCAGCCTGGGGGCTTTGAACGCGCAGGCTGCCAAGGTCGTGGCCAAAGAGGCGGCGTCAACGCAGAAAGTCTCGATGCTGGGCAACAAATTCACATTCACCCTGCCCAAGGGCTTCATCGCCAACGCTCTGCCACCGAGCTCGACCGGCGCGAGTGGCACCATGTACACCAACGAAACCACCAAAACCGTGGTCATTGCTGCTGAAAACACCATCCCCGGTGGCGTCAATGCCAAGGACAACGACGGTGAGTTCCTCGACGCCACGGCGTCCGACTTCGCCACCGAGCAAGCCAAGGCACTGCCGGATTTCACCAGGCTCAGTGAAAAAAGCATCACTCAGAAAGGCACCGGCCTGGGACTGCGACAGCTCGACAGCATCGCCACTCAAGGCGGCGGCAAAACCCTGGATACCACGCTGATGGCGGCCTCGGGCACGCGCATGGCGCTGATTCAGGTAATTTCCCGTCTCAGCGACAATGCCGGGCATGAAGCGCTGGTTAAACAGATCGTCAGCGGCAAGTAAGGCTCAGGGGTTGAGCCGCTGCAACCAGGCGCTCAAGTCCTGCATCTCGGTGGCACTGATGCTGTGACCGACGCCTGGGTAGGCATGAAACTCAGGCTTGATGGACAGGCTCTGCAACAGGCTGTCCGCCTCGGTGCCGTCGTTGAAGGGAAGGCGTTTGTCCGCCGTGCCATGCCCGATGAAAATCGCCAGCTTCTGGCGTTTTTCATCCGGTTTTAGCTCGGACTTGAGCACCGGGAGAATTCGCCCGCTCAACGCGGCAATCCCGCCCACGGCCTCGGGGTGACGCAGTGCAACTTCGTAGGACATGATCGCGCCTTGGCTGAAACCCACCAGGAAAACCTTGTTCGGTTCCGTGTGATATTTCTTCGCAGCCTGTGCGACGAAATCCAGCAACACCTGGCCGCTGGCCTTCAGATCATCCGTCTCGCCGTTGTAGGCACCTTCACCTTTCTTGCGAAACCATTGATAACTGCCCTCCTCCATCACGATCGGCGCCCGCACCGACAGGAAGTTGTACTGGGCAGGCAATTCATCCTTGATCCCGAACAGGTCCTGTTCGTTACTGCCGTAGCCGTGGAGAAAGATCACCAAGGGCTGATTGACGGATTCGGGGTTGGCCTGCTCCAGATACTTGAGCGGCAGATCGGTGTGCAGCGGGGTTTGAGCGTGGACGGCGGTGGACGCCAGAAGTGTCAGCAGAGCGAGAACCTTCAACATAAACCTTCCTTCACAGAGCGCAGGATTCGGGGCAGAGCCTAACACTGTGTAGCCGGCCGAGGGATTTTCGCTACCCCGCATGGCCTCTTCGACTTGCTCGCGAAGAGGCCCGATAGAGCACCAAAAACCTCGCGGTCAATCGTTAATCAACTTTCCAACCCGAATCGGCTCGCGCCCGGCAACCTTCGCCTGCCAAGTCCCCGGTTGCGTATAGCGCCCACGATCAATCGCAAACAATACCCCGCTGGTCCCGGCGCGCACGGTAGTCACCCGGTCGCTCAAAGGGTCAACCACTTCAAACAACGCATCGCCCTTCTCGACCCATTCACCCGCCTCGCGCAGAAAACTGACCACGCCATGATGTGGCGCAAACAGATACTCCGTGCCTTCGAACGGCACGCCTTCACAGCACTCACTCGGTACCGCTGGCCAGGTGCCTTTGATGAAACCCTGCTCGGCAAGGAACCCGAGAATGGCCTCGCAATTGGCCTGGGCCTGATCGACGCGGGTGTCACCCATGCTGCCCAATTCCAGGGTTGTCGCCAGGTTGGCCGGTGGAATCGCCGCCTCGGGGAACGCCCTGGCCAGTCGCAGCCACGGTGAAGAACAGGACTCGTCGAATGAGCTGCCGCCAGAATCTTCACACAGCAACGCGACCCCCGCCTTCAAGCGAGCCGCCAGTGGCTGCCACTGCGGCCAGTGTTGCGGCAAGGCATAAATGTGAATGGCCGCCTCGAAATCGCAATGCAGATCGAGAGTGATGTCAGCGTCGCAGGCGTGGCGCAGCAGCAAGCGGTGCATGGCTTCCAGTTGCGACGTTGGCGCAGGCAAATCATCGAGCACCTGGCCCATGGTCTGACGGATCAGCGCAATGTTGGCTTGTGCGTCGGTCCCCAACTGATCGCCGATCAACTCGCCCACGGGCGCGCTCAGTTCGACGAACGAGCGGTTGAAATTCTTGCCGCTGCCGAGCTCGAAACGGCCCATGTGGCTCCCTTGCAGGTGCTGATCCAGACCGATGGGATTGGCCACTGGCACCAGTTCGATCACACCTTGCAACTGGCCCTGGGTTTCGAGCTCCGTCAGGCGTTTCTTGAGTTCCCACGCCGTGCGCATCCCGGGCAGTTCATCCGCGTGCAGGCTGGCCTGGATGTAGACCTTGCGTGTGCCCGTGCCATAACGAAACACGCTGAGGGTGCGTTCGGTGCCCAGGTGGCTCCAGGGCAATGGGTGGTCGATGCGTTGCATGGAAACTCCGATGTAAAGGGCTGTGAGATCCCCTGTGGGAGCGGGCTTGCTCGCGAAAGCGGTGTATCAGACGACATCAATTTCGAATGTGCTGCCGCCTTCGCGAGCAAGCCCGCTCCCACAGGGGATCGCGGTCTGACTGGAGAGAACATAAAAAAAGTGGCAACCGCTTTCACGGTTGCCACTTTCTTATACGGCTGGATTACTCGCCGTAAACATCAAAATTGAAGTACTTGTCCTGCACTTGCTTGTACTTGCCGTTGGCGCGGATTTCAGTGATGGCAGTGTTGAATTTGTCTGCCAACTCTTTATCACCCTTGCGCACCGCGATACCGGCGCCACCGCCGAAGTACTTGGCGTCTTCATAGGTCGGGCCGACAAACGCGAAGCCTTTACCGGCGTCGGTTTTCAGGAAACCGTCGTCGAGGTTGACCGAGTCAGCCAGCATCGCGTCGAGGCGACCGGAGACCATGTCCAGGTTGGCTTCCTGCTGCGAGCCGTAACGCACCAGGATAATGCCGGCCGGTTGCAGCACTTCAGTGGCGAAGCGGTCGTGGGTACTGGCGCGCAGTACACCGACTTTCTTGCCCTTGAGCTCGGTCAGCGGGTCTTTCACATCGGAGCCTTCCTTCATCACGAAGCGCGCCGGGGTGTGGTAATACTTGATGGTGAAATCGACGTTTTTCTTGCGGTCGTCGGTGATGGTCATGGACGACAGGATCGCGTCGATTTTCTTGACCTTCAGGGCCGGGATCAGGCCGTCGAACTCTTGCTCGACCCAGGTACATTTCACTTTCATCTGCTCGCACAGCGCATCGCCGATATCGACGTCGAAACCGGTGAGTTTGCCGTCAGGGGTTTTCATCGAGAATGGCGGGTAACCGGCTTCGATACCGATGCGGATCGGCTTGGCGTCATCGGCCACAGCGGTCAGGGACAACATCGACAGTGCCAGGGCACCGAACATCACTAGCTTCTTCATTTATAACTCCTGTGTGCGGAGGCTTTTATTGGCAGCGTTCGATTGGTAGCTTTCGGTCAGCGCTTTTTATTGGAGAAGACCGAAGTGGCGGGCAGTCTAGAGCGGCTGCAGGCGTGCAAATTGTGCATATGCGACAAATACTTATAAAAAAGGCGAGCTGAATGAACAATGAAATGCGCGGATTGAACCTGATCCAGCACCACCCTGCCGAAGGTCCGGGCGCGATTGCCGAATGGGCCGAGTCGCGGGGATTGCCATTGAATATCTTTCGCGCCGATCTTGGCCAGTTACCCCCCGTGAGCGCGCAACCGCTGATTTTGTTGGGTGGGCCTTATGAGTCCAACGCCGGACCAACGTGGCTGGAGGCCGAACGGCAGTGGTTGGCGGGCTGCCTGGATCAGAACGCGGCGGTGTTTGCGATATGTCTGGGGGCGCAGTTGCTGGCGCTGGCTCTGGGCGCAAATGTGCGGCGGATGGAGGCCACCGAAACGGGCTGGACCTCAGTGACGTTTGCCGATGGCCAGAAGCTGAACGTGCTGGAGTGGCACGAAGACGCGATAGACCTGCCACCCGGCGCGCAGTTACTGGCCAGCAGCGATCAGTGCGAGCAGCAGATGTATCGCGTAGGCACTGCGCGAGTGGGTTTGCAGTTTCATCCGGAATGGAACGCAGCATCGGTGGCGACGCTCAATGCGCATTTTGCCGATGAGTCGCCGTTGCCTCGGGGTGAACCGGACAGCGCCGCCCATGCAGCCGTTTTTGAATGGTTGCAGGCGACGCTGGACGAGTGGTGGACGGTATCCGGAAATTGACCAACGATTTGTAGGAGCCGGCTTGCTGGCGATAGCGATCGATCAGCCGATGGACATGTCGACTGACCCATCGCCATCGCCAGCAAGCCGGCTCCTACCGTCAGCATTCGCAGCCGATGGCGGTGGGCCGTTGCACCTCGGTACTCAACTCAAGCCCTTCATCCAGCCACCCGGTCACCCCGCCAATCATTTCCTTGACCGGGTAACCCAGCGCCGCCAGTTTCACCGCAGCCTTGTTGGCACCGTTGCAGTGTGGACCGGCGCAATACACCACGAACAGCGTGGATTTCCCATAACCCGCCAACCCTTCGGCAGTCAGCAGTCGCCCCGGCAAATTGATTGCACCCGGCACATGTCCGCGCTCGAACGCCTGCGGACCACGCACGTCCACCAGGACAAAATCCACGTCCCCCGCCTGTTGGCTGCTGTAGACGTCGGAACAGTCGGTTTCAAAGGTCAGACGGTTACTGAAATGCATCAGGGCAATGGCCGATGGTGCAGCGGGAACATTGCGGACCAGGCTGGTCATGGGGCGTACTCCAGAGTCTCGGTGGGTGTGAGAAGACTTTATTCGCCAGTCGCCAGCGGCTAAAGTGGCGCACAAGACACTCACCGGGAATTTTCCGCCAAATGCAGCCCACCCCTGGATTGGTCGCGATTCTGGCCTTCGATGGCCTCTGCACATTCGAGTTCGGCATCGCCGTGGAGATCTTCGGCCTCGCACGGCCGGAGTTCGATTTTCCCTGGTACGAGCACCGGATCGTCGCCGTCGATCAGGGCCCGATGCGCGCCATGGGCGGGATTCAAGTGCTGGCCGATGGCGGCATGGAACTGCTGCGCGACGCCCGAACCATCATTATTCCCGGCTGGCGTGATCGCAGCGCCCCGGTGCCCGAAGCGTTGATCGCGGCCCTGCGTCAGGCCCACGGGCGAGGCGCACGGTTGCTGTCGATCTGCTCGGGTGTGTTCGTGCTGGCGGCGACCGGCTTGCTCGACGGTCACGGGGCTACCACGCATTGGCGCTACACCGCGGAACTGGCCGAGCGATTCCCGAACATTCTGGTGGACCCGGACGTGCTTTACGTCGACTCGGGCCAACTGATTACCTCGGCGGGCAGCGCTGCCGGTATCGATGCCTGCCTGCACCTGGTGGCTCGGGATTTCGGCACGCAAGTGGCCAATTCCGTGGCGCGGCGTTTGGTGATGTCACCGCAACGCACCGGCGGCCAGGCGCAGTTCATTCCGACACCGGTCAGTCCTACGCCGCGCAGCGATCTTTCACGCGTGATGCAGTGGGCTCGGGAACGCTTGCATGAACCTCTGGAGGTTCGCGACCTGGCCAGCGAAGCGGCCATGAGTGAGCGCACTTTTCTGCGTCGGTTCACAGAAGCGACCGGCATGCCGCCAAAGGCGTGGTTACAACATGAACGCCTGGCGCGGGCCCGGGAGTTGCTGGAAAGCACGGGCCAGAACACCGACCGGATTGCCGAACATTGCGGTTATCGCTCGGTTGAAAGTTTCCGGGTGGCGTTTCGCAACGTGGTCGGCGTACCGCCGTCGGTGTATCGGGAACGGTTTGGGCGGGGGGTCAAAGCGAATTCTTGAGGTGTGTTCGAGAGTCCCTTCGCGGGCAAGCCCGCTCCCACATTTAATCTCGGTCGTACACCAGATTGAGGTACACCATAGATCAAATGTGGGAGCGGGCTTGCTCGCGAAGGCGTCCGCCCAGACACCGATGCACTCAAGGCTTGCGCAACAGGTAAGTATCCATAATCCACCCATTAGCCAACCGCGCCGCCTTGCGCACCCGCTCGATCTCATCCGCCACGTCCTTGAGTTTGCCGCTGATGAGGATTTCATCCGGCGTCCCCAAGTAAGCGCCCCAGTAAATCTCTGTCTCCTGATCCGCCACCTGATGGTAGGAATCTTGCGCGTCAAGCATCACCACCAGGCTGTCGGCATCACTCACCTGCCCGGCCGCCAACCGCCGGCCGGTGGTGATTTCAATCGAACGACCGATCCGGTTCAGCGGCACCTTGTGCTGCGCCGCCAGTGCCTGAACGCTGGTGATGCCGGGGATCACCTCAAACTCGAAGTCACATCGGCCCGACGCCAGAATCGCCTGCAGGATCCGAAGGGTGCTGTCGTACAACGCCGGATCGCCCCACACCAGAAATCCACCACACTGGCCGTCGGACATTTCCTCATTGATCAGCCGCTCGAAGGTCAGCTGCTTGGCAAGGTTCAGGTCTTCCACACTGGCCTTGTAGTCCACATCACCACGCTCACGCTCCGGGCTGTGCGCTTCGACGAAGCGGTAATCATGCTCGCTGACGTAGCGTTCACAAATCTCGCGACGCAGGTCGATCAGCTTGTCCTTGCTCTGGCCTTTGTCCATCAGGAAAAACACGTCAACCAGGTTCAGCGCCTTCACGGCCTGCATCGTGATGTAGTCGGGGTTGCCGGCACCGATGCCGATGACCATCAGTTTTTTCATTAACAGGCTCCTTCAACGCCAGTGCCCGACAAACGCAAGCGCCAGCAACCGTTGAACCGCAACTCGATGGCTGACAGCGGTTCGACGTCGATCAGATTAAACGATGGGCTTTGCAACACCTGTGTCAACGCCGCACGAATGACAAATGGATGGGTGATGGCAACGATGTGCCCCGGCGTTGCTTCCAGTGTCTTGAGCCATGCAGCCACCCGCTCACCAAGTTGTGCCAGCGACTCGCCACCGTGAGGCGCCGAATCCGGATCATCGAGCCAGGCCTGCAGCGTCTGCGGTTCGGACTTCTGCAGATCATCGATCTGCGCGCCGTTCCAGCGTCCAAAATCGTAATCCCTCAGCGCCTCGACAATCTCTACATCACTGCCGAACAACCCGGCGGTCTGCCGTGCTCGAAGTTCCGGTCCGCTGAACAGGCGCGGTGCCCCCTTGAACCGGGAACGAAGGGAGCCCTGTGCCGATTGCCAATCCATCTCGACAGGCTCATCCGTAGGAAAACGCGCCAATTTCTGTGCGACGGTTCGAGCGTGGCACATCAGGGTCAAACGGGTTGCCTGCACGAAAGATCACTCGGTAGGAGGAAAAATAAACGGCATCAAGCCACTATTCAGGCGCAATTGTGCCGTAAGAAATGCGATCGGGGGCGTTTCATTACGCCGATCCTTCTTAAAAAACAGCTATCTCTGACATCACTGTCAGCGAGGGCCTACAGCGCTGATCGACATCCGTGTAGCCCCCGACCTACGGGCATTTCGCCCCATTTTGGGGCTGGACAGGAGCGCGCAAAAATTCACTAGACATGGGGTGCGGGTTAAATAAATACTGCTGTAACGGATTATTAAATGTAAACAATACGCCCCATCCAGCAGGAGCCCGGATGCCCTCTCCCAGCGACATGAACCACCGCCTCCGTAGCCAAACCCCCCGACCGGTCTCTCACTCCATGGGATACCGAAACAGTGCTGTCCCGAATAACGGCTGACTAGAAAAAGAGCGGCGCTGGCAAACCATCAAGCGACCGTCGATTAAACGCGTGGAAACCGACAGTGATAGTCAGGTTCGTGCCAATCGCCGAACCCTTTGATACAGGAGTGCATCCATGCTGGTCTTACGCCCAGTGGAGTTAACCGACCTGCCCCAGTTGCAGCGACTGGCGCGCGAAAGCCTGGTCGGTGTCACGTCCTTGCCGGACGATACCGAACGCTTGCGCGAGCGGATTCTCGACTCCTGCGCCTCATTCGCCAAAGACGTCCAGGGTCATGGCCCGGAAAACTACTTCTTTGTACTGGAGGACCTGACGAACCAGCACCTGGCAGGCTGCTCGGAGATCCTCGCCACGGCCGGTTTCGACGAACCGTTCTACAGCCTGCGCAACCGCCATTTCACCAGCGCCTCGCGAGAACTGAACATCGAGCACGGCGTGCCGGCGCTGTCGTTGTGTCATGACCTCAGCGGCCATACCTTGCTGCGCGGTTTTCACATCGATGCGGCGCTGGTGCGCACGCCGTCCTCCGAACTGCTGTCACGGGCGCGACTGATGTTCATTGCCGCTCATGCGCAGCGCTTTGCCGAAGCCGTCATCACTGAGATCGTCGGCTACAGCGACGATGAAGGAGGTTCGCCATTCTGGGATGCGCTGGGCAAACACTTCTTCGACTTGCCCTACGTTGAGGCCGAGCGCCTTTGCGGACTGGAGAGCCGGACGTTTCTCGCCGAACTGATGCCGCAATACCCGATCTACGTGCCGATGCTGCCCCAGGCAGCGCAGGACTGCATCGGCCGAATCCACCCCGATGGCCAGGAAGCCTTCGATATCCTTGAACGCGAGGGATTCGAGACCAACAGTTACGTAGACCTGTTCGACGGCGGCCCGACCTTGTATGCGCGCCTCGCCAATATCCGCTCCATTGCGCAAAGCCAGACCGGCACGGCAACACCGGGCGACGTCATCGATGCTCGCGGTCGCTACCTGGTGAGCAACGATTCGCTGAAGGACTATCGCGCCATCGTCGCCGACCTGGATTACACCGCCGGACATCCCGTGTTCCTGAACACCGAGATGTGCACGGCCTTGAACGTAAGCGAAGGCAGTCCGATCCGGTTGATCGCCCTGTGAGCATCATCCGGGCCCGAGCCCCACAACTGCGTCGCCCCGTAGAAGGAGCTGCATCATGATTGTCCGTCCGGTTCACGTCACCGACCTGCCCGCCCTGCTGGCACTGGTGCGGCAGGCCGGTCCGGGGTTTACCACCCTGCCCGCTAACGAGGATCGCCTGGCTCACCGGTTGCGCTGGGCACAACGGACCTTCGCCGAACAGGTCGAGCGGGCGGACGCCGACTACCTGTTCGTGCTCGAAGACGACGACCAGCAGGTGGTGGGGGTCAGCGCCCTGACGGGGGCCGTCGGGCTGCGCGAACCCTGGTACAACTATCGGGTCGGACTGACAGTCAGTTCGTCACCGGACCTGGGCATCCAGCGACAGATTCCAACGCTCTTTCTGAACAATGAAATGACCGGGCAATCGGAGATCTGCTCACTGTTCCTGCGACCCGATCAACGCCAGGGCAGCAATGGCCGATTGCTGTCGTTGAGCCGCCTGTTGTTCGTGGCCGAATTTGCCCACCTGTTCGGCGAGAAGCTCATCGCCGAACTGCGTGGCAGCGCCGATGAGCAAGGCTGTTCACCGTTCTGGGACAGCCTGGGCCGGCACTTTTTCAAGATGGACTTCAGCCATGCGGATCACTTGTCGGGGCTGGGCAGCAAAGCGTTCATCGCCGAACTGATGCCGCGCCAACCGCTGTACACCTGCCTGCTCACCGAGCAGGCACAGGCCGTGATCGGCAAGGCTCACCCCAACACCGAGCCGGCGATGAAAATCCTCACGGCCGAAGGTTTCACCCACAAAGGCTACATCGACATCTTCGACGCCGGCCCGGTCATCGAGGCACCGCTGTCGAAAATCCGCACCGTGCGCGACAGCCAGGCGCTGATGCTGAGCATCGGCACCCCGGACGAGCAGGCTCCGGTCTGGCTGATCCACAACCGCCGACTGGAAAACTGCCGCATCACTGCCGCCCCGGCCAGGCGAGTGGGCAACAGCCTGATCGTTGACCGACTCACCGCCAAACGCCTGCAACTGCAACCCGGCAACTCCGTACGCGCAGTCCCGCTGCTCAATCAACAGCAACAGGCTGTGGCAGCCTGAAAAACCTGCCCCCCGCCCTACAGGATGGGTTTCGATCAGGACCGTCCTGCAAATTCGTCATCATTCTCCCTCCTGTTGCGTGATAGCCTTTTGTATCTTCGGCGTTGACACTCTTGCTCAAGCCCTTCCATTCCTTTGTATTGGTGGAACTCATATGTCCAGGCTTTCTCATCAGGATTTGCGCCGTAACTTCCGTGAACTGTTCGCTTCCAACAAGTGCTATCACACGGCATCGGTCTTCGACCCGATGTCGGCACGCATCGCGGCAGACCTGGGTTTTGAAGTGGGGATTCTGGGCGGTTCGGTTGCTTCGTTGCAGGTACTGGGCGCCCCCGATTTCGCCCTGATCTCGCTCAGCGAGTTCGCCGAGCAGGCGACCCGTATCGGTCGCGTGGCCCAATTGCCGGTCATCGCCGACGCCGATCACGGCTACGGCAACGCATTGAACGTCATGCGCACCATCGTCGAACTCGAACGCGCCGGCGTGGCGGCCCTGACTATCGAGGACACGCTGTTGCCCGCGCAATTCGGCCGCAAGTCCACCGACCTGATCGGCGTCGCCGAAGGTGTCGGCAAGATCCGCGCGGCGCTGGAAGCCCGGGTTGATACGGAGATGGCAATCGTTGCTCGCACCAATGCCGGTATCCTGCCGGTGCAGGAAATCATCAGCCGCACCCAGCAGTACCAGAAAGCCGGTGCGGACGGGATTTGCATGGTGGGCGTGCGTGACTTCGATCACCTTGAACAGATTGCCGAACACCTGAGCGTGCCGCTGATGCTGGTCACCTACGGCAACCCGCTGCTGCGCGACGACAATCGCCTGGCCGAACTGGGCGTGCGCGTCACCATCGACGGGCATGGCGCGTACTTCGCGGCGATCAAGGCAACCTACGACAGCCTGCGGGAACAGCGGCAGATCTTCACTCAGGCGTCCGATCTGAGCGCGACGGAACTGACGCATACCTACACGCAGCCTGAGGAATACATTCGTTGGGCGGAAGAGTTCATGAGCGTCAAGGAGTAAGCGTGCGTCTGTTCTGACGCCAGCGTCTGTCGGCGATGACGTCAGAACAGACGACTTATTTCCTGGCCAACTCCATAATCATCCGCGACAACAGATAAATCCGCGGCGCCACACTCTCAACCTCCGCGTACTCCTCCGGCGTATGAATATTGCCGCCCACAATCCCGAACCCGTCCAGCGTCGGCGTACCCACGCCTGCTGACAGGCTCGCATCCGCCGCGCCGCCACTGCCCTCTTCCGTCAGCTTGCGCCCGATCTCGCCGTAGATTCCCTGCGCCATCGCCATCAACCGATCCGATTCCGCCGTTTGGGGCATTGGCGGCAAACCGCGCTGCAGTGTGGTGGTGACTACGGTGTCGGGTATCAGCTGGTCCCTGGAAACCCGCGCCAGATCCTTTTCGATCCGGTCGAACTCTTCCGGCACTGCCGCCCTCACGTCGGCCTTGGCCGTGGCTTGATCGGGAATCACGTTGGTGCGGTCGCCGGCCTTGAGCACGGTGAAGTTGATGGTGGTTTTCTTGGCTTCATCACCCAGTTTGCCAAGTTGCAGAATCTGGTGTGCGGCTTCCATGGCGGCATTACGACCCAGCTCAGGGGCGACACCCGCATGGGCTGCCTTGCCTTTGACTTCAACGACGGCGGTCGCGCTGCCCTTGCGCCATACCACCAGGCCATCCGCCGGACGACCCGGTTCGAGGTTAAGGGTGACGTCATGGGCCTTGGCGGTTTTCTTGATCAGGTCGGTGGCGATGTCCGAGCCGGTTTCCTCGCTGGCGTCTAGCAGAAAGGTAATTTGCGCATAGTCCTTGAAGTCGAGGTTCTTCAAGACTTTCAGCGCATAGATACCGGCGACGATGCCGCCCTTGTCATCCATCACGCCCGGCCCGTAGGCGCGCCCCTCCTTGATATGAAACGGACGCTCGGCAGCAGAGCCTTCCTTGAACACAGTGTCCATGTGCGCCATCAACAGGATTTTCGCTTTGCCGGTGCCTTTCAGGGTCGCGATCACGTGGTTGCTTTTGTCCGGCGTGTTCGGCACCAGTTCGATGGTGGCGCCGAGTTTTTTCAGTTCATCGATGGCGATGTCGCTGACTTGAGTCAGGCCGGGTTCATAGCCGGAGCCAGAATCGATGTTCACTAGCCGCTCCAGCAGCTTCAGGGCTTCACCCTTGTACTGCTCGGAATCGGCGAGGATTTGCTTGTGGGGTTCGGCGAATGCCGTGGGGGCGAAGGCGCCGAGGACGAGTGTGAGGCCGAGGCTGGTGGCCAGCAGGGAGCGAGGGAGATTGAGCGTCATGAATCGATCCTTGTTTCGTGTCGGGAGGTACGATTCACCCTACCTGACTACGGCGCGAGGCTCTAGGCCGGATGCGACGCCTATCCACCCGATTCACCGCATTCCCCTGTGGGAGCGGCGGTGCGGCGATCCCACATTGGGATTTGTGCAGACTTTCAGACCGAGTCGAGCAGTTCATGACGGGGCTTGCCGTCCCCACTGCAGATCACGCGATTACGGCCAGTGGTCTTGGCCTCATAGAGCGCTTGATCAGCGTCGTTGAGCCACAGCATCGCGTCATCGTGGGCCGGGTTGAAGGCGGAGAGACCAATGCTGAGGCTGACTTTCAACGCCGGGCTCTGTTCGTAACCGAGGGTGGCGAAGCGATCACGAAGCGCATCCATGGTGGTCGCGGCACGATCGAGCGCAAGGTCCGGGAGGATGACGCAGAACTCATCTCCACCGTAGCGACCCGCCACATCGGCCGCCCGCAGGTTCTGCTTGAGCATCTTGCTCAACTGACGCAACACGATGTCCCCGGCGACATGGCCGTAGGTGTCGTTGATGGTTTTGAAATGGTCGATGTCGATCAGTGCAATCGCCCCGCCCTGAGGCAGGCGTTTGCAGCGCTGGAATTCGATTTCCAGTTGATCCTTCCAGGCCCCGTGATTGAGCAGGCCGGTGAGGCTGTCGGTGCGGCTCAGGGCCAGCAATTCGCGCTTGTGCCGTCCCAGCGTGGTGGCCTGTCGGAAACAGATCCAGCCCAGCGCCAGCGGATAAAGGGTCAAAAGCGGCAGGCAGGCATACAACTGCAACGGGCTGGTTTGCGGAACGAAGGCCGGCGTAAACACCAGAAACCCGACCCCCATCCCCAACACCTGCGCAACGGTCCCTACCAGCAGAAAACGCAGGCCGCCAATGGCCACGTTGTTCATCGCCATCATGGCGATGGTGGCTGCGCTGGGCAGCGGATTGAATTGCATGGCGGCGACCCAGAAGCCACCAAGAAAGGCATCGACCAGCAGATTACGATGTTCGGCGTGGTAGGGAACTTCCGCCCGTCGCGCCCATTGGTAAGCCACGTGCGGCCAGAAGATACCGTTGAAGAGCATCAGCGCCCAGACCCATGGCGCCGGGTCGAGTGGGTACATCGCGGCGGCAACACACAGTAATCCCGCGGCCAGCCCCAGGGTACGCGTTGCATAGAGCCTTCTGGCCAGTGAAAGCCCTTTTCCGCCCGTTTTTTCCATTGGAGCCTCTACACCACTGCACGGTACCTGCTGACACCGGAGTTTCAGGTGTGCTGGAAGTCTAACAGGGCAAAGTCAAATAGCCATCACCGGTTAGCAGCCTGAATATCCCGGTATTGCCGTGAGGCGGGCGTAGAATGTTTGGCTATACATGAAGAGAGGGTTCAACAGACAACGATAAAAAAGGAGACCCATGCAAACTTTTCAAGTGTTGATCATCGGCAGCGGTTTTGGCGGACAGTGCGCGGCGATCAATTTGCTCAAGGCCGGCATCGATGACTTTCGACTGCTGGAACGGCGGGACTTTTTCGGCGGCACCTGGTGCCAGAACACGTACCCGGGTGCGGCCGTCGATGTGCCCTCGCCGCTTTATTCGCTGTCCTTTGCCCCCTACCGCTGGACACAAATGTTCGCCGAACAGGCCGAACTGCACCGCTACACGCAGTACGTGGTGGACCAATTCGGCCTGCGCGACCGCGTGGAACTGGAAGCCAACGTCGAACGCATCGAATGGGACGACGACAGCAAACGCTGGGCAGTGCACACCGCAAATAAAGGCACGTTCTACGCCCGGTTCCTGATCAATGCCACGGGGCCGCTAAGCCAACCCGTCATCCCGCATTTCGAGGGCCAGGAGCGCTTTCAGGGCAAGACTTTTCACACCAACAATTGGGATCATGCCTACGACTATCGGCAAAAACGCGTCGCCATCGTCGGCAGTGGCGCCAGCGCGGCCCAGGTGATTCCGGCCATTGCCCCGGACGTCGAGCATTTGCATGTGTTCCAGCGCACCCCGCACTGGGTGCTGCCACGGGCCGATCGCGCCTTCGGCTCCTTCCAGCGCTGGTTGCTCGGCCTCAAACCAGCCTACAAGCTGCTGCGCTGGATGATCTATTGGCAATTCGAAACCCGGGTGATTGCCTTCAAATACTCGAAACCGGCGATCCGCATGGTCCAGCAGCAGGCCCTGCGCTTCATGAAACGCCAGGTCCCGGACCCCGAACTCAGACGCAAACTGACACCGGACTACGCCATCGGCTGCAAACGAGTCATCATCTCGAGCACGCTGTACCCGGCACTCGGTCGGTCCAACGTAACGTTGCACAGCCGCGAACAGGGCATCGCGTCCATAGACGAAACCGGCATCGTCACCCTGGACGGGCAACACATCGATCTGGACCTGATCGTCTGGTCCACCGGTTACGACGCCACCGACGGGGTGATTTCCTACCCGGTCACAGGAAGAAACGGCACGCAACTCAGGGATTTCTGGGCGACTTATCCTCGCGCCTACCTCGGTACCAGCCTGCCGGACTTCCCCAACCTGTTTATCGTCACCGGGCCCAACACCGGCATCGGCCACACTTCGGCGCTGTTCATCATCGAATCCCAGATGAACTACATTCTCGATTGCATTCGCACACTGAAAGAACAGGGTTTGTGCAGCATCGAAGTTCGCCCCGAGGCAGAACGTACCTACACTGAAATGATCCACCGGGAAATGGAACGCACGGTGTGGAAATCCGGAGGCTGCCACAGTTGGTATCAAAGCAAGAGTGGTCATGTGATTGCCATGTTTCCCGGGTTCAGTTTCAGTTACCACCGATTGACCCGGACGCTGAAACCCGCCGATCACTTCTTGTCCTGATCAGAGAAAAGGGAGACGCGTGATGCTTTTGTTGGTTGTCGCAATCGCGGTTTTCGTGGCCTGGAGCTGGTTGAGCTACCCGGCCATCGGTCACTGGCTCTATGACTTGAACATGGCGGCCGAAGCCAAGCTGTATCGGCTGCACAAGATCGTCGTACCGATTGCCGAAATGACCGTTTCGACCTGGCAAGGCGGGCCGTACGAAGCGTCGAGCAGCGTGCTGATGCTTCACGGCTACAGCGCCGACAAGAATATCTGGCTGCGCTTCGCCCGGCATTTTGTCGGCACTTACCGGGTGATCATCCCCGACATCGCCGGGCATGGCGAAACCGGCTTCAAGGCCGGTGGCGGGTACGATATCCCTTTGCAGGCGAAGCGGATGATCCAGCTGCTCGATGTCTGCGGCGTCGAGAAGGTGCATGTGATCGGCAACTCGATGGGCGGCTACATGGCGGCGTGGCTCGCGGCGACTTACCCGGACCGCATCGCCTCGGTCGCCCTGATCGACCCGGCCGGTGTCACCGCGCCAGAAATCAGTGACCTGGAGCGTCATTTGTCCAAGGGCCACAACCCGTTCCTGATCAACTCCCGGGAAGAATTCCGGCGCTTCTACGCCATGACCATGGCCGAGCCGCCATGGGTGCCCGGCGTGGTGCTGGACGCCATCGCCCAGCGTTATGAACAGTCCCGGGATGAGCTGGAAGAAATCTTCAGGGACTTCCGTGCCAGCCCGCCAATGGAACCGAAACTGCCCGACATCAAGTGCCCGGCGCTGTTGCTGTGGGGGCGCAAGGACCGCTTGATCGACGTCAGTAGCGTGGCGATCTGGAGCAAAGGCATCGAAGACCTGCGGGTGGAAATCTGGGAAGGTGTCGGCCATATGCCGATGGTCGAGGCACCGGCGGGCACGGCGCGGCTGTATCGCGAGTTTTTGGCATCCCAGCGTACTCAACTCCATGTGTAATACCGGCCGAGCTTGCGAGGTTGCCGCTATAGCAGTCCTTTGCAGAATGAAGTCCGTAAGATTCTTCGTTTGTCGGCGCCGCTGAAGGCTGCGATCTTTTCCCCAACCTTCACGTCACCGCGCCTGGAATTTTTTCATGAGCCACCCAAGCTTTGTCAGCCCTGACCTGATCCGCCAACGCTTCTCCAAAGCGATGTCCGACATGTACCGCGAAGAAGTGCCGCTGTACGGCGCGTTGATGGAACTGGTGGAACAGACCAACCGTCATGTGCTGGACAGCGAACCGCAGATCGCCCGGCAGTTGAACAGCACGGGCGAAATTCAGCGTCTGGACCTGGAACGCCATGGCGCCATCCGCGTCGGCACCGCCGCTGAACTGGCGACCCTTGCCCGGCTGTTCGCGGTGATGGGCATGCAGCCCGTTGGCTATTACGACTTGACCCCGGCCGGCGTCCCGGTGCATTCCACGGCGTTCCGCGCAGTGCATGAGGCCGCCTTGCAGGTCAGCCCGTTTCGGGTGTTCACCTCGCTGCTGCGTCTGGAACTGATCGAAGACCCGGAGCTGCGCGCCTTTGCGCAATCGGTGCTGGATAAACGCTCGATCTTCACGCCGACGGCGCTGACCCTCATTGAACGCGCCGAAACCGAAGGTGGCCTCACCGAGTCCGAGGCCAAGGACTTCGTCGAGCAAGCGCTGGAAACCTTCCGCTGGCACCACAGCGCGACCGTCACCGCCGAGCAATACCAGAAACTCAGCGCCCAGCATCGCCTGATCGCCGATGTCGTGGCATTCAAGGGCCCGCACATCAACCACCTGACACCGCGCACGCTGGACATCGACATTGTGCAGGCACAAATGCCGGCCCATGGCATCACCCCCAAAGCAGTGATCGAAGGCCCGCCCCGCCGCCAGTGCCCGATCCTGTTGCGCCAGACCAGTTTCAAGGCGCTGGACGAACCCGTTGCCTTCACCGACCAAGCTGAAAGTCGCGGCAGCCACAGCGCCCGGTTCGGTGAGATCGAGCAGCGCGGCGCCGCGCTCACGCCCAAGGGCCGGGCGCTTTACGACCGCTTGCTGAACGCCGCTCGCGACGAACTCAAGGACTTCCCCAATGAAGCCAATGCCGCACGCTACAACGCGCTGATGACGCAGCACTTCAGCGAATTCCCTGACACCCTTGAGGGGATGCGTCAGCAGGAACTGGCGTACTTTCGCTATTTCCTGACGGAAAAGGGGCTGGGGTCGGCGCAAGCGCTTAAATCTTTGTCGCTGGAGGATTTGCTCGGCAACGGCTATATGCGAGCCGAACCGTTGGTCTACGAAGATTTCCTGCCGGTCAGTGCGGCGGGAATTTTTCAGTCGAATCTTGGGGATGCGGCGCAAACCCATTATGGCGAGCATTCGAATCGGCAGGCGTTCGAGAAAGCGCTGGGGCGATCGACCATCGATGAGTTGGGGTTGTATGCCGAGACGCAGCGGCGTTCGATCGAGGAATGTTTTGCATCGCTCTGTTAATCACCACCCAATCCTGTAGGAGCCGGCTTGCTGGCGATGGGGCCCTTGGATGTGTATTGCTTCTCAAGGACCTCTTCGCCAGCAAGCCGGCTCCTACAGGTTTTTTGGTGATTTCCGGTTTTACTTCAACTTCGCCAACAGCGCTTCAGCCGTGGCCTCGGACGACGCCGGGTTCTGACCGGTCAGCAGCAATCCATCAGTCACCGTGTAGCTCGCCCAGTCGTCACCCTTGGAGTAAATCCCGCCCTTCTCCTTGAGCATGTCCTCCACCAGAAATGGCACGACCTTGGTCAATTGCACCGCCTCCTCTTCAGAGTTTGTGAAGCCGGTCACCCGCTTGCCTTTGACCAGCGGTTGACCATCCGTCCCCTTGACGTGACGCAATACTCCCGGCGCATGACAGACCAAGGCGACCGGTTTACCCGCCTTGTTGAACGCCTCGATCAATGCGATCGAAACCTTGTCTTCAGCCAGATCCCACAGCGGGCCATGGCCACCCGGATAGAAAACCGCATCGTAATCGTCAGCCCTCACGCTGCTCAGCAGCGCGGTCGACGCCAATGCCGACTGGGCCGCGGAGTCTTTGCGGAAGCGATCAGTGGCCGCGGTTTGCGCGTCCGGCTCGTCGCTCTTCGGGTCCAACGGGGGTTGCCCCCCCTTCGGCGACACCAGCGTCAGTTGCGCGCCGGCGTCTTTGAAAGCGAAATACGGTGCGGCGAATTCTTCCAGCCAGAAGCCGGTTTTCTTGCCTGTGTCACCCAATTGATCGTGGGACGTCAAAACCATCAGGATTTTCATGTCGCGCTCCTTGAATTCGGGGAATGTTGAGTCAACTCGGCGCAGAGTTTGACCATCAGGCTGCGCTGTTCGTTGCACTTTTCACACCGGTGCTCTGAAGTGATGGCTAACCGCCTTGATGCGCAAGAAGTTGCGCAATCGATACGGCGAGACGCGCTGCTTCAGCGCTGAACGCCCGGTTTGTCAGGCCTTCCAGCCCGGTGCGCAAGAAGTTGCGCAGTGCTGCGCAAGTTCTTGCGCACATTGCGGGGTGAACGTTGCCGGCAATCCTTCCAGCGACCAAAAACTCACTGCAAAGCCCTGATTTATATGGCTTTCGATGTTTCTGGCACGGACCTTGATAACAGTCATGCACCCACCGGGCGATATCGCCTCCCGGGCACCTCACTTATTCAGCAAGGAGAGCATCCATGGCAACACCAGCGTACATGTCCGTCACTGGCGAAAAACAAGGTCTGATCACTGCCGGCGCATTCACCGCCGACTCGGTTGGCAACACCTACCAGGAAGGTCACGAAGACCAGGTCATGGTTCAGGCTTTCAGCCACGACGTGATCATCCCGCGTGACCCGCAATCCGGCCAACCGACCGGTCAGCGCGTACACAAGCCAGTCGTGATCACCAAGGTATACGACAAGTCTTCGCCACTGCTGCAGGCCGCTTTGACCTCCGGCGAGCGCATGAGCGAAATCGTTATCCAGTGGTACCGCACTTCGGCTCAAGGTACCCAAGAGCACTACTACACCACCAAACTGGAAGACGCGATCATCGTCGCCATCAACAACAAAATGCACAACTGCCAGGATCCGTCGAACTCGCACTTCACGCACCTGGAAGAAGTGCAATTCACCTACCGCAAAATCACCTGGACCCACGAAGTATCCGGTACTTCGGGTTCCGATGACTGGCGTCTGCCGGTGGCCTGATCCAGGTCGACCGTCTAAAGCATCGGCCAGCTCTGCTGGTCGATGTTGTTTACGCCCTTCCAGAATTTTCGCGTCCGCAAGCTCCCTGCACGGGTGCCGGCGAACGCCGCAGCACTGCACGAGGAACAAGGGATGTTCGCGCCGGCCAATCAGACTCACTTTGCCCTGACCATCGAAGGTCTTTCCAACGACTTCCAGGTGCTTTCCCTGCAAGGTCGGGAAGCCATCAGCCAGCCGTTTGTGTTTGAGGTGGAACTGGTCAGCGAAAAGCCGTCCCTGGACCTCGAAAGCCTGCTGCACAAACCCGCCTTTTTGCAGCTCTCGCCCGACGGCAGCGGCATCCATGGCCAGATCTATCGCGCCGCCCAGGGTGATTCCGGCAAACGCCTGACCCGCTACGCGGTGACCCTGCGCCCGCAACTGTCCTACCTCGCGCATCGCATCAACCAGCGCATCTTCCAGAACCTGACGGTGCCGAAAATCATCGGCATGGTCCTCGAAGAGCACGGCATCCAGAGCAATGCCTACGAATTCAAAGTCGGGGCGATTTATCCCGAGCGCATCTACTGCGTTCAATACGATGAATCGGACCTGCAATTCGTCCAGCGCCTGTGCGAGGAAGAAGGTATCCACTACCACTTCCAGCACAGCGCCACGGCCCACAAACTGGTGTTCGGCGATGACCAGACGGTGTTCCCGAAGCTCGCCCCCGTGGCCTATCAGCAAGACTCCGGCATGGTCGCCACCGACCCGGTGATCAAGCGCTTCGACCTGCGCCTGGAAACCCGCACCAGCCGTATCACCCGCCGCGACTACGACTTCGAAAAACCGCGCATCACCCTCGAAAGTGAAAACCGTGGCGACGCCCTGCCCGACCTCGAAGACTATGACTATCCCGGCCGCTTCATCGACCGCGAACGCGGCAAGCACCTGGCCAAACGCGCCCTCGAACGCCACCGCAGCGACTTCCAGCTGGCCGAAGGCAAAAGCGATCAGCCGTTGCTGGTCAGCGGCCATTTCCTGGCCCTGACCCAACACCCGAAAGCCAAATGGAACGACCTGTGGCTGCTGACCGAAGTCCTGCACGAAGGCAAGCAGCCGCAAGTGCTGGAAGAGTCGGTCACCAGCAGCACCACCCACCTGAAAGACGATTTCCACCAGGGTTATCGCAACCGCTTCCAGGCCACGCCGTGGGACGTTCCGAATCGGCCGCCGCTGACGCAGAAAAAACCGCGCATCCTCGGCAGCCAGAGCGCCGTGGTCACCGGCCCCAAAGGTGAAGAAATCCACTGCGACCAGTACGGCCGCGTCAAAGTGCAATTCCACTGGGACCGCGAAGGCCAGGCCGACGACAAGACCAGCTGCTGGCTGCGCGTCTCCTCCGCCTGGGCCGGCGCGCACTACGGCGGCATCGCCATCCCGCGAATCGGCATGGAAGTGCTCGTCACCTTTCTCGAAGGCGACCCCGACCAGCCGCTGATCAGCGGCTGCCTGTACCACAAGGAAAACGTCGTCCCGTACGCCCTGCCGGCGAACAAGACCCGCACCACCTTCAAAACCCTCAGCTCACCGGGCGGCGCAGGCTTCAACGAACTGCGCATCGAAGACAAGAAAGGCCAGGAACAGATCTTCCTCCACGCCCAGCGCGACTGGGATGAAAACGTCGAGCACGACCAGAAAATCCGCGTCGGCAACGAACGCCACGACACCGTCGAGAAGAACAGCTACAGCGAATTCAAGGCCGAAGAACACCACACCGTTTATGAAGACCGCAAAGTCGAAGCCCGCGCCAACGACCACCTGACCGTGGGCGTGAACCAGCACATCAAGATCGGCACCGGGCAATTCATCGACGCGGGCCAGGAAATCCACCTGAGCAGCGGCATGAAAGTGGTGCTGGAAGCGGGCAGTGAATTGACCCTGATCGGTGGCGGCAGCTTCATCAAGATCGATGCGGGCGGCGTGACCCTGAGCGGGCCGGTGATCAACATGAACTCCGGTGGCGGGCCGGGCAGCGGAACGGGGGCGGCGCCGTTGTTGCCGGGGCCGTTGAAGCAGGCGGATGCGGATAAAGCCGGGCAATTGTTGGTGCCGGCACAGCGACAAGCGTTGATGCAGAAGAAGCCGATCTGCGCGATCTGCGAAAAGGCCAAGCTGGAGGCGCAAAATGCTTAAGTCCGATTGGCCACTGGAAAACGGATTGCCTCAAGGATTGCCGTGGAATGGCTCCGTCGGATTGCTGCTGGACGGCGTCAGCGTCGAAAAACTGCCCCAGCACCTTTATCAATGGTCGGACGATCCGGTTTTCGAGCCTCTCTACCTCGGCACGCAATGGGCTGAGTTGGGCGACGTTTCGCCATGCCTTGTCCAGATAAACACCCAGAACAATCCCATCCTCGCGAAGTTTCTGGCTGAACCCCGCCAGGAGTGGGGTTACCTGGTGTTCAGCGATCAACCCTGGGCGCAAATGGTCGAGCATTTCCGCTGGCTGACCAGCGTCATGCACCCTCAGGGTGAAGAAGTCCTGCTGCGCGTCGCCGACCCTGCCGTGGCCCACGCATTGCTCAGCCACGCCGAGAGGATCAAGGACCCTACCCTGTTCGGACCTTGCTCGCAGATCGTCGCCGCCGACGCGGCGCTGGGCTGCTGGCACATCAACCAGCGACCGGGCAAAGCCCCCGAGCCCAACCACAGCAAACGCTACCGCTTGAGCGACGAGCAACTCAGCCAACTGGACGAAGTGAATTTTCGCAGCATCGTCCTGCGCCTCGACCAACACATGCACGAATACTTTCCGTCCTATCAGGCACAATCGATGCCGTTGCAGCGCCGGGAACACCTGCACGCATTGGCATCGACCTCGTACGATCGCGGCTTCAACACCGAACTCGACATCACTCTTTACGCCAACATTCACGGGTTCCTCGGCGAGCGAGCGCTGGAGGAGCATCCGGACCTGGATGCAATACTCAAGACCCCGTCGGAACAAACGCCCGCTCAGCGACTCGAACGGGTCGCTGATATTGCCCAGGAACGGGCTGAAACCCTGCACAGGAGCCAAGGATGACCACGCCCACATCGGCCGGCAAAAGCCCGAACAACGTTGCAAAAAGCCAGGATGACGGTAAGTGCGCCATGGGCGGCTGCTCCCTGATGAAGGCCAAGATCCAGCTCATCCCTCTGCGCTACGGCCTGGTCGAACGACTCGACCCATCCAGCGCACTGGCAATGCCGTACAAAACCACTTCCCGCCCATTGGGCATTCGCTTGATCCGCGACGGCTGGCTCTACGTCATCGTCGACAAAAAACCTCAAGCCGTCATGCACGAATACCGCATCCAGAACGGCATCGTGACCCAACTGCTGTGGGAAAAAGGCGAAATCACCGCCAACAAACGCGAAAGCAACGTGGGCGAAGCCGTGCTGGTCTTCCCGCGTTTAAGCAAGCTCTACGTCAACTACTCCGAAGTGCAATGGACCGCCGCCAAATGCGCGCAGGTCATCAAGCACAAGTCCGAGCGTGAATACTTCATGCAGGCGGTGGACCTGACCAAGGCTGATCCGGAGAAAGGCGCGGCTAATCTGCTGACGCCGAGTCAGGCGGAAAAGTGGATTGCGGAGGTTGCAGAGCAGCCGAGTAAGGAGCCGGCGGTTACGGGTGCCAAGCCTGAGGAAAGCAAAGACTATCTCTGGGAGCAAGCGTCGCACTTCAAGAAAACTCAGTTGGGCGCGCTCAAAAAGCAAGTCAAGGCAGAAAACGAGCGTGACCATCTGTACTTGGTCCTACAGGATGACCTAGGTGTACTGCGCGATCTTGCTGAGCATCAGGATTTGGTCACTGGCTGGATCAGCGACTGGAGCGACGCTGAGGCCAATCAAAAGAAGTATGTGTTTGGTTGCTACATTGAATCGTTGTACACCGTAACCGGCGAAACCATTCTGAATGCCGCCCAAGGCGACCCACGTTTTGCCAAACTCAAGGACGAAACGAGCGAAGAGCAACGGCAATCCATCGTCGACTACGTGAACGTTAAAAATCAAACCCAGTATTCAGGTGCTGGTACGCATCGTGGAGCTATCGCAGCTTCAAAGTCACGGATGCGTACGAGTCTTGGACCTTTGCATTCCAAGTACGAAGACCTGATCGAGACTATCGAAGACAATGCGGATGACGCGCTCGACGGCGCGAAAATGGGACAACAGGGCATCAACGATCTGATTGATCGGCCCGCTATGGAAGCCTTTCTGAAACAGCAACGCGCCCAACTCAGTCGTTGGAACAAACGGCTGGACCTGATCAGTGACGATCGCGCAAATCTGATCAGTGAAGAACGCTTCCAACGCTCAGCCTGGTATTTCGATCCCAAATTTGGCGATCAACTGGACACAACTCTCGCTACTGAATATGCCTGTATGAGAGACATTTGCCGGACAGATAAAGCGACTGAAAAGCTTGCCGATCTGATCGAGAAACAGCCGGGTTTTACCGTACCAACCTTCTTCACATTGAGCTTGACTGATCAGAAGGACATGCACGCAAAGGTCACATCGTTCATCAAGTCCCTGCGCGATACCTATATGGCCAAGGACGACTATCAGGGTGCGCAGGCACTCAGCGGAAAATTTGGCAATTTGCTCACGCAGAATCTCGCAGCAGCAATGCAATTGAGTGAAAACGGCATTGTCCTCGGTCAGTTGCGCGACACGGCGTATGAGCCGGCAAAGCAATTGCGCCTGGCAGGAGCGCTAGATGAGGCCATGCAAGCGCTACGCAGTGGCCAGCCGCTAGATCCAGCAAAAGTATTGCGCCGAATTCCTGGCTCGGCCTGGATAGATGTTCTTCGAGCCTTCGGTAAGGGAGGTATTACGTTGGAGTTTGCCTCTGCGAATCAAATTGCCACGTTCAAAGCTGATATAGCCAAACTGACAGATCTTCGCCAGCAAATGACCTCGCTGAAAAATCAGATTCGGCAAACCCTGGCCGACGAACGTAAAGGCAGGTCACCAAAAGGCGGTTACAAAACTTTGGTCTCTCGCCGCAAAGCCATTCAACAGACTGTCGCTCCACTTGAAGGGCGGGTAGCTCAGGCCATGAGTCCTGTTGGTGACGGACCGGGCAAGGCTGCCTTCAAGATCAAAGGGCTTAACAATGCTCAGGTGCTTGAGTTTGAGCGGATGGCCGATGACTATCGGCTTAAGCGTCCTTCCAAAGGAATAAGCAAGGCGGTTTTTGCATCAGCTGGAGGGGATTTGTTTTCTTCAGCTGCAGCGGTTTTGCAAATCATCAGCTTTGCGACTGTTTATAGCGAATTTTCCAGAAAAAAAGAGGCGGACTTCTCCGATAAGTTGGCTGTAGCAAATGCTCTTTTTTCAATGATTGGGGGGACTATTGCTGCAGCACAAGGAATTGCCATTACCGGCCTTTCTGTCGCAATTGAAAACTATGCGAGTGCCGCAGGTAAAATCAAATTAGCCGCCAAATTAGGCAAAATCACAGGAGTATTGGGCCCGTTTTCATACCTTTTTAGTGCTATTGCCGCAGGCACCGGTTTGTACGGTGAAAAAGGGTCTGCCGCGAGGTGGACCGAAGCTCTACGGTCAGGCGATGGCGCCAAGCTAGCTGGGGCTAGCATGACGCTGGCTGGGGACTCCGGCCAACTAGTTGTCAATGGCTGGGCGACCGCACGAACTGTTCAATACACGTTTGAAGCTATGACGAACGTAAGCCAAGCGCGCGCTCTTGCGTGGGTTACGGCAGGCGGTAAATTGCTCAGCGTCGCGGCACGGGCAAACCTGATTGGCCTAGTCCTGACAGGACTCCAGTTAGGTGGTGAATGGCTATACAACCGTAATAATAAGACCGAACTGGATAAATGGCTGCTTAAAGGTCCTTGGGGCAAGCAGAGCGCAAACCGAAGTCTTGCGGAGGAGCGTTTGATGTTAGCAAATATTACTGCCACTCCGCAGATAGCCCTACAACAAGTAAACAGCAAGCCCATGGCCGTCTTGAGCGTGCCGGGGATGACAGCCAATGATCTGGAAGATGTCAGTCTCGGCCTCAGTGCTTACTGGCTAACTAACCATCAGCGCAATGACTGGGAAGCGTGGAGCGAACCATTGCTTTATCAACTCAATCTGATAGGTGCCCCGGGCGAACCTCTCAAGCTTGGCTTGGAAATATTCCAACACGAAGCTAACGCCCAGCATGGCCTTGCCGTCGTTTTACGCTACCACCCCGTAGCCGGTGATAAATCTTTCCGAGAGAAGCGGTTCGAAACCACGACCCTAAACGCGCAAAATGTCAAACTCCTCCAATCAGTGTCTGTATTAAGGACGCGTACCACGGATGCTCCTTGGTTGCTAGTAACTAGCGACTCCCTGTAGTTGCCTAACCCGCCTACATTTCTTCGGTTGAATTGCATGCCATCCAAACCTGAACAGCAAGTCGAACTTGACCTCAAAAATCACCGTCCCACGGCAGGGGAAACTCGTCGTTTCGCCACAGGTGAAGCATTATTTTTCTCACCGCTGCCAGTTCCTACCGGGCAAATTCCAATGGATCTCGGCGGTAGTTTTGTTGAAGTCAACGACACCTATCTGGACTTGGGCAGCAGCAATCTCACCAAGTCTTTCCAAGCACGATTAGCGGTGTCACTCCCGACAGTCGTAGTTATCGTTTGTTTATTTGTTCTCCCAACCTTGATGGGCTTCGCAGCATTCATAAATCCATTCGGCAGAAGCTTTTGGTTTTACTTCAACGATTTTTTTGAGTTCGGGCTATCACTAGCGCTCTGGTGTGGAGGGGGAGCGGCGCTGATTGGCCTGTACGCGATTATCAGCACCACAAGAAGCAAAGCCCGCACCCGTCCCATCCGATTTAACCGTCAACGCCGAGAGGTCTGTTACTTCCCGAACGACTCCGATGAACCCGTGATCCAGCCTTGGGAAGACACGGTTGCGTGGATCTCAGTCAGCACCGGATTCACCGGAGTAGGCGTAATCAGTAGCTACACCTTTGGTATGGCCATAGATAATCCCAAGGCCGATACGGTGCACTTTCTTACACAGGAGGTCATGACTCCTGTTCATGGACTAGGCAAATGGGAAGCCATACGGGTCTACATGGAAAAAGGACCGGAGTTTTGCCCTGGCAAAGCACCGTACGAGGGTCGCCACACCTTCGATAAAGAACGACAAGACATGCACGAGGAATACCAGCACAACGAACGTTCCGCTTTAGGAGTTGGTTGGTGGTACCTGACACACCTGATCACCTGGTGGCGCTTTCCGTACTGGGTAGCGGAATGGGACCATCGGTTCAGCATGAAATCTCTACCTGAATCCATTGCTGAGTGGTCCAAACCGTTACCCTTTGAACAATGGGTCAAACCAAGTGCCGCTCTGAAAGAGCAAAGCGCGAAGATCGAAAAAGCCTTTGCTCAAGGACAGGATTTCATGACGTATTTCAAGGCGAATCTAAACAAAAGCAATACAGAAGAATCGGTCAATAACTGAATGGAAATCATGAGCCGCGTCGTTGATGCATAAATATGGTTGACTACCTCATGCCGGAGACTTTGAAAGCGAATCTGGCTTGGAGATTGCCTATCTGTCACCTATGCCCGTTCCTACTGGAGTGCTGCCTTTCAGTGCGCGCCAACTGCACAGCTATGCCAATGAAGTTTTCTTAGACTTTGCCCTTTCTCGAGGAAGTTTTGAGTTTATGGCCCGAGCAGGAATTGGCGCAGTGATGTTCCTGTTGATTTTTCTTTTTTTTACAACGGGGTTTGGGTCTTGGCTAAGAAGAGACGTAGAACCGTTTTGGAGTAGTTGGCTGGATTTCTTTACAAGCATTGCGGTTTGGGGTTTTGTGGGCGCGCTTGCCACTCTTTACCTTTGCGTATTTTTCTTTGCAATTCGCCAAGCCAGCAATCAACCTCCCATACGCTTTAATTGCCAGCGTCGGGAAGTTATTTTTGTTCCCAAGAAGGGAATATCCCCTCGTTATGTGCCTTGGGAAGAAGTAATCGCGAGCGTTTCAGTTAGCAAGCTGATGACTCAATATGCTGTAATCCCAGAGTTCAAACTAATGATCGGACTTCGCGACAAAAATGGCGACGTGCTTTGGGCCAGTGTTCCTAGTGGAAACTTGAACCAAGCCATAGCTGAGTGGGAGGCTATACGCGTCTATATGGAAGAAGGGCCTCAAGCATTACCCATGGGGCAATCAGATGAATTCGAAGCAGGATCAGTCGCGTATTTCCATATGTGTAGACAGGGATACCGTTCTCATCATTCATTCCTTCGGTATATCTGGGGGTTTTTGATAATTCAGTTTTTCAGTGGCTGGACGATACCTTGTTACATCGCAGCCTGGATCAACAACCGCCCCAAAGCCGCCTTCCCTAAAGAAGTCCTGGAATGGTCAAAACCTCTCCCCCTCGAGCAACACGCTATGCCGAGCGAAGCGTTGCTCAAGGAGAGCGCCGAAATCCGGAAGGCCTTCGCCAAAGGCCAGAACCTGTTGGATTATTTCAAGGTGAAATTTGCCGAACCGGATAAAGAGCCTGCAGTGGACGCGTCCTAGGCCGAATCCACTTTATGGTTATCCTGTATGACACCTACCTCTGCGCAGTACGATGAGTTCGATATTCAACAGCAGCGCCCTGTCGCTGGGGCAACTCGTCGGTTCCCCACTGGCGAAGCATTGTTCCTATCTCCACTGCCGGTTCCCACCGGGCAAATCCTCATGGATCTTGGCGGAAGCTTTGTTGAGGTGAATGACACATTCCTTGACGTAGGCAGTAGTAATTTCGGCAAGGCTTTCCAAGCTAGAGCAATGATTGGGCTCGGTATGATGTTCATTTTTTCATGCCTGATTGTTCTGCCTTTGCTTGCAGGATCTACTACCTGGGGAAATCCATTTTCCGAGTCCTTTGGGGACAGAGCAGCAGGCATGTTCCATTTCGGTGTGACCTTTAGTATTTGGGGAGGAAGAATAGCTGCGCTTCTGGGTACTTACGTTATCTTGAGCACTACCAGAGCGAAGTCACGCACCCGTCCAATTCGATTCAACCGCCAACGTCGTGAAGTCTGTTTCTTCCCCGAAGGTTCTGACATCCCCGTCATTCAACCATGGGAAGAGACAGTATCTTGGCTCTCAATCAGTACAGGTGTTACTGGAGTGGGAGTGACAATCGCCTATACCTTTGGTATGGCGTTCGACGACTCCAAAACGGACGTAGTGCACTTTGTGAGACAAGGCGTTATGACTCCTGCTCATGGCTTGGGTAAGTGGGAAGCCATACGTGTCTACATGGAAAAAGGTCCGGAGTATTGCCCTGGCAAAGCACCCTACGAGGGTCGCCACACTTTCGATAAAGAACGACAAGACATGCACGAGGAATACCAGCACAACGAACGTTCCGCTTTAGGAGTTGGTTGGTGGTACCTGACACACCTGATCACCTGGTGGCGTTTTCCGTACTGGGTAGCGGAGTGGGACCATCGATTCAGCATGAAATCTCTACCTGAATCCATTTCTGAGTGGTCTAAACCTCTTCCGCCTGAGCAGTGGGCGAAGCCAAGCCAAGCTTTAAAAGAGCAAAGTGTGAAGATCGAAAAAGCCTTTGCTCAAGGACAGGATTTCATGACGTACTTCAACGCAAACTTAAGTAAAACAGAGGCGAAAAAGTCAGCAGGTAGCTCGGCATTATGAATGCAGAGATCAAACAGCCCGGTGATTGGCGGGACTTGAGCAATCAGCGCCCTGTTACTGGCGAGTCCCGACGGTTTGCCACTGGCGAGGCGGTGTTCTTCTCACCATTACCGATTCCTACCGGGCAGACGCCAATGGACTTGGATGGAAGCTTTCTCGACGTCAACGATACTTATCTCGATGTGGGTAGTAGCAACTTTAATAAGGCTTTCCAAACCAGAGTAATGATCGCGAGTGTAATGCTCTTGCTGATTGTAAGTTTGATAGTGGGACCTTTCATCGCAGGTTTGATGAGTATCGGTGATCCCTACGGCCGAACATTTATAAACATTTTCATTGAGTTTTTCCCCACTGGCGCTGCCATCGGCGCTTGGGGAGCAGCTGGCGCAGCAGTTTTAGGACTGTATGTTGTGATCAGTACCACCCTCGATAAATCCAAAACCCGCCCCATCCGCTTCAACCGCCAACGCCGCGAAGTCTGCTTCTTCCCCAACAACTCCGACGAACCCGTCATCCAGCCATGGGAAAAACTGGTCTCCTGGCTCTCCGTCAGCACCGGTTCAACCGGCGTAGGCACAATGAGCACTTACACCTTCGGCATGGCCTTCGACGACCCTAAGGCCGACAAAGTCCATTTTGTGAATCAAGGTGTGGCGACACCCATACATGGGTTGGGCACGTGGGAAGCGATCCGCGTTTATATGGAAAAGGGACCGCAATACTGCCCCGGCAATGCGCCTTACGAAGGCCGCCATACCTTCGATCAGGAACGTGCAGATATGCACGAGGAGTACCGGCACAACGAGCGCTCAGCGCTGGGTGTTGGCTGCTGGTATCTGTCCCATGTAATGACCTGGTGGCGATTCCCGTACTGGGTCGCCGAGTGGGATCATGGCTACAGCATGAAAAGCCTGCCTGACTCGATTTCAGACTGGTCCCGGCCCTTGCCACCCGAGCAATGGGAGAAGCCAAGTGCTGAGTTGAATATACAAAGCGCCAAAATCGAAAAGGCCTTCGCCCAAGGGAAGAGCTTTAGTGCGTATTTCGAAACCAGGATAACCCCCGAATAAAACCCAAAAAAAACGGGCGATCTGATTGATCGCCCATTTTTTATCCCCCCACCTCAAACACCTCCTCCCCAACCTCATACTTAACCAACACCCGATTCTTATAAAGCCGCGCACTCTCCAACACCCGACTCTCCTGCCCCTTACTCCTTATCTCCCGCCAGATCTCATTCTCCCGAAACACCCGCTCCCCCTCACGCACAAACCGATGCCCACGTTGATAAACGTGATACCAAAACTCCCGCACCTGATCGCACAACAACTCCCCTTCCAACTGCTGCTCGCCCACCTTCAACTTCAGCTGAAAGTGCCGATCCGTCGGGTTATGCAATACCAGGTCGATGTAGTTGTAAAAGATCGCTGCCCCGGAACCGAAGGGCAGTACCCGCCCCTCATCCGGAAACGGATCGAAGCTGTGATTCGATCGCTCAATCACCACCAGCGGCGAGTGAATCGCCATCCAGTGAATCAGGTTGCTCAGCTGACAAATCCCGCCACCGACGCCGCAGCGCGCTTCACCAAATGACAGTTCCATGCCTTCGACATAACCACGTTTTCGGGTCGGTCGGCCGACGAGGCGGCAGAAGGAAAAGTATTCGCCAGGCCCGATGACAACGCCGTCTATCGAAGCCACGGCCAGTTTCAGGTTCACGACTTTGTTGTGTTGCAGGGCAAGGTCGGAGTTGCCGAGTTTGCGGATCAGTTTGGAGGTGTGTTTGAGGTAGCGGAACGGCAAACGCTCAAAGGCGTCTTTCGGGCGGGCGTAATGCTTGCGGGAGAAGCGCCAGGCCAGTTGGCGGAACAGTCTTTTTTGCCACACGCGCAGCCAGTAGAGAGCCGGGTGATAAAGGGAGAGTGGTTTCATCCGTGTCAGAACGGCGGCAGCCGTTTTCGTCCTTGATCTGAAAATGCTGCGTATCTTAACGGATCAGCACGCCCGAAGAAGGTGTTCGCCCAGTGTAATGGCCTTGGCAATCCATGCACCGGTAAAGAGCCCTGCCACTGGGCGAACGGAAAGTATTTTAGTGGAACTCTTTGAATAAGTCCGCGCATATAACATGAAATTTATCGAACAATGATTGAATGTCATACAAAATATAACTTACATACTCCCACCAAACTCACCAGTTCGACCATAAAAGCCGATTATTCTTGTACAAAAAGTTATACAAGAACAATCGGCACTATAGAGTCAATACTCAACTTTCGCGTTGAGTGGTCACTTTCAATACATCGGTGTAAGTGACGACAACGCTTTGTCCCACTTTCAAGTCCTTCAGTTTTTTCTGAACTTCAGGTTTCTCGACGTTGACGGTTTTCGACTGGCCCGCCGGGTTCTCGAAAGTGACCTGGTTTTTCTTCAGGTCGATGTCGGTGATTTTCAGCTGAACCTGTACCTGACGGAACGCTTCACCGCCCGGGCTGGGATTGTCTTTTGTTGCGCGGATTTCGCCGGTGCGCTCGATGGAGCCAGGCAATCCTTTGTCGACATCGGTATCGAGGTAGGCCGCCACCGAGCGGATCACTTCGACTTTGACCTGATCCCCGACCTTCAGGTTGCCCAGATTCTCGGCCTTGTCGCTGAGCTGGACATGAACCTGGCGGCCTTCGGCACCTTCAAGGACAACTTGGTGCTTGGCGGCGTCGACGGCCAGGACTTTGGTCGTGACCTGATCGGCTTCCACGGCGACAGACAGCGGGATATCCGCTGCCATGACGCTGAAACTGGCAGCAGACAATACGGTGGCGAGGGTGATGGCTTTGGTCAGTGCATGAAGTTTCATAAGCGCTACGTTCCCTGTGATGAATGGCAGCGGACGGCTCTGAACCGAGACTCAGCGCCGTCCGTGCCACTGAGCATAGACGCTGTTCAGCGATTTTCCGCCGTCTCCTGCGCGGTGGATTCGCCGCTGTCGGTGCCTTTGCCGCTGTCCTTGCGGCGAGTCGGATCAGTGGGGCGCAGGGCGTCGTTGTCGCGCTCGACTTCTCCGGGTGGACGCGGTTCGTCGGGATGTTCCGAGGTGTCAGGCGGTTGGCGGTTCATGATGGTTCTCCTCAGGCGTCGGGGTCGTCGACCTCGTGGGCGACGTTCACGGCAGGCGAGTCTTTGTGGGATTGATCGGCCTTGGCTTTCAGGGCCAGCCACTGGTCGAGGTCGATGGCGCCCTGCCCCAACAGATCGTCGGCCACGCGCAGCAGCTCGGTGTAATGGGCGTCAGGGGATTGCTGCCAGTAGGCATTGTCCTCGAACAGGCGCTGCCACGCGGCAAGGTCGGGGGGTTTGAGGTCGTCGCTCATGGCGGGCTCCGGTTGGCGTTCGTACGGTAGAGGGCCGGGCGATGGTCGTAGTTCCTGTGGATTCAAGATCAGAAAATCGCAGGCTTCGCCAGCGCCTACAGTGGCGCGATCTCCCGTAGGAGCTGGCGAAGCCTGCGATCCTTTGATCTTAATAACCGGTCATTTCCAGATAGCCCTGCCCCGCGTGACTGCCGCTCAGACGTACGGGGCCTTCCCAGTACGGAATGCGCAAATCCATCCAGGCATTGGGGTTGAGCGCATTGATGGTGATGTCGAGGTGTCTGGCGGGGATGTTGATCGACCAACGCACGGGCATTGAGCGCCCGGCGACGGTGGCGGTGTCTTGCGGTGTGAGGCGGATGTCGGAGGCATGCAGTAACTGTGTCTGGCCCTGGGCGTCGATCCAGGTGCCGGTGAGATACGGCTCGCCGTTCTTCTGCCGCATGCGGTACAGCATGACCTGTTCGCCGCTGTCCAGGTGCAGCGAAAACCAGTCCCAACCGCTCTGGTTCGCGGTCAACGGCTGGCTGCTCCACTCTCGATCGAGCCACGCCGGGCCACTGACCTGATAAGTCTTGCCGTCGACCTCCAGCGTACCGCTGGCCTGAAAAAACGGCTGGCTGTAGTAGTACGACGCCTGGCCCTGTTCGGATTTCTGGCTGAAGCCCTTTTCGCCTTGCAGTACCGGCGGACGCGTGGACGTGAGCCGCAGTTGGTAGCTGAAAAGCTTGTCGCGGGCGCTGAGTTGAAGGTCCGACAGCGCATCGGCACCCTGACTGCTGAACCGCCAATCGTCGATCCACGCATTGAACGGCTGCACGCTCACCCCGGCCTGCCCGACGCCGCCACGGGCGTAGCGTTCAGCCGCGTGATGCACCGTCGCCGAGGTCACGGCTGCATGGCCCAGCCAGATCGTCTGGTTAGCCCAACCTGCCACTTCGGGCGTGGCTTTCAAGGCACTGCGAAACAACGTCCATTGCACACCGAACTCGCGCCCCTGATCGTCCTTGAGATTGGCGGTGACGTACCACCATTCGATGCGAAATCCATCGTGAGGGCCGTGATCCGCCGGAAAGCTGAACACCCGACCGGGCACCACCGGTGTAAATATAGCGGCCTCACCGCCAAGACCGGCAAAGCCTTTATCAACCGGCGCCGAGTCGTCGCAGCCGCTCAACAGCAGCATCAGCAACCATGCGCCGAGTTTAATCCTCATGAGCAAAGGTCCTCAGCAGATCCGCCGGTTGCGAGCGATACAGCGAGTACAACGGCCACGCCGACGCCAGCAAGGTCGCCAGCAACGCCAGCCCCATCAACTGCGCCAGCTGCAGCGGGAACAACCGCAACGGCAGGCGCCAGCCGAACGCCTGAACGTTGATCACCGTGTCCAGGCACCACGCCAGTGCGATGCCCAGCGGCAACGCGAGGACCAGCGTCAGCACCGCCAGCAACCAGGTTTGCCCGAGGTTGAGCAGCATCAATTGCTGGCGCGTCACGCCCAACGCCCACAACGGTGCGAGTTGTCCGAGACGGCTTTGGCTCTGGGTCAGCAGGCTGATGAACAGCGCCACGCCCGCGACGCCCAGGGTCAGGCTGTTCAGCGCGGCGGTGGCGGCGAAGGTGCGTTCGAACACTTGCGTGGACCAGCCTTTGAGCCGGGCCTGATCGATGATGCGACTGTCGTCCAGGGCGAAGCGTGTTTGCAACGATTTGAGGAACGCCGGGATCAGCGGCGGCTCGATGCGCAGGTTAAAGCGGTTCGGTGTCAGTTGCGGCCAGCCGCGCAGCAGGTGGTCGACGTTGACCAGGATGTGGCCCTTCGGATTGCCGTAGTCGGCGTAGATCCCGACGATTCGCGGCGACCACGGGCCGGTTGGCGTGGGCAGCGTGAGGTGGTCGCCGAGGCGCACCTTCAGGCGCCGGGCCAGTTGCTCGCTGAGCATCAGCGCGTCGTCCTTGGCCAGTCGGTCCCATGGGTTGTCGCCCAAGGCTTCCAGCAACGGCCAGTGCTGGCGGTACGTCGGGTGATCGATCACGCCGAACACGTCCGCTGGCCAGCCCTGCAACTGGATCGACACTTGCCAGCTGGGCAGCACCGCGCTGAGTGAGGGTTGCTGTTTGAGCCAGCTCTGCAGTTCTCTGGCCTGGGCCGGGTTTTGCGGGTTCACGTACAGCTCGGCGGTCAGCCGTTGTTCGAGCCAGCCGCTGAAGGTCTGACGAAAACCGGCGGTCATGCTGCCGGCGCCGATGTTCGCCGCCAGTGCCAACAACAGCGCCATCAACGCCAGGCTCAGGGCCGGCAATTGCTGACGGCAGTCGGCGAGAAACCATTGACCGAGCACCGAACGGCTGCGCTGCAGTACCAGGTTCAGCACCGTATCGAGCATCACCGGCAGCGCCAGTGCCGCGCCGATCAGCAGCGCGGCCATCAGCAGGAATCCACTGGCCAGGCTGTCGCCAAAGATTAGCGCCAGCAGTGCGATCACGCCCGAAATCGCTGCAACCCAACCCTGTCGCCGCAACCAGCGCGCGTGGGCCTGATGCCAGGCTTGCGGATCGGCCAGGGCCAGCAATGGCAAACGCGCCGCCCGCAACAGGCTGTTGGCACCGGCCAGCAACGCGCCGAGCAGACTCAGGCCAACACCGCCGAGCCACCACCAAGGGCTGAGGCTCAACTGCCCCGCCACTTCGGCGCCGTACAACCCGCGCAGACTGGCGGCGACGTCTGGCAGCAGCACACTGGCCAGCAGGTAGCCGCTGGCGACGCCTGCCAGGCCCCCGATCATCGCCAGACCACCCAGTTCAACAGCGAGGCAAGCGATCAACATTCGAGCGCTGACCCCGCAGGCGCGCAAGGTTCGCAGCAGCCCTCGACGTTGTTCCAACGCCAGTCCGATGGCGGCATGGACAATGAACAGGCCGACCACGAAGGACAGAAAACCCAGGGCATCGAGGTTCAGGTGAAAGCTTTCGGTGAGGCGCGAAAGATTGTTTTCTTCGCCGCTGGTTTTTAATTGGAGATGGCCTTTGTACTGATCAGGCAACGTTCTGGTGAAATCCTTGGGCAACAGTAACCGTGACAGTTGATCCGGTAGCCCCAGAATCTGTTGAGCGAAGCCGATATCCACCAGCAATACACCAGGGGCCATGTCGGCTTGAACGTGCAACGGTGGCAATGCCGTACCGCTCAAACTCAAAGGCTGCTCGCCTTCGCGCATCCCCAACGTTTGCAAGGTCTGCGGCGAAATCCAGGTGCTGCCCGGCGGACTGAAGAACCCGACAATCTGCTCGATCTCCATCGCCTGCCCGGCCACCGCCGCACCGGTCGGTAGCGACACCGGCTCGATGCCCATCAGCTGCAAGCGCTGATCTTCATGGCCCTTGAGCGTGACTCGCCCTTGCAGCACCGGCGACACTGGCCAACCTGAACGGCGAAGTTCGACAAACAAGGCCTGGGAAAACGTCCCGCCACCCGGCGCACTGAGGCTGGCCTGGGGTTCGCCGCCGATCAACTGACTGGCCCGCGCATAACTTTCCCGCGCCTGGCTGTTCAGCGCCTGCACGCCGGTCAACAGACTGGTGGCGAGCCAGAGCCCGGTCAGCACACTGAAAAACTGCACCGGGTGCTGCCGCCAATGGCTGAGCAGCGCCCGCATCGTTTCGCGAAAAACCCGCACCTCAGCGCTCGTCCGCGCCAGCCAGACGACCACGGTGCAACACCACTTTCTCGGCCAGTCGCGCCGCCACTCTTGGGCTGTGAGTGACCATCAACAACGTCGTGGGGCTGTCGTCGAGCAGCTCCAGCAACAACTTCAGCACTTCATCGCTGGTGGTTTCATCGAGGCTGCCGGTGGGTTCGTCGGCCAGCAGCAGTTTGGGTTGCGACGCAAGCGCCCGCCCCAGTGCGACCCGCTGCTGTTGACCGCCGGACAACTGCTCCGGATAACGCCGCAGCAAATCCCCCAACCCCAGACGCTGCACCAGATGCGCCTGCCAGCGCGAATCGTGCCGCCCGGCCAGCCGCGCCTGAAACGCCAGATTGTCCTCCACGCGCAAACTGCCGATCAGGTTGAACTGCTGGAACACCAGACCGATTTCAGTCCGCCGCCAGTTCGCCAGTTGGCCCTCACTCATCCGTTCAAGCTGATGTTCACCACTGCGGATGCTGCCGCGATCGACCTTGTCCAACCCCGCGATCAAGTGCAGCAAGGTGCTTTTGCCGCTGCCCGACTCGCCCATCAGCGCCAGGCTGCTGCCGGGTTTCAGCGTCAGATCGACACCTTGCAATACCGGCAACGGACCTTGCGGGGTGGCGTAGCTTTTGTAGACGCCTTGGACCTGAAGCATGGGTGAACCTGTTTGAGGGGCGTGGGGCAAAGGATAGCGGGCCGGGATGGGTTTTGTCCGTTGGGGATTGCGGTCCTTCTGCGCCGACGAGCTGATCCTGCAAAGGTGATCAGGTGATTGGGCGCGGTGGTGAAGGCCTTTGCATGTGCGGTGAATGGGCCGGCCTCTTCGCGCGCAAGCCACGCTCCTACAGGTACAGCGGTGTTGTTGATTTTTGCAGGAGCCGACTCGGTCTCAGCGCTTCACCCCCACCCATGTAAAACACAACGGTAACTGCGCCGCTTGCTTCTGATAGCGGTCATAAAGCTCCTCACGATTGGAATGCGGATACTCCTTGAAGTGGCTGATCTGCAATCCCGCCTCGATGGCGCCAGTGAAGATCTCGCCCAGCGTATGGACGAACCAGTAAGACGTCGCGGCGGGCTGCTCGACCTTGCCTTCGTAGACGATCGGTTGATCCTGCACGAATGGCTCGCTGCGAAAGTATGAACTGGCCAAGCCATACGGGTCGGCGGCTTCGGGGTCGAACATTTCCAGAAACGGGTGGGTTTCGTACACCACCAGTGCACCACCGGGCTTGAGGGTTTGTGCGACGTGGCGGAAAAATTCGCCGATGTCCGGCATCCAGTTCAGGACGCCGATGGTGATCAGCGCCACATCGAACCGCTCATGCAGTTCCCTCGGCAGATGGTGGATGTCGGCCTCGATGAATTCAGGTGCGTGCGGCGAACGCGTCGCCAGCTCCCGCGCCTGATCGAGAAACGCCTCGGACTGATCAACACCCACGACGCTGCGGGCACCCAATGCAAACAGTGAAAGACTTTCCCGACCGTTGTTACAGCCCAGTTGCACAACGTCCTTGCCGTCTACGCCGACCTGTTCCAGCACACCGCGCAAGGTGTCGTCGATGCAGCAAAAATCGCCTTGAGTGACCGCCGTCAGAAGCGAGGGCCATTCAGGATTGTCTTTGTGGTGTCGGGCGGAGTCATTCCAGGCATCGCGGTTGCTGGCGATGGCCTTTTCATTTGACGGCATTTCCATTGCACACTCCAGAACTCGGGTTTTATCAGACCGGCCGAGTCTAGATCAGCGTTATTGAAAAACCCACGTGGCGTTTGTTGGAATCTTGTAAGCCAGGCATCGCCCACATCCGGCAGCTATAGTTAATGACCTTGGGGAAATGCGGGAAAACCGATTTCGCAGGTACTGCCATGAAACACACCCATCTGCCGTTGTTGTTCGCCCTCTGCCTGACCGCCGCCAACGGCGTTCACGCGCAAGACAGCCTTGTACCCACGTCCGAGTACAGCAGCGAGTTCAACTATTACGGCGAAAACCAGCCGTTCGCCCACCCCGTTCCGCCGACCCTGAGCACGGTACCGCCGCGCTCTTACATCCCGACACCTCCTCTGGATTTCATCCCGATCGCCAGCCAGCATGAGTTCTCCGACTCACGGTTGCCGACGGTCGCGGATGCCACCGTCCGGGTGTTCATCCGCTCCTACGATCCGGAACGCGGTGTCTACGTGAACGAAGAAGTCGTCGACCCCTCGTGCCTGCTGGCCTGCCTCAGTCGCCAGGGCCTGGCGACGCCCGTTTACCATTGACGTTTGTCCGGGCGCGCGAGGCCGAGTTTTTCGATCCGGTAACGCAGCATGTCGCGGCTCAGGCCCAGCAGCCGTGCGGACTTGGTGACATTCCAGTCGGTCCGGTCGAGCATCTTGCGCACCATGTCGCGTTCCACTTCCGGCAGGTTCATCGACTCGTTGCCGTTGTAGACCGGACGTGGTTCGCTGTGTGGTTGCGCCTCCGGCATCGCCGGCGGTTCATCCACCAGGCTCAGGCAGACGTTCAACTGGTGGGCGGCGATGGTGTCGCTCTGGGCCAGCAGCACGGTTTGTTCGAGCATGTTGCGCAATTCGCGCACGTTGCCCGGCCAGCTATAGCCGAGCAGCAATTCTTCGGCCTGATCGCTGAAATACAGGTTCGGTTTGCCATAGCGTTTGCCGTGGATCGCCAGGAAATGCCGGGCCAGTAGCAGGATGTCTTCACCGCGGACGTACAGGCGCGGCACCTTGATCGAAATGATCCGCAGGCGGAAAAACAGGTCGCGGCGAAACTTGCCCTGCTGGACCATTTGCTCGAGGTTGCAGTTGGTGGCGCTGATCACCCGCAAATTGACCTTGCGCTCTTTCACCGAACCGACCCGGCGAATGGTCCGGTCTTCGATCAGCTTCAGCAGTTTGGCCTGCAGCAGCAGGTCCATTTCACCCACTTCATCAAGAAACAATGTTCCGCCATCGGCCGCTTCGACCAGGCCAACGCGACGGTCCTTGGCGTCGGTGAACGCGCCCTTCTCATGGCCGAACAGCTCCGACTCCACCAGGTTGGAAGGGATCGATGCGCAGTTGAATTCAATGAACGGCCCCTTGGCACGCGGACCGTCAAAATGCAGCGCGCGGGCCACCAGCTCCTTGCCGGTGCCGGTCTCGCCCTCCACCAGCACGGGCGGCAGATCGGTGTTGGCCATCCGGCGCTCGGCGTCGAGCAACTGCGCAATAGTGCCTTTGAGATAGAGCATAGGCCCCGATTCGCCGATCAACGCCTGCACCCCCGATTTCTGCGCTTCGCGTTCCTGATAGAACGACAGCGTTCGCTCCATCCGGTCGGTAGCCAGGGCCTTGTCCAGCAACAGCTTGAGTTCCGGCAGCGCCACCGGCTTGGTGACGTAATGGAACGCGCCCTCTTTCATCGCCACCACGGCGTCTTCGACATTGCCATAGCCGGTCATCATGATCACTTTCAGCTCCGGCGCGCTGATGCGCAGCTTCTGGATCAGATTGTGACCGCTCATGCCCGGTAGCGAGTTGTCGGTCAATACCACGTCCGGGGCGAACATGCGCATTTGCTCCAGCGCCTCTTCAGCCGAGTGGCAGACCGTGACATCGAAGTCCTTGAGCTCAAGATAGGTCTGAATGTTCTCGGCAAGGAGTTCATCATCCTCGACCAGCAGAATGCTCTGCCCCATATTCCCCTCCCGTTGCCACTTTAAAGTTAAGACTGACGCGAGTTCCTTGCCGCTCCTGACTGGCCAGTTCGACCGAGCCCTCGAAGCGTTCCATTATTCGTTTGACCAGGGCCAGGCCGACGCCCAATCCGCCTTGTTTGGTGGTGAAAAACGGTTTGAAGACCATTTGCTGCTGCTGTTTGGTCATGCCCTTGCCGGTATCGCTCAGGGTCATGCGCACATGCCCGGTTTGCGGCGACTCAATCTCGATGCTCAGCACACCGCCCTTGGGCATGGCTTCCAGGGCGTTGGCAAACAGGCTGTTGAGAATCTGCGTCAGCAACACCTGCTGGCTGACGACCGGCGGGCAGGCGTTGGGGGTGAAGCGAACGTCGACATTGGAGCGGTTGATCAGCGCGTCGAAGGCACTCAGGGTATCGTCAATGGCGAGCACCAGATCCACTGTTTCATACTCGTCAGTCATCGGCCGCAACGACACCAGCAGCTCGCGAACCCAGCGCGACATGCGATCGACCTGACTGATGATGTCGCCGATGTTTTTCTGCGAGCTCTGGCTGGCGATCTCCTGGGCCAGTTCGGCGCTGGAGCGAATATTTGCCAGCGGGTTACGCAAGCTGTGGGCAACCGCCGAGGACATTTCCCCCAGAGCCACGAAGGTTTCGTTGGCGATCAGCTGTTTCTGCTGGCTCTCGAGCAGCTTGGCCGCACGCTGCACAATCCAGAACAGCCCAAGGTAGATGACGACACCGCCAAGCACGGTCGCCACCCATATCGACTTGAAACCGCGCTGGATGCGCGCAACCAGATCAACCGGCTCCTTGTAGACCTCGACCATGGCGATGACCTTGGTCTTGTCGGCATTGAACATCGGAATATAGTTTTCGATGAACAGATACTCCGGCTCGCGCAGCAGTTTCTGCTCGGGTCGTTCTTCATCGATCTCGTGGTAGCTGGTGGACACGGCTTCCTTCATCGCGAAAGACTCGTCCAGCTCCTCATCATCTTCAATTCGCACGCCGATCAACTCCGGGTTGGTCGACCACACCACGGTACGATCCAGCGCGTATACCGTGGCCAGCAGGACGTCCGGCAGATGTTCCACATGATCGAGAAACTCGTTGCGCGAGGCGGCACGAGCACCCGGATTGACATCGGGGTAGGCGTTGTCCTGACGCGGGTCGAGCATTTCGCCCATGGTTCTGTTCGGGGTGATCGATGCGTGGCGGATTTCGGCGTCACCGATGGCCTGAACGAATTGCGCGGTCAGCATGGAATCGCGTTCGATGCTCTCCTCGACCACGAAACGCGTGGAAATGTAGCCCAGCCCCAACGCCACGGCGGCGATGATCAAAAAGCTGCCGATGGAAAACCAGCGCAGCAGATTGAAGCGGCCCCGCCAGCCCGCATCTCCCGCCAGCGTGTTCGGCGGCGTGTTCGGCGGTGCAGGTACCTTGGGTTGTTCGAGTATCTGCATGGACGGGTCCTGGTGGCTGGCATGTAGCCTTTTCAGCGGCATTTCGAATCAGTGTAGGTGGCATTGATCGCGCCTGACGGCTCGATAACAGTAATTAGCTGCTATGGCACCTGCGCGGCCTGCAGCGGTTGTTGACGATCGGTTTCCTCCTGCAAAAATTCGACGATGGACTGTGCCGAGCGCTCATCCAGGCGAAGGTTTGGCATTGGGATCCTGTCAAAGCGTTGAAACAGCTCCAGCGCAATCGGGTCCTTTTCGGCGAGCATGCGATCCGGTTCGCGGATCCAGCGATTGAGCCAGGCGGGATCCCGCAGGCGGGTCACGCCGATCAGGTCCGGGCCGATGTTGCGCATGCCGATGCCCTGCCCGTCTTGCGGCCCGAGGCTGTGACACGAAGCACAACGGGTGCGGAACAACTCTTCGCCGTTGCTCGGCGGGCGGATCTCGGGCGCATCGGCATAATTCTCTTCAACGCTGGGTTGCTTCCAGTTCTGCAAGGTATTGGCCAACTGATCGGCGAGGATCCACGGGTTCTCGAACGGCGAGGCTTTCATCCAGCGACCAGTGCCCTGGTTGCCCACGATCAGGCTCAGGTTGTGGTCCTTGTTACGGCCGTTGTCGACGCCCTCGATGAACAGCCCGAGTTTTTTGCGCAACTCGGTGACGGCCTCAAATTCGCCGGTGAGAAACTGCCAGCCCGGTCCGACCTTGAACCGTTGGGCGTAGGCCTTGAGCACTTCGGGTGTATCGCTCAACGGGTCGATGCTGATCGAGTAGAAAAAAATGTCCTGGCCAACCCGGGGCCCCAGCAACTGTTGCACCTGGCGCAGGCGCGCGGTTTCCAGCGGACAGGAGTCGCTGCACGTGGTGAAGATGAAGTTGATCACCACCACTTTGCCCTTGATCAGGTCATCGAAAAAACGCACCTGCCGACCGTCCTGGTTGGTCAGCAAGGTGTTGGGGAAGTAATCACCGCCCCAGGGTGTCGCCGATTCCGTCGGCGCCAGTACTCCGTCATGAGCGTGAAGCACCTGACTGGCCAGCAGAAACGTCACCAGTACCAGAATCAGGTGCATGCCCAACGCACGGGAGCGCGGCGTGTGCAGTGTCATGTCGGCTCCCCTGCGGATCATGGTTTCATCACCGCTTGAGGGCCGTAGCCATCGCCGGTGCGGAAGGTTGGCAGCGCGGCCGAGTTCACGTAGCGCACGCCATCCCAGCTCGGCAGCGGAACCGGCATCAATTGCAGTTGCCCCGGTTTCTCAACGTCCCAACGCAACAACATGGAATTGTCCTCATGTTGAGTGTTGTGGCAGTGCTCCATGTACGTCCCGGCGAATTCGCGGAAGTGGATCGCAATTTCCACGCTGTCCAGGCCGTCCTTTTCCGGGCCGATGCGGTACACGTCCTTGCGTGCCCATTTTTCCCATTCCGGTGGTAGCTTGCCGCCGCGGCTGAGGATGATCCCCTCCTCGAAGTGCACATGCACCGGATGGCTCCAGCCCTCGCCGCCGAGCTTGATGTTCCACACTTCCAGGGTACCGAAACCGCTCATGCCGGCGTCGGTCGGGCCGGAGGCCAGTTTGGTCGAGACGTTCAGGCGACGGGGGTCCATGCTGAAACCGAAACCGCCGTCGGTCTTGATTGTCCACGGCGCCAGATCAGTGCCGTCGGAACGACCGAAGGTGAAGGTGCGGTGACGGGCCTTGGCCAGCAGCGCCTTGTCGGCCAGATTATCGCGGTGAAGTTTCAGCGGGATCATCACCAGGCCTTCAGCCTTGCCCGGTTTGGCCGGTTCATAGGCGGCCGGGTCCATGGCCAGGTCCTGACCGGTGTAAGCCTTGACGTTGAGTTGCAACACCTTGCCTACCGCCGGGTCACCGTCTTCCCACTTCGGCCCCTTGCTGGTTTGCTTGATGATCGCCTTGTATTTCTCGGACAGCACGTCAGCCAGGGAGGCGGGTTCTTCCGGGCCCTTGCCGTCTTCATGCACCAGCAGGTTGACGAAGAACAGCTTGTCGCCGGCCTTGACCCCGTTTTTCGCGAAGTTGACGATGATGTCGAAACGCTCGGCGATGCCCATGGTGGGCAGGATCGCGTTGTGATTCTTCATATCGCCGTCGGCATCCAGGTCCATGGTGCCGTCGAACGGCACGCTGTGCTCCATGATATTGCCGTCGTTGGCAATCATGTGGAACGGCACGCGAGCATACGACACGCCCGACCCGACAGGCCCCGGAAACTCGCCGCCGGTGCCCTTGATTTCGCGCACCAGCGCCAGTTTGAAGTAGCGCGACACCGAGCCATTGAGCATGCGTAACCGATAGCTGCGGGCGCGCACATCCAGGACCGGTTTCCACTGCCAGTTGACCAGCACCTGATCACCGAGGAAGCCGTCGGTATTGAACGGGTTGAACCACAGTTGACCGTTTTTATCCCACGCCTTGTCGGCAAACACGAGGTTGACGTCGTAGTCGCGGTTACCCCAAGGCAGGGCATTGCCACTTGGTAAACGCAGGTTGACGCCGTCATTCACCGATTCATTGCCACGGTCCAGGGCGCTGTAGTAGTTCATCATTGCCGCGTTGCCCTTGTAGACGTTCTGCGCGGTGAAATCGAGCATGTGGTCGTGAAACCAATGGCTGCTCATGGTTTCGCGCCAGTCGCCGCGGATCTTGATCGTGCCGTTGTCGCAGGTCTTGCGGCTGGGGGTGAGGTCGTTGGTCCACAGGGTTTCGCCCGGCGAGCACGGAAAAGCTGCACGCGGATCCTCAGCCTTGGTGTTGATGCTGTCGTAACCGGCCAGCTGGATCGGCCAGCGGTAGTCGTAGAATTGCCCGGGGAAGAAAAATGCGCTGGCATAACCATCGCTTTCCGCCGGTTGATGACCGTTGTGTTCGTGGGTGGAAAGGGTGTGCAGACCAAACCCCATGTTCGCTGACGGGTCGATCGGCAAGCCGTTGTAATGGCGCATCAACACGGGTTGTCCGTAACGCACCATGAGTAACTTGGGCGGGAAGGTGCCGTCGAAGGTCCAGACCGCGTTGTGGTTCTGCACCGGCATTTTCGGGTGAAAACGCGCATTGACGCCTTTGGCGGTGCCTGCGGTCGCCGGCAGGCCAGCCACGTTGTAATAGAGGCCGCCAGGGCCAAACTCGCCCATGGCATAGCGGTGCATCTGACGACTGTCACGCAAGCCGGTATTCACTCGTGCGCCGGTTTGCACAGTCTTGTAGGCCATCTGCGGGTAAAACTCGTTCCAGCGCTGGTGCGACCAGCCTTTTCCTGGTGGACGGCCTTCAGCCGACGAACCGATACGGCGGTTGAGGAAAAATTCGATCTGCTTCTGCCAAGGGTTGCGGTCGACCACGTTGGAATAATGACTGGGGAACGGAGTCAGCCCCGGTTGCCGCATGAAAGCGTCGAGCGCCGCGCTCGGTGGGGCACTGCGAGCGACGCTGGTGGGATCCTGTTGCGGCAGCGGACCAATGGCGGCCGGTGGAAACGGCAACGGCGCCGCCGGAGTGGTGGGGTCGAGTTTTTCCAGACCGAATTCTTCGAACAGCAGCAACTGCTGAGTGAACGGCAGAGCACCGTACAGCGGACTGGGTTTTCCGTTGGTGGGGTAATTGAAGCTGGTCTGCACCGCCGGCGGCAGGATGTTTTCCTTGAGCGGGGTGTCACGGGTGCCTTTGACGCCCCCCGGCAAATCGAAGGAATCCAGGTTGGCCGGTGGCATGGTCAAAATGGCGTTCAAGGCCCCCTGTCGGTCAGCCGGTTCGTCGTGGTACGCCGAAGGGTCGGTCGGTCCGGGCTGTCCTTCGTCGTCGATCGGGCCGGCGCGCAGGCTCGTTGTGCCGAGCATCGTTGCGAGCAGGACGCTCAGGGGCGTCAGAAGGCCAAGCCATTTGCAGGGGTGCCGCGCTTTTCTGTCCATCACCAGCCGCCTCGAAGATATGAAGGGGGTAATGGGGGTTTTGCAAGGAGTTCGCCAGACTTGTAACGGTTTTATGCGAAAGATTAATTCCCTGCGAAACAATGGCTTATCAACATCAATTTGCCATGTCCGAAAAAAAGACTGGGGAATGACACCCGTTACCGGGGAAAGTTCATCCCCGTTTCAGGGAATCCGCTTGAACGACAGGCGTGCGCACGTGCCCTCGCCCTCGCAACTTTCCAGGCTCACGGCACCGCCGTAGCGTTCCATGATTCGTTTGACCAGCACCAGCCCGACGCCCAGCCCGCCTTGCTTGGTGGTGAAAAACGGCCGGAAGGCCAGGCTGCGTTGTTCCTCGCTCATGCCTTTGCCCGTGTCTCTCAGGACCACACTGACGCCTCGGGCATCAGTGGTTTCCAGAGTGATGGTCAGGGTGCCGCCCTTGTCCATGGCTTCCAGCGCATTGGCCAGCAAACTGCTGAGGATTTGCGACAACTGTATTGGCTGGCTCAGGACCATCGGCGTGTCCTTCGGCTCAAACACCACGTGAACCTCGGCATTGGCGATCTGCTGTTCGAACGCCATGAGGCTGTCGTGCAACACCGCCACCAGGTTCACCGGTTCGGACTCATCATGCAGCGGGCGCAAGGATTGCAGCAGTTCCCTTACCCATTTCGACATGCGATCCGCCTGACCGATGATGTCGGTGATGTTTTTGTGCGCCGGGCCGCTGTCGAACTCCAGCGCCAGCTCGGCGCTTGAACGAATGGTCGCCAGCGGGTTACGCAAACTGTGGGCCACCGCCGATGACATCTCACCCAGGGCAACGAACGTCTCGTTGGTAATCAATTGCTTTTGTTGCTCCGCCAGCAGATTTGCCGCCCGGCGCACGATCCAGTAAAGCCCCAGATAAATCAGCCCGCCGCCCAGTGCCGTGGCCAGCCAGATCAACACCAGGCCGCGCTCCATACGGTTGATCAGGTCCTTGGGTTCCTTGTAGATCTCCACCATCGCGGTGACGTTCTTGCCATCGGCATCGAACAGCGGAATGTAGTTTTCGATGAAGATGAAATCCGGTGGCGATATGAACTTCTGTTCCATGCGTGTCTTGTCGACATTGTGGTAGCTGGTCGACACCGGCTTCCTGGAGGCAAACGCCTGCTCCAGGTCTTCGTCAGCCTGGATGGTGGTTCCCATCAATGCCGGGTTTGTCGACCAGACCACCATGCGATCGGGCGCATAAATGTTGGCCAGGATCACGTCTGGCAGGTGCTCGATATGGTCGAGAAATTCGCCCCGGACACTGGCGCGGTCCATCGGGTCGACGTCCGGGAAGTCCCGGTCTTTGCGCGGGTCCAGCAGCTCGCCCATGGTCCGCACATTCGGAATCGACACATGACGCATCTCGGCGTAAGCGATCGTCTGAATGAACTGCGAGGTCAACATCGCATCGCGCTGTACGCTCTCGGTAATCACAAACCGCGTGGACACCGCGCCCAGCGCCACCGCCACCGTGCCGATCACTCCCATGCTGATGAGCGAAAACCAGCGCAGCAGGTTGAACGGCTGCTTGCGCGAGTTCAGGCGTGTGCCCTCCTCGGACTGGAGCAATTGCGTAGGCAAGTTCATGGGCGTACTTCCCGGCGGTTCCCCCCATTGGTTATAGCCCACCCATGGCGGTTTGCCCGGCCCCGGGTCCGCACTTCCCCAATGTTCCATCTACCCCCAAATCTGGGGACAGTGGCCCTGATGCCAGACCGGCATTCCAGCGCCTCGAGAGCGTAACAAGCCCTGATTCCGGGCCTCTGACGGCCGTTTTCCGAGATTGGTATGGAAGTTGCCGACCCTCCCCGTCAACTGACCCCTCCCCACGGGGCAGGTCTCTGATAGAGGGAATACTCATGCACCCTTTACTGTCCAAAACCGCGATCGCCCTGGTCGTGTCCGCTCTGGCCCAAGGCTTCGCCCAGGCGGCGCTGTTTGCTGTCGATCCGGGGCCTTACTTGCCCGCCAACGGATCTTTCGCTGCCTGGTATCAGGACACGCATGGTCGAACCCTCGATCTTTGTCTGTCCAAGGCCGTCAGTTCACGGGTGCCCAGCGCTCCGGGCGCACCGACCTACATGTGCAACCTGCTGCCGACGCCAGGGGTGTTCGACGACGCGCAACCGATCGTCTTCCCGACCAACTTTCCCGATGAAGCGTTCTGGTTCACCGTCGACGGTACGATCGTCGATGCGGCCAGGGGCATCGACCTGGCCTATGGCTCGGCCATCGAAGCCGCCTTCGCCGCCGAAGAGCCGATTGACGGCGACCAGGTCAGCTTCGCCCGGGTGCGCATTCGTGTCGATGTGCCCATCGCCGGCACCTACGTCATCACCCATCCCTACGGTGTCGATGTGTTCAACGTCGACACGCCCGGTCGGCGCGCGATCAACATGACACGGGACATCGGCATTGGTACGCCGAAGACCTACGACGGCGCCCTCAAAGGTGATGTCGGCCCCTTTCTGCGCAGCGTCAACGGCCCCTACACCGAAACCAACCCGGTCACCGGTCAGGCGGAAACCTTCATCGGCGATCCGAACCTCGAAGAAGCCGTCACCGGCAGCCCGTTCAACACCAACTTCCTCCGTATCGAAGGGCCAGGAGGCCTGGACCTGCGGACCACGGTATTCGCCGTCTCGGGCAAATTGTCGAGCGTGATCCGGCCGACGCCGATGATCCCCCAGCGCAGCACCTATTCGCGACATGCCGGCGACAGCGCACCGGTGGCGCAGCAGGATGTATTCGTCATGGCTCCGCCGCCTCCCGCCACCGTCACCCTGGACAGCAACAACCCGGTGCTGAACCTGCGCGAAGCCAACACCACCGGCAACTGGTACGCGCAGTCGTCGACCAACCCGAGCTTGCCAGGCACCTTGCAGGTGACCGCCGACAACCACCTGGCCATCCCCACCAGCACACCGACCACCTTGCCCATGCCATTGACCGACCTGGTGGTGATCCAGCGCGCCGAGTACAGCCTGAGCACCGGGCAAATAACGGTCGTGGCCTCCACCAGCGACGAAACTTCGCCGCCAGTGCTGACCGCCACCTCGGGCACCGGCGCTGCCATCGGCGCGCTCAGTGGCGACGGCGCAGTGAAAACCCTCGCGACCGGGATCTCCCCGATTCCACCGGCCAAGGTTCGGGTGACGTCATCCAATGGCGGCAGCGATACCGAAGAAGTGGTCATCGTGCAATGAACGCTCACATGCCCAGATCCTCATCAGGAGGCATCATGAACAATTGGCCGCGCCTGGCGCTCAACGCCCTCGGGCTGACTCTATCGTTGTCCGGCAGCGCGTATGCGCAACTCGCCGCCGTCGACCCTGGCCCCTACACCTTCGCCACGGGGAAATTCCCCATGTGGTATCAAGACAATAATCAGCTGTCGATGGAGCTGTGTCAGTCCCGGGCCACGAGCTCCCGAGTACCGGTCACGGTGCCGCCATCCTACATGTGCACCCTGCTGCCGGAACCCGGCATCTACGACGACAGCCAGCCGATGGTGTTCCCGGATAACTGGCCGCCGGAAGCCTTCTGGTTCCTCGCCGAAACCTCCATCGCCAACAACGCCGCCGGCTATGGCATGGACGTCTACGTGGCCGGGATCGAAGCGGCATTCGCCTCGGAAAACCCCATCGATGGCGATCAGCAAAGCTTCGCGCGGATTCGCATCCGGGTGAACGTGCCCACCGCCGGGACTTACACCATCACCCACCCCTACGGCGTGGAAACAGTCAACGTCACCACGCCGGGCCGGCGTGCGATCAACATCACCAAAGATGTCGGCATCGGCGCGCCGGGCAATTTCAGCGGCGCCCTGAGCGGTGCCATCGGGCCATTCCTGCGCAGCGTCAACGGCCCTTACACCGAGGTGAACCCGGACACCGGCACCGTCGAAACCTTCGTCGGCGACCCGAACCTTACCGAAGCCGTCACCGGCAGCCCGAACAACACCAACTTCGTGCGCATCACCGGGCCGGCGGGGACCATTCAGACCAACCTCTTCACCCTCGCCGGCAAAGTCCTCGACAACCGTGCGCAAACCCATGTGGAAATGGACCGTGCCACCTACCGGCGCATTCCCTCCGGCACCGGCAGCAGCACCCGGATCGAAGTCTTTGGCAAAGCGGATAACAGCTCGACGCTGTGCTTCCGAGAAACCGTTGCGCTGGTTCCCGGGCCACCGCTTTCGCCGTGCCAGACCAACCTGGTGGGCGACAACAACGGGCTGTTCTTCGGCCAGCATCTGATCACCGGCACGGTGCCTTCGGTTGTCGTGCTCACCGCCACCAACCCGACGGGCACCACTCGCCCCACGGCGGTGTCGAGCAAGGTCACTGACCTGGTGAAAATCCAGACCGCTCGCTACAACTTCAGCAATCAGAGCCTGCTGATCGAGGCCACTTCCACGGATGAAGTGACAGTGCCGGACATGGTCGCTCAGGGTTACGGACGTCTGTCCAAGTCCGGCACCCTGCAACGCCTGACTGTCACCGACCTGCCACAGCCACCGGCCAGCGTCACGGTCAAGTCCGCTGCGGGCGGCAGTGACACCGAACCGGTTGTGGTGGTCGGAACGGCACCGAACAGCGGAGAGAACCAGCCGCCGCTGGCCGTTGCCGACAGCGGCAGCACCAGCTTCGGGGTGCCGCTGACCCTCAACCTGCTGGCCAACGACAGTGACCCGGACGGCAACGTACCGTTGAGCATCACCGCGCTGACCCAACCGGCCACCGGGCAAGGCACCGTGGCGTTGAGCGGTTCGACCGCCGTGGTCTACACACCGCCAGCCGTGGTCACGGTGCCGCTGACCACGACCTTCACCTACAAGGCTCAAGACGTCAAAGGCCTGGCCTCGGCAACCCCGGCGACCGTGACCATCACCGTGGCGCCTAACCGGCCACCCGTGGCTGTCGCGGACAGCATCGCAACGCTGGGCGTGGCGGTGCCGATCAATGTGCTGCTCAACGACACCGATCCGGAAGGCAACGTGCCGCTGGCCATCGCCAGTTTCACCCAGCCAGCGGCGGGTCGCGGTACCGTCAGCAGCAACGGCACGGTGATCACCTACACCCCACCGGCCACCGTCACGACGGCGTTCACCACGACCTTCACCTACCTCGCCCGAGACAGCCTGGGCGCCGTGTCGACGGCACCGGCGACGGTCACCGTGCAAGTCTCGCCCCGGCCACCGGCAGAAACCTTCACGGTGACCACGGCTACGGTGTCGGCACGTTCCAATAACCGCTTCACCTGGGACTTTGCGGGCACCTCATCGGTGACCACCGGCAACACCATCACCGTCCGGGTCAGCACCCCGACCGGGTTGACGACCCTGGGCACCACCACGGTACCGGTGACCGGTCGCTGGCGGCTGACGGTGAACAACACCACCACGGTGATTCCGTCGGCGAACCCGACCGCCACCATCACCTCGTCCCAAGGCACCGTGCGCACGGTGTCGGTGGTTTCGAACTGAGCCCTCGCCCCATCGACCGCACGGTTGATGGGGCGGGCCTCTGCCCAAAGGACAACACGATGAGAACGTCGATCGCCACCCTGCTCTGCCTGCTTCTGCTCTGCAGCAGCGCGGGCGTGCGCGCCGACGATCTGATGGAGAACGACGACGTGGGCCCCGGCACCGACCTCGGCGAGTTGCCACCGCCGATTGGCCAGCACGCGCTGATCGACCAGAACGGCCAGGCCAACGTGGCGCTGCTGCAACAGAACGGCCAGTCGTTGCTCGGCACCATCGTCCAGTCGGGGAGCAATCAGGAAGCCTTCATCCTGCAACACGGCAGCGACCTGATGGCGATGATCAATCAGCAAGGTTCCGGCAACTCCGCCTCGATCACGCAGACCGGCAGCCAGAACCGCGCGCAGATTTCCCAGAACGGCAACAACAACGACGCCAGCATCGACCAGGCCGGCACGGGGCTTACCAGCGCCGTGAGCCAGTCGGGAAACGGCATGAGCGTTTCGGTCAAACAATACCGCTAAAGCACTGCAACACATGGAGGTTTCACCATGTTCAAACTGACGCCCCTCACCGCCGCCATCCTGGTCATTGTCAGTGCCCAGGCGTTGGCCAACGACAGCCTTTCAACCCAGGACCAGACCGGCACCGCCAACGTCGCCGACGTGAAGCAGACCCTGTCCCCCTTCAGCACCGCCACACAGCAGCAACTCGGCCAGGGCAACGACGCGGCCGCCAAGCAGGACACGGCCACCAGCACCATCGACCAGAACCAGGTGGGCGATTACAACGCCGGTTACGCCGAGCAATTGTTCGAAAACAACAGCACCATCACCCAGCAACAGACCGGCAGTTTCAACACCAGCCACGCCAGCCAGTCGATCGGCGCAGGGGGCGGTGAAGTGCTGCAACAACAGCAAGGCACCGGCAACTTCTCATTCGTCTATCAGGACAGCCAGGACGGCACGACCGGGCAAACCTTCCAGTTCGGTGACAGCAATGAAGCCTACATCGAACAGATCCAGCCCGGCATCGCCAACACCGCGGTGATCATCCAGTACGGCACCACCAACTACGCCACCGCCGAACAGATCAACCACATGGGCGGCCAGATCGACATCAACCAGACAGGCACCAGCAACTATGCCTACGGCGACCAGCGCAATGGCGACGGCGGCAACCTGACCATCAACCAGCTCGGCGACGGTAACGGCACTGAAATCTGGCAGGACGGACAAGTCGGCAGCGGTGCCACCGTCAACCAGACCGGCCTGACCAACGAAACCGTGGTCGACCAGAGCTTCGGCGAAAACAACACCGCCCACGTGTTTCAGGTTGGCGACCTCAACGCGATCTACGCCGATCAGTTCGAATCCACTGGCTCGACCATCGCGCTGTACCAGACAGGCACGGGCAACACGCACTTCACCTACCAGACCGGCGAAGGCCATTCACTCACCGCCACTTCGGTGGGTAGCGACAACAAGGTCTACGCCAGCAACTGGAAAGGTCCGCAAAAAGGTGGCCAGTTCGGCAGCAACCAGAGCGCAACCATCACCCAGAACGGCAAGGAAAACATTGCCAACTTCACTCAGGACGGCGTCGGCCACATCATGACCACCCACCAGACCGGCACCGGCAACAAAACCACCGTTAGCCAGGCCGAAAACTACAACGAGCTGTACTTCGACCAGAACGGTAGCGACAACGTCCTCATCGCCGACCAGCGCGGCACCGCCAACCTGATCGAGGGCAGCAGCACCGGCATGAACAACAGCACCGCGTTCGACCAGTCCGGCACCGGCAACCTGGCCTCTACCAGCCAGTGGGGCAACGATAACCAGATCACGGTGAAACAGGCTGACACGATGAACGTGGCGTATGTGACCCAAGGCGGCACCGGGAACATTGCCAATGTGGATCAGAGTGGCGTGACGCAGATGGCGACCATTCAACAAGTGGGTATGGATAACCGGGCGACGGTGTTGCAGCAGTAATTGCAGGGGTATAAAAAAAACCGCGGCCCTTGAAGAGGACGCGGTTTTTTTTGCCAGATGTTTGCAGGGCGCACCGGTCCTTGTAGGAGCTGGCTTGCCAGCGATGGATGCCCAGACATCGCGTTCCTTCAGACAACACGCGTCATCGTTAACGACCATCGCTGGCAAGCCAGCTCCCACAGGGGATTTTTGGTGGGCATGAGATTGGTGTTTAACGCCGATGGCTTTGACAGACTTCAGGTCGGCTATCAGGCCGCCTCGCTTTGGCTTTTGATCTGGCTTTTGATCCTGATCTGCCCCGTCCAGTCAGTCGACATCAATGCTGAATGTCAGTCCGCATTCGCGAGCAAGTCGAATCGTCGCACCGCCGCTCCCACAGGGGATTGTTGGCGGGCATGACACTGGTGTGTGTACACCCCCGATGATCTGACGAACATCACGTCGGCTACCAGGCCGCCTCGCTTTGTTTTTGATTTTGATCTTGATCTGCCCCGTCGGAAGGCCGAGCGCAGGTTCTGCGCAGTGGGCAACCCGGCAAGGATGCCGGGTTAGCCGCCCCCGGCCATGGATGGCCGATGGCGGCGGGCCCACGGAGCAGGACCGGAGCGAGGGCATGGCGAGCCTAGGCGAGCCACCGTACGTCAGGGGCGCTGGCGCTTGGTTACTTGGCGCTCTTCCAAGTAACCCGCCGTCAGGGCGGAACCATTGGTAGCCATGACCACAGGAATGGATATGTACACCATCAAAAAACAAGCCGCCTGACGCTCAGCCATCGCTGGCAAGCCAGCTCCCACAGGGGATTGTTGGCGGGCATGACACTGGTGTGTGTACACCCCCGATGATCTGACGAACATCAGGTCGGCTACCAGGCCGCCTCGCTTTGTTTTTGATTTTGATCTTGATCTGCCCCGTCGGAAGGCCGAGCGCAGGTTCTGCGCAGTGGGCAACCCGGCAAGGATGCCGGGTTAGCCGCCCCCGGCCATGGATGGCCGATGGCGGCGGGCCCACGGAGCAGGACCGGAGCGAGCCACCGTACGTCAGGGGCGCTGGCGCTTGGTTACTTGGCGCTTTTCCAAGTAACCCGCCGTAAGGGCGGAACCCATAGCCGTCGTTACCGCAGCAATGGATATGCACACCATCAAAACCTATATCGCCTGACGCTCAGCCATCGCTAGCAAGCCAGCTCCTACAGGGGGTCCGGGTACATCAGCAAGAACCAGGTCGGCCCGAAGGCCGCCTCGGTTCACTCCTCTTCAGGCACCTTGTTCTGGGTCAGGTAACGATCGAGCGTCTCACTGCTCTGAGGCGAATTATCCCCCGCCACCTGCCACAAACGCCGCTCGATCCCCTGCGCCAACAGATGCCCCACCGCCGCCTCGATCGCCGACAACACACACAACTGCGCCGGCTCGTTGGTGGTATACCCGACCTCCGCCTCAAGCAACTTCTTGAACTCGATAAACTTGAACACCCCGGCACTACGGCCCACTGAGTAAATTGTTTTGCTGGTCATCACATTGGCCAGCACCTGCCCACTGCGCACATCCACCGCCCGCAGGTTCACCGTGACCTGATCCACCCGATACTCCCGGGAAATATCGATACCCAGGTAACGCGCCCCTTCCCCGCCACTTTTCACATTGGTGTCGTACGCAATAATCCCGCCCTCAAGCATCATGTTCGCGGCTTGCAACGGCGGTAGTTCACCCTGGATATTCAGCGGCGTATTCGGTTTTTTCTGCGAGGCGCGAATGATCTTGCGTTCGGTCAGCAGGTTCTGCAGCCCTTCCCGCTCCAGCACCACAAACCAGCCACTGGCCTGCAACGCATCCATCAGCATGCTCGCCGCCCCCTGGGTTACGCTGGTGGAAAACGAGCTGGCCGGCGTCGGTTTGTACTGGCCGGTCTGATCCCTGAAACCGTACACCACCGCCATCAACCGGCCCTTGGGTCGCGGCATATTGATCAAGTCGTAGTAGGTTGACGCCCTCGGGGTCAGCGTCGGTGTTTCGGTGTCCTGCTCAGCCCCGATCGGCTCGCGCAGGCTGCACCCTTGCAACATCGCCAACATCAGCCCCAGCACCATTATTCTTTTCATGTCCTTCCCTCCCCATCAACCCGATCCCGTCAAGGGGCCAGGCCGCTCACCTGGATCTCCGAGATTTCACCGGTCGCTCGGTCAGTCACGACGATGGTCAACTGCCCGGAATCATCGACGACGTTGACGATAAAAGCGTCGGTGGTCAGGCTCCCGGTGTTGCCCGCGGAAATGTTGTCCAGCAACTGCCCGAGCAACCGCGACTGCAACTGACTGGTGAACCGCTCCAGCGCCGAAGTACCGGCCGCGGTGGTGCGTTTTTTCAAGTCGGGATCGTCGTAGTCGTTCTGGGCCTGAGCGTTGTTGAGCAGCCAGGTCCCGTTCAACGGGTTACCGCCAAACGACGGGTTGATGGGCGTATAGACCAGCTCCGTGGCCTGGACCACACAACTGCCGAGCCCGAACAGGCACAGGCCTGCCCATGAAAGCCCGGGGCGCTGCGAGAACGTTTTTGTTTTCATAACTCGTCCCTCTCAAGGTCCGTTGTGTCCTGCAACATGGCTTCCAGCTTGCGCTGGACGATCTGCCCGCGAACCCAGTCGGCGGCATCATAGGCCTCGTCCTTGAGTTCCACGGTGTTCGGCGGCAGAAAACGCCGGTAAACCAGACGCTGCTGATATTCCACGGTGACCAGGGCGCCCCAGCGCGCCGAAGGTCGTTCGCGCACCACCAGGTTGAAATCCATCGGGCTGGTGGCGCGCAGGCGTTCACTGAACGAGTAGTAAAAGTCGTGGCCTATGTGCGAGATCGTGTCATCGACGATGAACCCCATCATTTCGTCCTCTTCGCCGGCCGCAGCGGCAGTGGACGTCAACATCAGGATCACGACCCAACAGAATCTGTTCATGGCTGTAACGCCTGGGGCAATTTCGACTGGCCTTTGGCAGGCCCGGATGTGCCATCGAGGAAGGATTTCTCGGCCACGAACTGCCAGTCCCTGTAACTGGCCATGCCGGTGAAGTCCGACCACTGCGCGGGGAAATCCGCCTGCTTCAGCGGCTTGTCCGTGGAGGCGCTGTTGAGGCCGGTGATGCGCCCGTCGAAACCACGCATCAAGATCCATTCACCACCGCTGATCGGGTCCGGATACAGCTGCCGAATATGGTGTTTCGGGTTGGGAAAACGCTCGTCCTGCAACAGGTCTTCGAGGTTTTTCGGATACTGCGCCAGCCCTGGCGAACTGCGGTAATAGCTGCGCAATGCCTGGGCGTATTGCGTACCGACCCAGAGCAGCTGGCGTTCACGATCCCGGCGCGAAGCGGTCGACCACAACTCGCCTGCACTGGCCAGGCCCATGCCCATCAGCATGATCAGGAACAGCACGCCCAGGTAAGTGAAACCGCCCTCGCCGAACGGCTTACCACTCGGAATAGAGGCTGCCATCCCGCGCCCTCCCTGTGGCTCCGCTTTTGATATCGGCGACCCCGCCGGGTACGCCGTCCGGCGGTGCGACCATGACCCACAGATCCTTGCGCTCGGCGATCGGGTCCATCGGCGAGTTGCGCAGGTAGCGCTGCTCCACCAGTTGCTCGAGGGAATCGGGATAACGCCCGGTGTCGCCGTAATAGTGATCCAACGCTTCACGCATCGCCGACAGGCTCTGGCGCAGCGTGGTCTCTTTCGAGGCCTCGAGGCTGTTGAAATAGCGTGGCATGGCGATGGTCATCAAGGTCGCGATGATTGCCATGACCACCATCAGTTCCAGCAGGGTAAAACCCTTTTCCCGACGCATAAGCTCACCACTCCCGGTACGCAATACCGTTGAGACCCTTGCCGCGCGCCTTCGAATAAACGTCAAAGACGTCTTGGCCTTCGCGGGGGTTCTGGGCCGTGCTGTCATAGGCGCGCAGCCCCCAGCCGCCTTCGTCGTCGCGCTTGACCGGGGCCAGCGGGTCATGGGGCACGCGGCGCAAAAAATAGAACTTGGCGCCCTTGGCGCTGCGCACATCGCGTACACCGTCCACCAGTACTTTCAGGTTCGGCGGATAGCCGCTGCTGTCCAGCGACTTCTCGATGTAACCGGCGTCGTAGGCGCGTTTGTAGGCGTCGATGGCATCGCGGATCTGGTACAGCGCCGTGCGCAGATCCTGCTCCTTGCCCCGGCGCACCACGGTCTCGGTCAGCGGCGCGGCCATGCCGGCCAACAGCCCGATCAGGGCCAGCGTCACCACGACTTCAATCAGGGTAAAACCACGTTGCGAGGCGCTCATGATCACGGCTTTCCGATCACGACCTGGGGTGCGGTGGACGCCACCGGCCGGTCGATGTGTTCGTTAGGCATCGACGATTTCATCTGCCGGTCCGGTGCCTGTATGTGCATGCTGGTTTCAGTGCCGGTCGAGAATTCCATGTCCGAGGGGCTCTGGTACGGCAGGTTGCGCACGATTCGCGGCGTGATCGACAGCACCAGTTCCGATTTGCTGACGTTGTCCTTGTTGCTGCCGAACAACCGGCCCAGGCCAGGGATGTCGCCGAGGCCCGGGATCTTGTTGCCGGTGGCGCCATGGTCGTTGCGCATCAGGCCGGCGAGGATCTGGGTTTCGCCATCATGCAGGCGCAGGGTGGTCTGGGCGTTACGGGTATCGACCTGAACCGGAATCGTGCCCTGGCGGGTCGGTTCCAGCGGCGTAGCGTTACTGACTTCCAGGGCGATCTTGATCGCTACTTCGTTGTTCAGGTGCACGGTCGGCTGCACTTCCAGCTTCAGACCGACGTCCAGGTACGTGACGCTTTCAGTGATCACCGGCCCTTGCGTCGACGGCACCGAGGTGGCACTGATGATCGGCACACGCTGACCAATGTGGATGCGCGCCTGCTCGCGGTTACTGACGCGAATCACCGGGCTGGCGAGGGTGTTGATGTCGTTGTCCTGGGCGTTGATCTTGAGCTGGGGCGATGGCGAGATGGTGATCCGGCCGGAGTCGATGCCTTTCAGTTGATTGAGCAACTGCACCGGCGAACCGTCGCTGTTGACCACGCCGAAGGTGTTCGGCCATTGCAGGCCAAGGTCAAGAATCCGCTGGGTGGCGACTTCCATCACCTCCACTTCCAGCACCACTTCCGGGTTTGACTGATCTTGCGATTGCAGAAGTTTTTCCGCCATGCGGACGGCGTCTTCGGTGTCGCGCATGGTCAAGGTGTTGAGGCGTTCATCGACAAACACGTCGCGGGTCTTGAGCATGGTCTTGATCATGTTCAGTGCGGTGTTGGCATCGATGCTGGTCAGGTAGAAGGTGCGCATCACCAGCTCCTGGTAATCCTTGAGCTTTTGCGGGGAGTCCGGGTAGATCAGCAAGGTGTTTTCGTTCACCACTTTCTGGTGCAACTGGTTCTGTTGCAACAGCAGTTCCACCGCGTCTTCGATGCGCACGTCCCGCACGAAGATCGTGGCTTTCATGTCAGGGCGCAGGTCCTTGTCGAAGATGAAATTCAACCCCGCGACCTGGGACAGCACTTCGAAAATGGTTTTCAGGTTGGCGTCGCGGAACTCCAGCGTCACCGGCCGGTTCAGGCGCGTACGCAGTTGTGGATACGGGATCACGTTGCGGCTCTGGACCAGGCGGATGCTGCCCTGCAGTTCGAGGGCGCCGTTATTTTGCGGGTCCAGTTCGAGGATCTGTTTGACCTGGCGATCAGCCGCGTAGATGTCGCCACGACGCAGGTCGCCGCGGGCCAACTCGAGTTTTTCGTCCATGCTGCGCATGTACTCGAGTTGGCGCATCGCATCCTGGGCGCGGCGGTTGTTCGGCTCGATGGTCAGTACCCGGCTGTAGTTCACCCGTGCCGAGGCGAAGTCCCGGTGTGCGCGATCATTATCGCCGGCGGTCAGCAATGCAGTAATGGCTTTGGTATGTGCAGTATTCAGGGCCAGATGCAGTTCGGTGTCGCGAGGGTTTTCCCGCAACCCTTCTTCGATGCGCGCCAGGCCAGCTTCGTATTGTCCCTGCTCGATCAGCTCGGACGCTTCCTTGTTGGCGACCCGTGCGGAGCTGCACGCCGCCAGCCCTGCGCAAAGGCAGGCCAGGCTCATCAGCAAACGGCTTCTGTTCATGGCGCGCTCCCCACAGACAAGGTCTGGAACACATGCAAAGGCAGGTAGACGAAGCTCAGTTCCACATCGGAAATGGCTTCGATCCGCCAGGTTTCGTCGATCACATCCCCTTTGCGTACGACGTATATTTTTTCGCCGTTCTGCAAAAACACTTGCAGGTCGGAACGGTCATCCAGCCTCCCGACGAACTGGAAAGGCATCGGCGGTGCGCTGGGGGCTTGCACCACCGGGGGTTCATTGGCGGGTTGTTCGATGACGCTGGCGAGGGTCGGCGCCGCTTTCCAGCTGCGGGCGGCGAACAGGTCACCTGCCGGGCTCAAGTCTTTCACCACCGCCGGTTTGCCAGACGCTGGTGCGGCAGGCAGGGCGCCACGGGTTTTGCTGTGGGTCGGGTTGGCGACGACGGCCACGCTGGCATCGTCCTCATCGGCCGGCATGAAGTAATCGGGCAACCAGGCCAGCGCCGCCGCGATGCCGAAGAACCCCACCCACCCCGCTACGCGCTTGGTATTCATCATGACCTCGACAGGTAAAGGGTCATGCGGATCCGCCCGGTCAGGTCGGTGTCGGCGATTTTCTTGCGCTGGAACTCCACGTCCTCCACCACCACCGCCGGCAACTGGCCGAGCAAGGCATGCAGAAAGCGCCGCAGTTGCGGGTAGCTGCCGCGCACCGGCAGCAGAATCTGATAGCGGGCCAGATGCGTCTTGGGGTCGATGCCCAGGGCGTATTCACCCCGTGCCAGGGTGATGTGTTCCTGGGCCGCCAGGGCGTAGATCCTGTCGATGGCCACCGTGGCCTGAGGTTGCGAAGGCAACTTGCTGTGGAAGTCGTCGAGCTGACGTTGCGGCACCACCGGGGGGGCGACGCTGCCGTCTTCAACCCTGGCCAGGTAATCGCCGGCTTCGCGGGTCTGCTGGCTGAGCTGTTGCAGCGACTGCCAGTCCGGTAGCAGTCCCGCCAGGCCATAGACCAACGCCAGCACCAGCATCGCCAGCCCCACCAGACCGGGAATGCCCAGGCCTTGCAGGTATTCGTGGACGATCAATCTAGGGATTCGCATCGCCAATCTCCCAGGTAGCCGACAGGTTGAATTGCACCGGGTGCTCCGGCACGTTGGCCACGATTTCGTGGCTGAGCAGCGACACATCGGACAGCTCGTCGCTGGCCTCGAGGTTGCGGTGGAAGTCGAGCATGGCATCCAGGTCTTTGGCCTCGGCGCTGATCCGCACCTGGCCCTTGCGGGCGTCGGGTGTCAGGGTCAGCAAGGCGATGTTTTCGCGAGGCATGGCTTCAAGCATCGCGAACAGGTTTTCCCAGGGCCGGCGCAGTTGCTGGGAGACCTTGCGCATCTCGGCGAGGTTCTGCGCCTGCTCGCGTATTTGCGCCGGGGTCAGGCTGACTTTGTCACCGCTGTCGCCGGTGAGAACGCGCTGGGTGGTTTGCAGATGCCCCTGCTGTTGCGCGGTTTCATCACTGAGGTGCTGCTGAACCAGGACGCAACTCAGGGTCAGCACCACGCCCCCGGCCAACAGGCTCCAGCCCAACGGGCCGGAGCGGCGACGCGGCTGAAAGTCCAGGTTCAGGGTGCGCATTTCAGGCCACCGCCCGGGACATGACGTACAGGCAATCGCGTACGGGTGTCCGGCCTTCTTCAAGGGTGCGCAAGTGCACGTCGGGGACATCGGGCTGCACGTCGATGCGTGCAGGGGCATGCAGGTAGACGTTCAATGGCCGCTCGTTGGTGGAGGCCTGCAATTGGCTTTCGCGGCCGATCAGTGCAGTCAGTGCGGCGTCGCTGTCGCTGCTGCCCACCGAACGCACCGAGGCCCAGCGGCCTTCCCGTGCCAGCAGCAACACGCTGCGCACCGGTTCAGCGACCACGAACAGGAAGTTGCCGGTATCGAGGCTTTTGTCGAAATGGTTGAACGCCGCCATCAGGTACGGCTGCACCGAACGCAAGCGCAGGCCACGGGCGCTGACCAGTGTGCGCAGACGCCCCAGCAATTCCTGCGGCAGCGCGCAGGCAATCCGGTCGTAACCCGCCGGTTCTGCCGAGAGCACCAGGCTCCAGGGTTGAGCCGGCGCACCGTAAAGGTCTTCGAAGCACAGCCGGGCAAAGCCGATCAACTCGTCGGGACTGCTGATCTGTTCGCTCCACGGCACCAGGCAAAAGCGGCTGAAGTGCCCGGAAATCACCACGCTCAATTCGGCACCGGCACGGGTGTGGTCGGCCAGCAGATGGTCAAGGGTGTCCAACGCCACCGCCCAGGCGTGAAAGCCTTCGTCGATGAATCCGACGCTGCCCAGCCACAGGGTTTCGCTGCCACGGCGTTGGCCGAGGCCGATACCACTGGCGCCGATGACGGCGACAAAACGATCACGAGACAAAAGTGACACGATTGATCTCCTCAAGCGTGGTCCGCCCCTCTGCAACCAGTTCCAGCGCCGACTCGCGCAGCAGGCGCAAGCCACGTTTGCACGCATGGACCTTGATTTTCGAAATCGGTTGGCGCTCGACGATCATCTGCCGCAGCTCGTCGTCCAGGTGCAGCAGCTCGGCAATCGCCGTGCGCCCGCGATAACCGGTGCCCCGGCAATGGCCGCACCCCTTGCCGTGAACGAAGCGATAGTGATCGACGTTATGCGGATCAAGGCCCGAGGCGCGCAATTCATCGTCGGTCGGGTGACTCGGCGCGCTGCACGTGGTGCAGACCAGGCGGATCAAGCGCTGGGCCAGCACGGCATTGAGCGCGGAGACGAGGCTGTAGGGGTCGATTTCCATCTGGGTGAAACGGCCGATGACATCGAACACGTTGTTGGCGTGGATGGTGGTGAACACCAGGTGCCCGGTGAGCGCCGATTGCACGGCGATCTGCGCGGTGTCGGGGTCGCGGATTTCACCGACCATGATCTTGTCCGGGTCATGGCGCAGGATCGAGCGCAGCCCCCGGGCGAAGGTCAGGCCTTTCTTCTCGTTGACCGGTATTTGCAGCACGCCCGGCAACTGGTATTCCACCGGGTCTTCAATGGTGATGATCTTGTCCACGCCGTGGTTGATCTCGGTGATCATCGCGTACAGCGTGGTGGTCTTGCCGCTGCCGGTGGGGCCGGTCACCAGCACCATGCCGTAGGGTTCGGCGGCCAGCCTGCGCAGCTGCCGCAGGGTTTCGTCTTCAAAGCCCAGCGCTTGCAACTGGACGCCGCAGACCTTGTCCGCCAAGTCCTGTTTGTCGAGCACCCGCAGCACCGCGTCTTCGCCGAAAATGCTCGGCATGATCGAGACCCGGAAGTCGATCTGCCGGCCACTGATGCCAATCTTGAAGCGACCGTCCTGAGGTACGCGTTTCTCGCCAATGTCCAGTTCGGCCATGACCTTGACCCGGGAAATCACCTGTTCGGCAAACTCGCTGCCCTGGATCTTGCTGATGTTGTTGAGCACGCCGTCGATGCGGTACTTGATCACCAGACCGCTGCCGGTGGTGCCCAGATGAATATCGCTGGCGTGCATTTTCAAGGCGTCGTACAAGGTCGAGTTGACCAGTTTGACGACGACGCTGGCGTCTTCGCTGATGCTGGTCAGGGACAGGCTTTGCAGGGTATCGACTTCGATGTTGGCGTCAGCCTGGGCGTTGAGCGATTCCACCGCGTGGAAGCTCTCTTCGTGGCGCGCCAGATACGCCTTCAGGTCGTCGGCATGCACCAGGTACAGCGGTGCGCCGTGCAGACAGTCATCGATCCAGGCCAGACGGGCCGGGTCGAACGGATCGGCAAACACACCGATGACCGCATCGTCGTGACGCAGCAGGATGAATTCGCGCTTGAGGCATTGGGCCAGGGTGACTCGGTCGAACACCGGGGTGGCCTTGAACAGGCTGTCGGTCTCGAGCACCGGGTAATGCAGGGTTGCGCCGAGGCGCTGGATGAAGGGCATGGGGGCCAGTTCGCACAACACCCCAAGGGCTTCAAGCATACGTTCGCCGGAACTGGCGGCCAGCGATCGTGCCTGGGACAGTTGCTCACTGGAAAAGCGAGACGGTTCACATTCCGACTGCGCCGGTTCGACGGCAAGGGATAGACGATCCATGGCTTGCTCTCCAACGCCGGGGGCTTTGAGCCCTGTCGACGCGGCGAGCAATTACGGCGATCACCGGAACGGCTTGTCGCGCCACTACTCCCCGGTGAGCAATTGTTCGTCGTCCGGTGCCCTGGAGGTCGATGAATTTCGTCGACGATCCGCCAGCACCCAACTGCCATCGTACAACTGCAGCGGGAAACTCTCGGTCTTGCTCTGGCGTCGCTCGACAAAACCTTCGGATCGGCTCATGCCTGCCTTGAGTCCGCGCTCCATGCCCAGAAGGTCACAGACTGCACGGGCCAGCTCCGCCAATGGAAACGGTTTGAACAGGATATGGCTGACTCCCAGTTGCCGGGCCCGCTCACAGACTTCAGCGGTTGGGTGCCCGGTAATCAGCACAAAATGACACTTCCTGTTCTGGCGGATGGCACCGAGCACTTCGAAGCCTTCCATATCGGGCAAGCGGTAATCGAACACCATCACATCGGGTGCAAACTGTTCGGCTTCACCGATACCCGTCGCACCGTCATGTGCAATCCGGACGTCCAGTTCTTGCGCCTGAAGGTAATCCTTGAGGTTTTCGGCAAGAAGCTCTTCGTCTTCGACAACCAGTACTTTGTTTAACAAGGTGGACTCCTTGAAACCGCAGGTCCGAGTTCCGAGCCTGACGGAGTGCGCGCCTTACTGAGGCTAACGCACACTTCATGCCAGGCTGAGCACCGGCTGATTTACCGCTGCATGTAATTGATATCCATGGAAAAGCCTTTTCGTTCGGGCAACCCTCGCCCCCAAAGGCGGGGAAGCACACGGCGTTGCGCTGAAGCTTTCCCCACTATTGGGGGGGAACCTTCAGTCATCGTCAATCCGTTCGATTCGATTGCGCGATCGCAACTGCGCCAGAACCCGAAGACGGACCTCGACCTGTTGTTGTCGGGAAAGGTACGCCCGAACCCGTTCAAGTCCCTGTTGCTCTGAGACATCGGCCGCCTCCAAGTGGTTCTGTACGTAGATCAAGTGCCAGCCCAGCGGTGTGCGAACAGGTTCACTGACCGTACCCGGCGCCAGGGCAAAGGCTGCCGTTTCAAACGCGGGCAGCATTCGTCCACGAGGAAAATAACCCAGATCTCCACCTTCGCTCGCGGACGCATCTTCCGAACCGGTCCGGGCCACGCTGGCAAAGTCGGCGCCCTGGCTGATTTTCACTTGCAACTCGAGCAAGCGTAGCCGGGCCGCTTCGACTGTGGCGGCATCGGCATCCTGAGGCACCTTGATCAGGATGTGCCGCGCCTGTACTGCTTCGGGCCGACGCATCTCGGCGCGGTGTTCTTCATAGAATGCCCGGACCTGTTTTTCGTCCGGTCCATCGACGGTGGTCAGGTCGGCAAACACCTGCCGGGCCGCGAGCTCACGGCGGGTGTATTCGACAAAACCGGCCTCGTCGAAACCGGCGTCCTCCAGACGACGAGCGAATTTCTCGGCACCGCCAATGGCCTGCCGGGTCTGTTCAACCTGGCTTTGCACCGCGGCATCGCTGATCACCACTCCACGCCTGAGCGCTTCCTGCCACAGCAACTCGCGGTCGATCAACGCATCCAGCGCCTTCTGGCGCAATTGCTTGTACGCCGCGGGATTGCGAATGCTGCCCAGCGCCCGGCCCTGATCCTCCAGGTACTCGGCGAAGTAACGCTCGAGACGAAACTCGGAAATCTCCTCGCCATTGACCCGCGCGGCCACTGGACCATTGCTGCCGAATGCCGCGGGCAACCACAGGGTCAGCAGGATCAACAGGGTCTTGAGCTTCATGATCGAGGCCTCCGGTCAGGGTGTCGCGGTAATGGGCTTGTAAGGCGCGACCAGGTAGAAGCGCTGATCGGGCAAGTCCACGGTGACGATATGCGCGCCGTTCAGGCCCAGGCGTCGGCCCGGTCCGAAGCTGAGGCGCGGAGTCAGTCCGGTATCGAAGTCATGCAGGCCTTCCAGCGCATTGATCAGCTTCTCGCGGCTGGCGTCGCGCCCGGCCTGCTTCATGCCTTCACTGAGCAGCAGCATCGAACTGAACGCGCCGACTTGCAGCACCGCGTGCTGGCCGCCAAGCCCCTGCTGTTCGCGCAGTTGGGTCAGGGCCAGGCGTCCGGCCAGGGTCCAGTCGCTGGGCACGAACGGATAGGACAGGAACACCCGCCGGGAAAAACCGTTGGGCACTTGTAAAAGGTCACCCGCCACCTGATTCGACATGGCGAACAGGTACGGAACCTGCCCCGCCGTCTGCAACCGCTCGGCGAGGTGGCTGAAATCACTGCCGCAGCCCAGGTAAAACACTGAGCGCGAACCCAGCGGCAGTTCGTCCTGTGCCGAGTCGTAGGCCTTGAGGCTGACATTTTGCCAGGCGTGATCTTGCAGGTACTGGCTGAGGGTCTGCGCTGCCAGTCGTTGACCGGGATCTTCGGTGTAGGTAATCAGCGTGGGGCCCTGGAGTACGCGCAAACTGGCGGAGGCGTAATCGGCCAGGGCGATCAGTTGTTCGCGCGCCCCCGGCATCGGTTCGAAAATCTGCCGACTGCTCTGCGCCGTGCCCTGCAACGAAAGTGGGCCGATCAGCGGAATGCCCGCCTGCTCCAGACGCGAAACCAGTTGCGTGTCGAGTGCCGGTGCCAGTGGCGCGATCAGGGCAAACACCTGCTCCTGATCGATCAACTGATCCAGCGCCCGCTCGGCACTGATACGGTCCGGCCCCGGATCGAGGATTGTCAGGCGCAACTGCCGACCATGAATCCCCCCCGCCTTGTTGATTCGCGCCACGCTGCCGTTGAGCACTGCGGCCACCGTCGCGCCCTCCTCGGCCAACGCTCCCTGACTGGGCAACAGCGTGCCCACGTGCAGGCTGTCAGGCGTCAAGCCGGGGTCGCGCTCATCGGCCAGGCGTTTGAGGTAGGCCGTGAGGTTGCGCTGATCGTTCATCGAGAGCACGAACCGCGGCATCGCCGGGTCGAGGTGATTGTTGCCGGGATCACGGCCCTCCTGGATCGCCCGCGCCAGGGTGCCTTCGGTGTACGCCGGGTAGTTGCGGCCGTTGATTTGCCGTTGGCCGTAGGTGCTGGTCAGACGCGACCAGCTCAGTTCCGGCGGTCGCACCCCGCCCTCGGGCCGGCCCAGGCCATCGGTGCCGTGGCAGTTGGCGCACGGCAGGCTGGTGGCCGGCAGCAGCATGCCCGCCGCCCCGACCCGGGCCATGATCGGCTCGCCGCTACTCGACACACCCTCGCGGTACAACCGTTTACCGGCGCTTTCCTCAGGGCTCAAGGGCAACGTATCGGCGATGCAATGAAGGCTGCCGGTCAGGAGCAGGCCGAGGATCAGGGAGGTTTTCATGGCGCGGTCTCAGCGACCGGCCACGGGCATTGTCAGCAATTGCAAGCGCTGGGCAATGGCGGCGGCCGAAGCATCGGGCCGGATTTTGCTCCAGCGTTTGTTGGCCACGTCACCTACGATCAGCTGTGTTGAATGTTGCTCGGGGGTCGGCACGATCTGGCCGATACGGCCGAGTACAAGGTCCATTTGCGCCTTGTCGCCGGTGAGAAAAAGCCAGTGGGGGCCATCGACGCCCTGCTTCAAGGTGTAAGCCTTGAGTACCGCCGGGGTGTCCCGCAGCGGATCACTGGTAAGGGAGATAAAAGTGATGCTGTTCGCCTGGTCGCCCAGCAACTCACGCACTTCCTTGAGCTTGCGGGTGATCAGCGGGCAGGCATCGTTGCAACGCGTGAAAATCACATTCAGCAGCACGACGCGGTTGTGCAACGCATCGCTGTAGAAGCGCAGGGTCTCGCCGTTCTGGTCCTGCAACGGCGTATCGGTGAACCAGGTTTTCGCATCCCGCGTACCGCTCGCCGGTTGTGCGGCAGCCATCGCTGGAGCGGGTTCCTCGTGCCCTTCATGAGCAAATGCCATCGCACTGAAAATCAAGAAGCACGCCATCAGGGTGATCCAGTCGAGGGGTCTCATGGCTGCTGCTCCATGGCAATGGCGGTGTGCTTGGCATGGGCATTGCGCTGGCCGCTGAGCTTTTCCACTTCACGGGTCAGCACGACGGGGTCGGTGAAACCGTAATAGCGCGTCCAGTGGCGGCTGTTGCCGTCGCCGACGAGGATCAGCGGTTGATGGTTTTTGAAGTCACCGCTGAAGGTGCCGAGGCCTTTGAGGGTGGCGTTGATCGATTGCGAGCTCCCCGTCAGCCAGCTCCAGCCCGGACCGTTCTGAAAGGCGCGGGCGTAATCGTTCAGGCGCCTGGCGTCATCGCGCTGCGGATCGATGCTGATCGACACCAGCTGCACCTCGCTGCCCACCCGTGCACCCAGCTTTTTCTGCACTTTGCCCATGATCGACGACACCACCGGGCACACCGTGGTGCAGTTGGTGTAGATGAAACTCATGACCACGATTTTGTTGGTCACCAGGTCTTTTTCCAGACGCACCGGTTGGCCGTTCTGGTCCACCAGCGTCACGTCGGCGAATTTGACCTGGGCACTTTCCGAGCTGGTGCTTTTGGCCGGCATGTCGTGCCCGGCGTGTTCATCCGCCGAGTGCGCCAGGGCTTGCCCGATACCGGCGGCCAACAGGTAGAACGTCAGCAGTCCACGGCGTGCGAATCGGTTCATGTCGAGTTCCTCTTCAGTGGGCATCGCCGGGCAAGACCCGAACGCTGGCAAAAGTCTTGTCGTCGAAATTCGCGCCGAGGGACGCGGCCCGTACGTACAGGTACCAGGCGCCGTGCAGGTCGAGGGTCACCGGCGCTTCATAGATACCGTTGCCCACTTCGAACGCGGCGACTTCCCGAGCCCGCGACGTCGGGGCGCGGAAGTAGCGCACCTGAACATCCTTCACGCCGCTGCGCTGAGCCTTCTGTTGGCCTTGAACGATGCGAAATCGCACGGTGTATGGACGGTCGAGGACCGCTGTGGACTTGTCGAGCATGAACTCGACTTTCGGCACGCCAGGGTGCCGGGTGAGGCTTTTGTCCGGTTCAACCAGCGCGGTGAAGCAATGGATGATGTTGGGTTGATTGAGCAGGAACGCCACATCGAAACGCCCGGCGTTTGGCAGTTTGATCCGCGCGCCGTACAGCCCCGGCTCGACTTCTCGCAGGCTGTGATCGATGACCATGGCCGCCCGCGCCACCTGCCCGCGATTGGGGTACCCGGACATCGGCGCGTTCATGCCTTCGGCGTAATAATAGGTGGTGTTGTCCACCGGATTGACCACGAACACTGCGTTGTCGTCCCGCGACACCGCGAGGCTCGACGCCAGCGGTAAATCGCCGGCCAGCCGTGGCGCCTGCGGCCCGGCTTCGAAACCCTGGCTGATCGGCGTGCGGCCCTCGCCCAGCGACGACAGGTTGACCATTGTCACCTTGGGCGACGCCAGTCCGCGCACGTAGGCGTAGGCCTTGGTGAACACCACCTGGTAGGGTTCGGCGGACACGTCCAGCTCATGGATCAGCGAATCGGTGGCGGCGTCGATCACGGCAACCTGGTTCTCCAGCGTGTTGAGCACGACGCCGAAACGACCGTCAGCGCCGAAACCCATCGGGCCCAGGCCCTGTTTGATTTTGATCACCCGGCGCACATCGAGGCTGGCGCCATCGACCACGGTGATGGTGCCGTCCTTGCCGTCAGCGACATACGCCGCCTGGGACAGCGGCGAGTACGCCACCGACAACGGGTTCGAACCGGTCTTGAGTTGCTTGCGGATGGTCAGGCTGGCGATGTCGATGATGCTCAGCGTGCCGTCATCGCGGTTGCTGACGAAGGCGTAACGGCTGTCCTTGCTGAAGGCGATTTCGTGATGCCCGCGGCCGGTCGCCAGCTGTTTCAGGGGTTTCAGGCTTTGACTGTCGATTACCGTGACCCCGGACGCTTCAGCTTTCGCGGCATTGTTGCCGACCCACAGCAGGCGCTCGTCGGGTTGCAAGGCCAGGCGCACGGGCTGGCTTCCAGCGCTGACCGAATCGATCAGCTTGAATTGCTCGCTGTCGATCACCGCCACTTCGCCGGCCGTGGGCATGGAGATGAACACGCGTTTGTTGTCCTTGCGGGTGACCCAATCCATCGGCGGCTGCTTGATGTCGATGCGCCCCAAGGTGCTGGTGATGCCACCCACCGAGACCGACGGATCGACCACCGAGACGCTCGCATCGCGGTTCATCACCAGCAGGAAGTAGCTGTTCAGGTCGAGCAACGGTCGCGCGCCGATGCTCGATTTAAGGAACACCCCAACCCGGGATTTGCAGCTCCGTTCACGGCCCTGAGCCTGATCGGCGGCGACGGTTTCCGGGTCCATCCACGCTCCGGGATTGACGCCTGAAAGGGGTTGGCCCGACGAGCTGTCGCTGACCCGGAAGAGCACGTCGGCAAACTCGCCTTCGCGCAACACGCCGTCCTCGGCCAATGGCCGCAGGTCCAGCTCTACCGATACACCGTCGCGTTCAAGCTTCTGGCTGCTCCAGGTATCGGGCAGCTCCACCTCGCTGAGCAGGGCCGCCGGTGTCGTGCGCCAGACGCCGATCCAGATCAGCGCAATCCCGACAATCGACGCACAACTGGCAATTATTATTGTTCTGTTCATCAAATTTGACCCCATCAGATCACTGCCAGAACCCCGCTGAATCCCCTCACCACAAAGGCTCACTCCCACAGGGGTGGTGTGATCCACCCCATTCCCGGTATCTACGGCGCCGGGGCCGGTTCTGGTTCATTGGTCACCCGCAGCAACCCCCACAACCCGGCGGTGTTGCCGTAGGCGGCGTAATCGCGGAACAGGTAGTCGCCCGGTATCGCGTTGCTGCCCCCGGCGCTCGGGTGCATGAAGCTGAAGTGCGCTGCCGGCAGGATGCTTTCGTGGGCGCCGATGTACATCGACATCGGGTTGTAGCCGAACCGCACCGAACCCACGCCCGGTGTACTCATCGGGTAACCCCCGGTGTCGCTCTTCTCCGACTGGAACGGGTTGAGCGACCAGACGTGACCGTCCAGCTGGAAGGTCGTGCCACGACTGCCACCGGAGGGCATCAGGATGTGCGTTCGGAACGGTTGCCCCGGTTTCACGTACAGCACCGGCGTCTGCGGATCGCCTCCCACCAGCGCATTGCTGAACGCCATGTGCGCGTTGGGCATGTCGCCGTAACCCGCACCGTCGGCGTGGCCGAACGGTGCATCCGGCGCCAGGCCAAAGCGATACCACAGCGGCTCGGCCTTGTAGTTGATGGCCATGCTCGAGTTGTCCTGCGGATCGGTCGGCACGCCGAAGCCTTCCGCGGCGATGCCTTCCACCGGCCGGCCGTTGGCCCAGCGGATGTTCAACGCTTTCTGCCAGACCATCGCAAAGTCGCGGTAAGTGGTCTGCCCCGGCGCGGTGACGGTCGCGTTCGCCTTACGCACGTCTTCAACCCAGGTGGCGCCGATCGGCAGGATGCTCATCGCTCCGCCCAGGCCTTTCTGCGGTTGCTTGATCACGTCCGCCGGGGTGAAATTCAGCCCGCCGAACTCCACCGCCGTGGCGTTGATGTTGTCGACGCTGCGGCCCAGTTGGGTGATCGGTTTGCCTTCACGCTCCAGGTGCCCGGCGTAGTACTGATAAGTACGGTTGGGGTACGCACCGCTGTTGCCGACCCGTGGCGGTACAGTCTGGATCGGGTTGGCGCCGACGTTGGTGCCGTCGGATTTGGTGATGTCGTACGCCAGCAACTGCGCGTGCAGCCCCACGTGGCTGGACGGCCGCATCAAGTTGTTGCTGAAGGTGGTCGAACCCTGGCCGCTGTTGCGATCACGCTTGACCACACCTTGCATCACCGCCGTCTGGACGAGGTCCGGCATGACCATCGGCAGACGGTTTTCCAGAGTGATGTTGATGCAGTCACCTGCCGTCGCGCGCAGCACCAGCGGTTCGACAGGCACACCGGGCTTGAGCTTGCCGGTGACCGGATTAAGGTCGGCCTTGCGCACATAGAGGATCGCGGTCGGGTCATGCAGCGGTCCGCTTTGCCCGCCGATGGTGATGGTTTCGCCGTCTTCAGGGTCCTCCACGGTGACTTGCGCAATAGTGACCAGCCGCGAATTGAACACCAGGGTGCCGCCCGCCGGATTCAACGGCCCGCCCACGTGTTGCCCGATCCCCGCCGGATCGCCGAGGGTCAGGTTCAGCGGATTGCCGAGAATGTCATTGGCCAGCGCTGCGACCACTTCGTAGTTGCGCTGCACCGTCGGCCGGGTGCCGATGCCGTTAGGGTTGGCGCTGATACGAGGGCAGACGCCGTCGAAGGCCACCGTGTTGCGCATACCGGCCGGTTTCGGGTTGTTCGGCAACGCGAACAGATCATTGCGTTGTGCGGTGTAGTTGCGCATCACGCCCCAGATCCCGCTCCAGTAACCTTCCAGAGAAGCATCCATCGAGTACAGATAGTCGCCCGTCGTCGCCGCTGAACTGGACATCATCGCAACCGGCGCATTGAAGCCCATCTGCTCGGAAATCCCGACCATCTGCGATGAGCGCCAGCCAGAGTTGGAGCTGTTGCCGTAACCGGAACCGCTTTGCAGCCACTTCACGCCGTGCAGGGTCACGTTGTGCTCTTCTTCATGGCCGCCGGCATGCACCCGCAGCCGCACGTTGTCACCGGTGTAGGTGCGCAGCATCGGCGTGAACGGATCGCCCGGTTCGGCGCCACCACGGTTGATGTGTGGCGGGAACAGCGTGCTACCGCCGGTCGGGCCGGTCGCCGCGGTGATCAGGTTCGGTGCCAGGTTCATCGCCGGGATGGCGCGGTCGGTGCGGCTTTGCATGGCATATGCGAGGTCGCCGCCCAGGCCGTCTGCCTGCATGCCGCGCTTGCCATCCGGGCCGACCTTGTTCGGGTCGTACACCCGCAGGGCCAGCGGTTCGTTGCGGTAATTGACCACGAACATGCCGGGGTCATCGACCGAGATCGCTTGCGGGCATGGCCGGCTCGGGCAGCCTGGAACCATGCCGCCCTGCACTTCGAGGACGCCATCCAGCAGGGTGCTGGCGTTATTGCGCACCGGCGGGTTGATCGCGTAGCGGAAGCTGTCCGCGGTGGCCGGGAACGCTTGCGGGTTCGGCACGCCATTCGGGCCTGCGCCGACGTACACACCGGCTTCATAGGCGTGCTGGAAGTCGCTGTATTCGAGGAAGAATTCACGGAAGCTGTCGTTTTTTCCGTCGCCGTCCAGGTCACCGGTGGACACCACCGCTTGCCACGACGTCGGCCCGCCGTCCTGCCGCGTACCGCTGTACAACGGCTCGCCGGTTTCGGCGTGGAACCAGGTGGAACCGGCCGGTTCAGCCAGCACGGTGGCGTACAGACCAATCTGTTGGTGCGTCGATGGGCCGAGGTGGTCATGGGTGAAGATGGTCCCCAGGCCACGGTCGACACCTTTGCTGTTCACCACCGGATCGATAAACCAGCGCTGCATCGCCGTGCGCGCACCGACCCAGTCGGCCCGACCGAATTGACCGAAGTACGGGTGATTTTTGGCTTTCGGGCAGGCTGCCGTGCCGTCACGCGGGTCGCTGCCCGTGCACTGGTTGAACTCGCGAATGGCGTGGATGCGTTCTTGCACCGCACCGGGGGAAAGTACGCCGTCTTCGTAGTTCCAGCCGTTGGCCGAGCCGTCGGCCGCCGTCAGGTCCCACTTCGGCAGGTGAATGTGCTGGCCGATCACGTCGGTGGGCGTGCGCACCTGATAGTCGTCCATTTCATAGGCAGCCGGCACCAGGTTGGTTTGTTGGTATTGCACGCAGTCGAAGGTGTTCATGCGCATCACCAGAGGTTCTGGCGGACGCTGTTTGGTGATCACCGGCCAGGCGTCTTCCCACAGCGCCAGAATGCGTGCTTGCGGGAAGTGATAGCCGACCTTGTTGTACACCGCGTCAAACTGAATGTTCGCCGCTTTGTAGACCCGTGGACGGTCAGCCGTGAACGTCGAAGCCCCGCTGAAAGACATGCCGTCGAGCCGTTCGCCGCTGGCAAACTCACCGATGCCAGCGCTGCTGGTCAGGCGTTTTTGCCGGTCGTCCATGCACGGTTCGTAGAAAGGCGCACCGGCGATTGGCAGCGCACCGTTAGTGCGGAAGGCGCGCGCGACAACTTGATTACCGGGCAGCACGGCGTAGCTTGGGTGGTCCTTTTTTGCGTGGAAGGCCATGGCCGCCTGTTCCACTTCGGTGCCCTCTTCCGGCAGGTAAAGCGGTTTGGCGCGGGTCACTGCCTTGGAGAAATCCAGCGATGTGGTCACGGTGTTCGCTTCGCCACCGGCAGAGAATCCGTCGAGGGAGTGACGCCCGAGACCGCCATCCCAACCACCGGACTGCGCCGGGTCGAGATTCGCCCACAAGGCATTGCCGCTGGTCTTCAGGGCCTGGGCCCTGGCGGCGTCGAGCATGTCCAGCGGCGGGGTTGGCGGGCGTTGGCCGACTGAACTTTCCATGCCGCCGATCCAGAACGGATAGCCCGGGTTTTTCAGACTGCCGTCGGCATTGCGGTTGGCTTCACTGCGGTCGACCAGCGCCAGGGAGCCAATGGCCTGGACGCCACCGCCCTGATGCTCACCGTTATCGCCCTCTTCATCATCGTCGTCGTTGGCGGCGATAAGGGTCTGCCCGATTTTCGGCACGACCGCAACTTTGCCCGGCATCGGCGGCATGGCTTTGCCCGGCAGCGGCACGACCGCCGGAATCGGTGTACCGGCAATGATCTCGCCATCGGGCAAGGCACGGGCGCCAGCGGCCGGTTTGCCGCTGCGCAGCGCGTAAGGTTCGCTGTGATAACCGTCGGCACCTTGCTGGGAGACTTCCAGTTTGGTGCCTTCTTCAAACACGTCGTGCACCCGCCACATGCTCCACATGCCCTGGGCAAAGTGCGGATAGAAATGGCAGTGATAAATCGCATCGCCCGCCACACGGTTGCGGTTGCCCGAACCGCCGTTGGCGATTTCATAGGTGTAGCCGGCACCCGGCCCGATGCCTTGGGCATCCACATAATCGGAGTTGTCGTCATTGGGGTTGAACAGCCACTGGTGCCCGTGCAGGTGGAAGATGTGCTGCTCGTGGCCGTTGTGGGTGTTGCGGAATTTGACGAAGTCGCCGATGTAGCTGTGGTTGACATTGGCCGGCTCGGACGGATACAGCGCCATGGTCGCCTTGACCCCGACCTGATCGGCACGCGGTGTTTCACCGGGGCGAATGTTTTCCAGGCCTGCGTTGGCTGGCACGTCCACCAGCATCGCCACGTCGCCGACAGTGTGCGAGCTGAGGAAGAATTCTTCATAGGCGCAGGACAGGCAATCGTGCATCGGCCCTACACCCAGCCGGTTGGCCACCACCTCGGCACCCATGCCACCGGAACCGTAATTGATCATGAACGAATCGCGAGTCGGCTCCAGCACATGGGCCATGACCGGGTCTTCCCAGTACGCGGGAAATGCCTGGGTCGCGGCGGTTTCGTCCTGGAACTGCGACGCGAAATCGCGGAACGGTTCCAGCCGGTTGGGCAGCGCGGGGTTGCGTTTGCCGACGGCTTCCAGCGGATAGGTCGACGGTGGGAAGCTGCCGTCGGCGTTGCTGCCCATCACGATCGCATCGCTCTCGCTGGAAATGATTTCGGTGCCGTCGACCATGTTGATGATCGGCGTGCCGGCCTTGCCTTCACGGATCCACGGCTCGCGCTGCGGGTAGCGCGCCTGGTAATCGACAATCGGTTGACCGGCCGGTGTACGGCCGGTGCTGGCCAGGCGCATTTCTTCTTCGGTCAAGGTGTTGCGGTAGGTACGCCCCCCCTTGGGCACCACCACCACTTCGCCGAACAGGCCGTTGGCCACGTTGCCTGCATCGCCTTCGCCACCGAAAGTTGCGCCGCGGCTGCTGGCGGCGAAGGCGCCTTCACGTTCGGCGTACAAGGTGTAGGAACGGGTCGCGCCCGGCGGGATCAAGGTGTTGGCGTTGCGCCCGGTAAAGGACGCAATGTCGTCGATGCTGTTGACCGCTTGCATTCCGTTGACCTGGAAGCCGACATGGCGGTCGGTGACCTGCTCATCGACTTTGAACTCGTCTGCGGCACCCATTTCTACCTCACCCTCAATCTCACCCTCTTCTTCCCCGCCGCCGTCGTGGCTGCCGGGGTTGGCCTGATAAGCGAGCAAATTCTGCAGGTTGATCGTCAGGCAATCACCGGCGGCCACCCGCAGCACCAACGGACGCGGGCGCTTGTCGGGCCGCAGCGAGACTTTGCCCGGCACGGCCGCACCACCGCGGGCCAGGGATATTTCATGGTCATCGACCACATCGCGACGCAGGGCGAACATCATGCCGTTGACGTTCTGTGCACCGAGGCGGTTGAACATCAGCGGCTGATCCAGCGCCACGACGTTCGCCACCAGATTGCGCTCGCACCGTACGGCGGCCTCGGCCAAACCGACGCCCAGCATCAACGCGAGAAACAGCAGCAGGTTAACCGGGTGATGGGCGTGGGTTCTGCCGGTCATGATCGCGGGCCTCTCTGTGGGTGCTGCTCACAGGATTAATTCTCGACAAATCCCCTTGAGCAATCCGCATGCCATAAATATTTTTGTTATTTTTCATAATGTTATGTAAATGATTTGATAAGTCGGGGGATATTCCCCACCCACTTCCCCCCCACATTTCAAGCTGGAATCCATCTCGCCCAAAACGCAAATCCCTGTAGGAGCGAGCTTGCTCGCGATGGTGGGTCAGCGACATAGGTGTCGACTGACACTCCATCGCGAGCAAGCTCGCTCCTACAGAGAATTGGGGTGTTCAGGGATAAGGGGGGGCTTTGCCCCACTTTTGGGGCAACTCCCGATCACAGCGGCGCATCCACGGCCAGGCCCTGCAAGCGGCGGTATTGGCGCAGTACGCTCGGCACATAACGCCGGGTTTCGGCGAACGGCGGAATCACCCCGCCACGGCTGAGCACCGCTTGCGGCCCGGCGTTGTAGGCCGCCACGGCGAGGGCGATGTCGTTGTCGAACAGGGTCATCAGGCGCTTGAGGTATTTGGCCCCACCCTGGATGTTGGCCTTGGGGTCGTAGACGTTGGTCACGCCCATCTCACGGGCGGTGTCGGGCATCAATTGCATCAGCCCTCCCGCACCTCTGGCTGACGTTGCGTCAGAGTCATAATGGGACTCGGCCTGGATCACCGCATGCAACAGCGCCGCGGGTAATTCATTGGCCTTGGCGGCCGCGGAAACCAGCTCGGCGTAGGGTTGTCGGGCAATCATCTGGGGCTGTTGATCGAGGCTGACCAGCGGCGATTCCGGTTCACGAATCACCCGTTCATAAGTGCGACCGGGGCGGTGGACATTGGACAGAACGTAGCTGCCCTTGGTGTCCACGGAAACGAATACATCGGCCTGAACAGTGCCCGCCAGCAGTACACAGCCAAGCAGTCCTGTGGTGAGTGTTTTCATTGTTCTGTCTCCCCTGACCGGCCCCGAAAAATGGGGCTAATGCCCCAATAACCGGTAGTTCACCAGCCATACGCAAGCACTGTGCCGTCAGCGCCAAGGCCAGTAATTCAGGGGTTTGAGCAGGATGTCCGGGGGTGAGCATGGCTATTGCATAGTCCTTCATGGCGACCCTTCTGCCGACTGTGTGAGGTCATCATGAATCAGCGTCTGTGTAGTGCACCGCGTCACTGTTCACCGCGAACTCACCGCGGGTTCACCCTGCTCGAACTGTTGGTGGTGCTGGTGGTGCTGGGACTGTTGGCCGGCATCGTCGCGCCGAAGTATTTCGCCCAGTTGGGCCGCTCCGAAGTGAAGGTGGCCAAGGCGCAAATCGAAGGCCTGGGCAAGGCACTGGATTTGTACCGTCTGGAGGTCGGCCACTATCCGTCGACCGAACAGGGTTTGCAGGCGCTGATCACCGCGCCCAGCGACGAAACCCGCTGGACCGGCCCCTACCTGCAGAAAAAACTGCCGCTGGACCCATGGGGCCGCAACTACACCTACCGCTACCCCGGCGAAAATGGCGAATACGACCTGCTGTCCATGGGCAAGGACGGCCAGCCCGGTGGCGAAGGCGAAAACGCCGAAGTCACCAGTTGGCAGTGACGGGAGGCGAACATGCGCTTTCATCTCAAGGCGGTCGGCAAGGCCGGTGTGGTCGCGATGACGGTCGAGGCCCAAGGGGACAGCGAAGCCCGGCGCATCGCCGAAGACCAGGGCTTGCGAGTGGTCAGCCTGCACGCCGAGCGCCATTGGCGCGCCTTGCGATTGCACAAGCGTGAGACCTTCAACCTGGTGCTGTTCAGCCAGGAACTGACCACCCTGCTTAACGCGGGCCTGCCGTTGATCGATGCGCTGGAAAGCCTGGCGGAAAAAGAAACCGCGCCACAGGCCCGCAAGACCCTGAGTGAACTGGTGCACCTGCTCTACGAGGGCAAATCGTTCTCCCAGGCGTTGGCCCAGTTGTCGGCGGTGTTCCCCCCTCTCTACGTGGCGCTGGTGCAGTCCAGCGAGAAGACCGGCGCCGTGGGCGATGCAATGGGTCGCTACGTCAGCTATCGCCAGCGCATGGACGAGGTTCGACAGAAGATCGTCAGCGCGTCGATCTACCCCATGCTGTTGCTGGTGGTGGGAGGTGGCGTGGTGTTGTTTCTGATGGGCTATGTGGTACCGCGCTTCAGCCTGGTGTTTGAAGGGCTGGGCAACAATCTGCCGTGGCTGTCGCAAATTCTGATGAGCAGCGGGATGTTCCTGCACGCCCATCAGGTCGAATTCTTCGGTACGTTGGCGGCGACCGTCGTCGCCCTCGCGCTCCTCCAGCGCCAACCGGCCTTTCGCCGGGGAGTGGACCGGGTGATCGAAAAACTTCCGGCCGTTCACCAACGCATCTTCATGTACGAACTGGCGCGCTTCTATCGCTCACTGGGGATTCTGCTGCAGGGCGGCATCCCCCTCGTCACCGCCATGGGCATGGTCCGCGGCCTGCTCACCGTTGCTTCCCGCGTACGCCTGGACCAGGCCTGCGAACGGGTGCGTGAAGGTCAATCACTGTCGGCCGCGCTGGAGCTCAACCACCTTGTGACCCCGGTGTCCCTGCGGTTGCTGCGCGCCGGCGAGCAGTCCGGCAACCTCGGGCAGATGATGGAACGCAGCGCCGATTTCTACGACGAAGAAATCAGCCGCTGGATCGAATGGTTCGTGCGGCTTTTTGAACCCTTGCTCATGACCTTCATCGGCCTGTTGATCGGGGTCATTGTGATCCTGATGTACATCCCGATTTTCGAGCTGGCCTCAAGCATTCATTAACCTCTGGAACAGGGTTGGGTCGTACCGCTCATCGTTCATCGACGTTGCACCTGAATAAACCCGTCCGTTGTGGTGTTCATCCACTGAATCAGCAGCACGTTGCAGTGTTCATCAACGTTCCAACCCGAATAAGAAGACGGAGAACGGCATGCACATCAACAAACTTTTACTGGCAGTAGCCATTGGCGCAGTTTTGTCGGCGTCTACCGTATTGATCCCGGACAGCCTGTCCGGCATATCAAGCGCTCAGGCCAAGGATGGAGGGAGTGGTGGAGGCGGCGGTAGCGGCGGAGGCGGAGGTGGCAGTGGCGGAGGTGGAGGTGGCGGCGGTCACGGTGGCAACGGCAGCGGTCACGGTGGCAGCGGTCATGGCGGCGACGGCAATGGTCATGGCGGCAGTGGCCATGGCCACAGTGGCAACGACCATGGCTCGGGGCGTTCCGGGCATTCGGCCAACTCCGGACGAAACGGCAACCACGCCGAGCCGGGAGACGATCACGGGGTTCATCACGCTGGTGAAATCGGCCATAACCGCGGCGTTCATCACGCCGGCGAAATTGGCGACGACCACGGCGTTCATCGCTCCGGTGAAATCGGTGATGACCATGGGGTGCATCGTTCCGGCGAAATCGGTGATGACCATGGGGTGCATCGTTCCGGCGAAATCGGTGATGACCATGGGGTGCATGTCGGTGGCGAGCCGGGGGATGACAAAAGGACCTGATCACCACTGATCTCAGGAACGCCGTCACCCCCCTGTGGGAGCGGGCTTGCTCGCGATAGCGGTGTGTCAGACGACATCAATGTTGAATGACACACTGCTATCGCGAGCAAGCCCGCTCCCACAAGTGACCGCGTGAAACCTACAGACCACCCTCAGCCTGATCCAGCCGCTCGCGCAAGAACTCGATCAACGCCTGCACCGGTCGTGAACTCTGGCGATGCTGCGGGTACACCGCCGACAACGTCAGCGGCTGCGGGCGAAACTCGTCCAGCACCGGCACCAGCCGGCCTTCCTTCAACGCCGCCCCGCCGAAAGTTACGATTGTTTAATCTTCTTGTTCCATCAGGGATCCAGATCAATGGATCACAGCCGTGGATAATTAAGAGTGCCTAGACGCTTACTCCGTAGGAATAATCTCTCAACAAAAAAGGAAGCTTCTTTCGTCGATTCAATAACTAGAACACACCGCATGTAAGACAATTCTGATTTTCCATATGTATATTGACGTCCAGTTCGTATGGATACTAGGGTTTGAGTACGTAAACACCGTTACTCTAGGACGATGATATAGCGCAGGTATCTCGAAACGCCCATATCATTCGAATCGCCACACCCTGAATCATTAATTTTACCGAGCTTTTCCTTTCTTAATGTAAGGAGTAACAGAAATTGACCCCCCTTATCAAAACAGCACATTCAAAAATTTCAGACAGCGAGATTTCCATATTAAATGGAAGAATCTCAATCCCGAAAAAATATTTACGCGAAAAAGCCTTCTTAGAAAGTACAAGCATCCTAGTGATCTCAGGCTCATTAATCGAGGGCATTGGCACTATCCATTCTGATATCGATTGCATTATTTTCTGCGAACAGCGACCCAAAGCAAACAGTATTCAAAACTTCGAACACGCACTAGTGACAGATATTAACTATCATTACATAACCCAAGACGAAGAAGTTCATAACACCACAAATTTTTACGGTGAAACCAGCATCCACATTGACGCTGACTATATAACGTTTACCGAACTAGAAAATATAATTACCAAGATTGAGACAGCGTTCGATGAAATTTCTGAAGACCAACGATTTCTGTATGCCCCAGTTCTGTCAAACACAGAAAACAACGTCATCCATAGATCATTAATTGGATACGCCTTGGAGAACGAGGAAAAATTCAATCGACTGAAATCCAAGATACCCCTGGAAAAGCATATTTATGTAGCTCATCGTGAAAAGCTGCCCGTATTTTATGCATTTCAAGATATTCAAGGTTGCTGGCAATCGGGAAACCTTTGGATGGGGTGTGAGATTGCTCGGGACATGATGCTTAAAACCTCAATGAGCTTTACCTACTTAACAGGCACAACAAACAAGCACTACAAGTGGGTTTATTCAAATATGTTCAGAGTTAATGGATTTAATGAAATAAAGGATAGCTTTTTCTCTTTAACCAGGCGAGGAGCCGTTACAGAAGCTGAATGCCGATCATACATACAAGATACTTTGACGTATATGGACCTGGTTTTTTTAGCAATTGAAAAACTCCTAAAAAATTCTGAAATTTACCCTTCAGCGCAAAAATCTCTTTCCGCGCTGGATGATGAATTCAAGAAACGAAAACAAACCGAGCACAAAATTTCGATGTGCGAATACTACTTCAGGAGAAAATATTTTGCGGCAGAAGGGACTCCATCTTTAACGGCTCTACTCAAAGAGTGGGATTAGAAAAGCGCAATTCCATTAAAATCTTTACATCCTTGGTGCCTCCATTTTTTTAGCACGGGCTACAAAATATGGAAATTACCCGAATAGCCATTCCACTAATATTCTCCAGAGTAGGAGAGATGACCGCCTCATTACTATATTTTTCGTTTATTGGACATTACATTGTTGATTCACTAAGTCAAGCTTCGCTGGCATGGGCGGCAATTTCTTTTCTAACCGTGGTAGCTATTGGATTTTTTTCATCATCGCTAATAAAAATAGCTGGATCGACTGACTTAAACAGCGATGAAATTGAAAGAGATTTGATTATCTCGTTTAGCAGCGAGAGAAACACTATCTGACCACAAGATGCGAATAAAGGGCGATATCGCTGGGGAAGCAGTAGCTACAGCCGTTAAGGAAGAGAACGGGCGATATAAAAGGGTTCTATTGAACGGCGGCACAATTCCAAACTACGACAAAGGATACTCAATACATATAAACTTACTGGAGCGAGTAAAGGAATCCAATCTTCATAGTGCCTTGGACTACCACTTGATTTCTATGCCACCAAAGGATTTCAGACTTTTCGATCGTTTCAAAAAAATCGGAAACAATATGTCAATGAGTTTGGAGGTATTCAACCCATCTTTATTTAAAGAGGTTTGCCCAGGTAAGGCACGTGATTATACGCGCGAACGGTTTTTAGCCGCTTTCGAAGCCGCTGTGGATATTCTAGGCCGAGGCAACGTTTATGCAGGATTTGTCGCCGGAATGGAACCGTTGGAATCGATCATTGAAGGTATTGAACACTTCGGAGACATGGGTGTAGTACCCGCTGTTGCAGTATTCCACCCTGACGCCGGATCGCAATATTCTAACAGACCGCGCCCTTCAGTAGATTTCCTGATGAAAGTTGGAAAGAAAATGTCCGAAATATATGACAGAGAAGGATTTCTACCATTAATCGAGGGAAGCGGTAGAAACTCACTAGATACCGAGGCCTACTTAGGAGGATTTACATGATCGGCTCATCGAACAAACCAATATTTATTGCATTCGAAGGTACTGACGGCGCAGGAAAATCAACTGTTGCAAGGGCAACTTTTGACATAGTTTTTGAAAACTGCTCAAAAATTACTTACATAGACAAAAATCGGCCACCCGTATTTTCAGGATATACAGAGTTCCATATGTCTCGTATACGTGAGATTCTTTGGGATTATCCGGACAACGCTCCTCTGGACCAATTGGGTGATAGACATTGGGTTAATTTAATATCCGCCTGGTTTCAAGCCACAGACTATGCCGCCATCAGACCGCTGATAGATTCTGGCGTCAACTGCATTGCTGATGGTTGGTACTATAAATATCTAGCGCGCTTCTTACTTAAAAATAAAGACTTGGCTGAAGAGGCGTTAACCATCTTCTCGACAATTAGAAAACCGGATGCCGTCATTTTCCTGGATGTCGATCCCGCCCTTGCAGCACAAAGGAAGGGATCCTTCCGTCTTAGTGAAAGTGGAGCCTATGATGGTGGCAATGAAGATCGCCTTAAAAGCTTCATTGCATATCAAAATAGGGTTCGATCCAGCTATGAGCAATGTGGACT
>NZ_BDAG01000030.1 GCF_002091715.1 Pseudomonas migulae NBRC 103157 | reverse complement strand
GCCGAGCCTCAGCGAGGGGCCGGACGCTCGGGGCGAGACCTTTTGGTTCCTTTTGGGGCGTTTGCCAAAAGGGACTCGCCGTAAGGGCGAAACCGCCAGCCGCCGCTACCGCAGAAATGGATATGCACACGAACAGAAAGAACCTGGTCGGCTACCAGGCCGCCAAGGTCTAAAACGTCAGAGCCTGAAATGCCCGACCATCCCCTTCAACTCAACCCCCAACTGCGCCAGCTCAATACTCGAAGCCGCATTCCCCTGCATCGCCAACGAAGACTGATCCGCACTGGCCCGAATACTGGTCACACTGCGGTTGATCTCCTCAGCCACCGAACTCTGCTCCTCCGCAGCCGCCGCGATCTGCTGGTTCATCTGCTGAATCAACGACACCGCCGCCGCAATGCTGCCCAGCGCACTCTCGGTCTGAAGCGCATCACTGACCGCCAGCTTCACCAACTCACCACTGCTCTGAATCTGCTGCACCGACGACTGCGCCGCCGACCGCAAGGCGCTGACCAGTCGCTCGATTTCCTCAGTCGATTGCTGGGTCCGCCTGGCCAGAGCCCGCACCTCATCGGCAACCACCGCAAACCCCCTGCCCTGCTCGCCGGCGCGTGCCGCCTCGATGGCCGCGTTCAGCGCCAACAGATTGGTCTGCTCGGCCACACTTTTGATAACACCGAGCACTGTGCCGATATTCTGGATTTCCGCACTCAAGCTTTCGATGCTCGAACTGGCCGATGATGCCGAATCCGCCAGTTGCTCGATCCGCGCCATGCTCTGGCGCACCACCGCCTGGCCACTTTCGACCTTGCCGTCCGCCGTCTGTGCGGCTTGGGCAGCCTCTTCCGCGTTACGCGCAACGTCGTGCACCGTTGCGGTCATCTGATTCATGGCCGTAGCGACCTGCTCGGTTTCTTCCTTCTGACTGCTGACCTCAAGATTGGTCTGCTCAGTCACCGCCGACAGCGACTGAGCCGAACTCGCCAACTGTTCGATACCCGCCTGCAAACCGCTGACAATACTGCTGAGCCCCGCCCCCATCTGCTGCATGGCCTGCATCAATTGGCCGATCTCATCACGACGAGTCACTTCAACCGTCGAACTCAAATCGCCCGCGGCAATCTGCTGGGCAACGCGAATCACACTGCGCAGCGGCCCGACGATCAATCGGGTAATCACCCACGCCGCGATCAGCCCGACCAGCAAGGCCAGGGCCGACGAGCCGATAATCAGCACCGAGTTCTTTTTCAACTCGGTCTGCATCGACTGGTCTTCGGCCACATAGGCCTGGTCTACCCGCTCCACCACCTGCGCGGCGCGCTGATGCAACTGCTCGTAGACGGTTTTTTCCTGAGCCAGCAGGCCAGTGTATTCCGCCAGTTTTTCGCTGAAACCGCCGATATGCCCGACCACTTCATTGAGAACGGTCAGGTAGCCCTCATCCTTGACCGTGGTTTTCAATTGCTCGGCCTGAGTCAGCGCCTGGTCGGCCTGCTCGATCTTGCCTTGGGCGCTGTCGTCACCCTTGCGGCTCTGGTCGAGACGCACACGTGCTTCGTTCATGGCTTGCAGCATCAGCCGCGATACCTGGCTGACCTGATTGGCCTGCTCGATGAACTGGGAACCGTCCTTGCCTTCGGATTCCTTCAAGGCATAGGCGCCATCATCGGCAAGCCCGGCCTGCAGCACGTCGAGATTATTGGCCACGCTGGAGACCGACCAACTGGCCATTTCCAGCGCCAGGTCCTTGGCCTGACTCAGCGAGACGAATTCGTCAAACGCTTTGCGGTAAGCCCCCAACGACTGCTCGACGTCACTCATCACAGGAACGTTGGCCGGCGATTGCGCCTTCAGCTGATTCGCCAGGACGATCAGACCATCGACCCCCTCGTGCAAGGCCGTGACAACTTTCGGGTTGCCGTGCAAGGCGTACTCCTGCTCGAGCAGGCGCACCTTGAGCAAGCCACTGTTTAGCGACGACATCTGTTTGAGCCCGTCGAAGCGATGGCTGATGGTTTGCAGGGACCACACGCCGATGGCCGCCACCAGAGCTGTCAACAACAGCACCAGTAAAAACCCGACACCCAGTTTTTTTGCCATACCGAGGTTGGCAAAACGTCCTTGCACGGCCGAAATCATTGCACTTAGTCCCCTGACATAGTCTGTTGACGCAGATTCGCAACGGGCCTGTGTCAACACAAGTCTCTGGCGTCGGAATAATGGCAAAAAGCTACGCCCACGTCGTTTTCAGAACGCTTGAGGTCGATCCGGAGCGGTGGCCTGAAAAAACGCCCGGGCTCGCGGATCACAGGCGCAGGCCACATTGATACGCTGCCAGTCACTGGCCTCACTGGCAGGACTGAATGCCGTCGCGGAAGACAGCAGGACGCCGAAGCGCCTTGCCTGTGTTCGCACGTGAGCGTAGTCGGACTTGCGCGATCTCGCCCAGATGAACAAACCGCCAGCGGGTTTACCGAAAACCTCCCACTCGGCATCCTCCAGTACCTGCAGCGCGGCCTCTCGGTCATGTCTGAGACGCTGTCGCAGCCGCAATACCAACTTGCGATAGGCACCGCTGGCCAACAGACAGGCAAGCACCGATTCGCAAAACCCGGAAGCGCCCAGACTGCTGATCCGCTTGACCTCGGTCAGTCGCGAAATAACGGCGGTACCGGCCACTACAAAGCCGACCCGCAATGAACTGCTGAGGGTTTTGGAGAAGCTGCCGACGTAGATGACGTTGTCATCAGTATCCAGCGCAGCGAGCCGCATACCGGGGCCACTGTGAAAGTCCGCGTAGACGTCGTCTTCAATCACCAACACGCCATGGTTTTTGGCCAGATGCAGAATCCGCTGCGCCACCCCCGGCGCGAGGTTGCTGCCCGTCGGGTTGTGATAGAAGCTGTTGATGAACAACGCCCGGGGCTTTTTCTCAAGCAGCAACGCCTCGAGCACCTCGATGTCAGGTCCGCGCGGGGTGCGCGGCACTTCGATCATCGAGACGCCATGCAGCCTGAGCAGCTCGAACAGCAAGGAATAACCGGGACTTTCGACCACGACGCAATCACCCGGTTTGAGCAAGGTACGCACGATCAGGTCGAGCCCCTGACTGGCCCCGGCTGTCGTCATGACCCGGTTTTCTTCTGCGTCGATGTCAAGCTGGCTCAGGCGCTTGATGATTTGTTGACGTAACGCAAGCAGCCCCAGCGGCGTGCTGTAATTGAACAGGCCAGCCATGTCGGTACGGCTGACCTCCCGGATTGCGTAAGTCAGATCATCTGTCTCACGCCAGCTTTCGGGGAGCCCGCCACCCCCCAGTTTCAATGTGCCTGCGGCGTCGACTGTCTGTAACTCCGAGCCCTCTAACCAGGGTGAATCTGCAGCGACCAATGTTGGGGCAGCGACTATGAATCCGGCGCCATGACGCGACGCCAGCACCCCTTGAGCCACCAGCCGATCGCAGGCTTCAACGACGCTGGACTGGCTGAGTAAATTGGTCCGTGCGATTTGCCGCGCAGACGGCAAACGCGTCCCTGGTTCTATGCCGCTCTGACGCAGCCAGTACGCAAGCGCGTCGACGACTTGCTGTACGACCGGCACCAAGGCCTGTCGATCGATTCTCAATTCCATGAGCAAGCAAACTCCTGTTCGTTTGACGGCATGAGTTAATCACAGGCGCGCTCGATGGGCTGTGCGACAACGCCGTCAAAACTTGCGGTTCTAACCATTTGAAACACATTGCTGAGATATTCACGAAGGGGGAAAAAGCGGGGGGGGGGTGAGGCTGGGCGTACCTATCCGTTGCTGTAGTAAAGGCTGATATGGGGTCCGCCCATATCAGCCATCACCGAAGAAACAGATACATCCGAAGAACCGCGGCGAATCAAAACGCCGTAACCCCCCCATCCACCGCCAGCGAATGCCCCGTAGTGAACGCAGCACCATCGCTGCACAGATACAGCACTGCACTGGCAATTTCTTCAACCTTGCCGATACGACCCACCGGGTGCATGGCGTTGGCGAACTCGCCCTTCTTCGGGTCCGCTTCGTAGGCGCGGCGGAACATGTCGGTATCGATGACTGCCGGGCACACCGCATTCACGCGGATTTTTTTCTTGGCGTATTCGATGGCCGCCGATTTGGTCAGGCCGATCACCGCGTGTTTCGACGCTGCATAGATGCTCATCTTCGGCGCAGCGCCAAGACCTGCGACCGAAGCGGTGTTGACGATTGCGCCACCGCCCTGTGCCAGCAACAGCGGCAACTGGTACTTCATGCACAGCCAGACGCCTTTGACGTTAACGCCCATGATCGCGTCAAACTCGTCGACCGTACCCTCGGCCAATTTGCCTTTCTCAATCTCGATGCCAGCGTTATTGAAGGCGTAGTCGAGACGGCCGTAGGTATTCACCACCTCGTCCATCAGATTTTTTACATCGCTTTCCACGGTGACGTTGCAACGCACGAAGGTCGCTTCGCCGCCTGCCGTGCGAATCAGCGCCACGGTGCCCTCGCCACCGGCCGTGTCCATGTCGGCCACCACCACTTTCAACCCTTCCGCGGCGAACGCCTGGGCGGTCGCGCGACCGATACCGTTGGCGGCGCCCGTTACGACGGCGACCTGGCCGGAAAACGTCATGCTCATTGTTTTGTCCTCGAAGAGAAGAATGCGGGGGTTCGCGTTGGCCCAGTCTAGCCATTGGCGCTACCGCCACGGCAGCACTATCAGAAGGCCGGTTGAGCGCCCATGAGTTGCAGTGATAGAACGACCGGCCTGACTATCACTGCACTGGATCAGGCTGCATTCGCCGCATCAGCCAAACTTGCGGCGGCGACCATGAAGGTCTATCAACAAGGCTTCATTCATCTTGAGTGCCTGTCATGACTACCCAGACCAATCGCCAGTTCCTGCTCGCCAAACGTCCGGTGGGCGCGGCTACCCGCGAGACGTTCACCTATCAGGAAGTGCCGGTCGGAGAACCGGCCGCGGGTCAGATCCTGGTCAAAAACGAATATTTGTCCCTCGACCCGGCCATGCGAGGCTGGATGAACGAGGGCAAGTCCTACATCCCGCCGGTCGGTATCGGCGAGGTCATGCGCGCATTGGGCGTAGGCAAAGTCGTGGCGTCGAACAATCCAGGCTTTGCGGTCGGTGACTACGTCAACGGCGCCCTGGGCGTGCAGGATTACTTCCTTGGCGAGCCGCGCGGTTTCTACAAGGTCGATCCGAAACTGGCACCGTTGCCGGTTTATCTGTCCGCGCTGGGCATGACCGGGATGACCGCCTACTTCGCCCTGCTCGATGTCGGTGCACCGAAAGAAGGTGACACCGTGGTGCTCTCCGGTGCGGCCGGGGCGGTCGGCAGCATTGCCGGGCAGATTGCCAAGATCAAAGGCTGCCGTGTGGTCGGCATCGCGGGCGGCGCGGACAAGTGCAAGTTCCTGATCGACGAACTGGGCTTTGACGGCGCCATCGATTACAAGAGCGAAGATGTCGTCGCGGGCCTCAAGCGTGAATGCCCGAAAGGCGTCGACGTTTATTTCGATAACGTCGGCGGCGACATCCTCGACGCGGTGCTGAGCCGCCTGAACATGAAGGCTCGGGTGGTGATCTGCGGCGCCATCAGCCAGTACAACAACAAGGAAGCGGTCAAAGGGCCAGCCAACTACCTGTCGCTGTTGGTGAACCGCGCGCGAATGGAAGGCTTTGTGGTGATGGACTACGCCGCGCAGTTCGCCGCTGCCGGGCAGGAAATGGCCGGCTGGATGGCCAAGGGGCAGCTCAAGAGCAAGGAAGACATTGTTGAAGGACTGGAGACATTCCCGGAGACGCTGATGAAGTTGTTCAGCGGGGAGAATTTCGGGAAGTTGGTGCTGAAAGTCTGACCCGAAATTTAAATTCACCGCAAAACCAATGTGGGAGCGGGCTTGCTCGCGAAAGCGGTGTGTCAGTCGACATCAACGTTGACTGACATACCGCTTTCGCGAGCAAGCCCGCTCCCACATTTGATCTTCAGCGTCTGGTCAGGCGATTTCGGCTACTACGTCCGCCAACGCCTTGGCCGGATCCGCCGCCTGGCTGATCGGACGGCCAATCACCAGATAATCAGAACCGGCATCCAGCGCCTGACGCGGGGTCAGGATGCGGCGTTGATCGTCCTGGGCGCTGCCCGCCGGACGAATCCCCGGGGTCACCAGTTGCAACGACGGGTGAGCCGATTTCAGGGCCTGGGCTTCCAGCGCCGAGCACACCAGACCGTCCATCCCGGCTTTTTCCGCGAGTGCCGCCAGGCGCAGCACCTGCTCCTGCGGCTCAATGTCCAGACCGATGCCGGCCAGGTCTTCACGCTCCATGCTGGTCAGCACGGTCACACCGATCAGCAGTGGTTTCGGCCCGGTGCGCTGGTCCAGCACTTCACGGCAAGCAGCCATCATGCGCAGACCGCCGGAGCAATGGACGTTGACCATCCACACGCCCATTTCTGCCGCAGCCTTGACCGCCATGGCGGTGGTGTTCGGAATATCGTGGAACTTGAGGTCCAGGAACACTTCGAAACCCTTGTCGCGCAAGGTGCCAACGATTTCCGAAGCGCAACTGGTGAACAGTTCCTTGCCGACTTTGACCCGGCACAGTTTCGGGTCCAACTGGTCGGCCAGCTTCAGTGCGGCGTCACGGGTGGGGAAATCCAGGGCGACGATGATAGGAGTCTGGCAGACGGACATGTGCGGGCTCTCAGGCAGGACGAAATCGGCGCGCATTGTAGCGGAACCTGCGCGGCTGCGGGACCCGATGATCGGTAAATCGTCGTCGGCGCTCAGCCAAGACTAGCCCTTCCGCCGATTGTGTCGAGACCGATACATACACGACACGCCTGCAACACCCTTGCCCGCTACCCTCGGCAGCCGCAACACGTCCTTACAGCACTTCCCGCCTCCGGGCCGGACGCCTATGCTGAAGCCACAACCTCGCAGCCTATCTTTGTGGTTGGCAGCCTACCTGGCAGATGAACGCACGCATGCACAGCACCCAAGCCCCCTTGAACGACGATCAAAAAGCGCCTGGCGACGACAAGCGCTGGAGCATTCGCGCGCTGATCGTCGACGATGATGTCCCGATCCGCGAGCTGATGATCGATTACCTGGCCCGGTTCAACATCCACGCCAGCGGTGTCACCGATGGCGCTGCCATGCGTCTGGCGCTGCAAGCCGAGCATTTCGACGTGGTGGTGCTCGACCTGATGCTGCCCGGTGAAGACGGTCTGTCGCTATGCCGCTGGTTGCGCGCCGAGTCGGACATTCCGATCCTGATGCTCACCGCGCGCTGCGAACCCACCGACCGGATCATCGGCCTGGAACTGGGCGCCGACGACTACATGGCCAAGCCGTTCGAACCGCGAGAACTGGTCGCGCGGATTCAGACCATTCTGCGGCGAGTGCGCGACGACCGCACCGAACAGCGTGCGAACATTCGCTTCGACAGCTGGCGCCTGAACAGCGTGCTGCGCCAATTGATCGCGGCGGATGGCCTGGTGGTTCCGCTGTCCAACGCCGAATTCCGTTTGCTGTGGGTGTTCATCGAGCGTCCGCGCCGAGTGCTCAGCCGCGAACAATTGCTGGATGCGGCGCGCGGTCGCTCGATCGAAGCCTTTGATCGCAGCATCGACCTGCTGGTCTCGCGCCTGCGCCAGAAACTCGGCGACGACCCGAAAGCCCCGCAGTTGATCAAGACGGTACGCGGTGAGGGTTACCTGTTCGACGCCCGAGACATCGGCTGATGCGTGCGCGCTTCGATACGCTGTTCGGCCGCCTGTTTGGCGTGCTGCTGGTGGCGATCATCCTGGCGCATCTGCTCGCGTTTGCCTGGTTTCATCATTACGGTCCACCGCCACCGCCACCGCCGCCCGAGTTCTTCAAAGGTCTGGAAGGGCAGCGCCCGCCGATGGACCCACGTTTCGAAAACCGGCCACCACGGCCGTGGTTCGGTGGGCCGCTGGTGCCGCTGACGTTCCAGTTGATCTCGCTGATCATTGCAGCCTGGTACGGCGCAAAACTACTGAGCCGGCCGATCCAGCGCCTGAGTGACGCCGCCGAGCGCCTGAGCGAAAACCTCGATAGCCCGCCGCTGGACGAGTCAGGCCCACGGGAAGCCCGGCAAGCGGCCTACACCTTCAACCTGATGCAAAAACGCATCATCGAACAAATGCAGCAGCGTTCGCGGATGCTTGGTGCAGTCTCCCACGACCTGCGCACGCCGCTGTCCCGGCTCAAGCTGCGGCTTGAGCAGATCGACGACAACAAGCTGCAAGGCCAGATGCGCCAGGATCTGGACGACATGATCAGCATGCTCGACGCCACCCTCACCTACCTGCACGAGCAGCGCACCAGCGAGGCCCCGCAGTGGATGGACGTGCAGGCGCTGGTCGAATCCCTGAGTGAAAACGCCCAGGACCAGGGTTCCGATGTCCAGGCCACCGGCCACTGCGCACCGTTGCAGGTGCAGCCGATGGCGCTGCGTTCATGCATCAACAACTTGCTGGATAACGCCCTGCGTTATGCCGGGCAGGCGCAGATCGCGCTTGAAGACCATCGCGAACACCTGGTGATTCGGGTGATCGACCACGGACCGGGGATCGCAGAGGATAAACGCGAAGCTGTGTTCGAACCTTTCTTTCGCCTGGAAGGTTCGCGCAATCGCAACTCCGGAGGTGTCGGGCTGGGCATGACCATAGCTCGCGAGGCGGCTGAACGGTTGGGGGGAGAATTGAATCTGGAAGAAACCCCCGGTGGTGGCCTGACCGCCGTCATTTGGCTGCCTCGCACTTGAGCCACACATCGACCTAATGTGGGAGCGGGCTTGCTCGCGAAAGCGGTGGGCCAGTCAACTTTGATGTCTAATGACCCACCGCTTTCGCGAGCAAGTCGAATCGTCGCACCGCCGCTCCCACAGGGATCTGTGTCTGAGCGGAGATCTGTGTGTACCACTCGGTACAAACCCCACATACCCACGACAACTAGTTCCTTGAGGCTGCAAAAGCCGGTGCACCAGCCGGCTTTCCAATCCAGGGAGTGAGCCCAATGATCGGTAGCGTCAGCAACTACACGAGCTATAACAGCACCGCCAGCAGCACCACCAGCAATGCCCGCAGCCAGCAATTCCAGAAAGAACTGCTCTCAAAACTCGACACCAACAGCGATGGTTCGGTGGATCAGGACGAGCTCAAGAACGCCCTGTCACAGAAATCCGATGACGGTCTGCTGGCCAGTCTGAGCAAAAACTTCGCCGACCTGGACGGTGACGACAGCGGCAGCCTGAGCAGCGCAGAAATGGCCGCGATGGCGCCTCCTCCGCCACTGTCGCGTGATCAGGCGCCGGACACCGAATTGGCCGACGCGTTGATCAGTGCTCTGGATGCCGACGGTGACGGTGTCATCAGCGGCGACGAACTGAGCAACGGTCTGAGCAGCGCCGGCAGCAGCGCTGACAGCACGGAAATCTTCTCGGCCCTGGACAAGAACGAAGATGGTGTCGTCAGCAAGGACGAGCTGGCCGCCAGCCTCGCCCCGCCACCGCCTCCACCTCGGCAGGTGTCCGGCGAAGCGCTGTTCAGCCAGCTCGATGCGGACAGCGATGGCAGTGTCAGCGCCACCGAACTGGGCAGCGCGTTGCAGGCGAGCGACAGCACCTCATCGACCAGCACCGACACCAGTGCTGCGTTGCTCAAAGTATTGGATAGCGACAGCAGTGGCGGAGTCAGCAGCGACGAGTTGAAAGCTGCGCTGCAGGTCGGTCGCGAGAAGAACAGCGAAAGCTCCACCGATCAGGCGAACGTGGCAGAGGCGCTGAACAAAATGATCGCCAACCTGAGCAAGCAGTACTCGCTCGACAAGGTAGCGACGGTGGGCAAGTACCTGAACGTGGCGACCTGACCAGGACGCTCACGAAACCAATTGTAGGAGCCGGCTTGCTGGCGATGGCATCATCGCGGTTTACCTGCAACACCGCGGTGATGCCATCGCCAGCAAGCCGGCTCCTACACGTTTTGTGAAGGCAGTCAGGGCCGGCGATCTTCCACCCGCGCCTGACTCTTGCTCCAGTCGGTCAACAGGCTATACGCCACGGCCAACAACGTCGGCCCGATAAAGAGGCCGATAAAACCGAACGCAATCAGTCCGCCAAACACCCCCAACAGCACGATCACCAACGGCAAATTCCCGCCGCGACTGATCAGGTAAGGCTTGAGCACATTGTCGACTCCGCTGATGATGAACGTGCCCCAGATCCCGAGGAAGACCGCCATCCCGTACTCGCCCTTCCAGGCCAGCCAGGCAGTTGCCGGTATCCACACCAACGGCGGCCCCATGGGAATCAGGCTGAGCATGAAGGTGACAATGCCAAGCACCAGCGCCCCAGGTACTCCGGCAATCAGGAACCCGATCAACGCCAGCACCGCCTGGGCTGCCGCCGTCCCGATCACGCCGTTCACCACGCGCTGAACCGTACCCGCCACCAGTTCGATGTAGTAACCGGCGCGATCACCGATCAATCGTTGCAGCAGGCCGTGGACAAACGCCGCCAGGCGCGGCCCGTCCCGGTAGAAAAAGAACACGAACACGATGCTCAGCGTCAGCTCGAGAATGCCGCCGCCAATCTGTGCACTGCGCGCCAGCAGCCAGTTACCGACCTGCCCCAGATAAGGTTTGAGCGACACCATCATCGCCGCGCCTTGCTGATCGATACTGTTCCAGATCACCACCAGCCGTTCACCGACAAGAGGGACACTGCCCAGCCAGGTCGGCGCTTCCGGCAAACCATCCATCTGCACATCCTTGATGAACGCCGTGGCATCGCGCACATGGTCCGCCAGGTTGAAACCCAGCCACACCAGCGGCACCGCCACTACCAACATCCAGCCAAGGGTCAGCAATGCCGCCGCCAGGGACTCGCGACCGTTGAGCCAATGCGTCAGCAAGCGCATCAGCGGCCAACTGGCAAAGGCCAGCACCGCCCCCCAGAACAACGCCGACCAGAACGGCGCCATCACCCAGAAGCTCGCGCCAAACAACACCAGGAGCAGGATTTGCACCAACAGCCGATCGTTATTGATCATCTGAATCTCGAAAAAAAGTCAGTTCGCAAAAGAGTAGGCGAACGCGGCCAGCGCGCCCGCCTGATCCAGCTTATCGCAATAGCTCGATGTGCAGGCCAGAGCCTTCGACGCTGCCCGTCTCCATCCGCGCCGATCGTACCCCCTGGCTGATTAATGCCTGACGCCAGGCTTCGGCATTGGGTCCTGAAACGGTCACCCGCAAGGTCGTGTCCAGGTTCAGGCCGCGCGAGAGCAAGCGCAACCAGGTCTCGTCGGGCGCGTTGGTCAGTTTCGGGAAATCGAGTTCACCGGTGCTTTTGAGCTCTCGCAACAAGGTCGCGGAGGTGGGCAGCAGATCACCCAACGGTGCGGCAGCATCGAACTGTTCAACGTGCAGATAGGCTTTGCGATTGCCGCGAGTGATGCTGTACAGCGCCACCAGCGTATTGTCCTTTGGTGCCGCCAACCGCAACAGCAGATAGGCCTGCTGATCGTCAGCGCCATAAAGCTTGGCATTGCCAAAGACTTCATTGGCCCACAGGCTGCTTTCACCACAATCACGGGCCTGGCACCAGAACAGCAATTCGGCACCCTGCTTCTGCAAGGCTTCGCGAGCGACGGTAAACGCTTCGGTAGACGAATGCTCCGGAGGCAACTCGTAGGTCACCGAAGTGGTTTGTCCACGGGCGCTGACCTGACCGTCGAAGCGCAATTGGCCGCTGATCTTGCGGATCGAACCCAGCGGATAGATCCGCTCAAGTTCGACCGCCGGGCGATAGTCGACGATCTGCGAATCGGTCACCCGCGGCACGATCGGCAGGTCCTGACTGCCCGGCACATCGGCGGCAAACACCAGAGGACTGAAACAACACAGCGCCAGCAGACTGATTGAACGCATGGATAAGCTCATCGGATCAGCATGGCCTGGGCACCCTTGATGACGCTGGCGTCGTCGATGCGTTCGGGCACCAACAACCCACGCTGCACCGCCGGACGCGCTTCCATATTCGCCATCCAGCGTTGCAGGGCCGTCAAGCCGTCAACGTCGACACCTGACCACTCGTGGCCGCGCACCCACGGATAAGTGGCGATGTCGGCAATGCTGTAATCGCCGGCGAGGAATTCCACGTCCTGCAGGCGCGTGTCGAGCACTTCATACAGGCGACGGGTTTCATGCTGATAGCGGTCGATGGCACCCTGGAGTTTCTCCGGAAAATAACGGAAAAACACGTTGGCCTGGCCCTGCATCGGGCCGATTCCTCCCATCTGGAACATCAGCCACTGCAATACCACCGAACGCCCCTTCGGGTCCCGGGGCAACAGTTTGCCGGTCATTTCAGCGAGGTAAATCAGGATGGCGCCGGATTCGAACACGGCAAAATCGCCGTTGGCGCGGTCGACAATCGCCGGTATCCGGCCATTGGGGTTGATCTTGAGGAAGTCCGCGGACTTCTGTTCCTTCTTGTCGAAACTCAAGGCGTGCACCGTGTAGGGCAGGCCGAGTTCCTCGAGCACGATAGAGACCTTGTGGCCATTCGGGGTCGCAGCGGTGTAGAGATCTATCATGGTTGTCTCCCATTTCAACCCGCCCAGCCTCGACAGTTGCCCGGCGCAAGTCAAGGAACGGCGAAGAACCGATTGAAACAGTCTGCGACAAGGTCGGCACCGGGTTCGTCATTCAGGTGCAAATGATGACCGCCAGGCAGCTGTTCACGGCTAAAGGGTAGACGCTCCAGCAACTCGGGATGTTTGGCGAGCATGCCGTCAGCCGCGACGACCAGCAGCGCAGGACAACTGACCCGCTGGACGAAGGCCATGGCCTGTTCGGTGGTCAGACGCAACGGCGACGGCAGCGTCAGGCGGTTGTCGGTACGCCAGGTGTAGCCGCCCGGCACCGGCATCAAGCCACGCTGGGCCAGCAGTTCGGCGGCTTCGCGGCTGACGGCCACCAGACCTTTCATGCGCGCTTCGATGGCGCGGTCGAGGGTGTTGTAGACCGGTTTGCTTTTCTCCCGCAGATCCAGCTGCGCTTGCAGGGCCATGCCCATGCGCTCAGCCGCATTTTCGCCTTTGTCTGTAGGAGGAATGATGCCGTCGATCAAGGCCAGATGGGTGACACGTTCCGGCAGCGAACCGGCAATGATCAACGAAGCGATCGCGCCCATGGAATGGCCCATCAGCGCAAAACGCTTCAAGCCAAGTTGTTCGGCGACTTGCAGCACGTCATGGGCGTAGTCCCACATCGCGTAACCGGCACCCGCGGGACGATGCCCGGAATGACCGTGTCCGGCCATGTCCAGCGCAATGATGCGCAGCCCTTTGAGTTTCGGCGCCAACCGGGCAAAGCTGTTGGCGTTATCCAGCCAGCCGTGCAAGGCGATCACCGGCAAACCGTCCTCGGGACCGAACAGGTGCGCTGCCAGCTCGATGTGCGGCAGGCTCAGGCGGACTTCTTCGACGACATGGCTCATGCACATTCCTGCTGATGGCGACCGTCCCAGCGGCTGAACAGGTTTTTCAGCAGCAAGGCCGTGTCCTGGGGACGTTCAAGTGGAAACATGTGCCCGCCCGGCATGGTCAGGGATTCGCCCAACGGCATGCGACCGACAGCACTGGCGTGATGACGCATCACCACGCGGCTCTTGTGCCCACGCACCACCGCCAGCGGCACCTTCAACTGCCGAGCGCGGCCGGGGCTGGTGTCCGGCACACCACGGTAGATGCTGATTTCCGTGGCCGGGTCGAAACGCAGGCGCAGTTTGTCGCCAACCTTGCACAAACCGTGTTGCAGGTAGGCGTCGAAACATTCCGGATCGAAGCTGCGAAACAGGGTTTTGCCAGCGAAATAGCGGCGGGCACTTTCGAGGTCGGCGAACTCTTCCCGACGCCCCAGCGTGCGGCCCGCCGGAGTCAGGCGGTCGATAAAACCAAAGCGTTTGGCGGCACGAATCACCCACTGATCGGCGCGGGTCAGCACCGGTGAATCGAGCATCACCACGCCGCGGTACAGCTCGGGACAGCGCAACGCGGCGTGCAGGTGCAGCACACCGCCGAAGGAATGGCCGACGCCCCATACCGGCTCCGCTTGCTGTTTGAGGTGATGAATCAGCTCGTCCACCAGGTTGTGCCAATTGTCGTCCGCCGGGAAACGCGGATCGTGGGCGTGCTGCTCCAGATGCGTCACCTGATACTCGGGCGCCAGCGCCGCGAACAGCTTGCCGTAGGTCCCCGAAGGAAAACCGTTGGCGTGGGCGAAAAATATCTGCTGCGACATACCAGTCGTTCCATCAACCAAAAACAGAACCCGATTGTCCGCAAGCCCACCGTGATTCGCAATGACCGTAACTGCCAGGAATGATGACAGTCGTGCCGTGGCTATGAGCGGCAAGGGTCGGACCTGTTATTTATGACAGTTGACAGCCAATCCTCAGGACGCGGATAAGAACACTGCCGCCAAACCTCGGGCAACGCCTGTCATGACTCACGTCAACACGCCTGCTATTGCAGTGATCGACTCCCGGGGACTGGGTGTGCGTGGTGTGGCATATCACCGCCGCGACGATTCTGCAGCTGAAAGCTGCATCACACAGCAGGTACACGATGTTGCCGGGCGTGCGGTGTTGAGCCGCGACCCACGGTTGTTTCTTTTGCATCAGGCAGGCCAGAGCGCCGCCAATCAAATCAATGTATTCAGCCTGTCGGGCGCCGTGCTTTTATCCGAAAACGGCGACGCTGGTTGGCGCCTGGGATTGCTCGGCGAGGATGGGCAAGGCGTCGAAGGTTGGGATCAGAAACTCAGCCATAGCTGCGTGCGTTATGACGGGCAACGGCGGCCGATCGCCGCATTCGAGTGTGCTCACGATGGAGCGGAACACTGCATCGCGCGGTTTTCCTATGCAGATGTCAGAGCCGATGAAACCCACAACCGGCGCGGACAATTGATTCGGCATGACGACACCGCAGGCTCTTTGCGCTTCATCGAATTCGGCCTCGCCGGCACGCCGCTGGAGCACAGCCGTACCTTTGTAGAAGATCCGCAATGGTCCGTGAACTGGCCCGAAGCCGAGACCGAGCGCGATGGTTTACTGGAGGATGAACCCGCTATCACCCGCATTCACTGCAACGCGGTGGGTGAGCCCATCAGGCAGATCGATGCAAAAGGCAATGTCCAGAGATCCATTCTGACCCGTGCTGCCGAGCTGAAAGAAGTTCGCCTGACACTTGCCGGGCAGACCGAGGAAAAAATCCTGGTCAGTGACATCCAGCACAACGCCTTCGGCCAGGTCGAACGACAACGTGCGGGAAACGGCGTGATTTCGTGTGCGACGTTTCGCCCTGAAGACGGGCGACTGGAGCAGCTGAAGGCCTACGTACCGGGGCAGCCAGCACTGCAGGATCTGATTTACGACTATGACCCGGCAGGCAATATCACATGCCTGACCGACAGCGCCGATCCTGTTCATTACCATCGCAATCAACGAATCGAACCGACCCATCGTTACCGATACGACAGCCTTTACCGACTGATAAAAGCCAGCGGCCGACAGCTTCGCAACGCCCCTGGTGGTCCGCAATTGCCAGCGTTCCAGTCCGCCCCCGATCCCGGACAACTGGAAAACTACACGCGCATTTACACCTACGACAAGGCCGGCAACCTGGAGGTCATGCAGCACCAGGCAGACAATGCAAACCGCACCGAACGCACGGCCATCGCCCGCCTCAACAACCGCAGCCTGCCCGAAAAAACCAATGGCGAGTTACCCGACGAGAACGAAATTGCCGCCGGTTATGACGTCAACGGGAACCGCAACACCCTTCAACCGGGACAAGGCTTGCTATGGGATCTGCGCAATCAGTTGCGTCAGGTCGAACAGGTAGTGCGTGAGGATGAACCCAACGATATCGAGTTTTACCTCTACGACGGCAGCGGCCAACGTCTGCGAAAGATCCGCCGCGCCTACACCGGAACCCTGACCCGCAGTCACGAAACACGCTACTTGCCGGGTGTGGAAATTCGCACCTGCGCTGACGAAATCCTCCACGTCATAACAGTGAAGGCCGGACGCGGAACAGTTCAGGTTCTGCATTGGGAGAAAAAGCCAGCATCAGACATTCCCCAGGATCAGCGTCGCTACGGCTTCACCGATCATTTGAACTCCAGCACCGTCGAGGTGGATGAAGACGCCAAACTGATCTCATGGGAAAGCTACTACCCGTACGGTGGAACCTGTTGGTGGGCCGGGAGAAACAAGCTGGAAGCCAGCTACAAAACGATTCGCTACTCGGGGCAGGAACGGGATGCCACGGGGTTGTATTGCTACGGGTTTCGCTACTACATACCTTGGTGTCAGCGATGGTTGAGTGCCGATCCGGCAGGGACCTCGGACGGGTTGAATCTCTATGCGATGGTTCACGGGAATCCGGCGGGGCATGTAGATATCGCCGGACTGATAGATGACCACACGGTACAAAGCAGAAACCTTCGCGATGCGTCTTCATCAGCCTTTATGCGCGATTTCGTTTCCAGAGGTTTGTCTGGCCTTGTACAAATGTCGACCATTGCGGCGCTGAACACCTTGCCACCCAGTCGTGCTACTAACGCTGCACTGGCCACAACCGCCGGCCTGCTTGAGGGGATTTCCGTCGGGATTGTCGGTGGCGGTTTGGCTGCACGGTTTCATCGTAACGCAATGGTATTGGGTGCCATCGGCGGCCTTATGATAGGAGTTTTACCGGCGGCGTTGAGTCACGACAGTGATTCAACGGACGAATCAGAGGTAGAACTGAACCAGACAGCCATCAACCGAATAGGCTCGGCAGCAGGCGCAATCACTCGAGAAATCTCACAACAGATCCTCAGGGGGCATGGTGCAAACTTTCCCTGGGGCAATGTCAGCCTGGGTAATCGGATGCCGACCTTTTATCGAACAGGCTCGGTCTATGCAGTTACCAATGCGCTCAACGGCGCGTTCGGTCGATATGTCCCAGAGTCCATTCGCAGTTGGTTAGGTCCTTTAGTAGAGGGGACGGATGGGTTTGTCGGAACATGGTTGCGGGGAAATCATCCAGAAACAACCTATGCAACCGGCACTTCGCCGATTCAGAGACCACCGTTCTTCGATACAGCCTTCGGAGCAAGCGGCAGGATTACCTCCGGCCTGTTCATTTACGGCGTAGGCACCGCGGTTGAAGCCTCGACGGCCAGCATCACCGGCCTGGGTGCCTCCGAGCGCGGTGATTCGGTGAACATGATAAGTGGAGCCGTCACCGGTGCCTTCACCGCGCTCAGTGGCCATCGAGCTCTGATCATGGAAACCGCTCTGAATGGATACCGTGGAATGAATCCGCAGGTAGCAGATCGCATTAGTCCAGACGTCCAGTCAGCGGTACCTAGATCATCAAGCAGCCGATTCGTCGTCCGACGCCATAGCGCTCACGTCTGAAGCCGTCTGTCGAGACCCGATTCAAAAGGATTATCGAGCCGGCGGATTCTCTCCCAACGGCACAACCGCCATGGTCAGCCGCGACACACAACTGGCCTTGCCCTCATCGCTGGTCAGCCGAATGTCCCAGACATGGGTGGTGCGCCCGATGTGGATCGGCTTGGCCACGGCTGTCACGCGACCACTACGCAGTCCACGCAAATGGTTGGCGTTGATTTCCAGCCCCACGCAGTAGAACTTGCTGGCATCGATGCACAAATAGCTGGCCATGGAGCCGACAGTTTCCGCCAGCACCACGGACGCGCCGCCATGCAGCAGACCATAAGGCTGGTGCGTTCGATGGTCGATGACCATGCTGGCGGTCAGGGACTCTTCGTCGAAGGCTTCGAAGCGGATATCCAGCACTTCACCGATGGTGTTTTTCTGAATCGCGTTCAACTGCTCGATGTTGGGAGTGGTGCGCCACAAACTCATTGCAGACATCCTTTGTTGGTTTTGTCGTGACTCAATCCTGCCACAGCACCGCTTCGCTGCGCTCGCTCCATTCTTCGAACCGGGCACCATAAGCCGCTTCGATCACGTTGCGCTTGATCTTCAGGGTCGGCGTCAGAAAACCGTTTTCCACCGCCCAGCTGTCTTTGACCACCACGAGCCGGCGCAGGCGCTCATGCTTGTCGAGGGCGTCGTTGACCTCCTCCAGCAGTTTTTCCAGGCTTGAATGCAGACCGGCGCGCGCGGTTCCGCCCGCGTCCTGCTGCCCCACCGCCGAGAGTACGCACAGTCCCAGCGGCGCGCTCAAACCGTCGCCGACCACACACACCTGTTCAATCCGCGAATGCACGGCCAGGCGGTTTTCGATCGGTGCAGGGGCGACATACTTGCCTTTGCTGGTCTTGAAAATTTCCTTCAGCCGTCCGGTCAGGCGCAGGTTGCCTTCGGCGTCTTGCTCGCCCTTGTCACCGGTGCGCAGGAAACCGTCCTCGGTCATTGTCTCGGCGGTTTTTTCCGGATCCTTGAAATACCCGAGCATGTTTGCCCCGCTGCGCACCATCACCTCGCCCGATTCGGCGATCCGCACTTCAACCTCCGGGCAAGGCTTGCCGATCCAGCCGGGTTTATTCTCGCCGGACCGGCCGATGTGGGAATAACCGCAACTTTCGGTCATGCCGTACACCTCTAGCACATCCAGCCCGAGCTTTTGATACCACAGCAACAACGTCTGCGGCACCGGCGCCGCGCCGGACAGTGCGACGCGCAAGGCATCCAACCCGAGCCCGGCGAGCACTTTGTGCCCTACCCGCTTGCCGATGAAGGGTAACCCGAGCAGGAAGTCGAGGCGTTTCGCCGGGATCTTGCTGTACACGCCCATCTGGAACTTGGTCCAGATGCGTGGCACGCCGAACAGCGCGGTAGGCCGCGCACGCTGCAAATCGGTCAGGAAAGTATCGAGGCTCTCGGCAAAGAATACGGTTTGCCCGGTGTAGATCGAGGCCAGTTCAACGAACATTCGTTCGGCGACATGGCACAGCGGCAGGTAGGACAGCAGCCGATCCGATTCATTGAGGCCGAACAGTTGCGTGCCGTGGGTGGTAGCGAATCCCAGCGTGCCAAAGCTGTGCATCACGCCTTTGGGCATGCCGGTGGTGCCGGAGGTGTAAATGATGGTCGCCAGTTGATCGGCGGCAGGTTTGGGGTCGTCCTGGATCGGTGAACACGCTTGCAGGTCGGCCCAGCTGAAATCGAAGCTGCCCGGCGGATGCAATGGCAGGCTGATGGTCGGCAGGTCGGGGCGAACCCCGCGGGACATGCCGGACCAGTCATCGAGCTTGCCGATGAACGCCAGCGCCGCTTCGGAGTGCTCGAGGACTTGCGCGACGGATTCGGCAGTGAGGTTCGGGTATAACGGCACCGAAACGTGCCCGGCCATCCAGATCGCCAGGTCGGCGATGATCCAGTGCGCGCAGTTTTTCGAGATCAGGGCGATGTGACTGCCTTGCGGCAATTCCCGCGCCCGCAGCCAGTGCGCGGCGCAACGGGCCTGATGGCCGACGTCTTCCCAGGTCAGGGTTTCGACCTGGCCACCACCCACCGGTTGAACCAGAAAGCGCTGACGGGGATGACGCGCCTCGCGCTCGTAAAAGACGTCCAGTGGCAAATGAAAAGCAGCAGACATGCGACTCGCTCCTTTATTTTTGGTCTGGAGCAAGCGTAGTCAACCAAGCGGTTGCTTGGTTAATTATTTGTCTGCAAAAAAGATCGCAGCCTTCGGCAGCTCCTACATGGATTGTGTACATCCTGCAGGAGCTGCCGAAGGCTACGATCTTTTGCGGTTACGGGTGCTTGATGCTGTTGAGCTTCATCGCCCCGGCCAATGGCAAATCCCCTTCCAGCTCTGCGAGACCGGCAGTACCAACCCTTTCCGGGTCCTGTACATGACCATGCTGCAGATACCCCAGCAAGTTGCCCACCAACGGGTTATGACTGACCAGCAATGCGCGATCCACGGAGACCAGTTGTTCCGAAACCACTTGTGGGCTGTAGTCGGGGGTCAACCATTCGACGGTGCGGATTTCCGGTGCGAACCCCAGCGTGTCGCGTACCAGTTGCGCGGTCTCCTGCGCACGGCGGTAGGGGCTGGCATAAATGGCTGTAAGCTTTTTATCCATCAGTTCCGCAGCCGCGCGCAACACCTCCTCACGACCGTGTGCCGTCAATGCCCGCTCGGAATCAGGACGTTTGCCGTGTGGCTCGGCCTCACCATGACGCAATACCCAGAGTTTCATAGCTTGGGTTCCTCATCTCGGGCCGGATGCGGCGCAGGCGCCACGACGTGCGGCGCTTCACCTTCCGGTGTACGCGGCGTCGGCCAGTCGGCGAACGGCCAGGGTTTCTGGTCGCTGTGGAACGTGCCGAAACGACCGATCTGCGCCAGGAACTGGCTCAGGCTGTCGCCGAAATTCATCAGGCTGGCGCTCGGGGCGCCATAAATCAAACGATAGACCAGTTGCACCAGCACCACGGCGCCGAGGATGAATTGCGCCACCTGCCAGACCAGCAGGAAGACGATCATCCACAACACCCGCAGCAGGATGGATTCGTAGCCGGCTTCTACTTTCGGATCGTTCATATGCAAGTCCCTGCCTGTTTTAAAAGCGTGATCAGTTGAAACCACTGGTGGAAATAAAGTCGACGTCGGTTTTCGGTTCGCCGCGCATCAACGCTTCAATCACCTGATTGAGCGTGCGCCCTTCGAACAGAATCGCGTGCAGCCCGGCGACCAGCGGCATGTACACGCCCACCTCCTGGGCCTTGGCCTTGAGCACTTTCAAGGTATTCACACCTTCCGCGACTTCGCCAAGCCGCGTCACCGCTTCTTCCAGGCTCAAGCCTTGGCCGAGGGCGAATCCGACCTGATAATTGCGGCTTTTCGGCGACGAACAGGTCACGATCAAATCCCCCACACCCGCAAGCCCCAGGAACGTCATCGGGTTGGCCCCCTGATTCACGGCAAAGCGGGTCATTTCCGCCAGCGCCCGGGTGATCAGCATGCTCTTGGTGTTTTCGCCCATGCCCAGCGCCACCGCCATGCCGGCGATGATCGCGTAGACGTTTTTCAGCGCCCCGCCCAACTCCACGCCGAAGCGGTCGGCGCTGGCGTACACGCGAAAGGTGCGGCCGTGCAGCGCTTCCTGAACACGTTGGCAGAGTTCTTCGTCTTCGCTGGCGACCACGGTGGCGGTCAGTGCGTGTTCGGCGATTTCACGGGCCAGGTTCGGCCCGGACAGCACGCCAATGCGCGCTTGCGGGGCGATTTCTTCGAGGATCTCGCTCATCAGTTTGAATGTGTGGGCTTCGATGCCTTTGGTCAGGCTGACCAGCAGCTTGCCGCTCAATCGTTCGGCGTGCGGGGCCAGTACCGAGCGCAGGGCGCTGGACGGCAGCGCAACGAAGCACAGGTCGCAAGCCTCCAGAGTGGCTTGCAGGTCTGTGACCGCTTCCACTCCAGGGAGAATCTTGATGCCTTTCAGGTAACGCGGGTTCTCGCGATTGACCCGAATGGCTTCTGCCTGTTCAGGGTCACGCATCCACTGCCGGACCTGAAGCCCGTTCTCGGCCAGCAGGTTAGCCACGGCGGTACCAAAACTTCCGCCTCCCAGGACCGCAATCGGGCGCTGTTCAGTCATATGCAATCCGTTAATCCAATACCAGTGGCGATGCCGGCATTATACGGAGCGGCCCAGTGGCGGCCAGCCCCCGCGTCAATTACCGGTACTTGTATGAAGAAGACCAACAAATCCGAGGAAAATGCCGCCATCGTGACTGGAAAAGTCGACGAGCTCGGTTAACATGCGCGCCAGTAAAATCGCTATCAAGGATGTGTTGTGTCGTTTGGCCCTGCTTCACCCCGCTCGCCGCTGGTTCTGGCGCTGATTTTCAGCCCGCCGTTGCTGGCCGACGACCTGTTTCTCGACAACGAGCCACTGCCGCACGTGCTGACGGCTACGCGCCTGAAACAGTCGCCGGCCGCGGTGCCGGGGAGCATGACGGTGATCGACAGCGAACTGATCAACGCCAGCGGCGCCCGGGACATCAGCGAGTTGTTGCGCCTGGTGCCTGGAATGATGGTCGGCAACATCACTGGCAATCAGGCCGCGGTGAATTATCACGGCACCAACGCCAGCGAAGCCCGGCGCATGCAGGTGCTGATCGACGGCCGTTCGGTGTACCGCGCCGGCCTGGCCACGGTGGACTGGAGTGACATTCCGGTGGCCATGGAAGACATTGAGCGCATCGAAGTCTTCCGCGGCCCGAACACTGTCAGCTATGGTGCCAATGCGCTGATGGCGGTGGTCAACATCATCACCCGCAATCCGGCCGACAGCCACGGCACGCGGATGAAGGTCACCCACGGCCAGCGCGGCATCGACGATTTCTACGCCAGTCAGGGCGTGGGCTGGGACGGTGGCGACTTGCGTCTGTCGCTGTCCGGCCAGCAGGACGACGGCTTCGACTCGGACCGCAAGGGCGCCGACTATCGCGACAGCCGCCGCCTGAATCGCTTCAACCTCGCCGTCAGCCAGACGCTCAACGAACAGCAAAGCATCGACTGGCAATTAAATGCCAAGGACGGGAGCAATCAGCGCCCTTATACCTACCGTCCAGTGTTCTCGGGTATTACTGCCGCCGGGAACAATTCCGACGTCGTCGCCAAAGACTACGCCGGCTCCTTGCGCTGGAACCTCGACCTCAATCCCGATCACAGCCTTTATATTCAAGGCTCGGCCCAGCACTGGGATCGGCAGCAAACCTGGCGTGCCTGCGACGCCGAAGTCTCGTTCAGCCCCGAACTGACCGAGCTCTGGCAGCTCAATCCGAATTACACCGAACGTCTGGCGCGCAACATCGAGCGCTACCTCGTTCCCGGCGCACCGGCCGGCACGGCGGCGGAGCACGCCCTGGCCAGTCAAGTGCTGGACCAGTGGCGAAACGGTGCCCGGCGAACCCTCTGCGGTGACATTGACCAGAGCACCCGGGAATCGCGCTACGACCTCGAGTTGCAGGACACCCTCAGCCTGTCCGACAGTCTGCGACTGGTCAGCGGCTTGAACTATCGTTACGACCGGGCCGATTCCGAGACCTATTTCAACGGCACGCTCGATGACACGACCTGGCGCGCATTCGGCCAACTCGAGTGGCGAGCGACCGAACACTGGTTGTTACAGGGCGGTGCAATGTTCGAAGACACGCAATTGAGCGGCAGTTCGCTGACCCCGCGGGTGGCGGTGAACTATCTGATCACTCCGCGCCACGGTTTGCGCGCAGTGTATTCGGAGGCCATCCGTTCGCCGGACATGTTCGAAAACAACGTCAACTGGAGTTACCGGGTGACTAACCTGCAACCCGCTGCCTACGGCCAGAACAGCGCCCGTTATTTCGTCAAGACCCGCGGGCCCGGCAACCTCGAGCAAGAACACATGCGCTCCAGAGAACTGGGCTACAACGGCTTCTTCGCCGAGTGGGGACTGGCGGTGGACGTGAAGGTGTTCCACGACGAGATCACCGGCATGATCAGCGAACCATTGCGCAACAATCAGTACATCGCCAGCAACGCCAACAGTTCGCGCTTCACCGGGGCAGAAACCCAGCTCGACTGGCACCTTGGCAGTGCCGACCGGCTGCGCCTGACCTATGCCTGCGTCGATGCTCAGGCGAGCAATCCGCTGGATGCGCGACAGACCGCACGCAACAGTGGCTCCGCCGGCTGGTTGCGCAACTGGGGCCACGGCTGGAACAGCGCGCTCTTCTATTATGGTGACGACGCGCTCAACGGCTATCGATTCGAGCGGATCGACACACGCATCGCCAAACGCATCGGCCTGGGCAAGGCCAGCCTGGAACTGGCCGGCGTGCTCCAGCAACGTCTCGACAATCAACCCACCACGTTCGTCGATAACAACTACGACGAGCGACGGGTGATGTACTTCAGCGCGGAGCTGGTGTTCTAGATGCAGCAGTGTCCGTCACGCAAGACGCCAATCCTTGGCCGCCTGCTGGCCGGGTTGTGCCTGGTGTTGACCGGCTGGCTGTTGAGCCTGTCGGTCAGCGCCGAGGATATTTTGCTGACCGGTGCCGACGACAGCCCCGGCATGCAGGCTTTCGCGACAGCCCTTGGCGAATTGCGCCCTGACGACACGGTGCGTTTCCAGCCATTGGCCCGTCTGCCGGCACCGAGCAAATTGCCGACCGGCATTCGTTTGATCCTGCTGGACCTGCCCAGCCTCGACTGGCGCCTGCAAGATACCCAGGGCCCGGCGACGCTGGTGCTGCGCATCAGTCGCCTGCAAGCACGTCAGCGCCTGGGCACTGCCCTGCCCACCCATTTGAGCCTGCTCTGGAGCGATCCGTCACCTGATCGACAATTGCGCCTGGCCCGAATCCTGCTGCCCCAGGCCAGACGGGTCGGCGTGCTGTACGACACACACAGCGAGTTTCTTCTGAATGAACTGCGCCAGGCCGCTCAACCGCTTGGCCTCGAAATCGTCACCGAACGCTGGGACAACACCAATGACAGCCGTCCCTTGCAAAACCTGCTGAAAAACAGCGACGTGCTGCTGGGCCTCGATGATCCCGACCTGTATAACCCCAAAACCGCGAAAAACCTGCTGCTCAGCAGCTACGCACGACAAACCGCGCTGATCGGCCCGAACGCCGGCTTCGTCAAGGCCGGAAGCCTGACCAGCAGCTACAGCGACCAGAGCGACTGGCTGTCGATTCTCGACGAACTGCTCGACCAGCCACCGGCCACCTGGCCACGCACGCATTACGCCAATCGCTTCAAAGTCTTGAGTAACCCACAAGTGGCTCGTTCATTAGGCATTGAACAGATCAATGAAGCGTTGGTCGCAGCACAGTTGGCCGAAGGAGAAAGCCGCCCATGACTTTTCATCGTCGTTGGGACATTAATACCCGCACCCAGATCATCAGCCTCGGCCCTGCCCTGCTGCTGACCTTGCTGCTGATCAGCTTCTTCACCTTCGTGCGGATCCAGGACCTGCGTCAGGAGCTCAACCACACCGGTCAACTGATTGCCAACCAACTGGCGCCGGCCGCCGAATACGGGGTTATTTCGGGCAACAATGAAGTGCTCGAAAGCCTGCTCAAGGCCACCCTGGCCACGCCCAATGTGCGCTTTCTGGAAGTGCAGGACAGCGCCAACCGGATTCTGGTGTACGTCGAGCACCCGTCGGAAACCCACACGCGCTCGCAACAGGTCGAAGTGTTCCAGGCGCCGGTGCGCTTGCAACGGATCGCGCTGCACAATGATTTCTTCCAGGGCAGCAACGTTGCCACCACCGCTCCCCCCGAGGACTACCTGGGTCGGGTGATCGTCGGTCTGTCGAATGACGCCTTCAGCAAGCGCCAACAGGAAATCCTGTTCAAGGCCGGAATTCTCGCGCTGTTCGCCCTGCTGTTTACCTTCCTGATCGCCCGGCGTCTGGCCGGGAGCCTGTCGCAGCCGATCCGCGATATCGGCAACGCGGTCAAGTCGATCCAGCGCGGCGACTACAAGACACCGCTGCCGATTGTCGATGACACCGAACTGGGCGCGCTGTCGCAACACATCAACAACCTTGCCAGCGGTCTCGAGCAGGCCAGCCGTGAACAGCATCAGGCCATGGCGCAGTTGATCCAGACCCGCGAAGAAGCGGAAAAGGCCAACAACGCCAAATCCGATTTCCTGGCGATGATGAGCCACGAACTGCGCACACCGATGAATGGCGTGCTCGGCATGCTGCAACTGCTGGAAACCACCGAGATGACCGAGGAGCAGGTCGAGTACGCGGCGCTGGCCTCGGAGTCCACCGAACACCTGCTCAAAGTCATCAACGACATTCTCGACTTCTCGCGCATCGAACGTTCGGAGCTGGAGCTGGAGCACATTCCGTTCAATCTGGCGGACCTGATCAGCAGTTGCGCCCAGTCGTTCCAGCACAGCGCTTTGCAACGCGGGCTCGATCTGGCGCTGCTGATCCCCGAAGACATGCGTGCGCTGCAGGTTCAGGGCGACCCGACGCGGATCCGGCAGATCCTGGTGAACCTGGTGGGCAATGCGCTGAAGTTCACCGAGCAGGGCCGCGTCACCATCGAACCGCAATGGCAGTCGCTGGATCACGAATTGTTGTGGTTCACCTGCACCGTGCGCGACAGCGGGATTGGCATCCCGGCCGAAAGCCTGGAATTGATGTTCAACGCGTTCCAGCAGGCCGACAGTTCTATTTCAAGGCGTTACGGCGGCACCGGGCTGGGACTGCCGATTGCCCGCACCTTGGCGGAACGCATGGGCGGCACCTTGCGCGCCCAGAGCGAGGAAGGTTGCGGCTCGGCATTCACCCTGGAAATCCCGCTGGCGCTCTATAAACAGACGCTGCCGGTGCGCACCCCGCGCGCGCAGACCGGCAGTGGTGACGGCGAAGGCCGCAATGTGCTGCTGGTCGAGGACAACCCGGTCAACCAGACCGTCGTCGAAGCCATGTTGCGCAGCCTGGGCTTTACTGTCAGCGTCGCCACCGACGGCGCTCAGGCGGTACGCAGCGCAGAAAGCCTGATCTTCGAAGCCATTCTGATGGACTGCCGACTGCCGATCATCGATGGCTACGAAGCCACCCGACAGATTCGCCAACTGCCCGGTTGCACCGACCTTCCGATCATTGCACTGACTGCCAACGCCTTGCAGGGCGACCGTGAAGCCTGTTTATCGGCAGGAATGAACGATTACCTGGCCAAGCCGTTCAAACGCACTGATTTGCAGCAAATTCTGCAGCGATGGGTGCAGTAGTGCAGGCCTTTCGGCTATCTGTGACTGGCGTGAAAGGCGAAAGTGCGGCAGTCTTAGGCACCCGAACAGGCCCGAAAAGGGGCTTGAATAAAAATTTCAGTGCACAAGTGTACATTCATGTCCTTGGTGCTGTGACTTTCACCACAACGCAATAGTCTATGAGTAGGCTGCTGACTCGAGGCATGAACGCTTCGATCGGCCGGGAAGATTTGCCCCACCTGCCGCATGGGACTATTGAGGAGCTCGCATGACCAAACAAAACGCCTTTACTCGGGAAGACCTGCTGCGCTGCAGTCGCGGTGAGCTGTTCGGCCCAGGTAACGCGCAACTGCCCGCCCCGAACATGCTGATGGTGGACCGCATCACCCTGATCAGCGAAGAAGGCGGCAAGTACGGCAAGGGTGAATTGGTCGCCGAGCTGGATATCACTCCGGATCTGTGGTTTTTCGCCTGTCACTTCGAAGGTGACCCGGTGATGCCAGGCTGCCTGGGCCTCGACGCCATGTGGCAACTGGTCGGCTTCTTCCTCGGCTGGCAAGGCCTGCCAGGCCGCGGCCGCGCCCTGGGTTCGGGCGAAGTGAAGTTCTTTGGTCAGGTTCTGCCGACCGCGAAGAAAGTGACCTATAACATTCATATCAAGCGCGTCCTCAAAGGCAAGCTGAACCTGGCCATCGCCGATGGTTCGGTGACTGTCGACGGTCGCGAGATCTACACCGCCGAAGGCCTTCGGGTCGGCGTTTTCACCTCCACTGACAACTTCTAAGGGTTATCCGCATGCGCCGCGTCGTTATCACTGGTCTGGGCATCGTTTCGTGCCTGGGCAATGACAAAGAGACCGTCTCCGCTAACCTGCGTGCAAGCCGCCCTGGCATCCGGTTCAACCCGGAATATGCCGAAATGGGTCTGCGTAGCCAGGTTTCCGGCTCCATCGACCTTCCCCTCGAAGAACTGATCGATCGCAAGATCTATCGCTTCGTCGGCCACGCAGCGGCTTACGCCTACCTGGCCATGAAAGACGCCATCACCGACTCCGGTCTGACCGATGAGCAAGTCTCCAACCCGCGTACCGGCCTGATCGCCGGTTCCGGTGGCGCCTCCACGCTGAACCAGATGGAAGCGCTGGACATCCTGCGCGAGAAAGGCGTGAAACGCGTTGGCCCATACCGCGTCACGCGGACCATGAGCAGCACCGTTTCCGCTTGCCTGGCCACCCCGTTCAAGATCAAGGGCCTGAACTACTCCATCGCTTCTGCCTGCGCCACCAGTGCTCACTGCATCGGTACCGCCATGGAGCAGATCCAGATGGGCAAGCAGGACATCGTGTTCGCCGGCGGCGGTGAAGAAGAGCATTGGAGCCAGTCGTTCCTGTTCGACGCCATGGGCGCACTGTCCAGCCAGTACAACGAAACCCCGGAAAAAGCTTCCCGTGCCTACGACGCCAAGCGTGACGGTTTCGTCATCGCCGGCGGTGGCGGCATGGTCGTGGTCGAAGAGCTGGAACACGCTCTGGCCCGCGGCGCGAAGATCTACGCGGAAATCGTTGGCTACGGCGCGACCTCCGACGGCTACGACATGGTCGCCCCAAGCGGCGAAGGCGCCATCCGCTGCATGCAGATGGCCATGTCCACCGTTGATGCACCGATCGACTACCTGAACACCCACGGCACTTCGACTCCGGTCGGCGACGTCGCGGAAATGAAAGGTGTGCGTGAAGTGTTCGGCGACAAGGCCCCGGCCATCAGCTCCACCAAGAGCCTGTCCGGTCACTCCCTGGGCGCCGCCGGCGTTCACGAAGCGATCTACTGCATGCTGATGATGGAAGGCAACTTCATGGCGGGTTCCGCCAACATCGAAGAACTGGACCCGGAAGTGGCAGACATGCCGATCCTGACCAAGACTCGTGAAGACGTCGCTTTCAACACCGTGATGAGCAACAGCTTCGGTTTTGGTGGCACCAACGCGACCTTGGTACTGCAGCGCTGGCAGGGTAAGTAACACTCCGCCTGCACAGCACACAAAAACGCCCCGACTGGTTCGGGGCGTTTTTTTGTGTCTGGAAATAATGTAGTCAGGGCAAGCATGAAACCTGTGGGAGCTGGCTTGCCAGCGATAGTGGTGTGTCAGGCAACATTGATGTCTGGAGTGCCGACGTCATCGCAGGCAAGCCAGCTCCCACAGGTTCTGAGGAGTTCAATCCATCTAGGCTCCAACCGCGGTTTTACTCGTCGCAAACATGAAGCTTTTGTCATGAAACTCAACGCCCTGCGACCGAATGCCGCGTGTTTGGCGGGCTGCAGGACTTTTGCCGATTTCGCAAAAATGGGAGACCGAACTCAGTCGTTTACTTAGCAGGCTAACCAAATATATAACGAAGTCCTGCACACGCCTTGCTGCAGATATCACAGAGATTGGAGCTAGCAGATGACTGTAAAAGTAACTGAACGCGACGATTCACATAAGTCCCACGAAGGCGTAGCCGCCGGTATACGGATCTGGGACGTGCACCAACAAGGCATGTTGGTGGGGATGTTCCACTCCGAAACCGACGCACACGGCTACAAGGCCGAACTGGAAAAACTGGAACAGCAGCGAGCGCTGCAATCCGCATAAGCAATGACAGCATTGAAAACGACAAACCCCGCCATGAGCGGGGTTTGTCGTTGTTGCAACCTAAGGACTTACCACATCAGATCATCAGGGATCTGATAGGCCGCGTACGGATCATCCTCGGCTGCCGCTTCTTCAGTCTGCACATTCAGCTGCACGATGCGCTGTGGATCGCGCTCCTGGATCTTCAGGGCCGCTTCACGGGGAATCACTTCGTAACCGCCTGCATGGTGCACGATCGCCAGCGAACCGTTGCTCAGCTTGTTGCGCATCAGCGTGTTGACGGAGAGGCGCTTGACCTTCTTGTCGTCGACGAAGTTGTAGTAATCCTCGGTGGTCAGCTTCGGCAGACGCGAGACTTCGATCAATTGCTTGACCTGCGCGGCGCGGGCCTTGGCCTCGGCCTTCTCCTGCTGCTGACGGTTCAGCTCCTGGTCGCGCTTGACCTTTTCGGCCATGGCTTCCTGGGCTGCACGCTGCTGGGAATCATCGAGCTCGATCTGGCCTTTGTGGGCCAGGCGCTGCTGTTTCTGCTTCTCTTTGCCGACCTGTTTGGCCTGCTTTTGGTTGACCAGCCCTGCCTTTAGCAACTGGTCGCGAAGGGAAATGCTCATGGTGCTTATTTCTCACTTAGGCCACTGCTCAACCGCAGCTGGGCAAATTCTTTTCCTGACGTTTGGCTTCGCCCCACAAGGCGTCCAACTCTTCGAGGGTGCAATCTTCCATGGGACGGTGGGTGTCGCGCAATGCCTGTTCGATAAAACGGAAGCGCCTTTCGAATTTGCTGTTGGCGCCGCGCAAGGCGGTTTCCGGATCGACCTTGAGATGACGCGCCAGGTTGACCACGGAAAACAGCAAGTCGCCGACCTCATCGGCAATTGCTACCGAGTCGTTCTCGGCCATCGCTTCGAGCACTTCATCGAGTTCTTCGCGGACCTTGTCCAGCACCGGCAAGGCGTCCGGCCAGTCGAAACCGACCTGCCCTGCGCGCTTCTGCAACTTGGCTGAACGGGATAACGCCGGCAGCGCGGCAGGCACATCATCGAGCAAGGACAGTTGTTCCGGCGCCGCGGACTTCTCGGCGCGTTCTTCAGCCTTGATCTCTTCCCAACGCTGCTTGACCTGTTCTTCACTCAGACGCGGAACATCCAGCGGCGCGTACAGATCACCGGTGGGGAACACGTGAGGATGACGACGGATCAGCTTGCGGGTGATGCTGTCGATGACCCCGGCGAATTCGAATCGCCCTTCTTCCCGCGCCAGCTGACTGTAATAAACCACCTGGAACAGCAAATCGCCCAGCTCACCCTGCAAGTGATCGAAGTCGCCGCGCTCGATGGCGTCGGCGACTTCGTAGGCTTCCTCGAGGGTGTGCGGGACGATGGTGGCGTAGGTTTGCTTGATGTCCCATGGGCAACCGAACTGCGGGTCACGCAGACGGTTCATCAGGTGTAGCAAATCTTCAAGTGAATACATCAATCAGTCTCACCGCAAAATCCTTGTGGGAGCGGGCTTGCTCGCGAAGAGGGAGTGCCAGTCAACATCTGTGTTGTCTGACCCACCGCTTTCGCGAGCAAGCCCGCTCCCACATTAAATCGGCCCGGCCATCATGGCGTACGGTTACGCCGGGTTTCGATGATGTTCGGCAACTGGGATATGCGCCCCAGCAACCGTCCAAGCGCATCCAGCCCCGGAATCTCGATGGTCAGGGACATCAACGCGGTGTTGTCCTCTTTGTTCGAGCGGGTGTTGACCGCCAGCACGTTGATCCGTTCGTTGAGCAGCACTTGCGAAACGTCACGCAGCAAACCGGACCGGTCGTAGGCACGAATGATGATGTCCACCGGGTAAGTGAGCACCGGCACCGGCCCCCAGCTGACCTGGATGATCCGCTCCGGCTCGCGTCCGGCCAGTTGCAGCACCGAGGCGCAGTCCTGACGGTGAATGCTCACGCCGCGGCCCTGAGTGATGTAACCGACGATCGCATCACCCGGCAACGGCTGGCAGCAGCCCGCCATTTGGGTCATGAGGTTGCCGACACCCTGGATCTGGATATCGCCGCGCTTGCCCGGCTTGTAGCCGGTGGCCTTGCGTGGAATCAGCTCCAGCTGTTCGTTGCCGCGTTCCGGCTCGACCAGTTGCTGCGCCAGGTTCACCAGTTGCGCCAAACGCAAATCGCCTGCGCCCAACGCGGCGTACATGTCCTCGGCGGTTTTCATGTTGGCCTTGTCGGCCAGCTTGTCGAAGTCCACCGCGGGCAAGCCAAGGCGACTGAGTTCGCGTTCGAGCAAGGTCTTGCCGGCCGCGACGTTCTGGTCCCGGGCCTGCAATTTGAACCAGTGAACGATCTTCGCCCGCGCCCGGGATGTAGTGATGTAACCCAGGTTCGGGTTCAGCCAGTCGCGGCTCGGGGTGCCGTGCTTGCTGGTGATGATCTCGACCTGTTCACCGGTCTGCAGGCTGTAGTTGAGCGGTACGATGCGCCCATTGATCTTCGCGCCACGGCAGTTGTGGCCGATTTCAGTGTGCACCCGGTAGGCGAAGTCCAGCGGCGTCGCGCCTTTCGGCAAGTCGATGGCGTGACCGTCCGGGGTGAAGATGTACACCCGGTCCGGTTCGATATCGACCCGCAGTTGTTCAGCCAGGCCTCCAATGTCGCCCAGCTCTTCATGCCACTCGAGCACCTGACGCAGCCAGGAGATTTTCTCTTCGTAGTGGTTGGAGCCGGATTTGACGTCGGTGCCCTTGTAGCGCCAGTGCGCGCAAACACCCAGCTCGGCTTCTTCGTGCATGGCGTGGGTGCGGATCTGCACTTCCAGCACCTTGCCCTCGGGCCCGATCACCGCAGTGTGCAGCGAGCGGTAGCCGTTCTCTTTCGGGTTGGCGATGTAGTCGTCGAATTCCTTCGGGATGTGCCGCCACAAGGTGTGGACGATGCCGAGCGCGGTGTAGCAGTCGCGCATTTCCGGCACCAGCACGCGCACGGCACGCACGTCGTAGATCTGGCTGAACTCCAGACCCTTGCGCTGCATTTTGCGCCAGATCGAATAGATGTGTTTGGCCCGGCCGCTGATGTCGGCCTCGACGCCGGTAGCCTGCAATTCGACTTTCAGCTGGTTCATCACATCGGCGATGAAGCGCTCGCGATCCAGACGCCGCTCGTGAAGCAACTTGGCGATCTGTTTGTATTGATCGGGCTCGAGGTAACGGAAGGACAAGTCCTCCAGTTCCCACTTGATGTGACCGATGCCGAGACGGTGGGCGAGCGGCGCGTAGATGTCGAAGACTTCACGGGCGACGCGGTTGCGCTTCTCGTCGTCTGCCGTTTTCACCGCACGGATCGCGCAGGTGCGCTCGGCCAGTTTGATCAGTGCGACGCGCACGTCGTCGACCATGGCCACGAGCATTTTGCGCAGGTTTTCCACCTGGCCCTGAGTGCCCAGCACCAACGATTGACGGGGGCTCAGGCTGGCGCTGATCGCCGCCATGCGCAACACGCCATCGATGAGTTTGGCGACCACCGGACCGAAGCGCTGGCTGACCGCCGGCAGTTCGATCTGGCCTTCGCGCACGCCACGGTACAAGACCGCGGCGACCAGCGAATCCTGATCGAGTTTGAGGTCGGCGAGAATCTCGGCGATCTCAAGGCCCGTGCGGAAACTCGAGGTCCCTTCGGACCATAGATTCTTCGCCGCATTGGCTTGTTGTTCGGCGGTGCGAGCGAACTCGCACGCGTCCTTCAAGGCTTCGCGATCCAGTGCCAGATCGACACTGACCGCATGATCGAGCCAAGCCTCGAGGTTGATGCTGCCGTCAGTGTTGATCGGCTGGTGTGCTCTCACCTGTACCATCTTGCTTTACCTTCCCTACGACGCAGTTCAATGCGTCAAATCACTGACCTTCGTTGCCGGGGTGCACTCGCGGGGCCAGGGCGAGTGCTGCACGGGCGGGTCAGTCGGACCAGACGAGCCGTCCTAGCTCGCTTCAAATAACGCCATGGCCTCGACATGTGCCGTCTGAGGAAACATATCGAGAATCCCGGCACGTTTTAACCGGTAGCCCTGCTTGATCAATTCGACCGTGTCGCGCGCCAGCGTTGCAGGGTTGCACGACACATACACCAATCGTTCGGCGCCCAGGGCCTTGAGCTTGCGCACCACCTCGAAAGCACCGTCACGCGGTGGGTCCAAGAGTACCGCACAAAAGCCTTCACGCGCCCATTCGGCATCGGTCAAAGGCTGGGATAAATCGGCCTGAAAAAACGTCGCATTATGCAGATTGTTGCTAGCGGCGTTTGCGGCTGCCCGCTCGACCATCGTCTGCACACCTTCGACCGCCACCACCTCGCGAACGGCCTTGGCCAGCGGCAAGGCAAAGTTACCCAAACCACAGAATAGATCGAGAACACGTTCATCCGCTGTCGGCTTCAGCCAGTCCAGCGCCTGGGCGACCATCGCTTCGTTGACCGCCGCGTTGACCTGGATGAAATCTCCCGGCCGGTACGCCAGGTTCAAATCCCACTGTTCAAGGCGATAGCCCAACGACTGATCGGCCTCGACCGGTTGCGGCTCGCCCTCGCCATGCAGCCACAATTGAGCTTCATGGAACGCGCAGAAATCCTTGAGGATCGTCATATCGGCGTCGGACAACGGCGCCATATGCCGCAACAACACCGCCAACGATGAACCGCTGAACAATTCCACGTGCCCCAGCGCCTGAGGCTTGCTCAAGCGCCGCAACATCTCCGGCAAGCGGGTCATGATCGGTTGCAAGGGCTGTACCAGCACCGGGCATTCGTTGATTGCCACAATGTCCTGACTGCCCGCCGCGCGGAAACCGACTTCGAGTTTTTTCGCTTTCATGTCCCAGCGCACCGCTACACGGGCGCGACGGCGGTAAGCGAACTCCGGACCGCTCAAGGGTGCGGCCCATTCTTCGGGTTCGACACCGGCGACCTTGGACAATTGCTCGGCAAGCATGCGCTGTTTCAGGGCAAGTTGTTCGCTGTGAGGCAAATGCTGAACACTGCAGCCACCGCAGCGACCCGCATGCGGACACGGCGCCGGGCGACGCATTTCGCTGGCCTGGAACACGCGCTCGGTGCGTGCCTCGACGACTTTGCCGTGGGCACCCAACACGCGCGCCTCGACTTCTTCACCGGCCAATGCGCCGAGGACGAACCAGGTGCGACCTTCGAAAAACGCGATGCCGCGACCGTCATTGGCCAGGCGCTCGATGGTCAGGCGCTGCTTTTTGCCGGTCGGAATTTGCGGGGCCTTGCTGCCGCCGGTGGGCTGGAAGCGCAGGCCTCTCTCGTGCTTGGCCATCAGTTGGGCGCGTCGAAAATGCCGGTCGACAAGTAACGGTCGCCACGGTCGCAGATGATCGCGACGATCACCGCGTTTTCAACTTCTTTGGACAGCCGCAGCATGGCCGCGACAGCACCACCCGAGGACACGCCGCAGAAGATGCCTTCTTCGCGGGCCAGACGACGGGTTACGTCCTCGGCTTCGCTTTGCGCCATGTCGACGATGCGGTCCACGCGATCCGCCTGGTAAATCTTCGGCAGGTATTCTTGCGGCCAGCGACGGATGCCCGGAATCGCCGAGCCTTCCATGGGTTGCAGGCCGATGATCTGTACGTTCTCGTTCTGCTCTTTCAAGTAGCGCGAAACGCCCATGATGGTGCCAGTGGTGCCCATCGAGCTGACGAAATGCGTGATGGTGCCCTCGGTCTGACGCCAGATTTCCGGGCCGGTGGTGGTGTAGTGCGCTTCCGGGTTGTCACCGTTGGCGAACTGGTCCAGCACCTTGCCACGGCCTTCGGCTTCCATTCGCTGGGCGAGGTCGCGGGCGCCTTCCATGCCTTCTTCCTGGGTGACCAGGATCAGCTCGGCGCCATAGGCCGTCATCGCGGCTTTACGTTCGGCGCTGGAGTTGTCCGGCATGATCAGGATCATCTTGTAACCCTTGATCGCGGCGGCCATGGCCAGGGCGATCCCGGTGTTGCCCGAGGTCGCTTCGATCAGCGTGTCGCCGACGTGGATCTGCCCGCGCAACTCGGCGCGGGTGATCATCGACAGCGCCGGACGGTCCTTGACCGAACCCGCCGGGTTGTTCCCTTCGAGCTTGAGCAAAAGGGTATTGCTGGTGGCGCCGGGCAGGCGCTGCAAACGGACCAGCGGAGTGTTGCCGACGCAATCGGCGATGGTTGGGTACTGCAAGGTCATGGCGTATTCGCAATCCAGACTGCGGGGGCGCCTATCATACCGGCAAACGTTCGCAGGCCATATCACGCAAAGTGCGGTGCTTATGGCTTATGGGAATAAGCGAGTCGTTCAGCACTCTTCTGCTTGTGCGACATTCAATGCATAGAACTCATGCAGCTTGGCCTGCAATAACTGCTTGTCCGGTAGCTGGACCTGATACTCAGCGATGAGCGCTGGCGAGAGACTGCGGTTAAGGGCGTACTCGACCACTTCGTCATCCTTGCTGGCACAGAGCAGTACACCAATGGCTGGGTTTTCGTGGGACTTACGTTCACCACGATCCAGCGCTTCCAGATAGAAATTCAGCTTGCCCAGGTACTCCGGTTCAAAACGACCGACCTTCAGCTCAATGGCCACCAGGCAGTTAAGCCCACGGTGGAAGAACAACAGGTCCAAGGCGAAATCCCGGCCGCCAACTTGCAGCGGGTATTCGGAACCGACAAAGCAGAAGTCGCGGCCAAGCTCGATCAGAAACTCCTTGAGGCGTGCCAGCAAGCCCCGATGCAGATCAGTTTCGGCGTGGGCGCCGGGAAGGTCGAGAAACTCGATCATGTAGGCATCGCGGAATATCTCAAGCGCCGAAGGGTGGGTTTGTTTCAGCACGGCGGAGACTTTTGCCGGTTGGATCACGCTACGTTCGAACAACGCAACTTTGAGCTGGCGTTCCAACTCACGCGTCGACCACTTTTCCTGGATAGCCAGACGCAAATAGAACTCGCGCTCTTGCGGGTGTTTACTCTGAGTCAGAATGAGCAGGTTATGGGTCCAGGGTAATAGTGTCAGCAGTGCTGACACTTTTTCATCGTCCCGATAAGCCTCGTAGAATTGACGCATACGAAACAAATTGCGTCGGGTAAAGCCACGCAATCCTGGTTGCGTCTGAGCCAGATGCTCAGCCAACTGAGTCACTACGGAATCGCCCCATTCAGCCAGTTCCAGCTTGCGACTGATGTAACCACCGACCTGCCAGTACAGCTCGATCAACCGGGTATTCACCGCCTGTATCGCCTGTTGCCGGGCACCGTGAATCAGCGCAAGCACTTCATTGAAACGGTCATCGGTTGTGTTGCCGGAAATGTGAGGTGCAGTCATGCCTGATTCCTTGAACATGAGTTAAAGCGTGAGCTTAAACCGTCAAGGAAGCTTGAAATGACCGTTGATACCCTTTGGGAAATGTCGTACAGATTCCAGGGAACGCTCCGGCAAAAACAGATCGGCGGTGGTTGGTGGGCCATCGCGAGCAGGCTCGCGCCCACAGGAGATAGCGCTTCTCACACAACTTGTGGCCGACACACATCCACTGCAGGAGCGGGCTTGCTCGCGATGACATCATCACTGACAACCCCATCATCGGCCAATAGCCACATATTCAACCGCAACCCGGAACCCGTGTTCTCCGCCCAAAGTCGCCCGCCCTGCCGCTGTACTGCATTCCTGGCAATGCTCAACCCCAACCCGAACCCACCATTTCCGGGCCGCGAACCATCAAGCCGCGTGAAGGGCGAGAAGATCCGCTCCAGATCCTCCTCTGCCACCCCGCCCCCCTCGTCCTCGAGCCACAAGTGCCAGTAATCACCCTCGCGTCGCCCATCCAGTCGCACAACGCCGCCCTTCGGCGAATGACGAATGGCATTGCGCAGGATGTTTTCCAACGCCTGAGCCAGGGTGTTGAGATTGCCGCGCACCCAACAGGATGAATCCACTGCACATTGCAATTGGCCCACCGGGCAGCCACTTTCATAGCAGGCGTTTTCCGTGAGCATTTCCCACAGCGCCTGAATCTGGATCGCTTCGCCGGGCAAGGGTGAGCGCTCGGTGTCGAGCCAGGCCAGTTGCAGCGTGTCTTCGACCAGGCGCTGCATGCCATCGACTTCGCGGCCAATGCGTTCGCGCAGTTGCGTCAGGCTTTGCTCACCCTCGCTGGCCACCCGCAAACGGCTCAACGGCGTGCGCAGCTCATGGGACAGGTCACGCAGCAGCTGTTGTTGCAGGGCCACCGTGCTTTGCAGGCGTTCGGACATGTGATCGAACGCACGGCCCAGCTCACCCAGTTCGTCTGAACGATTGGTGGTGCGATGTGACAGCCGCACGCCCAACTGATCCGCACGCCAGGCATTGGCCTGCTCGCGCAGTTGATTGAGAGGAACCACCAGCAGTCGATACAACCCGACGCACAGCAGCAACGTGAACAGCCCTGGAATCACACCGTTGGTGATCACGCGCCAGAACACTCGGTAACGCCCGGGCATGAAACGCTGGGGCAGCTCGATCACCAGACTGCCGGCAGACGAGTCGCCGGGAAACGGTACGCGCAGCCATGGCATTCGCTTTCTGTGGATGGGCCAGTCCAGACCTCGCAGAAAAGTCAGGCGCTCGATTTCCCGGTCCGTCAGCGGTTGACTGCTCAACGACTGCAAATCGCCGCCGATGACGCCTGACCAGCCTTTTTCACGCTGACGCATCAGCTGCAGCCAGGCATCGACGCCTTCACTTTGCCCCTGCTGCCACGCCTGTTCGGCTTCGGCGGCATAGCGCGTCAGAGTACTTCGGGCCTCATCCGACAGAAACTGGTTGCGCTCTTCCATGTAGCGCCCCCAGGACCAGCTCAACCAGATCATCAGCAGACAGAACGCCACCAGCAGACAGGCGAGTTTCCAGAACAGCGAATGCCGGCCCGGCAGGTCAGACCATTTCATCGGCAACACTCAAGACATAACCCTTGCCCCAGACCGTGCGCACTTCCCGCTCGGTGTAGCCGATGGCCTTGAGCTTTCTGCGGATCTGGCTGATGTGCATGTCGAGGCTGCGGTCGTGGGCCGCATAACCCCGTTGCAACACGTGCTGATAAAGGAAGGCCTTGCTCAACACTTCATCGCCGTTGCGGTTGAGCGTGTCCAGCAAGCGGTACTCGCTGCGGGTCAGGCCGGCGGCCTGCTCGCCAAAGAACACCTCGAAACGTTCATCGTCGAAATGCAGACTGTCCACCGCCAGGGCAATCGGTTCTACGGCAGGCCAACGGTCCAGCGCGACGCGCCGCAGGATCGCTTCGATGCGCACGCGTAATTCGGCCATGCTGAAGGGCTTGGGCAAGTAGTCATCGGCGCCGAGGCGGAAACCGCTGATGCGATCCGCCTCGGCCCCCAGCGCCGACATCAGCACTACCGGGGTGGAATGGCTCTGTCGCAATTGGGTCAGCACATTCAGACCGTTCATGCCCGGGAGCAGAATGTCCATCAGCACGACATCGAAGGCTTGTTCGCGGGCCATCGCCAGACCTTCCTGACCGTCCTGGCACCAGGTCACCTGGAAACCGCTACGGCCCAGTTGCTCGTGAACATAAGCACCGAGCACGAGATCATCTTCGATGGAAAGAATGCGGGGATGGCCGACAGAGATGGGAGTCATGAGTATCTGCAAATAATTCTCAGTTGCCGATTATTCAAGATTGCCTCACCGAGGGCAACCCAAGGGTGTGCCCACGACCCGAAAGCATTCAATGACCCGACGAATGACGACATCAATTTTACGAAGATTGCCCGCAAGCAAATCGCTACACTGCGCAAGTGGCGCGTGCCGGATGTACGCGCAGGTTCCTAAATGGCTGGATGCAGGAGAGATGCGTGCTCAAGAAACTGGGAATTAAAGGCCGCGTGCTGTTGCTGACCTTGCTTCCTACCAGCCTGATGGCTCTGGTACTGGGCGGCTATTTCACCTGGATGCAGCAATCCGACCTGCAGACCCAACTCATGCAGCGCGGCGAAATGATCGCCGAACAGCTCGCGCCTCTCGTGGCCCCGGCCATGGGTCACAAGGACACCGAACTGCTGGAACGCATCGCCACCCAGTCCCTGGAAACCGCCGACGTGCGCGCGGTGACCTTCCTCGCCCCGGATCGCTCGCTGCTCGCCCATGCCGGCCCGACCATGCTCAATCAGGCGCCTTTGGGCAATGGCTCGCAGATGCTGCGCCGCAGTGGCAACGATGCGACGCGTTACCTGCTGCCAGTGTTCGGCAAGCACCGCAATCTGGCCGGCGACCTGATTCCCGATGAAGCCGACCGCCTGCTGGGCTGGGTCGAACTCGAACTGTCCCACAACGGCATGCTGCTGCGCGGTTATCGCAGCCTGTTCGCCAGCCTTTTGTTGATCGGCGCAGGCCTCGCCGGTGCAGCGCTGCTGGCGTTGCGCATGGGCCGGACGATCAACCGGCCGCTGAGCCAGATCAAGCAAGCGGTGGCGCAACTCAAGGACGGTCATCTGGAAACCCGCTTGCCGCCCCTCGGCAGTCAGGAGCTGGATGAGCTCGCGTCCGGCATCAACCGCATGGCCGGCACCCTGCAGAATGCCCAGGAAGAATTGCAGCACAGCATCGACCAGGCCACCGAAGACGTGCGCCAGAATCTGGAAACCATCGAAATCCAGAACATCGAACTGGACCTGGCGCGTAAAGAGGCCCTGGAAGCGAGCCGGATCAAATCCGAGTTCCTGGCCAACATGAGCCATGAAATCCGCACGCCGCTCAACGGCATTCTCGGTTTCACCCACCTGCTGCAAAAAAGCGAGCTGACCCCGCGCCAGCTCGATTACCTGGGCACCATCGAGAAATCCGCCGACAGCCTGCTGGGGATCATCAACGAGATCCTCGACTTCTCGAAAATCGAGGCCGGCAAACTGGTGCTCGACCACATTCCGTTCAACCTGCGCGATTTGCTCCAGGACACCCTGACCATCCTCGCTCCGGCCGCCCACGCCAAACAGCTGGAGTTGGTGAGCCTGGTCTATCGCGACACGCCGCTGTCGCTGGTCGGCGATCCGCTGCGACTCAAGCAGATCCTCACCAACCTGGTGAGCAACGCGATCAAGTTCACCCGCGAAGGCACCATCGTCGCCCGCGCCATGCTCGAAGAGGAGCATGAAGACAGCGTGCAGCTGCGCATCAGCATTCAGGACACCGGCATCGGCCTGTCGAACGAGGACGTGCGGGCGCTGTTCCAGGCCTTCAGCCAGGCCGACAACTCGCTGTCCCGGCAACCCGGCGGCACCGGTTTGGGATTGGTGATTTCCAAGCGCTTGATCGAACAGATGGGCGGCGAGATCGGCGTCGACAGCACGCCGGGCGAAGGCTCGGAATTCTGGGTCAGCCTGAGCCTGCCCAAAACCCGCGACGACGCTGAAGACCTGCCCGGTCCGCCGCTGCTCGGGCGTCGCGTCGCCGTGCTGGAGAACCACGAACTGGCCCGTCAGGCGTTGCAGCATCAACTGGAAGACTGCGGCCTGGAAGTGACGCCGTTCAACACCCTGGAAAGCCTGACCAATGGCGTGACCGGCGCGCACCAGACCGATCAGGCCATCGATCTCGCCGTGCTCGGCATCACCAGCAACGACATGCCGCCGGAACGCCTGAACCAGCACATCTGGGACCTCGAACACCTCGGCTGCAAAGTGCTGGTGCTGTGCCCGACCACCGAGCAGACGCTGTTTCACCTTTCGGTACCCAACCCGCACAGTCAGCTTCAAGCCAAACCGGCCTGCACCCGCAAGCTGCGCCGGGCCTTGTCCGATCTGGTCAATCCGCGCCAGCAACGCAGCGATCCCGGCGAACCGGTGTCCAGCCGTGCGCCGAAGGTGCTGTGTGTGGACGACAACCCGGCCAATCTGTTGCTGGTGCAAACGCTGCTTGAAGACCTGGGCGCCAAGGTGCTCGCGGTGGAAAGCGGTTACGCCGCGGTCAAGGCGGTGCAGACCGAGACCTTCGACCTGGTGCTGATGGACGTGCAGATGCCCGGCATGGACGGGCGCCAGAGCACCGAAACCATTCGCCAGTGGGAAAGCGAACGCCATTGCACCCCGCTGCCGATCGTGGCCCTCACCGCCCATGCCATGGCCAACGAAAAACGCGCGCTGCTGCAAAGCGGCATGGACGATTACCTGACCAAGCCGATCAGTGAACGGCAACTGGCGCAGGTGGTGTTGAAGTGGACCGGCCTGGCGCTGCGCAATCAAGGGCCGGATCGTTCCAGCGACAGCCATGGCGGCAGCCACGAGTTGCAGGTGCTGGACCACGAAGAAGGGTTGCGCCTGGCTGCCGGCAAGGCGGATCTGGCGGCGGACATGCTGGCGATGTTGCTGGCATCCCTGGAAGCCGACCGCGAAGCGATCCGCGTGGCCCGGGAGACCAACGACCACAATGCCCTGATCGAACGGGTGCACCGCCTGCATGGCGCGACCCGTTATTGCGGCGTGCCGCAACTGCGCGCGGCCTGCCAGCGCAGCGAAACCCTGCTCAAGCAACAGGACCCGAAAGCACCCGGCGCACTGGAAGACCTCGACCGCGCGATCAATCGCCTGGCGGCCCATGCCCGTATAAATGCTTGATGCAGCGCAGTGGCGTTGATCACCATCAGCGCTAGGCTCACCGCAATCCTGTAGGAGCCGGCTTGCTGGCGATAGCGGTGTGTCAGTTGGCATTTATGCTGCCTGATACACCGCTATCGCCAGCAAGCCGGCTCCTACAGAAAGATCGGGACATGGAGGACAAGATGCGCACAATTCTTTTCAGCAGCCAGACCTACGACCGCGACAGTTTTCTCGGCGCCGACCTCCCCGCCGGTATCGAGCTGCACTTTCAATCGGCGCGACTGAGCCTGGACACGGCAGCGCTGGCGGAACATCACGACGTCGTCTGCGCCTTCATCAATGATGACCTCAGTGCCCCGGTGCTCGAACGCCTGGCCGCCGGCGGCACACGCCTGATCGCCCTGCGTTCGGCCGGTTACAACCATGTCGATCTCGCGGCGGCGAAGCGGCTGGGGTTGTCGATCGTTCGGGTTCCGGCCTACTCGCCCCATGCCGTGGCCGAGCATGCGGTGGCGTTGATCCTGGCGCTCAACCGGCGTCTGCACCGCGCCTACAACCGCACCCGCGAAGGGGATTTCAGCCTGCATGGGCTGACCGGATTTGACCTGGTGGGCAAGACGGTCGGTGTGGTCGGCACCGGACAGATCGGCGCGACTTTCGCGAAAATCATGAACGGTTTCGGCTGTCGGCTACTGGCTTACGACCCTTACCCCAATCCGCAGGTCGAAGCGCTCGGCGCTCGTTATCTGAGCTTGCCGCAACTGCTGGCCGAGTCGCAGATCATCAGCCTGCATTGCCCGCTCAACGAACAGAGCAAACACCTGATCAACCGCGAATCACTGGCGCACATGCAACCCGGCGCCATGTTGATCAACACCGGGCGTGGTGGTCTGGTGGACACGCCGGCACTGATCGACGCGTTGAAGGATGGCCAACTGGGTTATCTGGGGCTGGACGTGTATGAGGAGGAAGCGCAGCTGTTCTTCGAGGACCGATCCGATTTGCCGTTGCAGGACGATGTGCTGGCACGCCTGCTGACCTTCCCGAACGTGATCGTCACCGCGCACCAGGCCTTCCTGACCCATGAAGCTTTGGGCGCCATTGCCGCGACAACGTTGCAGAACATTGCAGCCTGGGCGGCGGGCACTCTGCAAAATCAGGTCGATGCCGGCTGAACCGGATCGAAGGTCACTTCCCTGCGCGGTACGGCGTCGATGTCCGTGCTAGCATGCCGCGCATATTTGGAGGACCCATGGTCGAACACGATTTCCGCTATAGCCTGATGAACCCGCAACACACCCTCACCGAATGCCGCGCCCTCGTGCCGGGGCGTTATCAAGTCACCGGCAACGGCGGCTCGATTCGTAACAATGACGTGCTGGTCGTGACCCTCAAAGGCGCCAAGGACTTGTCCATGCGCCTGACCGTCGAAACGGTTCGCCACCTGATCAACCCGCCCGGCCAATGGGTCGCGGTGGCCAGCGGCCCGGTGTTCGGCGAACTGGCGATCCACACCTGGCAAGTCAATTGCGACAGCTGCGCCAAAGAGCTCAGCTTCGAGTTCGCGGTCGATGCCAAACTGGGCAACAAGGCCGAAAAGCCTGCCGCTACTGCGCGAATTGCGGAGTTGGGCTGGAAGTCCGTCGGCGAGAAACACCTGTGCCCGAAATGCCAGGAGCCCGCGTGATGAAACGCCTCGCTCTGACCGCGATGGTCGGCGCCAGCCTGCTGGGCTGCGCCGCCGAGCCGGTGAAATTGCAGCAGAACCGCAGCTACATTCTGGAATGGATCGGCGAACGTCCGCTGATGGATTACAGCCACCTGACCGTCACCCTCGGTGAAGACGGTCGCGCCTACGGCAATGGCGGCTGCAACCACTGGTTCGCGCCGTACACACTCGACGGCAACAAGCTGAGCTTCGGCAAGGTCGGCAGTACACGCAAGCTGTGCGCGCCGGCGTTGATGGAACAGGAAAAGCGTTTCCTCCAGGCCCTGGAAAACGTACAGCGCTGGGATGTTTCGCCGATCGACCAGATGCGCTTCTGGCCGGCAGAAGGCAAACCGCTACGCTGGTGGCTTGAAGAGGGTTAACACTTTGTAGGAGCCGGCTTGCTGGCGATAGCGGTGTGTCAGTTGGCATTTATGCTGCCTGATACACCGCTATCGCCAGCAAGCCGGCTCCTACAAGGGATCGCAGTTCGTCAGATGGAATCAGTTAGTCGCCTGCAACGCCTCAAGTTTCGCCATCACCCCCGCCGCCGTCTGCTCGCCCATCAACTGTTCCCGCACCTTGCCTTTGTTATCGATGATGTACGTCACCGGCAACGCTTCGCTGCGCGGCAATTCAAACAGCTCTGCCGGATCCGACGCCAATACGGTGAACTTGATCCCCAGTTTCTCACTGGCACTTTTCAGCTCTTCACCCTGCACATTGTCGAAGTTGACCCCGAACACGCCGATCTTCCTGTCCTTCAACTGATCGGCCAGCCTGTTCAATTCCGGGATCTCCGTCCGGCAAGGGCCGCACCATTCGGCCCAGTAATTGAGCACAAGCCATTGTTTGTCCAGACGTTCGGCGGCGACTTTATGGCCGTTCTGATCGATGCCGTAGTCGTTGCCGCAGCCCCCCAGCATCAGCGTCCCGAAGATCGCCAGTGCCGCTGCCAGTCGCCTTGTCATGTCGTGATCCTTGTTCAAAATTGAATGCGCCTGCGACCCATCGCCTCCCAAGGTTCTGGATTACGCGCTGCACAGTTAGAATAGCCGCCACCTTACGCAAGATGCGACCCGCACATGACCGATCTGACGCTTTATCACAACCCGCGCTGCTCGAAATCCCGCGGTGCGCTCGAACTGCTCGAAGCCCGTGGCCTGACGCCGACCGTGGTGCGCTACCTCGAGACCCCACTGGACGCCGCGCAACTGCAGGGCCTGCTGAAAAAGCTCGGCCTCAGCGCACGGCAACTGCTGCGCACCGGTGAGGACGAGTACAAAACCCTCAACCTCGCCGACGCCAGCCTGAGCGAGGCGCAATTGATCGCCGCCATCGCCGCGCACCCGAAACTCATGGAGCGGCCGATTCTCGAAGTTGGCGACAAAGCCATCATCGGCCGTCCGCCGGAGAACGTGCTGGAGTTGCTGCCGTGAGCGCGCCGTACATTCTGGTTCTGTATTACAGCCGCAGCGGCTCGACCAATGAAATGGCCCGGCAGATTGCCCGCGGTGTCGAGCAGTCCGGGATGGAAGCGCGCCTGCGCACCGTGCCGGCGATCTCCACCGAGTGCGAAGCCGTGTCGCCGGACATTCCGGACGAAGGCGCGCTGTACGCCAGCCTCGACGACTTGAAGAACTGCGCGGGCCTGGCCCTCGGCAGCCCGACGCGCTTCGGCAACATGGCGGCGCCGCTCAAGTACTTCCTCGACGGCACCAGCAACCTGTGGCTGACCGGCGCCCTCGTCGGCAAACCGGCCGGGGTGTTCACCTCCACCGCGAGCCTGCACGGCGGCCAGGAAACCACGCTGTTGTCGATGATGCTGCCGTTGCTGCACCACGGCATGCTGATTACCGGTCTGCCGTACAGCGAATCCGCGCTGCTGGAAACCCGTGGCGGCGGCACGCCGTACGGCGCCAGTCATCACGCCGGGGCCGATGGCAAAAGCGGTTTGAATGAACATGAAGTGGCGCTGTGCCGGGCCTTGGGTCTGCGCTTGGCGAAGACCGCACAAAAGTTGGTGAGCTGAGATGGCGAAAAAGCCGAAGATCCTGCCTTCCATTGAATGGCTCGAACCACGGGTTCGGGCGATGCGCGTCATCAGTCTGCTGTGCTACTTCGGCCTGGTGGGATTGCTCTGCGTTTATTACCTGGTGATCGCCGACCTGCACGGCGCGCGGCCGTGGGTGATTTTGCTGATCGAGCTGGTGCCGCTGCTGTTGCTGGCGCCGGGGATGATCATCGGCAGTGCGCGCGGGCATTCGTGGATGTGCTTTGTGGTGAATCTGTATTTCATCAAGGGCGCACTGGCGGCGTACGACCCCAACCGGCAGCTGTTTGGTTTGCTGGAGATGGGCGCGAGCCTGGCGGTGTTTTGTTCGGCGCTGTTGTATGTGCGGTGGCGGTTTCAGTTGAATCGCAAACTGGCTGGCGAGGGCGAAATCTCAGCCGCCTGACCGGACGCCATCGCGAGCAAGCCCGCGCCCACATTAGACCGAATTCCTTCAGTTGGAATGCGCTCAAATGTGGGAGCGGGCTTGCTCGCGATGGGGGCGACTCGATTTTAATGATTGGCGGTGTACGCCAGCATCATCGAGATCTGGCTCATCGGCCGTCCGCCGCTTTCCTCATGCCACTGATTGAACACACCCTGCACCGTCGCCAGGTCCCGCAGACTGGTCGGCACCTTGTCGACGACTTTCTGCGCATTCAACGCCGCCACCACGTCATAACTCGGCACAAACGTGTCCTTGCCGACCATGCGCAGGAATCGCGGTGCCGACAGCCCGCCCAGTTGATGCCCGCGTTTTTTCAGGTACGTCCATAACCCGACGATATCCGTCACAGGCCAATCAGCGATCAACTCACCAAAGCTGCCTTTCTCATGCGCCACGTCCAGCACGAACTGCGCATTGCGCGGCACGCTCTTGAGCTTGCCCAGGTGGCGGATGATTCGCGCGTCCTGCATCAGGCGCTCCAGGTGTTCGGCGCTCATCAACACGACTTTTTCCGGGTCGAACTTGAAGAATACTTCTTCGAAGGCCGGCCACTTGGCGTCCACCAGGCTGTGCTTGAGGCCGGCGCGGAATACACGCAGCGCCATGGTCGAGAGGTAGCGGTCGTCGCTGATCTTGCGCAATTGCGCCGCGGTTTTGGGAACGGGCAGATGGGCTTCCAGTTCAGCTGCTGAACCGAAGCGGTTCAGACAGTATTCGTGCAGCCACTTGTAATCGCGCATGCCCTCTCCTATTGAATGAAACAAAAACCAATGTGGGAGCGGGCTTGCTCGCGAAAGCGGTGTGTCATTCAGCACCTATGTCGACTGACACTACGCATTCGCGGGCATGCCCGCTCCCACATTTTTAACGGTGTTTACAGGTTTACAACGTTAACGAAGCGCGAAGCCGCCGTCTCGTCGATCTTGAGGCTGGTGAAGTCGAACAGATTGCGATCCGCCAGTTGCGACGGTTGCACATTCTGCAAGCTGCGGAAAATGCTTTCGGTACGGCCCGGCGTCTTGCGCTCCCAGTCCTGAAGCATCTCCTTGACCACCTGCCGCTGCAGGTTTTCCTGAGAACCGCAGAGGTTGCACGGGATGATCGGGAATTGCTTGAAGTCCGAGTAGGCCTGGATGTCTTTTTCGTTGCAGTAGGCCAGTGGGCGGATCACCACGTTGCGGCCGTCGTCGGCACGCAGCTTCGGTGGCATGGCCTTGAGCGAGCCGTTGAAGAACATATTGAGAAAGAACGTCTCGACGATGTCGTCGCGGTGATGACCGAGGGCCATTTTGGTCGCGCCGATTTCATCAGCGAAGGTATAGAGCGTGCCACGACGCAGGCGCGAGCACAGCGAGCAGGTGGTCTTGCCTTCCGGAATAAGCTCCTTGACCACCGAGTAAGTGTCTTTCTCGACGATGTGGTATTCGATACCCAGGGTCTTGAGGTACGCCGGCAGCACGTCTTCAGGGAAACCCGGCTGCTTCTGGTCCATGTTCACGGCCACGATCTCGAACTTGATCGGGGCTACTTTCTGCAAATGCATCAGCACGTCGAGCATGGTGTAGCTGTCCTTGCCACCGGACAGGCAGACCATGACCTTGTCGCCGTCTTCAATCATGTTGAAATCGGCAACAGCCTCACCGGCCTGACGGCGAAGGCGCTTTTGCAGTTTGTTCTGGTTGACCGTGAGAGTGCCCATGACGCGAAATCCGTGAGGTGTGACGAAAGGCCGGCATTTTACGCAAAAACCCTACGCTGGCGAAGACCTTGGGAACTGCACTTTATCTGAGTGAAGGATACCCCTGTGGCGAGGGGGCTTGTCGGAGAGACGCATCGTCCCGTTCGGCTGCGAAGCAGTCGCAAAACTGCTCCCAAGTTCTGCCAGTTGGCTGAATTGGGGAGCGCTTCGCACTCCAACGGGGGCAAGCCCCCTCGCCACAGGGTTTGTGCAAGTCCCAGTAGCGATTAACAGATGTGTTTACAGCGCGATTTGCTCTAACGGCCCCGCACTATTGCAAGTAACTCCTTTCTATACTGCGACATAAGGTCGCATACATATCCAGACCTTTACTTACTTGGCCACATTGGCCTGTATGCGCTCCACTGGGGGGCGACGGTAAAAACAAGAGGAGTGACTGGCATGATCCATCACGTAGTGGGGCTCTTCACCCACCCCGACCAGGAATGGAAAGAAATCCGTGGCGACCAGGAGGAAAGCATCAGCCACATGTACCTGACCCACACGTTGATTCTGGCGGCGATCCCCGCCGTGTCGGCGTTTATCGGCACCACACAGGTCGGCTGGGTCATCGGCAATCGAGCGCCGGTGATGTTGACGACAGAAAGTGCGCTATGGATGACGATCATGTCGTACCTGGCGATGCTCGGCGGCGTTGCAGTGATGGGCGCGTTCATCCACTGGATGGCTCGCACCTATGACGCCAACCCGAGCCTGGCCCGTTGTGTTGCATTTGCGACCTATACCGCGACCCCGCTGTTCATTGGCGGCCTCGCGGCGCTGTACCCACATATGTGGCTGGGGATGATCGTCGGGACGGCGGCCATCTGCTACACGGTGTATCTACTGTATGTGGGGCTACCCACTTTCATGAACATTCCATCAGACGAGGGATTCCTGTTTTCAAGTTCGGTGCTCGCCGTAGGGCTGGTGGTGCTGGTGGCCATTATGGCGTTCACGGTGATTGTCTGGGGACTCGGCGTGGGGCCGGTCTATACGAATTAGCAACACACCACCCAAAAACAAGATCTGCCAACACAGGCCGCCGCAAGGCGGCCTTCTACTCTCTAGTACAAAGCAGAGGGGTAACGACCACTCGGCACCTGAGCGATTCGCAAGCCACCAAGGTTGCGGCATACTCGACGTCTCTGGAGATCCATCAAGCATGCCCGAGCAACTCAATACCCGCGTCGAAGACTGTTACCAGCAAGCCGAATCCTTTTTCAAACGAACTTTCAAACGCCCCGTGGTGAGCCTCAAGCTGCGCGGGCAAAAAGCCGGTGTCGCGCATCTGCACGAGAACCTGCTGCGCTTCAATCCGCAGTTGTACCGGGAAAACACCGAAGACTTCCTCAAACAGACCGTGGCCCATGAAGTGGCGCACCTGATCGCTCATCAGCTGTTTGGCGATCGAATTCAGCCCCACGGCGAAGAGTGGCAATTGATCATGCGCGGCGTGTATGAATTGCCCCCCAATCGTTGCCACACCTATGACGTCAAGCGCCGCAGCGTGACCCGCTATATCTACAGGTGCCCGTGCGCCGACAGCGATTTCCCGTTTTCGGCACAACGGCACAGCCTGGTGCGGCAGGGACGGCGGTATTTGTGTCGCAGATGCCGGAGCACTTTGGTGTTCAGTGGGGAAATGCGGGTCGAGTAGTGAGATTTTTGGTGTTTGGGCCGACCTCTTCGCGAGCAAGCCCGCTCCCACAGTCAATCGCATTTCCCTAAAAGTACTCGATCGAATGTGGGAGCGGGCTTGCTCGCGATAAGACCCGGACAGGCACTAGAGAACCACTTTGGCACGCCGCAACCCGGCAATCCGCTCAGCACCAAACCCCAATTCCCCCAACACCTGATCCGTATGCTGTCCCAGCGCCGCCCCGATATGCCGAGGCTTGGGCAACCCGTCCGAGAACTTCAATGGACACGCCATCTGCGCCTGGCTCGTCCCGTCCCCCCGCGGCACGTCGGTCACCACTTCCCGAGCCTTTAACTGCGGATGCTGAATCGCCTCGCCCAAACTCAGCACCGGTTCCACGCAGGCATCCAGTTCGGAAAACAGCGCACACAACTCGGCAAAATCGTGTTTCTCGAATTCAATCTTCAGCGCATCCTTGAGCTTCTTTTGCTGGGCAGGTTGCGGCGACAAGCCCAGTGCCGCCAGCTCCTCAAGCCCCAACGCCGTGCACAGTTGTTTCATGAAGGCCGGCTCCAGGCTGCCCACCGATAACCAGCGGCCATCCCGCGAACGGTAATAATCGTAAAAGCTGCCGCCATTGAGCATCTGATCTTCCCTGCCAGGCTCCTCGCCACAGGCCAGATAACCCGCACCGGCCATGGCGTTCAGGCTGAACGCGCAGTCGGTCATGCTCACATCCAGATGCTGCCCCAACCCGGTCTGCTGCCGGGCGATCACCGCTGCCAGCAGGCCTATCACCCCGTGCAACGAGCCACCGGCGACATCCGCCACTTGCATGCCCAAGGGCAACGGCCCGCTCTCGGTACGGCCGGTGTAGCTCGCCAGCCCCGCCAGTGCCAGGTAATTGATGTCGTGGCCGGCGCGGTCCTTGTAGGGGCCGGTCTGGCCGTAACCGGTGATCGACACGTAGATCAGCTTCGGGTTGATCGCCTTCAACGCTTCATAACCCAGGCCCAGGCGCTCCATTACGCCGGGGCGGAACTGTTCCAGGACAATGTCGTGGTCCTGCAGCAACTGCTTGATGATCTCCAGCGCCTCGGGCTGCTTGAGGTCCAGCGCGAGGCTGCGCTTGTTGCGATTGAGGTAGGCATGGCTGGCCGACACGCCCTGATCATGGGGCGGCAGCACCCGCAGCAGGTCCATGCGGGTCGGCGATTCGATGCGCAACACCTCGGCGCCCATGTCGGCCAGTAACAGCGAGGCAAACGGCCCCGGCAGCAGCGTCGAGAAATCCAGAACCTTGAGTGATGCCAGTGGGCCGAGCATGAGCGATCTCCGTGAACGATGCTTCCAGCCTAGGCAGGCAACGCGATTGCAGCAATCACCTGATGTGTCAGCAACTGTGACCGTTACGCTCAAATCGCCGGCATGAAAAAACCCGCCGAAGCGGGTTTTTTCATGACAACGCGTGTTACTTGACGTTGCTTGGGGTTGGGCCTTCGGCCACACCCAGGTCATCTACTTCACGTTCGTCGGAGATACCGCGACCGCCGGAAGCCAGCTCGACTTGCAGCTTGTCTTCGTCCAGCTCTTTCACCCACTTGGCCACGACCAGGGTCGCAACGGCATTACCAACGAGGTTGGTCAGCGCACGGGCTTCGGACATGAAGCGGTCGATACCGAGGATCAGCGCCAGGCCGGCAACCGGCAGGTGGCCAACGGCGGACAGGGTGGCGGCCAGCACGATGAAGCCGCTGCCGGTTACGCCCGCAGCACCTTTGGAGGACAGCAACAGCACCAGCAACAGGGTGATCTGGTGGGTGATGTCCATTTGGGTGTCGGTCGCCTGAGCGATGAACACAGCGGCCATGGTCAGGTAGATCGAAGTACCGTCGAGGTTGAACGAATAACCCGTAGGAATCACCAGACCCACAACGGATTTCTGTGCACCCAGGCGTTCCATCTTGATCAGCATGCGAGGCAAAGCCGATTCTGAAGACGAAGTACCCAGCACGATCAGCAGTTCCTCACGGATGTAGCGAATCAATTTGATCACGCTGAAGCCGTGTGCGCGGCAGATGCCGCCCAGTACGACGAGCACGAACAGGATGCAGGTGATGTAGAAGCAGATCATCAGTTGACCAAGCTGTACCAGCGAGCCAACACCGTAGGCACCAATGGTGAAGGCCATGGCACCGAAGGCACCGACCGGCGCGAGCTTCATGATCATGTTGATGATGTTGAACATCACGTGAGCGAAGCGATCGATAAAGTCCAGGACCGGCTTGCCGTACGCACCCAGGCGATGCAGGGCGAAACCGAAGATCACCGAGAACATCAGAACTTGCAGGATATCGCCGTTGGCGAAAGCGCCGACGATGGTGTTCGGGATCACATTGAGGATAAAGGCGACGATGCTCTGGTCTTTACCGGCCGAGATGAAGCCAGCGATTTTGCTGGTGTCCAGAGTCGTTACGTCGATGTGCATGCCGGCGCCCGGTTGCACGACGTTGACCACGACCAGACCGATCAGCAAGGCGATAGTGGAAACGATTTCGAAGTACAACAGCGCATAACCGCCGGTCTTGCCGACCGATTTCATGTTCTGCATGCCGGCGATACCGCTGACGACCGTACAGAAGATGATTGGCGCGATGACCATTTTGATCAGTTTGATGAACCCGTCACCCAGCGGCTTGAGGGCCACACCGGTCTGCGGGTAGAAGTGACCAAGCAGGATGCCGATGGCGATGGCAACGATCACCTGGAAATACAGGGATTTGTACAGTGGCTGACGAGTCGTCATTGCAAAGTTCCTCAAGAGTGTCCCGCGACAACATCCATCTGTTGTCAACGAGCCCTCATTTGCGAACCCTCCTGCACTGGAGGGATTTGTTTTGTCGAGCTGCGCAACGGCAGGCATCTGCTCGTTGTATCGCAAGTGGCGTGCCACCTTCGCCAAAACACCCGCAAGCCTTTGACATCAGGGGTTACAGGATCAACGCGTTATGGATTCGTTAAACAACAGTGGCGGATTTCCGCCCATCCGCCAAACCTCGTCCTGCAATTTGGCGGATATCCGCCTTGTTCATCCTCTGGCAGCGCGGCTACCATCCGTCGTTCACTGAGGGACCTGCCTGTTATGCGCGAACGCACCATCGCCAGTCATTTCGCCCGTGCCGCCCTCGGTGGCGCGCGCCGCCTCGGTCATGACTGTTCAGAACTGTTGCAACAACTCGGCATCAGCCCTGAGCTGCTGGATGAGCCGCGTGCGCGAATCGCGCCTGAACAGTTCACACGATTGATCCAGGGATTGTGGCTGGCACTCGACGACGAGTACCTCGGCTTCGGGCCGGTCCCGAGTAAAACCGGCAGCTTCGCGATGATGTGCCACGCGGTGATTCACTGCCGCAATCTCGATAAGGCACTGCATCGCGGCTTACTGTTTTACGGCCTCTTCCCCGGCGGCCCGCGTTTGACCCTGACCCGCGAAGACGAAATGATCCGCCTGAGCCTGGACGACTCGAAGTTTCAGGATCCGGACCACTTCCTCACCGAGAGCCAACTGATGGTCTGGCATCGCCTCGGCAGTTGGCTGATCGGCCAGCGCATCCGGCTGGAGCAGGCGACGTTCAGTTATCCGCGTCCCGCGCACGGCGCCGAATACGATTTGTTGTTCCCCTGCCCGATGGCGTTTTCGGCGCCGCAAAGCAGCCTGCTGTTTCACAGCCGCTACCTGAACATGCCGTTGTTGCAGGATGAACGCACCCTCAAGCATTTCCTCGAACGCTCACCCGCCGACCTGTTGTCGCGCCCGGACGACGGCGACAGCCTGAGCAGCCAGTTACGCCGCTTGCTCAGCCGCGACAGTGCGCGCTGGCCGGACCTGGAAACAGTGGCTGCGCACCTGCACATCAGCCCGCAGACGTTGCGTCGGCATCTGCGTGAAGAGGGCTCGAGTTTTCAGGAGTTGAAGGATCAGTTGCGTCGGGACATCGCGATTTATCACTTGGGGCGTGCGGATCTGTCGTTGCAACAGATTGCCGAGCAACTGGGGTTTTCCGAGCCTTCGGCGTTTCATCGGGCGTTCAAGAAGTGGACCGGGCTTACACCGGGGGCTTATCGCGCGCAGGAGAACTGAACCTGCAGGAGCCGGCTTGCTGGCGATGGCGGTGGGACAGTCGACATATTTATCGTCTGACAGGACGCTATCGCCAGCAAGCCGGCTCCTGCAGGTCGCGGTGTTTCGGCTATCACACCACCGGGAAATGAATCCGGAACACCGCGCCGCCCATGGGTGAATCCCCCAAGGTCAATTTGGCGTTGTAGCTCTCGATGATGTCCTTGACCACCGCTAACCCGATCCCCTGCCCCGGATGCTGACGGTCCAGCCGTTCGCCACGCTGCAGAATCCGCGCACGTTGATCCGGCGGCACACCCGGGCCGTCGTCCTCGACGCACAACTCGATCCCGCTCAAGGTTTCGCGCACGCTGATGCGCACTTCGCCGAGACACAGGCGATAGGCGTTTTCCAGCAGGTTGCCGAGCATTTCCAGCAAGGCGCCCTGCTCGATCGGCACATAACACTGTTCCGGCAGATCGAAAACCACCCGCACCCGCTTGTCGCGGTAGACCTTGTCCAGCGTATCGCAGAGGCTTTGCAGCACCGGCCGCAGCCGCACCTGATGGCGTACCAGACCGCTTTTGCGCAGGCTGGCGCGCTGCAATTGATAGCTGATCTGCTGGCTCATGCGCTCGATCTGGGTTTGCAGCACCCAGGCCTGATCACGATCCTCCGGGCGCTGCGCCATGTCCTCGCTGACCCCTTGCAACACAGTCAACGGGGTTTTCAGGCTGTGAGCCAGGTCGTCGAGGGAATCGCGATAACGGCTGCGTTGTTCACGCTCACTGTGCAGCAAGCGGTTGAGGGAGCCGGTCAGGCGCAGCAGTTCTCGCGGGTGCTGTTCGCTGAGGCTTTCGCGGGTGCCGCTTTCGATTTCGTCGAGTTCCTGGCTGAGCCGACGCAACGCCTGCAAACCCCAGGTCAGGCCGATCCACAGCAACGCGAGCAGCACCAGCAGCGCAGCGCCGAAGCCGAGGTAAAGGTTTTCCCGCAGACCTTCGAGGGTCACTTCGTATTCGCGCACCGGTTGCAGCGCGACAATGCTGAACGCGGCGCTTTTACCGCCGAGCAGTTTGACTTCAACGTCATAGACGAAGAATTCCTGACCGTTGGCTTCGCTGATCCTCGCGAACTCATTACCACGCCCGTCGTAACGCGGTTTGTAATTGATGTTCTCTTCGCGGGTGCCTTTCGAGCGCCACACCAGATGGCCTTCGCGGTCATAGATGTAGCCGAGCAAACGGCTGTCGGTGAGGTTGAAGCGCTCATCGGGCAACTGCGCCGGCATCTGCAGGTGGTTGCCCTCGACCCGGGCGGCGGAGATCAGCGTGGTGACGTCCGACGCCAGGCGTTGCTCGATGGAATCCTGCAACGCGAGGCTGAACGCGCCTTGCATCGCCGGCAACAACGCCAGCATGAACAACACCGCCAACAGGGTGGCGGCGAGCATCAATCGGACACGAAGAGAACGAATCAAGTGCAGCGCTCATTGAACAGATAGCCGAGGCCACGCACGGTGTCGATCGGCTTGAACCCGGCCGGCCCTTCGAGTTTGCGGCGCAAACGGCCGACCAGCACTTCGATCACGTTCGGATCGCGCTCGTCGTCGTCCGGGTAGAGCTGCTCCATCAAGCGGTCCTTGGCCACCACTTGCTGGTGATGGCGCATCAGGTACTCGAGAATCCGGTACTCATATGCGGTCAGCGCCAGCGGCTGTTCGTCGAGGGACGCCTGTTTGCGATTGAGGTCGAGCAGCAGCGGCCCGGCGACGATGGTCGACTGGGTGAAACCGCTGGAGCGACGCAGCAAGGCATTCAGGCGCGCATCCAGCTCTTCGAACTGGAACGGCTTGACCACGTAATCGTCGGCACCGGCGGCGAGGCCTTCGACTTTGTCCTGCCAGTTGCCGCGCGCGGTGAGGATCAGGATCGGGAAGGTCTTGCCTCGTGAACGCAATTGGCGGATCAAATCGAGCCCGCCCATGCCTGGTAACCCGAGGTCGATCACCGCCAGGTCATGGTTGAACTGCTCGGTCTGGTACAGCGCCTCTTCGGCGTTGGCCACGGACTCGACCACGTGGCCACTGTCCGTCAGGCGGGTGTGCAGGTGATGGCGCAACAGCGCTTCATCTTCGACGACCAGCAGTTTCATGACGCTCTCCTACGCAAATCGATATCTCCAGCAACACAGTTTCGCACCTCTATGCCTGACAAGGCGCAGAACCTGTGGGATCGCCGCACCGCCGCTCCCACAGGTTTTTCGCACATGCCCGCGACCTGTTTAGAAAGCGTAGTTGGCGGACAGGTATGTCTGGGCGCTGCTGGTCAGGTCCAGCGAACCCTGTTTGCTGCCGCCGCGCTCGCTCATCTCGGTGCTGGCATTGCTGCGCAGGTAACGGTAACCCAGTTCAACCGAGGTGTTTTGCGAAACCTGCTGCAACACACCCAACTGGCCGCCGACGGCGTAACCAATGTCGCTGTCGCGGCTGAAACCTGGGGAGTCCTGGGTCAGTTTGGTCAGACCGGCCGTGGCGCCGCCAAACAGTTTAGTGCTGCCTCCCACCGGATAGAACAGATCGTAGCTGCCCAGCAGGTTTTCCTGGCGCAGTTTAATGCCATTGTGCGAGCCCGACACGTTGTCGTAAGTCGCGTAGTAGCGGCCCTGGCTGTTTTGCTGGCCCAGACGCAATCCCCAGGTGTTGTCCTTGTCGATCACGCCGTCGGCGTTCGGGTTGTTGAGGTTGGTGTTCAGGGCGTTGGACTTTTTGACCTTGTCGCTGGTCTGTCCAAAAGTAAGGCTGGCAAAGTTATCGTCCGCCGCGTGGGCGGCTACGCTTGCACCCATGACGGTGAAAGCCAGAAGCAGTTTCTTGAAGGTAGTCATTGGGGAATTTCCTCATGAGCCATGTGCTTTTCGGGTATGGCGCAAGGTTACTCACCTGCCCCTGAACTCCCCCTGAACGCACTCTGAACCTGAGCTGAACCGAATCGCACCGGCTGTTTTAACGACTTTTTGCAGGAGATCCGACCATGCGCGTATTCCTCGCTTCGCTGTTGCTGGCCTTGAGTGGGCTCAGTCAGGCTGCCATCAAGACTCAGGAAATTCCTTATCAGAGCCCCGACGGTACGACGCTGATCGGTTACTACGCCTACGACGACGCGATCAAAGGCCCACGCCCGGGCGTGGTGGTGGTGCATGAGTGGTGGGGGCTCAACGACTACACCAAGCGTCGCGCCCGTGACCTGGCCGGTCTGGGTTACAGCGCGCTGGCCATCGACATGTACGGCGACGGCAAGAACACCGAGCATCCCAAGGACGCCATGGCCTTCATGCAGGCCGCGTTGAAAGACAGCGCTGCGTCCAGTGCCCGCTTCCAGGCGGGGCTCGATCTGTTGAAGAAACAGGCGCAAACCGACCCGGACAAGGTGGCGGCCATCGGTTATTGCTTTGGTGGCGCGGTGGTACTGAACGCGGCGCGCCAGGGCGTACCGCTGGCGGGCGTCGTGAGTTTCCACGGGGCGCTGGCGACAAAAGCACCTGCGACGCCGGGCAGCGTGAAGGCGAAAATCCTGGTCGAGCACGGTGCGCTGGACAGCATGGTCACGGCGGAAAACGTGGCGGCATTCAAGGCCGAGATGGACAAGGCCGGGGCCGATTATCAGTTCGTCAGCCTTGAGGGCGCCAAGCACGGGTTCAGCAATCCGGACGCGGATCGCCTGGGCCATGGCGATCATGGCGGTCCGGATATCGGTTACAACAAGGCAGCGGATGAAAAGTCGTGGGCGGACATGCAGGCCTTCTTCAAGAAGATTTTTAGCTGAACAGGTAGACCGCGGCGAAGTCTTTCGCGGGCAAGCCTTGCTCCTACAGGTTTTGTGTCGTTCAGCCATTTCGTGATCGACATAAAACCTGTAGGAGCAAGGCTTGCCCGCGAAGAACGATAACGCGGTCTAACGTCAGGGCTACCCAGCCCGAAGGCAACCCGGCAAAATGCCCGACATGAATGCCCTCCCCGCCCTGCCCGTTTGCTGCACCCCGCTCGATGCCCATTGGCCGCTGCCGTTTGTGCTGCCCGATACGGTGCTGCTGAGCACGCAATTCGATACCTCGCAACTGGCCATCGATGATTTCCAGCGCAGCGCCATCGAGCCCCCCGCGACTATTCAGCGCTCCGTCGCCAAGCGTCAGGCAGAATTCCTGGCCGGGCGGATTTGCGCGCGGGCCGCACTGCAACAGCTGCAAGGGCTGAATGTGGTCCCGGCCATCGGCGAAGACCGGGCGCCGGTCTGGCCTGCGCACATCAGCGGCTCGATCACCCACACCACCGGCCGGGCGGCAGCGATTGTCGCGCAGAAAACCCACTGGCGCGGCTTGGGCATGGACCTGGAAAACCTGCTCGCCCCCGAACGGGCGGAACGCCTGGCTGGGGAAATACTTACGCCAGCGGAATTGCAGCGCATGGCCGCCGGGCCTCTCGATCAACTGGCGATGCTGGTGACGCTGACGTTTTCGGTGAAAGAGAGTTTGTTCAAGGCGCTCTACCCAATCGTTCAGCAGCGGTTTTATTTTGAACATGCCGAAGTGCTGGAGTGGAGCGAGGGGGGTGAGGTGCGGTTGCGGTTGCTGACCGACCTGTCCAGTGAGTGGCGAAATGGCACAGAGCTGGATGCGCAGTTCGGGATGATGGATGGGCAGTTGTTGAGTCTGGTCAGTATCAAGGCCTGAAGGTATTCGGCGTTTTTCAGAGCGCCATCGCCAGCAAGCCGGCTCCTACAGGTCCGCGCGAATCTGTAGGAGCCGGCTTGCTGGCGATGGCGGCGGAACATTCACCGCAAGACTCAACGCTTCTCCTGATTCCTCGGCCAACTCAAGCTAAAGCAAGCCCCGCCCAGACTCTTGCTCTTGCTGATCAACGCCCGCCCGTCATGCCAATGGATGATCCGCCGCACGATCGACAAACCCAACCCATGCCCGCCCGACGCGCGGGTCCTGCTGTCATCCAGTCGCAGGAACGGTGTAAATATTTTCTCCCACGCCGATTCGGGAACGCCCGGCCCGTCGTCCTCTATATCGACCCGACACCGCTGCTGCCCCACCTGATAACTCACGGTCACCCGCGACTGAGCATGGCGCATGGCATTGCTTACCAGGTTCTGAATCGCCCGGTGCAAATAGCGAGGCTCGGCTTCGACCCAGGCGTCGTCACAATCGGCCGCCGACAGGCACAACCCGCGCTGCACCGTGACATCGGCGCGCAGTGGCGCCAACTCTTCGATCACTTGATTGACCAGCGCATCCAGATCGATTCGCTGGAAATTCAGCGCCGGCGAACCCTGTTCCAACCGCGCGTAAGTCAGCATCTCGTCCACCAGCCGGTCGAGATCCTCGATGTCGTGGTCCATGCCTTCGCAATATTTCTCCAAGGCCTGAGGCGTAGTGGCCGAGCCGATCATCTCCAGGCCAAACCGCAGGCGCGCCACCGGCGTGCGCAATTCGTGTGACACAGCGCGCACCAGCTCCCGCTGAACCGCCAGCAACTGTTGCAGGTGCTCGGCCATGCCGTTGAACGCCGACGCCAGGCGCCCGACCGAGTCTGCGCCACGTGCCGGCACGCGGGTTTCCAGGCTGCCTTTGGCGATGCGCGTGGCGGCCGCTTCGAGGCCACGCAAACGACGCTCCAATTGACGCACCAGCAAATAGACGATCAAACCGATCAGGCTCAAACCGAGTGCCGCGATCAGCACCAGCCATTCTGGCGGGTAAGGATTCATCTGGTACAGCGGACCGATTTCCAGCACCCACGGCGTGCCGACCATGCCGGCAAACACCCGGATCGAATCGCCCTCCTTGCCCAGCGCCATCACCGTGTCGCCTTCGGCCACACGGCGGCTCTGGTCTTCATCCATGTCGGCCTCACCGACCGTGACCAGCCGCAGATCGAAACCGAAACCCTTCTCTTCCTTTATCTGCGCCAGGCGCTTGGGCTGCTCGGCCACCGGCACCCGTACCAGCTCATCGGCAAGCAGATAAATCGTCGCCCTGGCCAGTTGTTCGCTGATCTGCTGCACCTCGCCGGTGAGCACCAACTGTTCCCGGTCGCTGACCAGTCGATACACCTTCGCCGCATGGGGGCCGGTCTGTTCCACCAGCGCCTGGCCGCGCAGTACGCGGGTGCGCTGGGTCATATCGAGGTCAGTCTGGGCGAAGGTTTTCAGCGCCAGGGGAATACCCAGCAGCCGCTCCCACACCAGCAAGGCGCGGTGACGCTGGGTTTCGTTCATGGGTTGCAGGTTGTCGGCCATCAGCGAGAACGTGCCGTGGGCCAGGCGCTCGCGGTACTGCTCGCTGCGCACCTGGTTGAGCATGTGCAGGGCCAGCACGCCGAGCACGGCCACCAGAATCAGCGCCGCGCACATGCCTCCATAGATGCGCAGGAAGATCGAATTCACAGCGAGGGATCTACGCAGGCTTCAGGCACGAACAGATAACCTTTGCTGCGAATGGTCTTGATCAGACGCGGATGGTCCGGGTCGTCGCCGATCTTCGGCCGGATGCGCGAGATGCGCACGTCGATGGAACGGTCCTGGCCGTCATAACCGATGCCGCGCAGGGCGGTGAAAATCTCTTCGCGAGACAGGATGCGTCCGGCGTTGGCCACCAGCAACCACAGCAGATCGAACTCGGCGCTGGTCAATTCGATGCCGTTGTCATGCAGCCAGGCTTCACGCAGCGCGTTATCGACCACCAGCGGGCCGAATTGCAGACGCCGTTGTTTTTCCGGGACCGGCTCAGGTGTTTCACTGCGGCGCAGCAACGCCTGGATGCGCGCCAGCAGCAAGCGCGGGCGCACTGGTTTGCACACGTAGTCGTCGGCGCCCAGGTCGAGACCGAGAATCTGATCGGTGTCGTCGGTACGGGCGGTGAGCATCAGGATCGGGCCATCGAACTTGTCGCGGACCTTGCGGCAAATGCTCAGGCCATCTTCGCCCGGCAGCATCAGGTCGAGGATCACCAGGTCCGGTTTCTCCTTGATGATGCGGGCTGCGGCCAGGGCGCCATTACCCTCGATCGACACGCGCAGGCCGTTGGCTTCCAGGTAATCGCGGGTCAGTTCGGCCAGACGCTGGTCGTCTTCCACAATCAATACCTGCCAGGCTTCTTGCTCCACGGTGACCTCTGCTTGCCAACAACACTTATAAAGGAAGGATCCGCCCGTCTTTTTGTAATGATTGGGGAGGATAAGAATGCGTATGTACCGGCCGATTGTATAAACGTCACTCGTGCAGAACACAAGTCGGCAAATGCGTTCGGACACACCGTTTTTTTGTGATAGGGTTCGCGCCCTTAAAAATCCGAATGACTGTTTTCAGTCGCTGGAAATCAGTGAATAACGGTCCGCTCCAGCTAGGTCGCGGCCTACACGCCGGTTCCCTCTTTCACACACAATTTACGCACAGGTTTATCCACAGGTAGTACGTTGCAACACCCTCCAAAACGCATTATCTTGTACCCCGGCGCCAAAAAAACCCTACATGTAGGGTTTTATGCCAAAAACCAAACACAAATCGGACACCGATTTCAAGCGCTTTTATTGCCTCTGTCCGGTTGAACCAAACGTATTTTCGAAAGACCAAACCGCGCGTGCGGATGGCTACTGTTTTTGAGCCGAAAACGGCGTTAACGGTACGGGTGTTGCAGTCAATTACTGTCACCCAAAAGGATTCCGGTTTCAGGCTCAAGGCTTGGGACCAAAGACTTCGGCATGGAAGCGGCGCCCCAATAGCCCCCTTCCTGATCTGTCCCGAAGTTGGTATGCCCGGCCCCGCCGGTTGTAGTGCTTCAGGACAGAACGGTGGGCACCATGATGGTGCCCAAACAAACATAGAGAATGTGGAGACAACCCCCCATGCAAACCGACACAACTCGCGAGAACCCGCAAGGCACCTTGCCGCAGGCCGCTGATTCGACTTCGGATCTGTCCGCCACCGCGCCTGGCCAGCTGCGCGTGATCAAGCGTAACGGCACTGTCGTTCCTTATACCGATGACAAAATCACCGTCGCGATCACCAAAGCGTTTCTCGCAGTTGAGGGTGGCACCGCTGCCGCTTCGTCGCGAATCCATGACACCGTTGCCCGCCTGACCGAACAGGTCACCGCGACCTTCAAGCGTCGCATGCCGTCGGGCGGCACCATCCACATCGAAGAAATCCAGGACCAGGTCGAACTGGCCCTGATGCGTGCCGGCGAGCAGAAAGTGGCTCGCGACTACGTGATCTACCGCGACGGTCGTTCGAAACAACGCGCTGCCCACGCTCCGGCAGAAGAAACGGTCAACGCTCACCCCTCGATCCGTATTACCCGCGCCGATGGCACTTTTGCACCGCTGGACATGGGTCGCCTGAACACCATCGTCACTGAAGCGTGCGAAGGCCTGGAAGAAGTCGACGGCGACCTGATCCAGCGCGAAACCCTGAAAAACCTGTACGACGGCGTGGCCCTGACCGACGTCAACACTGCCCTGGTGATGACCGCCCGTACGCTGGTCGAGCGTGAGCCGAACTACTCGTTCGTGACTGCTCGCCTGCTGATGGACACCCTGCGTGCCGAAGGCCTGGGCTTCCTTGGCGTCGCCGACAGCGCGACCCACCACGAAATGGTCGACCTGTACGCCAAGGCGCTGCCTGCGTACATCGCCAAGGGTATCGAATTCGAATTGCTGAACCCGGTCCTGGCCACCTTCGACCTGGAAAAACTCGGCAAGGCGATCAACCACGAGCGCGATCAGCAGTTCACTTACCTGGGCCTGCAAACCCTGTACGACCGTTACTTCATCCACAAGGACGGTATCCGCTTCGAACTGCCGCAAATCTTCTTCATGCGCGTGGCCATGGGCCTGGCGATCGAAGAGAAGCAGAAAGAAGACCGTGCGATCGAGTTCTACAACCTGTTGTCGTCCTTCGACTACATGTCCTCGACTCCGACCCTGTTCAACGCCGGCACCCTGCGTCCACAGCTGTCGAGCTGCTACCTGACCACCGTTCCGGATGACCTGTCGGGCATCTACCACGCGATCCACGACAACGCCATGTTGTCGAAATTCGCTGGCGGCCTGGGCAACGACTGGACACCGGTTCGTGCGCTGGGTTCGTACATCAAGGGCACCAACGGCAAATCCCAGGGCGTGGTTCCGTTCCTGAAAGTAGTGAACGACACCGCCGTCGCCGTTAACCAGGGTGGCAAGCGCAAAGGCGCTGTCTGTGCCTACCTGGAAACCTGGCACATGGACATCGAAGAGTTCATCGAACTGCGCAAGAACACCGGTGATGATCGTCGTCGTACCCACGACATGAACACCGCCAACTGGATCCCTGACCTGTTCATGAAGCGTGTCTTCGATGACGGCAAGTGGACCCTGTTCTCGCCGTCCGAAGTACCGGACCTGCACGACCTGACCGGCAAGGCCTTCGAAGAGCGTTACGAGTACTACGAAGCCCTGACCGAGTACCCGGGCAAGGTCAAGCTGTTCAAGACCATCCAGGCCAAAGACCTGTGGCGCAAAATGCTGTCCATGCTGTTTGAAACCGGCCACCCATGGCTGACCTTCAAAGACCCGTGCAACCTGCGTAGCCCGCAGCAGCACGTCGGCGTGGTCCACAGCTCGAACCTGTGCACCGAGATCACCTTGAACACCAACAAGGACGAGATCGCCGTTTGCAACCTGGGTTCGATCAACCTGCCGAACCACATCGTCAACGGCAAGCTGGACACCGCCAAGCTGGAACGCACCGTGAACACCGCCGTTCGCATGCTCGATAACGTAATCGACATCAACTACTACTCGGTGCCACAAGCGAAGAACTCCAACTTCAAGCACCGTCCGGTCGGTCTGGGCATCATGGGCTTCCAGGACGCTTTGTACCTGCAGCACATTCCTTACGGTTCCGATGCGGCCGTCGAGTTTGCCGACAAGTCGATGGAGGCCGTCAGCTACTACGCCATCCAGGCGTCCTGCGACCTGGCCGACGAGCGCGGCGCTTACGAGACGTTCCAGGGTTCGCTGTGGTCCAAAGGCATCCTGCCGCTGGATTCGCAACAGATCCTGATCGAGCAACGTGGCCAGAAGTACATCGACGTTGACCTGAACGAATCCCTGGACTGGGCACCGGTTCGCGCCCGTGTACAGAAAGGCATTCGTAACTCCAACATCATGGCCATCGCACCGACCGCGACCATCGCCAACATCACTGGCGTCTCGCAGTCGATCGAACCGACCTACCAGAACCTCTACGTGAAATCGAACCTGTCGGGCGAATTCACCGTGATCAACCCGTACCTGGTTCGCGACCTGAAGGCTCGCGGTCTGTGGGACGCCGTCATGATCAACGACCTGAAGTACTACGACGGTTCGGTGCAACAGATCGAGCGCATCCCGCAAGAACTCAAAGAGCTCTACGCGACTGCCTTCGAAGTGGACACCAAGTGGATCGTCGACGCGGCAAGCCGCCGTCAGAAGTGGATCGACCAGGCTCAGTCGCTGAACCTGTACATCGCTGGCGCTTCGGGCAAGAAGCTGGACGTGACCTACCGCATGGCCTGGTACCGTGGCCTGAAAACCACTTACTACCTCCGTGCCCTGGCCGCGACCAGCACCGAGAAGTCGACCATCAACACCGGCAAGCTGAACGCAGTTTCCAGCGGCGGCAACCACGGTGAAGATTCGGTCCTGGCTGCTCCTGCCGGTCCTGCTCCAGTGCCGAAGGCTTGCGCCATCGACGAGCCGGATTGCGAAGCTTGCCAATAAGCTGAGCCGGTAGGCGCCGCGAGGCGCTTACTCGACAACCCCCGATCGGTCCTCTGGATTGATCGGGGGTTTTCTTTTGCCTGAAGGAAAGTGGCGACTGTGCTGACGCCTTCGCGGGCAAGCCCGCTCCCACAGGGTTTTGTGTCGTTCAGTAGTTTTGTGAACAACACGAATCCTGTGGGAGCGGGCTTGCCCGCGAAGGGGCCATCACAGACAACCAAAAACCTCAGCTCCCGATAAAAATCCCGCCCATAAAAAAACCCCTCTTGCGAGGGGTTCTTTGTGCAGCAATCAGCCAACCAACATCAAGTCATCTGAATGATGGTCTGCATGATGGTGCTTTGAGTCGAAATGGTCTTGGCGTTCGCCTGGTAGTTGCTCTGCGCCTTGATCAGGTCGACCAGTTCGCTGGTCAGGTTGACGTTGGACTCTTCCAGGGAGTTGGAATGGATCTCGCCCAAGGTACCGGTGTTCGGTGCATCGTAGCCCGGGATACCCGACGCGTAGGTTTCTTTCCAGCTGGTGCCGCCTACTGGCTGCAGACCTTGTTCGTTGGTGAAGCTGGCGAGCGAGATCTGGCCGATGGCCTTGGTCTGGCTGTTGCTGAAGTTGGCCAGCATCACACCGCTGCCATCGATGGTCAGGTTGGTGATCTGGCCGGTGGCGTAGCCGTTCTGCGAAGGAATCGAACGTGCGGTGTCGGCGTTGTACTGCGATGTTTTGGCCATGGAGATCGTAACGACGCCGGAAGTAGCGCCGTTCGCTGTCCACACGCCATTGGTCACGGTACCGGGAACCCAGCCAGTGAGCTTCAGGTCAGGACTGACGATCGGCACCGGAACGGCCGGCGTGGTGACCGAAACCAGATTGCCCGAGGTATCGAACACCATGGTCGAAGCGACCGGCGCGTTCAACGGAACCGCAGTAGGACTAGGGTCGGTGCCATTCGGGTTGCGACCATCAACCAGGGTGTAGGTTTTCCAGGTGTTCGAGCCAGTCTTCACCATGAACTGATCCATGATGTGCTCGTTACCTTGAGTGTCATAAATTTTGGTACTGAACTGCTTGGTGAAGGATGCTTCTTTCGTCGGGTCGAACGGGGTCGCAACCTGATCGATAACCGGTGCGGTGGAGTTCAGATTGATCGTCGACGACACCGTGGAGGTGTTTTTTGGCGCCAGGTTCGAAGTATCGATACGCAGGTCGGTCAGCACGCCGTTGATGATCTTGCCGTTGGCGTCCACGCCGTAACCTTGCAGACGCGCAGTGCCGTCGGTGTTGGTGACGTAACCGTCCTTGTCGACCTTGAACGTACCGGCACGGGTGTAGGACAGCGAGCCGTTGTCGCTCAGTACGAAGAAGCCGGAACCGTTGATGCCCATGTCCAGCACGTTGCCGGTGTTGTTGACGTCGCCCTGGGTGAACTGCTGGGAAACGTTGGCCAGGCGCACGCCGTTACCAATGGTTTTGCTGCCGGAACCCAGCTTGGTGGCCGAGTAAACGTCCGAGAATTCCGCACGGGACGATTTGAAACCGGTGGTCGCGACGTTGGCGATGTTGTTGCCGGTTACGTCCAGTTGTTTGTTGGCTGCATAGAGACCGCTAAGGCCGATATTGAAAGACATATTCCACTCCTTTGTGCCGGGTTAGTCGGCTCTACATACCAATGGTTTGTACTTTGGACAGGGCAATGCTGCCCAGCCCGGCGAGATTGAGCATCAACTCACCGCCGGTCTGGCTGATGGTCACGCTGTTGACGGTTGCCGGCAGGTACGTCACCAGCGAGGTCGCCTTGCCGTCGTAGGTCGCAGTAGCGCCGAAGTTATAGGTACCCGCCTTGGCCACTTCGCCCGCATCGTTCTTGCCGTCCCAGATGAAACTGGAAGTACCGGCTTTCTGGCTGCCCAGGTCGATGGTGCGGATGACCTTGCCATCGGCATCGGTGATCTTGACCTTGACCGGGTCCACAGACGCCGGCACGGCAATGGTGCCGGTGAAACTCTTGGAGGTATCGACCACAGCCTTGTCGGCCGGGGCAATGACCGAACGCCCGACCAGCGACGAAGCCTGCAGGGCCTGGGACGAGTTGTAGTTGCTGGCCAGCCCGCTCACGGTGGTGTTGAGCGTGGTGATGCCTTCCAGGCTGCTGAACTGCGCCAACTGGGCAACGAACTCGCCGTTGTCCTGCGGCTCCAGCGGGTTCTGGTTCTTCAGCTGAGTCACCAGCAGTTGCAGGAACGCGTCCTTGCCCAGGGCCTTCTTGCCGGTGGCGCTGTTCGTCGCGGACGCCAGGCCGTCGGCACTGGTGTTGGTCTTGATCGAAGAGTTGGCCAGGATGTCTTTTAGGCTAAGGCCGCTGGTGGTATCGGTAACACTCATCTGAGTCGCCCCTTATCACTGACCGAGGGTCAGGACCTTCTGCATCATGGTTTTGGCGGTGTTCATCATTTCGGCGTTGGTCTGGAACGAACGGCTCGCGGAAATCATGTCGGCCATTTCTTCCACCACGTTCACGTTCGGGTAGTAGACATAGCCCTTGGCATCGGCCGCCGGATGGTTCGGTTCGTAGCGGGCGTCCAGGTTGCTCTGGTCTTCGACCACGCCCAGCACTTGCACACCCTGGCCTGCAGCGTCCTGGTTCTGGAACAGCGAATCGCTGCCGCCGCTCTGGCCACCCTGGAACATGGTGGCGAACACCGGGTGACGGGCGCGGTAGGTCTGGTCGATGCTCGACGAGACGGTTTCGGCGTTGGCGATGTTACTGGCGACGGTGTTCAGGCGAGTGGTCTGGGCACTCATGCCGCTACCGGCGATATTGAAAACACTGGCTAGAGACATGACTTACTCTCCTCGCAGGGCGGATATCAGCCCTTTGAATTTGCTGTTGAGCAGGGTGAAGCTGGCCTGGAAGTTGACCGCGTTTTCTGCGTACGCTGATTGTTCAAGCTGAGCGTCCACGGTGTTCTGGTCGATCGACGGTTGCATCGGCGTGCGATACATCAGCGACTCGTCGCCGTTGCCCAGACCTTCGGCTTCGATATGCCGGTTGTTGGTCATGTTCAAGGCAAAGGTGCCGTTCCTGGTTTTCTCGCTCTGCTCGGCGAGCACTTTCGAGAAGTCCAGATCCCGAGCCTTGTAGTTCGGGGTGTCGGCGTTGGTGATGTTGTTGGCCAGGACTTCGGCACGCTGAGCGCGGAAGCCCAGGGCTTGTTCGTGGATACCGAGCGCTTTATCGAAGCTGATGCTCATGTCGGGAAACCTTCGGGTGACCTGATTTTTCGTACGATGAACATAGCAAGCGGCGTGCCAATTCAGAAAACCCCATAAACCGGGGCTTTGCGGGCAGGGACAAGGCGGCAATGCCAGAAAAGCGGCAACGGGTTTCCGCCGTCTGCCGCTTTTCTGCCGCTTTGCCATGGGCAACGACTTTCTCCTGTGGGAGCGGGCTTGCTCGCGAAAGCGGTGTATCAGCCAACGCCGATGTCGACTGACACGACGCCTTCGCGAGCAAGCCCGCCCCCACATTGGGTTTGTGGTGTCTTTGGGAAGTCGGCAGGCATAAAAAAACGGGAGCCCCTGAGGACTCCCGTTTTATGACACCGCCAACCCATCACTTCGCCTGGTAAATAATCCCCGGGCTGCACTGAACCATCTGGTAATGATCCGGCAAGCCGTTCAGCGCTTCGGACGCGCCGAGGAACAGATAACCGCCCGGCTTCAGCGTGCTGTGAATACGCAACAGAATGTCCTTCTTCACCTCGGCGGAGAAGTAGATCAGGACATTGCGGCAGAACACGATGTCGAACTTGCCGAGGCTCGCGTAGCTGTCCAGCAGGTTGAACGAGCGAAATTCCACCCGGCTCTTGATCGGCGCCTTGATCGCCCAGCGTCCCGGCCCTTTCGGGTCGAAGTAACGCTGCAGGCGCTCGGGCGACAGACCGCGGCCGATGGCCAGGCTGTCATATTCGCCGTTCTTGCAGTTGGTCAGCATGGTGCTGGACAAATCAGTGGCGACGATCTGCACGCCCATCTTCAACTGGCCCATGTTGACCCGTTCGAACTCGTCGATGGACATCGACAGCGAATACGGTTCCTGCCCCGACGAGCACGCCGCCGACCAGATCCGCAGACGCTGGCCCGGAGCTGCCTTGATTGCTTCGGGCAGTACCTTGTTCTTCAAGACTTCAAACGGATAGGTGTCACGAAACCACAGGGTTTCGTTGGTCGTCATGGCATCGACCACCAACTCGCGCAAACCGCTGCGCGGCTGAGTCTGGATGCGCTGGACCAGCTCACCCAGGGACTTGATGCCTTGCTGCTCCATCAGTTTGTTGAGACGGCTCGAGACCAGGTACTGCTTGTTTTCACCGAGCAAAATGCCACAGGCTTTTTCCAGGAAGACCCGGAACTGTTCGAAATCCAAATTACCCGTAGACAAAGATGCCGCCTCTTAAATCGTGTTAACCGCCAGGGGCAGAAGGCCCCTAGCTGATGTCTGCTGCTTTGATCCGGTCGACTACCCGGGATGCCAGGTCATCAGGACGGAATTTGGCCAGGAAGTCATCGGCACCGACTTTCTTGACCATCGCCTGATTGAACACACCCGACAACGAAGTATGCAGGATGATATGAAGCTTTTGCATGCGAGGGTCGTTGCGGATTTCGGCCGTCAAGGTGTACCCGTCCATTTCCGGCATCTCGATGTCGGAAATCATCATCAGGAACTCTTCCTCTGGCTTCTTGCCCTCGTCGGCCAGCTTGCGCAGGTAATCGAGCGCTTGCCGTCCGTCGTTCAACGCCACCACTTCAACACCGACCGTCTGCAGGCAACGCGTGACCTGCTTGCGTGCCACCGACGAGTCATCGACCGTCAGCACCCGCAGCGACAGCGCCTTGTGCTGGGTCTCGACATCGACCACACCGACGGAAATCGCTTCCGGCGTCGGGGCCACTTCCGCCAGGATCTTCTCGACGTCGATGATTTCGACTAACTGATTGTCGACCCGAGTCACAGCCGTCAGGTAATGATCGCGTCCGGTGCCCTTGGGAGGCGGATGAATCTCCTCCCAGTTCATGTTGACGATGCGTTCCACCGAGCGCACCAGGAAACCCTGCGTCTTGGTGTTGTACTCCGTGATGATCACGAAGGGATTGCTTTGATCTTTCAACGCTCCGGAACCGGTCGCCATTGCCAGATCAAGGATCGGAATGGTCGCCCCCCGGATATTTGCCACACCGCACACGACAGGACTGGACTTGGGCATCAGGGTCAGCTTGGGGCATTGCAGCACCTCACGAACCTTGAACACGTTGATCCCGTACAGTTGCTGGCCGTCAAGACGGAACAACAACAGCTCCAGGCGATTCTGCCCTACCAGTTGCGTGCGCTGGTTTACCGAATCCATTACACCAGCCATGCCCAGACTCCTACACCAACGCTAAGTGTGTTGCGACGCACATTCATCACTAAACGGCACGGCGCTTGCTTTTTAACTCTTATGAACACAGAACCGACATTTTTCCGACGCCTGACATCACCTTTCCGCAGATTGCTCTGTGCAATGTCGGCCGTTTGCCTGCTCAACGCTGGCAGCCCTGCCCTTGCTGACGCGGTTACCTTGCCTGACATGCTTATCGGCGTCACCCAGGGCTTTCTTGAATTCACCGTAGAAGACTATCTGGCGACCAGTCAAATGGAAGGTAGCTACGAAATCCAGGTCAACCAGCTCGATCCGCGGCTGCGCATGCCCATGTGCGACAAGGAATTGACAGCCAGCCTCGAGAGCCCGGCCAAGCCGCTGGGCCGCGTTACGGTCAAGGTTCGCTGTGAGGGAACCTCCCCCTGGACGGTGTTCGTACCCGCTCAAGTCCGCCTGTTTCGCGACGTCGTGACCACCACCCGCCCGCTGCGCCGCGCCGACATTGTCGAACCTGCTGACGTGCTCCTGCGCGAACGCGATATCAGCCTGATCAACCAGGGCTACCTGACGACCCTCGACCAGGCGATCGGCCAGCGACTTACCCGACCAATGGTCGCCGACCAGGTGATTACCCTCGTTCACCTCGAGCAGGCGGAAGTCATTCGTAAAGGCGACCAGGTGGTGATTACCGCCCGCAGTGGTACGCTCAGCGTGCGAATGCCCGGCGAAGCCCTGTCCAATGGCGGCATGAGCGAACAGATTCGCGTGAAAAACCTCAACTCCAAGCGGGTCATCAAGGCGCAAGTCACCGCGCCGGGCCAGGTGGAAGTGTCTATGTAGGCACCCTTTCCTGAAGAAGTGGCGTTGCCCGAGGCTGTTCCCTAAACTGTGCCGCATGCAGAGAAGTGCTGGCGCATGCAGGCTCATTGATAAATGGGTCTAAAGTTTTCACAGGGAGAGCCGAAAACATGGCAAGCGTCCAAATACTCAGAGGTTTTTTACCATGGTCATCGATTTCAGCCGTTTGAACAGCTCCTCGCCACTTACGGGCAGTACACGTACCAGCGTTGCCAAGGAAACGGCCGAAGCCGGCAAATCCGCGCCGCTGAATACCCCGGCCGAACAGGCCAGCACCGTCAAAAGCGGGGAATCGGTACACCTCAGCAATGAGGCTCAACAGTTGCAACAGGTCACTGACAAGCTGCGCGATCAGCCTGCCGTCGACAAAGCCCGTGTGGCCGAGTTGAAAGCAGCGATTGCCGATGGCAGCTACAAAGTCGACAGCAACCGTGTAGCCAGCAAACTGCTCAACTTCGAAGCCCAGCGCTAGGCTACGGCCGCGCCAGGCTTTTGGACGCTTAAAACCCAAGGCCAGCCATGCACGACACTAACTTACTGCAACTGATCACCGACGACTTTGCTCCAGCGCAACGATTGCTGGAGTTACTGCAAGCCGAGTCCCTCGCCTTGCACGGTCGTGACATGCCACTGCTCGAAGACATTCTGGCGCAGAAGCAGGCATTGATCATTCTGCTCGAACAGCATGGCCGCAAGCGCAGTGAAATCCTCGCCAGCCTCAATCTGCCGGTCAATCGCAGCGGCCTGGAGCAACTGGCCAGCCATTCGAGCATCGGCGAAGAGTTGCTGGCGCAGAGCGATGTGCTGACCGACCTTCTGGCTCAATGCCAGGCAGCGAACGCCAATAATGGCCAGTCGATCCTGGTCCAGCAAGCCACCACGGCCAACCAGCTGAAAATCCTCACCGGCGGCGAACCGCCTGCCCTTTATGATGCTCGCGGATCAACCGCCAAGCTTGCGAAGCCACGCCCGCTCAGTCAGGCTTGAGCCTTCAAATGACCACGCCCTATCAAGACTTGCAACATGCTGGCAATATACTGGCCAGCCGTAGTCATATTTTGTCTGGAGATTGATGAACCGTGTCCAATGCCTTAACCGCGGAAGATGCCCCGCAGCCACCCAAGGTGCTTACCACGCCTTTGGAAATCTCCGGCAACCTGCGCCAACTGCAAGAAAGCCATGATCCGCTGATCATCACGTTCCATGAGCGCACTCAGCGCTTCCAGAGCTATCTGGTCGACGTGGACCGCGAAGGCCGCACCATCGCGCTCGACGAGATGATCCCGCGTGACGGCGAACGCTTCCTGCTGGCGGGCGAACCGTTCAAGGTCGAAGGCTTTCACGACGGCGTGCGCATCGCTTGGGAAAGCAACGGTCAACTGACCATCGACGAATCCGGTGACAGTCGCTGCTATCGCGGTCCGCTGCCCGATGAAGTGGTCTATCACCAGCGCCGCAATGCCTTTCGCGCGGCATTGAAGCTGGCACAACTGGTCAACGTCGATCTGGACGGTGAAAAGCTCAAGGCGCCGATCAGCGGCAAGCTGCTGGACATTTCCGCCACCGGCTGCAAGTTGCGCTTCGACGGCGACATTACCGGCAGCCTGCAACTGGGCCAGGTCTACGACCGCTTTGCCGCCGCCCTGCCCTTCGGCAAAATGACGGCACCGGTCGAACTGCGCTACCTGCACTTCGAAGAAAAAATCTCCACCACCTTCGCCGGCATCCGTTTTCACAACATGAGCGGCCTGGTGCAGCGTCAGGTCGAGCGCTTCGTCTATCAACTTCAGCGCGAAGCACGACGCTTCGACAAAGACGACATGTAATTCGATAGCGGCATGAAAAACGGGCAGTCCCTTGCGGTGACTGCCCGTTTTTTTTGCGCCATTCGTTTGGTCTGCGCGGCTCACTGTAGGAGCCGGCTTGCTGGCGATGGATTCAAATGCGCAGTGTTCATCCAGTTAATATGCGTCTTCGTTAACGCTCATCGCCAGCAAGCCGGCTCCTACAGGTGGTGCGATTCAGGGTCGAGCCTCGGTGAAGCTTTGCTCGCGGCCAGCATCCGGATCCTCGGGCGGATCGGTTTCTGGCGCGGGCTCAGGCTCGGGAGTTGGCTCGGGATTGACCGGACTCTGCATCTGGTCCTGCACCACTTGCTCATCGACCCGCGGATCAAGGCAAGCCACCAGCGGCGAACTCGACATGCTGTCCGGCATGGCGACGTGATGCAACGGCGCATCGTCCACCTGGTGCAGGTTGGTCACCGCTTTCGGGCGGATCCGCCACACCAGCACCAACGCGAAGAAACTGAAGAAGGCGTAAAGCATCTGGCTGCCGAACATCTTCATCAGCACCCCGGCGACCAGCGGCCCGATACTGGCGCCGACACCGTAGGTCACCAGCAACATCGCGGTCAGGGAAACACGACGATCACCCTCGACGTGGTCATTGGAGAACGCCACCGCCAGCGGATACAGGCAGAACATCACCAGCGAACAGAAGAACCCGGCGACAAACAAAACCTCCAGCGGCACCTGTTGCATGATGGCCAGCGGCAACGCAGTCAGGGCCAGCACCACCGCAAAACAGCGGATCAACAACGCCCGGTCATAACGGTCGGACAACCAGCCCAACGGCCACTGCACCAGCAGGCCGGCAAAAATGCAGCTACCCATGAACAGACCGACCTGCTCCGTGGACAACCCTTGCTGCGAGGCATACAGCGGCGCCAGACCGTAGAACGAGCCAATGATCAAGCCCGCCCCCAGCACTGTACTCAACGACTGCGGTACGCGTTTGATGAAAAATCGCGGTTCCATCGGCGCCGGGTGCAGAGGCGCCGGGTGAATCCGCCGGGTCAGGGCGACCGGCACCAGGCACAGGGCAAAGCACAGGGCGACCAGCATCAACAGCTCCAGACCGAGCGCCGGGTGCATGACCAGAATCAGTTGCCCCAGCACCAGGCCCAGATACGACGCGATCATGTATCCGCTGAACACCGTCCCGCGTTGTGAGGCTTCAGCCTGCTCATTGAGCCAGCTTTCGATGACCATGTACTGGCACATCATGCCGAGGCCGACGATGACCCGCAGGAATATCCAGGCAGGCAGCCAGTCCACCAGGCCGTGGCCCAGCACTGCCGCGCCGACGATCCCGGCGCAGGCCGAATAGGCGCGGATATGCCCTACACGGGCAATCAACCGGTGACCGATCTTGCCCCCCAGCACCAGGCCGAAATAGTTGGCGGCCATCAACGCACCGACCCACAGGCTGTCGACATGGTCGGCCGCCAGGCGCAAGCCCAGGTAAGTACTCAGCAGGCCCGAGCCGATCAACATCATCAGCGAGGCAAAATACAGCGCTCGAAAGGGTTTCCAGATTTGGCGCATCGGCGTTCCGAGCGGCTCCTTGCGGTGAGAAACGGGCTATCCGAAAGATAGCCCGAAGACGAAGGTTCGTCAGGCCTGGGCGGCCAGGACACGGCGCTCCCAGGGCGTAATTTCATCAAAGAAGCTGGTCAACTCCAGGGTCTTCGAAGCGACGTAGCCTTCGATGAACTCCTTGCCAAACAGTTCCTTCGCCAATTGGCTACGTTTCAGACGTTCGAGAGCGGCATGCAAGGTACACGGCAACGAAAGATTATCCGGCACCTCGAACTCACCCTGGATCGCTGCGCTCGGCTCCAGCTCTTTTTCAATACCGTACAGCCCCGCCGCCAGGCTGGCGGCGATCGCCAGATACGGATTGGCATCCGCCCCCGGCAAGCGGTTCTCGACTCGACGAGCGGCCGGCGAACTCGCCGGAATACGCAAACCGGCCGCGCGATTGTCGTGGGACCAGCAGGCATTGTTGGGTGACGCGAACGGATGACACAAGCGCTGATAGGAGTTTACGTTCGGCGCAAACAGTGCGGTGAAATCCGCCATGCCCGCCTGCTGACCGCCGATGAAGTGACGGAAGGTCGCAGTCGGTTCACCGGCCGCGTCGCTGAACACGTTACGCCCGCTGCCGATCTCGACGATGCTCTGGTGAATGTGCATCGAACTGCCCGGCGTATGCGCCAGCGGCTTGGCCATACAGACCACGGTCAGGCCGTGCTTGAGCGCAACTTCCTTGAGCAGATGCTTGAACAGGAACGTCTGGTCGGCCAGCAGCAGCGGATCGCCGTGCAGCAGATTGATTTCGAACTGGCTGACGCCCATTTCATGCATGAACGTATCGCGGGGCAAACCGAGTGCCGCCATGCATTCGTAGACTTCACTGAAAAACGGGCGCAAGCCGTTGTTGGAGCTGACGCTGAACGCCGAACAACCGTCCTCGCGACGACCATCCAGGCCCAGCGGCGGCTGGAAGGGTTGCGTCGGGTCGGTGTTGGGCGCGAAGACAAAGAATTCCAGTTCGGTCGCCACCACAGGCGCCAGACCCAGTGCCGCATAACGCGCGACGACGGCCTTGAGTTGGCCACGGGTCGACAGGTTCGAGCTCTCGCCGGTCAGCTCGTCGGCATCACAAATGGCGAAGGCGCGCGGCTGCTTGCTCCAGGGCAAGCGGTGAATCTGCGCAGGATCGGGCACCAGCGCCAGGTCACCGTCGTCACTGCCGTAAAAACGCGCCGGCGGGTATCCGCCCATGATGCATTGCAGCAGCACACCCCGCGCCATCTGCAACCGCCGTCCTTCGAGAAACCCCTCGGCTGTCATGACCTTGCCACGGGGCACGCCGTTCAAGTCAGGCGTAACACATTCAATCTCATCAATGCCCGTCAGTCGCTGTGCGAGTGAGCGCTGGCCATCGGTAGTCATGACGCAATCCTTTGTTTGTGGTGCAAGCCGCGAACGGCGACCGTACAAAATAGGCTCCGCCTGTTCGGAATATCAAGCATTGCACACAAATACTCCCGACCGCCCCCCCTTCCTGTCGGAGCCGGCTTGCTGGCGATGAGGCATTTGGATTCTGCGGCGTTCTTTCGGACGCCATCGCCAGCAAGCCGGCGCCTACAAGAGGTCGCGGTATTTCAGGGAAGATAAAGGCTGAATACGCCGCCGCCCAACGGGCCGCCATTGCTGATTTCGGTGCGTCCGCCGATGCCGTTGCGCTGATGCAACGCGGCAATCCGCCCGGCGAAATACAGACCCAGGCCAGTGCTTCCGCTGCTGTGGTTGATGCCCTGCACGTATTCGGCCTGACGTTCGATCATCTGGGCCGGGTAGCCGTCGCCGTCATCGTTGATCGTCAGCACCAGCTGTCCAGCCTCATCGCTGACGCTGATCAATACCGCATGTCGGGCATAACGGATGGCGTTGTTGATGCAATTGCCCAGCACTGACGCAATCAGCTCCCGGTCGAAGAAACCCAGCGGGCTCAGCGGGTCCACTTCGTAGGTCGCCATGATGCCGCGGCTGGCGAACACGTCCTGGTGGCAGGCCAGTTGTGCTTCGATGAAGTCATCGAGTTCGTGGTAGGCCGGTTGCAACGGCATCTGATTGACCCCGAGTTTGTACAGCCCCAGCAACTGCACGAGCATGTCGTTGAGGTGGGCGAACTCGAAATCGATCACGCCCTGCTCCGGGGTGTGCCGCGCCGGGTCGGGCAAACGCGCCAGCCATTGGCTGTGGGCCTGCATCAACATTGCCAGCGAGTTCTTCATGTCGTGCACGGTGGAAGCAATCACCGTGGAGAAATCCAGTGCCGGGTTGTCTTGGCTCATCCGCTGAACGCCTTGATTTTCAGTTTCTGATAACGCGCATACCGCGCGTCGGTGTCGGGCATCAGGCCGACCGTTTTCAGGCAGGCCCGACATTCTTCAAGCTCCGCCGACGGCACGCTGGTGTCAGTGCCGTGCAGCAGCGACTGCGCCATGTTCAGCGCGATGCTGATGTTTTTCGGTTGCATCGCCAGGGCTTTGCGAAACGCCGCCCGCGCCTCCACCAGGTTGCCGGTCTTGTACACCCGCACGCCTTGACGGTTGAGTTCCGCCGCATCGTTGCCGGAGTTGAGGATGGTCGGGTCGTCGGTCAGCTTGGCGATGCTTTTCATCACGGTCGGATCGTCGCCGTAGATTTCCACGCAGTTTTTCAGCATCGAGGCGCCGGCATCGGCCTGACCGAGCATTTGCAACTGCTTGGCCACCAACAGCGCCGCTTCGGCACTCATGAACTGCTCCATGCCATCGAGGCGCAACATGGCTTGCTCGGTGAGCTTTTCTGCGGTTTCGGCATCGTTGAGCAGCAGGCTGGTGGCCTTCATCAACCGCGCACGAATCTGCAGGCCCGGGTCGGAAGGGTTTTCCTTGGCCACGGCACTCAGCGTGGTGTTGATCTCCAGCCGCGTGCGGGTATCCAGGCCTTTTTCGCTGCCCTTGCTGATCAAGGCGTGGGCCAGACCGAGGTTGCTTTCCGCATCCTTGAAGCGTGACTGGGCGCCTTGGCTGACCGCCTGTCGATAAGCCTTGGACGCCGTGTCGAAATCTTCGTTGGCCATCGCCAGTTTGCCCAGCAATGCCTGCCGGCGCACGGCCAGCGGCGACAAGCGAATTGCCTCTTCCAACACCTGTTGCGCGGCTTTGGTATCGCCTTCGGCGACCAGCACATCCGCCATGCCATCGTAGAGCGCCGGCATCATCGGAAACACTTTCAGGGCTTTTTCGTAGACGCCCTTGGCCTGGCTGACCTGACCGCGCTTGAACAGCAACTGGCCCAATCCGGCGAACGCCCACGGCAAAGGCCGATCGGCAATGATGCTGTCGTAGAGTCGCTCCAGTGCTTCGTTCTGATTCAAGTCACGCAAGGCGTCGGCGCGGTAGCGCAGGCACAGCGGCGAATAGCGGATGTCCTGTTTGCACAGCGCGATGCAGGCATTGAGCACTTCAACCGGTTTGCCGCGATCCAGCGCCTGCAGGATCGGCTTGAGCAACGTCTTGCGCTGCTCCAGACGCTCCAGGCGCTGGGCCAGGCCCGAGCGGTTGAACGGCTTGGTCAGGTAAGCATCAGGCTCATGCTCCAGCGCACTGAGCACCATCGCCTGGCTGGTCTCGGCGGTGACCATGACAAACACGGCCTCATGGCTGATCAGCTTCTCGACCATCAGATCTTCGAGCACCTGCTGGCCATTCTTCTTGCCGTCGCCGAGGTGAAAATCCTGCAGGATGAAATCGTAGGACTTCTGCGAACACATGCGCAGCGCCTGCTCGCCGGTGTCGGCGGTATCCACGTCCTTGACGCCCAGCTCACGCAGCATGGAACGGACCGAACTGCGGAAATCGGAGAAATCATCGACGATCAGAAAACGCTTTTGGTGATACGACAGCATCGAAGATTTCCAGGCAATTTTAAGAAGAAGATCATGACTGTCCGGGTTATCGGCCAGAAGGGCCATTCACTTGAAGAAATGAGAACTCATTTGCGTCGTTGGAGTGCAAATTTCAAAGGGCTGCGATTGCCGGCTAAATATTTGAAGGTGTTATTGAAAAACGGGATTATCCTGATTTATTGCAACGCGTCTGCTGCCCGTTTCAGATCAAGACGCTTCCTTCGTTGGCTAAGGCAGAAGTTATGACCACCACCCCCAATCGCTCCGTAACTTCTGATGAGCGAAAGGCCCCGCGCCCCAGCACACTGGACTTTCCGGTGGTGGGCATCGGTGCCTCGGCGGGCGGGCTGCAGGCGATAAAACTGTTCTTCGAAAACATGCCGCAAGATAACGGCATGGCGTTCGTGATCATTCTGCATCTGTCCCCTGACCACCAGAGCATCGCCGACAGGATCATCCAGGAATCGACCCAGATGCCGGTGCAACAGGTCACCGAAACGGTGTCCATCGAGAAAAACCACGTGTACGTCATTTCACCGGCGCAACGCCTGTCGATGAACGATGGTTTTCTTGAAGTCAGCCCCTGCCAGACGCGGGAAACCCGTCACGCTTCGATTGATCTGTTCTTCCGCGACCTGGCGGATGTGCATCGGGAACGGGCTTTCTGCGTGGTGCTGTCGGGCACCGGTTCCGACGGGGCTGTCGGCCTGTCGCGGATCAAGGAACAGGGCGGCGTCACGCTGGCCCAGGCACCGGAAGACGCCGAGTTTGATGGCATGCCCCGCGCCGCCATCGACACCGGTATGGTTGACCTGGTCCTGCCGGTCGTTGAAATGCCGCAAAAGCTGCTGGAGCTGTGGCGCAATTCCCAGGAGATCAGCTTGCCCACTGCCAGCGACTCCGAATTACAGAGCATTGCCGCCATTTCCGAACGTGAATCGCTGCTAGCCGAACAATTGCTGCACGATGTTCTCATCCAGTTGCGCACCGGCACCGGCCATGATTTCAAGCACTACAAACGCGCCACGGTGTTGCGTCGGATCGAACGGCGGATGCAGGTCACGGCCCAGCCGGACCTGGCGGCCTACTATCGTTATCTGCAAGACAATCCGGAAGAAACCAAGGCCCTGCTCGCCGACATGCTGATCGGCGTGACCAACTTCTTCCGCGACCGGGAAGCCTTCGAAGCGCTGGAACGCGATGTGGTGCCACAACTGGTCAGCGCAGCCGTGTCAGCGCAACCCGGGAAGGAAGAAATCCGGGTCTGGTCCGCCGGCTGTTCCACCGGTGAGGAGGCCTACAGCCTGGCCATGTTGATCAGTGATCAACTGCAAGTGGACGCCAGCGCAGCGTCGATGCAGCTGTTTGCCACCGACATCGATGAGCGCGCCATCAGCGTCGGCCGCGCCGGACTGTATCCGCTGGCCATCGTGACCGACGTACCGCCCTCGCGCCTGCGGCATTACTTCCTCAAGGAAGACGACCACTATCGGATCCGCAAGGAAATCCGCGAAAAGGTCCTGTTCGCCAAACACAGCCTGTTGTCCGATCCGCCGTTCTCGCAGATCGACCTGATCGTGTGCCGCAACCTGCTGATCTACCTCGATCGCGAGGTGCAGCGCGAAATCCTGCAGATGTTCCACTTTGCCCTGCGCCCTGGCGGCTTCCTGTTTCTCGGCTCCTCTGAAAGTGCCGATGCATGTCACGAACTGTTCGCCCCTGTGGACAAGCGCAACCGGATCTTCCGCGCCAAGACCGGCACGGCCAACAGCCGTCGTACCCCGACCATGCCCCGCAGTGGCTATGTGCGCACCAACATTTCCCAACAGCCTGCGCAAAGCAACGTGCAACGCAAACTGTCTTTCGCTGATATCCATCAACGCGCCATAGAGCAGTCTGCGCCACCGAGCGTGATCGTCGATGCCAACGCCGACATTCTGCACATGAGCGAAAGTGCCGGGCGTTTCCTGCGGCATGTCGGGGGTGAGCTGTCGCGCAACCTGCTGACGCTGATCCTGCCGGAACTGCGCCTGGAGTTGCGCACCACGCTGTTCCAGGTCCAGCAAAGTGCGCTGCCGGTCAAATCCCGTGAAGTGCCGATCAAGCGTGATGACCGGCGTTACCTGATCGATCTGGTCGCTCATCCCTACAAGGATGAAGGCTCGGACAGCGAGTACGTGCTGGTGATTTTCGAGGAGGTCGAAGTCGACCCTTCGGAACTGGCGGCAACCACCGTTCTGCAGACGGAAAGCCAGGTGCTGTCCAACCTTGAGCGCGAACTGCAACGCACCAAGCTGCACTTGCAGGACACCATCGAACAATCGGAAGTCTCCAGCGAAGAGCTCAAGGCGTCCAACGAGGAAATGCAGGCGATCAACGAAGAACTGCGCTCGGCCACCGAAGAACTGGAAACCAGCAAGGAAGAGCTGCAGTCGATCAACGAAGAGTTGCTGACGGTCAATTTCGAGCTGAAAACCAAGGTCGAAGAAACCGACAAGATCAACGATTACCTGACCAACCTGATCGCCTCCACCGACATTGCCACCGTGTTTGTCGACCGCGCCATGCGCATCAAGTGGTTTACCCCGCGCGCCACCGACATCTTCAACATGTTACCGGTGGACACCGGGCGCTCCCTGCTCGACATCACCCATCGCCTGGATTACGACAACCTGGCCGGTGACGCGGCGCTGGTGTTCGAATCGCTGAACATGATCGAGCGCGAAGTCAGCAGCAACGACAACCGCTGGTACATCGCCCGCCTGCTGCCCTATCGCTCCAGCGAAGACCACATCGACGGCACCGTGCTGACCTTTATCGACATCACCAAGCGTCGGGCGGCCGAAGAAGAGTTGCGCCTGGGCGAAGAGCGCATGCGCCTGGTCGCCGAAAGCACCCGCGACTACGCGATCATCACCCTCGATGAACAGGGTGTGATCACCAGCTGGAACAAAGGCGCGGAGTTGATTTTCGGCTACAGCAAGACCGAGGCCGAGGGCACTTACTACGACTTCATTTTCTCCCCCGAGGACCGTGCGGCGGGCGTGCCCGAGAACGAATTGCTGACGGTGCGTACCCACGGCCGCAGCGACGATGAACGCTGGCATCTGCACAAGGATGGCAGCCGGTTTTTTTGCAGCGGCGAAGTGACCCTGCTCAGCGGCGACAACCTCAAGGGCTACGTGAAAATCGCCCGAGACCTCACCGGTCACAAACGCGAGCACGAAGCACAGAGCCAGGAATTGGCCGAAACCCGTAACACCAATTACCTCAAGGATGAGTTCTTCGCGGTCATGTCCCACGAGCTCAAGCATCCGCTGAACCTGATCCAGCTCAACGCCGAATTGCTGCGACGCTTGCCGGTGACCAAGTCGCTGGCTCCGGCGGCCAAGGCGGTGAACACCATTTGCGATGCGGTCAACAGCCAGGCGCGGATCATCGACGACCTGCTGGACGTCGCCCGGGTCCGCACGGGCAAGCTCAAGCTGCAACCGGTCAACGTCGACCTCGCCAGCGTTCTGCGCGACATCTACACCGTCGTGCTCAATGACCAGCATGACGTCAAGATTGAACTGCTGGTGCCGTCCGACCCGCTAATGGTCCACGCCGATCCGACACGGCTGGAGCAAATCATCTGGAACCTGGTGAACAACGCCCTGAAGTTCACCCCACCCAAAGGCCGCGTGCAATTGATCGCCAGCCAGTCCGGTGACATGGCGCGGCTCGACATCAAAGACAACGGCGCCGGCATCGCCCCGGAAAACCTCGAGCACGTGTTTGACCTGTTCAGCCAGGCTGAAAAACAACACATCACTCACAACCGTGAAGGACTGGGAATTGGCCTGTCGCTGGTGCGCCAGTTGACCGAGGCACACCGCGGCACGGTCGAGGTGAGTTCTGCCGGCATGGGCACAGGCTGCACGTTCACCGTCTACCTGCCATTGGCCACGACCCTTGGCGAAGCACAGCCCGTCGCGTGTGCCGAGGATATTTCCGGAAGACTGAGCGGGTTGACGATCCTGTTGGTGGACGACTCCGCAGACGTGCTGGAAACCCTGAAAATTCTGCTGGAAATGGAAGATGCGCAAGTGATTGCCTTTGACCGGCCGGCGGCAGCGCTGGACGCGGCGAAAAGCACCCGGTTCGACCTGATCATCTCAGACCTCGGCATGCCGAACATGAACGGTCACGAGCTGATGAGTGCACTGCGTCAGTTGCCGCTCGCGAAGGATGTCCCGGCCATCGCCCTGACCGGCTACGGCGCCAACAGCGACATTCAGAAAACGCAGCAATCGGGCTTTGACCAGCACATCGGCAAACCGGTGTCCTACGATGACCTGATCAGCACCATCGAGACGCTGCGACGCCAGCCTTGAGTCGCGCTCAGTTCAGATAGTCGCGCTGCACACAGGCGCGCCGGTCGATGGCCTGCCGGAGCCGCTCCTTGTGATCGGCCCAGACCGCGGGATCGACCTTGGTGGAGCGCATCAATACAAGCATGGCCTCCTTGGCGGCCAGATACTCCGACCAGGCATCAGCGGACCTGAGCTTCAAACGCTCACGCTCAGTCATCTCCATCCGCCGCAACGCAATGACCGACTCATCGGTGATGACCGGCCCCAACGTCAGTTGCACCCGGTGCGGTGCAACGAACGCCTGAGTGTCCGCGACAATCTCCCTCGCCCGCTGGGTGCCCCACGTCAATGCTGCACAATAATGCTCTCCGACGTTGCGTTCATGATGCTCCTCGCTGATCGGCCAGCCATCAGCGCCATAGACACCGAGAAAAACCTGAGTAACCCCTTCAACACTGGTCCGCGCATGCACCTCGATCTGCACACCATTGCCCAGCACTTCTTCGTGGGTGTGCAGAGGTAGTCTCGTGTTGGTCCATAACCAGAACTGGGCGCCTCTGCGTCGCATCGATTTCCCTCCTTGTTGGTCTGTGGAGTAAGGCACAGCAATGAGCGTCTTTCCAATGTCGATCGTCGGGTGATGTACCGACGGCCTGTGGCCTGGGGTCAGCTGCATGAGGTGTCGGAGGAGGCCTGGCTTTACTAAGTGGTCTCGGATGCATGATTGTTGACGATCAGCTTCATAGACGCCGCCCACCGCGCAGCTTGAAAGCAGAATGGATACCGACCGTAGGCTATTGAAATGCGCAGGAAGCACAGCCCGATATCAGCCATTTTTTGATGCATCGCGACAACTGGATTCGGCCTCACCAATTCAACGATGGGTTGGCGCCAGCACGAGCCGAGGAAAAACTTAACGTCGTGTTCGGGATTAGTTGACCACTACACATAGCCTATAAAGATGTCGTCGGAAGTGCCGATAATTCGAAAGAATATTAGATGACCGCGCGTCGAGTTTGGCGATGAGCAAGGAACAGGAAATGATGTCTTCTCGTCAGAACGCATTCAAAGCATCAGATGTGAGCCTTTGCGCTCTGGTGTTCCTAGCGGGTGTCGCCGTCACGGTCTTGGTACTGATTCTTTTCATTGGGTCAGAGCAGCGCACCGTCAACGTTGCGTTCCAACTGGAGGTCGACGAACGATTCAGTCGCCTGCAACGACGCTTTAATACGCAGGTCTTAAAACTAGACGTTGTGAAGCATTTCTTTATCAATGCCGACGATGTCACTGAAAAGGAGTTTCTGGGATTCGTCACACCTCTAGTTGGAGAGGGCGAAGCCTATAGCTGGGTACCGAGGGTTCTTGAGAAGGATCTACAGTCGTTTCGCGCGAAGGCGCTCCTCAACGGTACAAGTGATTTTTCATATCATGAAATTAATCCAGTCACCGGCGAAAAAATCCCCCTCTCCAGCAGGCCGGAACACTGGATATTGCTCTACCTATTGAAGCGCGATGACGTGAAGATCGTTCCTGGCATGGATGTCATGGCTCGCCCGGGTCGCCAGGTCTTGATGAGCAAGGCGAGAGAAACACATCAAATAGTCGTGTCGGAACCATTGAAAATGACGAATGGGCAGTCCGGGATTTTCTTCGTCGCCCCCGTATTCCAGGACTACCTTGAGGTTCCATCTAAAGATGATGGTTTGCAGGGTTTCGTTGTCTCCACCGTACGCCTGGCGTCTTTGATGGAACAAGGCATTCCATCACCCAGTCTGCAACGGCTGAACGTGAGACTTTCACTGATCGACACGCAGCATCAGGGCGAAACCATTTATCAGAGCCAGGCCCCCGCAGCCCCTTCAGAGCTGTACGCACAACGGCTGCTGAAAGTGGCTGACCAGAATTACCTAATACAGTTTCGGCCCAGCTCAACGTTTCTGGTCGCCAACAGCAACGCCCTGTCCGTCAGTTTGATTGCAGTATTCGGAGTAGGATTGACGCTGCTGCTGACCTTGATGGTGTACTTGCTGATCACTCAGCGCGCCCGCGCCCTCTCGCTGGTTGATGAGCGCACGCAAGACTTGCGTTTATTGAACATTACCGATCACCTGACCGGTGTCTATAACCGCCGGTATTTCGAAGATTTGATGGGGCGCCTGCTCATCGAGGCTAACCAGCACGACAAGCCTCTATCGCTGATCCTGTTCGACGTCGATCACTTCAAATGCATCAACGACCGCTGGGGGCATCAGTGTGGTGATGACGTTCTTAAGTCGTTGTGCGCACGAATACGTTCGGCAACACGCAAAACCGATTTTCTGTGCCGAACGGGCGGAGAAGAGTTCGCATTGATTTGCCCGGACAGCGAATCGAACGATACGAGCCTGCTGGCAGAAAAGCTTAGAGTGCTGATAAGCACCCTCCCATTTGACGAGGCAGGAAAGGTTACTTGTAGCTTCGGCGTTGCAACGTGGGCTCCATCGGAATCGTTTGACGCCTTCATTCGGCGTGCCGATACCGCTATGTACAGTGCTAAATCAAGTGGCCGTGATCAAGTCCAACTTGCGAATCCGTAACAAACTGGCTGTCGAGTTATCACTACACTAAACCCTCGAAACCGCTTCACGGTTAGGTGATGAAGCTTGCGAAATGGCCAACCCGCTCATTTTTCCACAGTCTGGGGCGCTGGTTCGTTACGGACGTCTATGGTGATCAAGACAACGTCGGCATTCAGAAAGCTCTTTATCTAATTTTCAAAAATATAGAAAAGACCAAAACCGGATCCAGCCAACACCCAATAAAAATAGCGCAATGCATTGTTATTAAAGGGTTTTTTACAATAACTACTAACCTTTTTCTAGTATCTGCCGATGGCATTTTAATAGGACACAAGGAGCAGTAGGAATGAGAAACAATCAACCGGTAACGCAGCGCGAAATTGCGCTAGCACCTCAACAGAAACTCATCTCAACAACAGATACTCGAGGAGTGATTACTTATTGCAATGACGACTTTGTCGAGATCAGCGGTTTCGACCGAAACGATCTGATTGGCGCCCCTCAAAACATCGTCCGCCATCCTGACGTCCCATCCGCAGTCTTTGCCCATATGTGGAGTGCTCTTAAGCAAGGCAACCCGTGGATGGGGATTGTCAAAAACCGTTCTAGGAATGGCGATCACTACTGGGTCAACGCTTACGTAACACCAATTTTTGAAGGCAGCCAAGTGGTTGGCTTTGAATCGGTCAGAGTGAAACCGACCGCTGAGCAGATCCGACGCGCAGAATCCCTTTACAGGCGCATCAGCCAGGGAAAACCTGCCATTCCCACTCGAGACAAGTGGTTGCCGGCCCTGCTGGACTACCTGCCGTACCTTGTCATGGGCCTGGTGGGCACTTTGAGCGGCCTATTTCTCAACGCATCCGTAGCTATTGTCGCCACAATAGGCATATCCGTTCCGCTCGGACTGGTGACCTCTCGTTGGCAAAAGCAAGGAACAATGCGCCTGTTGCAGATGGCTGAGCCCTCTACTTCTGATCAACTTATTGCACAGATGTACAGTGATCAGCACGGGGCTCAAGCTCGTTTGGAAACAGCCTTTGTGAGCCAGGCTGCGCGTCTAAAGACCTGTCTTACACGCCTGCAAGACACCGCAGAGCAACTCAGTGGGCTAGCCGGGAGATCCGACATACTGGCCTCCGACAGCTCACGTGGACTTGATCGCCAGCGCGTCGAGACCGAGCAAGTGTCCGCTGCAGTCAATCAGATGGCGGCGACCACACAAGAAGTCGCGAGCCATGTCCAGCGCACCGCTGACGCCACCCAGGAGGCTAACCTGCTGACCGGACGCGGACGCGACATTGCCCGAGATACCCGCGAAGCGATCCAGCGCCTCTCTGCAGTGGTGGGGGAAACTGGGGAGACCGTCGCGCAGTTGGCCAAGGACAGCAATGAAATCGGAACAGTGGTCGACGTAATCAAAGGTATTGCCGATCAAACCAACTTACTGGCACTGAATGCCGCGATCGAGGCCGCGCGCGCTGGCGATATGGGTCGAGGCTTTGCTGTGGTGGCCGACGAGGTACGCCAGCTGGCACAGCGCACGTCTGAGTCCACTAAGCAGATCCATGACCTGATCACCAAGCTTCAGACGTCATCTAACAATGCCGTACAGACAATGGAGAGCGGTCATCGTCAAGCCGAAGAAGGTGTGGCGTGGGTACTTGAAGCAGACAAGGCATTGGTAGGAATCAGTGAAGCCGTAGCCAACATCACTGATATGACAACGCAGATTGCGGCCGCCACTGAAGAGCAAACCGCCGTCGCCGAGGAAATCAGCCGTAACATCACCACCATTGCCCACCTGGCGGATCAGACATCGGAGCAAGCTCATCACTCAGCAGAACTAAGCAAGGAGTTGACCAAGACAGCTGCAACTCAATATTCGTTGGTCGAGCGCTTTAATCGATAGTCCCAACACGCTGAACCACCGGCGTTGTCATTGCCTGGGCCGCCAAAGTAAACGCGCTGCCTTCTCGTTCGTGTCCTCTTCCTCGCCAACTAATTAAGGGCCCTCACAGGCCCTTTGTACTCAAATCAAACTCACTTGGTCAGCCAGGACTCGACAGGTCCGACCCAAATTTTGCTTTCCATTCCTTCAGCGTTTTGTAGTTGCCGCCTTAGGTTTCGACGACTTCGCCGGTATACGTTTTTTTGTAAACTTTGAGGGTGCGAGCCCTACGGGGGGCGCTTGGCCTCAACAGCGGCTGGAGCACGGCGGTTAACTGGCCGTATTCAGCTCCCGGCTGAGCTGTGAATGCCAACTCGAATCTCCATCCAGAATCCCCAGAATCTGAATGTCATTGAGAGCAAATCTGGGTACAGATTCCATGCCGGCTGGCAAGCTATCGTGGGGACACATCAGGGCGCCCTTGCCCTCACCGAACTGCTGGCTGATAAAAGTTTTAAGGTTACTTGGCGTTTTAGTGGCATAGGCGCTTCGGAAGATCGACAGGTCGCAAAGAACACCTGCGAGCATTACCCAGGCGTGACCGTCCCACTTGGCTTCCACGAACTCTCCCTCATAGGTTGCCCCTGGAATATTCCCTCGACATTCAAAAGCATACTGGTCGTTAATTAGCAGGTCTCCGAGGACGACAACGGCGGGTATCCCTTTAGATTTGAGAATGGCAGTGAAGCCAGCACTGACCATGACGCAAGAACCAAATGACGGAGGGATCGAATCTAGCGTTTGCCTAACAGCGCTAACGATTACATCAGGATCGGTAATTTGAAACTCCGCGTAATCGGTATCGATCAACGGCGCCAGCAGTTGCAATGGGAAAGTGTGATCGCTGAACGCTTACGATCTGACGGCTGCAATGATCATTCATTGTCATCGCTCTTCATCAATCGATGACAAAAAAAGCAATTTATTGACGTCAAATCATAATCGTGTATAGCACCATTCAGCTGCCAGATTGCCCGCCGATACCTATTCAAGTCGAATCCGTTGACGGTAACTCCGGGGGTCAGTCCATGTTCAATAAATCACTCAAAGATGAACTAGAGGCCAGGAAGGCCGAAGTCTTGGGATATAAGGGATTGATCGAAGCACTGGGCCGCTCCATGGCGGTGGTCGAGTTTGACCTGGACGGCAAGGTGTTGCGAGCCAACGAGAATTTTCTCGCCATCATGGGCTATAGCGCTGAGCAATTGCTCGGGAAATCGCATCGGAACTTCTGCGCCTCTGCGTTAACTAACAGCGCGGATTACAGCCAGTTTTGGTCGCAACTGCGTGCTGGTAAATTCGTGTCGGGTACTTTCCAGCGAATCAACTCGATGGGGCAGAATGTCTGGCTTGAAGCCAGTTACAACCCTGTGATCGACGAGCGAGGCCAAGTTCATAGAATCGTCAAGTATGCCCTGGACGTGACTGAAAAAGTCACTCAAGAAGCGCTGACTCGGAGCAAGCTGGCCGCACTGGATCGCGCCATGGCCGTGATTGAGTTTGACCTCACTGGCAATATCCTCTCGGCCAACGACAATTTTCTGCACACCATGGGCTACGGCCTAAACGAGCTCAAGGGTAAGCAACACCGGCTGTTTTGCGAAGCAAGCCTGATAAATAGCAGCGACTACAGCGACTTCTGGCGTCGATTGAATGCCGGTGAGTTTTTCAGTGGTCAGTTCAAACGTATCGGCAAAAACGGACGAGTGGTCTGGCTGGAAGCGACCTATAACCCGGTGTATGACGCTGATGGCAAATTGTCGAAGATCGTCAAGTTCGCCAGTGATATCACCGAGCGCATCGAGCGCTTTGAAGAGGACTCGCGCGGTGCTTCCCGGGCGTACCATATTTCCGCCGAGACCGAGAAAGTCGCCGAACAGGGCGCCCAAGTCATTCAGGAAACAGCTAGAGAGATGCGCCAAATAGCCGAAAAAATTGGCGCGTCGGCGAAGCTGGTTGGTCAGCTGGGCGACCGTTCCGAACAGATCACGGCCATCGTCAATACTATTCGCGGGATCGCTGATCAGACCAATCTGCTCGCCCTTAACGCCGCCATTGAAGCGGCCCGAGCGGGCGATCAGGGCCGAGGCTTTGCGGTAGTGGCCGACGAAGTCCGGCAACTGGCGGGGCGCACCAGCCGCTCGACTGCAGAAATTGCCGAAATGATCGGCAAGATCCTTTCTGAAACCCGTGACGCCGTCTCCAGCATGAATGCTACTCTAGAGGGTGCACAACGCGGCGTTGGTCTGGCCGATCAAGCTGGCTCGGTGATCCTGCAGATTCGCAGCGGCACCAGCGACGCCGTCGAGGCGGTGAGCATGTTCGCCTCCAAACTCGACGAGTCAGAAGTGATTCCCAAAACCGCCGTCAGTTGGGTCGAGTAAAACGCTACAACTGGTGCGCACTTAATTTAAGTGCGCACAATATTTTGTGCTTTTTACGCGACTGGGTGATCCGCAAAGCTGCTCAAGATGATCAGTTCAAAAAAAACCATCTCACTGGCATCAACCATATCGTCATAGGACGTAATGGGTGTAGTGGCCAGCCTTAAAATTCAAGAAGCACGGCCAAGCCACTGCTTTTCACAACGTCGGCGTAGGTATATCGGTACGTGGGATTGCGCCTTTAAAGATAAGGCGATTTGAAGCTGGAACGCCAGGCATGAAGAATTTTAAATCGATCAAATAACGAGACAATTTAGAATAGTCAGCAGAGTGAACGAGGCAGAATAAATTAAAACCAATGCCACCTCTAACAAGCCTGCCTGCATTCACATAAACCGGGCTCACTCTTGCATTTTCAGAAAACCTGCATAGGCTTCTTTCAAGGCCGAATCATTGGGATCAACTTTAAAAGCCCTTTGAAACAACAGCTCAGCCTGATCAGGCTTATCATACTGAAATGCCAAAAACTTAGAATAATGAAGAATACACGTTAAGCTATCAGGCTCAATTTCTAGTGCCTTTTTATAAAACTTATCTGCCCTCTCATACTCCTCTAAACTATCCGATAAAAAATTAGCATAACTTAGCAGAATCTCTGCATTATCGGGAAACTTTCTTACAGCCTTTCGATAAACATCTCCAGCACGCGAAAAATCTTTTTTCTCCGATAAGATTTCGGCATACAGACCAAACGCATCGGGATCTTCAGGAGCTAAAGCCATCGCCCTCTCAACCAACGCTAAAGCTTTATCGAAATCTTTATCATGCTCAAATATTAGCTGCGCGTAATTATATATTGCATCAGAGTCCTCCGGGGCTAGCTCTAGAACTTTCTGATACATTAATTTTGCAGCATCTGGATCCTTTTTAATCCGACTGAGGAATATGGCAAAATTATAATGCAACTCCGGACTATCGGGAAACTGAGATAATCCTTGCATATAAATCTTCTCGGCCTCCACAGGATCTAATTGAGCTGCCGCCTCAAGCTCCCAAGCCCACCAGCTCCTTCTGCTTTGGACCGACTGCGCCATAACCTTACGAGTATTAAGCTGCTCTTGGGTGCCCTGCGCCAACGACTTCATTAGTTGGTCCGCTTGCTTGCGATAACGCTCCGCACTTTTTTTTCCGAGATCTTCTGTTCGCTCAGAAATTCTGCCTAAATCAAAATCCGGCACGAGCTTAGCCGCCAATTGCAGCATAAATTCGTCAAAACCAGGGATTTGAACTTTAATCCCTTCATGCTTTATCAATACTTCATGCGCTAATATAGGCGGAGGAGATCCGTCCCTATAGCACCATATCATCCGACCAGCAATATCGCCCAATTCAAGAGCATTCAGCAACCCCATCAAACTCCCATCATTGCCGCCATACCCAACAACAATAGGTGTAAAATACTGAAATAACTTTTTCAAAGCGTGCTTCCACCCCTCCTCCAGATTGGAAACGCCAACTTGATCATTGATCGGATTGAAATATAGATCACGATGTATTTTGGCTACTAGTGGACGACGAAGCTGAGGACGAACGAAACCGACTAACGACTCATGTGCCACAACCAGTGGCGACTGATGAGCGTGCATCGACAAGGCATCGGCCACCAAATTATCAAAATTAGTTGTAACCACCACCTTATGCCTAGTTTCTTGAATAATTTCAGCAAGAAGCGTATAGCCTAAACTTGGACTCTTACCATCCATGTGTTTTTCCAGCTCTGCGTATCCAGACTCCCGATCCCCTCGAAATCGACGTTCGAAAATCTGTGGATAAAACTCCGCAGCGCTTTCAAAGGTTAAACCGCCGCTAACTATATCGCAGGTCTTAGTCCACTCCTCAACCGTGGCGCCACTTTTACATTCTCGGAGATGAAGATCGGTTAACCACCGCTGCGCGAGGTCTTTTCCGGTAGGTATGTTGGAGGAAAACGACGCACCAGAACCTAAAATGAACGCGAAATGCCGGTCATGCATTGAGTTGTCAATGCGGGCCAACTCGTCTAGTACGCCCTCCAGCGTCCATTCTTGCACTTCAATGTGTGTCATCATTCGTCCATGGATAGAGTGGGAAAGGCGAGTATCATAATGCCATCCTTGCGGCGCATCTATAGTCCAGTTGAACACTATCGGATAGGAGCCCGCATACCTCATTACGAAAAGCTCACCAAAGCAACTGCCTAGGATTGAGCCAAAGGCCAACTGAAATCAGCCCCTCCTATCGAGACCCAGTGCGATATTAGGAAACGATCAAAAGCTAGTGCAACATCGGGCCGCTGGGATCTGAATACACCAGTTGCTAGGAAGAGATGTGAGCAGAACTCCGCGCATCTGGCTAATGTCCTCAGATTTGAGTGCATCTCCTCCCTAAGGTAAAAGCCCGCGATATTCCCCTCCCACAGTGAAATATCGCGCATTGAGACGATTTGGTCTCAGTGAGATGGTTTGGTCTCACTGGCAGATCGGGAGTCGTTCCGATTTTCTCGGTGCTCGCTCCCACAGCGGCGAAACAGGCAAAGTGAGCCGAGTCAAATCGTATGGCATGACTGGGCCGGTAACGCTTCTAACGCTTCTAACGTTACCTAACCGTTACCTAACAGTTATCTAACGTTGGCCAGCGCCTGACAGCAGGCTGAAACAGGCTCGATTCAATTGTGATCCCGGCTCACATTTGAGCCTTCAGGATCAAAGTGGTTTTCCCTCACTTTGCT
>NZ_BDAG01000029.1 GCF_002091715.1 Pseudomonas migulae NBRC 103157 | reverse complement strand
ATTACCGCAGAAATGGATATGCACCACCCAGTCAACAAAAGCCTGGTCGGCCCAAAGGCCGCCAAGACCTCAAACCGGTTCTTTCTTGATGCGGAACCAAGCCGCATACAGCGCCGGCAAAAACAACAGCGTCAACGCCGTCGCCACAATCAGCCCCCCCATGATCGCCACCGCCATCGGCCCGAAGAACACACTGCGTGACAGCGGAATCATCGCTAGCACAGCGGCAAGCGCCGTCAGCACGATCGGCCGAAAACGACGCACCGTGGCCTCGATGATCGCCTGCCAGGGTTTCAGCCCCGCAGCGATGTCCTGCTCGATCTGATCCACCAGAATCACCGAGTTCCGCATAATCATCCCGGACAGCGCGATGGTCCCGAGCATAGCCACAAAACCAAACGGCTGGCGGAACACCATCAGGAACAGAGTCACCCCGATCAACCCCAATGGCGCCGTCAGAAACACCATCACCGTGCGTGAGAAACTGCGCAGTTGCAGCATCAGCAACGTCAGCACCACCACAATGAACAGCGGCACGCCAGCCTTCACCGAGTTCTGGCCACGGGCCGAGTCCTCCACGGTCCCGCCGACTTCCAGCAAATAGCCATCAGGTAGTTCCGCGCGGATCGGATCGAGCGTCGGCATGATCTGCTGCACCAGCGTCGCCGGTTGTTCCTTGCCGTAGATGTCGGCGCGAATCGTCACGTTCGGCAAGCGGTTGCGGTGCCAGATGATGCCTTCTTCAAAGCCGTATTCCAGCGTCGCGATTTGTGACAGCGCCACGCTGCGACCGTTGTCGGTCGGCACCGCCAGGCTCGGCAGCAACGACAGTTCAGTGCGTTCATGCAACGTGCCGCGCAGGAGGATTTCGATCAACTCATTGTCTTCGCGGTACTGGCTGACGCTGGACCCGGTCAGCGAGCTCTGCAGGAATTTCGACAGGTTTGCAGTACTTACGCCCAGCGCGCGGGCGCGGTCCTGATCGACGTTCAGATAAACGACTTTGCTCGGCTCTTCCCAGTCCAGGTGGACGTTGGCCACGTGGGGATTCTCGCGAACCTTGGCCGCCACTTTGCGGGCCAGGGCGCGAACGTCCTCGATGTGTTCACCGGTGACCCGGAACTGCACCGGATAACCAACCGGCGGGCCGTTTTCCAGACGCGTCACCCGCGAACGCAGGGCCGGGAACTGTTCGTTGAGGGTTTCAATCAACCAGGTGCGCAGGGTTTCGCGGTCTTCGATGGTCTTGGCCAGGACGACAAACTGGGCGAAGCTCGCCGCCGGCAGTTGCTGATCCAGTGGCAGGTAAAAACGCGGCGAACCGGTGCCGACGTAGGCCACGTAATTGTCGATACCGGCGTGATCCTTCAGTAAACCTTCGAGGCGTTTAACCTCGTCGGCAGTGTTGCTCAACGAAGCGCCTTCGGCGAGCTTCAGATCGACCATCAACTCCAGTCGCCCCGAGGCCGGGAAGAATTGTTGCGGCACAAAACGGAACAACACGATGGAGGCAATGAACAGCACCACCGTCAGCGCGATCACCGTCTTGCGCCACCGCACGCACCACTCCACCAGGCGTCTGACACGCTGATAGAACGGAGTGGCGTAAGGGTCCGGTTGGCCGGTGCCGTGTTTCGCCGCATGAATCTTCGCCAGGTCCGGCAGGAGTTTTTCCCCCAGATACGGCACAAAAACCACGGCGGCAATCCACGATGCCAGCAGCGCGATGGTCACCACCTGAAAAATCGAACGGGTGTATTCGCCAGTCCCCGATTGCGCAGTGGCAATCGGCAGGAACCCGGCGGCGGTGATCAGCGTACCGGTGAGCATCGGAAACGCGGTGCTGGTCCAGGCGTAACTGGCCGCCCTGATCCGGTCGAAGCCCTGCTCCATTTTGATTGCCATCATTTCCACGGCAATGATCGCGTCGTCGACCAGCAAACCCAACGCCAGCACCAGCGCACCGAGGGAAATCTTGTGCAGGCCGATGCCCAGGTAATACATGCAGGCGAAGGTCATCGCCAACACCAGCGGAATCGCCAGCGCCACCACCATGCCGGTGCGCACGCCGAGGGAGAAGAAGCTCACCAACAGGACGATGGCCAAGGCTTCCACCAGCACTTGTACGAACTCACCGACACCGGTTTTCACCGCAGCCGGCTGGTCGGAGACCTTGCGCAGCTGCATACCGGCCGGAAGGTTTTTCTGGATCCTGGCGAACTCGATTTCCAGTGCCTTGCCCAGCACCAGAATGTCCCCGCCGTCCTTCATTGCCACGGCCAGGCCGATGGCGTCTTCCGCCATGAAGCGCATGCGCGGTGCCGGTGGATCGTTGAAGCCGCGACGAACGTTCGCGACATCGGAGATACGGAACGTACGATCACCGACACGGATCGGGAAGTTCTTGATCTCTTCGACCGTCTGAAAATTCCCCGAAACCCGTAGCTGCAACCGCTCACTGGTGGTTTCAAAGAAGCCAGCCGTGGACATCGCGTTCTGCTCTTCAAGCGCCTGCTGCACCGCCGCCAACGGCAAGCCGAGGGTGGCGAGTTTGACGTTGGACAGTTCGATCCAGATCTTCTCGTCCTGCAACCCGAGCAGGTCGACCTTGCCCACGTCCTTGACCCGTTGCAGCTGAATCTGGATGCGATCGGCGTAGTCCTTGAGCACCGCGTAATCAAAACCATCGCCGGTCAGCGCGTAGATATTGCCGAACGTTGTGCCGAATTCATCGTTGAAAAAAGGCCCCTGAATGCCCGGTGGCAAGGTATGACGAATGTCGCTGATCTTCTTGCGGACCTGATACCAGAGATCCGGAATATCCACCGAATGCATGGAGTCACGCGCAACGAACGTCACCTGGGATTCACCCGGTCGAGAAAACGAGACGATGCGCTCGTACTCACCGGTTTCCATCAGCTTCTTTTCAATGCGCTCGCTGACCTGTCGCGACACTTCCTCGGCGGTGGCCCCGGGCCAGTTGGTGCGGATCACCATGGCCTTGAAAGTGAACGGCGGGTCCTCGCTTTGTCCGAGTTTGGTGTAGGAAAGCGCGCCGACAATCGCCAGCAACAGCATCAGGAACAGTACGATCTGGCGATTACGCAGCGCCCATTCGGAAAGATTGAAACCCATCGGGGATTACTCCTTGTCCGCCAGATTGACCACGCGGTTGGAGCGATCCACCGGGCGTATTTGCTGCCCGTCATGAAGCACATGGACGCCGGCGGCCACCACCCAGTCGCTGGCGTTCAGGCCTTCGAGCACCGGCACGGTTTTCTCGCCGAATGCACCGACCCGGACCGGGGCTTTTTTCAGGGTGTTGTTGGCGCTGAGCACCCAAACGTAGGTGGCGCCGTTTTCGGCGGTCACTGCCGAGAGCGGTACCGACAGTGCCACGACGTCGGCAGTCTGGATAAATACCCGGGCGCTCTGGCCAAGTTCGGCCGGGACTTTACCGGCAGTGAACGCGATCCGAGCCGCGAAGGTGCGCGACTTTGGATCGGCGGCGGGCGACAGCTCGCGGATGCGTCCGGCGAATCGTTGATCGGGTTGGGTCCAGAGTTCCACCGACACCGGCTGACCGACCTTGAAACGACCGAAACTCTGCTCCGGCAGGCTGATCAGCACTTCGCGCTCGCCATCGGTAGCGAGGGTGAACACGGTTTGACCGGCGGCGACGACTTGCCCGACTTCCACCGCGCGCTTGGCCACGACGCCGTCCTGAGGCGCGCGTAATACGGCGTAGCTGGCCTGATTGGTGGAGACGTTGAATTCGGCCTTGATCTGCTTCAGGCGTGCTTCACCGGATCTGTAGAGGTTTTCAGCATTGTCGTACTGGGAACGGCTGACCATCTGACGTTCCATCAGGGTCTTGTAGCGATCACGCTCGGCGCGTACGAGATTGAGATTGGCTTCGGCAGCCGCGACCTGGGCGCGGGTTGCTTCCAGTTGCAGGCGCACGTCCTGGGGATCGAGTTCCGCCAGAGGCTGGTCAGCCTTGACCCGCTGCCCTTCTTCGACCAGTCGTCGACTGACTTTGCCGCCAATGCGAAAGGCCAGGTCCGGCTCGTAGCGGGCACGGACTTCACCGGGATAGCTTTCCATCGCCTGGGCCGAAGGCTCTGGCTGCACGACCATGGCCGGTCGGACAGTGACCTGCGGCGCCTCTTCGTGACCACACGCAGACAATAAAAACGCCAGACTGACTGGCAAGGCGAGGGGCAAGGCATAGCGGAACATGGTGAAGGACCTTTCGCTAATGGTGCTTGGAATAATTATACTGAGCAGTATGTTATTAATAGCAAACTCACCAGTCCAGTATTAAAAACGAATATGCCGAACAATCTTTCAGCCCCCAATGGCCCGGGCCGTCCCAAGGATCTGGCCAAACGCCAGGCGATCCTCGATGCGGCGAAAATCCTGTTTCTGAGCAATGGTTATGCGAGCACCAGCATGGACGCCGTCGCGGCTGAAGCTGGCGTGTCGAAGCTGACCGTCTACAGCCATTTCAACGACAAGGAGACGTTGTTCTCCGCCGCCGTGGTCGCCAAATGCGAAGAACAATTGCCTACGCTGTTTTTCGAATTGCCTGACGGCATTTCAGTGGAAGCAGTGCTGTTGAATATCGCGCGCGGCTTTCATCACCTGATCAACAGCGATGAATCGGTGAACCTGCACCGGTTGATGATGACGCTGGGCAGCCAGGACCCAAAGCTCTCGCAAATCTTCTTCGAGGCCGGGCCGGAGCGCATGTTGCATGGCATGGAGCGGTTGCTGAGCAAGGTAGATCAGAGCGGTGCGTTGAGCATCGACAAGCCCCGTAACGCGGCGGAGCACTTCTTTTGCCTGCTCAAGGGCGCGGGGAATTTTCGGTTGTTGTATGGCTGTGGCGAGCCGTTGACCGGGGATGCGGCCGAGGAACATGTGCGGGAAGTGGTGGGGTTGTTTATGCGGGCGTATCGGCCTGAGACAGCCTGATAGGTATCGACTGTCTGTTCTGGCCCCTTCGCGAGCAAGCCCGCTCCCACATGGGAATGCATTCCCATGTGGGAGCGGGCTTGCTCGCGAAGGCTGCGACTCGGTCTCAGGGCTTGAGCGCCTTCTTCGGATAAATGTCATACCGACTGGATTTCCCGTCCAGTGCATGACTCGGCTTCGGCCCCGCAATGCACGGCGCCTTGCGCGGACGCTTCACCACCACCCGATGGCTGGCCAATGCCAACGCGGCCTCCAGCAACGCGGGTGCATCCGGGTCATCCCCCACCAACGGCCGGAACAGGCGCATTTCCTTCTTTACCAGCGCGGTTTTCTCACGGTGGGGAAACATCGGATCGAGGTAGATCACCTGCGGTGGCTCGCCCTCCCAGTTGCGCATGACCTCGATCGAGTTACCCTTGAGCAAACGCATGCGCGCCACAATCGACGCCACGTCGAAATCTTCCGCGCCGCGTGCCAAACCATCCTCGAGCAACGCACCGATCAACGGCTGGCGTTCGATCAGGCTCATCTCGCAGCCCAGGCTCGCCAGCACGAACGCATCCTTGCCCAGCCCCGCCGTGGCATCCAGCACCCGCGGACGCACGCCCTGCGCGATGCCAACAGCCTTGGCGATCATCTGACCGGTGCCACCGCCGAACAAACGGCGATGAGCCGCGCCGCCCTCGACAAAGTCCACCCGCACCGGCCCCGGGGCGTCGGGCCCCAGCTGTTGCAACTGCAAACCCTGCTCCCCCACCTGCAAGGCAAACTCGCCATCATCGACCTGCAAAGGCAGGCCCAGGCGTTCGGCCCATTGCTCGGCCTGTGGCTGAAAAGCCGTGCCCAGGGCCTCGACATGGATGCGGCAAGCCGCGGGTTGCTCAATCATGGGAAAACACGCTCAAAAAATTAATGATCGGCAAAAACGGCCGATAACAAAACTAACGAGCATTTTGCCAGAGCTGAGCGTCGACCGAGAGAAATGTCAGACATTCAACGCACATCGATAGGTTACATCTCGCCCCACGGCGATTTTGGCCTGCGAAATTCCCAGGCACTGAGCGGCGTCAGTCACCTGTGGCAGGATTTTTTTGCCCAGGCTCTGGCCGATCAGTCGGGCGATGTCGTGCCGGCTTCTCTCGATTTTCCGGCGGTCGATCTCGAGAGCCCGGTCGAACCTACGATTGGCAGCGAGCTGCTGGCGCACATCGTTTCCCAGCGTGAATGCGATGTGAAAGAAACCCAGGTCAAGCCACCCGAGCCATTGTTCCTGCCGATTGCCGAGTTCGACATGGACCTGGCCGACAAACCGTTCCCACCGTTCCCGGCAGAAGAAATCGTCGCTCAGCAGAAACAGCAGGACTTCGAAAGCGGCTGGGTTCGCCCGATCGTGCTGACCGCAGGTCAACCCGTGCCAGAAGCCGGCCCGGCGCCGCAACCGCGTCCACTGCACTTGCCGATCGCCGAATTCGAAATGGACCTGCTGGACAAGCCATTCCCGCCGTTCCCGCCCGAAGAGCTCGCGGAACAACAGAAAAACTTCGATTTCGACATCGGCTGGGCACGCCCGATCGTTCTGCAGAACCTGCGCATCGCCGCCTGATCTTCAATAACAAGTCCTCAGCGACACACCCACCACGGCCCGACATCCACGTGAAAATGATTGCGATGGGCAGCGTTGTAGTCCGGGCCCAACACCACACTGAACACGTCGCAGGCGCCGTCGCGGACCTGACGTAAAAACCGTGCGTCCTGATTATCCTTCGGCCAATCCTTGAGCACGCTGATCGATCGGCCGTCGGCCAGGCGAAAACCGGCGATATCCAGCGCGTTCGCCGTGGCGTGCTGGCTGAGCCTGCCATTCTCACGGCCGTAGACGTTTCGACAGGCAAAGCTTCCCAGATGGTCGACGCGGGTGACCGCTTGCCAGTAGACCGTCTGGGCCGCTGGTTGCAACGCATGATGTTCGAACAGGGCAAACGACACCGCCAGGCGACAACTGGCGAGGAAACTGCTGCTCAATGCGACGTTCCCGCCCTGCACGCGCAAGGCCTCGTTCAATGGACACTTTGCATCAGGGCTGTCGGCTTGAGGGGCGACGCGCAATCCGGAACTGCTCAGGGCCTGCTCGCACAACTGCGAATCATCGCGCAGTAGCATGAGTTTGTAGCGGGTCAGCAGGTTCGGTTTGGCCTTCACGTCCAGCGGCGCCCAAGGGTTCCACTGCGGCGGCAGCGAGATCCAGCCGCGCCAGACGCTCACTCCAGCCACACCGACCATCAGCAGCAACACGAGCAGCACCCGCACAAACCGCATCGTCAGCCTTTGAATAACTGATTGGCTTGCGCGTACGGCATCGACCGCGACGTGAAGGTGAATGTGCCGGAGGTCTTGACTTCTTCGGCCGCCCGGTAGAACTCGCCAAGCGCTGCCAACGCCAGTGCCGAGCCGACGCTGATGCGTTTGACGCCCATTTCGCTCAACTGCTCGACCGTCAATTTCAGCCCGCCGGACATCAGCACGTTAACCGGTTTGGGCGCCACAGCGCGAACCACCGCCAATACGTCTTCAGCGCTGCGCAGTCCCGGCGCATACAGCACGTCGGCGCCTGCTTCGGCGAAGGCCTGCAAGCGGCGAATGGTGTCGTCCAGATCGGGATTGCCATGCAGGAAGTTCTCGGCCCGGGCCGTCAATGTGAAGGGGAACGGCAAACTGCGAGCCGCGGCGACAGCGGCTTCGATCCGTGCCACCGCATGCTCGAAACAGTAGATCGGGGCCTCTGCGCGGCCGGTGGCATCTTCGATCGAACCACCCACGGCGCCCGCTTCGGCGGCTCGCAAAATACTTTGCGCACACTCGGCCGGATCGTCGGCAAAACCGTTTTCCAGATCGACCGCCACGGGCAGATCGGTAGCCGCGACAATCGCCCGAACGTTCGCCAGGGTATCGTCCAGCGTCAGTCCGCCATCGGGACGGCCCTGGGAAAAGGCATAACCGGCACTGGTGGTCGCCAGCGCCTCGAAGCCCAGGCTGGCGAGCATTTTCGCCGAGCCGGCGTCCCACGGATTGGGAATGACAAAAGCGCCAGCGCGTTCATGCAGTGCTTTGAACGCCTGGGCTCGAAGGGTTTGCGCATCCATTGGCAGGCTCCTGAAAAAGGCAGGGAATCCGCCTCAGAGCAGGCCAAGTTGCTCGGCGGCGGGCTCTCTGTATAGCTCAGGCAGCGGCGGCAGGCCAGGCAAACGCAGCATCAGTTGTGCGTGAAAACGTTGCGCAAGCTTCGCGGCCAGCAGGTTGTCGGCGGTGTGCAGGAAAATATAAGGCGTGCGGCCCTCTTCGATCCACAGGGCGATTTTCTCGATCCAGGGCACCAGGAACGGATCGTTGGCTTCCAGTTGCGGATGGCCGATGAAGCGCACTTGCGGGAACTGAGTGAACGCCGCCGGACGGGGCGGAACCCTGGGTTTCTTGGATTGGGCGTGAAGTACGGATGGATCGGTCGAGGTGCAACTGAACAGCGCACGCGGATCGAGGCAGATACGTTCAACGCCGCGATCCAGCAGCAGACGATTGAGCGCGCGCTCGGCATCACCCTTGGCGAAGAAATCGTCGTGTCGCACTTCGATGGCCAGAGGCCGGCCCACAGCGTCGATAAAACCCGCCAGCTCGTGCAATCGTTGGGGTGTGAAGCTTTTCGACAGCTGCAACCACAGTGGCGAGACTCGCTCGCCTAACGGGCTGAGCAGTTGCAGGAACGTTTCGGTGGCGATCAGTTGTTCACGCAGGTCACCGCCGTGGCTGATGTCGCCGGGGAATTTGGCGGTGAAGCGGAAGTGTTCGGGCATGGTCTCGGCCCAGCGTTGCACGGTGCTGGCAGCCGGGCTCGCGTAGAAGGTCGTATTGCCTTCCACGGCGTTGAATACTTGAGAATAGAGATTTAGAAAATCGGAGGATTTTGCGTCCTGCGGATAGAGGTAATCACGCCAGGCGTTTTCACTCCAGGACGGGCAGCCAAGGTAATAAGGCAGTCGCATCAGATGTACAGGTCGAGACCCATCACATCCGAATCCCAATCGACAAAACCGGCAGTGCTGAGGTAGCTGGCCAAGGCCATCGCTACGCTTTTGCTCATGGCGCGGTGGTAAATCATGTCTTGTTGACGCGCGGGAAGATTGCTCAGGCGCTGGGCGGAGGCTTTGGCGGCGCGGGCGGCCAGTTGCTCTTCGGAAGGGAATTCCAGCTCACCCTCGATATCGACGGATTCGTCCTCAACCACATGCCCTTTGCGAGGCTTGCGCTTGATGGGGTAGGACTGAGAGGAAAGGCCGTCTATACGCATAAAGTCATGCTCGGTATCGATGATGGCAGTCTAGTGGCACACAACCCACTTCGCAAACCGCCGAGTGATAACTAGAACACAGAAAAACGAAAAGGTTTAAAAGCGGGATTAGAAAACGACGATTGGCAGGCGTTGGCTATTCATTGTGGCGAGGGGACTTGTCCCCTCGCCACAGGAACAGCGGGAATCAACGCGCTTTGGGGGTCGCAACCTTGTCGCGCAGGTAAACCGGCTGCGCCTCATCCGCCACAATCGCTTCACCGCGTGCCCAGGCAAATCGCGCCAGGGTCAGCAGGTCTTCGGCGTGAGGCAGCATGCCCGCATCCTGCCCCGTCAGGCCGACGGCAATGCGTTCGGCGTACCCCCAACCGGTGCCCGCGCCAAACCACTCACCGCTGGCATCGGCCGGCAGTGCCGCCATTTCCGGCGGCAATACGGCTTCGTTACCGACCAGACGCATCTCCCCCGCCGTTTCGCGGTAGCAACCCCAATACACTTCATCCATCCGCGCATCGATGGCCGCCGCGACCTGACTCACGCCGTGTTCGCGATAAGCCCGCTGCGCCAGCACTGCCAGGTTCGACACCGGCAACACCGGGCGATCCAGCGCAAACGCCAGGCCTTGCACCACGCCAATGGCAATCCGCACGCCGGTGAACGCGCCCGGCCCACGGCCAAAGGCAATCGCATCGACCGCTTGCAGGGTGGTCCCGGCATCGGCGAGCAATTGCTGGATCATCGGTAACAGCTTCTGCGCATGCAGGCGCGGGATCACCTCGTAATGGCTCGTGACTTTGCCGTCATGCAGCAAGGCAACGGAGCAAGCTTCGGTCGCGGTGTCCAGGGCCAGCAAGGTGCTCATCGATGTTTCCGTAAGAGAGGTCAGAAAAAAGTGCGCCAGTATAAACAACTACGGCCCGCAAGCGGGCCGTAGAAGATGAAGCGGTTCAGACTTTTCAGCTCAGCGCTTCAAGCACCTTGCCGGTGATCGCTTCAACCGAGCCGACGCCAGCGATGTGGCTGTACTTCGGTTTGCCTTGAGCCGCCGACAGCTTCTGGTAGAAATCTACCAGTGGCTTGGTCTGCGAGTGGTAGACCGACAGGCGATGGCGCACGGTTTCTTCTGTGTCGTCCTTGCGTTGCACCAGGTCTTCACCGGTGATGTCGTCTTTACCAGCAATTTTCGGCGGGTTGTAGACGGTGTGGTACACGCGGCCGCTGGCCTCGTGAACGCGACGACCGGCGATACGCTGAACGATTTCTTCATCATCAACGGCGATTTCGACCACGTGGTCCAGCTCGACGCCGGCCTTCACCAGGGCTTCAGCCTGAGGAATGGTGCGCGGGAAACCGTCGAACAGGAAACCGTTGGCGCAATCCGCCTGGCTGATGCGTTCCTTGACCAGATTGATGATCAGGTCATCGGATACCAGGCCACCGCTGTCCATCACGCTCTTGGCGATCAGGCCCAGCTCGGTGCCGGCCTTGACCGCGGCACGCAGCATGTCGCCGGTGGAGATTTGCGGGATGCCGAACTTTTCGGTGATGAACTTAGCCTGAGTACCTTTACCGGCCCCGGGAGCTCCCAGCAGAATGACGCGCATCGATGTGCTCCTCAATTTTTTATATAGATAACAACGGATTCGCCTCGTGGGGCCAATCTCAAAAACAGGGTCGTGACCGCCCAAACGGCCAAAGGCTGATCAAGATACACAGCAGGCCCGGACCACACAAGCCGCCGAAAGTCGGAGAAACCCGCGCCTTGTGTGACTCTGCGACGGGGTACCCCAAGTCGCAACCCCATCATTAACTGTCGCCTGGCAGCACTTTCCCGCCCTGCGCAAACCGGCACTCAACGCCCGCGCCGAGTGCCCGAATCCACGACAAAAACCTTAGCCGGTATTTCGCAAACCGGCGGCAATCCCCGCCACAGACACCAGCAACGCCTGTTCTACCGGGCTGCCCTGTGCCACTTCCTGCTGTCGCGAACGTGCCAGCAACTCAGCCTGCAATAGATGAAGCGGGTCGAGGTAAGTGTTGCGCAGACGGATGAATTCGAGGGTGTCTGGGCTATGTGCCAGTAGCTGCGACTGGCCGGTCAATCCCAGGACAACCGAACAGGCCTGCGACAATAGGTCGCGTAAATGCGCGCCCAAAGGCAGCAGATCCGGCTCGACCAACCGCTCATCGTAGGAGCGGGCGATGTCGGCATCGGCCTTGGCCAGGACCATTTCCAGCATGTCGATGCGCGTGCGGAAGAACGGCCACTGCTCGCGCATTTGCCCCAGCAACTCCCCTTCGCCACGCTCCAGTGCCTTGCTCAGCGCCGCTTCCCAGCCGAGCCAGGCCGGCAACATCAGACGTGTCTGGGTCCAACCGAAGATCCATGGAATCGCCCGCAGGCTTTCGATCCCGCCGGCGCGACGTTTGGCCGGGCGGCTGCCCAGTGGCAGGCGTCCCAACTCCTGCTCTGGGGTGGACTGGCGGAAATACTCGACGAATTGCGGATTTTCCCGCACCACGGCGCGGTAAGCGCTGACACCGTCTGCTGCCAATTCGTCCATCAAATGACGCCAGGCCGGTTCCGGCGGCGGCGGTGGCAGCAAAGTCGCCTCCAGTACGGCCGCAAGGTAGAGATTGAGGTTTTGCTCGGCGATGTCCGGCAGGCCGAATTTGAAACGAATCATTTCGCCCTGCTCGGTGGTGCGGAAACGTCCCGCCACCGACCCCGGCGGCTGCGACAGGATCGCCGCGTGTGCCGGGCCGCCGCCACGGCCCACGGTGCCACCGCGACCGTGGAACAGCAGCAGCTCGACTTGCTGCTCGCGGCAAATATCCACCAGACGTTCCTGCGCCCGATACTGCGCCCAGGCCGCCGCCGTGGTGCCGGCGTCCTTGGCCGAGTCGGAATAACCGATCATCACTTCCTGCGGCCCTTGCAGGCGCGCGCGATACCCCGGCAGCAGCAACAGTTTTTCAATCACCGGGCCGGCATTGTCCAGGTCGGCGAGGGTTTCGAACAGCGGCACCACGCGCATCGGCCGCAACACGCCAGACTCTTTGAGCAGCAGTTGTACAGCGAGCACATCGGACGCCGCGCCGGCCATGGAAATGACGTACGAACCGAGCGAAGCGCCCGGTGCAGCGGCGATTTCCCGGCACGTCGCCAGCACTTCAGCGGTGTCGGCAGATGGTTTGAAGTACGCCGGCAGCAACGGCCGACGGTTGTTCAGCTCGCGCATCAGGAAAGCGATGCGCTCCTCTTCGCTCCAGTCTTCATAGCGACCGAGGCCAAGGTAATCGGTGATTTCCGTCATCGCCGCCGAGTGCCGCGACGAGTCCTGCCGAACATCGAGACGCACCAGGAACAAACCGAACGTCACCGCGCGACGCAGGCAATCAAGCAACGGCCCATCGGCGATCACGCCCATGCCGCACTCATGCAGCGACTGGTAGCAGAGCTCCAGGGGATCGAGCAGGTCGCGATTGTTTTGCAACACATCGGCGGTTGCCGGCGTCGCGGTGGTCAAGGCGGCATGCGCCCAGTTACGGGTGGCGCGCAGGCGTTCACGCAACTGTTTAAGGACGGCGCGATACGGTTCGGCGCTGTCGCCGGCCTTGGCTTTCAGCGCGTCGCTGGCCTGTTGCATCGACAGCTCGGCGGCCAGGTGATCGACATCGCGCACGTACAAATCGGCAGCCATCCAGCGCGCCAGCAGCAACACTTCGCGTGTCACGGCAGCCGTCACGTTGGGGTTGCCGTCGCGGTCGCCGCCCATCCATGACGCAAAGCGAATCGGCGCGGCCTCCAGCGGCAAATGCAGGCCAGTGGCGTCATGCAGGGCTTTATCGGCCTTGCGCAAATAGTTCGGGATTGCTTGCCACAGCGAATGCTCGATCACCGCGAAACCCCATTTGGCCTCGTCCACGGGCGTCGGACGGGTGCGGCGGATTTCTTCGGTGTGCCAGGCCTCGGCGATCAGGCGCTGCAACTTCGCGTGGATCTGCTCGCGCTCGGCGCTGGTCAGGTCACGATGGTCCTGAGCGGCGAGTTGCGCGGCGATGGCATCGTATTTCTGGATCAGCGTACGGCGTGCGACCTCGGTCGGGTGTGCGGTCAACACCAGCTCGATTTCCAGTCGTCCCAATTGCCGCGCCAGGGACTCGGCACCATGGCCTTCGGCAAGCAGGCGCGCGAGCAATTCGGGCAGCACACGCGCTTCGAACGGCGCGGGCTGCGATTCTTCGCGGCGGTGAATCAGCTGATATTGCTCGGCGATGTTGGCGAGGTTGAGAAACTGGTTGAACGCCCGCGCCACCGGCAGCAACTCGTCTTCGCTCAACTGGTTGAGGCTGGCGCTCAGTTCGGCGTCCATCGAACCGCGACGGTCAGCCTTGGCGCCTTTGCGGATCTGCTCGATCTTGTCGAGAAAACCGTCCCCGTACTGCTCACGAATGGTGTTGCCCAACAGCTCACCCAACAGGTGAACGTCCTCGCGCAAGCGTGCATCAATATCGGTCATCAGCCGTTCTCCAGCGAAAAATCCGGTGTCTTGGAATGACATGCCTTGAAAACAAAGAGTGCCGCCGTAAAGCGCTTCTTACAAGCAAACGACGAAGGGACTTTAAACCTCGGGCCTGCGAGCTAGTCTGAAGAGTAAGCCGTACGACGGCTTTCGCCGGCCATGCCGGACACTTACCCTGCCTGCCACGAGCAGGCGCGCAATGAGGTTTTTATGAAAATCCGCGAGCTTGCCCATCACTGGGAAGAAAACGCCAAGGGTCGCCTGACCGACACCGGCTACGCGATTCATCTGGATGTGGAGGCCGCCGCACGACTGGCGGCGATTATCGAGATGTACCCCAAGCGGCATCCCGAAGAACTGCTCGGCGAACTGATCGGCGCTGCGCTGGAAGAGCTGGAAAAGAGCTTCCCGTACGTGAAGGGCTCAACCATCGTAGCCACCGATGAAGAAGGCGATCCACTGTACGAAGACATAGGTCCGACTCCGCGTTTTCTCGCGTTGTCCCGTCGTCATTTGCATGATTTGTCATCCAGCGAAGACAAGCAGAAGCACTGAATTCACCTCGAAACCTGTGGGAGCGGGCTTGCTCGCGAAGGCGGTGTGTCAGCCAGCAGAGAGGTTGACTGACACACCGCCTTCGCGAGCAAGCCCGCTCCCACATCAGGTCGCAGAACCCCTTCAACAAAACCCGGGAATACCGCTGCACATCGCTAAAGTTCCCGACTTAGAGCCTTGTCCATTCGGTCAAAGTTTTTTCCGGCGAAAGGCCATCTTCTCTGAACTTTTGAAAAATGCCTCGGGTCGTAACCAGTAACCACGCCTGGGACGGCCGTTTCAAAACGCTTTCGAAATTTGATGGTTGCGGCTCCTTACCCAGGATGGATTTTTAGCTTTTCAGGAGTTTTTCCAATGGAGTTGATGACCATGAAAACCAGCACTGCCAAGTCCTCGTCCAACCACTTGCGTAGCCTGAAACTGGCCGCTCTGGCGATCGGCAGCAGCTTCGTTCTGGCCGGTTGTGCCGGTAACCCGCCGACCGAGCAATACGCCGTAACCCAATCCGCCGTGAACAGCGCCGTCAGCGCGGGCGGCACCGAGTTCGCCGCGGTTGAGATGAAGTCCGCTCAGGACAAGCTCAAACAAGCCGAAATCGCCATGCACGACAAAAAGTATGACGAAGCCAAAATGCTCGCCGAACAGGCTGAGTGGGACGCTCGTGTCGCCGAACGCAAAGCCCAGGCGATCAAAGCCGAACAAGCTGTGAAGGACTCTCAGAAAGGGGTTCAGGAACTGCGTCAGGAAAGCCAGCGCACCGTGCAATAAGCGCCGCCTCGACGTACTTCTTACTCGACTTAAAAGGACGAAACCAAAATGCGCACACAATTGATGATCCCTGCCCTGCTGGCCGCAAGCGTTGCACTGGCCGGCTGCTCGACGCCGCCCAATGCCAACCTGGAACAGGCCCGCACCAACTACAGCGGCCTGCAAGCCAACCCGCAGGCGAGCAAAGTCGCGGCACTGGAAACCAAGGACGCCAGCGATTACCTGGACAAGGCCGACAAGGCTTATCTGGACAAGCGAGATTCGAACGAGGTCGACCAATTGGCCTACCTGACCAATCAGCGTGTTGAAGTGGCGAAGCAGACCATCGCCCTGCGCACCGCTGAAGCCAATCTGAAAAACGCCGCCGCACAGCGCGCCCAGGCTCGTCTCGACGCTCGCGATCAGCAGATCAAGCAGTTGCAGGACAGCCTGAACGCCAAGCAGACCGATCGCGGGACGCTGGTGACTTTCGGGGATGTGCTGTTTGCCACTGACCGTGCCGACCTGAAATCCAGCGGTCTGGTGAACATCAACAAACTGGCGCAATTCCTTCAGGAAAACCCGGACCGCAAGGCGATTGTCGAAGGCTATACCGACAGCACCGGTACAGCGTCGCACAACCAGTCGCTGTCCGAGCGTCGCGCCGGTTCCGTGCGCATGGCGCTGGTGAAGATGGGCGTTGATCCGGCGCGCATCGTTGCCCAGGGTTACGGCAAGGAGTATCCGGTGGCCGAGAACTCCAACGCCTCGGGCCGGGCAATGAACCGTCGGGTGGAAGTGACCATTTCCAACGACAACCAGCCAGTGATTCCGCGTTCGGCGGTCAGCTCGAACTAAGCTTCACGCAGTAACGCAAAAGCCCCGCCTGAGTCGATCAGGCGGGGCTTTTTGTTTTCGCGGTTTGGCGGTTTGGCGGAACACCGCGTGGCCCCCCATCGCCAGCAAGCCGGCTCCTACCGGTTCAATGCAATCCTGTAGGAGCCGGCTTGCTGGCGATGAAGGCAACCGCGGCTTGTCTGATTTGAACGCGTTACCGTTACTGCTCCAGCTTCTGCGGGGTTTCCTGCCCCATGCAGCGCACCGCTTTTTTCCGGTCGTTGATCAGCACGCCGCTCAGGCCTTTCTGTTCGGTATCAAACAGCACCAGCACGCCATCGATGCACTGCGCCACTTGCGCCGCCGGCTCCAGGGAGACTTTGTAATCCTCACCCGGCACGGTCTTGAGCATGGTGAATTGGTTGAGCAGCAACGCATCCTCAGGCTTGGCGAAGTGCAGGTAGCCGTACCACCACAGGGCACCCACTGTGCCGAGGATGCTGCAGATACCGGTGATGATCAGCGGGATGGCGTTACGTTCTTCACTCATTGCGGGCTCTCTGATGGTTCATCTTCTGAATTCGGGGGGGCCGGGTAATTGGGGATTTCACCCAGTCGACGCAGGCCGTTGAAATGCTGCGGGTCTTCGAGGTAACGCAGCATGACTTTGCGCCAGACCGGGTCGGCGAACGTCTGCACGTGACCGCCGCGGGTCAGTTGCAGCACCCGCGGCGGCGGCGCAGCTTGATACAGACGGATGCCGTTGGAAAGGGGCACGATCGGATCGTCGATGCTGTGGTAGATCAATTTCGGCACGCCATTGAGCTGCTCCATGGAATGGATCGCGCTGTCACCGTCCGGCACCAGCCAGGACAGCGGCACCTGGAACGCCCAGGTCAGCCAGGAATTGCTCAGGGCGAACTGGCCGATGCTGCGATAACTGGCAGGCACGCCGTCGAGGACAAAGGCCTTGAGTTGCTTCTGGCGTTCAGGGTGTTGAACCAGGTAATGCACGGCCATTGAGCCACCGAGGCTTTGGCCGAGCAGGATCAGCGGCTTGCCTTTGACTTCCGGTGCCTGGTCGAGCCACTTGAATGCGGCGTCGATGTCCTGATAGATCGCCGGCAAACTCGGTTCGCCTTCGGACAAACCGTAGCCGCGATAATCGATCAGCAGTACCTGATACCCCTCTTCCGGCAACCACCAGCTGCCGCCCAGATGCATGGGCAGATTGCCGCCGTTACCGTGCAGGTGCAGCACCGTGCCTTTGACCTCGACGCCTTTTTTCGCTGGCAGCCACCAACCGTGCAGCTTGAGACCGTCGGCGGTGGTGAGGGTAACGTCGCGGTATTCGAGTTTGGCTTTTTCCGGGGTGAACAACTGGCCGGGCTCGGGGTAGAACAGCAAGGAGCTGCAACCACCGAGGGTCAGGAGAAGGCAGAGGATGCCGAGGATTCTCATCCGTTGAAACCTCGCGAAAAAGGGTTGGAACACAGGTCAAATGTGGGAGCGGACCAAGCCTGCTCCCACATGGGGTCCGTGTCCTTACAGGATGTTGGAATAATCCGCTTCGATCCGGTCCAGGCTCAAGTGATTCAGGAAGTTGGAGAAGCACATCCACGCCGACAGCGCGTTCATGTCGCGGAACTGTTCAGGCAGATATTTGGGTGGCACCACCAACCCCTCATCGACCAATTGGCGCAAGGTCCGCATGTCCTCCAGCGTGGTCTTGCCGCAAAACAGCAGCGGTATCTGCTCAAGCTTGCCCTTTCGCACGGCCAACTGAATGTAGTTGTAAACCATGATGAAGCCCTTGAGGTAGGACAAGTCTTTGGTAAATGGCAGACCATTCGGCACCGAACCGCGGAAAACCCGACTGGCATTGCCGTAGCTTTCCGCCATTTCAAAGCCCTGCTCGCGGAAGAACTCGAAGATCTGCAGGAAGTCCGCGCCCTCTTCCACCATGTGAATGGCGCGGGTGCGGTTGGTCAGTTTGCGCAGGCGGCTTGGGTAAGAGGCGAATGTAATGATTTCCATCAGGATCGCCAGGCCTTCCTGAGTCACCGTCGACGAGGGCGGGCCTTTGGACAGGAAGGTGCAGATCGGCTGGTTCAGACCGTTGAGCGTGGTGCCGACATGCACCAGCCCTTCATGGACTTCGAGGGCGCGTACGTCACGCTCGTTGAACATCGCGTCGGTGCGGATCTTGATGTAGTCGGCGCCCGCGGCGGCATCGGCGACGATCCCGTCAGACTCGAATACCCGAATGGTTTCCTCGGCCTCGCCAAATACTTTGCTCAGCCGGGTTTGCAATAAATGCACGGCGTCCTTGGCGGTAAGGATCTTCGGCTCATCCTTGAGGTCACCACGGCCATCGATGTTGTTCAGGTAATCGGAGAGCATCAGGCCGAGGTCGGACAGGGTCGGGTCACCCGCGTGGAACGCATCGGACGCCGCGCCGTACAGTTCCTGGGAAATCAGCCCGAAATCCTCGGTGCCGCGTGCTTCGAGCATGCGCACCACCATCCGGTATTCCTTGCACATGCGGCGCATGATCTGGCCGACCGGGTTGAACTGGCCGAGCTGACGGGTGATGTCACGCTCGATGTTCTGGAACTCCAGTTTCACTCTGCTGGAGTCGAAGGACAGTGGCCGGTTCAGGTAGTAATCACGGTCCACCTCCGGCATTTCCTTGCCCTTGGCCTTGAGGAAACGCTTGCGGATGCTGTCGTCCCACTTCACCGCGTCCAGGACGCGTATCGGCGTCTGCGCCAGCACGATGCGATCGGACAAAATGCGTATCGACTGCTGGTAATCGTCCACCCGAAACTCCTGTAGAAAAACCGTTATGTGCTGGTTTACTTGGCTTTGGCCAAGCGCTGATAGCGCACGGCCTCGACGAATACGTCGGAATTGGCCGGATCATCGAGGTAAGCGAAGACCTGATCCATGTTGGTGTTGATCAGCACGCCGTCGCCATCGTCGGTCTGGAAACCTTCACCGCTGAGGGTTTTCTGCCCCAGCGCCTGGTTGATCTGCTCGACGTCGAGGTTATAGACCACCAGTTCATGCTTGTCGGTGAGTTCGAAACCGGCAATGGTGAAATGCCCGCCGAACTGCGCGGGCACTTTCGCCGACAGGTACCAGCGACTGCCATGGCGCGAGACGGTGAAGGGATAAGCTTCGCGCTCCTTGGGTTTGGCCTTGAAATAGCTGACCGCCTGATAGCGATTGTCGCCAATGCGCGTCAGCTCCAGGTTCATGGGTTCGCCCCAGGCGTTGGTGCTGGTCCACTTGCCGAGTAATCCCTTGGGCGCGGGGTCGCTCGTGGGCAGCGGTTCCTTGAAGGTCACCAGGCAGCCACTGAGCAGCAGGAACGACAAGGCGATCACAACGACGCGCCAGGCTTTCATTCAACACTCCCTTTGAAACATACGCCGGCTTGATGTGGCCACCGAACCTGTGGGAGCGGGCTTGCTCGCGAAAGCGGTGTATCAGAAGACGGAAATGTTGAATGTTAAACCGCCTTCGCGAGCAAGCCCGCTCCCACAGGGGATCGAGCACCACAATGGATCACACCGACGCCAGGACCAAGTGCATATACCGCGTCAGGATACCGAGCATTTCGGCTTCGGCGGCAGGCTCGGCGTCGTTGAGCAGGCCCTGATATTCCATCCGTCCGATAATCGCCGTCAACACTTTGGCATCTTGATGGGGTTCACGGGAACCCAAAACCTGGAAAAGCTGACACGTGCCCTGCAGGAGAATTTGCTGGTGCGAGCGCACCAGCTCCGCCAGGCGGGGGTTGAGCAACGCTTCCTGACGGAACGCTTGCTCGGCCATCAAATGTTCGCGGCGGTTGATCAGTTGCCGATGGACATAGTCCGCCATCAACCGCGCAATATCGTCCGCCAGCTGCGAGCGCGACTCGGGGCTGCCGTCGCCGCTGACGACCATCTCGCGCAGCAGGCCTTCATTGTTCACCCACAACTTGGCCATGAACGCCGCGCTGCGCTCCACGTATTGGGCGAAGGTATCGGTGAGCAGGTCATCGATGTCCTTGAAATAGTAGGTGGTGGCCGACAGCGGCACACCGGCCTCGGCGGCGACCGCACGGTGACGCACCGCCCGCACGCCATCGCGCACGACAATGCGCATGGCGGCATCGAGAATGTCCTGTCGACGTTGCTCACTGCCCTGGCGGCTGGCCTTGCGGCCCTGGTACTGAACACTTTCAGCGACCGCAGTGGCGACACCCGCTGCACCTTCTAGAGCCATTGCGCGATTCACGGCAGGTATTCCTCTCTTACTTCAAAAGTAACCAATTGATACGTTTGTACCAGACAGGCAATAAAAAGCCGCCCATTTCAGGCGGCTTTTTAGTTGAAACACTTACGCTTGCGGCCGCATGTGCGGGAACAGGATCACGTCGCGAATCGACGGGGAGTTGGTCAGCAACATCACCAGGCGGTCGATGCCGATCCCTTCACCCGCCGTTGGCGGCATGCCGTACTCCAGCGCGCGAACGAAGTCGGCGTCGTAGTGCATGGCTTCGTCGTCGCCGGCGTCCTTGTCGGCCACCTGCGCCATGAAGCGCTCGGCCTGGTCTTCCGCGTCGTTCAACTCGGAGTAGGCGTTGGCGATTTCACGACCACCGATGAACAGCTCGAAACGATCGGTGACGTTCGGGTTGTCGTCGTTACGACGGGCCAGCGGCGACACTTCGAACGGGTACTGGGTAATGAAGTGCGGCTGCTCCAGCTTGTGCTCGACCAGCTCTTCGAAAATCATCACCTGCAGCTTGCCCAGGCCTTCAAAGCCCAGCACTTTCGCGCCAGCCTTCTTGGCGATGGCACGAGCCTTCTCGATGTCGTTCAGGTCGTCAGCGGTCAACTCGGGGTTGTACTTGAGGATCGAGTCGAACACCGACAGACGCACGAACGGTTCGCCGAAGTGGAACACCTTGTCGCCGTACGGCACGTCGGTGCTGCCCAGAACCAGCTGCGCCAGCTCGCGGAACAGTTCTTCGGTCAGGTCCATGTTGTCTTCGTAGTCGGCGTATGCCTGGTAGAACTCCAACATGGTGAATTCAGGGTTGTGACGGGTCGAAACGCCTTCGTTGCGGAAGTTGCGGTTGATCTCGAACACCTTCTCGAAACCGCCAACCACCAGACGCTTGAGGTACAGCTCAGGCGCGATACGCAGGAACATTTCCATGTCCAGCGCGTTGTGGTGCGTTTCGAACGGCTTGGCTGCCGCGCCGCCCGGGATGGTTTGCAGCATCGGCGTTTCGACTTCGAGGAAGTCGCGCTTCATCAGGAAGCTGCGGATGTGCGCAATCACTTGCGAACGCACGCGGAAGGTCTGGCGCACGTCTTCGTTGACGATCAGGTCAACGTAGCGCTGGCGATAGCGCTGTTCGGTGTCGGTCAGACCGTGGTGCTTGTCCGGCAGCGGGCGCAGCGACTTGGTCAGCAGGCGCACTTCGGTCATTTCAACGTACAGGTCGCCCTTGCCGGAACGGGCCAGGGTGCCAACGGCTGCAATGATGTCGCCCATGTCCCAGGTTTTCACTGCGGCCAGGGTTTCTTCGGACAGGGTCTTACGGTTGACGTAGACCTGAATGCGCCCGGTCATGTCCTGGATCACCATGAACGAGCCACGGTTGAGCATGATGCGACCGGCAACCTTGACCGGGATTGCAGCCTCTGCGAGCTCTTCCTTGGTCTTGTCCGCGTACTGTTTCTGCAAGTCTTCGCAGTAGTTGTCACGGCGGAAGTCGTTCGGGAAGGCATTGCCCTTGGCGCGCTCGGCAGCCAGCTTTTCCTTGCGCAGGGCGATCAGGGAGTTTTCTTCCTGTTGCAGGGCTTGCGGGTCGAGTTCTAGGTCGCTCATGTCTTTAAGTATTCCATCAGGTTCATTGTCCCCGGCCGTTGGCCGGGGATCGCCAGCAAGCCGGCTCCTACAGGGGGGATCGTGTTACAGGCCTTGTTTCAGGCTGGCCACCAGGTATTCGTCGATGTCGCCGTCGAGCACCTTGTCGCAGTCGCTGCGTTCGATGTTAGTGCGCAAATCCTTGATTCGCGACGCATCGAGTACGTAGGAGCGGATCTGGTGACCCCAGCCGATGTCCGACTTGGTCTCTTCCAGGGCTTGCGAGGCGGCGTTGCGTTTCTGCACTTCCTGCTCGTACAAGCGCGCCCGCAACATTTTCATCGCGGTGTCTTTGTTGGCGTGCTGGGAGCGTTCGTTCTGGCAACTGACCACGGTGTTGGTCGGTACGTGGGTAATCCGTACGGCCGAGTCGGTGGTGTTTACGTGCTGACCACCGGCACCGGAGGAGCGGTAGGTGTCGATGCGCAGGTCCGACGGGTTGATGTCGATTTCGATGTTGTCATCGATTTCCGGCGACACGAACACGGCCGAGAACGAGGTATGACGGCGGTTGCCGGAGTCATACGGGCTCTTGCGCACCAGTCGGTGCACGCCGATTTCGGTACGCAGCCAGCCAAAGGCGTATTCGCCCTTGATGTGCACGGTAGCGCCCTTGATCCCGGCGACTTCACCGGCAGACAACTCCATGATGGTCGCGTCGAAACCGCGTTTGTCAGCCCAGCGCAGGTACATGCGCAGCAGGATGTTGGCCCAGTCCTGGGCCTCGGTGCCGCCGGAGCCAGCCTGGATGTCCAGGTAGGCGTTGTTGGCGTCCATTTCACCGCTGAACATGCGACGGAATTCGAGTTTTTCCAGGGACTCGCGCAGACGCTCGACTTCGGCGGCGACGTCATCGACGGCGGCCTGGTCTTCTTCCTCTGCGGACATCAGCAGCAGGTCTTTGGCGTCGGCCAGGCCGGTGTGCATTTCGTCGAGGGTTTCGACGATCTGCGCCAGCAGGGACCGCTCGCGGCCCAGTTCCTGAGCGTACGACGGGTTGTTCCAGACAGACGGATCTTCAAGCTCGCGATTGACTTCAGTCAGACGCTCATGCTTTTGATCGTAGTCAAAGATACCCCCGAATAGTTTCGGATCGCTCGGACAGGTCCTTGATACTGTTAAGGATCGGGTTGATTTCCATGGCGGGCAGCACTCGTTGGCGAACTTTTGAAAGCCGGCGAGTATAACGGCAAACGGTCCAAAACGGCAGCCCGCCTGGCTGAAAAGGCCTGTCCGCTCGCTCCTACTCGATGCCGACCTGATTACGCCCATTGTTCTTCGCCAGGTACAGCCCCTTGTCCGCCGCCGAGATCAGTTGTCGGCAATCGGCGCCCGGTTGCGGGGTCATGGTCGACAGACCGATGCTGATGGTCAGGCTCGAGCCTTCGGTCGGGAAAATGTGCGGGATCTTCAGCGCGGCCACGGTCTGGCGCAGTTTCTCCGCCACCAGTCGCGCACCGCCCGGCGTGGTGTTGGGCAGCACCAGCGCAAACTCTTCACCGCCATAACGGGCCGGCAGGTCCGAAGGCCGGGCGCTGGCGTCACGGATGGCTGTGGCGACCTTGCGCAACGCTTCGTCGCCTTCCAGGTGGCCAAAGCTGTCGTTGTAGGACTTGAAGTAGTCCACATCGATCATCAGCAACGACAGTTGGCTCTGGTCACGCAACGAACGGCGCCACTCCAGCTCCAGGTATTCGTCGAAGTGACGACGGTTCGACAGCCCGGTCAGGCCGTCCGAGTTCATCAAGCGCTGCAGCACCAGGTTGGTGTCGAGCAATTGCTGCTGGCTGACCCGCAGCGCGCGGTAGGCCGCATCACGCTGCAGCAGGGTCATGTAGGAGCGCGAGTGATAGCGAATGCGCGCCACCAGTTCGATGTTGTCCGGCAGTTTCACCAGATAATCATTGGCCCCGGCCGCGAAAGCCGCGCTTTTGATCAACGGGTCTTCCTTGGTCGACAGCACAATGATCGGAATATCCTTGGTGGCCGGATGATTGCGGTATTCACGCACCAGGCTCAGGCCGTCAAGACCGGGCATGACCAGATCCTGGAGGATCACGGTCGGTTTGATCCGGATGGCCTGCGCAATGGCCTGATGCGGGTCTGCGCAGAAATGGAAGTCGATGTTCTCTTCATTCGACAACCCGCGGCGCACCGCCTCGCCGATCATCGCCTGATCGTCCACCAACAACACCATGGCGGCGTTTTCGTCGGTTTTAAAGCCGTCGAGCTGTAATTCATTCATGTTCGGTCACCTGAGTACTGCCTGGGCCAGGATTGCTGCTAAGCGTAGTCATTTAGCGAAAATCTCCAGCAATCGTGGCGCTATCTTGTCCAGCGGGCGAATTTCTACAGCGGCGTCGATGGCCGCTGCCGCTTTCGGCATGCCATACACCGCGCTGCTTTGTTGGTCCTGAGCGATGGTCAGGTAGCCCTGTTGGCGCATGAGTTTAAGCCCCTGCGCGCCATCGCGCCCCATGCCGGTCAATAAAACACCCACGGCATCGCCGTTCCAGTAACTGGCCACGCTCTCGAAAAACACATCGATCGAGGGCCGATAGATCTCGTTGACCGGCTCGGCGGTGTACGCCAGCGTGCCGTTTTTCAACAAGCGGATATGGTGGTTGGTGCCGGCCAGCAGCACGGTGCCGGCCTGTGGCTGTTCGCCTTCCTGGGCCAGGCGCACGTCCAGGCCGCTGGCGCTGCTGAGCCACTCGGCCATGCCAGCGGCGAACACCTGGTCGACGTGCTGCACCAGCACGATAGCGGCCGAAAAATCTCGCGGCAGCCCCTTGAGCAGTACTTCCAGCGCTGCCGGCCCGCCCGCGGACGAACCGATGGCGATCAATTTTTGCCGAGAGCCCGAATGACGCGACGGACTCGGCGCGGGTCGTGCCCGATTGCCCTTGTCGCCGATCAGCCAGCTGATGTTCAGGATCTTGCGCAGTAGCGGCGCCGCCGCTTCCTGGGCATTGCCGGCACCGATCGCCGGCGTATCGACCACATCCAGCGCCCCATGCCCCATGGCCTCGAACACCCGATGCACGTTCTGCTGGCGGTCGACCGTGACAATCACAATGGCGCATGGCGTCTCGGCCATGATCCGCCGGGTCGCCTCGACGCCATCCATCACCGGCATGATCAGGTCCATCAGGATCAGGTCCGGGGTGTTTTCCACGCAACGTTGCACCGCCTCGGCCCCATTGCTGGCGACCCAGATCACCTCGTGCGCTGGCTCAAATGCCAAGGCGCGGCGCAAAGCCTCAACCGCCATGGGCATGTCGTTGACGATTGCGATTTTCATGCCCGCGCTCCTCCGATGAGCTCAACCACTGCATCAAGCAGGGCGTCGTCATGAAAACTGGCTTTGGCTAGATAATAGTCGGCCCCGGCGTCCAGTCCACGACGACGGTCTTCTTCACGGTCTTTATAGGACACCACCATAACCGGCAGCGATTGCAATCGATTGTCCCGACGCAATAAAGACACCAGTTCGATGCCATCCATGCGTGGCATATCGATGTCGGTAATCAGCAGATCGAAATCCTCCGAACGCAGGGCGTTCCAGCCATCCATGCCATCCACCGCCACGGCCACGTCGTAGCCGCGATTGACCAGCAATTTGCGCTGCAACTCGCGAACGGTCAGCGAATCGTCGACCACCAGGACCCTTTTGCGCGCTGCTTCGACCGCCTGATTACCGTGGCGGGCAATACGTTCCAGGCGCCCGGTATTGAGCAGTTTGTCCACAGACCGCAGCATGTCCTCGACGTCGACAATCAGCACCACCGAACCGTCGTCGAGCAAGGCGCCGGCAGAAATGTCCTGCACCTTGCCCAGACGCTCGTCCAGAGGCAAAACCACCAGCGTGCGCTCGCCAATAAACCGTTCGACCGCGACGCCGTAGATCGCATCGCGCTCGCGGATCACCACGACCTTGAGGGTTTGCTGACTGTTCTGACTCGCTGGGCGCTGGAGCAATTGGCTGGCGGCAACCAATCCGACGTGCCGGCCTTCGTACCAGAAATGCTGACGGCCTTCGACCTGCACGATGTCCGCCGGCTCCAGGTCGCACATGCGCTCGATGTGAGCCAGCGGAAACGCATACGCCTCGTCGCCGACTTCGACCACCAGGCTGCGCACCACCGACAGTGTCAGCGGCACTTCGAGGTGGAAACGGCTGCCCTCGCCCGCCGTCTGCTCCAGCACCACTGCGCCGCGCAACTGACGAACCATGTGTTGAACCGCGTCCAGGCCGACGCCGCGTCCGGACACTTCAGTGACCTCGCCCCGCAGGCTGAAGCCCGGCAGGAACAGAAACGTCAACAGTTCCTCTTCGCTCAATTGCGCGGCGGTGTCCGGCGGCGACAACTGCCGTTCGATGATGCTGCGGCGGACCTTTTCCAGATCGACGCCGTTGCCGTCATCGCTCAGTTCCAGCACCAGCAGACCGGCCTGATTGGACGCGCGCAAGCGGATCAAACCTTCTTCCGGTTTACCGGCCAGCATCCGCTGCTCCGGGGATTCTATGCCGTGATCGACGGCGTTGCGCAGCAGGTGCGTCAGTGGTGCTTCGAGTTTCTCCAGAACGTCGCGGTCGACCTGGGTTTTCTCGCCTTCGATCTCCAGCCGTACCTGTTTACCGAGGCTGCGACCCAGGTCGCGGACCATGCGCACTTGCCCGGTCAGTACATCGGCAAACGGCCGCATCCGACAGGCCAGCGCCGTGTCGTACAGAACTTGCGCGCGCTGACTGGCCTGCCAGGCGAACTCATCCAGTTCGGCGTTTTTTTCCACCAGCAATTGCTGGGATTCCGCCAGCAGCCGGCGAGCATCGTCGAGGGCTTCCCGGGCCTCCAGGCTCAAGGTCTGTTCCTTGAGACGGACGTTGAGGTTTTCCAGTGCCCGCAGGCCGTTGTTCTGCATGCGCTTCAGGCGCTGCATGGTGGCCAGGTGCGGTTTGAGGCGCTGGGTTTCCACCAGAGATTTACTCGACAGGTCGAGCAAGCTGTTCAAGCGCTCGGCCGTAACGCGCAATACGCGCTCGCCACTTTCGGTGGTGCGTTTGGTCTTGGGCGAGGGCTCGGCGGCACCTGCCGAAGGGGCTTGCGTGGCGGCCGGCATGGGCGACTCAACCGTGGCCGTCGGCGGCTCCAGCTGAAGTTCTGCCATCGGCGGCGCGATGGGGGCAACCGTCGCCATGTGAACAAGCAGCCGTCCCATCAAGACGACATAAGCTTCGATATCCGCAGGCGCCGGTGCGTTGTTCGGCGTCGCGATGCGCATCAGCAGATCGGTGCCCTGCAGCAAGGCATCAATGTGCTCGGGCCGCAGATACAACCGGCCTTCCTGGGCGCTGACCAGGTAATCTTCCATCACATGGGCAACGCTGACGCCGGCATCGACGCCGACAATTCGCGCCGCGCCTTTGAGCGAGTGAGCCGCGCGCATGCACGATTCAAGGTAATCGGCCTGGGTCGGATCGCGTTCAAGCGCCAGCAGCCCCGTGCTCAACACCAGGGTCTGGGCCTCGGCTTCCAGGCTGAACAGCTCCAGCAAAGAGGCGTCGCGCATTTGCTCAGGGGTCATGTGAGGCTCCGGGTCACGGCAGACAGCAGCTGTTCTTCATCCAGCCAACGCAGGCTGCGACCTTTGAATTGCAACACGCCACGGGTGTATTTGGCACTGGCCTGGTTGCCAGAGCGGGACGCCGCGTCGAGGATGTGCTCCTCGATGGCATGGATGCCGTCGACTTCGTCCACCGGCACCACCACTGGCCCACCGTGGGCGGCAATGATCAACATCCGCGGCATCACGCGTGCGCCTGAAGCCACGCTGCTGGTGGCGTCCAGCCCTAGCAGTTCCACCAGCGAGAGGCACGCTACCAGTGCGCCGCGTACGTTCGCCACGCCGAGCAAGGCCCGGGAGCGCTGGTGCGGCAGGGAGTGGATGGCTTGCAGCGGCGCCACTTCCACCAGGCTGCGGGTGGCCAGGCCCAGCCATTCTTCACCGAGGCGAAACATCAACAGCGAGCGGGTTTTCACATCGCTTTGGACGGCAACCGAGACTTGCCCGCGGTCGTCCTGCTGCAACGCATAGCGGTCAAGCAAACGCGTGGCGGCGGCCGAATACACCGCGCAATTGCGGCAGTGAATGTGGTCGATCAACAGCGGGCAGGATTTGTCGCCGTGGATACCGATGCGATTCCAGCAATCATCGATGGCCTGGGCATCTTCATGGGTGAGGCTAAAGGTGTCGGCGGCGTTCATCGTTTGCGCTCACTGTCTGCGCGCTCGCTTCGGGCGGCGCGGTCCTGCAATCGTCGGGCGCCCGCCGTGTCGCCCTGGGATTGCAGCAAGGCCGCCAGGTGCATCAACGCGTCGGGATGTTGCGGTTCGAGGTACAACGCCTTGCGATAGAACCCCTGGGCTTCGAGGGCACTGCCGGCGACATCGCTGAGCAGTCCGAGCCAGTAAAACACTTGGGCCACCGGTTCATGACTGCGCAAATAGCTTTCGCACGCGGCGCGGGCTTCGGCGCTTTTGCCTTCGTTGGCCAGTGCGGCGATGTTAGCCAGCAATGTGGCGGCGTCCGGGTTGGCGGCTTTCGTCACCACCGGCAACGGCGTCACGGTTGCGAAAGGCCGGCTGCGCACGGGCGGCGGTGTCACGCTGCGCACCGGCTGGCGCGCCGGTAACTGAGTCGGCAAAAAGGCTGGAACAGCTTCAGGCGCAAGGACGCTCTGCCGGCTGAACGCGAAAGACTGAGGAATTCCAATCGAGCGCATGCCAAAGCGCCCCAGCAAACTGCCCTCGGCCGGGCCGATAAACAGCACACCCTCGACATGGGTCAGGCGCTTGAGCACTTCGAACACTTGCTGCTGGGTGGTCTGATCGAAATAGATCAGCAGGTTGCGGCAGAACACGAAGTCATACGGTGGTTCGTTGGCCAGCAACGCCGGATCCAGCAGATTGCCGACCTGCAAACGCACCTGTTCCAGTACTCGTTCGCCAAGGCGATAGCCATCGTCTTCAACGATGAAATGCCGGTCGCGGAATGCGATGTCCTGGCCACGAAACGAGTTTTTGCCGTACAGCGCGTGCTTGGCTTTTTCCACCGACAGCGGGCTGACGTCCATGCCTTCGACTTTGAACTGATGTGGTTTGAGTCCGGCATCCAGTAACGCCATGGCGATGGAATAGGGCTCTTCGCCGGTGGAACATGGCAGGCTGAGGATTCGCAGCGCGCGCATGTTGTTGATGTCGGCCAGGCGTTTTGTCGCCAGTTTCGCCAGGGTGGCAAAGGACTCCGGGTAACGGAAAAACCAGGTTTCGGGAACGATCACCGCTTCGATCAGCGCTTGTTGCTCATCCCGCGATCCCTGCAAGGTGTGCCAATACTCATCGGCCGTCTGCGACCGTGATGCGGTGCTGCGCTGGCGCACGGCCCGCTCGATGATCGCCGGGCCCACCGAGGTCACGTCGAGGCCGATGCGCTCCTTGAGAAAATCGAAAAACCGCTGATCGCTGCTCATGGCCGCTCCTCAAGCAACGCCGGATCCAGTGGCGGTGACGGAAACAGCAGTGCGCGAACCTGTTCATCCAGCAGGTCGGCGACACGCACCCATTGCAGCAAACCTTGCGCATCTTCGCGAACAGGTCCGAGGTAAGGTGCCTGGCGATTGTCGAGACCATAAGGCTGAAAATCCGCCGGGTTGCAGCGCAGCGTGTCGGTCGCCTGTTCCAGGATCAGCCCGAGCAACTGCGTCTCAACGGATTCATCCGGACGATAATTGACCAGCACTAAACGCGTGCTGGTGCGGGCCTGAGCCGGTAAACCGAACGTCAGCGCACTGAGGTCGATGACCGGCACCACCGCGCCGCGATAGGCGAACACCCCGGCGACCCAGTCCGGTGCGCGGGGAATCGGCTTCAACGGCAGACGCGGCAGCACTTCCGCCACCTCGATCGCTTGCAGGGCATAACGCTCGCTGGCGATGCGAAACACCAGAAACAACGCCTGCATCGCCGGCTTCACGGCGGTGCGTTTGGCCGTGAGTTCGCTCATCAGACTTTGAATCGCGAAACGCCGCTACGCAGCCCGACGGCCACCTGGCTCAGTTCGTCGATGGCAAAACTGGCCTGGCGCAGGGACTCGACGGTCTGGCTGCTGGCATCGCCCAACTGCACCAGCGCGTGGTTGATCTGCTCGGCACCGGTGGCCTGGGCCTGCATGCCTTCGTTGACCATCAACACCCGCGGCGCCAGCGCCTGAACCTGATGGATGATCTGCGACAGCTGCTCACCGACCTGCTGCACCTCAGACATGCCGCGGCGCACTTCTTCGGAGAACTTGTCCATGCCCATGACCCCGGCCGACACCGCCGACTGGATCTCGCGCACCATCTGCTCGATGTCGTAAGTGGCCACGGCGGTCTGGTCCGCCAGACGCCGCACCTCGGTGGCGACCACGGCAAACCCGCGACCGTATTCCCCGGCCTTCTCGGCTTCAATAGCGGCGTTCAAGGAAAGTAGGTTGGTCTGGTCGGCGACCTTGACGATGGTCACGACCACTTGATTGATGTTGCCGGCCTTCTCGTTGAGGATCGCCAGTTTGGCGTTGACCAGATCCGCGGCGCCCATCACCGAGTGCATGGTCTCTTCCATACGCGCCAAGCCCTGCTGCCCGGAACCGGCCGCCACCGAGGCCTGATCGGCAGCGGTGGAGACTTCGGTCATGGTGCGTACCAGATCGCGCGAAGTCGCGGCGATTTCACGGGATGTCGCGCCGATTTCCGTGGTGGTGGCGGCGGTTTCCGTGGCGGTGGCTTGTTGTTGCTTGGAGGTGGCGGCGATCTCGGTGACCGACGTGGTGACCTGCACCGAGGAGCGCTGAGCTTGGGACACCAGCGACGTAAGCTCGGCCATCATGTCGTTGAAGCCGGTTTCCACGGCGCCGAATTCGTCCTTGCGCTCCAGGTTCAAGCGCCCACTCAAATCACCGGTGCGCATGATTTCGAGGATCTGCACGATGCGGTTCATCGGTGCCATGATCGCGCGCATCAGCAACAGGCCGCACAGACCGGCGGCCAAAACCGCCACCAGCAGGGAGATGCCCATGATGGTTTTCGCAGTGCCCACCGCGTCATCGATGTTCACGATGTCCTGATCCGCCACCGCCTTGTTTTCGCGCAGGATGTCATTGAGCTTCATGCGCCCTGCTGTCCACGCCGGGATCAGTTGTTCATTGAACAACTTGATGGCCTCGGCTTCCTGATTGCGCTTATGCAAGTCGAGCACTGCGGCCAGGATCTTGCCGTAATTCTCATGGAGTTTTTCGAAGGCTGCGAATTCGAGCTTGTCTTCGTCCGTGGTGACGGTGGCGCGATAGCTATTCATCGCGTCCAGCACGCGCGCTTCAAAATTCTTGAAGTCTGCGGCGTCCTCGGCGCTGATGCCCTGCCCTTCCTTCAAGCCCAGCATTTCCTGGATCTGGAGAAAACTGTCGACCCAGGCGCCACGAATCGTCGAGCTGTAATACACCCCTGGAAGCGCGTCATCACGAACGCTGGCTTCGCTGGCCTCGATCTTCAACAGCCGCGAATACGAGACGACGACCATCAGCAGCATGATGGCGATAATTACCGCAAAGCTCGCCAAAATGCGTTGGCGCAACGTCCAGTTCTTCACAGTCAGTCCTCGGGGGCCGTTTCAAATGTTGCGGAGTATAGCCGAGGGCGGTGTTTCATTTATAAGACGGATGCGCGGCAGTTCTCATCCAGAGGAAAAACGTCGGGAGCGCTATGAATGAGTGGCGTAGCGGATGACGTCTTCGCGGGCAAGCCATGCGCCTACTGGGCCTGGTGTCGCCCACATATCATGTGGCCGACTCAAATCCTGCAGGAGCATGGCTTGCCCGCGAAGGCGATCTTGAGGGTTACAAAGAAGCCTGGCGCACCTGTTTTTCCAGCTCGGCCTTGAGGCCCGGTTCCAGCTTCAGCTGGCGCGCCAGTTCATCCAGGTAGGACTTCTCCATGAAGTTCTCTTCGTCCACCAGCATTACGCTGGCGATGTACATCTCGGCGGCCATTTCCGGGGTGCTGGCGGCGCGCGCCACATCGGTTGGATCGAGCGGTTTGTTGAGTTCGGCGTGCAGCCAGTGTTGCAGCTCCTGATCATTGTCGAGTTTAGTGAACTCGCCTTCGATCAACGCCCGCTCGCGCTCATCGACATGGCCGTCAGCCTTGGCCGCGGCCACCAGCGCCTTGAGAATCGCCTGGCTGTGTTGCTCGACCTGCGCCGTCGGCACGCGGTCCACGGTTTGCGGCTCTTGCTTCGGTGCAGTGCCCTGCTGGGCCTGCCAGTTGCCGTAAGCCTTGTAGGCAATCACGCCCAATGCCGCGAGGCCGCCGTAGATGGCCACTTTGCCGCCGACCTTGCGAACCTTCTTGTTGCCGATCAAAAGGCCCATGGCACCCGCCGCCAGCGCACCGCCACCCGCGCCCGAGAGCAAACTGCCAAGCCCGCCCGAACCACCGCTGCCGCCGAGCAAGCTGCCCAATCCACCGCTGGACGCTTTGTTCTGCGAGCCACCGGCCTTGTTCTGCAACATGTCCTGGCCAGATTTGAGCAACTGATCGAGCAATCCACGGGTATTCATTCTTGCCGCCTCCACAAATGGGGTAAACCAGACACTGAGGCCACCAGCCTAGATCGAAAGTGCCCAGCCCCTCCCGGCGAGAGTGCTTCCAGATGTTGCTCAACTTCTTTAACGCAAAAAAGCCCATCGATTAAAAAGATATAAACTCGAGTGAATCTATAAAAACCGCCCACCGGGTACTTATTCATGATGACCTTGCGTCAAATCCGCCATTTCATCGCCGTGGCCGAGACCGGATCGATCTCCGCCGCCGCGCAAGCCGCGTTCATTTCCCAATCGACATTGACCCTGGCGATCCAGCAACTCGAAGAAGAGATTGGCGTCGGCCTGTTCAACCGACACGCCAAGGGCATGAGCCTGACGCACCAGGGCCATCAATTCCTGCGCCAGGCGCACCTGATTCTGGCCACCGTGGACAACGCCAAGCGCAGCCTGCAACAAAGCACCGACCAGGTCGCCGGGCAATTGATCATCGGTGTGACCAGCCTTGTCGCCGGTTACTACCTCGCGGATTTACTCACCCGCTTTCAGCGCGCCTACCCCAACGTCGAGATCCGCGTGATGGAGGACGAGCGCCCGTATATCGAGCATTTGCTGGTCAGCGGCGAGATCGATGTCGGCGTGTTGATCCTCTCCAACCTCGAGGACCGCCACGCCCTGCAAACGGAAGTACTGACCCATTCGCCTCATCGGTTATGGCTGCCGGCCCAGCATCCGCTGCTGGAACACGACAGCATCAACCTCGCCGACGTCGCCCGTGAGCCGTTGATTCAACTGAACGTCGATGAAATGGACCGCAATGCCCAGCGCATGTGGTCGGCGGCGTCGCTTCAACCACGCATCACCCTGAAAACCGCCTCGACCGAAGCGGTACGAAGCCTGGTAGCCGCAGGGTTGGGCGTATCGATCCAGCCCGACATGACGTACCGCCCATGGTCATTGGAGGGCGACATCATCGAAGCGCGGCCAATCGCCGACCTGAGCCAGACCCTCGACGTCGGCCTGGCCTGGCGTCGTGGCACGGCGCGCCCGGCGCTGGTGGACCCGTTCCTGACCGTGGCACGCGAACAACCCCACGGCGGGCGCAAGCCATCTATTTAATCGAATGCCACCTTCAGTATTTAGTATTTGTCGACCTCGGGTCCGGGCACTAGTCTTGGTACATCTATAAGACGGCCGGGCCCCAGTCACTGGGAGCAGCATGGCCACACAAGAAAAGAGATCCCGAAAAATGACTGGCGCGCAGACCCCGCTGTTCACCGCGTTGCTGATCGATGGAGAACTGGTCGCGGGTCAGGGCTTTGTCGAGCCGATCCTCAATCCGGCCACCGGTGAGGTGTTGACGCACATCGCCGAAGCCAGCACCGAGCAAGTCGAAGCCGCGATCCTCGCGGCCCATCATGCGTTCGCCAGTTGGTCACGGACCACGCCACAGCAGCGCTCGAACCTGCTGCTGGACATCGCCAACGCCATCGAAAAACAAGCCGACCTGCTCGCCCGCCTCGAATCCCTGAACTGCGGCAAACCCTTGCACCTGGCGCGTCAGGACGACTTGAGCGCGACGGTCGACGTGTTTCGCTTCTTCGCCGGCGCCGTGCGCTGCCAGACCGGCCAGCTCAGCGGCGAATACCTGCCGGGTTACACCAGCATGGTGCGTCGCGATCCTATTGGGGTTGTAGCGTCCATCGCGCCGTGGAACTACCCGATCATGATGGCCGCGTGGAAAATCGCCCCGGCCCTCGCCGCCGGCAACACGCTGGTGTTCAAACCGTCCGAGCACACGCCGTTGTCGATTCTGGCCCTGGCGCCCGCGCTGGCCGAGATCCTGCCGCGCGGCGTGATCAACATCATTTGTGGCGGCGGTGAAGGCGTTGGCAGCCACTTGGTGAGCCACCCGAAAATCCGCATGGTGTCGCTGACCGGCGATATCGTCACCGGACAAAAAATCCTGCAAGCCGCGGCAAAAACCTTGAAGCGCACGCACCTCGAACTCGGCGGCAAGGCGCCGGTGATCGTCTGCAACGATGCCGACATTCAGGCCGTGGTCGAAGGCGTGCGCACATACGGTTACTACAACGCCGGCCAGGACTGCACCGCGGCCTGCCGGATTTATGCACAGGCCGGCATTCATGACCGACTGGTGGCGGAACTCGGCGCAGCGGTCAGCAGCCTGCGCTTCGCCGGCAAACGCGATGCCGACAATGAAATCGGCCCGCTTATCAGCACCCGCCAGCGCGACCGCGTGGCCAGTTTCGTCGAACGCGCCCTCGGCCAGCCGCACATCGAGCGGGTGACCGGTGCGGCCGTGCATTCCGGCGCCGGCTTCTATTACCAGCCGACCCTGCTGGCCGGCTGCAAACAGAGCGATGAAATCGTCCAGCGCGAAGTGTTCGGGCCGGTGGTCACCGTGACCCGCTTCGACGGGCTCGAACAAGCAGTGGACTGGGCCAACGATTCGGAATACGGCCTCGCGTCTTCGGTCTGGACCCAGAACCTCGACAAAGCCATGCAAGTGGCCGCGCTCTTGCAGTACGGCTGCACCTGGATCAACAGCCATTTCATGCTGGTCAGCGAAATGCCCCATGGCGGCCTGAAACGTTCGGGTTACGGCAAAGACTTGTCCAGCGATTCGCTTCAGGACTACAGCGTGGTGCGGCACATCATGGCGCGCCACGGACAGCATTTATAAAAGCGCACTACGCTAACAATTAGCCGTAAAGGCATTGATGTTGAAACGTTGGAACAACGCGAATCCCTTGCAGGAGCTGGCTTGCCAGCGAAGGCGTCGGTCCAGTTGACAACCAGGTTGACTGACCCACCGCTATCGCCAGCAAGCCGGCGCCTACGAGGATCGTGTTTACAACGCTGAACCACGTTCAAAACTGCCCCGACCATAATTAAAGAAGAGGGAATCCCCATGTTCGTGCACAAGACCGCACTGCTCAGTGCAATCACTACCGCGCTGCTGGCCAGCGCCAGTATCCAGGCCGCCGAACCGCTGAAAGCCGTCGGTGCCGGCGAAGGTCAGCTGGATATCGTCGCCTGGCCCGGTTACATCGAACGTGGTGAAAGCGACAAGGCCTACGACTGGGTGACCGATTTCGAGAAGGAAACCGGCTGCAAGGTGAACGTGAAAACGGCGGCCACTTCCGATGAGATGGTCAGCCTGATGTCCAAGGGCGGTTACGACCTGGTGACCGCGTCGGGCGATGCGTCGCTGCGGTTGATCGTCGGCAAGCGTGTACAGCCGATCAACACGGCGTTGATTCCGAACTGGAAGAACCTTGACCCGCGTCTCAAGGATGGCCCGTGGTACGTCGTCAACAAACAAACCTTTGGCACTCCGTATCAGTGGGGCCCGAACGTGTTGATGTACAACACCAACGTCTTCAAGACCGCGCCGGACAGCTGGGGGGTGGTGTTCGAGGAACAGAACCTGCCGGACGGCAAGTCCAACAAGGGCCGGGTTCAGGCCTACGACGGTCCGATCTACATCGCCGATGCGGCGCTGTATCTCAAGTCGAAGCGGCCGGAACTGGGGATCAAGGACCCCTACCAGCTCAACGAAGAACAATACAAAGCCGCGCTGGACCTGCTGCGTAAACAGCAGCCGTTGGTCCACCGCTACTGGCATGACGCGACCGTGCAGATGAGTGACGTCAAGAACGAAGGCGTCGTGGCGTCCAGCAGCTGGGGCTACATGGTCAACGGCCTGATGGCGGACAAGCAGCCGGTGGCTTCGGTCATTCCGAAAGAAGGTGCAACGGGTTGGGCCGACACCACCATGCTGCACGCCGACGCCAAGCACCCGAACTGTGCTTACAAGTGGATGGACCATTCGCTGCAACCGAAAGTCCAGGGTGACCTGGCCGCCTGGTTCGGTTCGTTGCCGTCGGTTCCGGCGGGATGCAAGGAGAGCGAATTGCTGGGCGCCGAAGGCTGCAAAACCAACGGTTTCGACCAGTTCGACAAGATCGCCTTCTGGAAAACCCCGCAGGCTGAAGGTGGCAAGTTCGTGCCGTACAGCCGCTGGACCCAGGACTACATCGCGATCATGGGCGGTCGCTGACACCTGAAGGTCCTTCGGACCTTTATCGCCAGCAAGCCGGCTCCTACAGAGTACGCGTACCCCGTGTAGGAGCCGGCTTGCTGGCGATGCTTTTCAAGATTCCAGATTCCCGGAGCACCGCACCATGACGCTTGCAGTCCAGTTCACCAACGTTTCCCGTCTATTCGGCGAAGTGAAAGCCGTAGACCGGGTTTCCATCGATATCCAGGACGGCGAGTTCTTTTCCATGCTGGGCCCTTCCGGCTCGGGCAAAACCACGTGTTTGCGCCTGATCGCCGGTTTCGAACAACCGAGCGCAGGCTCGATCCGGATTCATGGCCACGAAGCCGCCGGGCTGCCGCCGTATGAGCGTGACGTCAACACGGTGTTTCAGGACTACGCGCTGTTCCCGCACATGAACGTGCTCGACAACGTAGCCTACGGTTTGAAAGTCAAAGGCGTCGGCAAAACAGAACGCCGCAAGCGCGCCGAAGAAGCCCTCGACATGGTCGCCCTCGGCGGCTACGGCGAGCGCAAGCCGGTGCAACTCTCCGGTGGTCAACGCCAGCGCGTGGCCCTGGCCCGCGCCTTGGTCAATCGCCCTCGGGTGTTGCTGCTCGACGAACCCCTCGGCGCCCTCGACTTGAAACTGCGCGAGCAAATGCAGAGCGAGCTGAAAAAGCTGCAGCGCCAGCTCGGCATCACCTTCATCTTCGTCACCCACGATCAGACCGAAGCCTTGTCGATGTCCGACCGCGTGGCTGTTTTCAACAAGGGTCGCATCGAGCAGGTCGACACACCGCGCAACCTCTACATGAAACCGGCGACCACCTTTGTCGCGGAGTTCGTCGGCACCTCCAACGTGATTCGCGGCGATCTGGCGCAGCAACTCAGCGGCAATCCGCAGCCGTTTTCGATCCGCCCGGAACACGTGCGTTTCGCCGAAGGCCCGCTGGCCAGTCACGAGATCGAAGTCAGCGGTTTGCTCCACGACGTTCAGTACCAGGGCAGCGCCACCCGCTATGAACTGAAACTGGAAAACGGCCAGACCCTGAACATTAGCCAGGCCAACAATCAATGGCTGGACGTCAGCGCGCAACATCAGACCGGGCAACGCATCAGCGCACGCTGGGCGCGGGAAGCGATGATCCCGTTGCACGACACCGTTGCCGGCGGGGTGTGAGATGACCAGCGTGGCTCTTCCTCAAACCCCGGCCGGCGGCTCGCCGTTACGCAGGTTTTCCAACCTGCTGTATCGCCGGCCGAACTTTTACCTGTCGCTGCTGCTGGTGCCGCCGTTGTTGTGGTTCGGCGCGATCTACCTTGGTTCGCTGTTGGTGCTGTTGTGGCAAGGCTTCTATACCTTCGACGATTTCACCATGGCGGTCACGCCCGACCTGACCCTGGCGAACTTCGCCGCGCTGTTCCAGCCCTCGAACTTCGACATCATCCTGCGCACCCTGAGCATGGCGGTCGTGGTCTCGATCGCCAGCGCCATCGTCGCGTTCCCGATTGCCTACTACATGGCGCGCTACACCACGGGCAAAACCAAAGCGTTTTTCTACATCGCTGTGATGATGCCGATGTGGGCCAGCTACATCGTGAAGGCCTATGCCTGGACCTTGTTGCTGGCCAAGGGCGGCGTGGCGCAATGGTTCGTTCAGCACCTTGGACTGGAGCCGGTGTTGCAGTTCGTGCTGGGCATTCCGGGTGTGGGTGGCAGCACCTTGTCGACCTCACACCTGGGGCGCTTCATGGTGTTCGTCTACATCTGGCTGCCATTCATGATTCTGCCGATTCAGGCCTCGCTGGAACGCCTGCCACCGTCGTTGCTGCAAGCCTCCGCCGACCTCGGCGCCAAGCCGCGCCAGACCTTCATGCAGGTGATTCTGCCGCTGTCGATTCCGGGCATCGCCGCCGGTTCGATCTTCACGTTTTCGCTGACCCTGGGCGACTTCATCGTGCCGCAACTGGTGGGCCCGCCGGGGTACTTCGTCGGCAGCATGGTGTACGCCCAGCAAGGCGCGATCGGCAACATGCCGATGGCCGCGGCCTTCACCCTGGTGCCGATTGTGTTGATCGCCATTTACCTGACCATCGTCAAACGACTGGGGGCCTTCGATGCACTCTGAGAAAGCTTCATTGGGTCTGCGCATTGCTGCCTGGGGCGGATTGGTGTTTCTGCACTTCCCGATCCTGATCATCTTCCTGTACGCCTTCAACACCGAAGACGCGGCGTTCAGTTTTCCGCCCAAGGGTTTCACCCTGAAGTGGATCGGCGTGGCGTTCTCGCGACCGGACGTGCTGGAAGCGATCAAGCTGTCGCTGCAGATCGCCTCCGTCGCCACGTTGATCGCACTGGTGCTTGGCACGCTGGCATCGGCAGCGTTGTACCGTCGGGATTTTTTCGGCAAACAAGGCATCTCGCTGATGCTGATTTTGCCCATCGCATTGCCGGGGATCATCACCGGGATCGCGCTGCTGGCGACGTTCAAGACGCTGGGGATCGAGCCGGGAATGTTCACCATCATCGTCGGGCACGCGACCTTCTGTGTGGTGATCGTCTACAACAACGTCATCGCCCGTTTGCGCCGTACATCGCACAGCTTGATCGAAGCCTCGATGGACCTCGGTGCCGATGGCTGGCAGACCTTCCGCTACATCGTCCTGCCGAACCTTGGCTCGGCATTGCTCGCCGGCGGCATGCTCGCGTTTGCACTGTCGTTCGACGAAATCATCGTCACCACCTTCACCGCCGGCCATGAACGCACCCTGCCGCTGTGGCTGCTCAACCAGCTCAGCCGCCCACGGGACGTGCCGGTGACCAACGTCGTCGCGATGCTGGTGATGATGGTGACCATGCTGCCGATTCTCGGCGCCTATTACCTGACCCGCGGCGGTGAGAGCGTGGCGGGGAGTGGCGGGAAGTAACGAAGAACACCGATCCCAGTGTGCGAACCCAATCCTGTCGGAGCTGGCTTGCTAGCGATTACTGACTGACGTTCAACATAGATGTGGGCTGACACACCGCGATCGCTAGCAAGCCAGCTCCTACAGGATCCGGTTTCTCCAGAGAAAAATAATAGATTCAAAGAGGACAACGCCATGCAAACCAAACTCTTGATCAACGGCCAACTCATCGACGGCGAAGGCCCCGCCCAACCGGTGTTCAACCCGGCCCTCGGTCGCGTGCTGGTGGAAATCAACGAAGCCAGCGAAGCCCAGGTCGACTCTGCTGTACGGGCCGCCGACGCCGCGTTCGACAGCTGGTCGCACACCCCGCCGAAAGAGCGCTCGCTGCTCTTGCTCAAACTCGCCGACGCCATCGAAGCCCACGGCGAAGAGCTGGCCAAACTCGAATCCGATAACTGCGGCAAACCCTACAGCGCCGCGCTGAACGACGAGATCCCGGCGATTGCCGACGTGTTCCGTTTCTTCGCCGGCGCCAGCCGTTGCATGAGCGGCTCGGCCGGCGGTGAATACCTGGCCGGCCACACCTCGATGATCCGCCGCGATCCGGTGGGCGTGATCGCCTCCATCGCGCCGTGGAACTACCCGCTGATGATGGTCGCCTGGAAAATCGCCCCGGCCCTCGCCGCCGGGAACACCGTGGTGCTCAAACCGTCGGAACAGACCCCGCTGACCGCGTTGCGCCTGGCGCAACTGGCGTCGGAAATCTTCCCGGCCGGCGTGCTCAACCTGGTGTTCGGCCGTGGTCCTACCGTCGGTAGCCCGCTGGTCACCCACCCGAAAGTGCGCATGGTGTCACTGACCGGATCGATCGCCACCGGTTCGAACATCATTTCCAGCACCGCCAGCAGCGTCAAGCGCATGCACATGGAACTGGGCGGCAAAGCCCCGGTGATCATCTTCGACGACGCCGACATCGACGCCGCTGTCGAAGGCATTCGCACCTTCGGTTTCTACAACGCCGGCCAGGACTGCACCGCCGCCTGCCGCATCTACGCGCAGGAAGGCATCTACGAGACATTCGTCGAGAAGCTCGGCGCAGCGGTCAGCAGCATCAAGTATGGCCTGCAGGATGACCCGTCGACCGAACTCGGGCCACTGATCACCGCGCAGCACCGCGACCGGGTAGCCGGGTTCGTCGACCGCGCCGTGGCGCAACCGCACATCCGCCTGATCACTGGCGGCAAGGCAGTTGAAGGCAACGGCTTCTTCTTCGAACCGACGGTGCTGGCCGATGCACAGCAGGACGACGAAATCGTCCGCCGCGAAGTGTTCGGCCCGGTGGTGTCGGTGACCAAATTCACCGATGAAGCGCAGGTGCTCGGCTGGGCCAACGATTCGGACTACGGCCTGGCGTCGTCGGTGTGGACCGCCGACGTTGGCCGCGCGCATCGCCTGTCGGCGCGCTTGCAGTACGGCTGCACCTGGGTGAACACGCACTTCATGCTGGTCAGCGAAATGCCCCACGGCGGTCAGAAATTGTCCGGGTACGGGAAGGACATGTCGATGTATGGGCTGGAGGATTACACCGTTGTGCGGCATGTGATGTTCAAGCATTAAAAGCATCGCCAGCAAGCCGGCTCCTACGGTGGTTTGTGTCGTACACATTCATGGCGCACGACACAAACCACCGTAGGAGCCGGCTTGCTGGCGATGGCGTCACCGCGGTTTCAAGGCAGAAACCGGCAACACGCACCTCCAGGCTTCAACGCAGACAAACAAAACAATAACCACCGATCCGGGCAGCACCGCCAAGGCGCCGCCACGGTTTCGGACATCCGAAATCTGCCGATTTTCCGGAGCTAACACACTATGAGTGCACTACCCGAACTCACCGCAGTCGCCATCGACAGCGATGCCGAGCAACTGCGCAAGCTGGGTTACACCTCCAACTTCAACCGCAGCATGAGCCTGTGGGAAAACTTCGCCCTGGGCTTCACTTACCTCTCTCCGGTCGTAGGGGTTTATACCCTCTTCGGCCTGTGCCTGGCCGCCGGTGGGCCACCGATGTTCTGGGCGTATTTGCTGGTCGGTTGCGGCCAGTTGCTGGTGTGCCTGATCTTCGGTGAAGTGGTCTCGCAGTTCCCGATTTCCGGTGGCGTCTATCCGTGGGCTCGCCGCTTGGTGGGCAAGCGCTGGGCGTGGATGGTCGGCTGGATCTACTCCATCGCCCTGTGCGTCACCATCGCTGCCGTTGCCGTGGGCGCCGGTCCGTACCTCGCGGCAATGATGGGCTTTGAACCGAATAACAACACCAACATTGTCATCGCACTGGTGCTGACGTTGTTCGCCACACTGGTCAACCTCAGCGGCACCAAAGTGCTGGCGCGAATCGCCATGTTCGGCTTCCTCTGCGAACTGGTCGGTGCGGTGATCGTCGGCGTTTACCTGTTGATTTTCGAACGTCATCAATCGATCAGCGTGCTGTTCAACACCTTCGACATCAGCATCAATGGCTCCTACCTGCCGGCCTTCCTCACCGCCTCGCTGGCGGGGATGTTCCTGTACTACGGCTTCGAAGCCTGCGGCGACGTGGCGGAAGAAACCCCGAACCCGAGCAAGCAAATCCCGGTGGCGATGCGCATGACCATCTACATCGGCGGCATCGCGGCGATGTTCGCCTGCCTGGCGCTGATCCTCGCCGTGCCCGACATGCAAGCCGTGATCAACGGCACCGACAAAGACCCGGTCACCACCATCCTCAACAACGCCTTCGGCCCGGTCGGTTCGAAAGTGGTGATGGGCGTGGTGATGATTTCCTTCATCTCCTGCGTCATCAGCCTGCAAGCGGCAGCGAGTCGTCTGCTGTATTCCTACGCCAGGGATGAAATGGTCATCGGCAGTTCACTGCTGAAAAAGATTTCACCTGCAACCCAGGTTCCGGTTGCCGCACTGTTCGTCTCCGGCGTCCTGCCAGCGTTGATCATCATTCTGGGCTTCTTCCTGCAAGACGCGGTGGCCACCATCGTCAGCTTCGCCGCCATCGGCATCTACCTCGCATTCCAGATGATCGTGCTCGCGGCGCTGTATGCACGCCTGAAAGGCTGGAAACCGAGTGGCAAATTCACCCTCGGCGCCTGGGGTTGGGCGGTGAACGTCGGCGCGCTGGTCTACGGCGTCGGCGCCATCATCAACATGGCCTGGCCGCGCACGCCGGACGCGGCGTGGTACATCAACTATGCGATGGTGCTAAGCACGGCGATCGTGATTGGGTTGGGGTTGGTTTACATGTGGATTGCCAAGCCGTATGACCATGGTACGGCGCCTGCTGGGGATGCCTGGAAGGTTCGTCACTAAGGACAATTACCCCCGGGATCCTATCGGCTCCCGGGGCAAGCTTCACTCGTCAAACGGCATCTGCCATCCCCCGCAGCTCCGTCTGAAACTCATCCTCATTTCATCCCCACTGTTTTTTCCCCGCCACACCCGCTTCCTCCACGCCATCATCCAAGCCAACCAAACCTGGTTCTGCGTCCACCACTTGGGACGTTTGATGTAAGAGCCGGCTTGCTGGCGATGGGCGCAAAGGCGCTACGTTGAACCAGACAGCACGCGTTATCGTTGACGACCATCGCCAGCAAGCCGGCTCCTACAAGGGTCAGTGTCAACGGCGTGGATCAAGGGAGGGATATGCCGGATTTGGTGCAGGCACAGCGGCCGTTCCCGATCATGGGCACCTGTAGCTGAAGCAAAACCTGTAGGAGCCGGCTTGCTGGCGATGGGCGCAAGGGCGCTACGTTGACCCAGACAGCACGCATTATCGTTGACGACCATCGCCAGCAAGCCGGCTCCTACAAGGGTCAGTGTCAACGGTGCGGATCAAGGGAGGGATATGCCGGATTTTTCTAAAATCATGGCACTTTGGTTTGATTGAACTACCGTCAAACAATAAGAAGTCATAACGGCTCCAGTTTCCAAGTTAGCTTCAGTGATCAGATTGGCAAAAGGAGTTAGCTCACTATGATCATGGCAGGCGTATTCCGGCTCTGTACCTGCATGGCCGTTTATTTTTCGGGGGGGGCAGGTTGGCGGACAGTACCGTCCGTAACTGCCAGCATCACTCTGCCGGGCACTCCAGATAACCGCCTCACTAAAAACCGTTTTAGCAAAGGTCGCTCGCTGTCCAGCCAGATCAGCGAACTGCGCCCGCTCGTGTGTTGCACGCAAGGAATAACGCCAAAGCCACGGATAAGTGGTCTGGCGCATTGGGGGGGATAGTCCGATCCCCGTGAAGTGATCAGAGACAACTTAGTCTGCCTATAGATGGCCTATCCAGTGAGGATGCACTAAATGAGCCTTCGTCCCGCGCCCGCTTTCAAGCAAATTATCCATGGCCTGTTCTGGACGGGTCTCAGCGTGAATGCGGCTCAGGCCGCACCTGCCAATTGTTCGCAACTGGACAGTTGGTCGACAACTTTCGAGGTCGGTCAGGGGCTGCAGAATGAAATGCGAAGCCCCGTTCCGATAACGCAACTGGCGGTGGGTGACCCGAAAATTGCCGACGTGCAACCCAGCGGCAGCAACGCGTTCATACTCACGGGCATGACACCGGGGACCACCAGCCTGATGGTCTGGACTGCCTGTTCGAAAACGCCGCGCCAAAGCATGGTGTTCGTCAAGGGTAAAGCCACATCGGCACTGACCAGCGCGCCGTCGGTGCCCTCCGACGACCCGCTGCTGCCGAGCCAGGTGCAGACCGATATCCGTTTCGTCGAAGTCAGCCGGACCAAGCTCAAGGAAGCCTCCGCCTCGATTTTCGGCACCCGTGGCAACTTCCTGTTCGGCTCGCCGAGAACCTTGCCCTCCATCGGCGGCATTGTCACGCCGGCGATTCCGGTGAATAACAACAACTTCAACCTCACATTTGCTACCGGCAATACCCTGGTGGCGCTCAATGCGCTGGAAGGCAGTGGTTTCGCCTACACCCTGGCTCGGCCAAGCCTGGTAGCGCTCAGCGGGCAGAGTGCGAGCTTCCTGGCCGGCGGTGAGATACCGATTCCGGTGCCCAGTTCAGGCAGCGATAACGTGTCCATCGAGTACAAGGAATTCGGTATCCGCCTGACTCTGACGCCAACCATCATCGGGAAAAATCGTATCGCGCTGAAGGTGGCGCCGGAAGTCAGTGAACTGGACTTCACCAACGCCGTGAGCGTCGCCGGCACGATAGTCCCGGCCCTGAGCGTGCGCCGTACCGATACCAGCATCTCCCTGGCCGACGGCGAAAGCTTCGTCATCAGCGGCCTGATCAGCTCCCGCAACAACTCCCAGGTGAACAAGTTTCCGGGGCTGGGCGATATCCCGGTTCTGGGCGCATTTTTCCGCGACAACACCATCAACCGTGAAGAGCGCGAACTGCTGATGATCGTCACCCCCCATCTGGTCCAGCCACTGGCTGCCAATGCACAACTACCGTCATTGCCCGGTGAACAGCTGCGCAATTACGACCCGAACTTCTACCGCATGTTTTTCCTGGAAAATGGCGACTTCGACAGTCTCAGCGGGCTCTCGCAATGATCAGAAGCCTGAACCGGACTTGCCTCACCCTCACCCTCACTCGTAACGGTGACGTTGAACGCCTGCCGGGCCAGTTTCATAGCCATTGGCCGGGCGTTCAACCTGTTGTAGCCAGAGGACATTCGATGAAAGCAGTCATTGCAATAGCGGCGACATTAATGCTCGCAGGCTGTGCCAGTAATGGCCTGTCTTCGCGACCGGCCAGCTGTGCCAAGCCCGGTTCGGAGCAGGAACTGGCCCTGAACCTGGCCGACAACATGGCCGACGAAGGCCGCTTGTATGCCAGCCTGGCGAACCTGGAAGGTTTGCCCGACAACCTGGTCCAGGTTCGCCTGCGCAAGGCTCGGGTGCTGCGCATGATGGGGCGTAGCGGCGACGCGCAGCCGTTGTACGAAAGCTTGCTCGGCACCTGTCTGACGGCTGAAGGGGAACATGGCCTGGGCCAGTTGGCCGCCGCCAAAAATGATAACGCCACCGCTGCCACTCACCTTGAGCGTGCGGTGAAGATGGCCCCCACCGACGACAGGATGCGAAATGACCTGGGGGTCGTCTACCTCAATCAGCGACGGATCCCTGAAGCACGCTTTGAGTTCATGACCGCCATGGAGCTCAAGCAGGCAAACACACTGGCGGCACTCAATATGGTGACGCTGCTGATCTACCAGGATAACTGGAAGGCGGCTGCTGACCTCGTGACCCGCGCCGACTTGAGCCCCAAGCAAGTCGCCGAGGCTCAAACCCGCGCGGAAAAACTCAAGGCCTCCGCCAAAAAAGTGGTGGCTTCCGAGGGGAATCGCAGGACAGAGGTAGCCGATGCCTCTTCCAGTGCGAACCAGTAAAACGTACGAGGAGTCGAGATGAATACCAAAAGGCTGTTGATCGTGTGCATGGCTTGCCTGTCCACCACTGCCTGGGCTATTGAGCCGGGCCCCTCTTCGCCGTATCAACAAGGCACCGAACAGTGGTTGCAGTTGCAGATTCGAGGTGTGGTTGCCTCCCCTGAACTGCAAACCGCTTCGGCCGCCGAACGTGACCTGGCCATGCAGCGCTGGCTGAATAGCTTCAACTACCCGATTCCGGAGTTTTATGACCAGGATACTGGGGGAGAGATCACTAGCGGCAACTGAGGCATGTCGATGGGTGATCAGCCTCTGGCGTAGTCCAGAGTAGCCTGGCTGCAAAGCCGGGCTTGATGTCGTGTGCAGGAAAGCGATGGTCTCTACGCATCAGGATTACCCTGCTGCGGGAAATGTGTGGATCCATGACAGGAAAGTGCAGATCAGCCTCGGGGGGCAAGGCCATCGCACTCGATAGCCTCCGCCCGTTTTCACCTCACCCGAATACTTTGAGTACCCCGATCAAGGCCGGGCCGATAGCGACCAGAAAGAAGCTCGGCCACAGACAGAAAATCAGTGGAAATATCAGCTTGGTACCAATTTTCGCCCCCATCTCTTCGGCGGCCTGAGTACGCCGATCACGGAATTCATCGGCATAGATGCGCAGGGTATCGGCCACGCTGGTACCAAAGCGGATACTCTGCGCCAACAGGCTGACCAGCCCTTGTACGTCATCCAGGCCAGTGCGCACAGCCAGTTGTTTGAGCGCCGCTGTACTGGAAATGCCCGCGCGGATTTGCGCATTGACCAAGGCCAGTTCTTCAGCCAGTTCGACCTGGCTGACTGACATCTCCTCCGCCACCCGTTCGATCGTGGTGGGCAAGGCAAGGCCCGACTCCACGCAGACGACCATCAGATCCAGCGCATCCGGAAACGCGGCACGCAACCGACCTTGTCGCAACTGCTTGCGCTTGGCGACATACAGCGCTGGCAGCAACCATCCGATACCGGCAGCCAAGACCACCGCCAGCAGCCCCATGGCGAGGGAAACCCTGGGAATCATCGGCAATAGCAGCAACGCAATACCGACTAATAACAGCGGCGTCATCAAGCGCACAGCCCAGTACATCTGCACCGCCGAAGAGGACCGGTACCCTGCATGCGTCAACAATGTCTGGGTGACGGATGTCTGAGCCGATTCGGCCGAGGCAAAACGCTGGCCGACCCGCTCCAGTAACAGTTGCAGATTACCCGGGGCTTCTTGCCCGGCGGTGTTGCCTAAATGACCACGCTTGATCAGCGCCAGACGACGCTGTACCGGATCCTGAAGCCCCATTACCAGCAAGCTCACGGCGACAACCGCAAGCACCGTACTCAAACCGATCGCGCCGAGGAACAACAGGCGCCCCACCTCCTCGCTCCCCGTGACCCGACTGAACAACCCGAGCAAAAAGTCCATGACCTGTACCTCCCGGTAGCGAATACCGCTTAAACCTGAATCCGAATGATTTTGCGTATCCAGAAAATCCCGACCAGCATGGCGCAAAACGCCCCGATGATCAGTTTGTGGCCGATGGGATCATTGAGCAGCACAGGCATGTAGGTGGGGCTTGTGAAAACGATCGCAATCGCCAGCACGAACGGAATCGACACCAGCACCCAGGCTGACATCCGCCCTTCGGCCGACAGGGTCCTGATCTTGCGCTGGAAGCGAAAACGCCCGCGGATCAGGCGACTCAAACGCTCCAGCACCTCGGTCAGATTGCCGCCGGTCTCGCGATGGATGAGGATTGAGGTCACCAGCATCATCACCGTCATGCTCGGCATCCGCTCCAGCAGGCCGAGCATGGCCCGGCGTACATCGTTGCCGTAGTTGATATCAGCGAAAGTCAGGCCAAACTCCTGAGCGACCGGCCCCTTATGCTCCTCGGCGACCAAGCGCAGGGTTTCGTTGAACGGGTGCCCGGCGCGCAGGGCACGGCAGATGGCATCCAGTGCATCCGGCAGGCCTTCCTCAAACCCGGCGAAGCGTTTGCTACGGTCACGAGAAATTTTCAGCAGTGGTAGCCAGAACGCTCCGAAGCCCGCCAGCAACGCCATCCACCAGACTGACGAGATCATCCAGATCGAGAGGCTTGCACAGGCGCCCAGGAACAGCCCGAGCAACAACACCCGATAAGCACGGTATTCATGACCGGACTGCTCGATCATCTGGGTCAGGCTCGCCATAAAGGGCAACTGCTCGAGCATGGCCTCCAGAGGCGTCAAGCGCGTCAGGTACTTCTGTCGCAACACCGTCTGCATATTGGGCAGATTGTTGGCTTTCTCCAGAACGTGCAAACGACCGCGGATACGCTTGCGCATCTTGCCGGCCTCGCCGAACACCGGCACCACCACCCCCTGAGACAGGAGGAACACAGCGATAAACACCATGCCGAGGAACATCAGAATGAATTCGCCAGGAATATTGCTCATGACTGCCGTGCCTCCATCCATTCAGGCCTGAACATCGTAAGCGGCAACTCAATGCCGCGCTTGGCCAGCACATCGCGGAACGCGGGGATCATGCCGCTGGGACGATAATCACCCAGCACTTCGCCGTTTTCGCCCATGCCATGGCGCACGAAGGAAAAGATTTCGGTCATGGTGATGATTTCGCCCTCCATGCCGTTGATTTCCTGCACGCTGACCAGTCTGCGCTTACCATCCTCTTGGCGTTCCAATTGGATCACCACATCAATGGCGGAAGCGATCTGCTGCCGCATGGCCTTGATCGGAAAGGTCGCCCCGGTCATCGACACCATGTTCTCGACTCGCCCCAACGCATCGCGTGCAGTGTTGGCGTGGATCGTGGTCAACGAGCCGTCGTGGCCGGTGTTCATCGCAGTCAGCATGTCCAGCGCCTCTACGCCGCGAACCTCGCCGATCACTATGCGGTCCGGACGCATCCGCAGGCTGTTGCGCACCAACTCCCGCTGGCTCACTTCGCCACGGCCCTCGATGTTCGAAGGCCGGGTTTCCAGGCGCACCACATGGGGTTGCTGCAGTTGCAGTTCGGCCGAATCTTCGATGGTGACAATCCGCTCGTTTTGCGGAATGAAACTGGACAGCACATTGAGCATGGTGGTCTTGCCGCTGCCGGTACCGCCGGAAATCAGCACGTTCAAGCGCCCACGGACAATCGCCTTGAGCAGCAGGGCAATGGCCGGGGTCAACGTCCCCACCTGGATCAGACTGTCGGTATTGAGCAGGTCCACCGCAAAGCGCCGAATCGACATGCTCGGGCCATCGATGGCCAGCGGCGGGATAATCGCGTTGACCCGCGAACCGTCCTTGAGCCGGGCATCCACCAACGGCGAGGACTCGTCGATACGCCGACCCAGGTTGGAGACGATACGGTCGATGATGTTCAACAAATGCTGATCATCGCGAAAACGCACATCAGTCCGTTGCAGTTTGCCGAAGCGCTCGACATAGACCGAGGCAAAGCCGTTGACCAGAATGTCGGACACGCTGTGATCGGCCAGCAACGGTTCCAGAGGCCCCAGGCCGAGCACCTCGTCGGTGATCTGCTTGATGATCAACTGGCGGCTGACGGAACTCACCGGTGCCGAATGCTCATCGAGCAGGCGCTGGCAAATATCGCGAATCTGCCGAGCAGCCTCGGCCTGCTCAAGGGAGTCCAGCAAGGACAGGTCCATGACCTTGAGCAACTGCTGGTAGATCTTTTCCCGCCACTCGGACTCCACCGGGGTGACCTGGCTTTTGGTTTCGTATAGAACGTCTGGTGTCACACGTTCCCACGCCATTATTTCCTCTGGCGGATCCAGCAGATCGTCGTGCGATTGGGCAGCGACGGGTTTACCGGACTGTTTGCGCAAGCGGTTACGAAAGTCGCTGATCATGGGTCATCCCCCGAAAAAACGGTTGAAGGTGCGTTTGAGCAAGCCTTTGTTGCCGGCCACCTGTTGACCGACCAGGTCCTCGGTCATGTCGCGCAGTGCAGCAGTAATCGCTGCCCTCGGCGCATGCAGCCCCAACGGCACACCAGTGTTCTGACTCTGGCTGACCAGATTGAAGTCGTTGGGTAATTTCGACAGATTGGTGCAACGTAGCGCCTCGCCAACATCTTTCAGGCTGATCGCTGCGGCCTTGTCATAACGGTTGACCACTATCTGCAATTGATCCCCGCGCACGCCCAGGTCATCGCGAAGAATCCGCACCAGAGAGCTGGCATCGCGCAGATGGCTGACGCTCTGTTGCACCACCACGTACACCCGATCCACCTGCTCCAGCACAGAACCGGTGAGGTGATCGATTTGCCGCGGCAGGTCGACCACCACCCAGCCATAACTGGCGCGGGCCAACTGCAAGAGGGCGTCAAGTTGCTCGGGCTGGGCATCCTGCGGCAAACACAGCTCACCAGCCCGACCACCCAGCACATGCAAGGTCGGGCTGAAGTGACTGCAAAAACCGCGTAACGCGACGCTGTCCATGCCGTCGATCTGATGCAACACCTCCAGTTGGCTGTGCGTCTGCGCCACATCCAGACAATGCGTCACGCTGCCAAATTGCAGGTCCATATCCAGCAACAGGGTGCTGCCGCCTTTCATGCTGAGCTGTTGTGCCAGGTTGCAGGCCACCATGGTTCCGCCGGAACCGCCCTTTGCGCTCATCACGGCGATCAATTTCCCGTCAGCCCCACTGCCGCTCCGAACCTCCGTGAGCAGCCGATTCATGGCGGCGACCAGTTCGGTCTCGGCGATGGGCTCCGGCAGCACGTCCCGCGCACCGGCCTGCATCGCCAGGCGCATGGCTTCCTGTTCGCTCAGCAGTCCGCACACCAACATCGGCGGACGCTCGTGGGCCGGGCGTTGCAACAGCGCCGACAACTCCTCGCGCCACAGGTGGCTGACGCGCAACAGCAACAGATCGGGCATACGGTCCAGGCTGTAGAGCGGGTCAACATGCCCATTGCTCACCAGGCGAGTGCTGACCTCAAGGCCAGGCATGCGCTGACAGACACTCTGCAGATCGCGTAAAGAGGTGGCATCACGGCTACTGATCAGCAACCGCAAACCGGTTTTGCCAGTCGAACTGGATATCGGCGTTTCCTTCATATTCAGCATGGTGTGATCTCCCCGGAATCGGAATGACGCCCGAGACTTTCGCGTGGCAACGTTGCCCTGAATGCAGGCAAGGTAATGGGCACGCCTAACCCGGGAATAAACAGATTGAAAACGAAGTTTTGCAGACTCAACTGGACATAGCGGATGGCACGAAAGCCGTTGACGCTGACCAGGTCAGCGGGGTTGGCCACCAGAGCGCCATTTGCGTCCAGATAGGTCAACGTCAGATTAGTGGTGGCCAGATTGCTGATCAGCTGGCTCGTACCTGCATCGGTCGCGGCATTGAAGATTGCCCGCCGCAACACCACCGGATCGCTGATATCGCAGACAGCTGCCAGGCGCGCACCACGGCGCGCGGCCTCATCCAATGCATTGACCGTGAAGTACAGGCGGCCCATTTCCAACACGCCAAACAACAGCGTGAACACCAGCAGACCAACGAAGGCGAACTCCACCGTATAGGTTCCGCGCATGTGTTTTCTATTCATCACAGTGCCCTCATCACGGTAGTGGCAACCAGCGGAATGCTCAGCGCAATCTGATTGCCAAACAAACCCGGAATCGAGCCGCCACAATTGCCACTGCCAATCACCGGGCAGAACGTATAGGTGATGGTGACTCGTACATGGTCGGTGCCCACCGCGGCGACGACCACGTTGTCAGGCGTCAACCCGGACAACACAGCGGTGCCGGTGTTGGCAGGCACGCCATACACCGCAACGTTTTTCGTCTGGGTCTGTAGCGCATTGCTCAGAGAGACCGCACCCAGCGTCGAGTTCCAGGCGTGGCCTGCGACAAAACGGTCGGCATCCCGGCTGGCCTGCAGCAACACGTTGTACTGATAGAGCATGCGGCCGATCTCACCGAGGCTCAGTAACAGCAGCAGCAACACCGGCAGGACGAGGGTGAATTCCACCATGGCCAGGCCTTGCTGGCGCTGCGGAGGTTTAAACGCGTGAAGTCTCATGACGCCTCCTATGAGTCAGTGCTCGGAGTACCGCTGCCGTTGAGATAGGTTTTGTAGAGCTGGATGATCTGTGGGCCGGAATCGGTTGACGGCGTAGGGCCGGCCACGTTGTCGCCTTCGCACTCCTTCACGAACTGCCCGAAGATCTGAGCGTCCCCGCCACCGCCATCCATGGGTTGCACCACGTAATAGCAGCCAAAACCGAGGACGGGGATCGAGGTTGAACCGCCTTGTTTGCCCGTGCAGTTGCCCACCACAATTTTCATCATCCGGCGCTCGAACACGCCATGACTCTCACAACCACTGCCAGCCCCTGCCACACACGCGGCAACGCTCGCACGCCAGTCGTTGTAGTCAAATATCGCGTTGCTGCCCGCCGTGAGATCGCCGTTGCTCGAGGTGACGGCTTGTCCCTTGTACTTCGCCTGTGCCGGTGTAACCGAGTCGTCGTAAATGATCGCGGGGTTGCTGGACGCGGTCACCAGGTCCGGCGGATAGTCCGAGGCACTGACCGGGCCGTTGTAAATGCCGAAGCGTGTGTTCAAGCCCTGGGAGGTAGGGCCGACCTTGTTGCCAGGTGCGGTCTGGACGTTGTCCCCCACAGCGCGGCAGACCTTGCCGCCTCCGGCCAGGTCCTCCCTGACCGTACTGCCGCCCGAACCAAAATCGAGCAACTGAAAGTTGCCTGGACCAATGGGCGACGAATTGCCGGCAGCCGTCTTCAATACCTGCAAATCACCAAACTGGAAGCCCCAGAACATGCCTGCGCCAGGGTTGTATTGAGTCGGGTCGCCACAGACCATCAAAGGCGAGAGATCGCAAGGACTGGTAGGGCTGGGTCCGGCAGTGGCGATTGCCGCCACTGCTTTGGCCCCCAGGCCGCCAGAACCGAATACCTGGGCGAAATTCCAGAAAAATCCGGTCAGGTTATAGCTCGGTACCGATACCCGAACGTATTTGGCATTCGCTGGCCCGGGATAGGAGAACGGCCCATAGACACTGCTTGCCAGTTCCACCACCGCGAATGTGGCTGCGTTGCCACCAACCGCCGTTGCCAATTCTGTGTTGCCCGTGGCATTCGCATTGTGCGTCAGCGTATTGAGTGCGGCAGTCCGCGTCGTACTGGCAATATTGGCACCACCTTCCACCTGACTCAGGGTTTTGGCGCCACTCAGGGCCGCGGCGTCCACCGCATTCTGCAAGCGCGTTTTGTTCAGCATCATGTGCCCGCCGTCCAAAGCCAGTGCGGCCACCATGCCAATCGCCGCCAACGCGATCACCATCAATACACTCACCGATCCTTTCTGGCGCCTTGGCGTCGCAGTGAACGGCTGCTGAATACGACGATTCATCATCAAGCCCTCATTTGCCAATACTGATGCGGATCGGCTCCGCCAAGACCTGGTGTCCAGGACCTGTTACGCCCTGTCAGCGAATGTTGACGACTTTGGTTTCGACCCCGCGGATGACGGTGATAGCCCCACCACTTTCGCCGCTGCTGCGTTGCACCACGCGTTTTGGCACCGTGGCGGTGGCCACTGCCATGACCGGTGCGGCAGGTGCAACAGGTGCAACAGGTGCAACGGCCGCGATTTTTTTCTCGGTGTTCAGCGGATTGCGCAAGGTCAATTGCAACTTCCCTTCCGTTTGCGCCGTGACCAGGGTTTCAGCCTCTGCGGTCGTCATTTCCAGCGTCACTGCACGCACCACCACCGGTTGGGTCTTGTCGGTACCCGCCGTCTGGTCTACCGCCAATACCCGCAAGTTTTCGAGGATGGTCCTGGACACGGCGCTATTGCTGCCGGCACTGGTGGTTTTGGTCGCGAGTACATCGACCCGGTTACCCGGCAACAGGAACCCGCCCACACCGACCACATCGTCCACCCGTACCGAGATGGCACGCTTGTCTGTCGCAATCAGCGAAGCCAGAGTGCTGCCACCCAAGTGCTCACTCAGACGCGCACCGCGCACAATGTCGCCCTTCAGAATGTCGAACGTTGCGATCTTGCCCACAGCCTTTTCGCTCAAGTCGAAGGCGTCTTCCGGGATCGTATCCATGGGCATGCGTACGGTCGTGACCTGCTGAGCCTCGACCATCTGCCCGAATGGAATCTCTACCGTGGCGACCACTACGCTTCGAAGGTGATCATCCGGGCTGGCATTGAGCCGGGCGCTCAGCCAGGAGTCAGCCATCCATGCAGCACCAAGGCCCATGACCAGGGAAACGCCTATCAGGGAAAGAGTACGAGAGCTCATGTCAGTATCTCCGTATCAAAGAAAGTCGAGCTGGACGAAGTAGTTGTGCCAGGCCCATTCCAACTCTTGCGGTGACAGTGGTCCGGAACCGCCCATGTAACGTTGACGATCGAGCGCCATGCTCAGGAGATCTCGGGGATGGCAAGGCACCAGGGGCATGCCTTCACTTGCATAAAGCCTTTGCAGCACATAACGCACCAGCAACTGGTCATAAGGCACGCCCAGACGCTCGCTTTCCTGACGCCAGATCTTTTCGTACTCCTCGGGCTGCAGATAACCGAATTGCAGCTTGTAGCCAATCCGGCGAAGAAAGGCCTCATCGGCCAACTCCAGAGGATTGAGGTTGGTGGAAAACACCAGAATCAGATCGAACGGCAGCTCGCAATGCCGACCGCCGCCCAGGTTGAGATAATCGCGCTTCTCTTCCATCGGGACGATCCAGCGATTCAACAGCTCGGCGGGCGGCATGCGCTGGCGCCCCATGTCATCGATGATGAACAGGCCATTGCTGGCCTTGAGCTGCAAGGCAGCCTGGTATTGACGGGTGTAAGGGTCATAGCGAACGTCCAGTTGCTCCATGCTCAACTCACCGCCAGTGACGACGATCGGGCGTTTGCAGCACAGCAATCGACGGTCGATCCCTTCGTTGAGCATCAGGTTGTTCTGTTGAACGTTATCATCGAGCCGCTGATGCACTTGCGGGTCATAGATCTCGATCACGGACTCGTTGATGACGATGGCATGAGGCACCCAGATGGCCTCGTTGAACAGACGGATCAGCCGACGGCTGATATAGGTCTTGCCAGTACCCGCAGGGCCATAAATCATAATGGCGCGCCCGGAGTTCATCGCCACACCTAACTGATCGAGCATGCTGTCGGTGAGCACTACGCCAGCAAAGGCATTGCGCATATCGTTGGCGTTGATGCGACCATGGTGAATGGTTTGCAGTTTGATCAGGGACCGGTAGGTGCTCACCGGGAAGGGTGCCGCGCCGATGTAGCCACTGCGCGACAAGGCATCGCGGGCGGCGCTGCGCCCGCGTTCGGTCAGGCCATAACGCAGCATTTGCCCACTTGTCGTTTGCGACCCCAACTGGCCAAGCACTTCGACACGACCGTCCTTGCGCAGAAACGCCAGAACTTCATCCAGTACAGCGCCGGTCAGCGCCAGGCGCTCCACCAGCCGCGGCATGTCCAGCACGCCAGCGTCATACAAGTGTTTGCATACCAACTCGCCGAGGAAACTGTCTGTCAGACCAGTTTCGCGGATTGAGCACGGCTGGGGAGCCAGTCGTTGCACCGCGGCTCGAGCGCTGGGGTAGGCATCACTATCGACAATGATGTGCATGACTAACCTCCGAATCCACCGGCAACCAGTTGCCAGTAGACGCTGATTAAAGTGCCTATCAAGATTGCAACCGAATAAGGGAAAGGCTTGCCGGCTACTTCATCTGAAGTTGGCGCCAGATAGGCCTGCGCCCTCAGAATCAACCAATAACGTCCCAGGGTCTGAAGCAGTTGGCCGCGATACAGCACAATCAAAAAACCGCACACGCCACCCGCTATCAGGCTGAACAAGGCAGCCCACAATGCAAAATGGAAGGGTAGAAAACTGCCGACCATGGCCATTAACTTGACGTCGCCGGCGGCCATGCCACCCAAGGCGTACATCGGCAGAAACAGTGCAAAACAGACCAGGATGCCCAACAGGCTGTCAGCCAATCCGCTGACGCCACCTAAATACATTTGACCGCCCAGTCCCAGGGCAAGGCCCAACAGGACCAGCATGTTGGGGATACGGTGGCGACGCAGATCGCTCACCACCGCCACGCCCAATAGTCCTAGCAGTAAAACCGTCGTCACCAGCAATTCCATGGACATGGCGCATTCCCCCTACCGGGATTATCGTTAGCAGGCAGCACCTTTGACCGCCGCGCACAGTGCTGTAATCCTGGTGTTCACGGCGCCACCCAAAAGAATAAACATTGCGGCCACCGCTACCGTAACTAATCCACCGGCGACGGCGTATTCAACAATGGTCAGGCCATCTTCATCTTTGGCGAACTTGGCGATTGAAGTTCTGATGGTTAGCAGAGTCATTTTTGTATACCTCACTTCAACTGTGATACGGATCAGAAGTGCGTTGGCGGGGACACCATGAAGTCCATTGAGTTGCCCGATCTATCAGAGAGACTGTAAAACTGGTTGCTCTATGGATATCACCGCGCCCCACCACAGTAAGTGGCTGTCATCAGCAGGCGGCACCTTTGACCGCAGCGCACAGCGCTGTGATTCTGGTGTTCACGGCGCCACCCAAAAGAATAAACATTGCGGCCACCGCTACCGTAACTAATCCACCCGCTACCGCGTATTCCACAATGGTCAGGCCATCTTCATCTTTGGCGAACCGGGTGATTGAAGTTCTGATTGTTTGCAGATTCATTTTTTTGTACCTCACTTCATCGGTCATACGACTCAGAAAATACATTGGCGGGGACTGCGCGAAGTCCATTGAGTTGCCGGTCTATCAGAGAAACTGTAAAACCGGTTGCTCCATGAACATCACCGCGCACCACCACAACGGGTTACTGTCATCAGCAGGCAGCGCCTTTGACCGCAGCGCACAGCGCTGTGATTCTGGTGTTCACGGCACCGCCCAGAAGAGTGAACATTGCGGCAACAGCTACCGTGATTAATCCGCCGGCCACCGCGTATTCCACAATGGTCAGACCGTCTTCATCTTTGGCGAACTTCACTACCGAAGCCTTGATTGTTTGCATGTTCATTTGGCCCACCTCACTCGAATGTTGTTTTTTCTGAGGCAGAACTTTCTGTGCTGCCTGATGCAACCCTAGTCAGTAAGCAGGCATAGGCGTTAGGAGGATTTTGCACATCATTAGGACTTTTTTGCGGAGCGGCCGGATACGGGGCATTGGCCTTTGCAGAAGTCACGAGAGGGGTAAACAAGGCATTGAAACGCAACGGCAATTGTCATTGATTCAGAAGCGACAAGTGGTTAAACCCAGGATCGTCGACAACACACCCGCAAACACTCGGCCCGGTCAGCCGCCCAGGAAACGCATATATCGAATAGATCTGTAACTCGTCGTTCCTATAAGGATTCAATCTGCAAAGTGATGGCGCATTGACAATACTCGAGAAAAGAGTCACCCAGACCTGCAGAGTAGAGACATGACGTCCAATTTGACCAAAAGGCCATCGCTCCTATGGTTCGATCTGACTCATGATCGATCCACGAAAGAACTGATCGCGCAGTTCGAGGGTACTTGCGACTGCAAACTGGCGAAAAACTCCATGCTGCCCATCGGGGAACAGGCGGACATGATCTGCATGCATTTCGATCGCCCCGACACACCAGGCTTGAGGCTGTTGCTGGAGATCAAACGCAGCACACCGGCCATCCCGATCACCATGTTCACCGTGCAGCACTCAGAGGAACTGGCCGTCTGGGCCATGCGTTCCAGCGTCTGGGAATACATGGTGCTCCCGCTCTCGCTCACAGAGAAGAGTCGCTACCTGACTGCTGTAGTTCAGCTCTGCGAGCTGCGCCGAAATGTTACCGACCTGCGCAAGACACTGCTGGTCGACCACTCCCCAACCCTGCCCGACAGCATCCGGCTGACCTCAGGGCACCAAAAACACCAGGCACTGAGCAATGTCATGCTGTACATCGAACAACACTTTCGAGACAGCATCGATCAAAGGGAATTGGCGCAGCGCTGTGGCATGACGACATTTCGCTTCAGCCGCCTGTTCAAGGAAGCCAATGGACTCGGCTTCACGGATTACATCTTGAACAAGCGCATGAACTTCGCCAAAGAACTGCTCGACAACAGCCAGATGCCTATTACCAGCATCGGCTATGAGGCCGGCTTCAAGGATCCGTCCTACTTCGCTCGTGCCTTCAAGCAGTTCGCAAACTGCACGCCCAGTGAATACCGCTTGGCGCGTCAAGAAAGAGCAACTGCAGCAGCGCAACTGGCGCAGGATGAAAATATCACTGAAGCGCTCGAAAGCCTGATAGAAAGCCTCAGCGGTTGATCGGCACCCGCAAGATTGCGCCCATGCCGGGCGTACATGAAAAAGGGGCAGACTTCACAGTCCGCCCCTCGGCTTCTTACTCAAAACCGCGAAACACTGCGCATCGCATCCACCAGATACCGCATCGCAATCCGGTCACTCTCCGACAACTCGCGATACCGCTCCACCAGTTTCAACTCCTCGGAATTAAGCCGACGCCTTCGCCGCCCGATGCCCAGGCAAGGGAAGATTCCCAACATTTCGGTGATGCCTTGTACTTTCGACATGGACGATGTCCCTCTTTACGTCAAAAAAGAAAACTTCAAAAACCGCATCGCCCTACCCTTTTTCAGCGGTCACCTCGTGCCAACTGAATCCCACCGGCCTGAGGGCGGAAACCGGTCATGCCCATAGAATAGAAACTATCCGGGTGCTGAAAAGCGGTTTTTAGAGTAATTAGTCGAAAAAAGCAGAAACGCCCTGTAAATCAGAAATCGCTGTGGGAAACGTTACCGGAAATGTCTTGTTTCACAGCCGAGCCATCGTCACGCCATCAATCATTTTTGCTCTGCCACCGAACGGTTTAAGCTATTTGGCATCTGTTTAAAGTCCGTTGCGTTTGGCCGAAGGCATGTCCGAACCTCCATTTTTGATCCAGCACGTGCCAGGAACGGCGCGGGATTGTTCACGACAGGTTGTACTTATGCATCGCAGGAATTTGCTCAAAGCGTCCATGGCCATCGCTGCCTACACCGGTTTGTCCGCCACAGGCCTGCTGGCCGCCCGGGCCTGGGCGGGTAATGGCACCGCTGATGGCGAGGCTCAAGCCTTTGATTTCGAAGCCCTGAAAATCCAGGCCAAGCAGCTCGCCGGCAACCGCTACCAGGACACCAAGCAGGTGCTGCCGCCGACCCTGGCGACCATGACCCCACAAAATTTCAACGCGATCCGCTACGACGCCAATCATTCCCTGTGGAAGGATTTGAAAGGTCAGCTGGATGTGCAGTTTTTCCATGTCGGCATGGGTTTCAAGCAGCCCGTGCGCATGTACAGCGTCGACCCCAAGACGCGTCAGGCGCGGGAGGTGCATTTCCGCCCTTCGCTGTTCAACTATGAAAAAACCACGGTCGACACCAAGCAGCTCACGGGCGACCTGGGTTTTTCCGGGTTCAAGCTGTTCAAGGCACCTGAGCTGGACCGGCATGACGTGTTGTCGTTCCTCGGCGCCAGTTATTTCCGCGCGGTAGACGCCACCGGCCAGTACGGTCTGTCGGCCCGCGGTCTGGCGGTCGATACCTATGCCAAGAAGCGCGAGGAATTCCCGGACTTCACCAAGTTCTGGTTCGAGACCCCGGACAAGGACAGCACCCGTTTCGTGGTGTATGCCCTGCTGGATTCGCCGAGCGCGACCGGCGCCTATCGTTTTGACATCGATTGCCAGGCCAGTCAGGTCGTCATGGCTGTCGACGCCCACATCAACGCGCGCACCGCCATCGAGCAACTCGGCATTGCGCCGATGACCAGCATGTTCAGCTGCGGCACCCACGAGCGCCGCATGTGCGACACCATTCATCCGCAGATCCACGACTCGGATCGCCTGGCGATGTGGCGTGGCAATGGTGAGTGGATCTGTCGTCCACTGAACAATCCGGCCACCCTGCAATTCAACGCGTTCGCCGACACCGACCCGAAAGGTTTCGGCCTCGTGCAGACCGATCACGAATTCGCCAATTATCAGGACACGGTCGACTGGTACAGCAAGCGTCCAAGCCTGTGGGTCGAACCTACGACCGCGTGGGGCGAAGGCTCTATCGATCTGTTGGAAATTCCTACGACCGGCGAAACCCTGGATAACATCGTCGCGTTCTGGACCCCGAAAAAACCGGTCGCGGCGGGCGATTCCCTGAACTACGGCTACAAGCTGTACTGGAGCGCTTTGCCGCCGGTCGGCACGCCGCTGGCGCGGGTCGCCGCGACCCGTTCGGGCATGGGCGGCTTCACTGAGGGCTGGGCGCCGGGCGAGCATTACCCGCAGGTCTGGGCACGCCGGTTTGCGGTGGACTTCACTGGCGGCGGGCTGGACCGCTTGCCTGAAGGCACGGGCATAGAACCGGTGGTGACATGCTCCAATGGCGAGGTCAAAGACTTCAACGTGCTGGTGCTGGATGACATCAAGGGCTACCGGATTACGTTTGACTGGTTCCCGACCAATGACAGTGTGGCCCCGGTGGAGCTGCGGTTGTTTATTCGCACCAATGACCGGACGCTGAGCGAGACCTGGCTGTATCAGTATTTCCCGCCGGCGCCGGAGAAGCGTAAGTACACCTGAGAGCAATTTGGTGTCTGAACGGGCCTCTTCGCGAGCAAGCCCGCTCCCACAGTGAATCTTCATGGGACACAAATTTCGTGTACGACAAAGATCAAATGTGGGAGCGGCCTTGCCCGCGATGACGGCCGAACAAACACCAAAAATCCAGAGCAGGAATGCAAAAAGCCCCGGTCAACTGAACCGGGGCTTTTTGCTTTTACCGCATCACTCAGTCACGCAAATCCGACTCATGAATCGGCTGATCCCGATGCGTCGCGCGCTGATACTGCGCCGGCCAGATCGCCTTGCGCCCTCCCAGGTCGTCATCGGCATGCAACGGCCAGTACGGATCGCGCAACAACTCACGGGCGAGGAAGATGATGTCCGCCTGACAGGTGCGCAGAATGTGCTCGGCCTGCGCCGGCTCTGTGATCATTCCTACAGTGCCGGTCGCAATGCCTGACTCCTTGCGCACACGTTCGGCGAAGCGGGTTTGATAACCGGGACCTGTAGGAATTTCCGCGTTGGCCGCCGTTCCGCCCGAGGAGACGTCAATCAGGTCCACGCCCAAGTCTTTGAGGCGTCGCGCCAGTTCAACGGTTTCATCAGGGTTCCAGCCGTCTTCCACCCAATCGGTGGCCGACACACGGACGAACACCGGTAACTCCTCTGGCCACACCGCGCGGACCGCTTTGGTGACTTGCAGCACCAGCCGAATACGATTCTCGAACGAACCGCCATATTGATCGCGACGCTGATTGCTCAGGGGCGAAAGAAACTGGTGCAGCAGGTAACCGTGGGCGGCGTGGACTTCGACGACTTTGAAACCGGCGGTCAGGGCCCGTTTCGCCGAGTCGACGAACGCTTGGACAACCTCGGCGATCTGGCCCTCATCGAGCTGCTTCGGTGGTGTGTGTTGCGGATCGAAAGCGATTGGCGAAGGGCCGACCGGGGTCCAGCCGCCGTCTTCCGGTTTGACGCTGCCGTGCTTGCCGATCCACGGCCGATGGGTGCTGGCCTTGCGCCCGGCGTGGGCCAACTGAATGCCGGCGACGGCGCCTTGGGCGGCGATGAAGCGAGTGATGCGTTGCAGCGGCTCGATCTGTTGGTCATTCCACAAACCGAGGTCTTCGGCGGTGATGCGTCCATCGGCGGTGACGGCCGTGGCTTCGGTAAAAATCAGACCGGCGCCGCCGACAGCACGGCTGCCGAGGTGCACCAGGTGCCAGTCATTGGCCAGGCCATCGACGCTGGAATACTGGCACATCGGTGATACGGCGATACGGTTTAGCAGGGTCAGTTGGCGAAGGGTATAGGGTTCAAGCAGCAGACTCATGGGGCACCTCTCGTCTCAGTGGGCAGGCTCCAGGGTTCTGTTTGAAAAGTCGACGAGTGACAGGAAAAAAGTGCAGCACCCGCCCCCGCGGGCAAAAAATTGACAAGACGTCACAAGGCCAATCAAGCAGTGCTTAGAGCCTAGTCGACAATGGGGGATGAGGGAGGGTTCCGAGAGATTCGGCGTGAGGGAAATCGCCATCGCCAGCAAGCCGGCTCCTACAGGATGTGCGCAAATCCTGTAGGAACCGGCTTGCCGGCGATGGGGTCAACGCGGTTCGATGTGGGCAATCATCAGCTGAACCGTCTCATTCCCGCGAAACTCGTTAAGGTCGAGTTTGTAGGCCAGTTCCACCCATTTGATCGTCGGATTCGGCCAGATATCGCGGTCAATACCGAACGCGATGCCGTCCAGCTTCACCGAGCCGCATTCGCTTTTCAGCACCACTTTGAGGTGCCGTTCGCCAACAACGCGCTGCTCGACCAACTGGAATACCCCATGAAACAACGGCTCCGGGAAGTGCTGTCCCCACGGACCGGCATGACGCAGGGCGCGGGCCAGTTCAAGGTGAAACTCCTCGACCGCCAACGTCCCGTCCGACAGCAGTCGCCCGGTCAGGTCTTCCTCGCGCAATTGCCTACGCACTTCAGCGTCAAAGGCTTCGGCAAACAGCGGAAAATTCGCTTCCGGCAACGTCAAACCTGCCGCCATGGCGTGGCCGCCGTACTTGCTGATCAGGTTTGGATGCTGCGCCGCCACCACGCTCAAGGCGTCGCGAATGTGGAAGCCCTGAACCGAACGCCCCGACCCCTTGAGCATGCCATCGCCCGCATCGGCAAAGGCAATCGTCGGACGGAAATAGCGCTCTTTCATACGTGAAGCGAGGATCCCGATGACGCCCTGGTGCCACTCGGGATCGAACAGGCACAGGCCGAACGGCATCGACTCAACCGGCAAGTCCTTGAGCTGGGCCAGCGCCTCGCGCTGCATGCCTTGCTCGATGGATTTGCGGTCCTGGTTCATGCCATCGAGCTGAACGGCCATTTCCCGGGCGAGCCCGGCATCGTCGGTGAGCAGGCATTCGATGCCCAGGCTCATGTCATCCAGCCGCCCCGCCGCGTTCAGGCGCGGGCCGACGATGAACCCGAGATCGGTCGAGGTAATGCGCGTGTGGTCGCGCTTGGCGACTTCAAGGATCGCCTTGATCCCCGGTCGTGCGCGTCCGGCGCGAATTCGCTCCAGGCCCTGGTGGACGAGAATCCGGTTGTTGGCGTCCAGCGGCACCACGTCGGCGACACTGCCGAGCGCCACCAGATCGAGCAACTCGCCGATGTTCGGCTGCGGTGTGCTCTCGTACCAGCCGAGGCTGCGCAGACGCGCGCGCAGGGCCATCAGCACATAGAAAATCACCCCGACACCGGCCAATGCCTTGCTCGGAAATCCGCAACCCGGCTGGTTGGGATTGACGATGGCATCGGCCAACGGCAGTTCATCACCGGGCAAGTGGTGGTCGGTGACCAACACGCGAAGACCCGCCTTTTTCGCCGCGGCCACCCCCTCAACGCTGGAGATGCCGTTGTCCACGGTGATCAACAGCTGCGGTGTGCGGGTCAGCGCCACTTCGACGATTTCGGGTGTCAGGCCGTAGCCATACTCGAAACGGTTCGGCACCAGATAGTCGACATGCGCCGCGCCCAGCAGGCGCAAGCCCAACATGCCGACGGAACTGGCCGTCGCGCCGTCAGCATCGAAGTCGCCGACGATCAGAATCCGCTGCCGCTGTTCCAGGGCTGTCACCAGCAAATCCACCGCGGCATCAATGCCTTTTAGCTGCTGGAACGGAATCAGCCGCGCCAGGCTCTTGTCCAGTTCAGCCTCGGACAACACGCCCCGAGCCGCATACAGGCGGGTCAGCAGCGGCGGCAGATCACCGAGAAATGGCAGGGTGTCGGGCAACAGGCGAGGTTCGATGCGCATGGGGTGACAGATGCTTCTCTTGAATACGTAGGATAAAACCGGATGACGCGGTGAAAAATCAGCCGCGTTCGCCGCTCAGCCACTGCAACTGGACTTCGTGCTGACCACGGTCGTCGGTGACGAAAATCGTCCCTTCGCTGATCATCACGTCCCACTTGATAACGCGCGGCATGTCTTTGGCCAGGGTTTCCAGGACTTCCTGCGGCACAGCAGCGATGTGTACGTTTTTCAGGTTCTTGATCGCCGGGATCACTTTGGTTTCCCAGACGCGCAGGCTGCCGTAGGCCAGCAGACTGGTGCGCTCGGTGCGGCGGGAGCACCAGGTCAGGCGATCAGCGTCTGGCTGGCCGACTTCGATCCAGTGCAGGACACGGTCGTCGAGGCTCTTTTCCCACAGGGCGGGTTCATCCACGTCTGACAGACCACGGCCAAACGACAGCTGCTCGTTGTACCAGAAGGCGTAGGCCAGCAGTCGCACAGTCATGCGCTCTTCGGTTTCCGACGGGTGACGGGCGATGGTCTGCTTCACCGTCTCGTAAATGCTGCGATCGAGGTCGGTGAGGTTCAGTTCAAACTTGTAGGTCGTGGACGGCTGGGCCATGAACGGGCTTCTTGATACGTGGAAAGGCGGCAAGTCTAACCGATGCGGCAGACAATCAACGAATTCGCGACCATCAACCGTGAGCGACTGACAGCGGGCTGTGCTAAAACGCTGTATCAGCCAAGTCCTTGTCCTACAGGATCCACCAGTATGCCGTTCACCGCCAAACCACTCTCAGGCCTGAAAGTCATCGAATTGGGCACGTTGATCGCCGGGCCGTTTGCCTCGCGCATCTGCGGCGAATTCGGTGCCGAAGTGATCAAGATCGAATCCCCCGACGGCGGTGATCCGCTGCGCAAATGGCGCAAGTTGTATGAAGGCACGTCACTGTGGTGGTTCGTTCAGGCACGCAACAAGAAGTCCCTGACCTTGAACCTGAAACACCCGGACGGCCTGGCGATCCTGAAAAAGCTGCTCGGTGAAGCAGACATCCTGATCGAGAATTTTCGCCCCGGCGTGTTGGAAAAGCTCGGTCTGGGTTGGGACGTCTTGCACGCACTGAACCCGAAACTGGTGATGGTGCGCCTTTCGGGTTTCGGCCAGACCGGGCCGATGAAGGATCAACCGGGTTTTGGCGCCGTCGGTGAATCCATGGGCGGCTTGCGCTACATCACCGGTTTCGAGGATCGGCCACCGGTGCGCACCGGGATTTCCATCGGCGACTCGATTGCCGCGCTCTGGGGCGTGATCGGTGCGTTGATGGCTTTGCGTCATCGCGAGGTCAACGGCGGTCTCGGTCAAGTGGTGGATGTGGCGCTGTACGAAGCGATCTTCGCCATGATGGAAAGCATGGTCCCGGAGTTCGACGTGTTCGGCTTCATTCGCGAACGCACCGGCAACATCATGCCCGGCATCACCCCCTCCTCGATCCACACCAGCGCCGATGGCAAACATGTGCAGATCGGCGCCAACGGCGATGCGATTTTCAAACGTTTCATGCTGATCATCGGCCGTGAAGACCTGGCCAATGACCCGGCGCTGGCCAGCAACGACGGGCGTGACAGCCGGCGCGACGAGATTTATGGAGTGATTGATCGCTGGGTCAATTCGCTGCCGCTGGACACCATCATCGAGCAGTTGAATCAGGCCGACGTTCCCGCCAGCCGGATCTTCAGTGCCGAAGACATGTTCAATGATCCGCAGTACCTGGCGCGGGAAATGTTCCTGAAAGCGAAGCTGCCGGACGGCAAAGATTTCAAGATGCCGGGAATCGTGCCGAAACTCTCAGAGACACCCGGCAGTTCGCAATGGGTCGGGCCGCAGTTGGGCGAACACAATGCGCAGGTACTCAACGATCTTGGCTATGACAAGGAACAGATCGCAAAGCTGCGTGAAGACGGGGCCATCTAGTCTGAAGTGCCTGCTTTCGCTGCTTATCACTCACCACCGCGCGAGGGCGGTATACGCGCTCGCGGCCGTGTTGATGCTCGTTGTTCCGACGCCATCAGCGATGGCACAACCCAAGGAAACCATGGTCTGGCTGTTGCGGGATCTCCCCCCGCTGACGATTTTCGAAGGACCGAAAAAAGGCCAGGGCGTCATCGATCAACTGTTACCGCTGTTGATCGCCGGCATGCCGCAATACGAACACACCTTGATGCGGGTCAATCGCGCTCGCGCCTTGCAAATGCTCCACGAGCCTTCCCTTACGTGTGATGCAGCGTTGAACCGGAGCAAGGAACGCGAGCGCTGGATCGCATTTTCCATTCCGGTGTTTCGGGCGATGAGTAACGGCGTGGCTGTGCGGCGCGTTGACCGCGAGACCCTTGCGCCCTTCATCCAGGACGGTGAACTGGACCTGACTGCCTTCCTGGCGAGCGGCGGCGAGAAGCTGGGCATTATTGCCGAGCGCAACTACGGTGAGTACCTCGACGCGCTGCTCAAACAGGCACCGGCTGACTCGCTCACCCCGCACTACGGCAACGACGCCTTGGGTAGCCTGTTGCAAATGCAACGTCTGGGGCGCTTGCGGCTCTTGCTGGGGTACCGCCCGGAAATCCGCTACCAGGCTCAGCAGCAAGGGATCGCCGAGGATGAATTGCTGTTTTACCCGATTCGCGGCGCGGAGAAATTCCTGTCCGGTTACATCGGCTGCACCGACACGCCCAAAGGCCGGCAGGCAATTGTCGAGATCAATCAATTGCTGCGAAAACTGCCCCATGAGCGCTTGAGCGAGGCGTACGCCGCGTGGCTCGACCCGGAAAGTCGCGGCGCCTATCTGGAAGAATCCAGGCAGTATTTCGAGCAACAGGCGCAGCCATGACAAATCGCGGGCAAAAAGAAACCCCGAGAAGTGGGGAGACATCTCGGGGTTAAACGTGGTCTACAAAAAGACCAGTAGCAGCAGGGTTACAAGCACCGGAGCACAATGCTTGATCCTGCTGTTACATGCTCTGACTGACCTTGGGCCCGTAAGGTTCCCGTAAAAAATAATTCACTTACGGCCGGCCCAGGACCTTGTCCTGTGCCGCATTGCGCAATGCCGCGATTACGCAGGGTTCCAGGCGTCCTTCGGCAATCATCAGATCGCGATGCAACCCGTCGACGACATCCGTGAGCAGACGTTTGTCGCTCAACTGAGCCTGATTGAATGCCCGTTCGACCACGATGGCGCCGGTCGAGCTCTTCAGTGTCACCAGGCATTCGCCGTGGGTGCCTGATGGGGTCAACGTTACCTGATACGGGCTCAGAGCCTCACCGAGCAATAGACTGATACTTTCCATCTCGATCACCACTCAATAGTCCGAAAACGAAGTGCCTGGGGCGTGTTCACAATAAGTGACCATTGGCCCGAGAAGAAAGTTCTGGATTTCAGTTGCAGACGCATCGGCGTCTCTGGTTGATGGAGCATGCATGGGGGAGATGACAGGTTTGTGTATGGCCTGGGTTTTGGTGGTTGATCGGGATCGGGTGGATATCCGTTTCTTCGGTGAGGGCGGCTATTGAGCCCCTTGGAGGAGCGCCAAGCGTGGTGAAAAGCAAAAGCGTACGCGATGTCCTGTAGGAGCCGGCTTGCTGGCGAAAAGCGTCCAGACGACGCGTTCATTCAGGCAGCCCGCGTTATCGTTGACGTCCATCGCCAGCAAGCTGGCGCCTACAAGGGGAATGCAGATGTGTTTGGATAAATACGCTCCCCCGTAGGAGCCAGCTTGCTGGCGATAGCGGTGGATCAGGCAATGAGTGCGTGACGGAACGGATGCCATCGCCAGCAAGCCGGCTCCTACAGGGGAGCGGTGTGTATATCCGGAGTGAGTGGCCGCAGCAGAGAAGGAGAACGCGTACGCAAAATGAGCCACGCCTCGGCGGCTAGGCTTCGTTCCGGTTCTGCGCAGTGGGCAACCCGGCATGGATGCCGGGTTAGCTGCCCCCCGGCCATGGATGGCCGATGGCGGCGGGCCTGCGGAGCAGGACCGAAGCGAGGCACCGGGGGCAAGAGCCCTTTGGTTACTTTGGGCTGGGCCGGCATTCCGGCTTTTCCAAAGTGACTCGCTGTAAAAGCGAAACCAATAGCCGCCGTTACCGCAGCAACGGATATGCCCCCAATCAATCCATCCGATTACAACGGCTTGCCACGATTCCCATGCTGACTGACAAACGCCTGAACAGCCTTCAAGTCATTCGGCAACACCGTGCAACGCTCATCCCGCTCAAACAGATCAGCCAAATGCGCCGGCAATTCCAACGCCTTGCCGACACCCGCCTTCTCCACCGCATCCGGGAATTTGACCGGGTGCGCAGTGCCAAGGATCACCATCGGAATATCCAGACTACGACGGCATTCACGCGCAGCCTTCACGCCAATGGCCGTGTGCGGATCCAGCAACTCACCCGTCTGCTCGTAAACCTCAGCAATGGTTTCGCAAGTTTGCGCATCATCCACAGCCAGCGAATCGAACAGCTTGCGCGCTTCAGTCCAACGCTCCTGTTCAACGCTGAAACCACCGCCCTGCTTGAACGAATCCATCAGCCCGGCGATCGCCGCACCGTTACGACCGTGCAGGTCGAACAGCAAGCGTTCGAAGTTCGACGACACCATGATGTCCATCGACGGCGACAACGTGGCGTGCAGGGTTTCCTTGACGTACTGATTGCCGCTCATGAAGCGGTGCAGGATGTCGTTGCGGTTGGTGGCAACGATCAACTGGTTGATCGGCAGCCCCATGTTGCGCGCCAGGTAACCGGCGAAGATGTCGCCGAAGTTGCCGGTCGGCACCGAGAACGACACCGAACGCGCCGGTCCGCCCAGTTGCAGGGCTGCGTGGAAGTAGTAAACGATCTGGGCCATGATCCGCGCCCAGTTGATCGAATTCACCGCCACCAGGCGCGTGCCTTTGAGGAAGCTCTGGTCGGCGAAGCTCGCCTTGACCATTTCCTGGCAGTCATCGAAGTTGCCTTCGATGGCGATGTTGTGGATGTTCTCGCCGAAGATGGTGGTCATCTGGCGACGCTGCACTTCGGACACCCGGTTGTGCGGGTGCAGGATGAAGATGTCGACGTTTTCGCAGTGCTTGCAGCCTTCGATGGCGGCCGAACCGGTGTCGCCGGACGTAGCGCCAACGATCACCACGCGCTCACCGCGTTTTTCCAGCACGTAGTCGAGCAAACGGCCGAGCAGTTGCAGGGCGAAGTCCTTGAACGCCAGGGTCGGGCCGTGGAACAGCTCCAGCACCCATTCGTTGCCGTTCAACTGACGAAGCGGCGCGACGGCGTTGTGCGAGAACACGCCGTAAGTCTCTTCAAGAATCTTTTTGAAATCGGCATCCGGGATGCTGCCGGTGACGAACGGGCGCATCACCCGGAAGGCCAGTTCGTGATAGGGCAGGCCGGCCCAGGAAGCGATTTCTTCCTGGGTGAAACGTGGCAGGTTTTCCGGGACGTACAGACCGCCGTCGGTGGCGAGACCGGCCAGCAGGACGTCTTCGAAATTCAGGGCCGGTGCCTGGCCGCGGGTACTGATATAACGCATGACTGGCTCCAATAGACAGTGTTCGCAAACCCGGGCCCGCACGCAGGCCCGGTGAACGATAACGGCTTAGTTCAGGTGCTCGACGCGGATCCGTACGACCGGACCGACCACGCCTGTCAGGGCTTCGAGGGCGGCGATCGCGTCGTTCATGTGCTGTTCCAGCACACGGTGAGTGAGCAGGATCATCGGCACCAGACCGTCATGCTCTTCGACTTCTTTCTGCATGATCGATTCGATGTTGATGCCGCGCTCCGACAGGATGCTCGCGACCTGAGCCAGCACGCCCGGATGGTCCTTGGCCTGAATGCGCAGGTAGTAGGCGCTTTCGCAGGCTTCGATCGGCAGGATCGGATGCGCCGACAGCGAGTCCGGCTGGAAGGCCAGATGCGGCACGCGGTTTTCCGGATCGGAGGTCATGGCGCGAACCACGTCCACCAGGTCGGCGATCACCGACGAAGCGGTCGGCTCCATGCCGGCGCCGGCGCCGTAGAACAGTGTCGAACCGGCGGCGTCACCGTTGACCATCACCGCGTTCATCACACCGTTGACGTTGGCGATCAGGCGATCGGCCGGGATCAGCGTCGGGTGTACGCGCAACTCGATGCCAGCCGCCGTGCTGCGAGCGACGCCCAGGTGCTTGATGCGATAGCCCAGCGCTTCGGCGTAATTCACGTCAGCCGTGGTCAGCTTGGTGATGCCTTCGGTGTAAGCCTTGTCGAATTGCAGCGGGATGCCGAACGCGATGGACGCCAGGATCGTCAGCTTGTGGGCCGCGTCGATGCCTTCAACGTCGAAGGTCGGATCGGCTTCGGCGTAACCCAGGGCCTGCGCCTCGGCGAGTACGTCTTCGAAGGTGCGACCCTTCTCGCGCATCTCGGTGAGGATGAAGTTGCCGGTGCCGTTGATGATGCCGGCAACCCAGTTGATGCGGTTGGCCGACAGGCCTTCACGGATCGCCTTGATCACCGGAATGCCACCGGCCACAGCCGCTTCGAATGCCACGATCACGCCTTTCTCGCGAGCCTTGGCGAAAATTTCATTACCGTGAACGGCGATAAGCGCCTTGTTCGCGGTGACCACATGCTTGCCATTCTCGATGGCCTTGAGTACCAGCTCGCGGGCAACGGTGTAGCCGCCCATCAGCTCTATAACGATGTCGATCTCAGGGTTCGTGGCCACTTCGAAGACATCGTTGGTAATCGCAATACCGGTCGTTTGGAACTGAGGCTTTGGCGTGCGCATGGCAATTTGTGCCACTTCGATTCCACGCCCGGCACGACGAGCAATTTCCTCGGCGTTGCGCTGAAGTACGTTGAAGGTACCGCCACCGACGGTCCCTAACCCACAGATGCCTACTTTGACCGGTTTCACTGTGAACTCCCCATGAAACGGCCGACTCAAGGCCGGCCGTGAAAACAACCGCATGCTCGCGGCTCTCTATTAATGGCCCGGCAAATGTTGCCACCGGACCATGATCGTCAAAGGCTGGCCGTGACGATGCGAATTTACTTCGCGCCCAGCGCCAGTTTGGCGACTTGTGGCGCAGGCTGGTAGCCCGGAATGACCTGACCGTCGGCCAAAACGATGGCCGGTGTGCCGTTCACGCCAATCGACTGACCGAGGGCGAACTGTTTGGAAACCGGGTTATCGCACTTGGCGGCCTTGATTTCCTTGCCGTCGACCATTTTGTCCATGGCGGCTTTCTTGTCTTTGGAGCACCACACTGCTTGCAGTTGCTCGTCACCCGGCGAGCCCAGGCCCTGGCGCGGGAACGCGACGTAACGCACTTCGATGCCGCGCTTGTTCAGCTCAGGCACTTCGGCATGCAGTTTGTGGCAGTACGGGCAGGTGGTGTCGGTGAAGACGGTGATGTGCGATTTGGTTTCGCCGATGGCCGGGTAAACCACGGTTTCCGCAACAGGAATTGCGTTGACCAGCTTGGAAATGCCCAGGCGTTCGGCCTTCTCGGTGAGGTTGACCGGTTTGCCGTCCTTGAGCTGGAACATGTAGCCCTGAACCACGTACTGGCCGTCGGCGCTGGCATAGAGCACGCGGCTGCCCTTGAGTTTGACTTCGTACAGGCCAGGCAACGGGCTGGCGGAAATGCTTTCTACCGGCACTTCGAGCTGGAGGGTTTCCAGGCTTTTACGGATGGCTTTGTCGGCCGCGTCATCGGCGACGGCAAAGGTGCTGACCAACGCAATGGCTGCGGCGGCGAAAATCTGGGTCAGACGCATGAGAACTCCTGAAGGCGGACAAATGGGACGATCAGAACGCCCGTGCCGAAACACCGGGTCATAACCGCCCATCGTGCAAACCGGCAAAGCCTACCACATAAGGCCCCTGTGGCCGAATGCGCCTGTCGCACGACATTCTGGTCTACGCAGATTCAAATGTGGGAGCGGGCTTGCTCGCGAATGTGGTGTGCCAGTCAAAGAAGATGTCGACTGATACACCACATTCGCGAGCAAGCCCGGTCCCACAAGGGATGTGATCAACCGCGGGGGTGATGTTTGGCGTGCAGATCCTGCAAACGCGCCCGGGCGACGTGGGTGTAGATCTGAGTCGTGGACAGATCGCTGTGGCCGAGCAGCATTTGCACCACCCGCAAATCGGCGCCATGGTTGAGCAAATGCGTGGCGAAGGCATGGCGCAAGGTGTGTGGGGACAGCGATTTACCGATTCCGGCGACTTTGGCCTGATGCTTGATCCGGTGCCAGAAGGTCTGGCGCGTCATCTGCTCGCCGCGCTGGCTGGGAAACAGTACATCGCTGGGACGCCCCCCGAGCAACTCGCCACGGGCGTCACGCATGTAGCGCTCGACCCAGACAATCGCCTCCTCGCCCATCGGCACCAGCCGCTCCTTGCTGCCCTTGCCCATCACTCGCAGCACGCCCTGGCGCAGGTTGACCTGCTCCAGCGTCAGGCTGATCAGCTCCGTCACCCGCAGGCCGCAGGCGTAAAGCACTTCAAGCATGGCGCGGTCTCGCTGGCCGATCGCTTCGCTCAAGTCCGGAGCCTTCAACAGTGCTTCTACGTCTGCTTCCGACAGGGATTTGGGCAACGGCCTACCGAGTTGAGGCATATCGACGCGTAACGTCGGATCGACCGCGATCAATTTTTCCCGCAGCAGATAGCGATAAAAGCCACGAACACCCGAGAGAAATCGCGCAGTGGAACGGGGTTTGTAGTTCTGTTCCAGGCGCCAGGCCAAATGATCGAGGATCAATTCGCGGCCGGCGTTGATCAACTCCAGCCCTTTGTCCTGCAGCCAGCCGTTGAACAGGGCCAGGTCGCTGCGATAGGCATCGCGGGTGTTATCGGAGAGACCTTTCTCCAGCCACAGCGCGTCGAGAAACTGGTCTATCAAGGGATGATCGATGGCGGGCATAAAGGCTCAGGCAAGACCGACAGTACGGTCAGGGAAGATAAATCGCAGGCAACAAAAAAGCAGCCCGTAGGCTGCTTTTTTCTGCATCGGAAGCTGGACTTAAGCCAGTTTTTCCTTGATGCGAGCTGCTTTACCGGACAGGTCACGCAGGTAGTACAGCTTGGCTTTACGTACGTCACCGCGACGTTTAACGGCCATGCTGTCGATTTGCGGGCTGTAGGTCTGGAAAGTACGCTCTACGCCAACACCGTTGGAGATTTTACGAACGGTGAAAGCACTGTTTACGCCGCGGTTACGCTTGGCGATAACAACACCTTCGAACGCTTGCAGACGCGAACGGTCGCCTTCCTTCACTTTCACCTGAACGACAATGGTGTCGCCCGGGGCAAAGGTAGGGATCTCTTTGGTCATCTGCTCTGCTTCGAGTGCAAGGATGATTTTGTTAGTCATGCTGTGCTCCTAAGGTAAATCGTCGGATCTACCATCGATACGTTGTTAACTATCGTCCCGCTCGCGGATGTATTCCTCGAGCAGCTTCTTCTCTTCTCCAGAAAGCGAGCGGCTTTCCAGAAGATCGGCGCGTCGTTCAAAGGTCCTACCAAGGGACTGCTGTAAACGCCAACGCCGGATGTGCGCGTGATTGCCACTTAGCAATACGTCGGGAACACGCTGATCCGCATACACCTCCGGTCGGGTGTAGTGCGGGCAATCCAGCAAACCATCCGTAAAGGAATCTTCCTCGGCGGAGTCCGCATGCCCTAAAGCTCCAGGCAGCAGTCGTGTAACCGCATCGATCAGGACCATCGCCGGCAGCTCGCCGCCAGACAGTACATAGTCGCCAATCGACCACTCTTCATCGACATGAGCATCAATAAAACGCTCGTCAATGCCTTCATAGCGGCCGGCAATCAGGATCAATGCATCCAGATTCGCCAACTCGCGTACCGCCGACTGAGTCAGTTGACGGCCTTGGGGGGACAGGTAAATCACCTTCGCCGCCTCCCCGGCTGCTGCCTTGGCCTGAACCAGAGCATCTTCCAGGGGCTTGATCTTCATCACCATGCCCGGGCCACCGCCAAATGGGCGATCGTCCACAGTGTGATGTCGATCCGTCGTGTAGTCTCGCGGATTCCAACAGGTGAGCTGCAAGAGCCCCTGTTTCACCGCCCGACTGGTGATGCCGTACTCGCTGATGGCGGAGAACATCTCGGGAAACAAACTGATCACTTCTACGCGCAAGTTAGCCACGTTTAGAAGTCCGCGTCCCAATCCACCTTCATCTCGCCTGCTGCCAGGTCGATGGCCAACACGCATTGCTCCGTATAGGGCAACAGGCGTTCGCGATCATCCAGGCTGCCAGCGCAAGGCTTGACCACCATGACATCGTTCGAGCCAGTCTCCAGCAGGTGATCGATCTTCCCGAACAGTTGCCCGAGGGTGTCGATAACCTTGAGACCTTCCAGCTGGTACCAGTAGTACTCGCCGTCGGTCAGTTCCGGGAACAGGTTGCGCGGCACGCAGATCTCATAACCGGCCAGAAGACGAGCTTCTTCACGATCATCGAGGTCCTTGAGCTTTGCGACCAGGAACTTGTCATTCCCGCGTCCGCTGACCAGCTCTACCTGCTTTACATTGCCGTCACGCTTGAGCGTCCAGGTTTTGTAGTCCAGCAGGTTCTTGATTGGATCAGTAAAGGAATACACCTTCACTTCGCCGCGAACGCCATGAACAGAATAAATTTTGCCGATAACGATCAAATCATCAGCAACAGCTGGCGTCGCGTTCATATTGCTCAGGCCGCAGCCTTAGCAGATTCCTTCAACAACTGAGCAACGCGCTCAGAAGGCTGTGCACCAACGCTCAGCCAGTAGGCTACGCGCTCTTGGTTCACGGACAGACGAACTTCTTGACCACGAGCAACAGGGTTGAAGAAACCAACCTGTTCCTTGTGCGAACCGTCGCGCGGGTTGCGGCTGTCGGTTACGGTCAAGTGGTAAAACGGGCGCTTTTTGGAGCCGCCAAGGGCAAGACGGATTGTTAGCATGTGAACATCGTTCCTGTAGTCGGTGCTGCAAATCTAAAGGCACAGCGGGCATAGGTGCCCGAAAGGCCGCATATTCTAAGGAATATCCGGACTTTTGCAAATGACTTTTTCCGGCGGTCTATCGGCCGCCATCCAGATTTGCTATAGAGCCGTCGTTGAAAACGGCCAGTCAGCTCCCGCCAAGCGCGGGTTTGCTGGAGATCCCGCATCCCTGCGGGTCTGCGCCGACATGACTGCCGGCGCGGATTCTTTACATTTTCGGCATGCCGCCGCCGGGCAACATACCGCCCATGCCGCGCATCATTTTGGCCATTCCGCCTTTCGCGGAGAACTTCTTCATCATCTTTTGCATCTGCTTGTGCTGCTTGATCAAGCGACCGATGTCCTGCACCTGGGTGCCGGAACCCATGGCGATCCGGCGCTTGCGTGAACCGCTGATCATCTCAGGGTCGCGGCGCTCGGCCGGGGTCATGGAGTTGATGATGGCTTCCATCTGCTTGAATTGTTTCTCTGCCGCGCCCTGGGCATTGCCCATTTGCGCCAGGTTCACGCCGCCGATGTTCGGCAGTTTGTCCATGAGGCCACCAAGGCCGCCCATGTTCTTCATCTGTTGCAGCTGATCGCGGAAGTCTTCGAGATCGAAGCCCTTACCTTTTTTCAGCTTCTTGGCCAGTTTGTCGGCCTTGTCCTTGTCGAGGGTCGCTTCTGCCTGCTCGATCAGGCTGAGCACGTCGCCCATGCCGAGGATGCGTGACGCGATACGCTCAGGGTGGAACGGTTCGAGCGCTTCGCTCTTCTCGCCCATACCGATGAACTTGATCGGCTTGCCGGTGATGGCGCGAACCGACAGCGCGGCACCGCCACGGGCATCACCGTCGACCTTGGTCAGGATCACACCGGTCAGCGGCAGTGCATCACCGAAGGCCTTGGCCGTGTTGGCGGCGTCCTGACCGGTCATGGCGTCGACCACGAACAGCGTTTCGACCGGGTTGATCGCGGCGTGCAGCGCCTTGATCTCGCCCATCATCTCTTCGTCGATGTGCAGGCGACCGGCGGTATCGACGATGACCACATCAATAAACTTGAGCTTTGCTTCTTTAATAGCCGCTTGCGCGATCTCGACCGGCTTCTGGCTCAGGTCGGACGGGAAGAAGGTCACGCCCACTTCACCCGCGAGCATTTCCAGCTGCTTGATCGCCGCAGGACGGTAAACGTCCGCGGACACGACCATGACCGACTTCTTCTTGCGCTCTTTAAGGAAGCGCGCAAGTTTACCGGCGGTGGTGGTTTTACCCGCGCCCTGCAAACCGGCCATCAATACGACGGCAGGCGGGACGGCGCTCAGGTTCAGGTCTTCGTTTGCCGCGCCCATCAGGCTTTCGAGTTCGGCCTGGACGATCTTCACGAAGGCCTGGCCCGGCGTCAGGCTGCGCGACACCTCGGTGCCGACGGCGCGTTCCTTGACCGAGTTGACGAAGTCTTTGACGACCGGCAAGGCGACGTCGGCTTCGAGCAACGCCATGCGCACTTCGCGCAGGGTGTCTTTGATGTTGTCCTCGGTCAGCTTGGCCTTGCCGGTGACATGGCGCAGCGTCTGCGAGAGACGGTCGGTTAAGTTTTCAAACATTGCGCGATCCTTTCAGGCCCTGTGTAGACCGGGATAATGGCGGCCCAGACCGGAATCAACATGTGCTCGGCGAGCCTGCGGCGTGGGCAGGTCGCGGATTATAGCGAAGACTGTGACTGGCGGACACCTCGCACTTTCGTGGTGTGTGGGTTCTATGCCAAACTCAGCGCCTTTCGGGCTTGCCTAACAGGATTTATGCTCCCCTTGTCACCCAGTTTGCTGACTACCCTCGCCGCCGCCTTCTTATACGCCGCTGCGACTATCTATCAGGGCACTCGCCTGGCCACCGGCGCCAAGGCGAACAAACGCCTGCTGGTCACGCTCGGCGTGTTGGCCGTGCTGGCTCACAGCGCCAGCCTGTTCACCCATCTGCTGACGCCCATCGGCCTGGGCCTGGATTTCTTCAGTGCCGCCAGCCTGATCGCCGCTGCGGTCATCGCCCTGACCCTGCTGGCCTGCTCGCGGATTCCGGTGGAAAACCTGCTGATATTACTGTTCCCGCTGGGTGCCGCGACCGTGCTACTGGCGCAGTTCGCCCCGGCCGGCACGGTGCAGATCATCGATGAAGAGCCGGGCATCCTTGCGCACATCCTGCTGTCGATCCTCGCGTATGGCATGTTCACCATCGCGGTGTTCCAGGCCTTGCTGCTGCTGGTTCAGGACCATCAACTCAAGCACAAGCATCCGTCCGGGCTGATCAAGAACTTCCCGCCGCTGCAAACCATGGAAAGCCTGCTGTTCGGTTTCCTCTGGGCCGGCTGGACGCTGTTGTCGCTGTCACTGATCTCTGGCTGGCTGTTTGTCGACAACCTGTTCGCCCAGCACCTGGTGCACAAAACCCTGCTGGCGTGCCTGGCCTGGATCGTCTTCAGCGTGCTGCTCTGGGGTCGTAACCGCCTCGGCTGGCGCGGACACAAGGCCATTCGCTGGACCCTCGCCGGTTTCTGCCTGCTGATGCTGGCGTATTTCGGCAGCAAGCTGGTCCGTGAATACATCCTGCACATCTGACGGGCGGCATTAATGGACGACTTGCCCATAGGGCCGATGCTCGCTGTAGTGGCCCTGTTGATTTTATGGTCGGGGCTGTTTACCGCCATCGAGGCGGCGCAGCAGCACTTGCTGGCCCAACGCACGGCCTCGCGCTCCAGCGACAAGCCGGTGGCGAAGCTGAGTTTTCCGCTCAACAGCCTGATTCTCTGTAACACCCTGTGCCGCGCACTGGTGGTAGTCATCAGCACTTTGCTGGCGATTTTCACCTGGGCCGAAAATGGTCCATGGGCGGCTTGCCTCGGCGCCGGCGTGATTCTGCTGGTGTTCGCCGACTATCTGCCGCGCACCCTCGCCGCTCGCTACCCTGACGCGATCCTGTCCCTGGGCAACACCCTGCTTGGCGCCCCCCTGAAAATCATTTACCCGGCCGCCTGGCTGCTCAACGGCATCAGCCAGTTGCTGATGCGACCGTTTGCCCGCAAGGCCAATGTGGTGCAGCAGAGCGAAGACGAGACGCCGAATGATCGGCGCGACGACCTTGAACAGTCTGTCTGTCGCCCGCATCCGGTGTCGGGCATCCACGCGCTGGACAACATCACAGTCAACGACATTCTGGTGCCGCGCAGTGATGTCGACGGGATCAACCTCGACGACTCGATCGAAGAAATCCTCGAACAGCTTCGCGCCAATCGGCGCACGCGCCTGCCGGTTTTCCACAGCGACATCAATCAGGTCGAAGCAGTGCTCAACACCCGGCAGATCCGCCATCTGCTGCCCGATGGCCAGCTGACCCGCGAAGCGCTGCTGGCCGCATGTCACGATCCGTACTTCGTACCGGAAAGCACCCCGCTGCAACTGCAATTACTGAATTTCCACAAGCAGCAGCGGCGCCTGGGCATGGTGGTCGACGAGTACGGCGAAGTGCTGGGCATCGTGACCCTGGAAGACATTCTTGAAGAAATCGTCGGCGAATTCGAAAGCCAGCACAGCCTGGACAACCCGCACATCCATCCGCAGGCCGATGGACGCCTGGTGATCGATGGGGCAGCGTCGATACGCGACCTGAACAAAAGCCTCGGCTGGCACTTGCCCAGCGATGGCCCGAAAACCCTTAACGGGCTGGTGACCGAGGCGCTGGAGACGATTCCGGACAGCGCGGTGTGCCTGAAGATCGGGCGTTATCGGCTGGAAATCCTGGAGACGGAAGACAATCGCGTTACTCGCGTGTTGATCTGGCATACAGCTGCGACACACACAACTGTCTGACCACCCCATTCTGCAGGAGCCGCCCGCAGCAAGCCGGCTCCTACAAAAAGCCGCATCGACCATGGCATAATCGATCCCGCTTACCCAAGCCCCGCCCCACCCCCGTGCTACCCGCACTCCGCTTCAAACCCACATCCCTGGGTGTTCAACCATAATAATTCGCTCCACTGGGGCACATGACTGTCAGGGATAACCGCATGACGACCAGCACGACTTATACCGAAACCATGCCCGCGCAACCGACGAACTCCGCCACCCGAGTGGCCACCGCGAGTTTCATCGGCACCGCCATCGAGTTCTACGACTTCTACGTGTATGCCACTGCCGCTGCGCTGGTGATCGGCCCGGTGTTCTTTCCGCAGACCTCCGGCACCGCCCAGATGCTGTCGGCATTTCTCACCTTCGGCATCGCCTTCCTCGCTCGGCCGCTGGGCTCGGCGCTGTTCGGCCATTTCGGTGACCGCATCGGGCGCAAATCGACTCTGGTCGCCTCCTTGCTGCTGATGGGCGTGTGCACCACGCTGATCGGCGTGCTGCCGGGTTATGACAGCATCGGGGCCTGGGCGCCGATCCTGCTGTGCGTGCTGCGCTTCGGCCAGGGTTTGGGCCTGGGCGGCGAATGGGGCGGTGCGGCATTGCTGGCGACGGAGAATGCGCCCAAGGGCAAGCGCGCCTGGTTCGGCATGTTTCCGCAACTCGGCCCTTCGATTGGCTTTCTCGCCGCCAATGGTTTGTTCCTGACGCTGGCGATGACGCTGGACGACGAACAGTTCCGTTCGTGGGGCTGGCGGATTCCGTTCCTGCTCAGCGCCGCGCTGGTGATGGTCGGCCTGTACGTGCGCCTCAAGCTGCACGAAACTCCGGTGTTCGCCAATGCCATGGCCCGTCAGGAACGGGTGAAGATCCCGCTGGTCGAGCTGTTCAGCCAGTATTGGGCGCCGATGCTGCTGGGCGCCGGTTCGATGGTGGTGTGCTATGCGCTGTTCTACATCTCGACGGTGTTTTCACTGAGTTACGGCGTGTCGACGCTGGGCTACACCCGCGAAACCTTCCTCGCGCTGCTGTGCTTCGCCGTGCTGTTCATGGCCGCTGCGACGCCGTTGTCGGCCTGGGCCAGTGACCGTTATGGGCGCAAACCGGTGCTGATCATCGGTGGCGTGCTGGCGATTCTGTCCGGGTTCTTGATGGAACCGCTGCTGACCCAGGGTTCGACCTGGGGCGTGGCGCTGTTCCTGTGCATCGAGTTGTTTCTGATGGGCGTGACGTTCGCACCGATGGGTGCGCTGCTGCCGGAGCTGTTTCCGACACACGTGCGCTATACCGGCGCATCAGCAGCCTACAACCTGGGCGGAATTGTCGGAGCCTCGGCGGCGCCGTTCTTCGCGCAGAAGCTGGTGGCGATGGGCGGCTTGAGTTATGTCGGCGGGTATGTGTCCGGGGCGGCGGTGCTGAGTCTGATTGCGGTGCTGTGCCTGAAGGAGACGCGGCATAACGATTTGAATCGGGTGGCCTGATAGATCGAATCGCCAGCAAGCCGGCTCCTACAAGGTTGATGCGTGACCTGGAAATCATGCGGACCTGTAGGAGCCGGCTTGCTGGCGATGCTTTTAAAGCTCTACAACGACAGCCTGAGAAGCACGGGTTGCTTTAGCCCGGGCAGCCTCGATCGACTCATCCCGCGCCAGCGCCACACCCATCCGGCGCTGACCATTCACCTCAGGCTTGCCAAACAGACGCAACGCCGTGTCCGGCTCGCTCAACGCAGCGCCCAGATTCGCGAAAGCCGTTTGGGTCGACTGCCCTTCCACCAGAATCACCGCCGAAGCCGAAGGCCCGAACTGACGGATCAACGGAATCGGCAGGCCCAGAATCGCCCGCGCGTGCAGCGCGAATTGCGACAGGTCCTGAGAAATCAGGGTCACCAGGCCGGTGTCATGCGGACGCGGCGAGACTTCGCTGAACCACACCTGATCGCCTTTGATGAACAGCTCGACCCCAAACAGACCACGACCGCCCAAGGCTTCAGTGACCGCTTTGGCCACGCGCTCGGATTCCGCCAAGGCAACCGGGCTCATGGCTTGAGGCTGCCAGGATTCCTGGTAGTCGCCCTTCTCCTGACGGTGACCGACCGGCGCGCAGAATGTGGTGCCGCCGACGTGACGCACGGTCAGCAGGGTGATTTCGTAGTCGAAGTCGATGAAACCTTCGATGATCACGCGACCTTTACCGGCGCGACCGCCTTCTTGTGCATAATCCCACGCGGTTTTCACATCATCGACGCTGCGCAGCAGGCTCTGACCCTTGCCCGACGAACTCATGACCGGCTTGACCACGCATGGGAATCCCAGGTCCTGAACGGCCTTGCTGTAATCCTCGAACGTATCGGCGAAGTGGTACGGCGAGGTCGGCAGGTCCAGCTCTTCAGCGGCCAGACGCCGGATGCCTTCACGGTTCATGGTCAGCTGCGCGGCACGCGCGGTCGGGATCACGGTGAAACCTTCGGCTTCCAGTTCGACCAGGGTCGCGGTGGCGATGGCTTCGATTTCCGGCACGATGAAATGCGGCTTCTCGGCTTCGATCACCGCACGCAGGGCGGCGCCGTCGAGCATGTTGATCACGTGGCTGCGGTGGGCCACTTGCATGGCCGGTGCGTTGGCGTAACGGTCGACGGCAATCACTTCAACGCCCAGGCGTTGCAGCTCGATCACCACTTCCTTGCCCAACTCACCACAGCCACACATCAATACGCGGGTCGCGGTTGGCGACAATGGAGTTCCGATACGGGTCATCTCAGGTCCTCAAAGGAGCGGATCAACGAGGGATGCGACGCCGTGCGCGCTTCCCATGGGGAGAAAGCGCGGCATTTTACATGAACCTGAGGGTTTGGCTTCAGCCGGCGACAGCCTGTTTGCGCAAGCGCCACGCCATGATCAACCACACAGCCGTTACGCCGGCGAACTTCGAGCCCATGGCGGTGAGGATCACGGCCGGAGTGAAAGCGTCGATCATGCCGAAGAAGATGAAGGTATCGAGGGGAATGCTCAGGGCCGAACTTATCCACAGGCGGTCGTGCAGCGGACGTTTGGTGATACTGAACACCAGCCAGTCGATGCACTCGGACACCGCGAACGCCGTGGCGCTGGCCAGCGCGATGGAAGGATCGGACGTGACGTAGGACAACACCAGCGCTGCCAGCATGGCCGCGATCGCGCCATGGCCGAAGCGGGTTTGCACCATGTCGCGCAAAACGAACACCAAACCGCCCCAGGCGGACCAGATGACGTCCAGGTGCGGTGCGGTAGAGAAGGCGTAATTGATCAGCACGACGCTGCTGATGTAGGCGATCAGGAAGAGCATGGGGCGGGGGGATACCTGGCAATTTGGTGTGCAGGGTACTTTAGAGAAAGCCGTGGTGTCAGTGCTGACGCCTTCGCGAGAAAGCCCGCTCCCACATTTGATTGATGCTGCTCACCTATTTGGTGATCGACACTGAGCCAATGTGGGAGCGGGCTTGCTCGCGAAGGCCGCACCTCAATTATCCGATTTTGCCCCAATCATCCAGAGCAACCCGCTGGACTTGGCCCTTTCATGACACAACCCCAGCACCTTGCGGCGCTCTTCGTTATCCATCCGGCTCCAGCGCGTGATCTCTTCCACTGTGCGCTGACACCCGGTGCAAATGTCATCGTCGTCCAGCGCACAGATATTCACACAGGGCGATAGGACCGGGCGTTCTGGCGTGCTCATGCTTCCTGCTCGACCAGATCGCGGGCATAACGCTGCGAGTTATGCACATAGTGCGCGGCGCTGGCCTCCAGCATTTTCTTTTGCGGTTCGGTCAACTCACGGACCACCTTGCCCGGCGAACCCATGACCAGCGAACCGTCCGGAATTTCCTTGCCCTCACCGATCAGCGAGTTGGCGCCGATGATGCAGTTCTTGCCGATCTTCGCGCCGTTGAGGATCACCGCGTTAATGCCGATCAGGCTGTAATCACCGACGGTACAGCCGTGAAGCATGGCGTTGTGGCCGATGGTCACGCCAGTGCCGATGGTCAGCGGGTAGCCCATGTCGGTGTGCATCACGGTGCCGTCCTGGACGTTGCTGTTCTTGCCGATCAGGATCAGCTCGTTGTCGCCACGCAGCACCGCGTTGAACCAGACGTTGGCACCCTCTTCCAGTTTGACCTTGCCCACCAGCACGGCATTGGGGGCGACCCAGCTCTGCGGATGGGTCTCGACACGGGCGTCGCCCAGGCGGTATTTCATCGTGTAGTCCTCAAGGCCAGGCAGGCTCACTGGTAAAAAAGCGGCTCTCACGCCATACGAACGATGGCTTCAGGTGTTGATAAAACTCTTGGGGGGCTGGTGCAGGCTGATCCCGGCGTCATAGAGCAGGTTGATCAACTCGACGATCATGATCGCCGTCAGGCCCCAGATCTTGTATTCGCCATAACGATAACTCGGTACATACCAACTGCGCCCCTGATAATCGATGCGATGGGTATGTTCGCGTGGGTCCATGCGGAAGAACTCCAAGGGAACGCTAAACACCGCAGCGATCTCGGCGTCGTTGGCCAGATACTCGACGAAATCCGGAATCACACCGACATATGGCGTGACCTTGATGCCGTGCAGGGAGATCAGCGGGCTCAAGGGGCCGATCACTTCGACCAGCCCGGGCGGCAGGCCGATTTCTTCCTCGGCTTCGCGCAAGGCGGTAAAAATCAGGTCCGGGTCTTCAGGATCCCGTCGTCCGCCAGGGAAGGCGACTTCACCGCCATGGGTCGAGAGCCCGCTGGCGCGCAGGGTCAAAACCAGTTCCGGTTCATCACTGCGGGTGATGGGCACCAGTACCGCGGCCTCAGGGAAACGCTTGTCGGTTTCCAGTGTGCGTGGGGTGTGGTTGCTTACTCGATGCAGTAGCTCGTCCAGCATGAGTCTTCTCGATTTATTCTCTACCTCGCATCATGCACCAATCACACCGACCGCCCAACCCCCGAACTGCCGCGTGTCGCGTGTCGCGAAACGACAACTTGCCGACAGACACCGACGCACGCCAAGATAGGTGCAGCATTCAGGAACCCAAGCATGAAATTTTGCAGTCAGTGCGGCAACCCGGTGACCCAACGTATTCCGGAAGGCGATTCGCGTCTGCGTTTTGTCTGTGACAGCTGTCACGCGATCCACTATCAGAACCCCAATATCGTCGCCGGCTGCGTGGCGACCTGGGGCTCGAAAGTGTTGCTATGTCGACGCGCCATCGAGCCACGGCTCGGTTACTGGACCCTGCCCGCCGGCTTCATGGAGAACGGCGAAACCATCGAGCAGGCGGCCATTCGCGAAACGGCTGAAGAAGCCTGTGCGCGGGTGCGCAACCTGAGCATCTATACGCTGATCGACGTGCCGCACATCAGTCAGGTGCATGTTTTCTTTCGCGCGGAGCTGGTGGACCTGGATTTTTCCGCCGGCCCCGAGAGCCTGGAAGTGGCACTTTTCGACGAAGCCGACATCCCGTGGTCCGACCTGGCTTTCCGCACGGTGGGCCGTACCTTAGAATGCTTCTTCGCTGACCGGCGGATCGAGGTCTACCCCGTGCGGTCCGAGTCGATCCCGCCGCTTGCTCAGCCTGCCATTACTTGATTTCAGTTTCGGAATTTTCGCAGACGTTAAAAGATCGCAGCCTGCGGCAGCTCCTACAATAAAATAGCCGCGACACCTTTCAGGGATATCGTTTCAATGCGCTGGTTGCTTGCCGTGTTTTGCTTGTCGTTCGTTGCCCTGTCACAGGCTTCCGTTGCGGAGACCCTGGACGGCAAAGTCATCGAAAAAGTCCTGGTTCTCAAATCCACCCACCAATTGCAATTGATCAAGGACGGCAAGCCGCTCAAGACCTATCGCATTTCCCTGGGCAAACGTCCCAAGGGGCCGAAACTGATGGAGGGGGACAAACGCACGCCGGAAGGTTTCTACTGGATCGACTGGCGCAAGACCAGCGACCGTTTCAACCTGGCGATGCACATTTCCTACCCGAACATCAGCGACTCCGCCCGCGCCCGCCGTGAAGGCGTCGAGCCTGGCAGCATGATCATGATCCACGGTACGCCGGACACCGAAGACACCCCTGAAGACCTGTTCCACACCCTGGACTGGACCGACGGCTGCATCGCCATGCGCAATATGGACATGCGTGAAATCTGGAACCTGGTGCCGGACGGCACGATGATCGAGATTCGCCCGTAAACCTGTAGCGAGGGAGCTTGCTCCCTCGCTACAAAAGTTATGTGCCGCTCTCTGGCTTCGTGTCTGACCGCTACCTTCGGTCGCCTTCGAAAAATAAATTCAAAAGATCGCAGCCTTCGGCAGCTCCTACAGGGTAGATACCATTCCCCCCCGCAGGAGCTGCCGAAGGCTGCGATCTTTGCTTTAAAAATCCTCGCCCCTAATACCACTTCAAACCGAAGAGCGTTTACGCCGCACAACAGGGCAGGCTTTCCCACGCCTTCAGCAAAGTACTGGTATTGACATGGTATTTAAGTGGTATTAGTTTTCGCTGCACCACCGGGCGACAACACTCCAATATCCGCATCGGACATCCCACATGAACGACCTCCAGGCCCTACGTCCTGACGACACCCAGCCCACGCCGTTGTACCTGCAACTGGCGCGCAATCTGGAAGCGGCGATCCATGCCGGCCAGTGGAAAGCCGAGCAGGCCATGCCGTCCGAGCGCAATCTGAGCGAACAGCTGGGCATCTCCCGCGTCACCGCTCGCAAGGCGCTGGAAGTGCTGTTCGAACAAGGCCTGATCCGCCGCAACCAAGGGTCCGGCACGTTCATCACCCCACGCCTGGAACAACCGCTGTCGCGCCTCTCGGGTTTCAGCGAAATGTTGCGGCTCAAGGGCTTCATCCCCGGCTCGCAATGGCTGGAGCGTGAAATCACCCCGCCGACCCACGAAGAACTGATCCGCCTCGGCCTGTCACCGAATGACAAGGTCGCCCGGCTCAAACGCCTGCGCAAAGCCGACGACACGGTGATGGCCATCGAGATGAGCACCCTGCCCGCCTCGATCATTCCCAGGCCGCAAGCAGTGGGCGACTCCCTTTACGAATACCTCGACGGCATCGGCAAACCGATCGTTCGCGCCTTGCAGCACATTCAGGCGATCAACGCCTCGGACGAATTCGCGGCGCTGGTGGGCATCGCCCCCGGCACCGCCATGTTGCTGATGACCCGGGTCGGCTACCTCGAAGACAACACACCGATCGAAGTCACCGACACCTATTGCCGCAACGACTACTACGACTTTGTCGCAGAGCTCCGAAGATAAAAGCTTCGTAGATAAAGCTTCGCGGCTAAAACCGAGACCCCATCATGTCCGAAGACAACATCCTCACCGCCGGCGGCTGGATACGCGGCCGGCTGATTCACGAACACGGCAAGGTCGTGTCGATCGAAGGCGTGCCTTGTGATCCGGCAGACAACGACCTGCCTTATCTGCTGCCAGGTTTCATCGACCTGCACGTTCACGGCGGCGGCGGCAAAGACATCATGGAAGGCGCGACAGCCTTCGAAACCATCACCCGAACCCACGTGCGTTTCGGCACGACTTCGTTGCTGGCCACCACCATGACCGCGCCGAGCGAAGAGATTTCGAGCGTGCTCAAAGCCGTCGGCGAATTCTGTGAGCGACGCCCCGGCGGCAGCGCCCGGGTACTCGGCGTGCACCTGGAAGGCCCCTACATCAACCCCGGAAAACTCGGTGCCCAACCGAATTTCGCCCACACCGCATTGATGGCCGAAGTCGAAGAATACCTGGCGCTGGCACCGATCCGAGTCATCACCATTGCCCCGGAAATCGCCGGTCATGACGCCTTGATCCGCGCCCTCAGTGCTCGTGGCGTGCGCATGCAAATCGGCCACACCCTCGGCAGTTATGAGGAAGGCGTGGCGGCGCTGAATGCCGGCGCGACCAGCTTCACCCACCTCTACAACGCCATGAGCCCGTTGCACCACCGCGAACCCGGCATCGTCGGCGCGGCGCTGGCCCATGCCAAATATGCGGAACTGATTCCGGATTTGCTACACGTGCACCCCGGTGCGATGCGTGTGGCCCTGCGGTCGATCCCGTGCCTGTATTGCGTCACCGATTCCACCGCCGCCGCCGGCATGCCCGACGGTGAATACAAGCTCGGCAGCCACACCGTGACCAAATGCCTGGGCGGCGTGCGCTTGCCCGACGGCACGCTGGCCGGCAGCACGCTGACCATGGATCAAGCCCTGCGCAATCTGGTGAAGATCGGTTTGCCGATCAGCGAGGCCTCACAACGTCTTTCGCAATTCCCCGCCGACTACCTCGGCCTCACTGAACGCGGACGCCTGCAACCCGGCGCCTGGGCCGACTGCGTGCGGCTTGATCGCTCACTCACACTGACCGCCGTCATGGTCGAAGGAGAAGACATTGACTTCAAAAATGCTTGATGAGGCGCTGTCCTCGTTCGAAGCCGTGCACGCGCAATTGCAGCAGCTCGACCCGCAGATGATTGAGATCGCCGGACGCCTGCGCCGTCAGCCGCCGCAAGTGGCGATGACTGTCGCTCGTGGCAGCTCCGACCATGCCGCCAGTTACTTTGCCTACCTGACCATGCAGCAACTCGGGATTCCCGTGGCGTCGATGCCGATGTCGGTGGTGACCATGCAGCAAGCGCCCTTGAAGGTCAGCGGGCAGGTGGCGTTCGCATTCTCGCAATCCGGGCAGAGTCCGGACCTGGTCAACAGCCTGCGTTTGCTGCGCAAGCGCGGCGCCTTGAGCATTGCCATGGTCAACGCCGAGAGCTCGCCGCTGGAAGCCGCGTGTGAGTTCAGCCTGCCGCTGTGCGCGGGGACGGAAAGCAGCGTCGCCGCGACCAAGAGTTTTATCGCCACCCTCAGTGCCAGTGCCCGCCTGATTGCACACTGGAAACAGGACGAGGCATTGCTGGAAGCCGGCCTTGCGCTGCCGGAAGGTCTGCGCGATGCCGCCCGACAGGACTGGAGCCTGGCCATTGATGCACTGCGCGATTGCCAACGGTTGATGGTGATCGGCCGTGGCGCCGGTTTTGCCATCGCCCAGGAAGCGGCACTCAAGTTCAAGGAAACCTCGGCGATCCAGGCTGAAGCCTTCAGCAGTGCCGAAGTCCGTCATGGGCCGATGGCGTTGATCAACGAAAACTATCCGCTGCTGGTGTTCGCCCCGCGCGGCGCCGAACAGGCGGGTTTGCTCAGCCTCGCCGCCGACATGCGCCAACGCGGCGCCCGTGTGTTGCTGGCCGCACCGGATGACATCGCCGAACGCGACCTCACCCTGACTCGCGCCGAACACCCGGCCCTTGACCCGATTCTGGCGATCCAGAGTTTCTATGTCATGGCCGCCGGTTTGGCAGTCGCTCGAGGCATGGACCCGGATCAACCACGGCATTTGAGCAAAGTGACCCGCACGCACTAAGCCCATAGCCACTGCCTACGGCGTTGATACGAACTGTTGTTTTTTAATGAGACCGAGCCATGCACAACAATAACAAAGAGCTGACCCTCAGCGCCCCGCTCAGCGGCCCGGTGCTCACGCTCGCCAAAGTCCCGGACCCGGTGTTCGCCAGCGGCGCCATGGGCGACGGCATCGCCATCGATCCGCTGAACGACACCCTTCATGCGCCATGCGCCGGTGTGGTGGTGCACGTCGCCCGCACCGGCCACGCCATCACCTTGCGCGCCGACAACGGTGCCGAACTGCTGCTGCACCTGGGCCTCGACACCGTCGAGTTGCAGGGCGAAGGCTTCTCGATGCTGGTCAAGGAAGGCGCGCGGGTCAGCAATGGCCAACCGTTGTTGCGCTATGACCTGGACAGGGTCGCGCAGCGGTGCAAAAGTCTGGTCAGCCTGATGATCCTGACCAACAGCCAGGACTTCCAGGCCCGGCCGATCACGCTGAAATCAATGAAAGTCGGCGAGCCGTTGCTGCACATCATTCGTCGGCAGGCGTCGGGGGCGCAGGCTGAGGCGGACCTGTCCGGGGAAGCGATTGTCGGGCACATTCGTATCGCTCATCGCGGTGGGCTTCATGCTCGCCCGGCAGCGCTGATTCGCCAGACCGCTCAGGGTTTCAAAAGCAAATCGCAGCTGCACTTCGCCGGTAAATCGGCGACCTGCGACAGCCTGATCGGGCTGATGGGCCTGGCCGTCGGCGAGCAGGATGAAGTGCAGGTCAGTTGCCAGGGCTCGGACGCCGAAGCGGCGCTGCAAGCCTTGTTGATCGCGTTATCCACGGCGCTGGCCGAAGCCCCTCACGCGGTCGCGCCAGCACCGGTTACCCGCTTCAACCGGACGGCTGAAGCGGGTGTGCTGCACGGTGTCTGCGCCGCGCCCGGGCTGGTCAGCGGGCCATTGTTTCGCTTGAATGCCATCAGCCTGCCGGCGGATGCCGGCAGCCACGACCCCGCACAACAACTGCACGCCCTCGATACCGCGCTGGCCGTCGTGCGCAGCGAAATCGGCAGCACCCTGGCCCAGGCCAAAAAGCACAAGCACACCGACGAAGAAGCGATCTTTGCCGCCCACCTCGCGCTGCTCGAAGACCCGGCGTTGCTGGATGCGGCGAACGCGTCCATCGACCGGGGCATGGCCGCGACGCACGCCTGGAGCCAGTCGATCGACCTGCAATGCGAGGTGCTTGCGCAACTCGGCAGCCCGCTGCTGGCCGAACGAGCCAACGACCTGCGCGACCTCAAGCAACGGGTGCTGCGCGCCTTGCTCGGCGAGACCTGGCACTACGACGTACCGGTCGGCGCCATCGTCGCTGCCCATGAACTGACCCCGTCCGATCTGCTGCAACTCAGTCAGCAAGGCGTCGCCGGTTTGTGCATGGCCGAGGGCGGCGCGACGTCCCACGTGGCGATTCTCGCTCGCGGCAAAGGCTTGCCGTGCATGGTCGCGCTGGGTTCGACACTGCTGGATCAGCAACAGGGGCAAGCGGTGGTGCTGGATGCCGACAGCGGTCGCCTGGAACTGCTGCCGACTGCCGAACGTTTGTCGCAAGTGCGCCAGGCACAACTCGACCATCAGCAGCGCCGCGCCGAACAACAAACCCAGGCACATCATCCGGCACTGACCCTCGACGGTTTGCACATTGAAGTCGCCGCCAATGTCGCTTCCAGCGCTGAAGCCGCCGATGCGTTGGCCCATGGCGCCGATGGCGTCGGCCTGCTGCGTACCGAGTTTCTGTTTGTGGATCGCAACACCGCACCGGACGAAGAAGAACAGCGCAGCGCCTATCAGGCCGTGCTCGACGCCATGGGCGACAAGTCGGTGATCATCCGCACCATCGACGTGGGTGGCGACAAGCAACTCGACTACTTGCCGCTCCCCGTCGAAGCCAATCCGGTGCTCGGTCTGCGCGGTATTCGCCTGGCGCAGGTCCGCCCGGAAATCCTCGATGAGCAACTGCGCGCGCTGCTGCACGTCAACCCGCTGTCGCGCTGCCGGATCCTGCTGCCGATGATCACCGAAGTCGACGAGCTGCTGCACATCCGCCAGCGCCTCGACGCCTTGTGTTCTGAACTTGGTGTGAGTGAACGCCCGGAGCTGGGGGTGATGATCGAAGTCCCGGCCGCCGCGTTGCTGGCCGAGCAACTGGCCGAGCATGCGGACTTCCTGTCCATCGGCACCAATGACTTGTCGCAATACACCCTGGCCATGGACCGCGACCACGCCGGCCTCGCGTCTCGCGTCGATGCGATGCACCCGGCGCTGCTGCGCTTGATTGCCCAGACTTGCGCCGGTGCGACCACGCATAAGCGTTGGGTCGGCGTGTGTGGCGCGCTTGCCTCCGATCCGCTGGCCACGCCGGTCCTGATTGGCCTGGGCGTCAGCGAGCTGTCGGTCAGCCCGGTGCAGGTCGGCGAAATCAAGGACCGCGTCCGTCACCTCGACGCCGCCGAATGCCGACGCATCAGCCAAAACCTGCTCAAGCTGAGCAGCGCCGCGGCGGTGCGTCATGCCTGTCACCAGCAATGGCCTCTGAGCTGAACAACAACAAAAAGAATCCAGGGAGATCCGCCATGTACCAATATTTCATCGAAGGCCTGCAACGCCTCGGCCGCGCGCTGATGCTGCCGATCGCGATCCTGCCGATTGCCGGCCTGCTGCTGCGCCTGGGTGACACCGACCTGCTGAACATCGCGATCATCCACGACGCCGGCCAGGTCATTTTCGCTAACCTGGCGATGATCTTTGCCATTGGCATCGCAGTCGGTTTCGCCAAGGACAACAACGGCACTGCCGGCCTCGCCGGGGTGATTGGCTACCTGGTGATGATCTCCACCCTCAAGGTGCTCGACGCGAGCATCAACATGGGCATGCTCGCCGGGATCGTCAGCGGCCTGATGGCCGGCGCGCTGTACAACCGTTTCAAGGACATCAAGCTCCCGGAATACCTGGCGTTCTTCGGCGGTCGGCGTTTCGTGCCGATTGTCACCGGGTTCGCCGCTGTCGGCCTGGGCGTGGTGTTCGGGTTGATCTGGCCACCGATCCAGCACGGCATCAACAGCTTCGGCACCTTGATGATGGAGAGCGGCAGCTTCGGCGCCTTTATCTTCGGCGTGTTCAACCGCCTGCTGATCGTCACCGGGCTTCACCACATCCTCAACAACATGGCGTGGTTCGTCTTCGGTAACTTCACCGACCCGACCACTGGCGCGGTCATCACCGGCGACTTGTCGCGCTACTTCGCCGGCGACCCGAAAGGCGGCCAGTTCATGACCGGCATGTTCCCGATGATGATCTTCGGCCTGCCCGCCGCATGCCTGGCGATGTACCGCAACGCCCTGCCGGAACGGCGCAAGGTCATGGGCGGGATCTTCCTGTCGATGGCGCTGACCTCCTTTCTGACCGGCGTGACTGAACCGATCGAATTCGCCTTCATGTTTCTCGCGCCGCTGCTGTATCTGCTGCATGCGCTGCTGACGGGCCTGTCGATGGCGATCACCAACCTGCTGAACATCCACCTCGGCTTTACCTTCTCCGGCGGCTTCATCGACATGATTCTCGGTTGGGGCAAATCCACCAATGGCTGGCTGGTGGTGCCGGTCGGGCTGGCGTATGCCGTGATCTATTACGCGGTGTTTGATTTCTGCATCCGTCGGTTCAATTTGAAAACGCCGGGCCGTGAAGAGGTCGCCACGGCCGAGAAAGCCGTGGTGCCTGAAAACGAACGGGCCGGGGCGTACATCAAGGCGCTCGGTGGCGCACAGAACCTGATTACCGTGGGCGCTTGCACTACGCGGCTGCGACTGGACATGGTGGATCGCAACAAGGCCAACGATGCCGAGCTTAAAGCGCTGGGGGCGATGGCCGTGGTGCGTCCGGGCAAGGGCGGAAGTTTGCAGGTGGTCGTCGGGCCGATGGCCGACAGCATTGCCGACGAGATCCGCTTGGCGATGCCGGCGCTGGGCCGCGCGCTGGTGTCCACACCACCGGCCACCATCGACACGGTTGCACCGGCCGCAGTGGCGACGCCGGAAGCACAGCAATGGCTGAATGCGTTGGGTGGCGGCGAAAATGTGTTGCAGATGGATTGCGTGGCCATGACCCGGATTCGTTTGCACCTGGCCGATGGCAAAGCGTTGTCGGAGTGTGATTTGAAAGCACTGGGTTGCCAGGGGGTCAGTCAGTTGGAGGGTGGCGTCTGGCACCTTTTGGTTGGCGACAAGGCAGCGAGTCTGAGTGACGCGCTGGAGGCGCTGGTCAATCGCAGTGAGGTGAGTGCCAAGGTTTAGGCCTTGGCTGCCTGAAAGGCCGTCATCGCCGGCAGCCGGTCTCGCTCCCACAGAGGCCGGGGGCGTCAGCGGAAATCGGGGCGGTTGGCAGGGCGTCATCGCCAGCAAGCCGGCGCCTGCGAGGTCTGCGTATAGCCGCGAGGATAGGTGGGCTGGCAGGCCGACTTCGCCAGCAAGCCGGCTCCTACGAGGTCTGCGTATTTCCGCGAGGACAGGTGGGCTGGCAGGCCGCCATCGCCAGCAAGCCGGCTCCTACGAGGTCAGCGTATTTCCGCGAGAATAGGTTGGTTGGCAGGGCGTCATCGCCAGCAAGCCGGCTCCTACGAGGTCAGCGTATTTCCGCGAGAATAGGTTGGTTGGCAGGGCGTCATCGCCAGCAAGCCGGCTCCTACGAGGTCAGCGTATAGCCGCGAGAACAGGTTGGCTGGCAGGCCGTCATCGCCAGCAAGCTGGCTCCTACAAGGTCAGCGTATTTCCGCGAAAATAGGTTGGTTGGCAGGGCGCCATCGCCA